>NZ_JANLGI010000017.1 GCF_024655635.1 Allobosea sp. 47.2.35 | reverse complement strand
GGCCTCGGCCGGCTCGCTGTCGGGCCGGATCGAGCAGCTCAACGCGCTGGTCGCGGCGTTCAAGACCGGCCGCGAGGCGGCGGGTTACGCCCAGCCGGCCGCGACGGCACCGCGTGTGGTGAAAGCGCCGATGCGCGCGACGGTAAGCCAGGCAACCATGGCATCCGACGAACCGGCGCGTCTGCGCCAGCTGCCCGAAGCCGCCTTCGTCCAGTCGCGCGCGCCTGCCCCGCGCAAGGTCGCCAATGGCGGCGGCGGCCGGGCCAGCGATTCAGGATGGGAAGAGTTCTGATCAGAACCTGACGCGCAGGTTCTTCAGCAGTCCCAGCCTCTCGCGGTCCCACCAGCGCCAGAGCATCATCACGGCCACGACCGAAAGCCCGGTCACCAGCCCGATCCAGATGCCGCTGCCGGCCAGCGGCGTCATGAAGCCCAGCACGGCCGAGAGCGGCAGCCCGATGCCCCAGTAGCCGATGCCGGCGAGGATCATCGGCAGGCGCGTGTCGCCGAGACCGCGCAGGATCGACGAGCCGATGACCTGCGCGCCATCGGCGATCTGGAAGACGGCGGCATAGAACAGGAAGACCGTGGCGATCTGGGCGACCGCTTCCGCACCGGGCTTCGAGCGGTCGAGGAAGGGTGCGATCAGCCAGTGCGGCACGATCGCCATCAGCAGCGCGGTGAAGCACATGAAGCTGAGCGCCAGGATCAGCGCCATCATCCCGGCGCGCCGGATGCCCTCCTTGTCGCCGGAGCCGAAGGCGCGCCCGACCCGCACGGTCCCGGCCTGGCCGATGCCGAGCGGCACCATGAAGGCCAGCGAGGCGATCTGGATCGCGATGGCATGGGCCGCGAGCGCGGTCGAGCCGATCAGCCCCATCATGAAGGCGGCGCCGTAGAAGATCAGCGACTCGAACGAGAGCGTCAGCGAGATCGGCAGGCCCATGCGCCAGAAGGCGCGGTAGCGCGGCCAGTCCGGCACCCAGAAGCGGCCGAAGACCTGATAGCGCCGGAAGCGTCGGTCGAGCGAGACCACGAGCGCCAGGCCAAGGAACATCAGGGTCGAGGATATCGCCGTCGCCAGCCCCGAACCCGGCAGGCCGAGTGCGGGAAAGCCGAGGCGCCCGAACATCAGGCACCAGTTGGCGAAAGCGTTGAACGCCACCGCGAAGAGCACGACGATGAAGGCCCAGCGCGGCCTCTGCAGCGCAGCGACGAAGCCGCGCAGGCACAGATAGAGGAAGAAGGGCAACAAGCCCCATTGCAGCGTATGGATGTAGGATGCCGCCGCCTTCGAGAGGGCCGGGTCCTGGCCCATCGCGGTCAGGATGAATTCCGCCTGCCAGAGGAAGAGCCACATCGGCCCGACCATGGTGGCCGCCGCCCAGAAGCCCTGCCGCACCGTGCGGCGCAGGTCGCGCGCGGCATGCTTGTTGCGGCCGAGCTCGATCGCCAGCATCGGCGCGACCGCCCCCATCGCGCCGATGCCGAAGATCAGGGCGGCGTTATAGAGATTGGTGCCGAGCGCGCCGGCCGCCAGCGCGTCCGGGCCGAGCTGGCCCATCATGATGACGTCGGTCGCCGTCATCGCGGTCTGCGCGACATTGGTCAGCACCATCGGCCAGCACAGGACGAGCATGGCGCGCGCCTCGGTGAGCCAGGGGTGATCGGAACGGGATGCGGCGATTGCAGACATGGGCGCCGCTTCTACCGCCGATTGCAAAGGCGAAATAGCCGGCGCCACGCTGTTCACCGCCCGGAGCCGATGCGCTGCACGCGGGTCGACAAGCGCCATCGCGGTCTGCATCTTGCCTTGCCGACTACGGAGGGCCTGAGGCGATGAGCACCAATCTGAGGATCGATGGAGCGAGATTGACCTCGCGCCTGGCAGAACTCTCGAAGATCGGTGCGACGCCGGAAGGCGGCTGCCGCCGCCTCGCCCTGACCGATGAGGACAAGCAGGGTCGCGACTGGCTGGTCGGCCAGATGAAGGCGCTCGGCCTCGATACCCGCGTCGATGCGATCGGCAACATCGTCGGCATCCTCAAGGGTCAGGAAGACGGCCCCGCCGTCATCATGGGCTCGCATATCGACACGGTCGGCACCGGCGGGCGCTTCGACGGCGCACTCGGCGTCGTCGCGGGCGTCGAGGTTCTCGCGGCCTTGCGCGATGCCGGGCTGACGCCGAAGCGCGACATGGCGGTGATCGCCTTCACCAACGAGGAGGGCGCACGCTTCCATCCCGATATGCTCGGCTCCTATGTCTGGGCCGGCGGCATGAGCGTCGAGGCGGCGCACCGGGAGGTCGATTCCGAGGGCGTGGGTCTCGGCGCCGAGCTGAAGCGCATCGGCTACGAGGGCGCCGAGAAGCCGGGCTTCCTGCCGGCCCATGCCTATATCGAGATGCATATCGAGCAGGGGCCGGTCCTCGAGAACGAGGGCGGCGGGCTTGGCGCCGTGACCGGCATCCAGGCGATCTGTTGGCTGGAACTCACCCTGAAGGGCCGCCCGAGCCATGCCGGTACGACCCCGATGGCCTATCGCAAGGACCCCGGCCTCGCAGCGGCGCGCATCAACATCTTCGCCAACGAGCTGACCAAGACCATCCCGAACCAGCTCGCCAATAGCGGCGTCATCCGCGTCCAGCCCGGCAACGTCAATGTCGTGCCCGAGACCGTGGTGATGACGCTCGACCTGCGCAATCCGCTCGATCAGCCGCTGGCCCAGGCCGAGGCTGCGGTCCGCGCCTTCTGTGCCGAGCTCGCTGCGCGCGACGGCATCGAGATTTCCTTCCGCGATCTCGCGCGCTTCCCGGCGACGCCCTTCGCCGAGGAGCTGATCGCCGAGGTCGAGCGCAGCGCTGGCGAATTCGGCTTGGCCGTCCGGCGGATGATTTCGGGCGCCGGCCACGACGCCCAGATGATGGCGCGGCTCTGCCCGACGGCGATGGTCTTTATCCCCTCGATCGGCGGGCTTTCGCACAACCCGGCCGAGTTCAGCACCGATGACGATATGGTCGCCGGTGCCAATATCCTGCTCACCACCGCCTGGCGCGTCGCCAACGCCTGAGAGGTCCCCGCATGACGACGATCGCCACGCTGTCCGCCGCCGAGCTCGGCCCGCTCTACGCCAGCAAGCAGCTCTCCCCCGTCGAGGTCGCGAAGGATGCGCTCGCCCGCATCGAGCGCTTCGAGCCCGAGGTCAACGCCTTCGCCGTCCGCGATGAAGCGATCACGCTTGCCATGGCCGAAGCCTCGCAGGCACGCTGGCTGAAGGGCGAGGCGATCGGCCCGCTCGACGGCGTGCCGGTCACCATCAAGGACAATCTCGGCGTCGCCGGCTGGTCGATGCAGCGCGGCTCCGCCATCGCCTCGGACGCGCCGTTTCCCGAAGATTCCCCGGTCACGGCGCGGCTGCGCGAGGCCGGAACGGTCTTTCTCGGCAAGACCACCATGCCGGAATATGGCTGGAAGGGCGTCGGCGATTCGCCCGCGACCGGCATCACCCGCAATCCCTGGAACACCGGCACGGGGCCGGGCGGCTCCTCCTCGGGCGCGGCGGTCTGCGCCGCGCTCAATCTCGGTTGCATCCATATCGGCACCGATGGAGCCGGTTCCGTGCGCATTCCCGCCGCCTTCACCGGCGTCGTCGGCCTGAAGCCGAGCTATGGCCGCGTCCCCGCCTGGCCGATCTCGGTCATGGGTTTCCTCGCCCATCTCGGGCCGTTGACCCGCACCGTCATGGATACGGCGCTCGCCATGAAGGCGATCGGCCAGCCCGACGCACGCGACATGACCGCGCTGCTGGATCGCCCACCGGATTACGTCGACGGGCTCAAGGGCAGCATGAGGGGCCTGCGCGTCGCCTGGTCGCCGCGCCTCGGCCAGAATGTGACCGTCGATCCCGAGATCGCCGCCCTGACGGCCGCGGCCGCGCAGGCCTTCACCGAGCTTGGCGCGACGGTGGAGGAAGTCGATCCCGGCTTCGACGATCCGATCGATATCCTGATGACGCTCTGGTCGTCCGGTGCGGCGCTGGCGCTGAAGAGCATCGATGGCGCCGGCCGCAAGCAGATGGATCCCGGCCTCGTCGCGGTGGCGGAGCAGGGCGAGCGCATCCCGGCTTCGGCCTATGTCGATGCGCTCCTGAACCAGCGCAACGCGCTGGCCTACAAGATGGCGCAGTTCCACCAGCAATACGATCTGCTGCTCACGCCGACCCTGCCACTCCCGGCCTTTGCGGTTGGGCGCGATACGCCCGAGCATGGCGCCTATGGCGAGGACTGGACGCGCTGGACGCCCTTTACTTACCCCTTCAACATCACCGAGCAGCCGGCGGTCTCGGTGCCTTGCGGTCTGACCAGGACAGGCCTGCCCGCCGGCCTCCAGATCGTCGGCGCCTTTGGCAAGGATGCACTCGTGCTGCGGGCGGCGGCGGCCTTCGAGCAGGCCCGGCCCTTCGCTCGTGTCGATGAGCCGGTCGAACTGATTTAAGCTCGAATATTTTTCGCTTTTCCCGGAACGGGCTAAAAAAGCCCGTCCGGACGCCGAAACACTGGGTTCTCCCCCGAAAGTTCCGTCTGGCACGAACTGTGCAGGCGAAGATCCGGCCTCGGTCGGGTGCTGCTGCGTGTTGTCAGGCGGATATTTTCTGCCCAAACTTGCGGCAAGGCAGCCCGTTCAGAGGCGCCGCTTCAGGGGAGAGCATGATGGATCGCAGGACGTTTCTGAAATCCGCGACGGGCGCCGGCATGGCCGCTGCGACCGGTGGGCTGGCGATGCCGGCCCTGGCGCAAAGTTCCAGCAAGACACTACGTTTCGTACCGCAGGCCAATCTCGCCAATTTCGATCCGATCTGGGGGACGCAATACGTCGTCCGCAACGCCGCGGCTCTGGTCTGGGACACGCTCTACGGCGTCGATTCGAAATTCCAGCCGCAACGTCAGATGGTGGAGACCGAGGAGATGTCCTCGGACGGCCTGACCTGGACCTTCAAGCTGCGCTCAGGCCTCAAGTTCCACGACGGCACGCCGGTCACCTCCAAGGATGTGGTCGCCAGCCTCGTGCGCTGGTCGGCCCGCGATCCGATGGGCCTGATGATCCGCGCGATCCAGGTGTCGCTCGAGCCGGTCGATGACCTGACCTGGAAATGGGTGCTCAAGGAGCCGTATCCAAAGATGCTCCTGGCGCTGGCGAAGAACAATTCGCCCTGCACCTTCATCATGCCGGAGCGGATCGCCAAGACCGATCCGTTCACGCAGATCACCGAATATGTCGGCTCCGGCCCGATGAAGTTCCTGCGGAGCGACTGGGTGCCGGGCGCCAAGGCCGTGTTCGAGAAGTTCGCGGACTACAAGCCCCGCTCCGAGAAGGCCGACTGGCTCTCCGGCGGCAAGAACATCTTCGTCGATCGCATCGAATGGGTGATCATGCCCGATCCGGCGACGGCCGCCGCCGCGCTCCAGAACGGCGAAGTCGATTGGTGGGAGACCCCGCTCGCCGACCTTGTGCCGGTGCTGAAGGGCCACAAGGACATCAATGTCGATATCGGCGATCCGCTCGGCAATATCGGCGCCTTCCGCATGAATCACCTGTTTCCGCCCTTCAACAACCTGAAGGTGCGCCAGGCCGTGCTGACGGCGCTGAACCAGGAGGACTACATGCGCGCCGTCGTCGGCGACGACGACAAGCTCTGGAAGTCGCTGCCCGGATTCTTCACGCCCGGCACGCCGCTCTATACCGAGGAGGGCGGCGATATCCTGAAGAAGCGCAACGTCGCCGAAGCCAAGAAGCTCCTGGCCGAGTCCGGCTACAAGGGCGAGCCCGTCATCTGCGTGGTGGCCCAGGACATGGCCGCCACCAAGTCGATGGGCGACGTCACGGCCGAACTGCTCAAGAGCATCGGCATGAAGGTCGATTTCGTCGCGACGGACTGGGGCACGGTCGGTGCCCGCCGCGCCCAGAAGACACCGCCGGACCAGGGTGGTTGGAGCATGTTCCACACCTGGCATGCCGGCGCCGACTGCGTGAACCCCGCTTCCTATACGGCGATCCGCGCGAATGGCGACAAGGCCTGGTTCGGCTGGCCGAACGTTCCCGCGGTCGAGACCGAGGTGACGAACTGGTTCAAGGCCAAGGACCTGGCCGAGGAGAAGGCCGTGATGGGGCGCCTCAACAAGGCCGCCGTCGAGAACGTCGTCTTCGCGCCGACCGGCTTCTACCTCAGCTACCAGGCCTGGCGGAAGAATGTCACCGGCGTGGTCAGCGGGCCGCTGCCGTTCTTCTGGGACGTCAAGAAAGCCTGACAGCTCGCGCGGGCCGGGGCCGTCGCTCCGCCTGCCCGGAGCCGTCGCCGGCTCCATTGACTCGCTTCGCCGCGGCCCGGAAGAAATCCCGGCCGCGGCCCCCGTATACGCTGTGAACGAGGTCCGACGGCCCCATGCTCGCTTTCGTCGTCAGGCGCATCGTCACGACCATCCCCGTGATGGCCTTCGTGGCGCTGTTCGTCTTTTCGTTGCTCTATGTCGCGCCGGGCGATCCCGCCGCCATCATCGCCGGTGACCAGGCGTCGCCCGCCGATGTCGAGCGCATCCGCGCCAGCCTGGGCCTGGACCGGCCCTATCTCGTGCGCTTCGCCGAATGGTCCTTCCGCGTGATCCAGGGCGATCTCGGCACCTCGATCTTCACCAACCTGCCGGTGACGCAGCTCATCGCGCAGCGCATCGAGCCCACGCTCTCGCTGATGGTGCTGACTCTGATCTTCGCCGTCGTGGTCGCCGTGCCGATGGGCGTGGTCGCGGCCTGGAAGGCGGGCAGCTGGGTCGACAAGGCGGCGATGGGCTTCGCCGTGCTGGGCTTCTCGGTGCCGGTCTTCGTCGTCGGCTACCTGCTCGCCTATTTCTTCGCGCTCAAGCTCGATTGGCTGCCGGTGCAGGGCTACACGCCGTTCTCGCAGGGCTTCTGGCCCTGGCTCAGGAACCTCATCCTGCCTGCCGTCACGCTCGGCCTCGTCTATATCGCGCTGATCGCCCGCATCACCCGCGCGACCATGCTTGAAGTGCTGCAGCAGGACTATGTCCGCACCGCCCAGGCCAAGGGCGTGGCGCAGAAGGATGTGCTCTTCCTGCACTCGCTGAAGAACGCCGCCGTGCCGATCGTCACCATCATCGGCATCGGCATCGCGCTCCTGATCGGCGGCGCCGTCGTCACCGAGAGCGTCTTCGCCATTCCCGGCCTCGGCCGGCTCACCGTCGATGCCATCCTGCGCCGCGATTACCCCGTCATCCAGGGTGTCGTGCTGATGTTCAGCCTGGTCTACGTGCTGGTGAACTTGCTGATCGACCTGACCTATACCCTCGTCGACCCGAGGATCCGCTATTGACCGCTCCATCGACCCTTGCGACCCCCGTGGCACCAGCCGCTGAACCGGTGAAGGCTGAACTGAGCCGCGCCGCTCGCTTCCGTCGCTATCTGCGCCGGCATCCGTCCGTCGCGATCGGTGGCGGACTCCTCGTTCTGATGGCGCTGATCGGCATTTTCGCGCCATTGCTCTGGACCACCGACCCGACCGCGATCTCGCCGGCCCGCCGCACCCGCGTCCCATCCGAGCTCTACTGGTTCGGCACCGACATGCTGGGCCGCGATGTCTATTCGCGCGTGGTCTACGGCGCCCGCGTCTCGCTGCTCGTCGGCTTCAGCGTCGCTGTCCTGTCCTCGATCATCGGGCTCACCATCGGCCTCTTTGCCGGTTTCGTGCGCTGGGCCGACGGCATCATCATGCGCATCATCGACGGCATGATGTCGATCCCGCCGATCCTGCTCGCCATCGCCCTGATGGCGCTGACGCGCGGCTCGATCCAGAACGTCATCATCGCCATCACCATCGCCGAGATCCCGCGCGTGGCCCGCCTCGTGCGCGGCGTCGTTCTGTCCCTGCGCGAGCAGCCCTATGTCGAGGCGGCAGTGGCCAACGGCGCGCGCGTGCCGCGCATCATCGTCAGGCATATCCTGCCCAACACCTTCGCGCCGATGAGCGTGCAGGCGACCTATATCTGCGCCAGCGCCATGATCGTCGAGGCGATCCTGTCCTTCATCGGCGCGGGCGTGCCGCCGGCGACGCCCTCCTGGGGCAACATTATGGCCGAGGGCAGGGCGCTCTGGCAGGTCCGGCCGCACATCATCCTGTTCCCGGCGGTCTTCCTCTCGATCACCGTGCTCGCGGTCAACCTGCTCGGCGACGGCCTGCGCGACTCGCTCGACCCGAGGCTCGCCAAGACGCTCTGAGGGCTCGCCCCGCAACTGGGACAACCCACGCCCCGCATTGCCGGCGCTTGACGCGCCGGCTCAGTGCTTGAAAGCCTTCCCCGCAGGGTGATCCTCATCCGGAGCCTATGACGTGACCCGCATCCTGACCGTTGCCGCCGCCCAGCTCGGCCCTATCCAGCGCGATGAGAGCCGGGCCTCGGCCGTCGCCCGCATGGTCGAATTGATGCGGCAGGCCAAGAGTCATGGCGCCGATCTCGTCGTCTATCCGGAGGCCGCGCTCACCGCCTTCTTCCCGCATTGGTGGATCGACGACGAGGCCGAGATCGACAGTTACTTTGAGGCGGCGATGCCCTCGAACGAGACCGCGCCGCTCTTCGAGGAGAGCAGGCGCCTCGGCGTTGGCTTCCATCTGGGCTTCTGCGAGCTCGCCTTCGAGCAGGGGCGCAAGCGCCGCTTCAACACGGCGATCCTCGTCGACAAGTCGGGCTCGATCGTCGGCAAGTACCGCAAGATCCACCTGCCGGGCCATCCCGAGCATCGCCCGGCCGCGCCCTTCCAGAATCTCGAGAAGCGCTATTTCGAGACCGGCGAGCTCGGCTGGCCGGTCTGGCGGACGATGGACGCCAATATCGGCATGATGATCTGCAACGACCGCCGCTGGCCCGAGAGTTATCGCTCGATGGGCCTGCAGGACGTCGAGTTGATCGTGCTCGGCTACAACACGCCCAAGCACAACCCGCCGGCCCCGGACCATGACCGGCTCGGCAATTTCCACAACCAGCTCGTGATGCAGGCCGGTGCCTATCAGAACGCCACCTGGGTCGTCGGCGTCGCCAAGGCGGGTCTGGAGGCCGGTGTCGACCAGATCGGCGGCTCCTGCATCATCGCGCCGACCGGCGAGGTGGTGGCACAGGCCGTGACCGAGGGTGACGAACTCGTCGTCGCCCGTTGCGACATGGACCTCGGAAAGAGCTATAAGGCCTCCACCTTCAATTTCGCCAGGCATCGCGAGCCCCAGGCCTACGGCCTGATCGTCGAGCGCAAGGGCGCCGTCTCCCCGGTTTGATCAGCCTCCAAAGGACAAAAAAGTGACCCACGATCTCATCCTGAAGGGCGGCCGCGTTATCGACCCCTCCCAGAAGCATGACGGCATCCTCGATGTCGCCTTCACGGACGGCAAGGTCTCCGGTTTCGGCAAGGACCTGAAGGGCGCCAAGGAGGTCCGCGACGTTTCCGGCTATATCGTCTCGCCCGGCCTGATCGACCTGCACACCCATGTCTACTGGGGCGGCACCTCGCTCGGTATCGATGCCGACGAGTTCTGCCGTGTCTCCGGCGTCACGACCTCGGTCGATACCGGCTCGGCCGGCCCCGGCAACTGGCCGGGCTTCCGCAAGCACGTCATCGAGCAGAGCCAGGCGCGCATCCTCGCCTATCTCCATGTCTCGCATGCCGGCATCTACGGCTTCGACCATCGCGTCATGGTCGGCGAGAGCGGCGACCTGCGCCTGATGAACCCGGTCGACTGCGCCGAGGTCGCCGACAAGAACCGCGACCTCATCGTCGGCATCAAGGTCCGCGTCGGCCTCCATGCCTCGGGCGAGCAGGGCACCGCGCCGCTCAACATCGCGCTGCAGGTCGCCAACGAGGTCGGCATGCCCCTGATGTGCCATATCGACCATCCGCCGCCGTCCTATGAGGAAGTCATTGGCATGCTTCGCCCCGGCGACGTGCTGACCCACGCCTTCCGCCCCTTCCCGAATGCGCCCGCGACCGCGCAGGGCACGGTGAAGCCGGAGGTGCTGGCCGCCCGCAAGCGCGGCGTCATCTTCGATATCGGCCACGGCAAGGGCTCGTTCTCATTCAAGACCACGCGCGCCATGCTCGCCAACGGCTTCGAGCCGGACGTGATCTCGTCGGACGTGCACAAGCTCTGCATCGATGGCCCGGCCTATGACCAGGTCACGACGATGTCGAAGTTCCTCTGCATGGGCATGAGCCTGAACAATGTCATCGCCGCTTCGACCGTGAACGCCGCCATGGCGCTGAAGCGCCCGGAATACGGCTCGCTCAAGGTCGGCTCGCTCGGCGATGCGACGATCCTCACCGTCAAGGAAGGCAAGTTCAACTACGAGGACGTCGTCGGCGAGGTCCTGACCGGCGACCGCAAGATCGTCTCCGAGGGCGTCGTGCTCAAGGGCAAGTGGTGGCACCCGAAGCGGACCAGCAAGTTCCCTAAGGTCGCGGCGTAAGCCTCCATGTCACGCGAAACGGGCTGGCGCCGCATGGCGCCGGCCGACCTGCCGGCCGTGATGGCGATCGCGGCCGTGGTGCATCCGGACTATCCCGAGGACGAGGCGATCTTCGCCGAGCGTCTGCGTCTGGCGCCAGAGGGCTGCCATGTGCTGGCGGCGGGAGACGGCGCGCTGCAAGGCTATCTCGTCAGCCATCCCTGGCCGGCCGGCGCGATACCCGCCCTGAACTCCCTGCTCGGCGAAATCCCGCAAGGTGTCGCGAACTGGTATCTGCACGACCTTGCCCTGCTGCCCTCCGGGCGTGGCACTGGCGCGGCAGGTGCGATCGTCGCCGATATCGCCCGTCAAGCCGCGGAAACCGGCTATACGAGCCTGGCGCTGGTCGCGGTCAACGATTCGACCGGCTTTTGGCGACGGCAGGGTTTTCGTGGGGTGCATGACCCCGCGCTTGATCGCAAGCTTGCGAGCTATGACGATGCGGCCCGCTATATGCGCCGCGAACTGAACGACTGACAGGACAAGCCGGCGAAGCAAGCGTCGGCGGGAATTGAGGAGAGAAACGCCATGAGCGCCGAAGACAAGCTGAAGGAACTGGGGCTGACCCTGCCGGACGTGCCGACGCCGGTCGCGACCTATGTCAGCTTCAAGCAGGTCGGCGACATGGTCTATCTCTCGGGCCAGGGTCCGAAGCGGGCAGACGGCACCTATCCAACCGGCAAGGTCGGCGCCGACGTCAGCGTCGAACAGGCCTATGAGCATGCCAAGCAGACCGGCCTCGGCTTGCTCGCCGCGATGAAGAAGGCGGTCGGCTCGCTCGACAAGGTCGAGGTCGTCAAGCTGCTCGGGATGGTCAATGCCGCGCCGGACTTCTCGGATCATCCCAAGGTCATCAACGGCTGCTCGGACCTGTTCGTCGCCGTGCTCGGCGACCGTGGTCGCCATGCCCGCTCGGCCGTCGGCATGGGCTCGCTGCCCAACCGCATGACCGTCGAGATCGAAGTCATCGTCAAGGTGCATCCATGAGCGTGACCGCGACCACTTCCAAGGCCGTCGACCAGCCGGCTGCGACCCCGCTCGCCGCCGAGATCGCCCGCGTCTACGGCACGCCCGCCGTGGTGATCGATCTCGACAAGGTCGATGCCAATATCGCGCGCCTCCAGGCCGCCTGCGATGCGGCAGGCGTCGCCAACCGCCCGCATATCAAGACGCATAAATCGCCGGTTCTGGCGCGGCTCCAGGTCGAGGCAGGCGCGCGCGGCATCACCTGCCAGAAGCTCGGCGAGGCCGAGGTCATGGCGGATGGCGGCATCGACGACATCATGATCAGCTACAACATCCTCGGCGAGGAGAAGCTCGGCCGCCTCGGCGCGCTCCAGCGCCGCGTCCGGATGATCGTCGCCGCCGACAACCCGGTCACCATCTCCGGCCTGCCGCGCGCGGGCGAGATCGCCGGCCGCGACCTTGAGGTCGTCATTGAATGCGATACCGGCCGCAAGCGCGCCGGCGTCGAGACGCCAGGTGAGGCGGTCGAGCTCGCCAAGATGGTCGCGGCCTCGCCGGGGCTGCGCTTCGCCGGCTTCCTGATGTACCCGCCGGAGGATGGCTGGGAGCGCACGCAGGTCTTCCTCGACACCGCCAATGCCGGCCTGCGCGATGCCGGCCTCAAGGCCGACATCATCTCGACCGGCGGCTCGCCCAACATCCCGAACATGGGCAAGCTCAAGGGCGCGACCGAGCATCGCTCGGGCACCTCGATCTTCAACGATCGCATGCAGATCGCGGCCGGCGTCGCGATGCTCGAGGATTGCGCGCTGACCGTCTACGCGACGGTGGTGAGCCGGGCCGGCCCGGAGCGTGGCATCCTCGATTCAGGCTCGAAGACGCTGACCAGCGACAAGGGCAATCTCGACGGTCACGGCTATATTCTCGAGTATCCGGCGGCGCGGATCGCGCAATTCGCCGAGGAGCATGGCTTTCTCGATCTCTCCGCCTCGAACAAGCGCCCGCTCGTCGGCGAGGTCGTGCGCGTGGTGCCGAACCATGTCTGCGTCGTCGTCAACATGGTCGATCGCCTGATCACCGTGCGCGGCGACAAGCTGATCGGGGAATTGCCGGTCGCGGCCCGCGGTCGCCTGACCTGAGCTAGTTCTGCAGGATCTTCGATCCCTTGATCGTGACATTGCCGGACGCCTTGGCTTCGAGGCGTCCGGATGCCTTGAGCGTGATATCGCGCCCCTGAAGCTCGACGCTGCCGTCCTTCTTCATGCTCAGTCTGGCATCGCCGCTTTTCAGCGAGGCGGCGTCGGCGCTTTCGATCGCAAGCGTCTTGCCGACACTGACGGCCATGCCCGCTCCGACGCTCATCGCCATCTCCTTGCCGGCCGTGATGGCGAAATTCTGCCCGCTGTCGATATCGCAGCCTACCGCTGCGCTGACGTTGAAGCTGCGCGTTTCGAACGAGGCTTCATGACCGCTGCTGACGCGCAGCCGGTTGCCGATCACGACCGTGGCATTCGCGCCTGCGCTCACAGCGAGATTGCCGCCTGAGGTCAGCGTCATCGCAGTGCCGGCCGTGAGCGCGATGCCCATCCCGCAATTGATCGTCAGAGAGCCCGGCGCGTTGATGACGACATTGCCGCCGCGATCCGCCGAGATCGCCTGAAGCAAGGCTGCGACCTGTGCCTCCAGGGTGGCGATGCGCTTCTGGAGAGCTTCGGTGTTCGGATCGGCCATCGCATTCCCCTCTCGTCGGCATGATGTGATGACGAAGCGTCAGCCTATCACGCGTCGGAGGTAGCGAGAATGCGGTTGGCCGTTCAGCTCTCCGGGTGCCGGGCGTTCCAGGCGGCGGCGTATTCCGTGCAGAGCCGGTCTAGCTCGGCCCGGTCGGTGACGCCGGCGGGACGTCCGCGCGAGGGCGAGGCCTGCTGGAACGGCACCGAGCGCTGATGCGCGACACGCCAGAGCCGGCGCAACTCCCTGAGCGGGTCGATATGATCGTCGACACGGATGTCGATGCTGGGCACCGGCTCGCCGTTCCAGATCCGGATCGCGACGGATTGCTTGCCGCGCTTGTCGCCGCCGGCCTTCTCGCCGGCCTCCAGCGCGACTAGCAGGCGCTCGTCGAAATCCAGCGCGGACGCGGCGATATAGGCCTTCAGCGTCTGCTGCACGACCTCCGGGCCGGCGAGCATGTTGCCGGCGACGGAGACCTGCGGCCCGTCGACAGCGCCGCACCAGTCGATGCAGGCCGCGCCCGTATGCGAGGCGGTCTTGCCGTCGCGGTCGATGACATGGAGCTGGCGATGGGCGCGGCCCTCATCGGCTGCCGTCAGCGTCGCGATGATCTCGACGGCCGAGCGGCCCTCCTGCAGCAACCTGAGGCCGTCGATCCCGTAGAGTGGGTTGACGAAGGCCTGCGTCGCGATCGCGCCGATACGCCCGCCGCCATAGGGCACGCGGGCGCCGACGGCGAAGGCGCAGGTCGAGACGGCGACGCCATAGGCGCCGGTCGCGGCGTCGCGGGCGACGATGGACCAGGTCATGCGATCAACTCCTCAGCGCCCCGCGGCATAAGCCTGCATCAGACGCGGCGTCGCGGCGGCGCGCAAGAGCCCGTCATCGCCGCGTTCTGCCGCAGTCAGGCGCCCGACAGTCCAGGCCGGAGCCTTCTCGACGGCATGCCCGCGCCGCTCAAGCTCGGAGAGGGCCGCAGTGCCGATGCTCTCCTCGATCATCATGTGCCCCGGCCGCGACGAGCGCGGATAGAAGGAGGAGGGGAAGTGCTGCGTGTGGAACAGCGGCAGGTCGATCGCCTCTTGCAGGTTGAGGCCGTGATGGACGCGGCGCAGGAACAGGCCGAGCTGCCACTGCTCCTGCTGGTCGCCGCCCGGCGTGCCGAAGGCGAGGCGGGGCTTGCCGTGCTCGAAGGCGATCGAGGGCGTCAGCGTCGTACGTGGCCGCTTGCCCGGCGCGAGCGAGGAGGGCAAACCCTCTTCCAGCCAGAACATCTGGGCGCGGGAATTGAGCGGGAAGCCGAGCTCCGGGATGACCGGAGAGGATTGCAGCCAGCCGCCCGAGGGCGTCGCCGCGATCATGTTGCCCCATTTGTCGATGACGTCGATATGGACGGTGTCGCCCTTGCGGCCGGCCGCGACCATCGAGGCCATGGTCGGCTCGCCGACGCTGGCGCCGCCCTGCGTGGGCTGGGCGATGGCGCCGAGTGCCTTCATCGCATGCGCGACCTGCGCCTCATAGCCCGAGACGACACCCGGCCGCAGCTCCAGCGAGGCGCGCTCGCCGATCAGGCCGCGCCGTCCGGCCGCGTAATCCTCGGAGAGCAGCGTCGCCAGCGGCACCTTCACGAAATCCGGGTCGCCGTAATAGGCTTCGCGATCGGCGAAGGCGAGCTTCATCGCCTCGACGACATGGTGGACGAATTCCGGGCTCGCGGGCCCCATCCCGGCGAGGTCGACGCCCTCCAGAATCTTCAGCGTCTGCAGGAAGGCCGGACCCTGGCCCCACGGGCCGATCTTGAAGACCTCCCAGTCGTGATAGGTCACGGAGGTCGGTGTCTCATAGGTCGGCTTGTAATTCGCCATGTCCTGCGCGGTCAGCAGGCCCTTGTTGCGGCGGCCGGAGGAATCCATCACCTCCTGCGTGCGGCAGAAGCGGTCCATCGCCTCGGCGACGAAGCCCTTGTACCAGGCGTCATAGGCGCCCTGAATCTGCTCCTGCCGGTCGCTGCCCTTGGCTTCGGCCTCGGCGAGGATGCGCTTGTAGGTCTCGGCCGCGGCCTTGTTGGCGAAGAGCTTGCGCGCCTCCGGCACATTGCCGCCGGGCAGATAGACGGCGCCGGAAGTCGACCACTCGTTGGTGAAGAGGTCGGTCAGTTCGCGGATCGAATCCGAGACGCGCGGCAGCATCGGATGGCCGTTCTCGAAATAGCCGATCGCGGGTTCGAGGACGTCGCGCAGCTTCAGCCGGCCATGGTCGCGCAGCAGCGTCATCCAGCCGCCGAAGGCGCCGGGGATGACGGTCGCGAGCAGGCCGGAGCCCGGGATCAGGTCGAGGCCGAGCGCCTTATAGGCCGCGATGGTGGCGGCCTGCGGGGCCGGCCCCTGCGCGCAGAGCGTCTCGACCTTCCCGGTTTCGGCCGAATAGAACACGGCGGGCATGTCGCCGGCCGGGCCGACGAGATGCGGCTCCACCACCTGCAGCACGAAGGCGGCGGCGGCGCAGGCGTCGAAGGCGTTGCCGCCCTTTTCCAGCATCGCCATGCCCGAGGCGGTGGCGAGCCAGTGCGTCGAGGTGACGACACCGAAGGTGCCGAGGATTTCGGGGCGGGTGGTGAACATGGGCGTATCCCTGAAGCCTAGTTTTCTTTCGGGTCGAGCGCGTCGCGCAGGCCGTCGCCGAGCAGGTTGAAGCCGAGCACGGCGAGGAAGATGCAGAGGCCTGGCGCCACCGACATCCACGGCGCCTGCTCCATGAAGTTCTTGGCGACGTTGAGCATCTGTCCCCAGGAGGGCGCCGGCGGCTGCTGGCCGAGGCCGAGGAAGGAGAGGGCAGCTTCCAGGATGATCGCTTGCGCCATGAACAATGTCGACTGCACCACGATAGGGGACAGGGTGTTGGGCAGGACATGGCGGAACATCAGCCGGAGATCCCGCGCGCCGACCGCCCGCGCGCCCTCGACGAAATCCTCCGCTTTCACGTTCATCACCTGCCCCCGGATCAGCCGGATGAAGATCGGCACGGCAGAGAGGCCGATCGCGATCATCGCATTGGTCAGCGACGGGCCGAGCACGGCGGCAAAAGCGATGGCAAGGATCAGGAATGGGCAGGCGAGGAGCGCCTCGGTGACGCGCGAGATCACGATGTCGATCCAGCCGCCATACCAGCCGGCGAGCAGGCCGAGAGGCAGGCCGATCGCGACCGCGATCAGCACGGAGACGATGCCGGCGAGCAGCGAGGCCTGAGCCCCGAAGAACAATCGCGAGACCTGGTCGCGGCCGAGCTCGTCCGTGCCGAACCAGTAGAGCTCGGAGGGCGGCTTGCGGATGGCGAGGAAGTTCGACTTGAACGGATCGGCCAAAGGCAGCACCGGCGCCAGCACCGCCATCAGGACGAAGATCAGGACGAGCCCGCCGCCGAGCAGCGCGGACTTGTTGCGGATGAGGCGCGCCAGAACGCCGGGGCGGCCGCCGGAGCCGGACGATGCACCGGCAGAGGCGATGGAATCGAGCGATGCCATCAGCCGGTCCTCAGGCGCGGATTGACGAGGATGTAGAGGATATCCGCGATCAGGTTCATCAGGATGAAGCCGATGGCCGTGCACAGCACCACGCCCTGCACCACGCCATAGTCGCGGTTGAACACGGCATCGACGATCAGCTTGCCGAAGCCGGGGATGGTGAAGACCTGCTCTGTCAGCACCGCGCCCGCCAGCAATTCGCCGAAGAGCAGCGTGGTCAGCGTGATGATCGGTACCAGCGCGTTGCGCAGCGCGTGGCGGTGCACGACCGTGTCCTCGTCCAGCCCCTTGGCGCGGGCGGTGCGGACATAGTCCGAGCGCAGCACCTCCAGCATCGCCGAGCGGGTATGGCGCATCAGGAAGGCGGCGAGCCCGTTGCCGAGCACGAAGGCCGGCATGATCAGGCGTTTGATCGCCTCCCAGGGGTGCTCGAAGATCGATTCATAGCCCGATGCCGGTAGCCATTTCAGATGCACCGAGACCAGCAGGATCAGCATGATCCCGAACCAGAAATTCGGGATCGACAGCCCCGACAGGGCCGCCGCGCTGGCCGAATAGTCGATGATCGTGCCCTTGTGCCGCGCCGCCAGGATGCCGATCGGGATGCCGATGCAGATCGCGACCAGGATCGAGGCCGTGGCGAGCTGGATCGTCACCGGCAGCTTCTGCAGGATGAGCCCGAGCACCGGCTCGCCGGTGCGCAGCGAGCGACCGAAATCGCCCTGCACGACCTGCCCGAGCCAGGCGAAGAACTGGACGAAGATCGGATCGTCCATCCGGTAGATCTCGCGCAGCCGCGCGATCACCTCGGGGTCGCGCTCCTCGCCCGCGATGACGAGGAAGGGATCGCCCGGCAGCGCGCGCTGCAGGGCGAAGACGAAGAGCGATACCAGGAACAGCGTCGGTATCGCGATCAGGAAGCGGCGGAGGATGAGCGTGGCCATGGGCCACCCCTCAGAGCATGAGCATCCTCACGAGCGCTTCATTCCCGCCAGCCGGATGATCCCGTCGGGATTGATCGCAAAGCCCTGCAGGTTGGAGCGCATCGCGAAGAACACCGTCTGGTTATAGAGATAGACGATCGGCAGTTCGTCCTGCAGGATCTTCTGCGCGGCGTCGTAGCGCTTCTTGCGCTCGGCCGGCTCGTAGATCGTGCGGGCTTCGTCGAGCAGCTTGTCGACCTCCGCATTGGCGTATTTGCCGTCGTTCTGGTTGCCCTTCGAATGGGCGAAGGGGTGGATGTTGCCGTCCGGGTCGATGCGGCCGGACCAGCCGACACGGCTCATCTGGAACTTGCCCTGCTGCTGGTCGCGCAACTGGCTGGCGAACTCCGTCGAGCGGATCTGGATGTCGATGCCGGCCTCCTGCGCCATCGCCTGGATCACCTGCCCGAGCTGGGCGTCGACCGGGTTGTTGGTGACGAAGAGCTCGACCGAGACCTTGGACTGCCCGGCTTCCTTGAGCAGCGCCTTCGCCTTGGCAAGGTCGCGGGCCGGCACCGGCAGATCGGCGCTGACGAAGAAATTGCCGGGGTTGAAGGGCTGGTTCGACGGCGCATAGAGCCCCTCGAACACGACCTGGCTCAGCACCTTGCGGTCGATCGACAGCGAAAGCGCCTGACGCACCCGCTTGTCCTTGCCCATCGGCTGGTTGGCGGCCTCGCCATGGTTGGTGTTGATGGTGATGCCCTGGTAGCCGAGATTGGCGATGCTCTCGATCTTGAGGGACTTGTCCGATTGGGCCGATTTCACGTCGGTCGGAGCCAGCCGCTCCAGCATGTCGAGTTCGCCCGAGCGCAGATTGGCAAGGCGCACCGTCGTGTCGGGGATCGAGCGGTAGAGCACGCGGTCGAAATTGTACTTGTCGGCCTCCCAGTGCTCTTTGAATTTTTCGAGCACGATCCGGTCGTTCTGGACCCGCTCGACGAATTTGTAGGGGCCGGAGCAGACCGGCTTCGCCGCGACGTCGCCCGAAAGCGTCTTGGGCGAGAGCATCATGCCGGCGCGGTCGGTCAGCTGCGAGAGCAGCGTCGCATCCGGACGCTTCAGCTTGATCACCAGCGTGGTGGCATCCGGCGCTTCGATGCTGTCGACCGAGGCGAGCTCGGCTTTGCGCAGCGAGTCGGGCAGGGTGCGGGCCCGCTCCAGATTGGTCTTGGCGGCCTCGGCATTGAAGGTTTCGCCGTCATGGAACTTCGCATCGCTGCGCAGCTTCATCGTCAGCGTCAGGCCATCAGAGGAGAAATTCCATTCCGTCGCCAGCCGGGGCACCAGCTTCAGCTCCGGCGTGATGTCGACCAGCCGGTCGCACAGACCCATGAAGACGATGCGGCCGACGAAGGTGCGCGCCTTGTGAGGGTCGAGCATGTCGGGGTCTTCCTGCAGGCCGATCCGCAGGGTGGACGGGGCCTGTGCCAGCGCCGGCACTATCGCGAGCGCGAGTGCGGCGGCCGAGATCGCAACCTTCAACAGCTTCATGATGTCCCCTCGTTCCGGACGGTTTTCGGCGAACGTTCCCGGCGCGTCATGCGCGGATCGTCCTGCTCAATTCGTTCCTTGTGGCACTAATCTGACTCAGATCGCGTCCGCCGTCGATGATGCGCCGCATCAATTCGCAGGCAAGTTTGCCTGCCCCTTAGGCAGATATGGCTTGGCCCGGAAACCGGGGTTCCATGTCCGGGAAGGACATGCACGATGCGGCGATGGCGGTCGCCTCGGCAGGCGGCAGGCACTAGAACGACGCTCGACAGGTGCGTGAGGGAGAATGAGCATGCTGCTGGGCGTGATCGCCGACGACATGACGGGGGCGACCGATGTCGCGCTGATGCTGAACCGGGCGGGCATGCGCACCGTTCAGGTCATCGGTGTACCGCTTGCCGGCTCCGCCCTGCCGGAGGCCGATGCGGTCGTCGTCGCGCTGAAGTCGCGCACCAATCCGGTCGCCGAGGCGGTAGCGGATTCGCTCGCAGCCTGCGAGGCTCTGCTCAAGGGCGGCGCCCGCCAAATCCTGTTCAAATACTGCTCGACCTTCGATTCGACGGCGGAGGGCAATATCGGGCCGGTGGCGAATGCGTTGGCCGAGCGTCTCGGCGCCAAGCTCGCCATCGTCTGCCCGGCTTTCCCGGCGAATGGCCGCTCGATCTATCAGGGCTATCTCTTCGTCGGCGCCGTGCCGCTGCACGAAAGCTCGATGAAGGACCACCCGCTGACGCCGATGCGGGATTCCAGCCTGATGCGGTTGATGTCGGCGCAGGCGAAGACCGATACCGGTCTCGTCGATTACATGACCGTGCTCGCCGGCCCCGCCGCCGTGAAGGCGCGTCTCGCGAAGTTGCAGGCCGACGGCATCCGCTATGCCGTCACCGACGCGCTGACCAACGAGGACCTGATGACGCTCGGCCATGCCGTGTCCGAGCATGTCCTGCTGACCGGCGGCTCGGGCATCGCGATGGGCCTGCCGCAGAATTTCCGCCGCGCTGGCCTCCTGCCGGAGCGTCCTGGCCCGCAGGATCTGAAAGCGCCGGCCGGTAGGGCCGGCATCATCTCCGGCAGCTGCTCGACCGCGACGCGCGGCCAGATCAGGGCGGCGCTGGAAGCGGGCTATCCAGCCCTCAAGGTCAACCCCTTCGCGCTGGCTGATGGCAGACAGGACGCCGCCGGGCTCGCAGCCTGGGCGCTGGCGCAGCCGGCCGACAAGCCGTTCCTTCTCTATTCCAGCGACGATCCGGCCGAGGTTGCGGCGGTGCAGGACAAGCTCGGCCGCGACAAGGCCGGCAGCATCGTCGAGCATGCTTTTGCCGAAGTTGCGCGCCGGCTTTCCGAGGGCGGCGTGACGCGGCTTCTCGTCGCGGGCGGCGAGACCTCGGGCGCGACCGTGCTGGGCCTGGGCATCCGCACGCTGGAAATCGGCCCCGAAATCGACCCCGGCGTGCCCTGGACTCGGGTCGTCGATGGGCCGGAGATGGTCGTCGCGCTAAAGTCCGGCAATTTCGGCGCGCCGGATTTCTTCCTGAAGGCTTGGAGCCTGCTGCGCTGATGCCCGATTTGCCTGCGCTGAATCTCGTATAGGATCAGCCTGCGAACTGGGAGCCGGCACGGACATGGCATTTCTCGGCGAACTTCTGACCAACGTGGCGGATCGTGGCCGCGCGCTGATCGGCTTCGAGCGCTTTCTCGGCAGCCGCTCGCGCCCGATCGACAAGCTCTGCGAGGACCTGCTCTCCGGCCGCGGCGAGGCCTCGGGCATGGCGCTGGCGCAGGCCGTCCTGGAAGCCTGGCAAGGCCTCGACAAGCCCGGCCGGCTCGCCTTCTTCAACATGCTGCGGGAGCGCTTTGGTCCCGACCACGACCAACTGGATGCAGCGATCGACGCCTATCGCGCCAAGCCGGATGCCGCGACCATCTCCGCGCTTCATCTCGCCGCCGAGCCGCGCCGGCAGGAATTGCTGCGTCGCCTCAACCTCGCGCCAGAGGGCACCCATGTTCTGGTGCGGATGCGCGAAGCGCTGTTCGAGGCGATGGCGGCGGAGCCCGAGCTGAAGGGCATCGACGACGACTTTCGCCATCTCTTCGGCTCCTGGTTCAATCGCGGCTTCCTCGTGCTGCGCCGGATCGACTGGCGCACGCCCGCGAACGTGCTGGAGAAGATCATCCGCTACGAGGCGGTACACGAGATCCAGGGCTGGGACGATCTCAGGCGCCGGCTTGAGCCGGCGGACCGGCGCTGCTTCGCCTTCTTCCATCCGCAGCTCGTCGACGACCCCCTGATCTTCGTCGAGGTCGCACTGACCGGCGACATCCCGCGCAGCATCGGCGAGGTGCTGGAGCCGGAGCGCACGATCCTGCCAGCTCAAGCCGCGACGACGGCGGTGTTCTACTCGATCTCGAACTGCCAGGAGGGCCTGCGCGGCATCTCCTTCGGCAATTTCCTGATCAAGCAGGTGGCCGAGGACCTGAAGCGCGAATTGCCGGGGCTCGATACCTTCGTCACGCTCTCGCCGGTGCCGGGCTTCGCCCGCTGGTTGGCCGGCATCGCCGACGAGCCCGGCGATCTCGTCCTGACCAACGAGGAGCGTTCCGAGCTTGCCCGCCCGGCCGGCGAGACGATCTCGCTCGACGACGCGACCAGGGCGCGCCGCGACAAGCTGCTCGGCCAGATGATGGCGCAATACATGCTGCGGGCACGCACGGCCTCAGGCCGCGTCATCGACCCGGTTGCGCGCTTCCATCTCGGCAACGGCGCCCGGCTGGAGCGGATCAATGTCGGCGGCAACCTCTCGGCGCGGGGCCTGCGCGAGTCGCATGGCGTGATGGTCAATTACCGCTACGATCTCGACGATATCGAGACCAACCATGAGGCCTTCGCCACCCGCAACACGGTGGTGGCCTCCTCCAGCGTGCGCAAGCTGCTGCGCGCTGCTACGAGCTGATACGGAAACGCCTGAAAGGACCCGAAATCATGGGCAATCATCTCTTCGACCTGATCCGCTCGCGCATGCCGGCGCCGGATGCGCCTTTCGCGCTGCTCGATGACGGCCGGCGTTTCTCCTATGGCGACATGGTCGCGGTTTCCGCGCGCTTTGCCGCCGCCCTCACCGGGCTTGGCGTGAAGCCGGGCGACCGCGTCGCCGTGCAGGTCGAGAAGAGCTTCGAGGCGCTGATGCTCTATCTGGGCACGGTGCGGGCCGGGGCGATCTTCCTGCCGCTCAACACCGCCTATACTCCGGCCGAGATCGAGTATTTCCTCGGCGATGCCGAGCCCGCGGTCTTCGTCTGCGATCCCGCCAAGGCCGAGGCCCTGCGTCCCTATGCCGAGAAGGCCGGCGCCAAGCTGGAAACCCTCGGCATCGGCAATGGCAGCCTGCTCGACAAGGCGAACGCCGCCTCGGGCGATTTCGCCGACGTCGCGCGCGGGCCGGACGATCTCGCCGCGATCCTCTACACCTCCGGCACGACCGGCCGTTCCAAGGGCGCGATGCTGAGCCACGACAACCTGTCGTCCAATGCGCTGGCGCTGGTCGACTACTGGCGCTTCGGCAAGGGCGACGTGCTGCTGCACGCTCTGCCGATCTTCCATACCCACGGCCTCTTCGTCGCGACCAACGTGATCCTGCTCTCCGGCGCCTCGATGATCCTGCTGCCCAAGTTCGATCCGGAGCAGGTCTTCAAGTACCTGCCCCAGGCCACGAGCATGATGGGCGTGCCGACCTTCTACGTCCGCTTGCTTCAGGATGCCCGCCTGACCAAGGAGGCGACGAAGCATATGCGCCTCTTCGTCTCGGGCTCGGCGCCGCTGCTGGCCGAGACGCATCGCGAATGGCGCGAGAAGACCGGCCACGCCATCCTCGAGCGCTACGGCATGACCGAGACCAACATGAATACCTCGAACCCCTATGAGGGCGATCGGGTCGCCGGCACGGTCGGCTTCCCGCTGCCGGGGGTCTCGGCCCGCGTCACCGACCCCGAGACCGGCCAGGAGATCGCCCGCGACGAGATCGGTATGATCGAGGTCAAGGGCCCCAACGTCTTCAAGGGCTACTGGCGCAATCCCGAGAAGACCAAGGCCGAGTTCCGTGCCGACGGCTTCTTCATCACCGGCGATCTCGGCAAGATCGATCTCGCCGGCTACGTCCATATCGTCGGGCGCGGCAAGGACCTGATCATCACGGGCGGCTACAACGTCTATCCGAAGGAGGTCGAGACCGAGATCGACGAGATGCCGGGCGTGATCGAGAGCGCCGTCATCGGCTGCCCGCATCCGGATTTCGGCGAGGGTGTCACCGCAGTCGTGGTCTGCAAGCCGGGCTCCGATATCACGGCGAAGGGCATCGCCGCGGCGCTGGAGCAGCGTCTCGCCAAATTCAAGCAGCCCAAGCAGGTCTTCGTCGTGGCGGAGTTGCCGCGCAACACCATGGGCAAGGTCCAGAAGAACCTGCTGCGCGAGCAGTACAAGGACATCTACGCCAAGCAGTTGAAGGCGGGGGAGTAAGCCCCTCCACATTCATCGCGTGTCATCCCGGCCGGAGCGAAGCGAAGAGCCGGAATCCATGCCTGAACCGTTCCGGAATGGATCCCGGGTCTCCCTGCGGTCGCCCGGGATCACGGCGCATGTGGGCTTGCTCACACCAGCGCCGGCACGCCGAGCTCGATCGTCTCGCCATCGGCGGGGATGCGCAAGCGCCGCATGTCGACGCCGCGCTCCTTTGCCGCCTTGCGCAGCGCCGAACGGCTGACCGTGGCGTGATCCAGCGCTTCCATATGCGTCGCGATCACCGTCGCCAGAGGAAAAGCCTCGGCGAGATCGAGAGTCTGTTCGTCATCCATCACGATCAGCGTGTTGTCCCACATCGCGCCGCAGGAATGCGTGACGATGACATCCGGCCCCGTCGCCGTCGCGGCGTCGCGCAATGGCGGATAGAGCACGCTGTCGCCGCACCAGTAGAGCGTCGGTTCGCCCGGCGCCTCGAAGCTCAGGCCCATCACCCGCCCCATCGTCTCGACGACCGCGCCGGTGCCGTGTTGGGCCGGGTGCCGCTTCAGGATGATCTGGCCGAGCCGGATGAAGCAGTCGATCGCCGTGATCGAGGAGAAGCCGGCCTGCGCGATCGCCGCCTCGTCGCCGGGCTGGCAGATGATCGGCAAATCCTTCGGCAGGCGCTCCTTGGCGACCTCGTCGAAATGATCGGCATGGAGATGCGAGACGATCACGGTGTCGACGCCCGCGACGATATCCTCGATCGGCTCAGGCAAATCGATCATCGGATTCTCCGAGCGCCCGGTGAAGGAGCGACGGCTATGGCGCGGGCCGAAATCCGGGTCGATCAGGAAGGTCCTGCCGCCATAGGTGAGCTTCAGCGTCGCGTTGCGGAGAAGTTTGAGCTTCATATCCGTCGGCTCCTCGTCAGGGAGGAACATTGTTCCGCATCCCGCCACGAGGAGACCAGTTCGGATTTGTGAAGCTCTTTCCACGTTCGCGTGACGTATCAGGCGGCGGCGAACTGGCCGTAAGGCACGGTTTCGCGCGCCTTGCGCAGCGCGCTCGCCCACCAGTGGAGCTGAGCCAGCATCGTCGCCATCGCCTGCTCGGCGCGGTCGGCGTCGAGCAGGGCGCCTTCCGCGTCGAAGCGGCTCCAGACATCGGCGAAGGCGACGCCGTCGCGGATCGGTGCGGCATGCAGTTCTCCGAAAACGAGGCGCAATTGCTCGACGGCACGAAGGCCCCCCGAGATGCCGCCATAGGAGACGAAACCGACCGGCTTGCCGCGCCATTCCAGCCCCACCGCATCGATCAGGAATTTCAGGATCGCCGGGTAGCCGCGGTTGTATTCCGGCGTCACCACGACGAAGCCGTCGGCCCAGCCGATGATCTGCCGGAGTTCTTCGAGGGCAGGGTGCTTGCCGCTGACATGGCGCGGCGGCAGGTCGATCTCGCCGGGATCGACGACCGCGAGATCGAAGGGGCCGTCGCCGGCGATCTGCGAGATCGCCCAGCCGGCGACCTTGTCGCAGAAGCGGCCCTCGCGGCTGCTGCCATAAATCAGGGCGAGCCTGATCCGCGTATCGACCTTCTGGTGCATGGAAACGCTCCGGTTTGCTTCACGGGAGCGCGGCTTATAGAACCTCAAGTAAGGTTAAGGTCAAGAGGCGTATTCCGATGTCACAGCAGGCGCGTTTGCCGGGCGAGCTCAGCGTCGGCGATGTCGCCCGCCGCAGCGGGCTTGCCGTCTCGGCATTGCATTTCTACGAAGCGGAAGGGCTGATCCGCAGCCATCGCACGCAAGGCAACCAGCGCCGCTATGCCCGCGAGGTTTTACGCCGGGTTGCGATCATCAAGGTGGCGCAGCGCGCCGGCATTCCGCTGAAGACCATCCGCGAGGCCTTCAAGGCCCTGCCGCAGGAGCGCACGCCGACCGTCGCCGACTGGGCGCGGCTGTCCTCCGCCTGGAAGCAGGAGCTGGAACGCCGCATCGACCGGCTGACGCGGCTACGTGATCATCTGAACGGCTGCATCGGCTGCGGCTGCCTCTCGGTGCGGGATTGCCCGCTGCACAATCCGCTCGACCGGCTGGCCGAGGAGGGGCCGGGGCCGCGCCTCCTCGATCCCGAGTGAGGCTCAACCCGCCTTGTAGAGCGTATCGAGCGGCATCCGTGCGACATCGGCCATCAATTGGACGAAGCCCTGCGCCTGAAGCGCAGCCGTCGTCTTGCCCTTCGCCGCCGTCGCAAGGCTGGCATCGCCAGCGGCACCAGCGCGGTTCACGTCCTGCGCCATCCAGGCGAAGGCATGCGGGCCGGTCGGGCGCAGATGGGTGTAGCCTTCCTCGGCCATGGTCACGGTGTGCGGCTTGAACAGCGCCGCCTTGCTCATGTCGACGAGGTCCGGCCGGAAATGCAGCATCAGCGAGGTCTCGACATCGCCGCCATGGATGCCATGGCGGATATCGAGCTCGCCATAGAGCCCCTCCGGCAGCCCGAAGGACATCCACGCCGTGCAGACGGCGAGCATGCCGTGATCGACGCGCAGCTCCCGCGCGACGATCTTCATCGGGTCGACATTGCCGCCATGGGAGGTGATCAGCACGAGCTTGCGCAGGCCCGCCCGCTTCACGCTCTCGCCGATCTCTATCCAGGAGCGGATCGCGCTCTCCCAGCCGATCGTGACCGTGCCCGGCGAATGCAGATGCTCGTTCGACTTGCAGACGGCCTGCGTCGGCAGCACCAGCACGTCGAGATCATCAGGCACCAGCGGCATTGCCTCGGCCAGCATTCCGTTCATCACGGTGGTATCGACCGAAACAGGCAGATGCGGGCCGTGCTGCTCTATCGCGGCCAGCGGCAGCACCGCGACGGTGCGGTCTGGCGAAAGCGTGGCGAAGTCGGAGCTCTTCAGGTCGCCCCAGAAACGTGCGGTCATGATCAGGCCTGTCAGGAGCCGGTGCGATCGCCTTGTTTCTGTGCAGAAACCCGGCGGCACGGCGTTGCATTGTCCCGTCGTCCTATCGCATGGGATAAGGAGACGGGCCAGTGGCCGGGTCGGCCGAGGCGTGAGGGGAGATAGCGAGATGACGACGATGAAATATCGCGTGAACCGGCGCGCTGCGCTGGGGCTGATCGGCGGCTCCACCGCCTCCCTGCTGATCCCGATGCCGGGCGCACGCGTCAACGCGCAGACGCTCGACAAGGTCAGCTACCAGACCAACTGGCGCGCCCAGACCGAGCATGGCGGCTTCTATCTCGCCGCGGCCAACGGCATCTACAAGAAATACGGCCTCGACGTGGAGATCCGCCCTGGCGGCCCGCAGCAGAACCCGACCCAGCTCCTGCTCGGCGGCCGCGTCGACATGATCATGGGCAACTCGCTGGAGGCGCTCAGCTTCGCGCATGAGAACCTGCCCTTCCTCTGCATCGCCTCGATCTTCCAGAAGGACCCGCAGGTCCTGATTTCGCATCCCGGCCAGGGCAACGACACGCTCGCCGATCTCAAGGGCAAGCCGATCCTGATCGCGGCGCAGGCCCGCGTCGGCTTCTGGCCCTTCCTGAAGCTCAAGTTCGGCTTCCAGGACGAGCAGATCCGTCCCTACACCTTCAACATGGCGCCGTTCCTGGCCGACAAGAAGCTGACGCAACAGGGCTTCCTGTCCTCCGAGCCCTTCGTCATCCGCAAGGCGGGCGTCGATCCGGTCGTGCATCTCCTCGCCGATGCCGGCTTCGAGAACTACAACACCACGATCACGATCTCCCGGAAGATGGTCCAGGAGAAGAAGGAGCTGGTGCAGCGCTTCACCGACGCGACGCTGGAAGGCTGGGCCGAATACATGAAGGGCGGCGCCGGCAACGAGGCCGCCAATGCCCGGATCCTGAAGGACAATCCCGACATGGATCAGGAGAAGATCGACTACGCCCTCAAGGTGATGAACGATCGCGGCATCGTCGTCTCCGGCGACGCCAAGACGCTCGGCATCGGCGCGATGACCGATGCGCGCTGGGCGAGCTTCTACAAGACGATGAGCGAGGCCGGCGTGGTTCCGGCCGGCGTCGACGTGAAGAAGGCCTACAGCCTCGACTTCGTCAACAAGGGCATCGGCAAGGGCTGAGCCGGACGAGCATTGCTGAAAAGATGACTGTGACGATGGACGAGACGAAGCCGCAATCCGCCGCGAGCACGCCGCTGGTGGCAGTCCGGCACGTCTCGAAACGCTTCGCCAACGGCACGCTCGCCGTGCGCGATGTCGATCTGGAGCTGGGGGCAGGGCAGTTCATCAGCCTGCTTGGTCCCTCCGGCTGCGGGAAGTCGACGCTGTTGCGGATGATCGCTGGGCTCGGCGCGCCGAGTTCCGGCACGATCACCTGGCCGGGCGAGACCGGCGAGGCGCAGGGCAGCGCCGGCCACGGCGCCCGCGATCTCGGCTTCGTCTTCCAGGACCCGACGCTGATGCCTTGGGCCAATGCGCTGGCCAATGTCATGCTGCCGCTCAAGCTCAAGGGCGTGGCCCGGGCCGAGGCCGAGGCGCGCGCCGCCGAGATGCTGGCGCTGGTCGGGCTCAAGGGCTTCGAGAAATCCTATCCGCGCGAGCTTTCGGGCGGCATGAAGATGCGCGTCTCGATTGCGCGTGCGCTGGTGATGCGGCCGAAAATCCTGCTGATGGACGAGCCCTTCGCGGCGCTCGATGAGATCACCCGCCATCGCCTCAACGACGACCTGCTGTCCCTCTGGGGGCGCGAGCGCTTCACCGCCGTCTTCGTCACCCACTCGGTCTTCGAGTCGGTCTATCTCTCGCAGCGCATCGTGGTGATGGCGGCGCGCCCCGGCCGGGTCATGGCCGATCTCTCGGTCGATGCCGCCTATCCGCGCGACGACCTGTTCCGGACCTCCGGCGAATACGCCCATCTCTGCCGCGTCGCCTCCACCAAGCTCAAGGAGGCGATCGGCCAATGAGCGCGCCCGTCGAAACACTGAGCCCGGACGGCACCGACGCGCAGGCGATGCCCGTCGCGATGGCCGAGGCGCGTATTCTCGGCCTGCCCGCCAGCACCTGGCCGCGCATCCTCGCGCCGCTGGTCATTGGCGTCGCCGTGCTGGCGCTCTGGGAATTCGCCATCCGCTGGAATGAGATTCCGCATTATGTCCTGCCCGGGCCCATCCTGGTCGGCCAGACGCTGGTCGCGGATTGGGGCACGCTCTCCGGGTCGCTCTGGGTGACGCTGAAAATCACCTTCATGGCGCTGGCCGCCGCAGTCGTCGTCGGCGTGACGCTCGCCGTGCTGTTCAGCCAGTCGAAATGGCTGGAGATGGCGCTCCTGCCCTATGCCGTCATCCTGCAGGTCACGCCGATCGTCGCCATCGCGCCGCTGATCATCATCTGGGCCAACGATATCGACCTGTCGCTGCTGATCTGCGCCTGGATCGTCGCCTTCTTCCCGATCCTGTCGAACACGATCCTCGGGCTGAACTCGGCCGACCATAACCTCGTCAACCTGTTCGAGCTTTACGGCGCCTCGCGCTGGCAGACGATGCGCTATCTCAAGCTGCCGACGGCGCTGCCTTATTTCCTGGCCGGGCTGAAGATTTCGGGCGGCCTCGCGCTGATCGGCGCGGTCGTGGCGGAGTTCGTCGCCGGCACCGGCGGCAGCGCCTCGGGCCTCGCCTATCGCATCCTGGAAGCGGGCTATCAGCTCAAGATCCCGCGCGTCTTCGCGGCGTTGGTGATGATCTCGCTGTCAGGCATCGCGATCTTCCTGGCGACGAGCCTGATCTCGTACCTCTTGCTGCATCGCTGGCACGAGAGCGCGATCCGCCGCGAGAACTGAGCGGTTGGCGTAGCGAGCTAGACGAAATAGGCGAGCTTGCGTTCGGCCGGCAGAGCGTCGATCTCACGCATCGCGGTCTCCGACGGGCTCGCCGCCAGGCGCAACGCCTCCGGCATCGCGTCGTCGGAATCGCTGAAGATGATGTCGTCGTCGAGCAACGGGGCGGTGACGAGGCGCGCTTCATCCGCCGGCCGGTCGACACGCTCCATCGGGACGGGCTGATGACCCTCCGTCGCGATCTCGAGATCGTCGTATTGGCGCGGCATGGCGGAGGGCGGTGGCACGGTCATCGCTGCCGCGGTCGCCGTCATCGACTCGAAGCTCACGCTCGAATCGCGCGAAACCTCGCCGAAGGCGCGCAGGCTCGAATCCAGCATCGCGATGGTGTCTGCGATCTTGTCGATCCGCTGCACCACGCTGTCGACGACGCCGATCGCCGTCGAGATTTCGGCGGCATGGCGGTCGAGTGAGTCGCAAGCCTCCTGATCCGCGCCGGTCTCGCGCAGGCCCCAGGCAGCTTCCTGGATGCTTTCGGTCGCGGCGAGCACGGAGCCGGCCGCCTTCTCGATCTGGGCGGCGAGCCCCGATGAACGCGCCTCGGCCTTGCCGCTGATGCGTTCGAGATCGGTGCGCAGGTCGCTGATCAGCGCAGCCGCCTCGATCAGGTTGGTTTCCCGGCTGGTCTCCTGCACGCCAAGCCCGACGACCCGCTCGATCCGCTGGATGGCGCCGAGCAGTTGCAGCGTATCCGCCTGCCGGTTGCGCTTGGCATATTCGACCATGAACCAGCGGCCACGCGCAGTCTCCATGACCGCGGCTTCGATCGCCTCGTAATCGGCCTGGCTCAGCGGTGTCAGCGAGCGCGCGTCGCCCATGACGAATCTGCCTTCGAAGGACCGGCCGAATCAGCAGGGCGGTCGTGACGTTACAATTCGAGCCTGCCTTGCGATTTCTTAAGGAATTGCTGCTTTCGCCCCGAATTGGAACAGAACGCCGGAGAGAGCGTGGTTGCCGGGCCTTTCGCGGCATTGGCGGCGCAGCGGAAAGCGATGGATTGCCCGAAGCTTGCCAAGCACGCGCGGCACGGCAATACAGGGCAGGGGGTGGACGCTGAAGCGACCGGCACTGTGCGGGCGCGCAAGGCTGCTGGGCCGGTTCGGCCAGGGGAACAGGGACCTCACGGCGACATGGCGAGCCTCGATACCGCCGAACCGCAGGCGACCATCCGCGAGGACGCGGGCGCGCTCGCGGTGGCGCTGGCGGGCTCGTGGAGCGCCGACCGCGCCCCGCGCATCGAGCAACTGATCGGCGAGATCGCCGAAAGCCTGACGACGGCCGGCGCCCGGATCGATCTCTCCAACGTGACGCGGCTCGACACGCTCGGCGCCTATGTACTCAACCGCCTGAAGGCCCGGCAGGAGCGGGATGGCGTCGCAATCGAGCTCGTCAGCAGCAGGCCCGAGCACGGTATCCTTCTGGCCGAGGTCCAGGTCCATGACGATCCGCCGAAGCCGCACCGGCATGTCGGCATCGTCGACATTCTCGTCGATATCGGCGAGGGCGTCGTGCGCTTCGGCCGCGACATGGTCGGTGGCGCCATGTTCCTCGGCGAGGTCGTGGTCGGCTCGGTCAGCGTCGTGCTCGGCCCGCGCAAGTTCCGGGGGCCGTCGCTGGTCAACCAGATCGAGCTGATCGCCTTCAACGGCGCGCCGATCATCATGCTGATCTCGTTCCTCGTCGGCTGCATCGTCGCGCAGCAGGGCATCTTCCAGCTGCAGCAGTTCGGCGCCTCCGCCTTCGTCGTGAACCTGACCGGCATCCTGATCCTGCGCGAGCTCGCGGTGCTCCTGACTTCGATCATGATTGCCGGCCGCTCGGGCTCGGCCTTCACCGCCGAGATCGGCTCGATGAAGATGCGCGAGGAGATCGATGCGTTGCGCGTGATGGGCCTCGACCCGATCGAAGTTCTGGTCGTGCCGCGTATCCTCGCGCTGATCATCTCGCTGCCGATCCTCACCTTCATCTCGGCGATGGCCGGGCTGGTCGGGGCCGGGCTCGTCTCCTGGCTCTACGGGGGTATCGGCGTCGATACCTTCCTCGCCCGGCTGCAATCGGTCATCACCTGGAAGCATTTCGCCGTCGGCCTGATCAAGGCGCCCTTCATGGCCTTTGTCATCGGGCTGATCGCCTCGATCGAGGGGCTCGCGGTCAAGGGCTCGGCGGAATCGCTCGGCCGGCAGGTCACGGCCTCGGTGGTGAAGGCGATCTTCATGGTGATCGTCGTCGATGGGCTTTTCGCCATGTTCTTCGCTTCGATCGCGTTCTGACGATGACGCTCCAGAACCTCTCCCACCCCGCTCAGACGCAAGACCCCGGAGAGTCCGAGGCCGTCATCCGCGTGCGTGACCTCAAGGTCGCCTTCGGTGAAAAGGTGATCATGGACGGGCTCGATCTCGATGTGTTGCGCGGCGAGATTCTCGGCTTCGTCGGCGGCTCGGGCCAGGGCAAGTCCGTGCTGACCCGCACGATCCTCGGCCTCGTCCGCAAGCGGCGCGGCACGATCGAGGTCTTCGGCGAGGATGTCGACGAACTCAGCCAGCAGCAGCGCCGCGTGCTCGAACGGCGCTTCGGCGTGATGTTCCAGCAGGGTGCGCTGTTCTCGGCCCTGACGGTGAAGCAGAACATCCAGGTGCCGATGCGCGAGTATCTCGAACTCTCGCCCGACCTCCTTGACGAATTGGCGATGGTGAAGCTCGATCTCGTCGGCCTGCCGCGCGACGCCGCCGACAAGGCGCCTTCCGAATTGTCCGGCGGCATGATCAAGCGCGCGGCGCTGGCCCGCGCGCTCGCGCTCGATCCTGAGATCGTCTTCCTGGACGAGCCGACATCGGGGCTGGACCCGATCGGCGCCGCCGAATTCGACGATCTGATCATCACCCTGAAGCAGACTCTCGGTCTGACCGTCTTCATGGTAACCCACGATCTCGACAGCCTGTATCATGCCTGCGACCGAATCGCCGCTCTGGCGGACAAGAAGGTGATCGCGGTCGGCCCGTTGGCGACGATGCTGGCGTCCGACCATCCATGGTTGAAGGCCTATTTCGGCGGGGAGCGCGCCATGGCCAGGCTGCCGGCAGGAGAGCAGGGACAAAGCAGCTAGACGATGGAATCGCGCGCCAACTACGCACTCGTCGGTCTGTTCACGCTCGCGGTCCTCGCGGCGGCTTTCGGCTTTGTCTACTGGTTCAACAGCGGTGGGGCGGGGAGCAAGGAAAGCATCCGCGTCATCTTCACCGGCACCGTGACCGGGCTGGGCCGCGGATCGAGCGTCCTGTTCAACGGCCTGCGCGTCGGGGAGGTCACCAGCATCGAACTCCAGCCGGACGATCCGCGTCGCATCTATGCCGAGATCCAGGTCGCCAACACCACGCCGGTGCGTGACGACACGCGGGCGCGCATCGAGGCGCAGGGTTTGGCCGGCGTGGTCGCGCTGCAGCTCATCGGCGGCGATCCCGCCGCGCCGATGCTGAAGGCCAAGCCTGGCGAGCCGATGCCGACGATCATCGCCGAGCGCTCCGAGCTGCAGGACATCATCGAGACCGTGCGCAACGTCGCGCAGAAGGCCGATGGCATGCTCACCTCGCTCGATGGACTGATCAAGCAGAACACCACGCCGATCAACAACACCGTCCGCAATGTCGAGAAATTCTCGCAGGCGCTCGGCAACAATGCCGATGGCGTCGACAAGCTGATGGCGAGCTTCGGCAGCATCGCCGAGACGGTCCAGCCACTCTCGCAGAAGCTGCAGGCGCTCAGCGAGGAGCTCACGGCCGTGGTCCGCTCGGTCGATCGCAACCGCATCGCTAGCATCGTCGACAATGTCGACAAGTTCACCGGGGCGCTTGGCGGCTCCAGCGCCGAAGTCGCCAAGGTGGTGAAGGACGCGGCCTCGATCTCGGCCAAGCTAGACAAGGCCGCGGACCAGATCGAGGGCGTGCTCAAGGCCGCGAAGGGTTTCCTCGAATCCGGCTCGGGCCCTGATGGCCGCAGCGCGTTCCAGGAGGTCGCCGACGCCGCCAAGTCGATCCGGACGCTGGCCGACAATCTCGACAAGCGCACCGCCGAGATCACCGCCGGCATCAACCGTTTCACCGGGCCCGGCCTGCGCGACGTCGAGTCGCTGGCGGCCGACGGCAAGCGCACGCTCACGGAACTCAACCGGACCTTGCGGAATTTCGAACGCAACCCGCAGCAGTTCATTTTCGGCGGCAAGCCGCCGCTGCCCCAGTACAACGGATCGCGCTAGCCCCATGACGACCGAGGTTCAGCTTCCTTCGGCCCGCCGGGCTCGCCGCTTCCTCCCCGTCCTGGCCGTGGCTGTAACCGCGCTGCTCGCCGGCTGCGGCGGTGGGGCGACGCCGACCACGTTCGATCTGTCGGCGCCCGGCGGGTTCGGCAAGGTCGGTGGTTCGCGTGCGATCATGGTCGTGGCCGAGCCGACGGCGGTGCAGGCGCTCGATTCCGATCGCGTGATCGTCCGGGATTCGAGCGGCGCGCTTTCCTTCGTCGGCGGGGCGCAATGGGCGGACCGGGTGCCGGCCTTGGTGCAGGCCCGCCTGATCCAGACCTTCGAGAATGCCGGCCGGGTCGGCTCGGTCTCGGGGCCGGGCCAGCGCATATCCCCCGACGTTCAGCTCAACACCAATATCCGCAGCTTCAACATCGACGCCGCGACGGGCTTGGCGGTGGTCGAGATCACCGCGCGGATCGTCGGCGACCGGACCGGGCAGATCCAGCGGGCGCGGCTCTTTGCGGCGCGGGTGCCGGCCGGCGCTGTCGACGGGGCGGGTGCGACCCAGGCGCTCGACCGGGCGCTGTCCCAAGTGCTGGTCGAGATCGTGCGCTGGGCACGCTGAGCGCGTTCCCCGGGTGATTTCCTTCCGCCCGCGGCTGCGTTAGATTCTGATTCCGGCTCGGCCCGAGCCTCCCCCCTCCAGCCGGGGAAGCATCATCATGCAGGGCATTCCGACGACCTGACCGACTGTCCGGGCATCACGTATGAGGAGGGATTGCGCCAGCTGCTCGCGATAGGAGGTTCAAGTCATGAATTTGTCGGCCCCGATCCATCAGTTGAAGCGCAAGGCCAGGCTCATGAGCCGGGCGGAACGCATCCCGCTCCACGCCGCGCTCGATCGCATCGCGATCGAGGAGGGGTATCGCAGCTGGAGCCTGCTCTCGGCGAAGCAGCCGGGAATGACGTCTATTCGCGCGTTGTGGCCCCTGCTGGTGCCGGGCGATCTCGTCCTGATCGCCGGGCGGCCGGGGCAGGGCAAGACGCTTGCAGGCCTCGCCCTTCTGGCCGAGGCCATGCGGGTCGGGCATCGAGGTGTGTTCCTGACGCTCGAATACGCGCTGGCCGACGTGTTCTCCAGGCTGCAGGCGATCAACATCGAGCCGGGTGAATTCGCCGGCCTGTTCGACTGCGACTGCTCCGATGCGATCAGTGCGGACTATATCGTCGCGAGACTGGCGGAGGCGCCGCGGGGCACGGTGGCGGTGATCGACTACCTGCAACTGCTCGATCAGCGCCGCGACACGCCGGAGCTGGCTCTGCAGGTGAGAGCGTTGAAAGCTTTCGCGCGGGAGAGGGGGCTGATCCTCGTCTTCCTCTCGCAGGTCGACCGTTCCTATGAAGGGGCGGGCAAGCCGTTCCCCGAGATCGCGGATGTGCGCCTGCCCAATCCGCTTGACCTCTCCCTGTTCGACAAGACCTGCTTCGTGAACCGGGGCGAGACGCGCTTCCGGGCGGCGGCTTAGGAGAGCTTCCGGCTTTCCGCAGAGCTCCAAAAAGGAAAGGCCGCCCGAGGGCGGCCTTTCTCGTTTTGGGAATTATAGCGTCGCTTACTCGAAGCGCCCGCTGGCATGGGCCAGCATCGTGTAGACCTTGCCGGTCTCCGAGGTCAGGTAGGTCTTGGCCACCATCGAGTCGCGGTCGTCCTTGGCGGCTTCGCCGAGCAGGCGCTCGAACTCCTCGATATAGCGGTCCACCGTATCCTTGAACTCGGCGTCGCGACGGTATTTGCGGCGCATCTCGTCGAAGGTCTGCTGGCCCTGCAGCGTGTAGAGCCGGCGGGTGAAGACATTGCGCTCGCCACGCTTGTAGCGGTCCCACAGCTCGACGGCCGCGTCATGGTCGATCATCCGCGCGATATCGACGGAGAGCGAGTCGAGCTTCTCGATCGAATGGGACGTCGGCTTGCTCGGCTCGGGCTGCTTGTCCTCGCGCGAGGCGCGGGTCAGCAGGTCCGAGAGCCAGCCGGCCTTGGCCGGCTGCTGCTGGGCCGGCTCCGGCTGGCGGCGCGACGCTTCCTGCACCGTGGCCGGACGGCTCGGCGTGGTCGCGGTCTCGATGCGGGCGTTCGCGCGCGGCGCGGCAGGCTGCGCAGGCTCGCTCACCGCGTCGATGGACGGCCGCAGCAGCGGCTCCTCTGCGACAGGGGTGGGCTGCGGCGCCGGCGTGAACGCCTGAGCAGGCCGGGTCGGAGCCACCGGAGCAGGGACAGCCGCAGCAGCGACCGGGCGGCGGCTGGCGGCATGGTCGATCGGCAGCGAGACGTCGCCACGACGGCCGGATCGCGTCACGATCTCGGTGAGATCGTTCAGCGCCTTGATCTGCTCGGCCACGACCCGGCGCATGGCCGAGGTCGATTCCTGGGCCTCCGCCGGCAGTTCGAGCACGCCGCGCTTCAGCTCGGCGCGGGTCGCCTCCAGCTCACGCTGGATGTCGCCGGTGATGCCGCGCATGTCCTGCGCCGCCTTCTGGAAGCGCTCGGTCACCTTGGTGATCTCGCCGCCGATCTCGGTCGAGACCTGGGCATAGGCCAGGCGCAGGGCCTCCGCCGTGCGCTCGCGCTCCTGGCCAGTGGCCGAGCGGATCGTCTCGAACTGCTGGGCGATCGCGTTCGTCGTCGCTTCCGCCGAGTCGGACAGGACGGCGCCGATCTGGCGCGCGCGCGCCTCGGCGGTGCTGAGCGAGTCGTCGATCAGCGAGGCGAAGGAGCGGGTGATCGACTCGACATCGTCGGTGCGGTTGGCGATCAGCCCGTGCAGCTGCTCCAGCGCATCGCGGCGCTCGGCCAGCGCCTTGCCGACGCGGCTCTCGATCTGCTCCAGCCGGCCGGCGACGGCGTTGAGCGCCGCGCTGCTGGCCTGCGTGACCTCGTTGAGCGAGGTGCCGCGATCATCGAGCTGGCCGATCAGCGCGGTGGTTTCGCGCAGCGTGCCTTCCGAGAAGCTCTTCAGCTCGGCGATCTGCGCCGTAACCTGCTGCGAGGCCGAGCCGGCCTCCGCCATCACGGTGCCAATCACATTCTGCAATTCGCCGACGCGGGTCGACAGGCTGTTCTCGACGGCGGCGAGGTTCTTGTTCGCGCCGTTGACGATCTGCTGCATCAGCTTGTTGGCTTCGCCGAGGCGTCCCAGCATGCCGCCGAGCTCCTCACGCAGCTGCTCGTTGGTGCCGACCAGCGCCTCGATCGACTGGCGCGAACCGGCTTCGAGCGTCTCGCGGAGCGCATTGGACGAAGCCTCGACCGCATTGGCGATGACCGCGCCGCGATCGCGCAGGCCGGCGACGATGGCGTTGCCGCGGCTTTCGAGCGCGCGCACCACCGTCTCGCCGACCGTGGCGAACTCGGCGGCCAGCGCCTCGCCGCGCTCGTTCAGCGCCTCGACGGCACCATTGCCCTTGGCGTCGAACACGGCGCGCAGGGTCTCCACCCGCTCGTCGAGCGACTGGGTCAGGGTTTCGCCCTGGCGGCCGATGAGTTCGACGAGGCCGTGGCCCTTGGCGTCGAAGGCGGCGCGCATGGCGTCGGTCCGCTCGTCCAGCGAGTTGGTGATCGCCACGCCCTGACGCTCCAGCGCCGTGACGATGCCGGCGCCCTGGCCCTCGAAGATCGCGCGCAGCTGCTCGGCGCGCTGGTCGAGCGCCCCCGAGATCGCGTCGCCGCGACGGCCGAGCGCGGCGACGATGCCGAGCCCGCGATCGTCGAACAGGGTCCGCAACTGCTCGGCGCGTTCGGTGAGCGCGGCGGCGATCGCCTCGCTCTGCCCGGCGAGCGCCGAGACCATGCCGCCGCCCTGATCGTCGAACAGGGCGCGCAGTTCCTGCGCGCGCTCGGCGAGCACCGCGGCGATGGCCTCCGAACGGCCCTGCAGCGTGGCGGCGATCTCGTCGCCACGCGTGTCGAGCGTGTTCGAGACGGTGTCGAGCCGCCCGACGACGCGCTCCTCGAAGCGCGCGACGCTCTGGTCGAGCGTATCGGCGATCTGCAGGGCGCGACCGCCCAGCGTCGCGTTGATCGTATCGGCCTTGTCGCTGAGCGTGCGGGTGAGCGACTCGCTCTTGGAGGTGACGACCTCGCCGATCTCGTCGGCCTTGGCCGCAAGCGCGCGGGTGACCTCGCGTCCGCCTTCGGCCAGGACGCGGGCGATATCGACCGTGCGCTCGACCAGCGCCTCGTTGAGGGCGGTGGCGCGCGAGCCGAGGCTGCCGTCGATGCGCGCGATCAGGCTGTCGAGCGTGCCGGCGATCTCGGCGCTCTTGGTGCCCGAGCGGTCCTCGAACAGCTTGATCTGGCTTTCCATCGCCTCCGCGGCCTCGCGGGTGCGGCTGGCGAGGAGCTCGGCTGCTTCCAGCGCGCGGGTGCCGGCCTTGTCAGCCAGCATGACGCTGTCCTCGGAGATCAGCTTCTCGACCTGCGCGATGCCGGAATGGAGCGCGGCGGTGAGCTGCTGTGCGTCGCCCGCGATCTTGGCGGTCAGCAGGCCGCCCTGGTTGACGATGAGGTCCTCGAAGGCGCCGAGGCGCGCGGCAAGCGCGGTCTCGACGTCGCGGCCCTGCGTATCGAACAGAGTCGAGAATGCGGCCAGACGCCCGCCGAGCGCGGCCTCGATCTCATGCCCGCGCTCGTCGAAGAGCTTGGTCAGCGCGTCATGGCGCAGCGCCAGCGCCTCGTTCAGCGCCTGCGCACGGCCCTCGACCGAACGCAGCATGGACTCGGCATTGGCCGAGAGCGCCTCGTTGACGCGCCCGCCCTGCTGGGTCAGCGCCAGCACGATCTCGCGGCCGGTGCCAGCGAGCAGGGTGCGTGCCTCCTCGGCATGGACGGTGAAGGTGTCACGCAAGCCTTGCGTCGCCTCGGAGACGCGGTCGGCGACATGACGGCCGTCGACATTGATGGTCTCGGTGAGGGTGCGGGTTGCCTCGGTCATGCGGCGCGCCAGGTCCTCGCTCTGCTCGCCGAGCAGGGTGTGGACCTCGCGGCCAGTGCTGACGAGGTCGCGCACCATGGTCTCGCGCTGCCCGTCGAGCAGGGTGCTGACCTTTTCAGCCGTGTCGCTGACGCTGGCGAGGAAGCCGGTCTGCTGCTGCTCAAGGGCGTTCTGCGCCGCCTCGATGCTGCCGGTGATGCGGGAGGCGAGCGTCGCGCCGCGCTCGTCGATGCTGGCGCCGGTCTCGGCGAGGCGGGAGATCAGCGCGTTCGAGCGTTCAGCCAGGATGCCGTGCACCGAGCGGCCGACATCGGCGACGCGGCTGGCCAGCGCCTGGCTCTCGCTGCCGAGCAGGTCCTTGATCTCGAGCCCGGCCTGCGAAACCTTGACGGTCATCGCGCCAGCCTGCTCGTCGAGCAGGGCGCTGACGCGCATGCCGGTCTCCGAGAGGCCGGAGAGCAGGCGTTCGCTCTCGCTGCCGACGACGGCGCTGACATCCTGCCCGGCCTGGGTCAGGCGGCTGACGAGCAGTTCGCTCTCGTCGCGCAGGCGGGTCTCGACCGTGTTGACGGCGCCAGAGACGCTGGAGACCAGCGCCTCGCTGCGCTCCGACAGGAGCTTGGCGACATCGGCGCCGGCATTGGAGACGCGCGCGACGGTGGCGTCGCTGTGTTCGCCCATCAGGCTGGCGAGGCCGCGGCCGGCTTCGGCGACGCGTTCGACGACGCTGTCGCTCTGCTGGCCGACCAGATCGGCGAGCTCGCTGCCGGCGCTGGAGACGCGGCCGACGAGCTTCTCGGCCTGCTGGTCGAGCAGAGTGTGGACGGTCTGGCCGGTTTCGTTCAGGCGGTCGACGAGCTTGCTGCCCTGCTCGGTAAAGAGCCCGTTCACCTGGCCTGCGACATCGGTGATGCGGCTGGTGAGAGTGTCGCCATGCTGCGCGACGGATTCGCTGAGCGACTGGCTGGCATCGTTGACGCGCAGGATGATCGCCTCGCTGCGCTCGCGCAACACGTCGTCGACGGTGCGGGCGGTCTCGTTGAGGCGGCTGACCAGCGTCTCGCCATGCGTGCCGATCAGACCATGGACGCTCTCGCCGACCTCGGTGAGACGGTTGGCGATGGCTTCGTTCTGACGGTTGAGCAGGCTGTTGACGCCGCGCCCGACCTCGGCGAGGCGGGTGGTGACGCTTTCGCCCTCATCGGAGAGGGCGCTGCGCAGCGCTTCGCCCGATTCCGCCAGACGCGCCTGCAGGGCCTCGCTCTGGCTCTCGATCAGCGCGACCATGTTGCGGCTGCTGACCTCGAAGCGCTCGGCGGCTTCCGTGCCGCGCGCCGAGATGTCGCGGGCAAGCGTCTCGCCGGTGTTCTTGAGCAGTTCGTTGACCGTCTCGACGCGGCCGGTCAGCGTCTCGGCGACCTGGTTGCCGGTCTCGCTGATCGCGCGGGTGACGTCCTGGGCGCCGGTGGTCAGGCCCTCGGTGAGGACCGCGCCGGTGCGCTCCAGCGAGCTTGCGATCTCCTTGGCGCGGCCGTCGAGCATATCCGACAGGTTGCCGCTGGCGCCGGCCAGGCGCTCGGAGACTTCACCGGAGGTGATCTGGAGACGCTCGACGAGGTCGTGGCTGCGGCCGCTGATCTCTTCGATCATCTTCTCGCCGGCGCGGCCGAGCGCCAGCGTGATCTGGTCGCCCTTGGCGCCGAGCGAGCCGGTGACGCGGTCGCCGGCCTGCGAGACGGCCTCCGCGATGGCGCGGCTGGCGCTGTCGAGGTCCTTGGCGAGCCCGTCATGGGCTCCGCTGATGGCGAGTTTGACGCGCTCGGCATTGCCGACCACGGCCTCGCGCTGGGTGACGAGCTCGTCGATCAGCGAGCGCAGGCGGATTTCGTTGTCGGCATAGGCGCGCTCGAGCGTCGAGATCTCGCCGCGGACGATGGTTTCGAGTTCGCCAGCGCGCGCCACGGCGCGCTCGATGCCGTCGCCCATGGCGGCGACCTCGCGACGGATCGTCTGGCTGAGCGACAGCACGGAATCGGCGCCGGCAACCTCCGGCTCGGCGAGGCGCAGCGCGACCTCGGTCATGGCGCGCGAGATCAGGCGCATTTCCTGGGTGCGGCGATAGAGTGCCGCCAGGACGAAGAAGAACACGACCGGCGCACCGATCGAGAGTGCGAGCAGGGTCCACTCGCCGATGCCGAAGCTGGCGACGGGCTCGGGCAGGCCGTTGCTGAACGAGCCGTAGCGGCCGAGCAGGACGAAGGCGGCGCCGCCGAGCCAGGCGAGCGAGGCGAGCGCGGCGAACCAGTAGGGCCTGCTTGAGGGGCGCACGGCGAAGGCCTGGACGAGCGAACTCGAATCCCGGCGGTCGTCATTGGCGACGCGGCTGGTATCGGGCGCGATCGCGGCGCGCGGCGGCACTGGCTGCTGCTGCTGGGCGGGGGCGGCAGGCATGGGCGGCAGCGCGACAGGAGCCGGCTCGACGCGCGGCATTTCGAGCTTCAGGTCGTTCTCGCTGGTCGTCGGCAGCCGGGGCTCGGTCTCGACCGGCGTGTCAGTGCCGTCCTTGGGCTGGTCGAGCCGAAGCGCCTCTTCGATCGCCGACATCGCAGCTTCAGTGGGGTCCTGGAGCTTCTTGGGTCGATTCATCGTTGCCGCCTCGCCACGCTACTGAACATGGGCGCGTACGGTGATCTCCGCCGCCCCATGCCGCCTCTGGCCGGGTGAACGGAGACACTGCGCCCATCATTTACCAATTGGAAGGGTAGTGGACCCCTGGAGCCTTGGAAACCCATTTGACCGCGCGATTCACAAACGTCGTTAACGCCTCGTTTACCATCGCGGCGCTTCCTGAAGGGCATGAGACCGGCCGATGCGGCCATTTGATGACCAGTTTTCAAGAGTTCCCGACATGACCGAGAAGGCCATCGATTTCGCCTATCTCTCCAGCCAGACAGCCGGTGATCATGAGCTGGAGCGCGAGTTGCTCACGCTCTTTGCCCAGCAATGCGTCGTCCATCTGCGCGCGATCCATGGCAGCGCCGACCGGCAGCAGCGGATGGATGCGGCCCACACCCTGAAGGGGGCCGCCCGCGCCGTCGGCGCCTGGCAGGTCGCCGAGGCGGCCGACCGCATCGAGGAGAGCCTGGCCGGGCCGCAGCAGCAGGTGAGCGAGAGTGCACTCGACGCGCTCGCCTTGGCCGCTGCTGAGGCGAGGGCGGTCATCGCGCGCTTCGACTGCGCCGCCTGAGCGGGTGGCTGCGGCGCGAAACCCCGTTCCGTGCCGCTTTGAAATGCTCTAAGCGGAGGCCGTCATCGCGCCGCCGGAGTCCTTCATGCCCAACATCACCTTCATCGACGCTCAGGGCGAGAGCCGCACCGTCGAGGCCGAAACCGGCTCGACCGTGATGGAGACGGCGATCCGCAACGCGATCCCCGGCATCGAGGCGGAATGCGGTGGCGCCTGCGCCTGCGCCACCTGCCATGTCTATGTCGACGACGCCTGGACCGCTGCCGTTGGCCCTGCCGAGCATATGGAAGAGGACATGCTGGACTTCGCCTTCGACGTCCGCCCGAATTCGCGCCTCTCCTGCCAGATCCGCATCCGCGACGAGCTCGACGGGCTCGTCGTCCGCACGCCCGAGCGTCAGGGCTGAAGGCATACTGGCTTCCCTCGGAACCGCTTCGGCATCCCGGGCTTGCCCCGGGATACATCGGAGGGCTCCGGAACTCGACGATGGATCCCGGATCGGCGCTGCTGCGCAGCTTGTCCGGGGTGACGCCCTCTCGATGTCGGTAATCAGCCGATACTGATCAGGCGCGCGGCGCTGCGCCGCATCCCGCATTTGCGCTGGATCATGGCGCACGTGCTGGCAAACTCCATGATGGGTTCACAGCCGGCCTGGATCGCCGTCTACGCTGCCGGGTGTGGCGAGAGCGATCTAAGCATTTGTGATATCATCGGATGCTTCCGAAAAGTGGTGCCCACTTTTCAGTCCGATGCCTTGGAGGATGCGATGTACAGATCGATCATGGTCCCCGTTGATCTCGCCGAAGCCGATCTCGCCCTGCCGGCGATCGCGGCAGCCGTATCCTTCGCCAAGATTTCCGGGGGAAAGGTGCGGCTGGTCTATGTCCGCTCGCTGATCCCGGTCACCTACATGGAATTCGTGCCAGCCGATTTCGATTCCGAACAGCAGGAAGACGCCGAGGCGAAGCTCGCCGAGATCGCGGCGAAGGTCGATCTTCCGGCCGAGCAGGTCTCGGCCAAGGTGCTGATCGGCTCCGTCCACGGCGAGGTGCTGGCCGAGGCCGACGCGGGCGGTATCGACCTCATCGTCATCGGCTCGCATGAGCCCGGCATGCTCGCCTATGTCATCGGCTCGAACGCTTCGGCTATCGTGCGCCGGGCGAAATGCTCGGTGCTGGTCGTCCGTTGATGCTCAGCCCGTCCCGCCCGGGACGAGGCTTTCAGGCACTTCGCCGGTCGCGAGTTCGCGCGGCCGGTTGAGGCTGACCAGCGGCCAGACCTGCCAGAACGAGGCGGCGATCAGCAGAACGCCAAGCAGGCCGGCATTGGTCGCGCCCTGCTGGAAGGCGCGCAGCGTGAACGCCGTCAGCATCAGCAGCGAGAGCGCGCCGACGGCGGCCACGCCGAGCCAGATCGGCTTCGGCCGCCCGGCGACGAAGCGGGCTTTGGGATTGGCTCGTGCGATCGCGGCCGACAGCGCCGTGACGAAGCGGTGATAGCGCGGATCGTCGCGGTCGAGATCGGTGAGCGAGCGCCAGGACAGGTTGCCGAAGGTCACGGTGCGGCCATCGCTGAGCCTGAGCTGCGTCTTGTAGCCCTTCGACGAGATGTTTCCGGGCGCATAGACGAAGCGCACCTGCTCGACCGCGCTGAGGCGGATGTTGTCGACCCGGCGAGTCCGGTCGACCTCGAGTGTCTCGCCCTCGAGCTTGTAGCCGATCTCGAAGCCCATGGGCTTGGGCCGCTGGCGCCAGCTCGGCGCGGGGCCGTCGTCGTCTTCGTTCATGACCGTATTCGTCACCGCGCCAGAACCTTCATCGCGCCATCGAGCCCGTCGAGCGTCAGCGGGAACATGCGCCCGCCCATCAATCCGCCGATCTGGCGGATCGACTGGGTGTAGTTCCAGAGATTCTGCTGCACCGGGTTGAGCCAGACCGATTTCGGGAACTTGGTCGCCAGTCGCTCCATCCAGACCTCGCCGGCCTCATCGTTCCAGTGCTCGACCGAACCGCCGGGCATCGCGATCTCGTAAGGGCTCATCGAGGCGTCGCCGACGAAGACGAGGCGGTAATCGGAAGGGTAGGTCCTGAGCACGTCCCAGGTCGCGATCTGCTGGTCGTGGCGTCGCCGGTTCTCCTTCCAGACCCGCTCGTAAGGGCAGTTATGGAAGTAGAAATGCTCGAAATGCTTGAACTCGGCCCGTGCGGCCGAGAACAGCTCCTCGGCCAGCTCGATATGCCAGTCCATCGAGCCGCCGACATCGAGGAAGAGCAGCACCTTGATGGCGTTGCGGCGCTCGGGCCGGAGCTGGACGTCGAGATAGCCGTGCTTGGCCGTCTCTGAAATCGTGGTGTCCAGATCGAGTTCCTCGGCCGCGCCGGTGCGGGCGAAGCGGCGCAGGCGCCGGAGCGCGATCCGCATGTTGCGCACGCCGAGCTCGCGCGTGTCGTCGAAATCCTTGAACTCGCGCTTGTCCCAGACCTTCACCGCCCGGAAATTGCGGTTCTTGTCCTGGCCGATCCGGATGCCTTCGGGATTGTAGCCATAGGCGCCATAGGGCGAAGTGCCGGCCGTGCCGATCCACTTGCTGCCGCCCTGGTGGCGGCCCTTCTGCTCGTCGAGCCGTGCTTTAAGCGTCTCCCAGAGCTTCTCCCAGCCCATCGCATCGATCTGGGCCTTTTCTTCGTCGGTCAGGAATTTCTCGGCGAGCTTGCGCAGCCATTCCTCGGGAATGCCGGCTTCCTCGATCGCCTGCTGCAGCGTCTCCATGCCCTTGAAGACCTGGGCGAAGACGCGGTCGAACTTGTCGAGATGGCGCTCGTCCTTCACCAGCGTGGCGCGGGCGAGGTAGTAGAACTCGTCGACCCGGTGTTCGGCGAGGTCGGCCTCCACACCTTCGAGCAGCGTCAGATATTCGCGCAGGGTCACGGGGACCTTGGCGGCGCGCAGATCGGTGAAGAGGCGAAGGAACATGCCGCTAATGTGTGGGCATGGGGCGCCGGGTCAAGCAGCGTCCGCGTTTCATGCGCGAACGCCGCTCGATCCCGATGATGGCCTTACGCCACCGCGTCGGCGAGGTCCTTGGTGACCTTGAACTTAACGACGGTCTTGGCGGGAACCTTGATGGTCGCGCCGGTCGAGGGGTTGCGGGCCTCGCGGGCTTCGCGCTTGGCGGCGGAGAGCTTGCCGATGCCGCCGAGGGTGACGTCGTCGCCCTTCTTGAGGGTCTTGGCGACGGTCGCGCCGAGCGAGGCCAGGATGGCCGAGACGTCGGCCTTGGTCTTGCCGGTCTCTTCGGCGATGGTGGCAATCAGTTCGTTCTTGGTCATGAAATCCTCCTTGAGAAGGTTGTTCAGGCGTCGCGTTCTTGATGACGGCCGTTCATGCTCGTTTCCGGCATGAGCGGCCGCGGCACATGGGTGCCATTCGCGGCGCGCAACTCACGCAGTTGCCACGGTTATCGCGGAAAGACGATGCCTGCGGCGGTAGATACGCACAGGAAACGGCTTCGTTCCATCGGTTTCAGGCGGGAACGAGCCCATTTTAGAGCCATGACAGGGTTTTGCGGTCGAATTGACCAATCGTCAGGTGCCGGAGCCGGCGAATCGCTGCGGCGGCGGGTCGGACAGCCGCCGCAGCGATGCTTCCTGGGTCAGGCCTGGATGCCGTCCACGTACCAGTCCATCTTCGAGAGCATTTCGTCGCTCGCCTTCTCGCCGGCCTTCAGGCGCACCACGCCCTTCTGGTCCTTGAGCTCGCCCGTGAAAGGATGGAGCGTGCCGGCGACGATGCCCTTGGTGACTTCGTCCGCGGCAGCGCGCGCTGCCGGCGTGACGGCATCATTGAAGGGCGCGAGCTTGACGAAGCCGTCCTTGATGCCGCCCCAGACGTCGCCCGATTTCCAGCTGCCGTCCATGACCTCCTTGACGCGCTTGATGTAGTAGCCGGACCAGTCGTCGACGATCGCCGAGAGATGGGCCTTGGGCGCGAAGGCCCTCATGTCCGAGGCCTGGCCGAAGGCGAAGATGCCGCGCTGCTCTGCCGCCTGGAGCGGGGCGGCGGAGTCGGTGTGCTGCGTGATGACGTCGGCGCCCTGGTCGATCAGCGCCTTGGCGGCGTCGGCTTCCTTGGCCGGGTCGTACCAGGTCGAAGCCCAGACGACGCGGGTCTTGAAATTCGGGTTCACCTTCCGCGCGGCGATGTGGAAGGCGTTGATGCCCATCACCACTTCCGGGATCGGGAAGGAGGCGACATAGCCGGCCTGACCCGACTTGGACATGTGCCCGGCGATGGTGCCGATCACGGCGCGCCCCTCATAGAAGCGCGCGTTGTAGGTCGCGACGTTTTCGGCGCGCTGATAGCCGGTCGCATGCTCGAACTTGATCTTCGGGAACTGCTTGGCGACCTGAATCGTCGGGTTCATGAAGCCGAAGGAGGTGGTGAAGATCAGCTGATTGCCGGCCTGGGCGAGCTGGCGGATGGCACGCTGCGCATCGGGCCCCTCGGCGACGTTCTCGATGAAGCTCGTCTTGATCTTGGCGCCGTATTCCTTCTCCAGCGCAAGGCGGCCCTGGTCATGGGTCCAGGTCCAGCCATGGTCGCCGATCGGGCCGACATAGACGAAGCCGATGCCGAGCGGAGCCTGCGCCGAGGCGCCCCGGCCGAGGATCGGCAGGGTGGAGGCGGCGGCCGCGCCGAAGGTCAGCCTGCGGCGGGTGATGATGCTGGTCATGTGCTGAGAACTCCCCGTTGTGAGTTGCGGCGTCAGGACGCCGAGAAGGGTTTGCCGAGGCAGGCGGGCGCGTCGAGCCGGCCGGTCTTCCGTCCTAGCGACATCATGGTCAGAACTGCAATCGTCGCAAGGTAGGGGGCCATCGCCAGGACCTCCGGCGCGAGCCAGGTGACGCCGGCCGCCTTGAGCTGCAATTCGAGCGTCATCACGGCGCCGAAGAGATAAGCCCCGAGCAGCAGCCGCCCCGGCTTCCAGGCCGAGAAGACGACGAGGGCGAGCGCGATCCAGCCACGGCCGGCGGTCAGGCGGTCCGCCCACATCGGGGTCAGCGCCAGCGAGAAATAGGCGCCGCCGAGCCCCGCCAGCGCACCGCCGAAGGCAACCGCGGCGTAGCGGATGGCGACGACGGGATAGCCGATCGCGTGGGCCGAGGCATCGTTCTCACCGACCGCGCGCAGGATAAGCCCCGGCCGCGTCCGGCGCAGGAACCAGCTGACGCCCGCGACAAGTGCGAGCGAGAGATAGACGAGGATGTCGTGGCCGAAGACCACGCGCAGGATCGGATGCTCCGACAGCGCTGCCGGAAACACCGGCTGGAGCCGCGTGATTGTGCGCCCGACGAAACCCGCACCGATCAGCGACGAGGCGCCGATGCCGAAGATCGTCAGCGCGAGCCCGGTCGCGACCTGATTGGCGGTGAGCGAGAGCGCGAGCGCGGCGAAGACCATCGAAGCTGCGATGCCGGCGGCCATCGCCGCGACGAGGCCGATCCCGGTGCTGCCGGTCGAGAAGGCGACGGCGAAGCCCGCGACCGCGCCGCACAGCATCATGCCCTCGACGCCGAGATTGAGCACGCCGGCCTTCTCGGCGACGAGTTCTCCCAGAGCGGCCAGCAGCAGCGGCGTCGAAGCCGCGATCAGCGTCATCAGGATGGACGCGAGCATGGTGGAGGTCATGCCGGCCTCCGCTTGAAGGCGATCCGCCAGCGCACCAGCACGTCGGTGGCGAGCAGCATGAACAGCAGCGTCGCCTGGAACAGGCCGGTCGCGGCCTGCGGCAGCCTGACGGTCGATTGCGCGATCTCGCCGCCGACATAGGTTCCCGCCAGCACGATGCCGCCGAAGACGATGCCGAGCGGTTTCAGCCGGCCGAGGAAGGCGACGATGATCGCGGTGAAGCCGTAGCCGACGGGGAATTGCGGCGTGAGCTGCCCGAACGGGCCGGCCGCCTCGAACAGCCCGGCGAGCCCGGCGAGCGCGCCGCTGATCAGCATGGTCGCCCAGGTCGTGCGCGCGGCGCTGAAGCCGCCATGGCGGGCAGCCGCCGGCGCGAGGCCGACGACCTTGATCGCATAGCCCGCGGTGGTCTTTTCCATCAGCAGCCAGGCGATGACGGCAAGCACCAGCGCGGCGGGGATGCCGAGATGGACGAGCGTCCCTTCCAGCACCGTCGGGAGGGTCTGGTCGGCGGTGAACATCCGCGTCTGCGGGAAATTGAAGCCGCCCGGGTCCTTCCAGGGGCCGCGCACGAGGAAATACAGGAACTGCACCGCGACATAGGTGAGCATCAGGCTGGTCAGGATTTCGCTGACCTGCAATTTGACGCGCAGGAAGGCGGGGATCGCGGCCCAGGCCATGCCGCCGAGGATGCCGGCCAGCACCATGGCGGGCAGGATCCACCATCCCGTCATGTCATAGGTCAGGAGGGCGACGCCGGTGCCGGCGATCGCGCCCATGACATACTGCCCCTCGGCGCCGATGTTCCAGACATTGGCGCGAAAGCCGATGGCCAGACCCAGCGCGATCATGATCAGCGGCGCGCCCTTGACGCCGATATCGCCCCAGCGCTGCGGCTCCAGGAACGGCGTCAGGAAGATGCTCTCGACCGCGTGGAAGCCGTCATAGCCCATGGCGGTGAAGACGATCATGCCGATCAGCATGGTCAGCCCGATCGCGATCAGCGGGCTCGATAGCAGCATGAGCGTGCTCGGCTCGCGGCGGCGGCGCCATTCAAGCATGGGCTGCCTCCGCGCCATGGACGCCGCCCATCATCAGGCCGATCTCGTCGATGCCGAGGCTCGCGACCGGACGCGGCGCCGAGAGCCGGCCCTCGTTGATGACGCAGAGTCGATCGGCCAACTCCAGCAATTCGTCGAGGTCCTGCGAAATCACCACCACGGCCGAGCCCTTGGCGGCGAGGTCGACGAGCTCCTGCCGGATCGCGGCGGCCGCACCGGCATCGACGCCCCAGGTCGGTTGCGAGACCACGAGCACGGCCGGCTGCTGGCCGATCTCGCGGCCCATGATGAACTTCTGCAGATTGCCGCCCGAGAGCGAGCGGGCCAGTGCCGCGTTGCCGGTGGTGCGGACGTCGAAGAGCTTGATCACGCTATCGGCGAAGCGCTTCACGCTGCCGCGGCTGATGAAGCCATGCGGCGCCAGCGGCAGGCGATGGCGCGCCGTCAGGACGCCATTGTCGGCCAGCGAGAAATCCGGCACGGCGGCATGGCCGTTGCGCTCCTCCGGGACGCAGGCGAGGCCAAGCACCCGGCGCGCGCCCGCGCCTTCCAGGCCGACCGCCTTGCCGTCGAGCCGGATCGCTTCCGCGCCGGCTGCGAGCTGTTCGCCCGAGAGCGCGGTCAGGAGTTCCGCTTGGCCGTTGCCGGCGACACCGGCGATGCCGAGGATCTCGCCGGCCCGCGCCTCGAAGGAAACGCTCTCCAGATCGGTGCCGAAAGGCGGCTCGCCTGGCAGCGACAGGCCCTTGACCTCCAGCCGCACCGCGCCGGCTCCCGCCGTCTTGCCATGCTCGATCTTGCGCAGTTCGGCTCCGATCATCAGCTCGGCCATGCGCTTGGTGGTCTCGACCTTGGGGTCGCAGGTCGCGACGACGCGCCCGCTGCGCAGGATCGTGGCGCTGTCGCAGAGCGCTTTGATCTCGTGCAGCTTGTGCGAGATGTAGAGGATCGAGCAGCCTTCCGCAGCGATCTGGCGCAGCGTCGCGAACAGGCGCTCGACCTCCTGCGGCGTCAGCACCGAGGTCGGCTCGTCCATGATCAGCAGCTTCGGCTTCTGCAGCAGGCAGCGCACGATCTCGATGCGCTGGCGCTCGCCGACCGAGAGCGTATGCACCTCGCGCTCCGGGTCGAGCGGCAGCGAATAGGATTGCAGGATCGCGGCGACCTGGCTCTTGAGCTCCTCGCGGTCGACCGCCTCGTCGAGCCCGAGCGCGATGTTCTCGATCACCGTCATCGCGTCGAACAGCGAGAAATGCTGGAAGACCATGCCGATGCCGAGCTTGCGCGCTGCCTTGGGCGAGGGGATCGCAACGGGCGAGCCATTCCAGGAGATGGTGCCTTCGTCGGCCTGCTGGACGCCGTAGATGATCTTGACCAGCGTCGACTTGCCGGCGCCGTTCTCGCCGAGCAGGGCGTGGATTTCGCCGGGCTGGACGCTCAGGCTGATGTCTTCATTGGCTTTGACACCGGGAAAGTTCTTCGAGACATGGGCGAGCGCCAGCCGCGGCGGCACCTTCTGCTCACGCGGCTGATTCATGTCGCGAATGTCTCCCTTTCGCCGGCTCCGAGCGGCCAAGCAAGCAACGCACCAGCTCGGCTGCCGTCAAGGCCGCGATTACCTCAGGGCGCTTGTCGTCCACATCCGAACCGCCGATCGGACAGGTCAGGCGCGCCAGCGTCTCGCGCCGCCCGCCGCTGCGCAGGAAGCCGGATTCGAAGCGGGCGCGCTTCGTGGCCGAGCCGATCATGCCGACATAAGCCGCATCGCCGCGGGCCAGCGCCGCCTCGGCCAATCGGTAGTCGAGCGCATGGCTGTGGGAGAGCACGACGAAGGTGGCTTTCGCCGGCGCGCTCGCGATCGCATCGACGGGATCGGCCATGCGGATGCAGGTGACCGCCGCCGGCAGCCCATTCATGACGTCGTCGCGGTCGTCGATCAGCGAAACCGAGAAGGGCAGGGGCGCCAGAGCCTGCGCCAGCGCCCGGCCGGTATGGCCAGCCCCGAAGATCAGAACCGGCGGCCGCGCCGCGGCTTCAGCCTTCTCGCGCGCCGCCATCAATGCTGCTTCTGAGACAGAACAGCGCTTGAGCAAGACGCGCACCCGCCCGCCGCAACATTGGCCCATCTGGGGCCCGAGCGGTATATCGAGCAACTGGTCCCCGGCTCCTTCGCTGAGCATGTGCCGGGCGAGGTCGATGCAGTGGAATTCGAGCTGCCCGCCGCCGATGGTTCCCGCGATGGCGTTCGGGCTGACAGCCATGCAGGCCCCGGCCTCGCGCGGCGTCGAGCCTTCCGCTGTGTCAATCTGGACGAGAACGATGCCGTCGCGCTGATGGGCTAGCAGGAAGGCGGCGAGGGTCATGATGCCGCCTCCGCCCTGACCCGCTCGACCGCATCCAGCACGCGCTCCGGCGTCGCGGGCGCATCGAGGCGTGGGCAGATGCCGTGATCGCCGACGCTCGCCACCGCATCCGACAGCGCATGCAGCACCGAGATCGCCAGCATCAAGGGCGGCTCGCCGACGGCCTTGGAGCGGTGGATCGTCGGCTCGCGGTTGGGCGCATTCTCCAGCAGATGCACATTGAAGATGCGGGGCCGGTCGGAGGCGACGGGAATCTTGTAAGTGGACGGCGCATGGGTCCAGAGCCGGCCCTTCCTGTCCCAGACCAATTCCTCCGTCGTCAGCCATCCCATGCCTTGCACGAAGCCGCCCTCGATCTGGCCCTTGTCGATCGCCGGGTTCAGCGACTGCCCGCAATCATGCAGGATATCGACACGCTCGACCTTGTATTCGCCGGTCAACGTATCGATCGCAACCTCGGCCGCCGCCGCGCCATAGGCGAAATAATAGAACGGATGGCCGCGCCCGGCCTTGCGATCCCAATGGATTTTCGGCGTGGCATAGAAGCCTGTCGCCGAAAGCTGGACGCGCGCCATATAGGCCGCTGCGATCAACTCCTTGAAGCCGATCTCGCGGGTGCCGATTTTCACGCGGCCCGGCAGGAAGGCGATCTCGTCCGCTTCGACCTGCCAGTGCTTCGCCGCGAACTCCGACAATCGCTTCTTGATGGTATCGCAGGCATCGAGAGCCGCCATGCCGTTGAGATCGGAGCCGGAGGAGGCGGCGGTGGCCGAGGTGTTCGGCACCTTGCCGGTGGTCGTCGCGGTGATCTTCACCTGATCGAGCCCGATACCGAAGGCATGCGCCACCACTTGCGCGACCTTGATGTAGAGTCCTTGTCCCATCTCGGTGCCGCCATGGTTCAATGCGACCGTGCCGTCGGTATAGACATGCACCAGCGCGCCCGCCTGGTTGAACCAGGTCGCGGTGAAGGAGATGCCGAACTTCACCGGTGTCAGCGCGATACCGCGCTTGACGATGGGGCTGGTCTTGTTGGTCTCGCGGATCGCGGCCTTGCGGGCCTGGTAGTCGCAGCGCCGTTCCAGTTCGGCGATCACTTCGCCCGCGATATTGTCCTCGACCGTCTGGTGATAGGGAGTCACGTCCCGGCCTGTGCCGCCATAGAGATTGCGCCGGCGCACCTCCAGCGGATCGAGCCCGGTCGCATAGGCGACCTCCTCGATGAAGCGCTCGGCCCCGACCATGCCTTGTGGCCCGCCGAAGCCACGGAAGGCGGTGTTCGAGCAGGTGTTGGTGAAGAGCGGCTCCGAGCGGGCGCGCACCGCCGGGTAGAAATAGCAATTGTCCATGTGAAACAGGGCGCGGTCGGTCACCGGTCCCGACAGGTCGGCGTTCCAGCCGCAGCGCGCCGCATAAACGGCATCGAGCGCATGGATGCGGCCCTCATCGTCGAAGCCGATCTCGTAATCGCAGACGAAATCGTGGCGTTTTCCCGTGATCGCCATGTCGTCGTCGCGGTCGGGCCGCAGCTTGACCGGCCGCTTCAGTTTCCGGGCCGCGATGGCCGCGACGCAGGCGAAGAGATTGGCCTGGGTCTCCTTGCCGCCGAAGCCGCCACCCATGCGCCGGACCTCGACGGTGACCGCATGCGAACCGATGCCGAGCACGGCCGCGACCATATGCTGAACCTCGCTCGGATGCTGGGTCGAGACCAGCACGGCCATGTCATCGTCCTCGCCGGGGATGGCGAGCGCGATCTGGCTTTCCAGGTAGAAATGCTCCTGGCCCCCGATCGCCATCACACCCTTCAGCCGGCGCGGACTCGCGGTCATGGTGGCCGTAATGTCACCGCGCTCCAGCTTGAGCGGCGCGGTGACGAGCCTGCCGCCGGCCTCGCGGGCGGCAGCGATATCGATCAGCGGCGCATCCTCGGCATAGTCCGCCTTCGCCAGCGCCGCGGCATGGCGCGCCTGCTCGCGCGTTTCGGCGACCACCGCAAAGAGCGGCTGGCCGTGGAACAGGACGGCATCGGTCGCAAAGACCGGCTCGTCATGCAGATGCGTCGAGGAGATGTCGTTCGCGCCGGGGACATCCGCCGCCGTCAGCACGGCGACGACGCCCGGCGCGGCGCGCACGGCATCGAGATCGAGCGAGAGCAGCCGGCCATGAGCGATCGTGCTCGTGCCGAGATAAGCGTGCAGCAGCCCCTCGGGCGCGGCGATGTCGTCGATATAGAGAGCTTCGCCCGCGACATGCTTGGGCGCGGAATCGTGGATGCGGGAGCTGCCGACCGGGCCGCTCTCCAGTCTGATGTCGAGCTTGCGACGTGCGTCAGCCATGGACGGCCTCCGCCAGCAGGCCGGCGACCCGCGTCTGCGTCTGAGCTTGCGTCGTCTCGATCAGGAAGCGGCGCAGCAGGTTGCCGGCGATCTTGAGCCGATAATGCGCCGAGGCGCGCATATCGTCGAGCGGGGTGAAATCCTGTGAGAGGGCAGCGACGGCGGCAGCGACGGCCGTTTCGTTCCAGCGTTGACCGACGAGCGCAGCTTCGGCTGCCGCCGCTCGTTTCGGGATGCCGGCCATGCCGCCATAGGCGAGGCGAGCCTCGCTGATGCGCCCGTCGCTGCCGAGCGTCAGCCGGAAGGCGCCGCAGACGGCGGAGATATCCTCGTCGAAGCGCTTCGAGACCTTGGAGGCGTGGAACAGCATGCCCTGCGCCAGCTTCGGCACCAGCACGGCCTCGGCGAATTCGCCTGGGCGCCGGTCCTGCTTGCGGTACTCGATGAAGAAGCTTTCAAGCGGGATGCTCCTGCGCGCGATCCCCGTCTCGGCGCGTCTTGCCAGCACGAGTGTTGCATCGAGCGCGATCAGAGCGGGCGGCAGGTCGCCGATCGGCGAGCCGTTGGCGATGTTGCCGCCGATCGTGCCGGCATTGCGCACCTGCTCGCCGCCGAAGCGGCGCATTAGCTCGTCGAGCTGCGGGGATAGTTCGGCCAGCGCCGTGCGGACGTCGATATGACCAGCCATCGCACCGAAGCGCAGATGATTGCCTTCGTCGGTGATCGCGCGCAGGGCCTCGACCCGCCCGAGATAGATCACGGGATCGAGGTGTCTCATCGCCTTGGTGACCCAGAGCCCGACATCGGTCGCGCCTGCGACCAGCGTCGCCTGAGGATGCACGGCGACGAGTGCGGCCAGCGCTTCGACGGTCGCGGGAGCGCAGAAGCGCCCGCCATCGCCCTGCAGAACCAGTGTCTCGTGATCGTTCAACGCTGCAAGCCTCGTTGTGACAGCCTCCCGCTCCAGCAGGAACCGATCGGCCTCGCGCGGCGCGATCTCGTCCATGCGGCGGCCGGCGGCGATGATCGGCTCGTATCCGGTGCAGCGGCAGAGATTGCCGGCAAGCGCATCCTCGATGCGGCCGATGCCCGGCTCGGCTTCGTTCAGCCGCAGCGCCAGCAGCGACATCACGAATCCCGGCGTGCAGAAGCCGCATTGCGAGCCATGACACTCGACCATCGCCTGCTGGACCGGGTGCAGGGCGCCATCCGCGCCCTTCAGATGCTCGACAGTGAGGAGCTGGCAGCCGTCCAGCGTCGGCAGGAAGCGGATGCAGGCATTGATCGCCTCGTAGCGCATCCGGCCTCGATCGAGCCGGCCGACGACGACGGTGCAGGCGCCGCAATCGCCCTCGGCGCAGCCTTCCTTGGTGCCGGTCATGCGCTGGTCGAGGCGCAGCCAGTCGAGCACCGTCAAAGTCGGGTCGCAGCGGTCGATCTCGACCAGCTTGTCGCCGAGCAGGAAGCGCAAGCTCTCACGCATCCTGCCCGCCCCATTCGCAAAGCCAATTCATGCCTCCAGATTAGGCATGATCTGCGCTTGGCCGGAAGCTTCGATTTGGTGCAGATGTGATGTGGAATTGTGCCGGAGCTGCCCGACGTGACTGCACCAACCGTCTTGCGCGCGCTACGCGGCCGCCTGCTCTGGTTCGTCGATGACCCGGAGACGGCAGGCGAGGCCGCGCATCGCTTCATCGATGACGGGCTGCTCGTCATCGAGAACGGGCTGGTCAAGGCGGCGGGTGAGGCGCGGGACTTGCTGCGGACGCTGCCGGCGGATGCCGAAATCGTCGACCACCGCCCGCATCTGATCATGCCGGGCTTCATCGACGCCCATATCCACATGCCGCAGACGCAGGTCGTCGCCTCCTACGGCGCTCAGCTCATGGAGTGGCTGAACAAATACACCTTCGTCGAGGAGCAGAAGCTGGCGCAGCAGGGCCATGCCGAGAAGCTCTCGCGCTTCTTCCTTGATGAATTGCTGGCCAATGGCACGACCACGGCGGCGGTCTACTGCTCGGTCCATCCACAGTCGGCCGAAGCGTTCTTCACTGAGTCGGAGCGCCGCAACACGCGCATGATCGCCGGCAAGGTGATGATGGACCGCAACGCGCCGGAGGCGCTGACCGACACGGCCGAGAGCAGCTATCGCGATTCGAAGGCGCTGATCGCCCGTTGGCACGGCAAGGGCCGGCAGCTCTACGCGATCACGCCGCGCTTCGCGATCACCTCGACGCCGGAGCAGATGGCGGCGGCGGGAAGGCTGGCGGCCGAGCACCCGGATTGCCATGTCCAGACCCATATCGACGAGAACCGGGCCGAGATAGCCTTCGCTCGCGAGCTTTACCCGCAGGCGACTGACTATGCCGACATCTATCGGGGTTATGGCCTGCTCGGGCCGAAGAGCTTGATGGGCCATTGCATCCACATGACCCATAACGAATGGCAGGCATTTGCCGAGATCGGCGCGGTCGCCGTGTTCTGCCCGACCTCGAACCTGTTCCTCGGCTCAGGGCTGTTCGACTGGGCCCATGCTCAGCAGCGCGGGGTGAAGGTCGCGGTCGCCACCGATATCGGCGGCGGCACCTCCTATTCGATGCTCCGGACTATGGCCGAGGCCTATAAGGTGCTGCAGCTTCAAGGGCAAAGCCTGTCGGCTTTGGGCGCCCTGCATGCGATCACGCGCGGCAATGCCGTGGCGCTCGGCCTCGATCACCTGATCGGCAGCTTCGAGCCCGGCCGCGAGGCGGATGTCGTCGTGCTCGATACGGCCGCGACGCGGGCGATGGCGCATCGCATGGAGACGGTGCGCGATCTGGTGGAAGAGCTCTTCGTGCTCGTCACGTTGGGCGACGAGCGCAATGTCGCCGCGACCTATGTGATGGGGGAATTAGCCGCCGGGGCGGCGTTCTCGGGTGGCGCTTAGCGCCATCCGTCACGGTCGGGCTTGTCCCGACCATCCGCGTCTTCGTTTTTGCAACGCGGTGTTCAAGACGTGGATGCTCGCCACAAGGGCGAGCATGACGCCGTTGAACGAGCCGAATGCTCAGCCCAGCACGCCGCCCTTGCGAGCGTAGTCGATATAGATTTCGCGCAGGCGCAGCGCGGTCGGGCCGGGCGCGCCGTTATGGATCGTGTGGCCGTCGATCGTGGTCACCGGCATGACGAGGCTGGTGGCGGAGGTGATGAAGGCCTCCTCGGCATCGAGGGCCTCTTCCAGCGTGAACTCGCGCTCCTCGAAGCTGAAGCCTGATTCCGCGAGATAGGCGAGCACGGCCTTGCGGGTGATGCCCGGCAGCACCTTGTTGGAGAGCGGGCGCGAGATCAGCGTCTTGCCCTTGACGATCCAGGCGGTGGAGGAGGCGCCCTCGGTCACTACGCCATCCTCGATGAGCCAGGCTTCCTGGGCGCCGCTTTCCAGCGCGAACTGCTTTGCGAGCACCGGGGCGAGCAGGTTGACGCTCTTGATGTCGCGGCGGGCCCAGCGCAGGTCGGGCGTCGAGACCACCTTGATGCCGGTCTTCGCGCTCGGCGCGTTCACGAAATTGCGGGCTTGGGTGAACATCACCAGCGTGGGCGCGACATCCTTCGGGAAGGGGAAGTCGCGATCGGCCGCGCCGCGCGAGACCTGCAGGTAGATGCCGCCTTCGTCGAGAGCGTTGCGCTTGATCAGCTCTTCATGGATCGCGACGAGCTCGGCCTTCGACCAGGGCAGGGCGAGCCGGATTTCGCCGCAGGAGCGCTCGAGCCGGGTGAGATGCGCCTCGCAATCGACCAGCTTGCCGCCGATCACGGCCGAAACCTCGTAGATGCCGTCGCCGAAAATGAAGCCGCGGTCGAAAACGGAGATCTTGGCCTCTTCCTCGGGAAGATAGGCGCCATTGACGTAGACGATGCGGCTCATCGATGCGGACTCGCTGATTGGAAGGGAACGCCGGACCTTCCTAGCGAAGCTTGGCTCCGCTTGCGAGCCTCAAGGCGTGGAAACGGCCCGGCGTCTGATGCAGGGCCGGCGCTCAGGCCTTCAGGCTCAGGAACCGCGTCGGGATCGCGCCGCGCAGGTTCTGCTCGAAACCGACGAGCTTCGGCGAGACCAGGTTCTTGGTCGAGTAGTGCAGCACCGGAATCCAGGGCTCCTCGCGGATGACGATGCTGTCGGCTTCCCGCAGGATCGCGGCGCGCCGGGCGATGTCGAGCTCCTCGGCCGCGAGCTTCATCAGCGCGTCGAATTGCGGGTTCCGGTACTTGCCGATGTTGAAGCCGGCATTGTCGCTCTCGAACAGGAACAGGAAGTTCTGCGGGTCGGAATAGTCGCCGATCCAGCCGTAGCGGGCGACGTCGAAATCGCCGCCATCGCGCAGATAGGCGAAATGTGTGCGGAAATCGGTCTCGACGAAGCGGGTCTCGACACCGATGGCGCGCCACTGCTCCGCTATCGCCTCAGCGGTGCGGCGGTTGTTGTCGGTGGTGTTGAAGCGGAACTCGACCTGAAGCGGCACGCTGCCGAAGCCGGCCGAGGCGAGCAGGCGCCTGGCCTCGTCCTCGCGCTCGAGCACCGAGGCATGACGGAAATCGAGCTCGGCGCGCTCGCCATAATTGCCGATATGCGGGGGGATCACGCCGTAGGCCGGCAGCATCGTGCCGCCCCAGATCCGATCGGCGATGAATTCGCGATCGATCTGGAGAGAGAGCGCTCGCCTGACGCGCTCGTCGTCGAAGGGCGGCTTGGCGCTGTTGATGATCAGGAAATAGGTCGCGAGATAGGGGCCGATCCGGACCTGATCGCCAAGCTTCTCCTTCAGGCTCTTGAACTGGTCGGCAGGAATATCCGTCGTCAGGTGCAGCTCGCCGGTCTGGAAGCGCCGCGCCGCCGCGGCGAGATCGGAGGCCGGATAGAAGATCACGGTATCGATCTTCACATCGGCGGCTGCATGGAAATGCGGGTTGCGGTCCAGCCGGATATGCGAATTCGGCGCGAACTCCCGGAGCATATAGGGGCCGTTTGTGATCCAGTTCTCCGGCCGCCCAGGCTCCTGCGCCGCCTTGGCTGCGCTGGCCGCGTGGACGGGTAGGGCGCTCTGATGGGTCAGCAGTTCGAGGAGATAAGGCGTTGGCCGCTCCAGCACGATCTCCAGCGTGCCTTCGTCCGGCGCGCTGACGCCGAGCGTTTCGAGCGAGGAGCCGGCGGCCGCCTTGTGGATCGCCTCGGCATTGCGGATCGGGAAGAGCAGGTTGGCGTATTTCGCGCCGGTCTCGGGATTGACGATGCGCCGGAAGGAATAGACGAAATCCGACGCCCTGACCGGGTCGCCATTCGACCATTTCGCATTGCCGCGCAGCTTGAAACGCCAGCTCCTGCCGTCCGGGCTCATCGTCCAGCTCTCGGCGACGCCGGGTGCGACCTCGCCCTTCATATCGTGGATGACGAGGCCCTCGCGCAGGTCGCGCAGCAGATGGGCTTCCGCGACGGTCGAGGTCTTGTGCGGATCGAGCGTCTCGGGGTCGCCGTCATTGCCGCGATGGAAGACGATGCGGCCCTGGGCAGCAGCAGCGCGTGTCGCGGCCAGGATGGCGGCGAAGGCCAAGGGGGCGTGGCGGCGCGTGACGTCGAGCATGGCAACCTCCCTCAGCCGGGCGTCGTTGCGAGCGATGCCCGACTTGAAGGGAAGTAGACCCTGTCGCGTTGAGTCTGCCAAGCGCGAAAACGACGGCAGGGCCGTGGTTTTCGCGCCTCGATTGTCAGGAGCTGGCTACAGGCTCACTTGCTGGCGGCCGCGGCCGCGCTTTCCTGCGCCTCGACCACCGCGACGGCGGTCATGTTGACCACGCCGCGCGCCGTCACCGAGCCGGTGAGGATATGCGCGGGCTTCGCCGTGCCGATCAGGATCGGGCCGACGGGGAGCGCGTCGGCCATCACCTTGGCGAACTGGTAGGAGATATTGGCGGCGTCGAGATTGGGGAAGATCAGGATGTTCGCTACGTCCTTCAGCGTCGAGGAGGGCAGGACGCGCTCGCGGATCAGCGGGACGAGAGCGGTATCGGCCTCCATCTCGCCGTCGCATTCGAGGTGCGGTGCCCGCTCGCGGATCAGCTTCAGCGCCTTGCGCATCTTGAGCGAGGAGGGCGTGTCGGCCGCGCCGAAATCCGAGTGCGAGAGCAGGGCGATCTTCGGGTCGATGCCGAAGCGCTGGACATGATCAGCCGCGAGCACGGTCATGTCGGCGATCTCTTCCGCCGTCGGATCGTGCTTCACATGGGTGTCCGACAGGAAGAAGGCGCCCTTGTTGGTGATGATCAGCGTCATCGCCGCGATGTCGCACACGCCCGGCGCCATGCCGATGATGTCCTTGATATGCCGCAGCCGCGACATGAACCGGCCTTCGAGGCCGGAGATCATCGCATCCGCCTCGCCGCGGGCGACGGCGAGCGCTGCGATCACGGTGTTGTTGGTGCGCACCAGCGCGCGGGCGGCTTCCGGCGTGATGCCGCGCCGGCCGGCGATGTCGAGATAGCTCTGGACGTAGTCGCGGTAGCGCGGGTCATCCTCGGGGTTGACCACCTCGAAATCGACGCCGGGCTTGAGCGTCAGGCCGAAGCGCTGGATGCGCGTCTCGATCACGCTCGGACGGCCGATCAGGATCGGGATCGCAAGCCCTTCCTCCAGCGCGACCTGGGCGGCGCGCAGCACGCGCTCGTCCTCGCCCTCGGCGTAGATGACGCGCTTCGGGTCGGCCTTGGCCTTCTGGAACAGCGGCTTCATCAGGAAGCCGGAGCGGAAGACGAAGCGCGAGAGCTGCTCGCGATAGGCCTCGATGTCGACCAGCGGCTTGCGGGCGACGCCTGTCACCATCGCGGCCTCGGCGACGGCTGGGGCGATGCGCATGATCAGGCGCGGATCGAACGGGTTCGGGATCAGCGAGTTCGCGCCGAAGGTCGAGGCCTCGCCGCCATAGGCGCGGGCCGCAATGTCGGAGGTCGCCTCGCGGGCGAGCGAGGCGATGGCGCGCACGGCGGCGAGCTTCATGGCCTCGTTGATCGTCGTCGCCTGCACGTCGAGCGCGCCGCGGAAGATATAGGGGAAGCAGAGGACGTTGTTGACCTGGTTCGGATAGTCCGAGCGACCGGTGCAGATCATCGCGTCGGGGCGCACGGCGAGCGCGTCCTCCGGCGTGATCTCGGGGTTGGGATTGGCAAGCGCCAGGATCAGCGGCCTCTGTGCCATCTGCTTGGCCATCTCGGGCTTGAGCACGCCCGCTGCGGAGAGGCCGAGGAAGATGTCGGCGCCGCCGATGACATCGCTGAGCGTCCGCGCATCGGTCTCCTGCGCATAGACCTCCTTCCAGCGGTCCATCAGCGTGTTGCGGCCCTTGTAGACCACGCCGTCGATATCGGTGACCCAGATGTTCTGGCGACTGGCGCCGAGTTCGACCAGCAGATTGGTGCAGGCGAGTGCAGCTGCGCCCGCACCGGAGACGACGATCTTGACGTCGGCGATCTTCTTGCCCGCGAGGTCGAGCCCGTTCAGGACGGCGGCGCCGACGATGATCGCCGTGCCGTGCTGGTCGTCATGGAAGACCGGGATCTTCATCCGGGCCTTGAGCTGCTCCTCGATCTCGAAGCACTCCGGACCCTTGATGTCCTCGAGGTTGATGCCGCCGAAAGTCGGCTCCAGCGCGGCGACGACCTCGACGAATTTCTCGATGTTCTTCTGCTCGACCTCGATGTCGAAGCAGTCGATCCCGGCGAATTTCTTGAAGAGGACCGCCTTGCCCTCCATCACCGGTTTCGACGCCAGCGGGCCGATATCGCCGAGGCCGAGCACGGCCGTGCCATTGGTGATGACGGCGACGAGGTTCTGGCGCGAGGTCAGCTCGGCCGCCTCGGAGGGATCGTCGACGATCGCCTCGCAGGCGGCCGCGACGCCGGGGGAATAGGCGAGCGCGAGGTCGCGCTGGTTGCCGAGCGGCTTGGTCGCCTGGATCTCGAGCTTACCGGGCCGGGGCTGGCGGTGATAGACGAGCGCGCCCGAGCGCAGATCGGTGGAGAGCGTGCTTTTCATCGGTGGCGACCCCAGCATCCGGAGCAAGGGAGGTCGCGCGGAAACGCGGCGGCGTCAAGCCTTGGAATGCCCCTAATCCGCAAAGCACCTGGTGCGATGGGAGTCGTATTCTCGCTCAACCGATTGAAATTGAATCAGTCTGTGAAGAGCCTGAAGCGCCGTCGCAGCCGGCGCTTCCAAGCGATTCATCCGATTCGGAAATTCGCCCTGAAGAGCGGGCCTTGTCGGGTCAGAACGCCTTGAAGGTGATGATCGTATGGGTGTCGGCGATCTCGGGGATCGACTGCACCTTCTGCGCGACGAAATGACCGATATCGACATCGGCCGCGACGTGGAACTTGGCCAGGATGTCGTAGTTGCCGGCGGTCGAGTAGATCTCGGAGGCTATCTCGCGATCGGCCAGTTCGCTGGCGACCTCGTAGGTCTTGCCGAGCTTGCATTTGATCTCGACGAAGAAGGTCTGCATCGCGCGCTCCGAAACTCTGATGCGGTCTGGATAGAATCCCTGGCGTGGAAAGATCAAGCGCCGGCGAGCGCGGCGATCCGTCGTGTCATCGCGTTCTCCGGGTCTGTCAGCCCGGCGATCACGGTGAAATGGTTGGCGCCGGGGACCTCCTCGTAGCGCGTCGTCACGCCTTCCAGCCCCCAGACGTCGACGAGCCGGCGGCTCTGCCTGTGATACTCGTCGCTCTCGGCGCCGCCGACCACGGCATCCATCGTCAATCGTGAGGGGGCTGGCCAGAACAGTGGGCTTTCCAGCTCCGCCGCCGCCATATCGAGATTCAGCGCCTTGTTGATGCTGGTCTCGGTCAGGGGCTTCAGATTGTAGAGTCCGGAGATGCCGTAAGCGGCCGGCACGAGCTGGTCCGGCAGGTCGGGATCGACATTCTTCCAGTCGGTCGCGAGCGTGCAGGCGCTGAGATGGCCGCCGGCGGAATGGCCGGACGCGACGACCGGCAGGCCGAAGCGACGCCACAGTGCCGCTGCCGCCTGCTGCAACTCCCAGACGATATGGCCGAGATGGACCTGCGGGCAGAGATCGTAGCCGACGACCGCGACCGGCAGGCCGAGCCGGTTCAGCCCGCGCGCCATATGGGAGAAATAGCTGCGGTCGAGCGCCTGCCAGTAGCCGCCATGGATGAACATCACCAGCGCGTTGCCGCGGATCGTCTCGGGCTTGAACAGGTCATAGGCTTGCCGCTCGCCCTCGCCATAGGAGACATCGAGCTCGCATAGCGCCTCGCTGCGATAGGCGGCGGCATCGGCCTGCCAGCCGGCGATGATTCCCGGATGTTCCGGCACGCGGGCGCGGTTGTTGTATTCACTCTCGTAGTCCGGCGACATCGGTCTTCCATCGCTGAAGGGCTGGGTCTTGGGCCGCACCGTGGCAGCCCGGCGCGCTTCGCGCCAGCGCTTTTGACAGGACCCTGCTCCGGCGCCAAAAGGCGGCAAGCCCATCGCAATGGGCAATGGAGGTCGCCATGGAAAACCCTGTTCTCGCCGAGGTCACGCGCGGCAATGTCGTCGAATCGCGCCATCGCGGCGCGGCGATCGTCGTCGATGCCGATGGCGGCGTGGTGTTCTCCGTCGGCGATGTCGAGCGCCCGGTCTTCCCGCGCTCGGCCGTCAAGGCGATCCAGGGCCTGCCGCTGATCGAGAGCGGCGCCGCCGACCGCTACGGGCTGACCGCGGCCGAGATCGCGCTCGCCGTTTCCTCGCATTCCGGCGAGCCGCTCCATGCCGAGACCTCGCTCGGGATGCTGCGCAAGGCCGGCCGCGATGCCGGCTGCCTCGAATGCGGCGCGCATTGGCCGTCGAACGAGCTGGTTTCCCGCGCCCTGGCGAAATCGGGCGCCGAGCCCAGCGCCCTCAACAACAACTGCTCCGGCAAGCATGCCGGCTTCGTCTGCCTGTCCTGCAACATGGACGAAGATCCGAAGGGCTATGTGACGGCGGGCCACCCGGTACAGCAGGCCGTGCGCGGCGCGCTGGAGGCGGTGACCGGCGCCGCGCACAGTGTCGACCGCATGGGCATCGATGGCTGCTCGATCCCGTCCTATGCCGTACCGCTTTCGGCGCTGGCGCTGGGCTTCGCCCGCTTCGGCACCGGCCGCGGCTTCGGGCCGGAGCGGGCGAAGGCGGCGGCGCGTATTCGCGCGGCGGCGGCGGCCCATCCCTTCATGGTCGCCGGCACGGGCCGTTACGACACCCGCCTGATGGATCTGCTGGGTGAGCGCGCCTTCACCAAGACCGGGGCCGAAGGCGTCTATTGCGCCGCGCTGCCGGAGCTTGGCTACGGCATCGCCCTGAAATGCGATGACGGCGCCGGCCGCGCCGCCGAGATCGCTCTCGGTGCCCTGATTGCGCGCTTCCTGCCGATGGACGACGCCACGCAGGCGGCCTTCGCGCCGCTGCGCGAAACCGTGCTGAAGAACTGGAATGGCATCGAGGTCGGGCGCATCCGCGCGCCGGCCTGATCCGGGTTCAACGCACCGCGTTGTTCGCGACCACGATCCCGGAGGCCCTGCTGTCGGGGGCCTTCGTCAGGTCGCCGGTGACGGGTTTCCCGTATTCGGTGCCGATCACGGCGCCGTCGCGGGCCTCGGCGATGACGTTGTTGGCGATCAGCGCGTTACGCTCCTTCGGCACCAGCGAGACTGAGACGCCGATCCCGGTCTTGCGGATGACATTGCCGGTAGCGGCAAGATTGCGCATGCCCCAGGACCATCCGAGCGCGATGCCGATATCGCTGGCATCCTCGATGACATTGCCGGTCACCGCCGCTTCCGCCTCGACATGGATGCCATAGCCGCCGACCGGGTCCTTGCCGTAGGGCACGGCCTTGCGTGTCGCCCGGCGGATGATGTTGTTGGCGCAGACCGCCATGCGCCCGCCCTGGTCGAGATTGGTCATGGAGGCGCCCGACGCGCAGTCCTCGACATGGTTGTTGGCGATGATGGCGCCTTCGAAGGCGAATTCGCTGTAGAGAGCGACCTCGCCGCAGCGCCGCCCCTGATTGCCGAGGATCTGAACGCCCGAGCCGGAATTGTTGCGGATGAAGCTCAGCGCGCAGTCGCGCAACTGGTTGCCCTCGATGATGACGCCGCCGGCACGGAAGACGCTGATGCCGTTGCCGTTCTGCCCGCTGCCGCCGCCATCGGTGCGGATGCGCATGACATGGTTGCCGCGCACGATCGATCCGTCGTCGCCCACCTGACTGCGCCAGACCTGGATGCCGTTATTGCCGCAATCCTCGACCCGGTTCTGCTCGACGGTGAGGCCCTTCGAATCGATGGCGAACAGGGCGGCATCCCGCATGTCGCCGAAGCGGTTCGCCGTGACGCGCCCGCCGCAGCGGTCGAGCGTCAATCCAACCGAGCCGGCCTTGACGAAGGCACAGCCGGAAATCGTGAGTTCGCCGACATTCTCCGCCGTCAGCAACCCGCTGCGCTGGGCCGAGGGAATGTCGAGCCCGTCGAAGCCCAGGCCGGTGAGTTCGGCCCGGCCGAGATTGCGGGCGATCAGCAGGGGCTGGCCATTGGCTGTGACGAGATGCGTTTCGCCGGGTACGCCGATGATCCGTGCATTCTCGGGGAGGGCCACACCACCGACCCGGTAGCGGCCGGGCGGCAGCAGGAGTGGCGCTCCACGCGCCGTGGCCTGCTTCAGGACGGCCTGAAGTTGCCGCGACTGATCCTCGGTTACGCCGGGCCGCAGCCCCAACTGGCCGGCATCCAGCCCGAGATGGCCGAGTGGACCCGCAGCCGTGCCGCGCGACTGTGCAGAGGCGGGCAGAACGGCAGAGGCCGTGCCGAAAAGGCCCATCGCCAGCACGCTGCGTCGGGAAAGCACCATGGAAGCTCCTGTTCGGCTGGCGCGGATCAAGCGCTGTGCCAGCTTCGGCTGTGCCGATCTGAGACCATGGCGCGCGGCGCGATCGCTACAACCCCAGCGCCCGCGCGATCTCGTCCGCCGCGGATGTCGGGGGCAGGCGGCCTGCTGCGACGGCGGCTTCAAGCTCCGGTGTCCGGGCCTTCAGGGCGGGGTCATGCCGGAGCCTGGCCTGCAGCCGATCCTGCACCATCGCCCACATCCATTTCACGTCCTGCTTGCGGCGCTTCTCGGCGATCAGGCCCTTGGCTTCGAAGCGAGCGCGATGCGCCTCGATCTTCGACCACAGCCCATCGAGCCCGAGTCCGGTCAATCCCGAGATCGTCACGACCGGTGTGCTCCACAGCGGCGAGGCCGGCGCCAGGATATGCAGGGCAGCCTTGTACTGGGCCGCCGCCGCGCGGGCAGGCGTCGCGCCGTCACCGTCGGCCTTGTTGACCGCGATCATGTCGGCGAGCTCGATGATGCCCTTCTTGATACCCTGCAATTCGTCGCCGGCATTGGGCAGCATCAGCACGAGGAAGAAATCGGTGAGATCGGCGACGGCGGTCTCGGATTGGCCGACGCCGACCGTCTCGACCAGGATCACGTCAAAGCCGGCGGCCTCGCAGAGCAGCATCGTCTCGCGCGTTTTGGCGGCAACGCCGCCGAGTGTGCCCGAGGACGGCGAGGGGCGGATATAGGCGTTCGGATCGATCGCGAGCCGGGCCATCCGCGTCTTGTCGCCGAGGATCGAGCCGCCGGTGCGGGTCGAGGACGGGTCGACGGCGAGCACCGCGACCTTGTGGCCTTTTTCCGTCAGATAGGTGCCCAGAGCGTCGATGGTGGTCGATTTGCCGACGCCGGGCACGCCGGTGATCCCGACCCGGATGGCGCGGCCGGTATGCGGGAGCAGCCGCTGGATCAGGGTCTGCGCCCGCTCGCGATGGTCGGCGCGGCGCGATTCAGCCAAGGTGATCGCACGCGCCAAAGCCGCGCGCTCGCCGGCGAGGATCGCGTCGCCGAGCGGATCGGCTGGAGAGCTGCTGTCGACCATGCCCCCAGTTAGCAAGTCGCGGGAGCGGGCGACAAGGCGTCCGCGCGCTTCACTTGCTTCATCACTGTGTCATGCGCGCATCTTGTGAATTCGCCGTTGCAATGAGACGACTTGGCGATGATGTGCGTGGCGATGCGGCTTCGTGTTTTCCTGTTGGCCCTGTTCCTCCCGCTGGCGCTCGCGGCCTGCGGCACGCCGCGCGTGCTGGAACTGAGCCAGACCCCCAAGGCGGACGTCGCGGGGACCGTTCAGATTTATGTCGCGACGACGCGCGAGGCCTCGGAGCAGCCGGTCTATTTCAGCGGCGAGCGCGGGCCCAAGCTCTCCTTCGCCCGCCTCGACATCACCGTGCCGCTCGTCCACAAGTCCGGCAACCTGGAGCTGCCCGACTCAGGCCCGGGCGATCCCGCGAAGCACTTCACCGCGACCAATCTCCAGAAGCTCGACCTCGCTCCTGTCGTTTCCGACGTGCGCAAGGAATTGGCGCGGCGGCCGGCTTCCCAGCGCGACGTGCTGGTCTTCGTCCACGGCTACAACACCAATTTCGCCGATTCAGTCTATCGTTTCGCCCAGATCGTCTATGATTCCGGCTTCAAGGGCGTGCCGGTGCTGTTCACCTGGCCCTCGCGCGGCCAATTGCTGGCCTATCCCTATGATCGCGAAAGCGCCTTCTACTCCCGCGATTTCCTCGAAGCGAACCTGCGCGCCATCGCCCGCGATCTCGGTCCGTCACGGATGGACATTCTCGCCCATTCCATGGGCACGCTGCTGACGCTGGAGACGCTTCGGCAGGCCGCGATCCGTGGCGACGGCGCCTTCGGCGGCAAGCTGCGCGACGTCATGCTCGCGGCGCCCGACGTCGATCTCGACGTATTCAAGACGCAGATGCGCGAAATCCGGCGGCCGATAACGGTTTTCGTCTCGGCCGACGACCGGGCGCTCGATTTCTCGCGGCGCTTCGCCGGCGACAAGAAGCGGTTGGGCGCGGTGTCGAGCAAGGACACCGAAACGATCGCGGAGCTGGAGAAGCTCGGCGTGAAGCTGATCGACCTGTCCGAGGTCTCCTCGGGCGACAGCCTCAACCACGCGAAATTCGCGTCCTCGCCGAAGGTCGTGCAGCTCATCGGCCAAAGGCTGCAGCAGGACAAGGGCATCGGCTTCGCCGGGCCGCAATTCGGCGACAGGGTCGGCGATATCGCTGGCGGCGTCATGGGCACGGTCGGCTCGACCGTCGGGCTTGTTGTTACCGCGCCGATCACGATCATCTCCGGCGCGGCGCAGTGATGTCGCTTCCATGCAACGCCTGCGCAACTGCGTGCAGGCCGCGGCAGCCCTGCCCCATTCTGGCCGCCTTGCCCTGCCTTTAGAGGTGCGGCTGCCAGTTCGGCCCCTCACATTCTGACCGGATGCCTGTCTCAATGCCCGTTACAAGGCGCGCCTTTTCATGCCGTTCGCTGGCCCTCGCCGCGTTCTTGCCGCTCGGCCTCGCGGCTTGCGCGCAGAGTGAGGCGAGCGTGTCGCCCTTTTCCGAGCCCGAGCGCGCCGACACCTCGGCGCTCGGCAAGGACCCGCGGCTGCTCGTCATGACGACGCGCCGGTCGACCGGCAATGCCACACCCTATTTCAACACGGATCGCGGCCCGCTGACCTTTGCCGAGGTCAGATTGTCGCCGCCCGGACGCGGCATTTCGGGCCGGGTCTCCTCCGCTGTGAGCGGCGATTGGGCGGTGCTCGGTGTTTCGCGCGAGACATCGGGGGATGCGGCGCGCGCCTTCTCGGACGCTGTGAACGGGCGCGATGTCCTGCTCTACATCCACGGCTTCAACGAGACCTTCGAGACGGCCGCCCGCAGCGCTGGCCAGCTCTCGCATTCGCTGGAGTTCCAGGGCCGCACGGCGCTGTTCACCTGGCCCTCCGGCGGCAAGCTGTTCGACTACGCCTACGACCGGGAAAGCGCGCTCTGGTCGCGCGACGGTTTCGTCCAGTCGCTGCAGGCGCTTGTCGCCAACCCGACGGTCGGCCGCATCCATATCGTCGCCCATTCGATGGGAACCTTCCTGACGCTGGAAGGCCTGCGCGAGCTGCGCGATTCCCAGGAGATCTACGCCCGGATCGGTTCGGTCGTGCTGGCCTCGCCCGATGTCGATATCGACGCCTTCGAGCAGACGGTGAAGAAGCTCGGGCCGCTCGCCCAGCGCATGACCGTGATCATCGATCCCGGCGACCGGGCGTTGGCCGTCTCCGCCCGCATCGCCGGCGGCGTCGCGCGCGCTGGTGCTGCGGATCGCTCACGGCTGGAAGCGCTGGGTGTGCGCGTCGCCGACACTTCCGGCCGGGGCTGGAGCATGCTGCGCCACGATCTCTTCCTGTCCAACAGCGAGGTCACGCAGGTCGTGCGCCGCGCCATGGATCGCGGCGGCTAGAGGAGTGGCGGAATGAAGTGGCATGGCAAGGGAGCGGTGGTCGTCGCGCTGGCGCTGGGCCTCGGCTCTTCCGCCGCTTCTGCCGAAACGTCGGCGCTTTTCGTCGGGACTGGACCAGCCGAAGGTAGCTACACTGATCTGCAGCCGGCGACGGTCGCAGTTTCAACCTATGCGCCGCCGGCTTGTGCCGCCAAGCCTTGCCCGCTGCTGATCGCGGTCCACGGCATGGGCCGCAATGCGAAGGGCGCCCGCGATGCCTGGAAGTCTGCAGCCGACCGGGCCGGCTTCCTCGTTCTGGCCCCGCGCTTCGACAAGGATCAGTTTCCGAGCCGCCGCTTCCAGCAGGGCGGGGTGCGCGGCGCGGCCGACAAGGCGAAATGGACCTTCAGCCTGATCGAGAGGTTGTTCGACGCTGCCCGCGCCAGCGGTCGCGTCGCGGGGGACAGCTACACGATTTTCGGGCACTCGGCCGGCGCGCAGTTCGTGCATCGCATGGTCATGCTGATGCCGGAGGCTCGCATCGCGACAGCGGCGGTCGCGAACGCCGGCTACTACACGCTGCCGGTTCTGTCCGGTGAGCGCGCCTATCCCTATTCGCTGAGGGGCACGCCTGCCACTGATGCCACGCTGGCCCGCGCCCTCGCCAAGCCGATGCTGGTCATGCTCGGTGATCAGGACATTGATCCTAATCACCACCAGCTCAACAAATCCCGTGGCGCCGAGGAGCAGGGCGCGACCCGCTTCGCACGCGGCGAGCATTTCATGGCCGCGGCTCGCGATGAGGCGCACCGTCTCGGCGTGACGCTCCGCTGGCGCGAGGTCGTGGTGCCCGGCGTGGGGCATCAGCAGGGCGGCATGGCCAAGGCTGCGGAGGCCGAGCTGTTCGGCGCCCGCTGAAGCCTTCTAGATCGGCGGCAGGCCGGAGCGCTTCTTGATCGTTGCCAGGGCGAAATTGGATTCGACCGACTGGATGCATTTCAGCCGCGTCGCCTTCTGCTTCAGGAAGCGCTCATAGCCCTCGATGCCGTCGGTGACGACGCGCAGCAGGTAATCCTGCGAGCCGGTCATGAGGTAGCATTCGGCGACCTCGCTCCAGCTTTCTACGGCTTTCTCGAATTCGGCGATCTGCTCCTGGTTCTGCTGGGTCAGTCGCACCGAGACGAAGACGCTGAAGGGCAGCCCATAGGCCTTGGGGTCGACGACGGCCGTATAGCCCTGGATGACGCCGGTTTCTTCCAACCGCTTCAGGCGCCGGAGGCACGGCGTCGGCGACAGCCCGACTCGCTGCGACAGGTCCTGGTTGGTGATGCGTCCGTCCTCGCGCAGCACGGCGAGAATCCGGCGGTCGATGCTGTCGAGCACGATATGCTCCATCCCTGTCAAAATTGAGCAGAAAGCTGCTCAGCGTACATTAGGATGATGCTGATCGGCCAAGCAATGGCGCGATGATGGGAATAATCTGGTGCCAGAAACCGGCCTGCGCTGCAGGATCGCAAGGGAGACGGCCATGAGCGAAGACAACTACCACAAGGACCGGATCGCCAACCGCAAGCTCCATCCCGAGACGCTGATGATGGGCTTCGGCTATTCGCCGGCCATGTCGGAAGGCTCGCTTAAGCCGCCGGTCTTCCTGACCTCGACCTTCGTTTTCGAGAATGCCCAGCAGGGCAAGGACTTCTTCGATTTCACCTCCGGCCGGCGCCAGCCCAAGCCCGGCGAGAAGCCCGGCCTCGTCTATTCGCGCTTCAACCACCCCAACATGGAGATCCTCGAGGATCGCCTGGCGATCTGGGACGAAGCCGAGAAATGCGCCGTCTTCGCCTCCGGCATGGCGGCGATCGCGACGACCTGCTTCGCCTTCCTGCGCCCCGGCGACACGATCCTGCACTCGCGCCCGCTCTATGGCGGTACCGAGACGCTGCTGAAGAACCAGATGGGCGCCTTCGGCGTCACGCCCTTCGGCTTCACCGACGGGCTCGATATCGAGCAGATGCGTGACGTCGCGCGGGCCGCCGCCGCCAAGGGCCGCGTCGCGATGATCCTGGTGGAGACGCCGGCCAACCCGACCAACGGCCTCGTCGACCTCGCCGCCTGCAAGATGATCGCCGACGAGCTGGAGAAGTCGCAGGGTCACCGCCCGCCGGTCGTGGTCGATAACACCATGCTCGGCCCGAAATACCAGAAGCCGCTGAAGCAGGGCGCCGATCTCTCGCTGCTCTCGCTGACCAAATATGTCGGTGGCCATTCCGACCTCGTCGGCGGCTCGATCAGCGGTTCCGAGGCCCTCGTGCGGCAGGTGAAGGCCTGGCGCGGTTCGCTGGGCACGCAAGCCGACCCGAATTCCTGCTGGATGCTGATGCGCTCGCTGGAGACGCTTGACATCCGCATGAGCCGCGCCAACGAGAACGCCAAGCTGGTGGCGGAATATCTGGAAAGCCACCCGAAGGTCGCCCGGGTCCACTATCTCGGCAACCTCAAAGAGGGCGATCCGCGCAAGGCCGTGTTCGACCGCCAGTGCACGGCGGCGGGCTCGACCTTCGCCTTCGACGTCAAGGGTGGCGAGAAGGAAGCCTTCGCCGTGCTCGACAACCTCCAGATCATGAAGCTCGCGGTCAGCCTCGGCGGCACCGAAACCCTGGTTTCGCACCCGGCCGCGATGACCCATTCCGGCGTCGCCCGCGAATTGCGCGAGGAAATCGGCCTGACCGACGCCCTCATCCGCATCTCGGTTGGCATCGAGAATATCGAGGACCTGATCTCGGATCTGGCGCAGGCCTTCGAAGCGGTCTGACCGCTTCGAAACGCTAGACCCCGACCCGTCCCCAGCCCGGCAGCTTCAGCGCCGGGCTGCGCAGGTCGAGCCCGGCGACAAGGCCGAGCAGGTTGATCTCGATGCCCTCGACCCAGCCGACCGTCACGCCGGCAAGGCCATAAAGCGAAGCCTGGATGCCGGTCCGGCTGGCTGTCAGCCCGGCGAAAAGGCCGTCGGCGCGCCAGTCCTTGCCAAGCGCGGTCGGCGGCAGTGCCTGATGCAACTCCGGCACCTCGGCCAGCACATGCTGGACGAAGCTGTTCGAATTCGGCCCCGGCCAGGCGAGATAGCTGCCGGGGCTGGAATAGGCGTAAGCAGCGACCGCCGCGCGTATGCGCGGGATCAGACGCTCGGCTGCCTCGCCGCGAATCTCGGCGACAGGTTCCGGCATGTTGCCGAACCAGCGGCCATCGGCATCGCGATGGTTGACCCGGACCGGCGCGCCCCAGCCGACGACATCGAAGCGGGTATAGGCGGAAGCGCCACGCTCCTTCACCACGACCCAGGAGTGATGCGCGAAGATGCCGCGCCAGCGCCCGACCCGCGCGGCGAAGACATGCACGGTCGCTTCGGGCTCGACGGAAGCCGCCGGCAGGAGCTTGGCGCTGGTCCAGTCGGCACGCTGCCAGTTCGGCGCATGCGTCTGCCAGTACCACCAGCCCGCATGGCTCGCGAGCGGCAGCAGGAAGGCGATCGCGAAGAACAAAAGGAAGCGGCGGAACAGGCGCATGCGGTACGGTATGTGCATGAGGACGGGGGCCGGCAAGGCTGCCGCCGTTCACGCTTGCGTCAGGCGCAGCCTGCCTGTGCGCGGGCGTTCGGTCGCGCCCGATCGCGGTTGATGCCGGGGGGAAAGCTGGTAGCGTGCGCGCGCCAACACGATGGAGGGGCGGATTGGGTAGGGCGACGAAGCGACTGACCGAGGCGATTGCCGCTTGCGCGATCGGATTGGGACTTCTGGCCACGCCGGTGGCCGCGCAGGACAAGCAGCTGCGCATCTTCAACTGGTCCGATTATGTCGATCCGGAGGTGCTTGACGCCTTCAAGAAGGAAACCGGCATCACCGTTGTCTACGACACCTTCGACCAGATGGAGACGGTCGAGACCAAGCTTCTCGCCGGCAAGACCGGCTACGACCTGATCGTCGTCACCGCCTCCTTCCTGCCGCGCCATATCCCGCTCGGCCTCTATCAGCCGGTCGACAAGGACAAGGCGCCGAACCTCAGGAATCTCTGGCCGGAGATCCAGACGCGGCTGTCGAAATACGATCCCGGCAACAAATACGCCGTGAACTACATGTGGGGCACCACAGGGATCGGGTACAACACCGGCAAGATCAAGGAACGCCTCGGCCCCGATGTGGTGATAGACAGCTGGAAGATCGTCTTCGAGCCTGACACGCTGAAGAAGCTCTCCAACTGCGGCGTCCATGTGCTCGACGCGGTCGAGGAGATGTTCCCGGCGGCTTTGCGCTATCTCGGGCTCGACCCCGACTCGAAGAACGAGGCTGATCTTAACAAGGCCGGCGAGCTCCTGCGCAAGATCCGCCCGCATATCCAGAAATTCCATTCCTCGGAATACATTAACGCGCTGGCGAACGGCGATATCTGCCTCGCCGTCGGCTATTCCGGCGACATCCTCCAGGCCAAGAAGCGCGCCGAGGAAGCCAAGAACGGCGTCCAGGTTGCTTATTCGATTCCGAAGGAAGGCGCGCTGATGTGGTTCGACTCGCTGGTGATCCCGAAGGATGCCGGCAATGTCGAAGCGGCCCTGAAGTTCATCGACTTCGTCAACAAGCCGGAGATGGCAGCGAAGAATTCGGACTTCATCCAGTATGCCAACGGCAACCTGGCCTCGAAGCCGTTCCTCTCGGCGGCGGTGCGCGACAATCCCGGCATCTATCCCTCGGACGCGGTGATGGCGCGGCTCTATACGATCACGCCCTATGACCAGAAGTCCCAGCGGCTGGTGAACCGGCTCTGGACCCGCGTCAAGACCGGCAAGTGACCGGCGCCGGACAGGTCACGACGCCTATGAAAAAGAGCTCGCCCGGCAGCGTGCGCCGGGCTTTCCAGCCCTGGAACGACCCGGCGGCGAAGCCGCTGGTCGAGTTCCGCGGCGTGACCAAGCGCTTCGGCGATGTCACGGCGGTTGGCGATCTGTCGCTCTCGCTCTATCCGCGCGAATTCTTCGCGCTGCTTGGGCCCTCAGGCTGCGGCAAGACCACGTTGATGCGCATGCTGGCCGGCTTCGAGACGCCGGATGCCGGCACCATCCTGCTCGATGGGCAGGACATCACCGGCATCCCGCCGCATCTGCGGCCGATCAACATGATGTTCCAGTCCTATGCGCTGTTCCCGCATCTCAGTGTGGCCGGCAATATCGCCTATGGGCTGAAGCGCGAGGGGCTGCCGCGCGCCGAGATCGACCGGCGCGTCGAGGAGATGCTGGCACTGGTCAAGCTCTCCGGCCTTGGCGGCCGAAAGCCGCACCAGCTCTCCGGTGGCCAGCGCCAGCGCGTCGCGCTCGCCCGTTCGCTGGCCAAGCGGCCGAAGCTCCTCCTGCTCGACGAGCCGATGGCGGCGCTCGACAAGAAGCTGCGCGAGCAGACCCAGTTCGAATTGATGGACCTGCAGAGCGAGCTCGGCCTCACCTTCATGGTTGTCACCCACGACCAGGACGAGGCGATGACCATGGCCGACCGCATGGCGGTGATGGATCACGGCAAGCTCGTCCAGATCGGCCCGCCCGACGTGATCTACGAGGCGCCAGCCAATCGCCACGTCGCGGAATTCGTCGGCGACATCAACATCTTCGAAGGCCGGATCGCGGCCGTCGAGGGCGAGCTGGTCCGGGCCGAGATGCCGCATGTCGGCACCGTCGAACTCGACGAGGATGCGCCGGCCCTGAAGGCGGGCGAGCCGCTCGTCGTCGGCATCCGGCCGGAGAAGATCGAGATCGCTCATGACGAGCCCGCGCAGGGCGTCAACAAGGTCGCGGGCGAGATCTGGGATATCGGATATCTCGGCGACTTCACCATGATCCAGGTGATGCTTGGCGGTGAGGGCGGTCAGTTGGTCAAGGTCGCGCTCGCCAACCGCACGCGCCGAATGGCCCGGCCTTTCGCCTGGGACGACAAGGTCTGGCTCTCCTGGGATGTCGAGGCGGGCGTGGTGCTGCCGCCATGAGCGCGGTCGCTTCGCTGCAGCGGCTGCGCCGGCTGGTCGTGGCCGTGCCCTATCTCTGGCTAGCGCTGTTCTTCCTCGCACCCTTCGTCATCGTGCTGCGCATGGCCTTCTCCCAGGCCGCGACGGCCCTGCCGCCCTATGCGCCGCACTGGGAGGGGCTTGCCCAGCTCGGCGAATTCCTCTCGCAGCTCGACCTCGCGAATTTCAGCCTGCTCGGCGACGACGCGCTCTACTGGCAGAGCTACCTCTACTCGCTGCGCATCGCGGCGCTGACCACGATCTTCGCGCTGGCGATCGGCTATCCACTTGCCTATGCCATGGCCTCGGCCCCGGCGCGCTGGCGCGGAACCCTGCTCGTCTTCGTCATTCTGCCGTTCTGGACCTCCTTCCTGATCCGCGTCTACGCCTGGATCGGCATTCTCCGGCCGGATGGGCTGCTCGACGCGTCGCTCGCTTTCCTGGGCCTTGAGGGCGAGCCTCTGCGCCTGCTCAACACCGAGACGGCCGTGCTGCTCGGCATGGTCTATTCCTACCTGCCCTTCATGGTGCTGCCGCTCTTCGCGACACTTGAGAAGCTCGATCGCGGCTTGCTCGAAGCGGCTTCCGACCTCGGCGCAACCCCGGTCACGGCCTTCTTGACGGTGACGCTGCCGTTGTCGCTGCCGGGTATCCTCGCCGGCTCGGCGCTGGTCTTCATTCCGGCGGTCGGCGAATTCGTCATCCCCGATCTGCTCGGCGGCCCCGATACCGTCATGATCGGCAAAGTGCTGTGGAACGAGTTCTTCTCCAACCGCGACTGGCCTTTGGCTTCGGCGGTTGCGGTGGTCCTGCTCGTCGTGCTGGTGCTGCCGCTCGTCCTGCTTCAACGGGCTCGCCTCAGCCGGGAGATGGCGGCATGAGCCGGCTCGGTCCCGGATTGATCCTTGCTCTTATCGTCGGCTTTGCCTTCCTCTATCTGCCGATCCTGACGCTGATCGCCTATTCCTTCAACGCCTCGCGGCTGGTGACGGTCTGGGGCGGCTTCTCGACGCATTGGTACGGCGCGCTGATGCAGAACGGGCCGCTGCTCGATGCAGCCTGGCTCTCGATGCGCCTCGGCTTCGTCTCGGCGACGCTGGCGACGGTCCTCGGCACGCTGGCGGCGCTTGCTCTGGCGCGCCATGGCCGTTTCATGGGGCGCACCCTGTTCTCCGGCATGGTGCTGGCGCCGCTCGTCATGCCCGAGGTGGTGACCGGCCTGTCGCTGCTGCTGCTCTTCGTCGCCGCCGATGTCGAGCGCGGCTTCTGGACGGTCACGATCGCCCACGCGACCTTCAGCCTGGGCTTTGCCTGCATCGTCGTGCAGTCGCGGCTCGCCGGCTTCGATCGCTCGCTGGAGGAGGCGGCGCAAGACTTGGGCGCCACGCCCTTCGTCACCTTCTGGACCGTGACCCTGCCGCTGATCTGGCCGGCGGTGGCGGCGGGCTGGATGCTCGCCTTCACGCTGTCACTCGATGACCTTGTCATCGCGAGCTTCACGACCGGCCCCGGCGCGACGACGCTGCCGATGCGGCTTTATTCGGCGGTCAAGCTCGGGGTCTCGCCAGAGATCAACGCCGCCTGCACGATCATGATCGGCGCCGTCGCCGTCGTCGTGATCGCGGCCTCGCTGCTTTTGAAGCGCGAGCAATTGTCCGGCAGCTAAACGGCGGCTGAACGGCATCCTCAAAGCCCGTTCAGCCAGGACCTGCGAATGTCCGATCCGTGGCAGGGCGATCCCTGCCGGAACAGGACATGAGACCATGTTTGGCAATCGCGCCCGGATCGGTTTGACAGCGCTCGCGCTCAGCGGCGCCGTGCTCGCAGCCTCGGCATTCGCCGGCGCAGGCGAGGCCCAGGCCTTCGGCCGTGGCTATGAGCGCTCCTATGATCGCCCGGCCTACGGCTATGGCTGGCGCCCGGCGCCACCCGCCGTCCACGGCTTCTGGGGCCAGCGCCGCTGGCATCGCTACTCCGACGGTTATGGCATGCGGCCGCCTCCGCCGCGCTACGGCTATGGTTACGGCTGGCGGTAAGTGTCGCCACGTCGGTCGTGATCATGGGGCGGGCGCTGCCGGCTGGCAGCGCCCGCCTTCTTTTATTCCGCTGCCGTCCGCTGGGCGTAGCCGAGGCGCTCGTTCAGTTCCTGCAGCAGCTTCTCGGCAGCATCGGCGATGACCGTGCCGGGCGGGAAGATCGCCGAGGCGCCGGCTTCTATCAGCGCGTCGAAATCCTGCGGCGGGATCACCCCGCCGACCACGATCATGATGTCGGGGCGTCCGGCCTTGGCGAGCGCCGCCTTGAGTTCCGGCACCAGCGTGAGGTGACCAGCCGCGAGCGAGGAGACGCCGACGATGTGGACGTCGTTCTCGACGCCCTGCCGCGCCGCCTCGTCCGGGGTCGCGAAGAGCGGGCCGATATCGACGTCGAAGCCGAGATCGGCGAAGGCCGAGGCGATCACCTTCTGGCCGCGATCGTGCCCGTCCTGGCCCATCTTGGCGACGAGGATGCGCGGACGTCGCCCATCGGCTTCCTCGAAGGCTTCGCACATCAACTGGACGCGCGTCACGGCTGGGTTCATCTCGCCGACCTCCCGCTTGTAGACGCCCGAGATCGCCTTGATCTCCGCCCGGTGGCGCCCGAAGACCTGCTCCATCGCCATCGAAATCTCGCCGACGGTGGCCTTGGCGCGTGCGGCCTTCACCGCGAGGTCGAGCAGATTGCCGTTGCCGGCCGCTCCGTTGGTCAGAGCTGTCAGCGCGGCCTGCACCTCGGTTTCGCTGCGTTCGGCCTTGAGGCGCCTGAGCTTGTCGAGCTGCTGGGCGCGTACGGCGGCATTGTCGACCTTGAGGACATCGATCGTCGCCTCGTTGTCGGGCTTGTAGCAGTTGACGCCGATGATCGCCTGCTGGCCGCCATCGATGCGCGCCTGCGTCTTGGCGGCCGCCTCCTCGATGCGCAGCTTCGGGATGCCGGCCTCGATCGCCTTGGCCATGCCCCCCAGCTTCTCGACCTCCTGGATATGGCCCCAGGCCTTCTCGGCCAGTTCCGCGGTGAGCCGCTCGACATAATAGGAGCCGCCCCAGGGATCGATGATCCGGGTCGTGCCGCTTTCCTGCTGCAGCAGGATCTGGGTGTTGCGGGCGATGCGGGCCGAGAAGTCAGTCGGCAGCGCCAGCGCCTCGTCGAGCGCGTTGGTGTGCAGCGACTGGGTGTGCCCCTGAGTCGCCGCCATCGCCTCGATCATCGTGCGCGGCACGTTGTTGAACACGTCCTGCGCCGTCAGCGACCAGCCCGAAGTTTGGCAATGGGTCCGCAAGGGCAGGGATTTCTCGTTCTGCGCGCCGAAATCCTTGACGAGCTTCGCCCAGATCAGCCGGGCGGCGCGCATCTTGGCGACTTCCATGAAGAAGTTCATGCCGATCGCCCAGAAGAAGGACAGGCGCGGCGCGAAGACGTCGACAGAAAGGCCCGCCCGCTGGCCAGCGCGGATGTATTCGACGCCGTCGGCGAGCGTGTAGCCGAGCTCGAGGTCCTGCGTCGCCCCGGCCTCCTGCATGTGGTAGCCGGAGATCGAGATCGAGTTGAATTTCGGCATGTTCGCCGAGGTGAAGGCGAAGATGTCGCCGATGATCCGCATCGAAGGCGAGGGCGGGTAGATATAGGTGTTGCGGACCATGAACTCCTTGAGGATGTCGTTCTGGATGGTCCCCGAAAGCTTGGCCTGCGGCACGGCCTGTTCTTCCGCCGCGACGATGTAGAGCGCCAGCACCGGCAGCACGGCGCCGTTCATCGTCATCGACACGCTCATCTGGTCGAGCGGGATGCCCGAGAACAGCGTGCGCATGTCGTAGATCGAATCGATCGCGACACCGGCCATGCCGACATCGCCGCCAACGCGCGGATGATCGGAATCATAGCCGCGATGGGTGGCGAGGTCGAAGGCGACCGAGAGGCCCTTCTGCCCGGCGGCGAGGTTGCGCCGGTAGAAGGCGTTCGAATCCTCGGCCGTGGAGAAGCCGGCATATTGCCGGATCGTCCAGGGCTGGTTGACATACATGGTCGGGTAGGGGCCGCGCAGATAGGGCGCGATGCCCGGCAGCGTCCCGACGAAAGGCAGGCCATCGCGGTCGGCCGCGGTGTAGACCGGCTTGACCGGGATATCCTCAGGCGTCTGCCACGCTTCGCCCGTGGGCAAGGCGCCGGCTGCGGAGCGAGCGCCAGCAGCAAAGGCGAGCTTCGTGAAATCCGGGATCGCGGTCATGACTGGCTCCCGTCGGTCCTGTTCCACCAATGATGGAAATGATGCACCGGTCCGTGGCCGTGGCCAACCGCAACCTGATCGGCGGCGGCAATGGCGGCGGAGATATAGCTCTTGGCGTGGCCGACCGCCTCCGGCAGCGCCAGCCCCTTGGCGAGATTGGCGGCGATGGCGGAGGAGAGCGTGCAGCCGGTGCCATGGGTGTTGCGCGTCGCGAGGCGTGGCGCGTTGAAGCGCTGGCGTGCACCGCCGGCAAGCAAGAGGAGGTCGCTGCTGATCTCACCGGTGCCGTGGCCACCCTTGATCAGGACATTGGCCGCGCCCAGCGACGCGAGCTTATCGGCCTGCTCGTCCATCGCCTGATCGGTCTCGGCCATGCTCGTGCCGAGCAGGGCGGCGGCTTCCGGCAGGTTCGGCGTGATCAGCGTCGCGAGCGGGAAAAGATGGGTACGGATCGCCTCGACCGCCGAGCTTTCCAGCAGCCGCGCACCGGAGGCTGCGATCATGACGGGATCGAGCACGACATTCTTCGCGCCATGGCGCTTCAGCCCGGCCGCGACGGTCGCGATCAGCTCGGCCGTCGCTAGCATGCCGATCTTGACGGCAGCGACGTCGAGGTCCTCGAAGACCGCATCCATCTGCTGGGCGACGAAGTCGCGCGGCACGGCATGGATGGCGCTGACGCCTTTGGTGTTCTGCGCGGTCAGCGCCACGATCACGCTGGCGCCATAGACCTGATGAGCCGCGAAGGTCTTGAGATCGGCCTGGATGCCGGCGCCGCCGCTCGAATCCGAACCGGCGATGGTGAGGGCGATGGCAGTCAAACTCTTGTCTCCGGTCAGGCGCTTGCGATGGCTTGTGCTCGCGTGAGCGTCTCGACCACGTCGCAGCCCATGTAGATGAACGAGGTCACGCCGGCCTTGTTCAAGGCTTCGGTCTCGGCCGGGCGGCCGGCGAGCCAGACCGTCGCGCCAGCCTTGGCTAGCGCCTCGGCTGTGGCAGCGCCTTCGGCGGCATAGGCCGCGTCAGAGCCGCACAGGCAGGCGAGCTTAGCGCCGGACGCGCGGAACGCGCCGACGAGGGCGTCGAGATCCGTCGCACCGTCCTTGGCGAAACCGTCTCCGCTGGGGGCTGCGAGGCCGCCTGCCTCGAACAGGTTGCGGGCAAAGCCGGCGCGGGCCGTGAAATCGGCGATCGGGCCGAGCGTCGCCAGGAAGACGACCGGACGCTGCGGCTGGGCATCGGCCTTGTCGCGCAAGGCCTCGAACGGCTCCGCCAGCCGCAACGAGGGCAGGGGCTCGGCGCGCAAGCCGGCGGCGGGTGCGGCCAGCGCATCGGCCCGGCCGGCGCCGTCGACGAAGGAGCGGATGATCTCGCCCTGGTTTCGTTCCGCGAGGCTGCCTTGCACGCGCTTGCCGTCGAGCTTGATCGGCGCGATGGCGAGGACTTTCGCCGCTTCCTCGCGGATATTCGGGAATTCGCTGGTTCCGGTGATCGGCTCGCGCCGCGTCGCTACGGCCTTCGCGCGGGCGGCGCGCTGTTCGGCGAGCGTCTTCTGGATATGACCATCGACCAAGGCCGCGACGATGCCGCCGAGATCGCCGCTGCGCTGCCGCTCGATCTCCTGGAAGGCCTGCCAGCCCTGCTCGCACAATGCCTGCGTCAGCGTCTCGAACCCGCCGGCACCGGCCGCGGGATCGGCGACGCGCCAGAGGTTGCTCTCTTCGAGCAGGATGAGCTGCGTGTTGCGGGCGACACGGCGCGCGAAGGCATCGGGCAGGCCGAGTGCGGCGGTGAAGGGCTGGGCGGCGATCGAATCGGCGCCGCCGACACCGGCCGCGAAGGCCGCGACGGTGCCGCGCAGCAGATTGACGTTCGGATCACGCTTCGTCAGTGAGCGCCACGCCGTCTCGGCATGGATGCGAGCCGGCTTCGGCGTCAGGCCGCAGGCCTGCTGGATGCGGTCCCAGAGCAGGCGCGCGGCGCGGAATTTGGCCACCGTCAGGAACTCGTCGGTATCTGCGACCAGCGTGAAGGCCAGTGCATCGCGCGCCTCCGACAGCGATAGGCCCTGTGCTTCGAGCGCGCGCAGATAGGCAACCGACGTAGCAAGCATCGCGCCGAACTCCTGCGCCTCGCTGGCGCCGGCCTCGTGATAGGGGCGGCTGTCGATCTCGATGAACGGGCCGGCAAAGCCGCGCTCCTTCAGCGTGCGGATCGTCGCCGCAAGCCGGCGGCCGAGTTCGGGCCAGGGGGCGGCGAGCGAGCCGCGGCTGGCGAAGACACCGATCGGGTCGAGGCCGAAGGAGACCGAAATCTCGCTCGCCGCATGGCCACGCTTCTCGATCAGGGCAGCCAGCAAAAGGGCATTGATGCGGCCCTGCGGGGCGGGGTCGAGGCGCAGATGGATCAGGTCCAGCATCACGCCCTGGAGTGCAGCATCGAGCGTCGCGACATCGTCGGCGACAAGGCCGTAGCCGCGCGCCGCCAGCGCTCCGGCGAAGCTGATGGTAAGAGTATCGGCGCCGCCTTCGAGATCGGCGAGGGTGAGCGCTCGCGCTTCGCCGGGCTGCGGATGGTCGAGCCGGCCGGCGACATGCCAGCGCCCGGTCTCGGCACGCAGAGCGCGTTGGGGCGCTGCGGCGGCCGGGTAGAGCGGCTCGATGCGGATGCCGTCGGCGGTGCGGCCGACGAGCTTCCTCTCGAAATCGGCGCCCTTCAGGACCTTGTCGACAGCCGCGCGCCACGCGTCATGCGACGGCGCCGCGAAAGCGTCGAGATAGGGAAGGTCGGATGGGGCAGCCGAGTTCATGCGCGCCGATACTCCTCTTCCGCATAGTGTGCAGCCGTGGAGTGCTGATTGCCATGGGTGCGCGCGCACCGCCATCCCTACTTCGTCGCAAGGCAGGTGCGAGAATGCAAAAACGCCGCGGCGCTATCCTGAGACGGCACCGCGGCGTTCGAGTGTTTCGGCTGAGATCAGACGAACTGGCCGAGGCCCGGGATCGCGCCGACGATGGCGCCCATCGCGTCCTCGCCGGCCTTCTCGCGGCCGACGGCGAACATTTCCTTCGAGACGCTCTGGATCTGGCCCATGGAAAGGCCCGCACCCATGAGCTGGCCGCCGAGCGCCATCACGCCGCCGCCACCGCCCATCAGGCCGCCGATCGCGCCGAGCATGCCACCCTTGGCGCCGCCTTCGGCATCGGCAAGCTCCTGCGCGCCCGGCAGGGCCGCCATCAGCTGGCCGATCTCGGCCGCCGGGCCTTCCTTCTGCAGGAAGGCGAGGATGATGCCGACGCCCTTGCGGGCGAGCTCTTCGTTGATGCCGGCGGCCGCAGCCACGCGCGTGAGCAGTTCTTCCATGGACCTAAAACCCCTCGCCAAACGGCTTCGTCACGAAGCCTTCGAAAAATAGTTTACATATTTACGATCTCATTTCCAACGGTCATTGGGCTTCCGCCTTCTGCGTCGTTTGGTTACACCCTTGCCGTACCGGCACCAAACCTCATGGGCGAATTTCAATGGCGAATGACGGCGCGATTCTGATCGGCAAGAGCGGCAAGCCTGAAAACCTCTTGCTGAAACTCGCCAATCGCCATGGGCTAGTCACCGGCGCGACGGGTACCGGCAAGACCGTGACGCTGCAGGTCATGGCCGAGGGCTTCGCGCGCAACGGCGTCCCGGTCTTCGCGGCCGATATCAAGGGCGATCTCTCCGGCATCGTCGCACCCGGCGATTCCAAGCCGCCCTTCGTCAACCGGGCCAAGGAACTCGGCCTGAAATACGAGCCGGACCAGTTCACCACCGTCTTCTGGGACGTGTTCGGCGAGCAGGGCCACCCGGTCCGTGCCACCATTTCCGAGATGGGTCCGCTGCTGCTGGCGCGCTTGCTCGATCTCAATGATACGCAGGAGGGCGTGCTCAACATCGCCTTCCGCATCGCCGACGAGCAGAAGCTCCTGCTGCTCGATCTCAAGGACCTGCGCGCGATCCTGACCTTCATCGCGGACAATGCGAAGGATCTGACGACGAAATACGGCAACGTCAGTGCGACAACGGTCGGCACGATCCAGCGCGCGCTGCTGGTGCTGGAAAACCAGAAGGGCGATCTCTTCTTCGGCGAGCCGGCGCTCGACATCAACGACCTGATGAAGACGGATCGCGACGGCCGCGGCATCGTCAACATCCTCGCCGCCGACAAGCTGATGAACAATCCGCGGCTTTACGCGACCTTCCTGCTCTGGCTGCTCTCGGAGCTGTTCGAGCAGTTGCCCGAGGTCGGCGATCTCGACAAGCCGAAGCTCGTCTTCTTCTTCGACGAGGCGCATCTGCTCTTCAACGGCGCGCCGAAGGCTCTGCTGACGGCAGTCGAGCAGGTCGTGCGCCTGATCCGCTCGAAGGGTGTCGGCGTCTATTTCGTCACGCAGAACCCGCTCGATATCCCCGATACGGTGCTGGCCCAGCTCGGCAACCGCGTCCAGCACGCGCTGCGCGCCTTCACCCCGCGCGACCAGAAGGCGGTGCGCGCCGCCGCCGAGACCTTCCGCCAGAACCCGAAGATCAAGACCGAGGAGGCGATCAGCCAGCTCGCGGTCGGCGAGGCGCTGGTCTCGATGCTGGAAGGCAAGGGCTCGCCCGAGATGGTCGAGCGCGCCCTGATCGCGCCGCCGATGGCGCAGGTCGGCCCCTGCTCGCCGCAGCAGCGCCAGCAGGCGATCAACGCGTCCCCGGGGAAGGGCAAATACGAGACCATGCTCGACCGCGAGTCGGCCTATGAGATCTTGCTGGCGCGCAAGAACCTCAATCCGGACGGTTCGCCGGTCGAGGCCTCGGCGGATGGTGGGGGCGGCGGCATCCTCGATACGATCGGCGGCTGGCTCGGCGGCGGCGCCCCCCAGCAGCGCCCGAAGACCGGGCCAGGCTCGCGCGGCGGCCCGCTGCCGCAGAGCATGGCCGAGAAGATCATCACCTCGGCCGCCCGCTCGGCCGCGACCTCGATCGGCCGGCAGGTCGGCACGGCGATCCTGCGGGGGATTCTCGGGTCGATGTCGGGCGGAAAACGCTGAAGGCTGCTCACGGCATCATTCTCGGGCGGAGCGAAGCGAAGACCGAAGAATCTCGTGACGAGAAGGCACTGGTTTGCGAGCTGCTCAGGTCAAGCCCGAGCGTGACGGCGGGTGGTCATGCACCCGTCGCGAAGTCGTAGAGCAGCTTGAGGTTCAGCGCGATGATGATCGCGGCGATGATGGCCGCGGTCAGGCTGAGCCAGCGCGGAGCGACGAGCGCGCCCATCTTGGTCTTCGACGCGGTGAACATAACCAGCGGCACCACCGCAAAGGGCAATTGCAGGCTGAGGATGACCTGGCTCAGGATCAGGAGCTTGGCCGTCTGCCCCTCGCCATAGATCATCGTCACCGCAATCGCCGGTACGATGGCGACGAGGCGTGTCACCAGCCGCCGCATCCAGGCGGCCAGGCGGATGCGCAGGAAGCCTTCCATCACGATCTGGCCGGCCATCGTCGCGGTCACCGTCGAGTTCAGGCCGCAGCAGAGCAACGCGATGGCGAAGAGCGTCGGTGCAATCGAGGCGCCGAGCAGAGGCTGCAGCAGTTCCTGCGCCCGGCCGAGTTCGGCGACGTTGGTGTGGCCGGTCTTGTGGAAGGTCGCGGCGGCCAGGATCAGGATCGAGGCGTTGATGAAGAGTGCGAAGCATAGCGCGACGGTGGAATCGATCGTCGCGAATTTCAGCGCCTCGCGCTTCTCCTGCACAGTCTCGCCATAGGCGCGGGTCTGCACGATGCCGGAATGCAGGTAGAGGTTATGCGGCATAACTGTCGCGCCGATGATGCCGAGCGCGATGTAGAGCATGTTCGGGTTGGTCACGATCTCGGTCGTCGGCGCGAAGCCGCGGATGACTTCGCCCCAGTTCGGATCGGCCAACGCGATCTGGAAGCCGAAGCACACCGCGATGACAACGAGCAGCGTGATGATGAAGGCTTCGATCCAGCGGAAGCCGCGCGTCTGGAGCCACAGGATAACGAAGACGTCGAAGGCGGTGATCAGGACGCCGATTTCCAGCGGGATGCCGAAGAGCAGGTTGAGGCCGATTGCGGTGCCGATCACCTCGGCCAGATCGGTCGCGCAGATCGCAAGCTCGGCGAGCAGCCAGAGCGGCCAGGCCATATAGGGCGGATAGGCGTCGCGGCAGGCCTGGGCGAGGTCGCGGCCGGAGGCGATGGCGAGCCGCGCGCAGAGCGATTGCAGGGTGATCGCCATCAGGTTGGAGATCAGCGCGACGACGAGAAGCGTGTAGCCGTACTGGGCACCGCCTGCGAGCGAGGTCGCCCAGTTGCCCGGGTCCATGTAGCCGACGGCGACGAGATAGCCCGGCCCGAAGAAGGCAAGGAACTTGCGCCAGTTCGACGAAGTCGGAGCCACCTTGATGGTGCGGAAGACATCCGTCAGCGAAGGTTCGCCACGCGATCGAAGCCAGATGGAGGCGGATTCCGTGGAACTCTCCGACATGGCAAGGCCTTGGCGACTTGATTGCAATAAGCGGTATAGGCTCCGGGTGCGCATGTCAATGCAGTTGCGAATGGTTAGCAACTAGCGCTTGGTCGGGCAGGCGAGGCTTGTCCGGCATGCGTGAACATGGGCTGACGCCTGCACCTAGCCTTGCCATGATGCCGTCATCTGAATCGCATCCGATGGCTGCCATGACCAAGCTTCCCGCCATTCTCGCCCGTCTCGACGACGGGCTCGACGCCTCGCTCGACCGTCTCTCCACCTGGCTCGAAATCCCCTCGATCGGCACCGATCCGGCCTTCAATGCGCAGACCCGCGCCGCCGCCGAATGGCTGCGGGCCGATCTGGAAGAGCTCGGCTTCAAGGCCGAACTGCGCGAGACCGGCGGGCATCCTGTCGTCCTCGCCCATCGCCCCAAGCCGGGTGCGCCGCACGCGTTGTTCTACGGCCACTACGACGTCCAGCCGGTCGACCCCGTCAGCCTCTGGGACACCGATCCGTTCAAGCCGATGGTCCGCGAGCTGGAGCCCGGCCGCAAGATCATCTCGGCGCGGGGCGCCTGCGACGACAAGGGCCAGGTGATGACCTTCATCGAGGCGGTTCGTGCGACGCTGGCCGAGACTGGCGACTTGCCGATCGGCTTGACCATCCTCGTCGAGGGCGAGGAGGAGTCGGGCTCGGTCAATCTTCCCGGCTACATCAAGGCCAATGCCGCCGAGCTGAAGGCGGACTACGCGCTCGTCTGCGACACCGGCATGTGGGACCGCGAGACCCCGCTGATCACCTCGACGCTGCGCGGCATGGTCTATCAGGAGGTCACGCTGACGGCAGCCGATCGCGACCTGCATTCCGGCCTGTTCGGCGGCGCGGCCGCCAACCCGATCCATCTCCTCGCGCGTATTCTCGGCGAGATCCATGACGAGACCGGCCGCATCACCATTCCCGGCTTCTACGAGGGCGTGCACGAGCCGACCAATGCCCAGAAGGCCGAGTGGGCCGATCTCAACCTGACCGAGAAGGAATTCCTCGGCCAGGTGGGCTTGAAGCACTCGATCGGCGAGAAGGGCCGGATGCTGATCGAGCAGATCCAGTCGCGCCCGACCTGCGACGTCAACGGCATCTGGGGCGGCTATACTGGGGAGGGCAGCAAGACGGTCATTCCGGGCCAGGCCTCGGCCAAGGTCTCGTTCCGCCTCGTCGGCGATCAGGACCCGGCCAAGATCGCCGCCGCCTTCCACCAGTTCATCCGCGAGCGCCTGCCCGAGGACATGACGGCCGAGTTCATCAGCCATTCCGGCTCGCCGGCACTCGCCGTGCCGGTCGATTCGCCGGTGCTCCAGAAGGCACGCGTCGCGCTTGCTGAGGAATGGGGCGGGCGTGTCGTCTCGATCGGCAGCGGCGGCTCGATCCCGGTCGGCGGCGATTTCAAGCGCACGCTCGGCATCGACACGCTCTTCGTCGGTTTCGGCCTCGACGATGACCGCGTTCATTCGCCCAACGAGAAATACGACCTGTCTTCCTTCCACAAGGGCCAGCGCTCCTGGGCCCGCATCTTGCAAGCTCTCGGTTCATGAAATCTGTCTGTGTTTTCTGCGGTTCCAATCCCGGCAATGACCCCGTCTATGCGGCGGGTGCCCGCGCCATGGGCGCGGAGATCGTCCGGCGCGGCCTGACGCTGGTTTATGGCGGCGGCGCGGTCGGCCTGATGGGCATCGTCGCCAATGCGGCGATGGAGGCCGGCGGCGAGGTCCACGGTGTCATCCCCAAGGCGCTGAGGGACAAGGAGGTCGGCCATGTCGGGCTGACCCGGCTCGAGGTCGTCGACACCATGCACACCCGCAAGGCGCGCATGGCCGAACTCTCGGACGGCTTCATCGCCATGCCCGGCGGCATCGGCACCTTCGAGGAACTGTTCGAGATCTGGACCTGGGGCCAGCTCGGCATTCACGCCAAGCCGCTCGGCCTGCTCAATGTCGCCGGCTTCTACGATCCGCTGGCGACCTTCCTCGACCGCACCGTCGAGGCCGGTTTCCTCAAGCAGAACCACCGGGCGATGGCGATGACCGACACCGAGCCGGCGACGCTGCTCGACCGGATGCAGAACTACGTCCCGGCTGCGACCTATAAGTGGATCGAGAAGGAGCAGGCCTGATACCGGTCACGCGATACATCTCAGGATTGTAGGAATTTTGTCCTTGACATCGTCGCGCTGATCCGGTAGAGATCAGGAACGCTCACGAAATCTGCCCGAACGAAGCCGCCGCGCTCCCCAGCCGGCGGCTTTTTCGTGCCTTCATCGGGAAGGATGCGATGGCCGAAGAGGACGAGACAACGCCGCAGCTGGCTGCAGGGCTGAAATCCAAACGGAAAGCGATCTCGCGCAAGGCGGTGGTGGGCCAGCTCTGGCGCGCCGCCAAGCGCCAGATCGACACGCATGAGGAGCATCTCGCCGACCTGCCGAAGGGCACGACCGCGAGCGAGGCCGACGCCAAGGCGCTCGCCGTGCTCGCCCGCACCGTGCGCGAGCTGGTCGCGATCGAGGAGCCCCCTGCCACGAGGAAGGACAAGCGCTCGGATGACCCTTCCGCTGCCGACGATCTGCGACATGTCGCACAGCTCCGTCAGGATCTTGCTCGACGTCTTGAAGCGCTGGCCGCTCAGGACGCGCGTGAGAATCCTCAAGAAGCTGATGCCGACGGCGACGGCGGATGACGTCGAGCTCATTCGCAGCACCTGGGAGATCTGGGCGCGCCCCGATCAATTGCCGCCCGAACCGCTGAAGCCGATCTGGCTGGTGCTGGGCGGGCGCGGCGCCGGCAAGACCCGCACTGGCGCCGAATGGGTCAGGGGCATGGCGCTGGGCCACCCGCCCTTCGCGGATATGCCGACAGAGCGGATCGCCCTCGTTGGCGAGACGCAAGGACAGGTCCGCGACGTGATGATCGAGGGCGTCTCCGGGTTGCTATCGATTCACAACCGCTGGGAGCGCCCGGTCTGGCAGCCCTCGCTGCGCCGTCTGCAGTGGACGAACGGCGCGATCGCGCAGGTCTTCACCGCTGAAGACCCGGAGGGCCTGCGCGGCCCGCAATTCGGCGCCGCCTGGTCCGATGAGCTGGCGAAATGGCCGAACCTCGGGGAGTGCTGGGATATGCTGCAATTCGGTCTGCGCCTTGGCGACCATCCCCGCCAGGTCGTGACGACGACGCCTCGTCCGCTGCCATTGGTGAAGCGCCTGCTGGTCGAACCTCATGTCGCGGTAAGCCGGGCGCGGACGCAGGACAACCGCTACAACCTCGCCGCCGAGTTCGTCCGCACGGTCACGCAGACCTACGGCGGCACGCGGCTCGGCCGACAGGAGCTCGACGGCGAGATCGTCGAGGAAAGCCCGGACGCGCTCTGGACGCGGGCCATGATCGAGGCGGCACGCGAGCCCAAGACGCCCGCGCTCGCCCGCATCGCGGTTGCCGTCGATCCTCCCGCGACCTCTTCGCAGCGGGCGGATCGGTGCGGGCTCGTCGTCGCCGGCCTCGATCATGACGGTGTCGGCCATGTGCTGGAGGACGCGACCTTGGCCGGCGCGCGACCGCAGGAATGGGCGGAGAGGGCGGTCACGCTCTATCGTCGCCACGAGGCGGATGCGCTCGTCGTCGAGGTCAACCAGGGCGGCGAGATGGTCGAGAGCATCATCCGCGAGGTCGATGCCGGCGTGCCCGTGGTCTCCGTGCGGGCGACGCGCGGCAAGTATCTGCGCGCCGAGCCGGTCGCCGCGCTCTATGCACAGGGACGCGTGCGCCATGCCGGGGCCTTTCCCGCGCTCGAGGACGAGATGTGTGCCTTCGGGCCGCGCGGCCTCGAAACCGGCCGCTCGCCGGACCGGCTCGACGCACTCGTCTGGGCGCTGACCCATCTGATGCTGGCGCCGAAGGCCCGGCCGCGGGTGCGGGGCATCTAGCCCTTCGCTTCCTCCACGCTCAAACAGCGAGACATCCATGTTCGATTTTCTTCGCAGCCTGCGCGGCCGAGCCGCGCCGGGCCAGAAGCGCTCGCGCGTCGGGCCGCTGATCGCGCTGCACGAAGCCGGGCGCGCCGTCTGGACGCCCCGCGACTATGTCGCGCTCTCGCGGGAGGGCTATGAGCGCAATCCGGTCGTGCATCGCTGCATCCGCCTGATCGCGGAAGCGGCCGCGCAGACCCCGCTCGTGGCCAAGCTCGGCACGCGCGAGGTACCGGAGCATCCGGCGCTTGCCCTGATCGAGCGGCCCAATCCGCGGCAGGGCGGCATCGCCTTCCGCGAGATGCTGGTCGGCCACCTGCTCGTTGCCGGCAACGCCTATGTCGAGGCGGTCAGCGCTGGCCGCGAGCCGCGCGAACTCTATGCGCTCCGGCCCGACCGGATGCGCGTCGTGCCCGGCCGCGACGGCTGGCCGGAAGCCTATGATTATGCGGTCGGCGGCGACACGGTGCGCTTCCGGCAGGACGAGGGCGGCCTGCCGCCGATCCTGCACCTGACGCTGTTCCACCCCGTCGACGACCATTACGGCCTGTCGCCGATCGAAGCTGCCGCGGTGTCGCTCGACATCCACAATGCCGCCGGAAGCTGGCACAAGGCCCTGCTCGACAATGCCGCGCGGCCTTCCGGCGCGCTGGTCTATGACGGGCCGGAAGGCGCGACGCTGACCGAGGCGCAGTTCGAGCGCCTCAAGCAGGAGCTGGAAGACTCTTTCCAAGGCGCCCGCAATGCCGGCCGGCCGCTGCTGCTCGAAGGCGGGCTCGATTGGAAGCCGCTCTCGCTGACGCCGGCGGAGCTGGATTTCGTCGCCGCCAAGGGCGTCGCGGCCCGTGAGATCGCGCTCGCCTTCGGCGTGCCTCCGCTGCTGCTCGGCCTGCCCGGCGACAACACCCACGCCAATTTCGCCGAGGCCAACCGGGCGCTCTGGCGCCAGACCGTCATTCCGCTGGTGCGCCGGACGGCGCAGTCGCTGGCGCAATGGCTTGGGCCCGCCTTCGGCGACGAACTCACGCTAGAGCCCGATCTCGATGCGATCGAGGCGCTGGCCGAGGAGCGGGAATCGCTCTGGCGGCGGCTCGGCGCTGCCGCCTTCCTCGACGAGGACGAGAAGCGCGAGGCCGTCGGCTACGGCCGGCGCGCCTCCGGGAAGGAGACCTCATGAACATGCTCGAACAGGTCGTCGCGGCCTTCGTCGGCCGTGCCGATGTTGGCCATCTCGGCCTGCTGCTCTGGGCGGCGAGCGCTTCGGGATTGGCCTGGCTCGTCCTGCGCGAGTTGACCGCCGCCAATCGCCGCTTCGACGATTTCGTCCGCGAACTCAACCGCTTCAACGCACGCCACGAGGGGGACCCGTCATGAAAGGCAGAAACGGCGCAACCAAGCCGCCGCCCAAGGCTCCCGCACAGCCAGCCCGCGTGGGAAGGGCGTCGCGCAGTGGCGCGCCTGTCGAGACCTTCAGCCGCTTCGTCAGCCAGCTCGCGAAGCTTGAGACCGGGCGAACGAAGGGCGGCCGGGACGGCGCGGAGAGCGATCGATGATGCCGCGCAGCTCGGCCCGCGCCTCGTTCGAATCCAAGCTGCTGCCGCTCCAGCCGGCCCGGATCGGGCTGGACGGCGTCTTCGAAGGTTATGCCAGCCTCTTCCGCATCCCCGATCTCGGCAAGGACATCGTCGAGCCCGGCGCCTTCCGCGAGAGCCTGCAAAGGCGTGGGCCGGCCGGTGTGAAGATGCTCTGGCAGCACGACCCGGCCGAGCCGATCGGCCGCTGGTCGAGCCTGGTCGAGGATAGCCGCGGACTGTTCGTGCGCGGCCGGTTGTCGCTCGCCGTCGCCCGGGCCCGCGAGCTCCACGCGCTGATGCGGGATGGCGCGATCGACGGGCTCTCGATCGGCTTTCGCCACGAGAAGGCCCGTACCGAACCGCGAACCGGCCTGCGCCGGCTCGAACGCATTGATCTATGGGAGGTGTCGATCGTGACATTCCCGATGCTGCCGCAGGCCCGGATCGCCGCCGTCAAGGCGACCAGGCCCTCCGCGTTCATCTGACCCATCACCCCCGAGGAGAGACCATGAGCCATCTCAACACCGCGCCCGAGACCAAGGCCGCCGGCGGCGATCTCGCGCTGGCTTTCGAGGACCTGCGCTACACGCTGGAGAACTACCGCGCCACCAACGAGGAGCGCCTCGCCGGCCTGGAGGCGCGCCAGAGTGTCGATCCGCTGACCGAGGAGAAGCTCGTCCGCATGGATGCGGCGCTCGACGACACCATGCGCCGCATCGACCGGCTGACGCTGGAGCGCGCCCGCCCGGCGCTCGGTCATGACGGCCCGCGTGATCCGCTGACGGCGGAGCACAAGGCGGCTTTCGCTTCTTACGTCCGCACCGGCGAGGCCGGCGGCCTGAAGCGGCTGGAATCCAAGGCGCTCTCGGCCGGCTCCGGCCCGGATGGCGGCTATCTCGCCCCGGCGACCGTCGAGGGCGAGATCCTGCGTCGCCTCGCCAATGTCTCGCCGATCCGCTCACTCGCCACGGTTCGCACGATCTCGTCCGGCACCTACAAGAAGGCTTTTTCGACGACCGGCCCGGCTTCCGGCTGGGTGGCCGAGACGGCGGCGCGGCCGCAAGGCGCTTCGCCGACCCTGGCCGAGCTCTCCTTCCCGGCCATGGAACTCTACGCCATGCCGGCCGCGACCCAGACGCTGCTCGACGATGCAATCGTGGATATCGACCAGTGGATCGCCGAGGAGGTCGAGAGCGCTTTCGCCGAGCAGGAGGGTGCGGCCTTCGTCACCGGCGACGGCGTCGACAAGCCGAAGGGTTTCCTGGCCTATCCGACCGTCGCCGATGCCAGCTGGAGCTGGGGCAATATCGGCGTGCTCAATACGGGCGTCGCCGGTGCGTTCCCGGCTTCGAACCCCTCCGACGTGCTGGTCGATCTCGTCTATGCGCTGAAGGCGGGCTTCCGCCAGAACGCCTCCTTCGTGATGAATCGCAAGACGCAGGCGGCCGTCCGCAAGTTCAAGGACGCCAACGGCCATTATCTCTGGCAGCCCCCGGCCTCGGCCGGCGCGCCGGCGACGCTGCTCGGCTTCCCGCTTGCCGAAGCGGAGGACATGCCGAACATCGCCAATAACGCGGTCTCGATCGCCTTCGGCGATTTCCGGCGTGGCTATCTCGTCGTCGACCGGGCCGGCGTGCGCATCCTGCGCGATCCCTATTCCGCCAAGCCCTATGTGTTGTTCTACACGACCAAGCGCGTCGGCGGCGGCGTGCAGGACTTCGCCGCGATCAAGGGGTTGAAATTCGCCGTCTAGGGCTGATCAGCGCGAGAACCACCAGCTGAAGGCGGCGCGCGGCTCGGCGGCCTGCTCCGGGGGCGCTTCGCTGCCGAGCGAGCGTAGCCGCGCGGTGCCTTCGGCGATCCAGCTGCGATAATCGCTGACCGGCGTAATCGCGGTGAAGCCGCCGCAGATGCGGCGCGCTTGCGTCTTCAGCGGGCCGCTGGACCAGCTGACGATGCCGACGAGATCACGCGAGCGGGCCCCGCTGCCGCGCAGCACCGGCCCGCCGGAATCGCCACGGCAGGCGCCGGCTCCCGGCGTCTCGCCGCGGTTCTCGGCATCGACTGCGACCTTGACGGTATTCTGGGTGGTGTAGTTGCCGGCATTGACGAGCTGCGTCTCACGCAGTCGCCGTGCCGTGCGCTTGTTGTTCTCCGCCGAGAGCCCGTAGCCGGCCATGGTGACGGTTTCGCCCTGCCAGAGACCGCTGCCGAGCGTCAAAGGCTGTATATCGCCAGGCAGGGGTTGCGCCAGACGCAGCAGGGCAAGGTCGGTGCCGGGCTGGGTGCGCGGCGTCGTTCCCGGCACGAAGCTCGGGTGCGGCAGCACCGCGACCACCATCTGGCGGCGCGCCCGGAAACGGGTGTCGAGGCTGACGACGCTGATCGAGCCGCCGCCCATCAGGCAATGCGCCGCCGTGAGAATGATTTCAGGGGCGATCACCGCTCCCGAGCAGAGCTCGCCGCGGCTCGTCTCGACCCGGACGGTCGAGGCGCGGGCGCCGAGCGCATCGCGCGAATCGACGCCGCCGACCACGGCAAGTGCCGGTTGAACGGCACTGGCGGCAAGGAAGCAGGCAAGAGCAAGTGACGAGCGCGAGATCATGAAACGAACCAATGGACCGGCCCATCAATCTAGGCTGTGGCGCGGTACAGTCCAGCCCTTCCGTCAGCTGCCGCGCGTCCAGCGGGCGCTTTCGCCCCATTTCGACAGGGTGGAATCGATCCAGCCTCGCTGCGGCGCCACCAGCACGCCCTGGCTGAGCAGCCCGCATTGGCGCCCGGAGGGCCCGGTCGACCAGCTCGTGACGGCGACGACGCCGTCATCGCCGAAGATCGGCCCGCCGGAATCGCCCTGGCAGGCGCCGGCGCCGGGTCGCTTGCCGCCGCCAGCCCCGTCGGCCGCCCAGAGCAGGATGCGGCCGGGGCCGTAGGGCTCGACCGTCGTCAGCGCTGCTGAACGATAGGTGCCCGTGCTGCGGGCCTCACCCTCACGGGAGACGCCGTAGCCGGCGAGCGTGACGCTGCTGCCGGCTCGCGGCAGCGAACCGTCGACGAGCGTGGCCACGCTGAACTGGCCGGGCAGGGGCTCGGCCAGCCGGACCAGCGCGAGGTCGATTGTGCGGCGGCGGCTGCGGATCGCGCCGGCGTCGAACTCGGGATGCATCGCGACCGATGACGGCACGACGAGGACGGGCTCGCCACCCTGGCGCCAGTGAACCCGCAATTCCGCGCCGCCGGCCGCGCAATGCGCTGCGGTCAGGATGGCGCGCGCCGACAGGACGATGCCGGTGCAGACCCCGCCGCGGGCGTTGAGAACCATCAAGGTCGAGCCGGCTTCCGGCCCGCCCTCCTGCCCAGCGACGACGGCTTGTGCCGGCAGGCTCCCGAAACCTGCGGCGGCGCAGGCGATGCCGATGGCGACGATCCGGTTGGCGATGTGCATCGGGTGCTCCTCTCCGAGAGGGCGCTGAATAGCGCGCCCGGCGCCGCAGATGAACCCTCTCGGCCGCAGCTTCGCAGTCGAATCCATGAAATCGAACGAATGAAGGGAGCGCCCATGACGCCGCTTGCCCTGGGCCCACCGGTGATGGAGCCGGTGACGCTCACTGAAGCCCGCCAGTTTCTGCGCCTCGATCAAACCGATGAGGACGCCTTGCTTGCTACGCTCATTACCGCGGCCCGGCTGATGATCGAGGCAGCGTCCGGCCGCTGCCTGATCGAGCAGCCTTGGCGCATCGTGCTGGATCGTTGGCCTGCGGGTGGCGTGATCCGCCTGCCGCTCTCACCGCTGCTACGGATCGAGGCCGCGCGTGTCTACGACGTATTGGGTGCGGCGCAGGCCGTCGCAACCGCTTCTCTGACCCCGGACAAGGCTGCCGATCCGCCGGTCATCCGCCTGACGGGCGAGGTACCCGAGATCGGTCGGGCCCATGGCGCGATCGAGATCGATATCGTCGTCGGCTTCGGGGCAACGGCTGCGGCCGTGCCGGCGCCGCTGCGGCAGGCGGTGCTGCGCCTTGCCGCCCGCTGGTTCGAGCAGCGCGGCGACGTCGCCGGGCGCGATGCACAAGCCTTGCCGGCCGCGATCGCCGCACTGGTCGCGCCGTTTCGCCGCGGGAGGCTCTGAAGATGGCGCAGGAACCCGCGGTCATCGGCCGGATGCGGCGCCGGCTCGTGCTGGAGGCGCCGGTCGCATCGCCGGACGGGCTCGGCGGAGCCACGCAGGTCTTCGAGGCCGTCGCTGCGCTCTGGGCTCAGGTCGAGTGGACTTCCGGCACCGAGGCCTGGCGGCAGGGCCGGCCTGAGCAGTCACGCAACTATCGTATCACGATGCGCTGGCGCGATGACGTCGATGCCGGCCGCCGCCTGCGCGATGGCGATCGCCTGTTCGACATTCGCTCCGCGGCCGACCCCGATGGTGCGCGCCGGCGTCTGATCTGCCTCGCCGAGGAGGTGACGCCATGAGCGGCGCCATCCTCGCCCTGCGCGCGGCCGTCCAGGCGCGCCTGGTGGCGAACGCCAGTCTGGCCACGCTGATCGGATCCGACCGCATCTTCGACGAGGCTCCGCGCGCGGCGCGCGGGCTCTATGTCGTCCATGGCGACGTCGAGGCACGCGACTGGTCGACCGGCAGCGACGGGGGCTGCGAGCAGGAATTCGCGCTCGTCGTCTGGGCCGCACAGAGCGGCTCGTCACGGCAGGCGCTGGAAGCCGCAGGCCTGATCGTCGCTGCGCTCGATCAGGTCGACCTCACCCTGGACGGGCATGCGCTGGTCAATCTGCGCTGGCTGTCGAGCCGACTCGCTCGCGAGGCCCGCAATGGATTGGCTCAGGTGACGATCCGCTTCCGCGCCGCCACCGAAACGCTCTAGGCCATTGTTTTATCGCATTTTCTTCACGCGAACCGGCCTCCACTTCGCTCGAAAATGCTTCAGCTCACAAAGGAGAAGCCGCATGGCGGCACAGAAGGGCAAGGACCTGCTGCTCAAGGCGGGAGATGGCGCTGGCGGCTTCGTCACGGTTGCCGGCCTGAGGGCGCGACAGATCGCCTTCAATGCCGAGACCGTTGACGTGACGCACTCGGAATCGGTAGGGCGCTGGCGCGAATTGCTGGCGGGGGCCGGCGTGCGCCGCGCCAGCATCAGCGGCGCTGGCATTTTCAAGGACGAGGCCTCCGACGCGCTCGTTCGTCAGAGCTTCTTCGACGGGGTGATCCGCGACTGGCAGATCGTCGTGCCCGATTTCGGCACGGTTTCCGGGCCGTTCCAGCTCACGGGCCTGGAGTACCGCGGCGACCATGCCGGCGAGGTCACCTTCGACCTGTCGCTGGAATCCGCCGGTCTTCTGGCCTTTGCGGCGCTCTGAGGAGGCGGTCATGGTCAATCGTCTTCGCGGCGAGACCGCGCTCCTGGTCTCCGGCGAAACCCTGCCGATGCGCCTGACGCTCGGTGCGCTTGCCGAGCTCGAGCATGCCTTCTCCGTCGACAGCCTCCCCGCGTTGGGCGAGCGCTTCGTCGAGGGCAGGCTCTCCGCCCGCGACATCATCCGCATCATCGCAGCCGGCTTGCGCGGAGCGGGCCGAGCGATCCGCGACGAGGATGTCGCGGAACTCTCCTTCGATGGCGGCCTGAACGGCGCGATCAAGGCGGCGATCGCGCTGCTTGAGGCAACTTTCGGCGAGGGTGGGGACGCAGCCCGCCCTCCGCAGCCGCCGGCGTGAGCGCGCCGGCGGGTTTCCCCTGGGATGAGGTGATGGCCTTCGGCCTCGGCCGCTTGGCCTGGCCGCCCGATCGTTTCTGGGCCGCGACGCCGCGCGAGATCGCGGCTGCTCTACGCGCTCATCAGGATCAGTCCCGCGGCTCTGCCCCGGAGCGTCCGGCGCTCGCGGCGCTGATGAGCGCCTTTCCCGACGCCTGAGCCGGCAACTCAAACCACCATAGCGAGAGAACGGTCATGACGGATGACGATGGTATCGAATCGGGAGGGCGCCTCTCGGATCTGAGAGCGATGGACCGGTTGACCCAATCGCTGAGCCGCTCCTCCGAGAGCTTCGGCAAGTCGATCGTCAGCGCCTTCTCGCGCGGCGTCGTCGAGGGCAAGCGCTTCGAGGATGTGCTGCGCAGCGTCGGCCGCTCGATGACCGACAGCCTGCTCAAGACCGCGCTGAAACCGCTTCAGACCGGTCTGTCGAGTTTGTTGAGCACGGGCGTCAAGGGCCTCACGGGCCTTTTCGGAGGTATAGGCTTCGGCGGCTCCGGCGGAACTGTGCCGATCGCTCCCTTCGCCGAGGGTGGGATCGTTTCCTCGCCCTCCTATTTTCCGACCGGGCGCGGGCTCGGCCTGATGGGCGAGCGCGGCGCCGAGGCGATCATGCCGCTCGCCCGAGGGCCGGACGGGCGCCTTGGCGTGCGTGCCGGTGGCGGTCAGGGCCGGCCTCTCAATGTCGTCGTGCAGGTCTCGACCCCCGATGCCGATAGCTTCCGCCGCTCGGAGGCGCAGGTCTCGGCCGCCATTGCCCGCGCCGTCGCGCGTGGCCGACGGGCGCTGTGAGGGAGCGGAAACATGCCGGATTTCCACGAGGTTCGTTTCCCGCTCGATGTCGCGCGCGGGGCGCGCGGCGGACCCGAGCGCCAGACCCAGATCGTGACGCTCGCTTCCGGCCGGGAGGTGCGCAACAGCCGCTGGGCTCACTCGCGCCGCCGCTACGATGCCGGGCTCGGCATTCGCAATCTCGACGCTTTGGCGGCCGTGGTGAGCTTCTTCGAGGAGCGGCGCGGCAGGCTCCACGGTTTCCGCTGGCGCGATCAGCTCGACTGGAAGAGCTGCCAACCCTCGCAGCAGCCGGCCGCGACCGACCAGGTCATCGGGGTCGGTGACGGCATTGCCATCACCTTCCAGCTCTGCAAGGCCTACGGAACCGGCGCGTCCGCCTATAGCCGGGAGATCACCAAGCCCTGCGCCGGCACGGTTCGGGTCGCGATGGATGGTGTCGAGCTCGCGGGCAGTGGCTTCTCCTGCAACCTGTCGACCGGGCAGGTCACCTTCGCCGTCGGGTCGATCCCGCCGCCGGCTGCCGTCCTGACCGCCGGCTTCGCCTTCGACGTGCCCGTCCGCTTCGACACAGACGCGATCGAGGTCGATCTCTCCGCCTTTGCGGCCGGTGAGATCCCGCGCGTCCCCGTCGTCGAGATTATCCCGTGAGGCCCGCTCATGCGTGACATTCCCTTAGGTCTCGCCGCCCATATCGAGACGGCCGCGACCACGCTTTGCCATTGCTGGAGCCTGACCCGCCGCGACGGGCTCGTGCTCGGCTTCACCGATCACGACCGCAAGCTGTCCTTCGATGGGATCGATTTCGCCGCGACGACCGGTCTCGAAGCGGCTGAAAGCGCGGCGGAACTGGGCTTCGCCATCGGCGGCGGCGAGGTCGCGGGCGCCTTCGCTGCCTTTGGGCTGAACGAGGCCGATCTGGCGCGCGGGCTCTACGATGATGCGCGCGTTCGCGTCTGGCTGGTCAACTGGGCCGATCCCGGTCAGCGCGCGCTCCTGGAGGAAGGCTTCGTCGGCGAGATCAAACGCGGCGAAGCGAGTTTCGTCGCCGAAATCCGCAGCTTCGCCAGGGCTTTCGACGAGGAGCGTGGCCGGCTCTACATGCGCTCCTGTTCGGCCGACCTCGGCGATGCGCGCTGTGGCCTCGCTCTCGTCGCGGCGGAAGCGGAAATCGTCGAGAGCGACGGCCGCCTCTCGCTCTCAGCCGAAGGCATGGAAGCCTATGTCGATGGCCATTTCACCGGCGGTCGCCTGATCTTCACCAGTGGTGCGAATGTCGGATTCGCCACCGAGGTGAAGCGGCACGGCCGCGAGGGCACGCAGGCACTGTTCCAGCTCTGGCAGGCGCCGGCTGCGTCGATCGTGGCAGGCGACGGATTCAGGGTCACGCCCGGCTGCGACAAGAGCTTCGCGACCTGCCGCGCCAAATTCGGCAACGGCGTCAACTTCCGCGGTTTCCCGCACATGCCGACAACCGACTTCATCATCGGTGGCGTCCGGCCCGGCGACGGGGCGCTCGATGGCGGGAGCCTGTTCCGATGAGGCGCGGCGAGATCGTCGATGCGGCGCGGCTTTGGCTGGGCACGCCTTATCACCATCAGGCCTCGCTGCGCGGTGTCGGCTGCGATTGCCTCGGGCTGGTACGCGGGGTCTGGCGCGACCTCTGTGGTGACGAGCCGGAAACGCCGCCGCCCTATTCGCCGAGTTGGGCCGAGAGTTTGCTGCAGGAGACGCTGGCACTGGCGGCGACGCGGCACCTGCTGCCGATCCGGGCAGCCGGAATGCAGCCCGGCGACGTGCTGCTCTTCCGCTGGCGCGAACACCTGCCGGCCAAGCATTGCGCGATTCTCGCAGGCCCGGATCGCATCATCCACGCGCATGACGGTGCGGCCGTCGCCGAGGTCGCGTTCACGCCCTGGTGGCGACGCCATCTCAGCCACGCCTTTTCCTTTCCGGGAGTGACCGACTGATGGCGACGCTTCTTCTCCAGGTTGCTGGCGCAGCTCTCGGCACGGCCCTGGGTGGGCCGGTCGGCGGCGCGATCGGCCAGGCGCTTGGCGGCCTCGCCGGCGCCAGCATCGACCAGGCCTGGCTCGGCAGTTCGGGCGGGAACAAGATCGTCGATGGCCCGCGCCTCAAGGAGGTGAATGGCCTCGCCGCGACGGAGGGCGCCGCGATCCCGCGTCTCTACGGCCGCGCGCGGCTCGGCGGCCAGTTGATCTGGGCGACGCGCTTCGAGGAAGAGGTCACGGTCTCGATCACGCGCACCAAGAGCGGCGGCAAGGGCGGCAGCCGTGCGAAGAAGACCTACGAGACGACCTATAGCTACCACGCGAATCTCGCGATCGGGCTTTGCGAGGGGCCGATCGCCTTCATCCGGCGTATCTGGGTCGATGGGCGCGAGCTCGATGTCCAGACCGTGCGGATGCGCGTTCATCACGGTTATGAGACGCAGGAGCCCGATCCGCTGATCGCGGCGAAGGAGGCGGACGAGGCGCCGGCCTATCGCGGGCTCGCCTATGTCGTGTTCGAGCGCTTTCCGCTCGCCGATTACGGCAACCGCGTGCCGCAGTTCGATTTCGAGGTCGTGCGCGCCGTCGACGGGCTGGGAGGCATGATCCGGGCGGTGGCGCTGACGCCCGGCGCCGGTGAGTTCGTCTTTGACATCCGCCCGGTCAGTCATGAGTCCGCCCCTGGCGTTACCGAAAGCTTGACGCGCCACCAGCTCTATGGCGGCAGCGACGCTGACACCGCGCTTGGTCATCTCATGGCGCTCTGCCCCAACCTGCGCCGCGTCTCGTTGGTCGTGTCCTGGTTCGGCGACGATCTGCGTGTGGGGGCTTGCAGTGTCGCTCCCCGTGTCGAGATTCCGCACAAGCCGACGGTTGGGGCGCAATGGTCGGTCGCCGGGCTGTCGCGGTCCTCCGCCCGTATCGTCAGCCAGGTCGGCGGCAGGCCAGCGTTCGGCGGCACGCCCTCGGACGAGAGTGTCGTCGCGCTGATCCGGCGCTTACGCTTCGACTACGGGCTGGAGGTCGTCCTCTACCCCTTCCTGATGATGGATATCCCGGCCGGAAACACGTTGCCTGACCCCTATTCGGATGCCGCGAGCCAGCCGCGCTATCCCTGGCGGGGCCGCATCACCTGCGATCCGGCGCCGGGCGAGCCGGGTAGTCCGGAGGGCAGCGCCGCTGTTGCGGCGCAGATCGCGTCCTTCGTCGGCACGGTTGTTCCCGCCGACATGATCTTTGTGGGCGCGAGCGTGACCTGTGCCAAGCCGGACGAATGGTCCTATCGCCGGCTTGTGATGCATTGCGCTGCACTGGCTCAGGCAGCTGGCGGCGTCGAGGGCTTCGTTATCGGCTCGGAGATGGTGGGCCTCACGCATCTGCGCGGCACGACCGGCTATCCGATGGTCGATGCGCTCGCGGCTATCGCGCAGGACGTCAAGACGGCGCTGCCGGGTTCGGTGCTGACCTACGCCGCTGATTGGACCGAATACGGTGCGGATGTTCGCGACGATGGGGACAGAATCGATTTCCCGCTCGATCCGCTCTGGGCTTCTCCTGCCATCAGCGCCATCGGCATCGATTTCTATCCGCCGCTTTCGGATTGGCGCGATTCCGGCAGCCACGCGGACGCCACAACCGCGCAGGGCCCAGCCGATCTCGCCCATCTGCGCCAGCGCCTTACCGCCGGCGAAGCCTATGATTGGTACTACGCCGACGAGGACGGCCGCGCGGCGCAGACTCGCCTGCCGATCACCGACGGCGCCTACGGCAAGCCCTGGACCTTCCGGCCGAAGGATCTCTGGGGCTGGTGGAGCCAGGCCCATATCCGTCGTGCCGGCGGCATCGAGACGACCGCGACTGCGTTCGTGCCGGGTGCAAAGCCGATATGGCTGACCGAGATCGGCATTCCCGCCGTCGACAAGGGCGCCAATGCGCCCAACATGTTCCCCGATCCGAAATCGGACGAGGGCGGTTATCCGCCGTTTTCCAGTGGCGCGCGCGACGACCTTGTTCAGGTGCGGGGGCTGGAGGCCATCATATCCGGCTTCGATCCCGCTCGGGTCGGCTTCGACGCCGCGCGCAATCCGGTCCATCCGGTCAGCGGCATCCGCATGGTCGATCCCAACAGAATCTTCGTCTGGAACTGGGACACGCGGCCTTTCCCGGCCTTTCCGGATCTTTCCGGCATCTGGGCCGATGGGGCGAATTTCGAGACCGGCCATTGGCTGAACGGGCGCCTGGAAGGCACGCCGGTCGACAGGCTCGTCGCGAAGCTGCTCGCCGATTTCGGATTGCCCCCGGCTGACCGGATCGCAGTCGACGGCTTTGTCGATGGCTATGTGCTGGATCGCCCGCTATCGGCGCGGCAGGCGCTGGAACCGCTGGCCCAGAGCTTCGGCTTCGATGCGGTCATGAGTGCTGGGGCCCTGCGTTTCGAGGGCAGGGGTGGCAAGGTCTCGCGCCTGCTGCGCACGGATGATCTCGTTCCCGACCGCGATGGCGAGCCCTTCACGCTCAGGCGCAACCAGGAGACCGAGCTGCCGCTCGAACTGCGCCTTGGCTTCAGCGACAGCGAAGCCGACTACCGCAACGCCGCCGCGCGTTCGCGCCGCCTGGCGGGAGCGGCCCGGCGCGAAGTCTCCGTCGAAACCGCGATCGTGACCCGTTCCGCCGAAGGCCGGCGCCTTGCGGACCAGCGCCTGCAGGAAGTCTGGGCCGGGCGTGAGAGCCTCGAATGCGAGCTGTCTCCACGCTGCATCGCGATCGAGCCCGGCGATGTCCTGTCTGTCCCGGTCGAGCCGGGCAACCGCCTGTTTCGGGTGACCCGCATCGCCGACGGCCCGACGCGGCGGGTGAGCGCTCGCGCCGTCGAACCGGCGATCTATGTTTCGACGGGAACGAGCGGCGGCACGCGCCCGCCGCGAACGCCTCCAGCTTTGCCTGGGCGCCCTTTGGCCGTGCCGCTGGCCCTGCCGATCGTGACGGTGCAGCCGCCGCCCTTGCTGTCGCTGGCGGCTTTCGCCGCCCCCTGGCCCGGCGCCTTGGCGATCTGGCGGGCTAATGACGCCGGCCTGTTCGATCTCGACGGCTTCGTCGAAGCTCCCTCGATCGTTGGCGAGACCTTGACGGTGCTGCCGGCGGGGGCGCTCTGGCGCACGGACCGTCGTGCCGTGCTGGAGGTCAGGTTGCGCGGTGGCGTGCTCTCCTCCGTCTCGCCGGAGGCCGCGTTGGCCGGCGCCAATGCGCTGGCTCTGGTGGGAGCGGACGGTACGGTCGAAATCATCACGGCTGCGCAGGTCGAGTTGATCGGACCACAGCAGTTCCGCCTGACGGGATTGATTCGTGGAATCGGCGGCAGCGAGGCTGCAGCGGCGCGCACTCTTCCGATCGGCGCTCGCGTCGTCGTGCTCGATGGCGCGGCCGTCTCGCTGACGGCGGAGCTGGCCGATCTCGGGCGGACGCGGCGTTATCGCGTCGGCCCGGTCCGTGACGATGTCGGCGATGCCACGATGGTGGAGTTCTCGGTCCCGATCGCCGGGGAGGCGCTCGTGCCGCTCTCGCCCGTCCGGCCGAAGGCGGCAAGGGCGGGCGCGGGCATCATCATCCACTGGTTGAGGCGGACGCGAATCGATGGCGATTCATGGGAACTGGCGGAGGTGCCTCTCGGAGAAGAGGGAGAGCGCTATGAACTGGGCGTCCTCGACGGCGAGACGCTGCTTCGTACCGAAATCGTGAACGCGCCGGAATGGACCTATCCAGCGGCGCAGGAACTCGCCGATTTCGGCTCTGTTCAGCAGGAGATCGCACTCTCGCTGCGCCAGCTCAGCGCGACGGTCGGCCGCGGTCGCGAATGGCGTGGACGGATTCCGGTGCGTTGATCTACTGTTGGTTGTGAGCGGGGCTATGCATTCATGGTGCATTCACGCGGATGGGACTAGCCCATGTCGATGATGCCGGTCGAACCGATCCTTGCCTTTGCGCTCATCGCCTCCTCGCCGATGCCGGTGATCCGCGTCGACGATGCTGCACCGATCTCCTGCCTGTCCTCCGAAGAGACGCGCGATGCCGTCGCCGAAGGGCGTGTCATGCAGCCGGCGGAAGCCTCTCGCCACGCCCGTCACGCGGCGCCGGGCGAGGTCGTCCGCATCAGGCTCTGTCGACAGGGCGAGGATTTCGTCTATGTCGTGACGACGCTGAAGCGCGACGGCCGCGTCGCGCGGGTGACGCTGGAAGGACAATCCGGCAAGATCGCCACCATCCGCTGACAGCCGTTGCGGCTTCCCCAACTGGAGCGACCCCACCGTGAGATTGCTCGTCGTCGAGGACGACAAGGACCTCAACCGCCAGATCGTGACCGCGCTTGAGAATGCCGGCTATGCCGTCGACAAGGCTTTCGACGGTGAGGAAGGCCTCTATCTCGGCGAGGCCGAGCCCTATGATGCGGTAATTCTCGATCTCGGCCTGCCGAAGGTCGATGGCGTAGCCGTGCTGCAGGGCTGGCGCCGGGCCGGCAAGACCATGCCGGTGCTGATTCTGACAGCGCGCGACCGCTGGAGCGACAAGGTCTCGGGCTTCGACGCCGGTGCTGACGACTATGTCGTGAAACCCTTCCATATCGAGGAATTGCTGGCGCGCGTCCGCGCCCTGCTGCGCCGCGCGGCCGGTCATGCCACCTCGGAGTTGGTCTGCGGCCCTGTCCGGCTGGATACCCGCGCGAGCCGCGTCGTCGTCGACGGCAATCCGGTGAAGCTGACCTCGCACGAGTATCGGCTGCTCTCCTATCTGATGCATCATCAGGGGCGGGTCGTGTCGCGGACGGAGCTGGTCGAGCATCTCTACGACCAGGATTTCGATCGCGATTCCAACACGATCGAGGTCTTCGTCGGGCGCCTGCGCAAGAAGCTCGGCGTCGACATCATCGAGACCGTCCGGGGCCTCGGCTATATCGCCGCCGCCCCGGAAAAGGTCTGATCGCGGGCGATGCCGCTCAAATCCCATCGCTATTCGCTGGGAACGCGGCTGTTTTTCTCCGCGGCCGTCTGCTGCGTGCTGATCCTCGTGCTGGCCGGCATCGGCCTCACCACCTTCTATCGCCGCTCCGCCGAGCGCGGCTTCGATGAGCGCCTGTCGGTCTATATCAAGCAGCTGGTCGCCGATCTCGCCGCGCCACCCGAGACCGAACGCCAGACGATCGGCGACCTCGGCGAGCCGCGCTTCGACCTGCCGCTGACCGGCTGGTACTGGCAGATCACTCGCCTCGATGGCGAGCGGCCGAATGTGCGCGCCTCCCGCTCGCTGGTCGGCGGGCAACTCCCCAAGCTGCTCGACCAATCCATCGCCCCGAACAGCCGGGGCCTGCGCGAAAGCTATGTCTCTGGGCCGGACGACCGGCTCCTGCGCATTCTGGAACGCGAGATCGATGTCGGCGAGGACGGGCGCTTCACCGTTGCCGTCGCGGCTCCGGCCGACGAGATCGAGGGGGACATACGGGATTTCCGCTTCGCGCTGGCGATGACCTTCCTGCTGCTCGGCATCGCCCTGGTCGCGTCCACGCTCGTGCAGGTCCGCTTCGGCCTGCGTCCGCTGGTGCGCCTGCGCTCTGCCGTTGGTGCGGTGCGGACGGGTGAAAATCCCCGGATCGTCGGGCAATATCCCCCCGATCTCGCGCCGCTCGCCAGCGAGCTCAACCAGCTCATCGACGCCAATCACGAAATCCTCGATCGCGCCCGCACGCAGGTCGGCAATCTCGCGCATGCGCTGAAGACGCCACTCAGCGTAATGATGAACGAGGCCGACACGAGCGCAGACGGTCAATTGCCCCAGACCGTCCGTGCGCAGGCCGCGATCATGCGCGATCAGGTCCAGTACTATCTCGACCGGGCGCGGGCCGCGGCGCTTTCGGGCGCGCTCGGCGGCGTGACCGAAATCACCCCCTCGCTCGATGCGCTCCTGCGTACCTTCACCAAGATCTCGCAAGGCAAGGGTATCTCCGGTTCGCACACGATCGCATCCGGCCTGCGCTTCCGTGGCGAGAAGCAGGATCTGGAGGAGATGCTCGGTAATCTCCTCGACAACGCTTTCAAATGGGCCTCTTCCACCGTCGAGGTCTCGCTTGCGGACGAGAAGGCACCGGATACCGAGCGGATCGCGCTGCTGATCGACGATGATGGCCCCGGCCTGCCGGAGGAGGCCATGGCCGAAGTCCTGAAACGCGGCCGCCGACTTGATGAGACCACACCGGGATCGGGGCTGGGCCTTTCGATCGTCGTCGACATCGCCAAGCTTTATGGCGGCGGCCTGACCCTGCATCGCTCGCCGCTGGGCGGATTGAGGGCGCGGCTTGAGCTGCCTTCGGTTTAGAAGAATTCTTTGCCGCGTGACCCTTTGTCACCATGAACCCGGGCGGACGATTGGCTAAGAACGCCGCATGATGATCTGGGCCATCTTTGCAGCCATGACGGGAGCAGCGATCTTCGCCTTGCTCCGGCCGCTTAGTCATGGCCGGGCGGAAGGATTCGGCGATACCGCCGATGCACGCAGCCTCTACCGTTCCCAGCTCAAGGAAATCGACCGCGATCTCGGGCGCAAGCTGATCGGCGAGGACGACGCGCAGGCGGCGCGCACCGAAGCAGCCCGCCGCCTTCTGCGCGCCGCCGGTGATGAAGCTGGAGCTGCGGGCGAAACCGAGCCGTCCCTGCGCCGCCGCCGCGCGAGTTCGGCCTTGATGCTCTCGGTCGTACCGTTGCTCGCCCTCCTGATCTACGGGCTCTACGGCTCGCCGAACCTGCCTGACCAGCCGCTGGCGGCGCGGCTGGAAAAGGCCGGCCCGCAGCAGGATTTCGCGATCATCCTCGCGCGCATGGAAGCCCATCTCGCCGCCAATCCGGGCGATGCGAAGGGCTGGTCGCTGCTCGCGCCGATCTATCTCCGCCAGGGCCGCTACGACGAGGCCGCGAAAGCCTTCGCTGCGGCCGTCCGCTTTGGGAAGCCCGATGCCGACCTGCTGGCTGGGCTAGGCGAGGCCCGCATCATGGAAGCCGGCGGCGTCGTCACTGCTGCTGCGCGTGAAGCCTTCGCCGAGGCCGTCAAGCTCGACCCGAAAAGCCCACGCGCCCGCTACTACCTCGCCCTCGCCAAGGAGCAGGACGGCGACGGCGAAGGCGCGCAGGCCGCGCTTGCGCAGCTCCTCTCCGAAGCCCCTGCCGATGCCGACTGGGCCGGCGCTGTGCGTGCCCGTTTGGAACGTATGCAGGCCGATGCCGGCCGCAAGGCGGTCGCAGCCCTTCCCGAGGCCGCACGCCAGCAGGCCATCAAGACGATGGTCGACGGGCTGGCCGAGCGCCTGAGCGCTGGTGGTGGCAACCTGCCCGAATGGAGCCGCCTGATCCGCGCCCGCACCGTCCTTGGCGACAAGCCCGCGGCGCTTCAAGCCCTGAAGACCGCGCGCGAGCGGCTGGCCGACGACAAGGACGCGCTTGCGGCCATCGACGCTCTCGCCGATGAATTGGCCTTGAAGGAGGCCGCGCCATGACGATTGCCCAGCCGACGCGGCCGCTCCCGGCGAAGCGCCGCTTCACCCGCAAGCAGCGCAGGCTGACGCTGATCGCGATGGCCGGTGCGGTGCTGTCTCTGGCCGCCGGCCTCGTTCTCTTCGCGATGCGCGATACCATCGTCTTCTTCTACGGCCCGACCGAGATCACCGAGAAGGGCGTGCTGCCAGGCACCCGCATGCGCCTGGGCGGGCTGGTCGAGGCCGGTTCGGTCCAGCGCAGCGACGGCAAGCGCGTGACCTTCGCGGTGACCGACGGCAAGACCTCGATCAAGGTGGGCTATGACGGGCTGCTGCCCGATCTCTTCCGGGAAGGGCAGGGCGTCGTCACCGAGGGCGTCTTCGAAGGCGCCGGACGCTTCAAGGCGGATTCGGTGCTGGCCAAGCATGACGAGACCTATATGCCGCGCGAAGTCGCCGACACGCTGAAGAAGCAGGGGCATTGGCAGCCGGGCGCTGCCGGCGCTCCTGCCGCTCCGCCGGCAAAGCCGTGAGCCTGATATGATCGTCGAGATCGGCCATTACGCGCTGGCGCTCGCGCTCGGCGTTTCCGTGATCCAGGCGGTGGTGCCGTTCTGGGGCGTGTTCCGGCAGGACCGGACGCTGGCTTCGGTCGGCAGCAGCGCGGCGCTCGTTTCCTTCGCGCTGGTCGCCCTGTCCTTCGCCGCTCTTGTGACGTCCTATGTCCGCTCCGATTTCTCGGTCGGCAATGTCGTCGCCAATTCCCATTCGGCGCAGCCGCTGATCTACAAACTGACCTCCGTCTGGGGCAACCACGAGGGCTCGATGCTGCTCTGGGTGCTGATCCTGACGCTGTTCGGGGCGCTCGTCGCATTGTCGCGCCGCTCGCTGCCGCCGCGCCTGCGGGCCGGCGCGCTCGCTGCGCAAGGGCTCGTGGCCGTCGCCTTCCTCGCCTTCACCCTACTGACCTCGAACCCGTTCCAGCGATTGTCGCCGGTGCCGGCCGAAGGGCAGGACCTTAACCCGATCCTGCAGGACCTCGGCCTCGCAATCCATCCGCCGCTGCTTTATGTCGGCTATGTCGGCTTCTCTATCACCTATGCCTTCGCGGTCGCCGCCCTGATCGACGGGCGCATCGACGCGATGTGGGCGCGCGCCGTCCGGCCCTGGACGCTCTTGGCCTGGACCTTCCTGACGCTCGGCATCGCGATGGGCTCCTACTGGGCCTATTACGAGCTCGGCTGGGGCGGCTGGTGGTTCTGGGACCCGGTCGAGAACGCCTCGTTCATGCCCTGGCTCGCCGGCACGGCCCTGATCCACTCGACCGTGGTGATGGAGAAGCGTGACGCGCTGAAGGTCTGGACGATCCTGCTCGCGATCCTGACCTTCTCGCTCTCGTTGCTCGGCACTTTCATCGTCCGCTCCGGCGTGCTGACCTCGGTCCATTCCTTCGCCACCGATCCGGCGCGAGGCCTCTTCATCCTCCTGATCCTGATCTTCTTCGTCGGCGGCTCGCTCGCGCTCTTCGCCTGGCGCGCGCCCTTGCTGCGGCAGGGCGGCTTGTTCGCGCCCGTCTCCCGCGAGAGCGCGCTCGTCGTCAACAACGTCTTCCTGGCGACGGCCTGCGCCACCGTCTTCGTGGGCACGCTCTATCCGCTGCTGCTGGAGATGGTGACCGGCGACAAGATCTCGGTCGGCCCACCCTTCTATAACGCGACCTTCGTGCCGGTGATGGTGCCGCTGCTGCTGATCCTGCCGCTCGGCCAGTCGTTGGCCTGGAAGCGCGGCGACCTGCTCGGCGCGGCGCAGCGCAACGCCATGGCCTTCGGGATCGCCGTCTTGGCCGCTCTCGCGCTGCTCTTCTTCACGCGCGGCGGGCCGGTTCTGGCGCCGCTTGGAGTCGGCCTTGGTATCTTCCTCGTCCTCGCCGCCGGTTTCGACCTCGGCGAGCGCATCATGATGCGTGCCAGCGGCTGGCGCGCGATGCTGTCGCGGGCGCGCGGCCTGCCGCGCTCCGCCTGGGGCACGGCTTTCGCCCATGCCGGCATCGGCCTGAGTATCATCGGCATCGCCGCCCAGGCCTGGAGCACCGAGGCGATCACCGTCCTGAAGCCCGGCGAGCGTCTGACCAGCGGCCGCTACACCATCGTGCTGGAAGGCATGTCGCCGCGCAGCGGACCGAATTTCCGGGCCGAGGTCGCCCGTTTCCGGGTCTTCTCCGGTGATCGCGAGCTTGCGCCGGTCGAGGCCTCCAAGCGCGTCTATACGGCACGCTCCATGCCGACGACCGAGGCCGGCATCCGCACGGACGGCCTGAGCCAGGCCTATGTCAGCCTCGGCGAGGCGCAGGATGGCGGCGTCGCAGTGCGTCTCTACGACAAGCCGCTGATCCTGCTGATCTGGATCGGCTCGCTCGTCATGGCGCTTGGTGGTGGGCTTTCGCTGACCGATCGGCGCTTCCGGCTGGCGGCGCCGAAGCGTGCCGCGCCGACCGCCGCCGCTCCGCAGCCGGCGGAGTAGGCCGATGCGGCGGATTGCCTTCATCCTCGGTCTGATGCTGCTGGCGGCCCCTGCAGTGCAAGCTGTTCAGCCCGACGAGATATTGCCCAACGCGGCGCTGGAGCAGCGCGCGCGCAATATCTCTGGCGGCCTGCGCTGCCTCGTCTGCCAGAATCAGTCGATCGATGATTCCGACGCGCCGCTCGCCCGTGACCTGCGCATCCTCGTCCGGGAGCGCATCGTCGCCGGCGATGACGACAAGGCCGTGGTCGATTTCGTCGTTGCCCGTTACGGCGATTTCGTCCTGCTGCGCCCGCCACTCAACGCGCAGACGCTGCTGCTCTGGGGCGCGCCGTTCCTCATCTTGCTCGCCGGCATGGCCTTCGTCTGGCGTCGCGGCCGGCAACGGATCGGCGAGGAGGTCGTCGCATCCGTGCCGCTGACCGATGAGGAACGCAGCCGCGTCGACAGGCTGATGCGGGACGAGCGGGGCTGAACCCCGCAACCTTACGAAAGCGTCATCTTCAGGCCAAAGCCGCGTAAGGCGGTGGCCGTCATGGTTCTCGTCACGAGCAGGGGAAAGCGCCCTGTCGCTCCACGAGGTTCATACCATGACGACACAGAACGACACCCGTAAGTCCATCCTGAAGCGCGGCGCGCTCCTGGCCGGCACCGCCATCCTCGGCATCGGTCTTGCCGCCGGCATTGCCGACAGCGCCCTGATGCAGAACCACAATGCCGTCGCCCAGCCGATCCAGCTCTCGGGCGCGCAGACGGCGCTGCCCTCCTTCGCCGACCTGGTCGAGAAGGTGAAGCCGGCCGTAGTCTCGGTCCGCGTCAAGACGCAGGCCGCCGCTGCCGGCGACGAGCAGAATCTCGATGACCTGCCGCCGCAGCTGCGCCGCTTCTTCCGCGAGCGCGGCGAGGGCGCTGCCCCGAGCAAGCCGCAGCCGCGCCAGGGCATGGCCCAGGGCTCGGGCTTCTTCGTCAGCCAGGACGGCTATGTCGTGACCAACAACCACGTCGTCGAGAACGCCGTCGAAGTTCAGCTCGTCACCGACTCCGGCAAGACGCTGGATGCCAAGGTGGTCGGTACCGATCCCCGCACCGATCTGGCTTTGCTGAAGGTCAAGGATGCCGGCGACTACGCCTTCGTGCAGCTGGCCGACGGCAAGGCGCGCATCGGTGACTGGGTGCTGGCGATCGGCAACCCGTTCGGTCTCGGCGGCACGGTCACGGCCGGCATCGTCTCGGCCCAGGGTCGCGATATCGGCTCGGGCCCCTATGACGACTTCATCCAGATCGACGCGCCGATCAATCGCGGCAACTCGGGTGGCCCGACCTTCAACCAGAAGGGTGAGGTCGTCGGCGTCAACACCGCGATCTTCTCGCCCTCCGGCGGCAATGTCGGCATCGCCTTCGCGATCCCGGCTTCCACCGTCAAGCAGGTCGTCGAATCGCTGAAGAAGGACGGCACGGTGGCGCGCGGCTTCATCGGCGTGCAGATCCAGCCGGTCACGACCGAGATGGCCGACGCCATCGGCCTGAAGGACGCCAAGGGCGCGCTCGTCGCCGAGGCGCAGGGCAACGGCCCCGCCGCCAAGGCCGGTATCCGTCGCGGCGACACCATCACCGCTGTGAACGGCGAGGCGATCAAGGACGCCCGCGAGCTGTCGCGCAAGATCGCGACCTTCGCGCCGGGCACCAAGGCCACGATCACGCTCTTCCGCGAAGGCAAGTCGCGGGACGTGACCTTCGAGGTCGGCCGCCAGCCGGCGGCCTGAACCGGAAGTGCATCGGGCTTCCCCGGAAAGCTGCCCTGCTTTCCGGTCCGATGCTGAGCAGGGTCCCTTCGGTTTCCTGTCGCCCCAGCCGAGGGACCTTGCCGTCGCGGCGGCAGGCCGGATGCGTATCATCCGGCCTGCCGTTCTCGCATTTGATAGGCTAGGGTTGGTTCATGCGACTCCTGATCGTCGAAGATGATGCCGAGGCTGCGGCCTATCTGACCAAGGCGTTCCGCGAGGTCGGCCATGTCGCCGACCATGCCGCGGATGGCTTGGAAGGCTATGCCATGGCCGAAGGCGGCGGCTACGACGTGCTGGTCATCGACCGCATGTTGCCGCGCCTCGACGGGCTTTCCCTGATCCGCTCGCTGCGTGAGCAGAAGGACGACACCCCCGCGCTGATCCTCTCCGCGCTCGCTCAGGTCGACGACCGCGTGAAGGGCCTGCGTGCCGGCGGCGACGACTATCTCCCCAAGCCCTATGCATTCTCGGAGCTCCTGGCCCGTGTCGAAGTGCTGGCCCGCCGGCGCAGTGCGCCCGCTTCGGAGCCGACGACCTATCGCGTCGGCGAACTGGTGCTCGACCGGCTCGCCCATCGCGTCACTCGCGAGAGCCAGGAAATCGTGCTGCAGCCGCGCGAGTTCCGACTGCTCGAATACCTGATGAAGCATGCCGGCCAGGTCGTGACCCGCACTATGCTGCTGGAGAACGTCTGGGACTATCATTTCGATCCCCAGACCAATGTCATCGACGTGCATGTCAGCCGCCTGCGCGCCAAGGTCGACAAGGGCTTCGAGCAGCCGATGATCCACACCATCCGCGGCGCGGGATACATGGTCCGTGACAGCCGCTGACGCTCTTCCGCGCAAGCGCCAGAAGTTCCTGCCGACGCTGTTCCGCACGACCGCCTTCAAGCTGACGGCGGCCTATCTCGTCATCTTCGCGCTCTTTGCGGCGTTCGCGCTCGGCTATGTCGCCTGGAACGCGCAGCGCCTGCTGACCGACCAGATCCGCTCGACCATCGATGCCGAGATCCAGGGACTGGCCGAGCAGCAGCGCCAGGGCGGCATCCGCCGGCTCGTCAACATCATCGAGCGCCGCTCGCGGGCGCCGGGCGCCTCGCTCTATCTCGTCACCACACCGGTCGGCGAGCGCATCGCCGGCAATGTCGAGGCGATCCCGCCGGGCACGCTCGACCGCACCGGCGAGAGCGAGATCGAGTACGCCCGCTCCAGCGAGGCCGTCGATACGCCGAGCCGCGCGCTCGTGCGGGTCTACATGCTGCCGGCCGGTTTCCGCCTTCTCGTCGGCCGCGACCTCGAGGAGCGCGACCGGCTCGGCATCGTCATCCGCCGTGCCGCCGGCTGGTCGTTGGCGCTGGTCTTCGTCCTCGGCTGCTTCGCCAGCTGGTTCGTGGCGCGGCGTGTGCTGAAGCGCATCGACGGCATGACCGAGACAGCACATGGCATCATGGCGGGCGACCTGAAAGGCCGGCTCGCGATCACCGGCACCGGCGACGAGCTCGACCGGCTGGCGCTCAACCTCAATGCGATGCTCGACCGCATCGGCGAGTTGATGGCCGGCATGCAGCAGGTCACCGACAACATCGCCCATGACCTGAAGACGCCGCTGACCCGCCTGCGCAACCGCGCCGAGGAGGCGCTGCGCACGGCGCAGTCACCGGATGAATTGCGGGCCGCGCTCGATGGCGCGATCGAGGAGGCGGACAACCTCATCCGCGTCTTCAACGCGCTGCTGATGATCGCGCGGCTGGAGGCCGGCCGCATCAGCGAGAACATGAGCGAGCTCGACCTGTCCGAGGTCGTCTCGGGCCTCGCCGAGCTCTACGAGCCCCTCGCCGAGGAAGCCGGCCTCTCGCTCGCCAGCGCGGTCGAGCCCGGCCTGAAGGTGCATGGCAATCGCGAGCTGATCGGGCAGGCCCTGAACAACCTGATCGACAACGCCCTGAAATACGGCGCACCGGAGCAGGGCGGCGATGGCACAGTCGCAGTTTCAGCCCGGCAGGTCGGCGATCAGGTCGAGCTCTCCGTCGCCGATCGCGGCCCCGGCATTCCCGAGGCCGATCGCGGCCGCGTGCTCGACCGTTTCGTGCGGCTCGATGCCAGCCGCAGCAAGCCGGGCTTCGGCCTCGGCCTCTCGCTGGCAGCCGGCGTGGTACGCTTGCATGGCGGGCAGCTCAGGTTGGAGGACAATGCGCCGGGCCTGCGCGTGGTCATCTTCCTGCCGGCTGGCAGCCCGAAGCCTGTGGACACGCCGGCCCTGACGGAGCCAGCCGCCTCGACAGCGGCGCCAAACCCTGCTGGCCTGCCCAGCCACTGAGGCAGGACGATGAACGATGGCGGAACGGCTCTGTGACAGGCTCGAGGTTGCGCCGGTCCTGCCGGCGAAGGCCAAGGCCGAGGCGCTGCTGAAGCGCGAGCTGATCGAGCGGTTGCATGACGAGGAAGCGGCCGGGGCGCTGAGCGCGCATCTGGCCGAGCATCCGCGCAGCGCGGCGCTCGTCGCCGGCATCGTCGCGCATTCGCCCTTCCTGACGCAGATCATGCGCTTCGATCCGGCCGGTTTGCTCGCTGCTCTGACGGAAGCGCCGGAGGCACGTCGCGACGCCTTGCTCGGCGGTATCGCGGCCTTTGCTGCTGCGGGATGCGAAACCGCCGACCTGATGCGCGAACTGCGGCGCTTCCGTCGCTCCATGGCGCTCCTGATCGCGTTGGCCGATATCGGCGGCGCCTGGGACGTCGAGACCGTGACGGCCGCTCTCACCGCGACCGCCGATGCGGCGACACGCCTCGCGACCAACCATGTGCTGCGCCAGGCCGCTGATCTCGGCCGGATCAATCTCGCGGATCCCGCCAATCCGGGTCTCGGCTCCGGCCTCGTCGTGTTGGCACTCGGCAAGCACGGAGCCGGCGAGCTGAACTATTCCTCGGACATCGACATCGTCGTGTTCTTCGACCCTGAGGCCGCGGAAGCGGCCGGCGTCGGAGAGCCCACGAGCTTCTTCGTCAAGCTAACCCAGCAGATCGCGCGCATCATCCAGGAGCGCACGCCGGACGGCTATGTCTTCCGCGTCGACCTCCGCTTGCGGCCGGACCCGGCCTCGACCCATGTCGCGGTTTCCTTGCCCTCAGCCTATTCCTATTACGAGACGGTCGGCCAGAACTGGGAGCGCGCCGCCATGATCAAGGCGCGGCCGATCGCGGGCGATATCGAGCTTGGCCGGCGCTTCCTGAAGGACTTGGCGCCCTTCATCTGGCGCAAGTATTTCGATTTCGCGACCATCGCCGACATCCACGCGATGAAGCGCCAGATCCAGACCGTGAAGGGCCACGAGACCATCGCGGTCGCCGGCCACAACGTGAAGCTCGGGCGCGGCGGCATCCGCGAGATCGAGTTCTTCGTCCAGACCCAGCAGCTCGTCTTCGGCGGACGCCGCCCGGCTTTGCGCGGCCCGCGCACGCTGGAGATGCTCGGCGAACTGACGACCGAGGGCTGGATCACCTCACAGGCTCGCGACGAGCTGTCGGAGTCTTATCGCTGGCTGCGCACCATCGAGCACCGCCTGCAGATGCAGGCTGACGAGCAGACGCAGACCCTGCCCAAGGCGGCAGGCGAGCTCGAAGCCTTCTCCCGCTTTTGCGGCTATCCCTCGACGGCCGCTTTCGGCAAGGCGCTGACGGCCCATGCCAGGCGCGTCGAGGGCCATTACGCTCTGCTCTTCGAAGAGGGGCCGAGCCTCGCCTCTGAAGCCGGTACGCTGAGCTTCACGGGTTCCGAGACCGACCCCGAGACGATCGAGACGCTGGGCAAGCTCGGCTTCCGCGATGGCGCGACTGCGGCTGAGACGGTGCGCGGCTGGCATTTCGGCCGCCGCGCTGCCGTGACCAGCGCGCGCGCGCGCGAGGTGCTCACGGAATTGACCCCGGCCTTGCTCGTCGCGCTCGGCCGCACCGCCGATCCCGATGGCGCGCTCGCCCATCTCGACAACGCCTTCGTCCGCATGCCGGCCGCGGTCGAACTGCTGACGCTGCTGCGTTCTCACGATTCCCTGCTGACGCTCTTCGCCGAAATCCTCGGCAGCGCGCCGCGCCTCGCCAAGGTCGCGGCGCTGCACCCGCATGTGCTCGACGGCGTCATCGATCCCGCCTTCGGGCAGGCGGTGCTCGATGTCGAGGCGCTGGAACGCCGCATCCGCAACTATGTCGGCTCCCCGCCGCCCAGCGTCGAGGATGGGCTCGACCGCCTGCGCGACGCGGCCCGGCAGGAGAATTTCCTGGTCGGCGCCCGCCTGCTCTCCGGCGTCTATCCGGCGCAAGGGGCGGGGCAGGCCTATTGCGCCGTGGCAGAGGCCTGCCTGCGGGTCGCCTTCGCCGATACGCGTCGGTCCTTCGTCGAGGATCACGGCCTCATCGAAGGGGCCGAGACCGTGGTGCTCGGCCTCGGTCGGCTCGGCGCGGGCGAGCTCACGCCCTCATCCGATCTCGACCTGATCCTGCTCTATGACCGGCCAGAGGAGGCTGGCCCGAGCGACGGCACCAAGAGCCTCGATCCCGTCACCTGGCATGTCCGCTTCACCCAGCGCCTCGTCGCGGCGCTGACGGTGCCGACGCGGCGCGGCACGCTCTATCAGGTCGACATGCGCCTGCGCCCGACCGGCAACAAGAGCCCCGCCGCGACCCAGTTCGCCGGCTTCGAGGCCTATCACCAGGGCGAGGCCGAGATCTGGGAGGAGATGGCGCTGACCCGCGCCCGCGTCGTCGCCGGCGATGCCGGTCTGGCCCAGCGGGCGGAAGCCTCGATTCGCGCGATCCTCTCGCGCAAGCGCGAGCCCGCCAAGGTCGCGGCTGCAGTCGCCGAGATGCGCGCGCTGATCGCCAAGGAAAAGGGCGAGAAGGACCCCTGGGACCTCAAGCTCGCGGCTGGCGGCATCACCGATCTCGACTTCCTCGCCCAGTTCCTTGTGCTCGCCTATGCCAGCGCGCATCCCGGCCTGATCGTCAACGACACGGCCTCGGTCTTCGTTGCAGCCAAGGCGGTCGGCCTGCTCTCGGATGGCGATGCCTCGGTCCTGCTGGAGGCGCATCGCCTGATCGGCGACGTCCAGCTGTGGCAGCGCTTCACGGTGGAGGAAGCCTTCGATCCCAAGGCCGTGCCGCCTCGGGTGCTGCGTCGGATCGCGACCGCGGTCGGTCGTCCTGATGCGAAGGTTCTGAAGGCGGAGCTGGATGAGGTTCGTGGCGCTGTGCGGGCGATCTTCACGCGCGTGCTGTCGAAGGCGAAGGCTGGCTAGAAGCGGGCTGAGACGCCTGCCTTTGCTGGGGACCGCCACAACGATTTCAGGACTGTTCGGTCTGGTCCTCGTCGCGAGAGGCGGTTACCCGGATTTGAGTGGCGCCCGCATCTGCAAGCAACTGTAGCATGTCCCAGAAAGCGTCTGGCTCTGCCGTGCCAAGGTCAGCGCTGATAGACTTGGTGCTTATGGTCAGGGAGTGAACGATTTTACTGAACTCGGCCGGCTCGTCGTAGCGCTCCTCGGCAGGGTCAAACCAACGCCGGAACCAGCCAGACAGCCCTTCCGCCGGAAGCTGTTCAGCGTCGTGATGAAGGAGCACATCGTCCCAACGCAGATGATCAATTGTTAGTGCAGTTTGTCCGAAACTGCCCCGGATGCGCGTGAACGACAGGACTTGTTCCGGTATGAATTCGATCACCTGCGCTTGACCTTCGTTTCGGACGAAGTCCGCGCAGTACATCTTTTCGAACAGACTGCTTCCGTCTGCGAGTTGGAATTTCACCTCGGCCGCGCCTCGCGCGCCATCCTCGCGCTGCTGAGCTATAAAAGCCTGGAACTGCTCGACATAGTGATCGCGAACACGAGATATCAGATTGGCAACGTCCACGGTGTCGGGACCCTCGTACGAGCTGGGCTGAGAACGCTGAGTCTCACGCCGCCTGCGCGGTGACGCGGTTGGCGCCGCCGTCGAGCGGCAGGTGGACCATGACGATGGTGCCGGCGCCCATCGCCGAGCGCAGGCGGAGCGAGCCGCCATGCATCTCGGTGAGCGAGCGGGCGATGGCGAGGCCGAGCCCTGAGCCCTTGTAGCTGCGCACCAGATCGCCCTCGACCTGCTCGAACGGCCGGCCGACACGGTCGATCTTCTCCTTGGGGATGCCGATGCCGGTATCCTCGATGAAGATGTTGAGCGCGCCGGGGACATGGCGGGTGCGGACCGCGATCCGCCCGCCTTCCGGCGTGAACTTGGCGGCGTTGTCGAGGAGGTTGCCGAGGATCTGGTAGAGTGCGTGCGGGTCGGCTTCGAGATGGGTATCGAGCGGGCCTTCGATGGCGAGCACGAGCTGCTTGCGCTCCACCTCCGGCTGGACCTTCTGCAGCGCCTGGTCGAGCACCGGGCCGAGCGCGATCTCGGTCTTCTCCAGCCGCATCCGGCCGGATTCGATACGCGACATGTCGAGGATGTCGTCGATGATGCTCAGGAGGTAGCCGCCGCTGGAGCGGATATCGCGGACATAGTCGGTGTATTTCTCGCCGAGCGGGCCGAACATGCCGTTCTCCATGATCTCGGAGAAGCCGATGATGGCGTTGAGCGGCGTGCGCAGCTCATGGCTCATATTGGCGAGGAATTCGGACTTGGCGCGGTTGGCGCTCTCGGCGGAGGCCTTCTGCTCGAGATAGCGCTCGGCGAGATCGGCGAGCTGCTGGGCCTGGGCTTCGAGCTTCTGGCGCGAGGCCTTGAGATCGGTGACATGCATCAGGAGCTGGTGCTCGGACTGGGTCAGCCGCTCTTCCTGCTGCTTGAGCTTGGTGATGTCGGTGCCGACGGAGACCGAGCCGCCATCCTTGGTGCGGCGGCCGTTGATCTGGAGCCAGCGGCCGTCCGAGAGACGGGCCTCGTATGAGGCGCCGGCGGCGCCGCGCTGCACGCGCATCGGCTCGCGGTCGATCTGCGGCTGGGCAGAGCGCTCCATGATCTCGTCATAGGAGGCACCGGATTGCAGGGCCTCGGGCGGGAGTTGGTGGAGCTGCTGGTACTTGGCATTGCAGAGCACGAGGCGGTTATCGGCATCCCAGAGCACGAAGGCTTCCGAGATCGCCTCGACGGCGTCGCGCAGGCGGGCATCGGCGGTGGCGGTGCGCTCGGCCATGCGGCGCTGCTCGGAGATGTCGACGACGATGCCGACGAGGTGGCGCGAGCGGGTGCGGCGGTCGATCACCAGCTCGGCGCGGGCCTTGAGCCAGATCCATTCGCCGGAAGCGGAGCGGACGCGGAACTCGCGGTCGAGATGGTCGGCCTCGCCACGGCTGATCGCGTCGGCCAGCGCATAGAGGTCGACATCCTCCTGGTTGATGAAGCTCGAGACCTCGCCGAAGGACATGTACTCGCCGGTGCGGTCATAGCCGAGCAGGGCGTACATGGAATCCGACCAGTAGATCCGGCCGCGCGCGAGGTCCCAGTCCCAGAGCCCGCAATGGCCGCGATTGAGGGCGGTGTCGATGCGCTCGCGGACGCAATCGCAATCCTGATCGGCGGCGTTCGCTCGCTTCGACTGGAGCATGAAGGCGAGCGTGGTGACGCCGAGCACGAGGCCGGCGGCGCCGAACAGCAGGATCAGGCCGGAGCGGCGCAGTTGCCAGGTCGAAAGCGCGTGGGAGACCGGCTGGAGCACGGCGACCTGCCCGAGCGGGGCGGAGAGGTTGCGCACGCTGGCGAGGACGTCGGCCCCGTTCGGCAGGGTAATGCGCATCACACCGGCGCGGTCGCCGAAGATGGTCAGCGGCTGGGTCGGGCCGAGGAAGTCGACGAGCGCGCGCTGCGTCTGGCCGATCGCCGGCTCGCTGGCGATGACGCGGCCATCGGCGCCGCTGACATGGACGATGCGGCCATGGGCAGCGAGGTGGCGGGCGGTGAGGGCGGCCAGCACGGCGGTCGGCTCCCTGCCGGCCAGCGTCGCGGCATCGAGCTCGCGGGCGACCAGCGCCGAGACCAGGTCCATATCACCGGTCGCATCGGCGAGCGCGTCGTCACGCATGGCGGCGGTCTGGATCAGCGCGCCGGCGCCGAGAATGATGAGGAAAAGCCCGACAAGCGCCGGGATGGCGGTGCGGAAGGTGGGTTCGAAGCTTTCGAAGCGATGATACAACGGGTGCGTCAGCGAGCGCGCTACACCCAGAATCGTATCGGCGCGCACAGGTGCGCAGCCCGCGTTGGCACGCGACATGCCCGGTCCCCCTTCGGAACTTTACCGTCAGTAAGATCGGGAGACGTGCCGCATCCCCGCGAATCACTGTCAGTTGAATCCGGGCGCCTTGGTTTGTCTAGCCCTGAGTTGAGTCAGCAGCGTCGAATTCTCCTTTAGGTTGTAGTGCTTATGGCGATGAATCCTGCGCGGGTAATGAAACGTTAATGTTTTGGACAGGTCGCCATTAACCATCCCGGAGAGCGTTCAGGCGAGCGCTCTTTCGGCGATGTCGGCGACGTCCCGCGACAGGTTCGGCAGGCGCGCGACGGTGCTCAGAGCCTCTTGCGCGAGGCGCTTGCGGCCGGGCTCCAGCATGCGCCAGCTCTTGAACGAGCCGAGCAGGCGCGAGGCGACCTGAGGGTTGGTCTTGTCAAGCGCGACCACGATATCGGCGACGAACTCGTAGCCCGCGCCGTCCGCCCGGTTGAACTGGGTCAGGTTCGCCGCGAAGCCGCCGATCAGCGCCCGCACGCGGTTCGGATTGCCGAGCGAGAAAGCCGGGTGCTGCATCAGCGTCTTGACGCGCTGCAGCGTGCCGGGTTCGGCGATCAGCGCCTGCGCCATCAGCCATTTGTCGAGCACGAGCGGCTCGCTGGCATAGGTCTCGGCGAAGCGGGTGATCAGGATCTCGCGGCGCTCGCCGGGGATCAGCGTCATCGCCGCGAGCGCGGCGAGGCGATCGGTCAGGTTGTCGCCCGACGCGAACTGCTCCTCGCAGAGGTCGGCGGCGTCATGCGGAGCGGCAAGCGCCGCGAGCCCGAGCAGTTCGTTGCGCAGCGCCCGCCGACCGGCGGAGGAAGCGTCAGGGCGATAGGCGCCGCTCGCAGCAAGTGCCCCGCGCAGGCCCGGCAATTCACCGAGCAGGGCCTTGCCGATGCCGCCCGACAGTTTGCGGTGGGCGACGAAGATCGCATCGGGATCGACATCCCGGCCGATCTCGCGGGCGATGTCAGCCGGCGCCGGAAGGCGCAGCACCTGCGCCGCAAAGGCGGGATCAGCCAGCGCATCGGCCTTGAGGAAGCCTTGCAGCGCCTCGCCGAGCTTGCCGGCGGTCGCGGCCAGCACTCCGGCATCAGCGCCGGGCTTGCCGGCGGCCAAGAGCACGCGGGTGGCGACGCTCTGGAGCGACTGCCAGCGATTGAAGGAATCGCTGTCCGCCGAGAACAGGCGCAGCAGGTCGGCATCGGACAAATCGAGATCGAGCCGCGCCGGGGCCGAGAAGCCGCGCATCAGCGACGGGATCGGCGCTTCCGCGATATCCTCGAAGGTGACCGACAGCGAGGGCTGGTCAAGCACGACGAGCCCGTCGCCGGCATAGGCGTTCGAGGCCGTCTTCAGCGGCAGGTCGCCCTTGGCGCCGACGAGGCCGAGCTTGATCGGCAGGACAACGGGCTGCTTTTCGGGCTGGCCCGGTGTCGCTGGCGTGCTCTGCGCCAGATCGAGCGTGTAGCGCTTCGCGGCGGCATCGTAGCGGCCTGAGGCGACGATGGTCGGCGTGCCCGCCTGCTCGTACCACCTTGCGAAATGGTCGAGGTTCTGGCCGGAGGTCTCGGCGAAGCAGGCGAGGAATTCCTCGATCGTCGCGGCCGTGCCGTCGCAGCGCTCGAAATAGAGGTCCATGCCGCGGTTGAAGGCGTCGTCGCCGATCAGCACCTTGAGCATGCGGATGACCTCCGCGCCCTTCTCGTAGACCGTCGGCGTGTAGAAGTTGTTGATTTCCTTGTAGGCGCGCGGCCGCACCGGATGGGCGAGGGGGCCGGCATCCTCCGAGAACTGGGTCGAGCGCAAGGTGCGGACATCGGCGATGCGCTTCACCGGGCGCGAGCGCTCGTCGGAGGAGAATTCCTGGTCGCGGAAGACGGTGAGGCCCTCTTTCAAGCAGAGCTGGAACCAGTCGCGGCAGGTGATGCGGTTGCCGGTCCAGTTGTGGAAATACTCATGCGCGATGATCGCTTCGATCGAGGCGTAGTCGCCATCGGTCGCGGTCTGCGGATCGGCCAGGACGTATTTGTCGTTGAAGATGTTGAGGCCCTTGTTTTCCATCGCCCCCATGTTGAAGTCGGACACGGCGACGACGTTGAACACGTCGAGATCATAGTTGCGACCGAAGACCTGCTCGTCCCAGCGCATGCAGCGCACCAGCGAATCCAGCGCCCAGCCAGCGCGTTCGGCCTTGCCGGGCTCGACATAGACGGCGAGCTCGACCTTGTGGCCATCGGCCGTGACGTAATCCTGCCGGACATGGTCGAGCGCCCCGCCGACCAGCGCGAAGAGATAGGCCGGCTTGGGGTGCGGATCGTGCCAGACGGCGAAATGCCGGTCGCCGCCGGGGAGTTCGGCCGCCGCGACGAGATTGCCGTTGGAGAGCAGCACCGGCGCCTCGGCCTTCGCCGCCTCTAACCTGACGGTGTAGACGCTCATCACGTCAGGCCGGTCGAGGAAATAGGTGATGCGGCGGAAGCCGTCCGCCTCGCACTGCGTGCAATAGACCTTCGACGAACGATAGAACCCCATCAGCTTGGTATTGGCGGAGGGGTTGAGCTCGGTCTCGATCGTCAGCGTGAAGTCATGCGGCGGCGGGTTCGGGATCGTCAGTGCCTGCGGCGTCACCGTATAGGCGGACGCGTCGAGCGGCTTGCCGTCGATGGCCAGCGCCTTCAGCACGAGTTCGTCGCCGTCGAGCTTCAGCGGCGCGCCGGATTGTCCTTCCGGATTGGGCCGGAGCGCCAGCAGGGCCCGCACTCGCGTCTTCTGCGGATGCAGGGCGACGTCGAGATCGACCGTGTCGATCAGCCAGTCGCTGGGGCGGTAATCCTCGAGGCGGATCAGCGGGGCGTCGTCGGTACGCATGGAATCCCTGGTGGCGAAGGTCAGGGTGCGGTTCTAGAGCATGCCGGCTCGGGAGGGAAACAACACAGCATTCCGGGATGGGGCGCTGCTCCAGCAAGCGCGGGGAACCCTCTCCCGTAGGGAGAGGGTAGGGTGAGGGGTAGGCCGTTGGACGTTTTGGCCGTGACCTGATTGCTGCTGCGGGGTGAGGGCGCCCGAAACTGGTCCAGGGGTCTACACCTCACCCCTACCCCTCTCCTTACAGGAGAGGGGTTCCCGCGCTGTCCGAGCTTTCTTGAAGAGTATGTCGCGCTGCCGTCGACCTGTGCCTGTGGGCAGAGATTGGGAAATCTCAGCCCACAGGAACCGCCGGCTCCGCATGGCTCACCAGCCGGCAGACCTGCGGTCGGGCGAGGCGTACCGCGCGCTCGATCGCATCGACGGCATGATGCACGGCGGCGACGTCCAGCGTCGGATCGACGCGGCAATGGTAGTTGACGACCAGCCCCTTGGCGGTCTGGCGCACGCGCACGCTGTGGATGTCGTGGATCGGCCCGGCGACCTTCGCGGCCTCGCCAGCCAGCGCCTTGCCGATATCCTCGACCGTTTCCCAGGCGGCGTTATGGCCGGAGGGCTGGCCGGTCTCCATTGGCTCGATATGGGTTTCGACCTCGGTCTCGCCGCCGAATTCGGCGCGGATCGCGCTTTCCAGCCGGGTCGCGATCTCATGCGCCTCGCCGAGCGGCAGGCTCTGGTCGACCTCCATGTCCAGGCTGACCGAGAGCTTCTCGCCGATCGAGTGGACGGTGACGTGGTGCACCGGGATCTTGAGCTTGAGCGCGATCAGCAGCACGCGCTCCAGCGCCGTCTCGTCATCGACCTGCACGGGGTCGGCGGTGATCGTGATCTCGGCGCCGGGCTCAGCCTTGAGCAGGGCCTCGCCGAGCTGGGCTTTGATCGCGACGACACGGTCGAGCGGCAGGGTGCGCGAGACGCTGATGCCGATTTCGCCATGGACCCGCCCGCCGGCAGGCCGCACGCGCAGCCAGTTGACCCCGACCACGCCGGGCACGCCGCGCGCGACCTCGCGCAGCTTGTCGCTGACGCCCTCGGGCGCCGTATCCATCAGCGTATCGAGCACGCGCCGGGCGAGGCGATAGGCCGAGAAGGCGGTATAGGCGGCGATGGCGAAGGCGGCGGCGGTGTCGGCCCGCTCGAAGCCGTACCAGATGCCGACAAGGCCGAGCAGAACCAGCCCCGAACCGACGAAATCCGCCGAGAAATGCGTGGCTTCGCCGGCCAGCGCCTCGCTGCCGGTTTCCCTGGCGACCTTGGTCAGCGAACGCCAGCGGATCGCGTCGACGATCATCGAGAGCACGAGCACGCCGATGACGAGCGGCGTCACCTGGACATGCTCGATGACATTGGTCCAGAGCCGGTTGCCGGCCTCCCAGAGGATCGCACCGGCGAGCGTGAACAGGATCGCGGTCTCGACCAGAGCGGCCAGTGCCTCGACCTTGCCATGGCCGTAATGGTGCTCGTCATCCGCCGGCTTGTCGGAGGCGCGGACCGCATACCATGTGAACAGCGTCGAGCCGACATCGACCAGCCCTTGTAGGGCATCGGTGAGCAGGGCGAGCGAGCCGGAGATGATGGCGCCGACGATCTTCGCCGCGGTGAGCAGGATCGTCGCCATCACCGAGATGATCGCGGCGCGCTGCTTGATCTGCGCGATCTGGGCGGGCGTGGCGCGCACGGCCGGTGCCGTCGCCGGCCCGTCTTGCGTTGTCGTCATGGCGCGTCCTGTTCAGATGGCTTGGAACGGCGATGCTCTTGCCTGATTTAGGAAACGGATCAACCCTGCCGCCCCTCAACGAGGAAACATGATGCGTTATCTCCACACCATGGTGCGCGTGACCGACCTGGATCAGGCGCTCGATTTCTACGTCAACAAGTTCGGGCTGGTCGAAACCCGCCGCATCGAGAACGAGAAGGGCCGCTTCACGCTGGTCTTCCTCGCGGCCTCCGACGATCTGGCGGAGGCCAAGGCCGGCGCCTCGCGCGGCCGCCCGACGCTGGAGCTGACCTATAACTGGGACCCGGAGACCTATACCGGCGGGCGCAACTTCGGCCATCTCGCCTACGAGGTCGATGACATCTACGCGACCTGCGACAAGCTGATGAAGGCCGGCGTGACCATCAACCGCCCGCCGCGGGACGGCAACATGGCCTTCATCCGCTCGCCCGACAACATCTCGATCGAACTGCTCCAGAAGGGCGAGCCGAAGGCCCCGGCCGAGCCGTGGGCGAGCATGCAGAACACCGGGAGCTGGTGAAGGCCTTGGCCGGCGTCTTCTGCCTGGGCATCGCGACGCTGGACTATGTCTACAGCGTCGAGACCATGCCGACCCGCGGCGAGAAGTACCGCTCGCGCGGGCTCGCCGTCGTCGGTGGCGGCTGTGCCGGCAATGCCTCGGTCGCGATCGCCCGCCTCGGTGGAGCCTGCTGGCTGGCGACGCGCCTCGCCGATGACCTGACCGGCGACCAGATCGTTGCCGATCTCGAATCGGAAGGCGTCGATGCCGGCTTCGCCCGCCGCGTCGCCGGCCTGCGTTCGCCCGTCTCGGCGATTCTCGTCGATGCCGAAGGCGAGCGCATGGTGATCTCCTATTCCGACCCGGCCATGCCGGAGGATGTCGCCTGGCTGCCGGCCGCGCTTCCAACGGGTGCTGGCGCCGTGCTTGCCGATACGCGCTGGGGGGAGGGGGCGCTTGCCGCCCTGAAGCTCGCCCGCGCTGCCGGCGTGCCCGGCGTGCTCGACGGCGACCGTAGGCCGCCGCATCCCGATCTCGTCGGCACGGCGAGCCATGTCGCCTTCAGCCAGCAGGCCTTGCGCGAGATTTCCGGCGAGGAGGACCCGCGCGCTGGCCTTGCCAAGGTTGCGGCCGGCGTCCCGACCTGGCTTGCGGTCACGCTCGGCAAGGAGGGCGTGCTCTTCGTCGATGACGGGCAGGTCCGGCATAGTCCGGCTTTCATCGTCGAGACGGTCGATACGCTGGGCGCCGGCGATGTCTGGCATGGCGCCTTCGCGCTCGCCTTGGCCGAAGGGCAGGCCGAGCCGGCGGCGATCCGCTTCGCCTCGGCGGCGGCCGCGATCAAATGCACTCGCTTCGGTGGCCGCAGCGGCGCGCCGAAGCGCGACGAGGTCGAGCGCTTCCTCGTGCAGGCCGGCGCCTAGCCCGGCCGATCGCTGTCTAACCTCTGTCTTTCCAGCGTCGTGCAGTCGTCACGCGCGTCGGGCATCTGACCCGGCGCGCGCTGCCGCGCTCAGGAGAGAGCATCATGCTGGCGATCCAGGGTCTGAAATGCATCTATGACACTACGGGCAAGGGGTGGTCGATCGAGCTCGTCCTGCGGGCCGACGGCGAAGAGGCCGTGCGCCGCTTCGATGTCGAGGGGGCCGAGGATGCCGAACTCCTGATCGAGGCCTTCGAGGATGCTTCGGCCAGCGCTTTCGATCCGGAGACCGGCGAGATCGTCTTCGGCTACGAATATCTCGACCTCGACGAAGAGGACGAGGAAGACGACGAGGACGAAGATGAGGGCGGCGAGGCCGACGAATCCGAAGAGGATGACGAGGATTCGGACGAAGCCGACAAGGACGAGAAGCCGAAAGGCTGAGGCCTAGCCCGAACGGGCCGCGTGCGGCCCCGTGACGACCATGAGCCCGGAGAGGCAGCCGCCTCGCCGGGCGATCTCGTTTCGGAAGGCTGCCATCGGCCGGGCTTTTTAGGGTGCTGGTATCGACGGGGAGATCAGGTGCAATCTACGGAAGGCACGCTACGTGAATGACGGGCAGGGAATGACACAGGAACGGGATGATGGTGAGGTCGCGGAGGCGCCGTCGGCCGCTCTCGCGACCCTGGCCGATCCGGCGAGCGTTGCCGGCGCGGCCAGCAAGAAGCGCGGAATCTGCGCCATCAGCGGGCAGGAGCTGGCGCGCAAGAACCTGATCGAGATCGGCACGCTGCGCCCCGCGCTCGCCGACCATATCCGCAACGACTTCCCTGACCTGCCCGATCACGCGCTGATCAGCCTGAAGGAGCTCGCGCGCTACCGCACCCGTTATGTTGAGGAAATCCTGCGCGAGGAACACGGCGAGTACTCGGACCTCGACCGCGAGGTCGCCGAAAGCATCGCCCGGCAGGAGACCATCGCCGAGAACACCGAAGATGATTTCGAGGAGCACCGCACGCTCGGAGAGCGCTTCTCGGACAATCTCGCAAGCTTTGGCGGCTCCTGGGCCTTCCTGATCAGCTTCGGCTTCGTGTTGGCGGTCTGGATGGGGATCAACGGCCTGATGGGCGAGGCCAAGGCCTTCGATCCCTATCCCTTCATCCTGCTGAACCTCGTCCTGTCCTGCATCGCGGCGGTGCAGGCGCCGATCATCATGATGAGCCAGAAGCGGCAGGAATCGAAGGATCGGCTGCGTTCGCTCAACGACTACCAGGTCAACCTGAAGGCCGAGCTCGAAATCCGGCATCTGCACGAGAAGATGGACCATCTCGTCACCCGGCAATGGCAGCGTCTCGCCGAGATCCAGCAGGTCCAGCTCGAGATGCTGCAGGAAGCGCAACTGCCGAAGGCGCGGGCGAAGCGCCGCAAGAAGCCCGTCGCCAAGAAGAAGCGCGCGAAGCCAGCCGAGGCGGCGGCAGTTCCCGCGCCCGGCAAGCCGGAGGGCGAGGCCTAGCCGCTCTTCGCTTGACTCCCCATCCTCCCATCGGTCTTTTCGTCGGCAAACGAATCCGATCGGGAGGATGATGATGGTTTCTTCGCGCTTTGCGCCGGTTGGCGCGCTCTTCGCCGGCCTGGCTTTCACAGCTCCGGCCTTCGCCCAGGGTCAGGTCACGGTCTATTGCTCGATCCTCGAGGAGCAGTGCCGCGAGGGCGCGGCGATGTTCGAGAAGGCGACCGGCATCAAGGTCGCGATGGTCCGCAAGAGCACCGGCGAGGTCTATGCGCAGGTCAAGGCCGAGGCGAGCAATCCGCGCGGCGACGTCTGGTGGGGCGGGCCGGGCGAGCCGCATCTCCAGGCGGCCGACGAAGGCCTGCTCGACGAGTACAAGTCGCCGAAGCTGCCGGAACTGCACGACTGGGCGCAGCGCCATGCCGAGCAGTCGAAATTCCGCACCAACGGCATCTATCTCGGCGCGCTCGGCGTCGGCTACAACACCGAAGTCCTGAAGAAGAAGGGCATCGCCGCGCCGAAATGCTGGGCCGACCTGCTCGATCCCAAGCTGCGCGATGAGGTCCAGATCGCCGATCCCAGTTCGTCGGGCACGGCCTATGTCTTCCTGGCGACGACGGTGCAGCGCCTCGGCGAGGAGAAGGGCTTCGAGTTCCTCAAGAGCCTGCACAAGAACATCAGCCAGTACACCAAGTCCGGCATCGCCCCGGTCAAGGCGGCAGCACTCGGCGAGACGGCTGTCGGCATCGCCTTCATCCACGACATGCTGACGCAGAAGCTGCAGGGCGCGCCGATCGAGACCTTCGCTCCCTGCGAGGGTACGGGCTACGAGACCGGCTCGGTCTCGATCATCAAGGGTGGCAAGAACCCGGAGGCCGCGCGCAAGTTCGTCGATTTCACGCTCTCGCCCGATGCCCAGAACATCAATGCGAAGCTGAAGATCAACTCGATCCCGTCGAACAAGAATTCGCTGCTTTCGCCGGACGCGCCGAAATTCGCCGAGATGAAGCTGATCGACTACGACACCCCGCGCTGGGGCTCGCCGGCCGAGCGCTCGCGCCTGCTCAAGAAGTTCGACACCGAGGTCAAGGCGCTGCCGCGCTGAGGCCCCTGTGACATCCAGGCTTGGTAGCACGGCCGCCGGTTTGTGCTACTAAGCTGCGATCCGGGCTCGGGCGCGTGGCGCCTGAGCCTCAAGCCATGGGATCGCACCGATGCTTCGCGCCACCTCCGTTCTCCGCAAGGCCGCCGTCAAGGCCGAGCGCGTCGTCGATACGCTGCCGCTGGGCCATCGCGACCGCGCGATCAACGGCGTGAGCGTTCGCGCCACGGGCGGGCTGGAGCTCGCGATCGCGCTCGACAAGGCGGCGGTGCTGAACGACGGCGATGCGCTGAAGCTGGAAGACGGCACGCTGGTCCAGATCAAGGCCGCGCCGGAAAGCCTGCTGGAAATCCGCGCCGAGAACCCGCTGCGGCTGGTGCGCCTCGCCTGGCATCTCGGCGGCCATCACGTCCCGGCCGAGATGACGGCTGAGGCTCTCTACATCCCGAACGACGCCGCGCTCGGCGAGTTGGTGCGCGGGCAGGGCTGTTCGATGACGGTGGTCGAGCGTCCTTTCCAGCCGGAGGCGGAAGTGCATCACCACGCCCATGGCGATGATTGCGGCTGCGGGCACGATCATCACGACCATGGTCATGACCATCACGATCACCATCATGGCCATGACCACAGCCACGGACACCATGGCCATGATCACGCGCATGGCCACAAGCACGACCATGATCACAAGCACCAGCACGCTCATGGCGAAGGTTGCGGTTGCGGCCATGATCACGACCATCACGGCCATGGCCATCACGATCATGGTCACGGCCATGGCGCCGCGCATGGCCACAAGGGCCATTCCCACGATCACTGAAGAGGCAGGCGCTTCGATAGTCCTATAAAAGGCGGGCTCAAGGCCCGCCTTTCGCGTTTCAGGCCGCGTAGCCTTTGACTTGCGCCAGCGTGGTCATCACGCCCCGCAACTCCGCGAGCCCCCGCAGGCGCCCGACCGCTGGGTAGCCCGGGAACGAGCCCTTGCCGACATCGTCGAGCAGTTCGTGGCCATGGTCGGGCCGCATCGGAATCTGCCAGTGCGGGTGACCGGCTGACTTGCGGCGCTGCTCCTCGGCCATCAGCGCATCGACCAGCGCGACCATGTCGGTATCGCCACCGAGATGCTCGGCCTCCATGAAGGAGCCGTCCGGGTCCTTGGCGACGTTGCGCAGATGCGCGAACCAGATCTTGTCGGCGAAGCGCCGGGCGATGCCGGGAACGTCGTTCTTCGGATTGGCGCCGAGCGAGCCCGAGCACAGCGTCAGGCCGTTCGCGGGGGATTCGACCGAGCCGAGGATGTAGGCGATGTCGTCCTCGGTCGAGCAGATCCGCGGCAGGCCGAAGAGCGAGCGCGGCGGGTCGTCCGGATGAATGCACATGCGGATGCCGACCTCTTCAGCGGTCGGGATGATCGCCTCCAGGAAGCGCTTCAGATTGGCGCGCAGCTTGTCATGGGTCATGCCGGCATAGCGATCGAGAATGCGGGCGAGGCCGGGCAGGTCGTAGCGGTCGAAGGCGCCGGGCAGGCCGGCCATGACGCTCGAGAGTAGCCGATCACGATCGGCCTGCGAGGACTTCTCGAACCACGCCCTGGCGTTGTCCATCACCTCGGTGGAATGGCCCTCGTCGGCGCCCTTGCGCTTCAGCATGAAATGGTCGAGCGCGACATATTCGTGCAAGTTGAAGCGAAGCGCCGTGCCGCCGCCCGGGAGCTTGTGGGCAAGCTCGGTGCGGGTCCAGTCCAGCACCGGCATGAAGTTGTAGCAGATCACCTCCAGGCCGCAGGCAGCGAGATTGCGCATCGACTGGCGGTAGTTCGCGAAGACGGTTTCGAGATCGCCTTCGCCGATCTTCACGCTCTCGTGGATCGGCAGGCTCTCGACGACCTTCCATTCGAGGCCGAGGCTCTTGTCGGAGCGGACGATGGCCTGGCGCTTCTCGATCTCCTCGGTGCTCCAGATCACGCCATATGGAATCTGGTGCAGCGAGTTGACGATGCCGGTCGCGCCCGCCTGCCGGGCCTGCGCCAGAGTCACGACATCGTCCGGCCCGAACCAGCGCCAGCATTGTTCCATGGTCTTGTTATCCTTGTGAGAAATGTCGCTGCGCGGGAAACGGCGTCAGGGGGCTTCGGGAGCGAGGCGGGAATCGTCGAAGGCGTCCGCATGGTCCTTTGCGATCGTGTCGATCGTCGCGAAGACGGTGCGCAGATGCGCGCGCATCGCGGCTTCCGCGCCTTTCGCGTCATGCTTCATGATGCAGGCAGCGATGATCCTGTGCTCGTTCAGGATCACCTCGGACCAGGACGGCGTCTCCAGCGAAAGGCAGCGCACCCGGTCCATCTGGGCCTTCACGCTCTCGATCATGCTCCAGACCGCACGGTGCCCGGCGATGCGCGAGATCTCGGCATGGAACACCTCGTCGAGGCGGAAGATCTCTGAGCGCTCTCCGCGCCGGACAGCCTCTGCCTGTTCCTCGATCTGGGCCGCGAGGCGGCGGCAATCGGCATCGCCGATGCGCTGGGCGGCCAGCACGACGGTGCGGCATTCCAGCGTCTCGCGCACGAACTGGCTGTCATGGACGGCGGCGAGGTCGATCGGTGCGACGAAGGTGCCGACCTGCGGCACGGCGACGAGGAAGCCCTCGTCGACCAGCCGCTTGAAGGCCTCGCGCACAGGTGTGCGGCTGACGCCGAAGCGCAAAGCCATCCGCGCCTCCGACATCGATTCGCGCGGTTTCAACGCGCCGCTGATCACATCGCCGCGCAGAACGCTGTAGATTTGGTCCGTGCTGTGACGGGTTGCTGGGTGGGCCATTGCCAAGCTCTCGACGACTAGTATACTAGGATACTGATCAACCGGGGGCTGCGTCAACTTGGCAGGTTCCCGGGGCGAGGGCAGGGGCCGGATCGGGGCGGTCAGGCTCGCACATCATAATAAAGCTCGTAAGCGGGCATCCACATCTGGAGGAGAAATCATGGCTCACGACAGCATCAATCGGCGTCATTTCATCGGTGGCGTTGCCGGTCTCGGCGTCGCTGCGCATGCGCCCGGCGTCTTTGCGCAGCAGCTCAAGCTGCCGGCCTCGCCGCTGACGATCAGCATCATCGACGTCGGCGGGGCGCTCGCGCTCGTCCAGACGCCGCTGGAGAATTATCCGAAGGCCAATCCCAAGGCCGTCTCGCGCATGGTCTTCACCAAGGCCCCGGCGCCCGAGCTCCCGGCGAAGATCAAGGCCCAGCAGAATGCCGGCCGCCTCGATATCGACATGGTCATCGGTGGCCTGGACGTGCTTTCGGCCGGCATCGACCAGAAGCTCTGGGTCGATCTGCTGCCGCGCCTGCAGGCCGAATTGCCGAAGCCGGAAGACATCTACCTCAAGCCGGCGCTCGCCATGCACAATCTCGGGCAGGGCCAGGCCATGGCGATGGTCTACTACCCCTCCGGCCCGCTGCTCGAATACATGCCGGACCGCGTCAAGCAGGTGCCGACCACGGCGGAAGAGCTGCTGGCCTGGACCAAGCAGAACAAGAACCGCTTCTTCTACGGCCGCCCGGCCAATTCCGGCCCCGGCCGCACCTGGATCATGGGCCTGCCCTATCTCCTCGGCGACAAGGACCCGAAGGATCCTGAGAAGGGCTGGGACAAGACCTGGGCCTATCTCAAGGAACTCGGCGAGAACATCGAGTACTATCCGGGCGGCACCGGCCAGACGATGAAGGAGCTCGGCGACGGCTCGCGCGACATCATCGTCTCGACCACCGGCTGGGACATCAACCCGCGCGTGCTCGGCATCGTGCCGAAGGAAGCCAAGATCCAGGCGCTCAAGGGTTTCCACTGGGTCACCGACGCCCAGTACATGATGATCCCGAAGGGTGTCTCGGACGAGAAGCTCAACGTGCTGCTCGACCTGATCCGCCACATGCTGACGCCCACGCAGCAGGCCTTCACCTATGACGAGGGCTATTTCTATCCGGGTCCGGCCGTGAAGGACGTGCCGCTCTCGATGGCCCCGGCCTCCAGCCAGAAGGCCATCGCCGAGTTCGGCCGGCCCGAATACGAGAAGCTCATCGCCGATAATCCGATGGAAACCCCGCTCAACCCCGACAAGATGGTGATCGCCTTCCGCATCTGGGACGAGCAGGTCGGCGGCGCCAAGAAGAAGTAAGTCCGATCGCAGCGGCGGGCCTCG
>NZ_JANLGI010000016.1 GCF_024655635.1 Allobosea sp. 47.2.35 | reverse complement strand
TGACCTCCTCCTCGTAGATCGCCTCGCCCGAATGCTTGTCGAAGCCGGTCTGGACCGTGCGGGTGATGACCTCTCCTGCCGCCTTGGCCTCGCCGACCCTGGCATTGAAGCCGTCGATGTTGCGCACCGAGAGCTTCGACATCTTCTTGTAGCGCTCCTCCATCTCGCGCACCGCCCATTTGAGGGCGACGACCGCCTTCTTGGGATCGGTCACGACGGGCGTGAGCAGATGCGGGATGCCGTCATAGACGGAGAGTTCGAGCATCTTGGGATCGACCATGATCAGGCGGCATTCCTCCGGCTTCAGCCGGTAGAGGATCGACAGGATCATGGTGTTGATCGCGACCGACTTGCCCGAGCCGGTGGTGCCCGCCACCAGCAGATGCGGCATGCGCGCCAAGTCCGCGATCACCGGCTCGCCGCCGATGGTCTTGCCGAGGCAGAGCGCGAGCTTGTGCTTCGTCGCCTCGAAATCCTGGCTCGCCAGCAGCTCGCGCAGGAAGACGGTCTCGCGGCGGGTGTTCGGCAACTCGATGCCGATCGCGTTCTTGCCCTGCACCACCGCGACGCGCGCCGACACCGCGCTCATCGAACGCGCGATGTCGTCAGCCAACGAGATCACGCGGGAGCTCTTGATACCGGGGGCAGGCTCCAGTTCGTACAAGGTGACGACCGGGCCGGGGCAGGCCTGGACGATCTCGCCCCTGATGTTGAAGTCTTCCAGCACGCCTTCGAGCAGGCCGGCATTCTGTTGGAGGATCTCGACCGGCATGGTCTCGGCCTGCGCCTGCGGCGGCTCGGCCAGGAACTCGATCGGCGGGAGCTGGAAGCCGGCATCCTGCACGACCGGCAATTCGACAAGGCGGAGCTTGGCCCTGAACGGGGTGACCTTGGCGGATTCGACCGCCACCGGCTCGGGACGAACGGGTTCGGGCTTGGCGGCCTCAGGCTGGACCGGCTTGGACAGAGCAGGCTTAGGCTCTACCGGAGGACGGGTGCTGCGCGCCAGCGGCACGCCGGGCTTCGCCGCAGCGACGGGTTCGGCCGGAAGCGGGGCTTCTTCTTCGACCGCAGGCGCTTCGACGGCCGGCATCGGCCAGGATGGCGTCGCGATCTGGAAGCTCACCTGATAGCTCTGCCCCCAGCCGAAACCGGACCAGGCAGGCGCAAGAACCGGAGCCTTCATCGCGAGCGGCGCGGGTTCAGGCATTGAGACCTGTCGCTCTTCAAAGCCGACAGCCGGCACATGAGCCACCGCTTCCACGATCATCGACGAAGCGACGGGATCGAACGCGAAATCGGCATCGTCGCGTTCGGCCTCGGGCACGCACTCCCAGAAGGCGTGATCGGAAATGAAATCGAGCGGCGTCGCGACGTCCTGCTCCGGATAAGCAGCGATCTGCACAGGCGTCTCGAACACCATCTCGACGGGCTGCATCTCATCGATGAAAGCGTTCTCGTCGGCGTCAAAGGTCAATTCAACATCGACCGGTTCGTCGATGATGGGCTCAGGCGCCGGCTCGCTGCCAGGCGCGCCCCAGACCTGTCGGATCAGGTGATCCGGCGTACGCCAGAAGCGGACGCGGCTTTCGCCGGGAACAGGAGCGTTCGGGGACATGCTGATGTCGAAGCGCTGCCCGAGGACCGGCGAGGTGGAGAGTTCCTGCTCGGCCTGCGCCAGCTTGCGCTGGGCGTCAGCGGCGCGCGAGGGGCGGACATAGGTCGGCCAGAGGCTGGACGATGCGGGCTCGTTGCGGAGCGGCTCTGCGACAGAGGTTTCCGGGGTTGCGGACGGTGCGGTCTGCTGTGGTTGAACGAGGCGATGATCCTCGGAAACGACGGCGTTCGCGCGGCGGAGACGATCCAGTTTTTGCATGGGCTTAGGCGAACACTACGCTTCGTTAACCTGAGACCCAGTCCTAGCCCGGCAGAGTTAAGAGACCGTTCCGGCGGCCGCCGTTTCGGTGTCCGAAGGTGGTGCGACCAGCCTTGCAATGCCCGTCAGCACGCCCGCTTTTCCGAGGGCGGCGCGGCTGCGTCATCGTCCTGAAGCACGCGCCAGGCGGCCCCTTCCAGATCGGCGAACTGGCCGGAGCGCATGCACCAGAAGAAGGCGCCAAGCCCGAGCAGGCCGAGCCCCAGCGCGAGGGGAAACAGGATGACGATGATGTTCAAGCCTCTGCCTCCGGTGATGCCTTGCGGCCACGCGCGCGCAAGGCGTTGAGGGTCACGACCAGCGACGAGCCCGACATGGCGACGGCAGCGACCAGCGGCGTTGCCAGCCCGGCAATCGCGATCGGCACCGCCACCGCATTGTAGAGCACCGCGAACCACAGGTTCTGCAGCATCAAGCCGCGCGCCTTGCGGGCGATGCCGAGCGCGGCCGAGACCGGCGCGAGGCTGTCGCCGAGGAAGACGATATCGGCCGCCGCCTGCGCCAGATGGGTGGCGCTGACCGGGGAGAGCGAGACATGCGCACCCGCCAGGGCCGGCGCGTCATTGAGCCCGTCGCCAACCATCAAGACCTTACGGCCGTTGGCCGCCATGCTGTCGAGCAGGTTCAGCTTGTCGGCGGGCAGCAGGCCGGCCTGGACATGCGCGATGCCGAGCGCGGCCGCGATCGGCGCGACGGCCTCCGCCCGGTCGCCGGAGAGGATCGCGATCTCCAGCCCCGCCGCGCGCAAGGCGTCGATCGTCGCACGCGCGTCTGGGCGCAGGCTTTGCCCGAGCGCCAGAACGGTGCGGTATGGGCCATGCTGATAAGCGATGAGGGAAGCGCCAGGGTGTTGCGCCTTCACCGAAGCCGCCGCCACTTCGGCATCGCAGAAGGCGAGGCTGCCGAGGCGCTGCTCTTCGCCGCCTTCGCCGGCCGACAGGCCATGCCCACGCTTCTCGCGAACATTCATTCGGGGCGCGGTGGCGCCAAGCGCGCGGGCCAAGGCTTGCGCCAATGGGTGGGTGCTCGCGGCGGCGAGCGCGCCGATCTCGGCTCGCCGTTCGGCCGGCAGCGCCTCGGGATTGAGGATATCGGGCTCAGGCAGAGTCAGCGTGCCCGTCTTGTCGAAGACGGCGATATCGGCCTCGGCGAGGCGCTCCAGCGCATCGCCCTCCTTGAGCATGATCTTGCACTTGAACAGAGCGGAGGCCGCCACGACCTGCACGGCGGGGATCGCGAGGCCGAGCGCGCAGGGGCAGGTGATGATCAGAACGGTGGCGGCGATCAGCAGCGCCTCGGGCCAGGCCAGCCCCCAGGCGAACCAGCCGAGGAAGGTCGCGGCCGCCAGTGTATGGACCACCGGCGCATAGAGCCGCGCGGCCCGATCCGACAGGTGGACATAGCGCGAGCGGCTGCCGACGGCCTGATTCATCAGCCGGTCGATCTCGTCGAGCAGCGTGCCCTGACCTGCCGCCTCGACGCGAATGGTGAGCGCACCCGTAAGGTTCAGCGTGCCGGCATGGACGCGCTCGCCCTGCCCGATCGCGGCCGGTGCGGTCTCGCCGGTGACGAGGCTCTGGTCGAGCTCGGAGCGGCCGGTCTCGACGATACCGTCGACCGAGACGCGCTCGCCCGGGCGGACGAGGACGCGGTGGCCGGGCTGGATCGCGGCGATCGGCGTGATGGTCCAGCTGCCGTCGTCGGCAAGCCTCGTCGCGGTCTCAGCCTTGAGGGCCGCGAGATTGCCGGCGAGGTCGCGGGTACGGCGGCGCATGAGCTGGTCGAGATAGCGCCCGATCAGCAGGAAGAAGAGCAGCATCACCACGCCGTCGAAATAGGCGTGGCGGCCATGGGTCCAGGTCTCGGCGACCGACATGACCAGCGCCAGAACGACGCCGATGGTGATCGGCACGTCCATGTTGACGGCACCGGCCTTCAACGCCCGCAGCGCACTCTCAAAGAAGGGCCGACCGGCATAAGCCGCCGTCGGCAGAGCGATCAGCGCCGAGAGCCAATGGAAGAAATCGCGCGTCGTCGGGTCGATATCGCCGCCATTGCCGGCCCAGACCGCGACAGAGAGCAGCATGATGTTCATCGAGGCGAAGCCGGCGACGCCGAGCCGGCGCATCAGGCTGCGCTCCTCCGCGACTGCGCCGTCCTCCTGCCGCTCGGCGACGAAGGGATAGGCCTTGAAGCCGAGCGCGCCGAGCTTGTCGACGACGGCCTCCGGCCGAAGCAGCGCTTCGCGCCATTCGACCGAGACACGTTTCAGCGCGAGATTGACGCGGGCGCCGAGGATGGCGGGCTCGCGGGTAAGCCCGCTCTCGATCGCCTGCATGCAGCCGGCGCAGCGGATGCCGTCGACCGCCAGCTCCATGCTGGCGATACCGCCGTCGCGATGGCGCACGAAAACGGAAAGGTCCTGCGCCGCCATGTCACTTCTCCGGCAGGGTGACGCGGCTGCGCGAGACGAAGACGACCTCCTCGCCACGCCGGGCCTGCAGTTCGAGAATCCAGGAGCCGGCCTCGACACGCTCGATAGTCGCCTCATAGCGGCCGGACTGGCGCTCGTTCAGCGTGACAGCGTGATCGCGCGCGGAGGTGGCGGGGTGGCGGAGCCGCGCCGTGGCCGAGAAGCCGGAAAGCGGCTGGCCGAGGCGATCCGTCAGAGACACGCCCAGCGCGGCGCCCCCGCTTTGCCGGGCGAGCGTGACCGCAGCCTTCCAGCCGCGCGCATCGCGTTCATGCTGGCGGGCGATCTCCTCGTTGAAATGCTGACTGGTCTCGTAGGCGCTCTTCGTCTCGACACCCGGCATGGTGCGCAGCGCGACCGTCAGTATCGTTGCGTTGACCGAGACGATGACGCCGAAGAACAGCACCAGCATCGAGGCGACCATCCAGCCGGCCAATTCGAAGGGACGGCGCGGGCGCGGGGCGGCAGGGGTGTCGCAGGACATCAGGAAAACTCCGCAGCAGCTCATGGTTTGGCTCCGGGCGCCATGAAGTGGTCGGCCGCGCGCACGGTCTCCCCGACAAAGAGATCGGAGGCGGTGATGGTGATGGGTTGCGACGCTTCCAGCGGCACGCCGGCCGGCACGGTGACGAGTACGCGCACTTCGCGCGAGGAATCGGGATCGACGGTCACGACCGGCCTGACATCGGCGGTGGGCGCCACGCCGACGGCCTCGATGCGGATGCCGGGCAAGCCGTCGACGGTGAGCGCGAAGGGGCGGGTATCCGGGCGCTTGTTGAGCAGGCGAACCACGTAGGCGTTGCGGATCGAGCCGTCGCGCAATGTGACGAAGAGCGGCGCGCGCTCGTGCAGCACCGAGATATCGGCGGTGCGGCGCGTCGCGAGCTGCCAAAGCATCGCGCCGCCGACCACGACGATCAACGCCGCGTAGATCGCCGTGCGGGCCCGGAACGGGCGATAGACCGCCTTGAGGCCGGCCATCCGGCGCTTGACGTTGGTTTCGGTGTCATAGGCGATCAGGCGCTTGAGGCGATCGACCTTGGCCATCACGGTGTCGCAAGCGTCAATGCAGAGCCCGCACTGGATGCAGTCGAGCTGGGCGCCGTCGCGGATGTCGATGCCGACCGGGCAGACGGCGACGCATTGATGGCAGTCGATGCAGTCGCCGGCCGGCGCGCCCTGCGCCTTCAGCTTCAGTCCCTGCTTGACCGAGACGCGCGGCTCGCCGCGGTCGTAGCGATAGGTGACGTTGAGCGCCTCGTCGTCGGTCAGGGCCGCCTGGATGCGCGGCCAGGGACACATGAACTTGCAGACCTGCTCGCGCATGATGCCGGCAAGCGAATAGGTCGTGAAGGTCAGGATCGCGATCCAGACATAGGCCGAGAGCGGGGCGGTGAAGGTCGCGAGCTCTCGCACCAGCGTCGGCGCGTCGGCGAAATACAGAACCCAGGCGCCGCCGGTCCACCAGGCGATGATGATCCAGACCGCGTGCTTGGCACTCTTGCGCCAGAGCTTGTTGAAGCTCCAGGGCGCTTCATCGAGGCGCATGCGCTCGCGCCGGTCGCCCTCGAAGAAGCGCTCGACGGCGAGAAAGAGATCGGTCCAGACCGTCTGCGGGCAGAGATAGCCGCACCAGACCCGGCCGGCGACCGCGTTCATCAGGAAGAGGACGAAGGAGGCGATGATCAGCAGGCCGGTGAAGTAGTAGACCTCCTGCGGCCAGATCTCGATGAAGAAGAAGTAGAAGCGGCCATTGGCGATATCGGCCAGCACCGCCTGGTTGGGCAGATGCGGGCCGCGGTCCCAACGCAGGAACGGCAGCAGGTAGTAGATGCCGAGGCACAGGAAGAGGATCGCCCATTTCGCGCGCCGGAACGGGCCGGACACGCTCTGCGGATAGACCTTCGCCGACGCCGCGAAGAGCGGCATGTCGTCGGGATCGGCCCCGGCCGTGCTCACGCTACTGCCCTCCCCCCAGCGAGTGGACATAGACGGTCAGCGCCTTGAGCGTGGTCTCGTCGAGGCGCCCGCCCCAGGCCGGCATCACGCCGTTGCGGCTGTTGGCGATGGTCTCGGTGAGCGAGGCCATGTCCATGCCATAGAGGCTGATCGCGTCGGTGAGGTTCGGCGCGCCCATCTCCGCGTTGCCCTTGCCGGCCTCGCCATGGCAGGCGGCGCAATTGTCGGCGAAGAGCTTGCGGCCGAGCGCGAGATTGGCCTTGGGCTCGGTCGAGAGGCCGGCGAGCTCGCGGACATGGTTGGCGACGGCATTGATCTCGTCGCGCTTGAGCATGCCGTCGCGGCCGAAGGCCGGCATCTGGCTGACCCGCGTCTCGTCATTGCCGGCGACGCGGATGCCGTGGCGCAAGGTCTGCATGATCGCGTCGAACGAGCCGCCCCAGAGCCAGTCGTCGTCGTTGAGGTTCGGATAGCCCTTGGCACCGGCGCCACCGACGCCATGGCAGGCGGCGCAATTGTCGCCGAAGGCGGCCTTGCCCTGCGCCATCGCGATCTGGAACAGGGTCGGATCGGCCTTGATCTGCGCCGGTGTGGCCTCCGCCATGCCGGCGGCCTGAACCGCGCGCTGCGCCTTGAGCTGCGCCATGTCCGCGCTGATATCAGCGCGGCTGGCGTAGCCGATCACGCCCCTGGTCGCGTCGGTCAGCAGCGGCCAGGCGGGGTAGACGACCCAGTAGCCGATGGACCAGACGATGGTGGCGTAGAAGATGCCGAGCCACCAGCGCGGCAGCGGCGTGTTGAGCTCGCGGATGCCGTCCCATTCATGGCCGGTGGTGGCGATGCCGGTATGGGGGTCGATATGCGGGGCGTCGTGGTTCTTCTGGTCCATGATCAGTCCTCGCGCAGCGGATTGAGCGCGGCTTGCTCGAAGCGGGCGCGGTTCTTCGGCCAGAAGGCGTAGACGCAGACGCCGAGGAAGACGGCGACGAAGTAGAGAAGGCCGACGGACTGGGCGAAGCCGGCGAGCCAGTGATAGGTCGTTTGCATGGCAGCCTCGCTCAGCGGATGTTGGCCTTGTCGTCGTAGAGCTTGAAGTCGACGAGCGTGCCGAGCGCCTGGAGATAGGCGATCATGGCGTCGGCCTCGGTGATGCGCTGCGGATCGCCGTCGAAATCGCGCGACTGCGCCTTGGGATAACGCTTCTCCAGATCGGACTGGCCGGGATGGTCCGGCGTCGCCTGCGCCTTCAGGTCGCTCTGCGCCTGGGCGATCATCGCGTCGCTGTAGGGCACGCCGCCAGCGCGGTTGGCGCGCAGTTCGTCGGCGATGTCGCCGTATTTCAGCTCGGTCTTCGCCAGGAAGGGATAGCCCGGCATGATCGATTGCGGCACGACGGCCCGCGGCTCGGCCAGATGCGCCCGCTGCCACTCGTCGGAATATTTGCCGCCGACGCGGGCGAGGTCCGGCCCGGTGCGCTTGGAGCCCCATTGGAAGGGCTTGTCATACATGCTCTCGGCCGCGAGCGAGTAATGCCCGTAGCGCTCGACCTCGTCGCGCAGCGGCCGGATCATCTGGCTGTGGCAGTTGTAGCAGCCCTCGCGGACATAGATCGCGCGGCCGGCCAGCTCGAGCGGGGTGTAGGGGCGCATGCCTTGCACCGTCTCGATCGTGTTCTTCAGGTAGAAGAGCGGCGCGATCTCGACGAGACCACCGACCGAGATCACCAGCAGGACGCCGATGACCAGGATGATCGAGTTGGTCTCGAAGATCTTGTGCTTGGCCCAGAGCGACTTGCGCGCAGGCTTGTGTTCGATGCTCGTCATTCCGGAGGCTCCTCAGACGGCCATGGCCAGCGGCGCCGGCGCATCGTCGGCGCGCGGCATCTCGGCCGCGCTCTGCGAGCGCACGGTCATCCAGAGGTTGAAGGCCATGATCAGCGCGCCGAGCAGGAACAGGGCGCCGCCCAGAGCGCGGATCACGTAGAAGGGATGCATCGCCGCGACGGTCTCGATGAAGGAATATTCGAGGAAGCCGAGCGAGGTGTAGGCGCGCCACATCAGGCCCTGGAGGATACCGGAGACCCACATCGCGGTGATGTAGAAGACGATGCCGAGCGTCGAGATCCAGAAATGCCAGCTCACCAGCTTGAGGGAGTAGAGCCCCTTGCGGTTCCAGAGCCAGGGCACGAGGCAGTAGATCGCGCCGAAGGAGATATAGGCGACCCAGCCGAGCGCACCGGAATGGACGTGGCCGATGGTCCAGTCGGTGTAGTGCGACAGGCCGTTCACCGCCTTGATCGACATCAGCGGGCCTTCGAAGGTCGACATCCCGTAGAAGGCGAGCGAGACCACCATCATCCGCAGCACGGGGTCGGTGCGCAGCCGGTCCCAGGCGCCGGACAGGGTCATGATGCCGTTGATCATGCCACCCCAGGACGGCATCCACAGCATGATCGAGAAGGTCATGCCCAGCGTCTGCGCCCAGTCCGGCAGCGCGGTGTAGTGGAGATGGTGGGGGCCGGCCCAGATATAGATGAAGATCAGGGCCCAGAAGTGGATGATCGAGAGCCGGTAGCTGTAGATCGGCCGCTCCGCGCGCTTGGGCACGAAGTAGTACATGATCGCGAGGAAGCCGGCGGTGAGGAAGAAGCCGACCGCGTTATGACCGTACCACCACTGGAACATCGCATCCTGCACGCCCGACCAGAGGCCATAGGAGCGCGGCGACAGGAGCGAGACCGGCACCGCGACATTGTTGCCGATATGCAGGACCGCGATGGTCAGGATGAAGCCGAGATAGAACCAGTTCGCCACATAGATATGCGGCTCCCGGCGCTTCATCACCGTGCCCAGGAAGACCAGGAGATAGACGACCCAGACGATGGTCAGCCAGAGATCAGCATACCATTCCGGCTCGGCGTATTCCTTGCCCTGGGTGATGCCGAGCAGGTAGCCCGTGCCGGCGATGACGATGAAGAAGTTGTAGCCGAGCACGACAAACCAGGGCGACAACGTGCCGGCCAGCCGCGCGCGGCAGGTGCGCTGCACGACATAGAAGGACGTGCCGATCAGGACGTTGCCGCCGAAGGCGAAGATCACCGCCGACGTGTGCAGCGGCCGCAGGCGGCCGAAATTGATCCAGGGCAGGTCGAAATTGAGAACCGGGAAGGCGAGCTGGAGCGCGATGATCAGCCCGACCGTGAAGCCGGCGATGCCCCAGACCATGGCGGCGACCGTCGTGAACTTGACCGGCCCCATATTGTAGTTGGGCTTGCCGTCGATCTCCTGCGGCTCGACCGGGACGCTGCCGTCGAAGCAGCGATTGGCGATCAGGATGATGCCGGCGGCGGCGGCCAGGACGCCGAGCATGGCGTGGAAGGCATAGCCGGAGTTTTCGGTCAGCGCGGCGATGATGACCAGCGGCAGCACGCAGGCCGCCGCGATCAGCATCCCCAACAGTTCGCCGACAGTTGCCTGCCTGACAGGGCTTGCCGTTGCCGTCACCTTCTGACCCCGCTTCGTCGCCGGCGCATGAGCGCGCCCATCGCGGGAGACTTAGCGAGCGGGGGACGGTCGGGCGTTGATTCAGGTCAAGGGCGGCGGCGCGCAGGGTGTGGCGCGGCGGCGCAGGCTCAGGCCGCGACGGCGCTCATGCGCTCGGGGTTCATCACGCGCACGCCGCCGGGGACGATCAGGATCGTCTTGTCCTTGGCGAGACGGGTGAAGGTGCGACTGACGGTCTCGATGGTCAGGCCAAGGAAATCGGCGATGTCCTGCCGCGTCATCGGCAGGGGCACGGTGACCGAGGGCTTACCGAGCCGTGCCCAACGCTGCTGCATGCCGAGCAGGAAGCAGATCAGCTTCTCCTCGGCGGTACGCCGGCCGAGCAGCATCATCTGCTCATGGGCGAGCGTCAGCTCATGCGTCGCGAACTCGTGCAGGCGCTTCAGCAGATGCGGCTTGGCATCGACCAGCGCGGTATAGGCGCCGCGCGAGAAGGCGCAGGCCGAGACCTCGCCGATCGCGTCGGCCGAGAAGCCATAGGCGTCGCGCATCGCAAGCCCGAGGAAATCGCCCGGCAGCGCGAAGCCGACGACCTGACGGCGGCCATCGGAGAGAAGCTTGTAGAGGCGCACGACGCCGGCCGTGACGTTGTAGACCGAATGCGCCTCGCGCCCCTGCGTGAACAGTGTCTCGCCGGAGGTAAAATGCGTGGGATGCGCCAGCGATTCCAGCAACGCCAGCTCATCGTCGGAGAGCGACGCGCAGACGCTGACCAGACGCACCATGCAGCTGCGGCAATTGCCTTCACCACGGTGCGCAGCGTTACAGGCCGAAGGATGACAGTTCACGATCGCATCTTCCCACTTATCGGAAAGACCATAACCGAGGTGGACAAGGTCACAAAGCACGCTCGCAACCGCAGCCGGCGAAATTGATCCAGATCAATGCGACGACAGGCCCCACGCAACCACCGTGCGCCCCTGAATTCGGGAGAGGCCACGGTGACGGGCGATGATATCTTCGAGGTCGCGCGCATCGCGCCGGCCGGCGCCGACACAGTCTTCAGCCTGGTCGCCATGCTGCATCCGGAGGTGACACCGGAAGGTTGGGCCGAATTCGTGCGCGACAATTCGCAGGACGGCGCCAGGCCACGCGGCGTCTTCGCGTTGCGCGACGCGCGGGCCATGCCGCATGCCGTCTTCACCTTCCGCGTCGCGCAGACGATCGCGGGCGGCGCCGCGCTCGAAATCTCGGAGCTCGCGATGCTCCGGCTGCCCGGAACCCATCTGGTCAACGCGCTGCTGCGCTTCGCCAACCAGCTCGCGGTCGAACTGGACCTGCCCCGGATCGCGATTTCGCTGGAGCGTTCGGCCGCCTGGCCGCAGGACCATGACGCGCTCCAGCGCTCGGGCTTCCAGATCGACCGGATGATGGTGCTGGGCCGGGCGCAACTGGCGCCGACAGCGACCAATTGACCTGCCTCAAACCGACAGGCAGACCCGCTCAGCGACCGTTGGCCTTGCGCCAGGCCGCGAAATCGACCTTGGTCTGTTCCTCGGTCGCCGGGTAGAGGCCGAGGATCGAGCGGCCCTTGAGGACCTCCTCGGTGACGAAATCCTCGAAGGCGGTCATCTCGACGGCCTCGGCCGCGACCTCGTCGGCGAGATGGGCGGGGATGACGATGACGCCCTCGGCATCACCGACCACGACATCGCCCGGGAAGACCGCGACATCGCCGCAGCCGATCGGCACGTTGATGTCGATGGCCTGATGCAGGGTCAGGTTGGTCGGGGAGGACGGGCGATTGTGATACGTCGGGAACGGCAACCCCGCGATCTCGTAGGAGTCGCGGAAACCGCCATCGGTGACGACGCCGGCAACGCCGCGCTTCATCAGGCGCGAGACGAGGATGCCGCCGGCCGAGGCCGCGCGCGGGTCCTTGCGGCTGTCGATCACCATCACGGCGCCGGGCGGGCAATCCTCGACCGCCTTGCGCTGCGGATGGGCCCGGTCCTGGAAGACGGAAAGCTGGTTCAGGTCCTCGCGCGCTGGGATATAGCGGAGCGTGAAGGCTTCGCCGACCATGGTGCCCGCGCCGGGATTGAGCGGGCGGACATCCTGAATGAACTGGTTGCGCAGGCCGCGCTTGAAAAGGGACGTGCAGAGCGTGGCGACGGAGACCGTGCGCAGCTTCTCGCGGGTTTCCGGCTTGAGACTGGGCATGCGCTCACCTTCTGACGTCCGTGGCTCCCGCCGGACGGCAGGCAAGGGAGAAGTTCCCGCGATCCGACCCGTTTTGTAAAGGCTGCGCGGGGCGCGAAAAACGCAACCCCGCCCCTGCATGGCGACTATTCGCCTATTTGCCCCAGCGCAGCGCCAGCGGATCGAGCTCTCGCGCCAGTTCGATCAGGCCCTCGCGGGTCTTCGGATGCAGCGGCGTCAGCGGATGGCGCACGGCTTCCGACCGGATGACGCCGCCCTCCTTCATCACCGCCTTGGCCGAGCGCAGCCCGCATTGGCGGTTCTCGTAATTGATGATCGGCAGGACACGGGCATAGAGCGCCGCAGCCTGTTTGCGGTCACCCGCCGCGTGGGCGGCGAGGATCGGCTTGATCAGGTCGGGGATCATCGCCGAGGTCATGGTGCCGGTCGCGCCGGCATCGAGATCGGCCATCAGCGTGATCGCCTCCTCGCCGTCGAAGGGGCCGACCACGGCGTCGCCGCCGGCCTCGATCAGCGCGCGCAGCTTGCCCGCCGTGCCGGGCACCTCGATCTTGAAATAGCGGACGAGCGGGACCTCCTTCGCCAGCCGGATCATGAAGGGCACGGTCATGGTCACGCCGGAGAGCGGCGCGTCCTGCAGGATGATCGGAATGCCGCAGGCATCGGCCACCGCCTTGAAGTGCTCGATCATGCCCTGCTCGTCGGCCTTGAGCAGCGCGCCGTGATAGGGCGGCATCATCATCAGCATCTTCGCGCCGGCATCGGCCGCGGCCTTGGCGCGGGCGGCGGCGATGCGCGTCGAGAAATGCGAGGTGGTGACGATGACCGGCACGCGGCCGGCGACCTGCTCCAAAGAGAGGCGCATCACCTGCTCGCGCTCCTCGTCGGTGAGCAGGAACTGCTCCGAGAAATTGGCGAGGATGCAGATGCCGTCGACGCCCTGGTCGACCATCAGGTCCATGACGCGCTTGTTGCCCTCGACATCGAGGTCGCCATTCTCGTGGAAGATGGTCGGCGCGATCGGCAGGATGCCCTTGTAGGGTTCGGTCATGGCGTCATCTCACGTGGCGGGCTAGGCGGGGTTCAGACAGTGCTGGCGGCCTTGGTGCCGCGCAAGCGGCGCGCGACCGAGCCGATGACCGGCATGACCAGAAGCGCGAGGCCGATCGTCATCAGCGTCGAGACCAGTGGGTTCGACCAGAAGATCGAGAGCGAGCCCTGGCTGAAGATCATCGACTGGCGGAAGGCGTCCTCGGCCTTGTCGCCGATGACCATGGCGAGCACGAGCGGCGCGATCGGATAGTCGAGCTTCTTGAAGACATAGCCGACCAATCCGAAGATCAGCGCCAGCCAGATGTCGAATTCCTTGCTCGCGGCGGTGAAGGCGCCGATGAAGCAGATCACCACGATGATCGGCCCGATGATCGAGAAGGGAATCCGCAGGATCGAGGCGAAGAGCGGCACCGTCGCCAGCACGACCACGACCGCGACGAGATTGCCGAGATACATCGAGGCGATCAGGCCCCAGACGAAATCCGGCCGGTCGGTGAACAGCGTCGGGCCGGGATTGAGCCCCCAGATCATCAGGCCGCCCATCATCACCGCAGCGGTCGCCGAGCCGGGGATGCCGAGCGCCAGCATCGGCAGCATGGCAGCAGAGCCGGCGGCATGGTCGGCGGTCTCGGGCGCGATCACGCCCTCGGGCTCGCCCTTGCCGAACTTGGCGGGATGGCGCGAGGAGCGCTTGGCCATCGCATAGCTCATGAAGGAGGCCGCCGTCGGTCCGCCCGGCGTGATGCCCATCCAGATGCCGATCAGGGAGGAACGCAGCAGGGCGAGCCAATAGCGCGGCAGCTTGGCGGCGGTACGGAGCACATCGCCGACGCGGACCTTGGCGGCGACGCCCTCGAATTTCAGCCCCTCCTCCATGGTCAGCAGCAATTCGCCGATGCCGAACAGGCCGATCACCGCGATGAGGAAGCTGACGCCGGCCAGCAGCACGTCGAACTCGAAGGTCAGCCGCACATTGCCGGAGACCGAGTCCATGCCGATCGTCGCCAGCGCGAAGCCGATCGCCATCGAGACGACCGTCTTGAAGGGCGAGGCGCCGCCGAGCCCGATGAAGCTCGCGAAGGTCATGAAATAGACGGCGAAATATTCGGGCGAGGAGAAGCGCAGCGCGAATTTAGCGACCCAGCCGGAGAGCAGCGTGATCAGGATGACGCCGGCCAGCGCGCCGAAGCCGGCCGAGAGGAAGGCGAAGGAGAGCGCTTCCGTCGCCTTACCCTGCTTGGCCATCGGGTGGCCGTCGAAGGTCGTCGCGACCGAGGATGGCTCGCCGGGGATGTTGAACAGGATCGAGGTGGTCGAACCGCCGAAGAGCGCGCCCCAGTAGAGCGAGGTCAGCAGGATGATCGCCGAGACCGGGTCCATCGAGAAGGTCAGCGGCAGCAAGAGCGAGACGCCGTTGGGTGCGCCGAGCCCCGGCAGGACGCCGACGAGCACGCCGAGCAGGACGCCCGCCATCATCAGCAGGACATGGTGCGTGGTGAGCGCGACCGAGAAGCCGTGCATCAGGTTGGCGATGTTGTCCATGCTGCTATCCCCGCCGTCTCAAAGGCCGATGAGCGGCTCGATCGGGCCCTTGAGCAGGCCGATCTGGAAGAATTTCTCGAGCGCGAAGTAGAAGAAGGCCGCCGTCGCGAAGGCGGTGGCGAGGCTCTGCAGCCAGCCGTAGCGGCCCTGGAAGCGCATCGCGAAGACGAGGTAGAGGATCGTCGCGACATACATGCCGAGCGTCGCGCTCAGCACGACGAAGGCGACGAGCGGCAAGAGGAAGGCGAGCACGCGCTTGCCGCGCTCGGCGTCGAGGAAGGCTTCGGCGAGCAGGGCCTTTCCGGCGACGCGTTGACTGAGCGTGACCACGATCGTGCCGAGGCTCGCCAGCGCGATCAGCGCGCCGGCATAGAACGGGAAGGCGCCGGGCTGCGGGCCTGACGTATCCCAGCCGATGCCGAATTCGAGCGAGCCCTTCACGATGACGAGCCCGAAGACCAGCGTCAGGACGGCCGTCCCGATCTCTGCCCAGAAGCGGGTGATCATGCGGTGGGTTCTCCCTTTCAGGGCCTGCACGCCATGGCCGGGCTTGACCCGGCCATCTCGGAAACCAGCCTTCTCGTCATGAGATTCCCGGGTCGGCGCGCTGCGCCGCCCGGGAATGACGATCCCACCTTACTTCGCGACCCAGCCTTCGTTCTCGAAGACCTTCTTGTTCGCCGTCTCGTCCTTGGCGACGAAATCGGCGAGCTCCTTGCCCTTCATGAACTTGGCGGTCTGGGCGGTGCGCGTCACGAATTCCTGCCATTCCGGGGTCTTGGAGACCTTCTCCAGCAGGCCGGCATAATAGGTCACCGCATCGGCCGGGACATCCGCCGGCAGCCAGACGGTGCGCGGCATCTGGAAGGTCTCCAGCGGCAGGCCCGCTTCCTTGCAGGTCGGGACATCGCCCCAGCCCTTGCCCTCGAAGACCGGCTCTCCCTTGGCGAGGCGCACCGGCGAGAAGACGCAGAGCGGCTTCACCTGCCCGGCCTTCCACTGGCCGATATTCTCGTTGGGGTTGTTGGTGTTGGAGTCGATATGGCCGCCCGCGAGCTGCACGGCCGCGGCGCTGCCGCCCTGGAACGGCACGTAGATCCATTTCACGCCAGCCGCGTCCTGGATCATCGAGGTCAGGGTCTGGTCGGTGTCCTTGGACTGGCTGCCGCCCATCTTGAAGCCCATGGGCTTCGCCTTGACCGCCTCGATATAGGCCTTGGCGTCGGCATAGGGGGCATCGCCCTTGACCCAGAGCAGGAACTCGTCGAGCGCCAGCGCCGCGACCGGCGTCAGGTCCGAGACCTTGTAGCCGAGCTTGGCGACATAAGGCAGCAGATAGGCGTTGTTGGTACCGAAAATGACGCGGTTCGGATCGCCCTTGGCGCCCTTGCCATAGACATAGCCCTCGGCGCCCGAGCCACCGCCCTTGTTCACCACCACGATCGGCTGCTCGGTGAATTTATGCTTGGTGATGATCGACTGGATGATGCGGGCGAAATTGTCGGTGCCGCCGCCGGCACCCGAGGTCACGACGAACTCGATCGGCTTGGTCGGCTCCCAGGCCTGCGCGGCACCGATGCCGCCAAGCGTGAGCGCGCCGGCGAATACAGCCGAAATGGCGATGGTTTTCATGGTTTCTCTCCCTGGGTTCTGATTGTGCGAGGCCGCTCTTGCCGGCGGCTTTATCGAGAAGGTTGAGCGTCAGGCGGCGGCGCGGGTCTTGCCCTTTCCGTCCTGAGCCATCTTGATGGCGAGCGCGAGCGCGGCGCGCGTCGCGCCGAGATTGGCGATGCCCTTGCCGGCGATCTCATAGGCCGTGCCATGGGCCGGGGTGCAGATCGGGAACGGGAAGCCGCCGATCAGGGTGACGCCACGGTCGAAGCCGATCAGCTTCATCGCGATCTGGCCCTGGTCGTGATACATCGTCAGCACGGCGTCGAAATCGCCATTTTTTGCGCGCAGGAAGACGGTGTCCGACGGGAACGGCCCCTCGACCGTGAAGCCCTTGGCCTTGGCCGCCTTCACCGCCGGCTCGATCGTCTCGATCTCGTCACGACCGAAATTGCCACCATCGCCCGCATGGGGATTGATGCCGGCGACCGCGATGCGCGGCGGATTGAAGCCGGCGGCGCGCAGATTGGCATCGGCCAGCGTCAGCGCCCGCAGGATGCGCTCCTGCGTGATGTTCTGCGCCACTTCCGACAGCGGGATATGCGAGGTGACGCGGGCATTCCAGAGCTTGTCGAGGATGTTGAACTCGCTCGCCGCGCCTTCGAAGCCGATCGCATCGCGCACGAAGCGGATCTCGTCGTCGTAGCCGGGATAGGCGAAGCGCATCGCCGCCTTGTTGAAGGGCGTGAAGAACACCGCGTCGGCCTTGCCGGAAGCGGCGAATTGCAGCGCGCGGCGAAAATTCTCGGTCGCGGCCTTGCCGCCGGCCAGCGTCGCGGTGCCGCGCTTGAGATCGGCCGGATCGTGATTGCCGAGATCGACGAAGACGGGCTTGTCGCCGAGCGGCAGCGCGTCGCCATCCTTGACGACCTGAACCTGCGGATCGACGCCGCCGTCCTTGATGCCGAGATCGAGCAGGCGCTTGTCACCGAAGACGACATAGCGGGCCGCGCCACGCAGATCGACCTCCGACAGGATGCGAGCCGTCAATTCGGGGCTAATGCCAGAAGGATCGCCCATCGCCACCGCGATCACAGGCAAGGCGTCATTCGTCCGCTCATTCATGGCCGCCACTCCGCTGCCCGATCGTTCTTATGGCTCCGTTGGCTAACACAGGTGGTCGACTCACTCAAGTATGCTGTATGCAGCATATCAAAATCGATGTACTCCTTCGACAGGCGTCGGCTGCGGATCGGGCTGCGCCGGAGGAGGCTCGAATGAATTTTCACTCGCATTACGCCGGGATCAGCGAACCGGTCGAAACCTGCCTCGTCGGCAGCGGCAGCTTCGGGCGCAGCTATCTCGCGCAGTCGCGCCGGACGCGGCTGGTCAATGCGCGCATCGCGGTGGATGTGACAGCCGAAGCAGCCGGCGAGGCTTTCGCGGCCGCAGGCTTCGCGCCTCGCGAGATTGCGCTGTGCTCGACCGAAGCCGAGGTGAAGGCCGCATGGAATGCCGGCAAATGCATCGCCGCGGCGAGCCTCGATAGCGTCATGGAGCTGCCCTTCGTGCTGCTCGTCGAAGCGACAGGCAGCCCGGAGGCAGCCACCCGGCACAGCCTCGCCGCGATCGATGCCGGCCGCCATGTCGCGCTGGTCTCGAAGGAGGCCGACAGCGTCGTCGGGCCGGGATTGGCGCGGCTCGCCCGCGATAAGGGCGTCGTGGTGACGCCGGTCGACGGCGATCAGCCGAGCCTGCTGATCGCACTGGCGAGCTGGGCCGAGGTCATCGGCCTCGAGATCATCGCGGCCGGCAAGTCGAGCGAATACGATTTCGTCCTCGACGCCGCGACCGGCGACGTCACCTGCAACGGCCTAACCCGCTCGCTGCCGGTGCTGCGCGAGCACTGGCTGCCGGGCTCGCGCTCCATCGCCAACAACGCCGCCGAGCGTGCGCGCATCCTAGGCGAGGCCTTTCCCTTGAGGGCCGTGCCCGATCTCTGCGAGATGACACTGGTCGCCAATGCGCTCGGCTTCGCGGCCGATGCCGCCGGCTTCCATGCGCCGCCGGCCCGCGTGCCGGAACTGGCCGATCTCTTCGCGGAGCGCAGCGAAGGCGGATTGATGGGCGGCACGCGCCGGATCGACGTGTTCCATCATCTGCGTCTCGCGGAGGAAGCGAGCTTCGCCGGCGGCGTCTTCATCGTCGTGCGCTGCGACAATGACGAGACCTGGGAGATGCTGGCCGGAAAGGGCCATGTCGTCAGCCGCAGCGGCAAGACCGCCGCGCTCTACCTGCCGCGCCATCTGCTGGGTGTCGAGGTCGCGACGTCCATTCTCGATGCAGCCGGCCTCGGCCGCTCGGGCTATGGCGACGACTATCGGCCAAGGCAGGACCTCGTCGCGGTGGCGCAGCGCGACCTTGCGGCCGGGACGGTGCTCAAGATGGGCGGGCATCATCACAGCATCGAGAATGTCGGCGCAGAGGTCAGGCCCACGACCGCGCTCGCGGACGACCGCCCTGCCCCGTTCTATCTTGTCGCCGACAGGCCGCTCGTCCGGGCGGTCAAGGCCGGCGAAGCGATCCGCCTCGGCGATGTCGCGATCCCCGAAGATTCTGGATTGCTGACGATGCGCCGGCGGCAGGATGCGCTCTTCGCAGCCAACGACGGGGCGTCCGTTTGACAGCGCGGGAGCCGCGTGCCGTAACGGAGCGGCCGGAAACAGTGGAGCAATGATGAGCGAGACGGCGGCCGACTATACCCCGATCATGCGGCGGACCCTCCATGACGAGGTGCTGGAGCGCCTGCGCGACATGATCATCGAGGGGCGGCTCGCTCCCGGCCAGCGCATCAACGAGGGCCAGGTCGGCGCCCAGCTCGGCGTGTCGCGGACCCCCTTACGCGAGGCGATCAAGACGCTCGCCAGCGAGGGGCTGGTCGAAATCCTGCCGGCCAAGGGCGCGATCGTCCGGAAATTCTCGGCGCGCGACCTCGCCGACATCCTCGAAGTCATCAAGAGCCTGGAGCAGCTCGGCGGCCGGATCGCCTGCGCTGAGGCCAGCGACGCGACGATCGAGGCGATTCACAAGCTGCACAGGGACATGCTCGCGCTCTATGCGACGCGCGACCGGCTCGACTATTTCAAGCTGAACCAGGCGATCCACAGCGCCATCGTCGCCGCCTCCGGCAACGCGGTGCTGGCCGAGATGCACACCACCTTGCAGGCCCGGATCAAGCGGCTGCGCTTCGTCGGCAATGAAGGCCCCGAAAAATGGGCCGGGGCCGTCGCCGAGCACGAGGATATGATGGCCGCCCTGCTGAAGCGCGACGCGGACGCGCTGTCCGAGGCGATCGGCCGCCATATGGACACGACGCTGGTGCGGGTGCGCGAGGTGCTCTGAGCGCCCGCCCGAAACGCCGGGCCCGTCTGGAGCCCATAGACTTTCGAATAAGCTCCGGGCGGCAGGCGAAAGCCGTCTCGGCTCAGCGGAATCCGTTCCTGAACAATCGTTTACCTTCCTCCGGAACCGGCCTTCGCGCCTTCCGCGGCAGCTATCCGCGCTTCTTTAATTTCAATAAGCTGTAGACAAGGCGGCCCGGGGACTTCCGCCCACGGAGCTTCCGATACAACGGGGCCACTCACCGCCCTGCTTGGGCGGATAGGCGTTCAAGGAGACATCCATGAAGACAATTCTGTTGGCGACGCTGTCGGCCGCCGCGCTGATGGCGGCGCAGCCGCTGATGGCCAAGACGCTGGTCTATTGCTCGGAGGGCAGCCCCGAGAATTTCGCGCCGAGCGTCAACACCACCGGCACGTCCTTCGATGCGAACACCCAGATCTATGACACGATCGTCCAGTTCGAGCGCGGCGGCACCAAGGTCCAGCCGGCGCTCGCCGAGAAATGGGACATCTCGCCGGATGGCCTCACCTACACCTTCCACCTGCGCAAGGGCGTGAAGTGGCACTCCAACCGCACCTTCAAGCCGACGCGCGACTTCAACGCCGACGACATCCTGTTCATGATCGAGCGGCAGTGGAAGGAGAGCCACCCGTTCTTCAAGGTGACCAGCTCGAACCATTCCTATTTCAACGACATGGGCATGCCCAAGCTCTTGAAGTCGGTCGAGAAGGTCGATGACTACACGGTCAAGATCACGCTGAACCAGCCGGAGGCGCCGTTCCTCTCCGACCTCGCGATGCAATATGCCAGCGTGCAGTCGAAGGAATATGCCGACGCCATGCTCAAGGCCGGCACGCCCGAGAAAATCGATCAGGACCCGATCGGCACCGGCCCATTCTCGCTGGTGCAGTATCAGAAGGATGCGATCATCCGCTACAAGGCCCATCCCGATTACTGGGCCGGCAAGGCCAAGATCGACGACCTGATCTTCGCGATCACGCCGGATGCCTCGGTGCGCTGGGCCAAGCTCCAGAAGGGCGAATGCCATGTCATGCCCTATCCGAACCCGGCCGATCTCGACGCCATCAAGAAGGACGCCAATGTCGAGATCCTGGAGCAGCCGGGCCTGAACATCGGCTATCTCGCCTACAACACCACCAAGAAGCCGTTCGACGACGTCAAGGTCCGCCGCGCCATCAACAAGGCGATCAACAAGAAGGCGATCATCGACGCGGTCTATCTTTCCAGCGGCGTCGCGGCGACCAACCCGATCCCGCCGTCGATGTGGTCCTATAACGAGACGATCAAGGACGACCCCTTCGATCCGGAAGCGGCCAAGAAGGAGCTGGCCGAGGCCGGCTATCCGAACGGCCTCGAGATCGATCTCTGGGCGATGCCGGTGCAGCGTCCCTACAACCCGAACGCCAAGCGCATCGCCGAACTGATGCAGGCGGACCTCGCCAAGGTCGGCGTCAAGGCCGAGATCAAGAGCTTCGAATGGGGCGAGTACCGCAAGCGCATGCAGGCGGGCGAGCACCAGACCGGCATGCTCGGCTGGACCGGCGACAATGGCGATCCGGACAACTTCCTGCACACGCTGCTCGGCTGTGACTCGGCCAAGACCAATGGCTCGAACGTCGCCAAGTTCTGCTACCAGCCCTTCGAGGAGCTGGTGACGAAGGCGAAGACGGTCACCGACCAGGCCGAGCGCGAGAGGCTCTACCGGCAGGCGCAGGTGATCTTCAAGGAGCAGTCGCCCTGGTTCACCATCGCGCATGCGGTGCAGCTGAAGCCGATCCGCAAGGAGGTTAAGGACTTCAAGCTCTCTCCATTCAGCCGCCACGTCTTCTACGGCGTCGATATCGGCAAGTGATGCCACGCCTTTAAAATTCGGTGCGGGCCGAGCATTTGTTGCTCCGCCCGCACCCGCCTGATTGCGATCATTGCGCCATGGCAGCCCTGATATTTTCAGGTCTTGCGCGCATCGGCACCCGCCGCCGCGAACTCAACGCCGAGATCCACGATTTTCGACGCGCTGTCCTTGATCTTTCTCCCGATCTGGTGTTTTGCGCTCCGCCAAAATTCGAACTTGAATAAAACGACAAGACAAGCCGCTGCGCAGGACGTGCCCCGGCCAAAAAGACTGGCAGAACCATGCTGCGCTTCATCTTCACCCGGCTGAGCCTGGTCGTCCCGACCTTCATCGGCATCACGCTGCTGGCCTTCTTCCTCGTCCGCCTCGTCCCCGGCGACCCGATCGAGACCATGGCCGGCGAACGCGGCATCGACGCCGCCCGCCATGCCCAGCTCCTGACCGAATACGGCCTCGACCGGCCACTGCTCGTCCAGTACGGCAAATATATCGAGCGCGTCGTGCAGGGCGATCTCGGCAAGTCGATCGTCACCCGCGACAGCGTGCTCTCCGAGTTCGGCCAGCTCTTCCCGGCGACGATCGAGCTCGCGCTCTGCGCCATCATCATCGCGCTGCTCGTCGGCCTTCCCGCCGGTATCATCGCCGCGGTGAAGCGAAACTCGATCTTCGACCATGGCGTGATGGGCATCTCGCTCACCGGCTACTCGATGCCGATCTTCTGGTGGGGCCTGCTGCTGATCCTGCTGTTCTCGGTTCAGCTCGGCATCACGCCGGTCTCGGGCCGCATCGCGGTGCAGTATTTCATCGAGCCGGTTACCGGCTTCCTGACCATCGACAGCCTGCTGGCCGGGGACATCGACGCCTTCTGGTCGGCGCTGTCGCATCTCGTCCTGCCGGCGATCGTGCTCGGCACCGTGCCGCTGGCGGTCATCGCGCGCATGACCCGCTCGGCGATGCTGGAGGTTCTGGGCGAGGACTATATCCGCACGGCACGGGCCAAGGGCATGGCACCGATCCGGGTCGTGGCGCTGCATGCTCTGCGCAACGCGCTGATTCCGGTCGTCACGGTCATCGGCCTGCAGGTCGGCACGCTCTTCACCGGCGCAATCCTGACCGAGACCATCTTCTCCTGGCCCGGCGTCGGCAAATGGCTGATCGAGGCGATCAGCCGGCGCGACTATCCCGTCCTGCAAGGCGGCACGCTGCTGCTTGGCGTCGTGGTGATGAGCGTCAATCTGTTCGTCGACCTGCTCTACGGCCTGATCAACCCGCGCATCAGGCACGCGAAATGACCCCCCGCTTTTCCTCTTGCTCCCATCGGAGCCTCGCCGCATGAGCACCGACACACTGCAAGCCCCGGCCGCCGCGCCAAGCGCCGCCCCGCCTCATCCGCTGCGCGAGTTCTGGACCTATTTCAGCGCCAATCGCGGCGCCGTCGCCGGGCTCGTCGTCATCGTGCTGGTTCTGCTCTGCGCGCTGTTCGCGCCCTGGATCGCGCCGCATGACCCGAACCTGACCAACAACGCGGTCTTCCTGAAGCCGCCATTCTGGCAGGCGGGCGGATCGCTCGCCTATCCGCTCGGCACCGACGCGATCGGCCGCGACATCCTCTCCCGCCTGCTCTACGGCGCGCGGCTCTCGCTCGTCATCGGCATCGCGGTCGTCGCGCTCGCCATCGTCGTCGGCATCGTGCTCGGCCTGATCGCCGGCTATTTCAAGGGCATCGCCGATATCGCGATCATGCGCCTGATGGACATCCTGATGACCATGCCGAGCCTGCTGCTCGCCATCGTCATCGTTGCGATCCTCGGCCCCGGCCTGATGAACGCGATGCTTGCGGTCGCCATCGTCGTACTCCCGCATTACGTCCGCATCACCCGCGCCGCCGTCATTACCGAGGCGAGCAAGGACTATGTCGTCGCAGCCCAGGTTTCGGGCGCGCAGACGATCCGGCTGATGTTCTCCGAGATCCTGCCGAACTGCGCCGCGCCGCTGATCGTGCAAGCGACGCTCGGCGTCTCCACCGCGATCCTCGACGCCGCCGCGCTCGGCTTCCTGGGCTTAGGCGCCCAGCCCCCGACACCGGAATGGGGCACGATGCTCGCCGACGCCCGCGAGTTCGTGCTGCGCGCCTGGTGGGTCGTCACCTTCCCGGGCCTTGCCATCCTCATCACCGTGCTCGCCTTCAACCTTCTCGGTGACGGCCTGCGCGATGCGCTCGACCCCAAGCTGAAGCGCTGATCCCATGCCCCTTCTCGAAATCGAAAACCTCAGCGTCGAATTCCCCACCTCGCAGGGGACCTTGCGCGCCGTCGACCGCATCGACCTCACCCTCGACGAGGGCGAGGTGCTCGGCGTCGTCGGCGAGTCCGGCTCAGGCAAGAGCGTGACCATGCTCGCGCTGATGGGCCTTGTCGGCTATCCCGGCCGCGTCCGCGCCGACAAGCTGCGCTTCGACGGCCGCGACCTGCTCACCATGTCCGCCCGCGACCGCCGCCAGCTCACCGGCAAGGACGTGGCGATGATCTTCCAGGAGCCGAGCACCAGCCTGAACCCGTGCTTCACCATCGGCTTCCAGCTCGCCGAAACGCTGAAGAAGCATGAAGGCATGGACGGCAAGGCTGCGAAGCGCCGCTCGATCGAATTGCTCGAGCAGGTCGGCATTCCCGCGCCTGAAAGCCGCCTCAAGGCCTTCCCGCATCAGATGTCCGGCGGCATGAACCAGCGCGTGATGATCGCGATGGCGATCGCCTGCAATCCGCGCCTGCTGATCGCCGACGAGCCGACGACCGCGCTCGACGTCACCATCCAGGCGCAGATCCTGGAACTGCTGATGACGCTGCAGCGCGAGCGCAACATGGCGCTGGTGCTCATCACCCACAACATGGGCGTCGTCGCCGAGACGGCGCAGCGCATCATGGTGATGTATGCCGGGCAGATCATGGAAGAGCGCAAGGTCGACGCGCTCTTCGCCAACCCGCAGCATCCCTATTCCGCTGCGTTGCTCTCGGCCCTGCCCGAGCGTAGCGAGCATGCGACGCGGCTCGCGACCATTCCCGGCATGGTGCCCGGCCTGAATGACCGGCCGAGGGGCTGCCTGTTCAGCCCGCGCTGCGCCTATGCAACCGAGCATTCCCGCACTATCCAGCCGGAGCTCCGGAGCTGGATGGACGGGCGCGTGCGCTGCCACTATCCGCTCGGCGACGCGAACCGGGAGGCCGAGCGCGCCCGCGACGAAGCCGGCCATGCGAAGGAGGCCGTGCGATGAGCAATCCCGTCATCGAGGCCCGAGAGCTGACGCAGATCTATCCGGTCAAGCAGGGGCTCTTCAAACCGCCGGCGCAGTTGCAGGCAGTGAACAAGGTCTCCTTCGCCGTCGAGGCCGGCCGCACGCTTGCCGTCGTCGGCGAATCCGGCTGCGGAAAGTCGACGCTGGCGCGCATGGCGACGCTCATCGAGACGCCGACCTCGGGCGCGCTGACGCTGGACGGGCTCGACGCCGTCTCGCCGCCGGCCAGCGAGCGCCGGCGTCTGCGCCGGACGGTGCAGTTCGTGTTCCAGAACCCCTATGGCTCGCTCAACCCGCGCAAGAAGATCGGGACGATCCTGGAGGAGCCGCTCAAGATCAACACCGACCTCTCCGCGGCCGAGCGCACCGAGAAGGCCCGCGCGATGATGGCCAAGGTGGGCTTACGCCCCGAGCACTATGCGCGTTATCCGCACATGTTCTCGGGCGGCCAGCGCCAGCGCATCGCGATCGCCCGCGCGCTGATCCTCTCGCCCAAGGTCGTGGTGGCCGACGAGCCGGTCTCTGCGCTCGACATCTCGATCCAGGCACAGGTGCTCAACCTACTCGCCGACCTACAGGACGAGCTGAAGCTCGCCTATCTCTTCATCTCGCACGATCTCAGCGTGGTCCGGCACATCGCCCATGACGTGATGGTGATGTATCTCGGCAATGCGATCGAGCACGGGCCGAAGGAGCGCATCTACGCGCGGCCGCTGCACCCCTATACGCAGGCGCTGCTCGCCTCGACGCCGCGCGTCGATGCCGGCAAGCGCGAGCGCATCATCCTGCGCGGCGAACTGCCCTCCCCGCTCAACCCGCCGAAGGGCTGCGTGTTCTCGACCCGCTGCCCGCATGTCACCGATCGCTGCCGGACCGAGCGGCCGGAGAAGCGCGAGATCGACGGCCGGAAGGTCGCCTGCCATTACGCCGAGGATTTTCTCGCCAAGGCCGCGTGAGCGGAGCTGAGCGCTTTCAGGCGGTCCGGCGACGCGGTATTGCGCCGGCCGGAGCAGCTTCGCCCAAGACTTCAGGATGCCGTTGGGTTCGCGGCTACCGGCATTCGCCTCCCCATGAATCCAGCGCTGCGATTTGTTCCATCGCAACGCGGGCCAGATAATTCTCGTGTAACTTTCGAGACAAGCTGGACGAATTCGCGGCTGTGGAATCAAAGTGACTTTCCGGCTCGATACCATAGGGAGGGCGGGATGCGTACGGAAGCTGAGGCGATCAACCGCCATATCGGAGATCGGCTGCGCATCCTCCGCAAGAAACGCGGCCTGAGCCAGGCGGACCTTGGCGCCGTCCTCGACGTCTCGTTTCAACAGATGGGCAATTACGAGAAAGGCAAGGACCGCATCAGCGCGGGCGCCCTCTTCATGCTCGCGCGCTTTCTCGGTACCAGCCCGGCGGCCTTCTTCGAGGGCCTGGCTCCGGCCGAGACAGGATTTGCCGAGGACGCGGCGGACTACCCGGCAGCCAGCGAAAGGCCGCCGCAATCCGACAAGCTCGACGCCGCCTTCGGGCGTATCCGCTCGCAGCGCGACCGGGCACTTGCGGTGGCGCTCGTGGAGACGATCGCGCGCCGCGACGAAAGCCCGGCCTGACGACAGGCCGCTATCCGCCGATAGCGCGCCGGACGGCGATGGCGATGTCCGGCCGGTCGGTGGTGAAGGCCGTGACGCCGTCGACGAAGGCCTTTCTTATCGCCGGCTCGTCATGGGCGCCGTAATAGCCCAGCTTCACAGCCTCGCGGCGGCAAGCCTCGCCATCACCATCGCGGGCTTGCGCGATACGGATCGCGATCTCCGGCACGCCAGCCACGCCCGCCTTGCGACACAGACCGCGGAGGTCGCGCGCCGGCGGCACCAACAGCTTGTCGGCGATCAGCCAGATCGTCGGCGTCGCCGGTGCGAGGCGCAGAAGCTCAACCAATGTCGGCAGATCGAAGGAGGTGAAGGTCGTGCGGTCCAGCAGGCACCGTTCCTGCAATCGCGCCACGACCTGCGCCTCGATGCCCGGATAGCGCTCGCCGCCTTGCCGCGTCTTCAATTCGATGCGCAGCCTGATGCCGCTCGGCTCGAGGATATCGAGGATCTCGTCGAAGCTCGGGATGGTCTCGCCATCCGTGCCGATCAGCTCCACCGCCTGCAGCGTGGCCCAGTCCATGTCGCCGACCGCGCCGGCGCCTGACGCCGTTCGGCCGAGCACGGAATCATGATGGACGATCAGCATGCCGTCGCGGCTGCGATGAATGTCGAACTCGATGAAATCGACCGGAAGGACCGCGGAATTGCGGAAGGCGATGCGGCTGTTCTCGGGCCAGATTCTGGCGCCGCCGCGATGCGAGGCGATGTCCGTCATATCTCTGTAACCATGCGGAGCGATGCCTGTGTATGCAACATAAGTTGCTGATTAGCGAGTCTGCAATTTAACTTGCAGATCACTGCAAGGCTCCGTTACGCTGCCGGGCATGGAAGAGACGATGAACCTGACGGAGATCATCGCGGCGCGACGGGAGGAGCTGACCGAGTCGGATCGCCGCTTGGTCGAGGTTCTCCTGGCCAACCGCACGGCGGGCAGCTTCCTGCCGTCGCACAAGGTCGCCGAGCAGGCGGGCGTGCACGCCTCGACCGCCGGGCGCCTCGCCCGCAAACTCGGCTTCGCCTCCTATCGCGAGATGCGTGGCGCCTTGCAGGACACCGTCGTCGCCGACCTCGATGCGTCGGTCAGGGTGCGCCGCCGGCTCGATCGGGTGCGCGGCGATTCCCTACTGGGCTCCGTCGTCGAGGGCGAGATTCGCGCACTCGGCGCCCTCATCAGCCAGATTTCGGATGCGGAGATCGTCGCCGCGGCCGACATGCTGCGGCAGGCCGGGCGCATCCTCGTCGCCGGCGAGGGCCATGCGAGCAGCCTCGCCGAACTGTTCGCGCGGCGCCTGGTGCGATCCGGCTATCGCGCGACAGTCGTCGCCCATGCCGACTGGCAGGCGGCCGACCAGCTGCTCGGCCTTGCCGCCGACGATGTCGTGATCGCGCTGATCTTCCGGCATGAAAGCCCGGCTATGACCCGCCTCGTCGCCTGCGCACGGGAGATCGGAGCGAAGACGCTCCTGATCACCGACAGGCGCACCGGCGTTCCCGCCTGCGACATGCAGCTCGTCGCCGCACGCGGCGAGCAGGGCGAGTTCCATTCCCTGACCGTGCCGATGGCGATCTGCAATACGCTGATCCTGGAATTGTCACGCACCGATGACGGCCGCTCGCTGGAGACGCTTGCGAAGGTCGAGACCCTGCAACGCCTGTTTCGCGGCAAGCCCGGATAGAGCTGCCGCGGCGACGAGCGACGGAACACCGAACGATTCCTGTCCGATGGGAGGATGCCATGACGAACTCGACCACACGCAAAGCGCCATTCGGGGTCATGCTCGGCGCAAGCCTCGCGATCGCAGCCGGCGCCAGCGCCATCGCGCAGGAGCGGCCTGCCCTCACAGTCGCGGTGAACGAGCTGGCACGCTCGCTCGACCCCGGCGAGCACACGGGCAATGTCGACACCCGCATCTACTACTCGATCTTCGACACGCTGATCCGACGCGACTTCGCCAAGCCGAAGGCAGATGGCGGCGCCAATCTCGTGCCCGGCCTTGCCGAAAGCTGGTCCTGGACCACGCCGACCACCTTCGACCTGAAGCTGCGCCGCGGCGTCGTCTGCCATGACGGCAGCCCGTTCGACGCCAATGACGTGCTGGCGACTTTCTCGCCGGACCGCCTCTGGGGGCCGAAGGCCTATTACCCGGAAGGCCGCATCTATTTCGGCAATTTCACCAATGTCGAGAAGCTCGACGACTTCACCGTACGGATCACGGTGGCGCAGCATGATCCGATCATCGAGCATCGCCTGTCGAGCTACATGTCCTTCGCGATCTGTGACGAGCCCTGGAATGCCTTCCGCAAGGAGGGGGTCGATTCCAAGGTCTGGATGGATCAGGCAGCGAAAGCCCTCCGCTGGAAGCCGGTCGGCACCGGTCCTTACAGCTTCGTCGACTACCAAAAGAACGACAGGATCACGCTCGCCGCCTTCGACCGCTATTTCGGCGGCCGGCCTGCGGCCAAGTCCATCACCTTCCGCTCGGTCCCCGAGGTCGCGGCCCGCGTCGCCGGCCTCGTCGCGGGTGATTTCGACATCGCCGTCGAATTGCCGCCGGACCAGTGGGACGGCCTGAAGCGCTACAAGGACGTCTCGGTGAAGACCGAGCCGCTGGAGAACAGCCATGTGCTCCAGTTCAACACCAGCGACCCCGTTCTCGCCGACAAGAAGCTGCGCCACGCGATGAGCCTGTCGATCGACCGCAAGGCGCTGATCGACGCGCTCTGGAAGAGCCAGACCTATACGCCGAACGGCCACCAGCTGGCGAGCTTCGGGCCGATGTATGTGAAGGAGAACAAGGGCTACGCCTACGATCCGGCGCTGGCCAAGAAGCTGCTGGCGGAAAGCAGCTACAAGGGCCAGGAAATCTCCTACCGGCTGATCCCGAACTACTACCTCTACAATGTCGAGGCGGCGCAGGTGATCCAGGAGATGTGGCGCGCTGTCGGCATCAACGCCCGCATCGATTTCGTCGACAGCTTCAAGGAGGTACGCAAGCCGGGCGCACAGGTCTTCGCCTGGTCGAACACCTATCGCGTGCCCGATCCGTCTGGTGCGATCCTGACCCTCTGGGGTCCCGAGAGCGAGAACCAGAAGACCTGGAAGCTCTATGGCGCGAGCCCGGCCTTCAACGATGCCGCCAAGGAGCTGACCGCCGAGACCGACGAGACCAAGCGCCGCGCGGCCTTCGCCAAGCTGCTGACGGCCTTCGAGGACGATATGCCGATGACGATGCTCTACAACCCCGTCACCGGCTATGGCGTGAAGAAGGGCATCAACTGGACGCCCTACAGCCAATACTACATGGATTTCCGCCCCTCGAACTTCTCGCTGGCCGCGAAGTGACGGGGAGCGGGCGCAGGATCGGCACCGACGGGGGCAGCGACGCGCTGCTCTCCGTCGAGGGACTGACCGTCGGCTTCCGCACCGCGAAGGGTTATGCCGACATCCTGCACGCAGTGTCCTTCGCGGTGCGGCCGGGCACGACGACCTGCATCGTCGGCGAGAGCGGCAGCGGCAAGAGCGTCTCCTGCCAGGCGGTGCTCGGCCTGCTGCCCGGGAACGGGCGCCGGACGGCGGGACGCATCCTGTTCGAAGGGCGCGACCTCGCCGCCGCCAGCGAGGCGGAGCTGGAAACCATCCGCGGCCGCGGCATCGGCATGGTGTTCCAGGATCCGCTCGGCTCGCTCAATCCGCTGCATACGGTGGGGACGCAATTGCGCGAGACCCTGCGCCTGCACACCGCACTCTCCGAGCCGCAGCGGCAGGCCCGCGCGCTGGAGCTGTTGCGCCTCGTCGGCATCCCCGAGCCGGAGCAGCGCCTCGCGTCTTATGTCCACCAGTTCTCCGGCGGCATGGCCCAGCGCGTGATGATCGCGATGGCGCTGGCCTGCGAGCCGCGCCTGCTCATCGCCGACGAGCCGACAACCGCGCTCGACGTGACCATCCAGGCGCAGATCCTCGACCTCCTGAACAGGCTCAAGGCCGAGCTCGGCATGGCGATCCTGTTCGTCACCCATGACCTCGGCGTCGTCGCCGAGATGGCCGACGATGTCGTGGTGATGCGCCATGGCCGTGTCGTCGAAGCCGGCCCGGCCGAGCGCGTCCTGAACGCACCCGAAGCGCCCTATACACGCGAGCTTCTGGCTGCGATGCCGCGCCTCGATGTCGCCGCCCCGGTCTATCGCGAACGGGCGGCGTCATGAGCTGCGCGACAGAGCCTCTGCTGCGCGTTTCTGCCTTGCGTCGGCATTTCGGCGGCGGCCGTTCCTTCCTGCGGGCGCAGCGGACGATCCGCGCCGTCGAGGACGTCTCGCTCACCCTGCGTGTTGGCGAGACGCTCGGGCTCGTCGGCGAATCCGGCTGCGGGAAATCCACCACCGGCCGGATGATCGTCGGACTCGAGCGGCCGAGCGGCGGCGAGATCCTGTTCAAGGGCCGCGATCTCACGAGCCTGACGCCGAAGGACTGGCAGCGGCAACGCCGCGACATCCAGATGATCTTCCAGAATCCGCAATCGGCGCTCGACCCGCGGCTCAGCATCGGCCGGCAGATCCGCGAGCCGCTCGACCTGCACGCGATCGGCGAACGCAGCGGGCGCGATGCCGAAGTCCTGCGCCTGATGCAGGCGGTGGCGCTCGCGCCAGAGATGGCCGACCGTTTCCCGCATCAGATCAGCGGCGGGCAGGCGCAACGCGTGGTGATCGCGCGGGCTCTGGCGATGCAGCCGAGCCTGATCGTCTGCGACGAGCCGGTCTCGGCGCTCGACGTCTCCGTGCAGGCGACGGTGACGGAGCTGCTGCAGGAGCTGCAGGAGCGCTTCGACATCGCCTATCTCTTCATCTCGCACGACCTGCGCGTGGTGAAGAAGCTCTCGCACCGCATCGCCGTGATGTATCTCGGCCAGATCGTCGAGGAAGGCCCGACCGACCCTGTCTATCGCGGGCCGATGCACCCCTACACGATGGCCCTGCTCGCCGCGATTCCGGACCTCTCGGCTTCGCGCGGAGCCCGGCCCGTGCGGCTCACAGGCGATCCGCCCTCGCCGGCCAACCCGCCGGCCGGCTGCCATTTTCACACGCGCTGTCCCCATGCCCGCCCGCGCTGCTCGGCCGAAATGCCGGCTCTGCGCCCGATGGGTGAAGGCCGCAGCGTCCGCTGCCATTTTGCTGGTGAACTGGGAGTTGCGTCATGACCCGGCCGCTCGTCATCGCCCATCGCGGCCATTCCGCGCGCTGTCCCGAGAACACGCTGGAGGCCTACCGCGCCGCGATCGCGTCGGGAGCCGATCTCGTCGAGACCGATGCGCGGCTCAGCGCCGACGGCGTCGTCATCGCCTTGCATGATCCCGATCTCGTCCGCATCGCCGGAAGCGATGCCGCGATCGCGGAGACGTCGCATGAGAACCTCAAGGTCATCGCCCGCTCAGGCGGTGTGCAGCTCGCGACGCTGGCAGAGGCACTCGCCGCGATCTGCCCGCATCGCCAGGCGCTGATCGACATCAAGACGAAAGACCTCGCGATCATCGACGCGGTGCTCGCGGTGATCCGTGAACTCGGCGTGCTCGACCGGGTCTGGATCGGCGCACGCGAGGTGCTTCAGGTCGCACATGCCACGCTTACGGTGCCCGGCCTGCGTGTCCTCGCCTTCCTGCCCGACAAGGCCAATCCGGATCACTATGCCGCCGCCGGCGCGAGCGCCTTCCGAATCTGGGAAGGCAATCTCGACGGCCCGGTCGCGGCGCGGCTGCTGGGGCGCGTGCCTGTCTGGGTCACGTCCGGAGGCAACGGCACCGGCCGCATCGTCGGCGATGTCGATGGCGACGGCCTTCGCGCCATCCTCGCGCATGCGCCGCAGGCCGTGCTGCTCAACGATCCCGACCTGCTGACGGGCTTGCAGAGCCGCAAGGCGTCGTGATGCCGGGCCGGCTTTTCCTGACGAAACTCGCGCGCGGTCTGCTGACCGTGTGGCTGATCGTGACCCTGACCTTCGTCGCGCTCAATCTCTCGGGCGACCCAATCGAGGCGCTGGTCGGCGACCAGGCGCCGGCCGAGGTCATCGCACATTACCGCGAGAAATTCGGTCTCGACCGGCCGCTCTGGCAACAATACGCCTCCTATGTCGCCGGGATCGCGCAGGGTGATTTCGGCCTGTCGCTCTCGGACCAGCGCCCGGCGCTCGAATTGATCGCCGCAGCATTGCCGCGCACGCTCAGGCTCGGGCTGATCGCGTTCGTGCTCGGCCTTCTGCTCGGCGTCGGGCTTGGCATCGTCGCGGCGCTGAACCGCAACCGGCCGATCGACCGCTTCGTGATGAGCTTCGCCGTGCTCGGCTTCAGCCTGCCGAATTTCTTCCTTGGCATCCTGCTGATCCTGCTGTTCTCTTTGCACTGGCGCCTGCTGCCGAGCTCCGGCGACCAGACGACCTGGCACCTGATCCTGCCGGCGATCACGCTGGGCACGCATTTCGCCGGCACCTTCGCCCGCTTCACGCGCTCGGCCATGCTCGAGGTGCTGAACAAGCAATATGTCACCGCCGCCCGCGCCAAGGGCGTGCCGCGGCCGCGCCGCGTGCTCTGGCATGCCCTGCCCAATGCGGCGATCCCGATCATCACGATCATCGGCCTCAAGCTCGGCGACCTCGTCGCCGGCTCGATCATCGTCGAGACGGTGTTTGCAGTGCCTGGCGTCGGGCGGCTTCTGGTCAACGCGGTGACTTCGCGCGATTTCGCGTTGGTTCAGGCGATCCTGATCATGACCTCGATCACGATGGTGCTGGCCAATCTCGCCGTCGACGCGATCTATGCGCTGATCGACCCGCGCATGCGCGCTGCCCGGTCGGAGAGCTGAGATGGCGCTCTTGACCCTGTTCCGCCGGAAGGATGACGCACCGGTCCGCGCCGAGGCGCGCTATCCGGCCCTCGTGATCGCGGCGCTCGTCCTGCTCGGCCTGATCCTCCTGATCTTCCTCTTTGCCGACTGGCTCGCGCCTTACGACTACCGCACGCAATCGCTGCTGAAGCGCCTAAAGCCGCCGAGCTTCCTCGGTGGCATGCCCGAGCACCTGCTGGGGACGGACGAGCTCGGGCGCGATGTCCTCAGCCGCCTGATTTACGCAATCCGCTTCAGCGTGCTCGTCGCGCTCGGCGGCACGCTGATCGGCGCCTTGATCGGCACGACGCTCGGCTTCATCGCTGCCCATTTCCGCGGGCTCACCGAAGAGGCGATCATGATGCTGGCCGATGTGCAGGCGTCCTTGCCGTTCATGATGATCGCGCTCGCGCTGATCGCCCTGTTCGGCGGTGGCTTCTTCCTCTTCGTCGCGATCATGGGCTTCTATGGCTGGGAGGTGTTCGCGCGGCTAACGCGCGGCGTCGTCATCGCCGCCAATACGCAGGGCTATGCGACGGCCGTGACCGCGCTCGGCGCACCGGCCCGCCATGTCTATCTCCGGCATGTCCTGCCGAACATCCTGAGCGTGCTGATCGTCCAGTTCACGCTGAACTTCCCGCAAGTGATCCTGCTGGAGACCTCGCTCAGCTTCCTCGGCCTCGGCATCCGCCCGCCCCTGACCAGCCTCGGCCAGATGCTGGGCGCCGGCCGCGCCTATCTGACCAGCGCCTGGTGGATCGCGGTGCTGCCGGGCATGGCGATCTTCCTGACGACGATGTCGATCTCGATCGTCGGCGACTGGATCCGGGACCGACTCGACCCGACGCTGCAATCACGCTGACCGGTCTTCGTCAGGATAGATCGGCCCGGCCGAGAACCCGTCGCGCCGCCATCCGCAGCGCACGCTGGTCGGCATAGCCAACTGCCTTGACGACCTGCTGCGGCGAAGCGCCATCGCTTGCCATCGTCATCGCCCTGAGCACACGCAGGCGCGAGCGCCAATCGCCGAAGCTCATCCCGGTTTCGGCCCGGAAGCCGCGCGTCAGCGTGCGCCGGCTCGCACCGGCCCGCTCGGCCCAGCCGTCGAGATCGATGTCCAGCGCCGGGTCTTTCAGCAGCGCATCGCAGATCCGCCGCAGGCGCGGATCGCGCGGCAGAGGCAGCGTCAGCGCCGTCTCCGGTGCCCGCGCGATCTCGTCGAGGATCAGCGCGGCGAGATGGCCGCCGCGCCCGGCCTCGTCATAGAGCAACGGCTCGGCGGAGAGCGCCTCAAGCGTCGAGGCCAGCAGGCTTGAGACCTCCAGCACGCGACACCCTGTCGGCAGGATTCCGACCGCCTCGGGCGCGATATAGGCCGAGCACATCGAGACCGCGCCATGCATCCTGACCTCATGCGAGAGGCGCGGCGGTATCCAGAGCGCGTGCCGGGCCGGCAGCACCCAGGTGCCGTCCTCCGCCCGCACCAACGTCAGGCCGGCCGTCGCGTAAAGCAATTGCGCGCGCGGGTGGCTGTGCCAGCCCGTGCTCGCGCCGGCCTCATAGCTCTTCGGCATCACGGCAACTGCGCGTGGCACCGTCTGATAGGCCTCGCTCTCGCTGCGCATTGCCCATTCTCTTTGGCCCGATCATGTCGAATAACGACCCGACAGGCTTAACGGGTCAAGCTAGGATTTCGCATCATCGCTGCGAGATCACCCATGAGTCCCGAGACGCTGTCCAGGCGCACCCTTCTGTTCGTCAACGCCGCCCATGCGCTCGATCATTTCGTGCTGCTGATCTACCCGACCGCGGTCATCGCCATCGCGGCGCAGACGAACCTCAGCTATGCCGAGCTGATCGGCCTCGCCACCGGCGCCTTCGTCGCCTTCGGCCTGTGCTCCCTGCCGATGGGCTGGCTCTCGGACAAGTTCGGCCGGCGCAACATGCTCGCGGTCTTCTTCATCGGCTATGGCCTGTCCTGCCTCGGCGTCGCCAGCGCGGACCGGCCCGCCGCCTTCGCAGGCTGGCTGCTCGTGCTCGGCGTGGCCTCGGCGATCTATCACCCGGTCGGGTCGACCATGCTGGTCAGCCATGCCCGCCAGCTCGGCCGCGATCTCGGCGTCAATGCCGTCTGGGGCAATCTCGGCGCGGCCTCTGCCGCCGGTGTCACCGCGCTCATCGCCGCGCAATTCGGCTGGCGCTTCGCCTTCATCCTGCCTGGGCTCGTCTGCCTCGCGCTGGGGGCGGCGTTCATCGCGCTCGTGCCCGGCGACGGAAGCCCGTCAGCGAACCGCTCCGGCAAGGCCGAGCTCATTCCCGTCAGCAGGCCGGTCGCGCTGCTCGTCGTCTTCGCCGTCGCGATCATCGCCGGCGGCATGACCTTCAACATCACCACGATCGCGCTGCCCAAGGTCATCGACGAGCGGCTCGGTCTCGACCTGCCCTTGGCGCTCATTGGCTCGCTGGCGACGCTGGTCTTCGTGTTCGGCGCCGCCACGCAATGGCTGATGGGCCGGCTGGTCGACCGCTATACGCTGCCGGCCCTGTTCGTCGGGCTCGCGCTGTTCCAGCCGCTGGGCCTCGCGCTCGCGGCGACGACCTCCGGCGTGCCGCTGCTGATCGGCCTCGTCATGACCATGGCCGCGATCTACGGGCAGGTCGTCGTCAACGATGCGATGGTCGCCCGCTACGTGCCGGCGCAGCACCGCGCCAAGGCGTTCAGCGTGCGCTATTTCCTCGGCTTCACGGTCAGCGGCTTCGTCGTGCCGATGCTCGCCCTGCTGCATGCGCAAGGCGGGTTCGGGCTGGTGCTGGCCGGCGCCACCATCTTCGGCCTGATCGTCTGGTGCGCCTCGCTGGCGTTCTTCTTCCTGGCGCAGGCAGCGCCGGCGGCGAGCACCGTCACTGCCGAGCAATAGGCCTCCGGCAGCGCAGGCTGCCGGCCGATCATTCAATCGGGATCGAGGCATAGCCCCGCCATGCATAGCGGGGCTCAAACATCCTTGATCATGCGTTTCTGACATCTCACAAAATGATTGTCAGATGCTAGAAACTGAGCCAGCATGGCTCATGCTCGATCAATCGCCCTTTTCTCTTCCCAAGCCGCCGGCAGCGGAGAGCGACATCGCCTTCGCGGGCCGGCGCCTGCGGCAAGCGCTCGTGCGCTGCGAGCTCGCGCCCGGCACCTATGTCCATGAAGGCGATCTCGCACAGCGTTTCGGGCTGGGGCGCGCGGCTGTCCGCGTTGCGCTGACGGAGCTTGCCGGCGCCGGCTTCGTCGCGCGCCACGCAAGGCAGGGCTGGCGCGTCGCGACGGTCGATGGCGCGCTGGCGAGCGCGATCGTCGAGGCACGGCTGCGGATCGAGCCGACGCTGGTCGAGACGCCGCTCGATGAGCGCAGCACGGCCCTCCTCGGCAGCCTGCGGGGCGCGATCGACGCCGTCATCGGGCGGGACGATCCTTCCGCGCGCACCATGGCCCAGCAATTGTGCCGGCAGGCGCTCGACCTGCTCGCACAACGGACCGGCGGTTTCATCGCGGTCTGGCTGCGCGATCTCTGGGACCACACCGAGCGTCTGGCGCGCGCGCTCGAACTCGCCGGCGCGACGCCGCCCGCGACCGATCCGCGCCCGCTGCTCGATGCGCTCCTGCGCGGCGATCGCGCGGCCGCGCTTCTGGCGCTTCAGCATGAGCAGAAGCGCTTCATCGATGCGGTGGCGCATGGCTTCCTCGCCGCCGCCCGCCTGCTCCCGCAGGACCAGCCCGTTTCCGTGCGCAGCCGCCGGGCACGCCGGAGCACGAACGACCGCAAGCCGTCCACCACCATATCCGGGGAGAAATCGCGATGAGCCGTGTTTCGAAAGCCGCAGCCGTCTTCCTCGTCGCCACCGCTCTCGGCCTCGCGGCCGGGCCCGCGCTGGCCGCCAAGGATCGTTTCGTCGTCGACCTCGTCAACGAGCCGTCCTCGCTCGACCCGCAGGTGCAGTGGAACCCGGACAGCTACTACGTCTACCGCAACATCTTCGACAATCTCGTCACCCGCGACGACAAGGGCGCGATCATCCCGCAGGTCGCCACCGCCTGGAAGCAGCTCTCGGACACCGAGATCGAGTTCGACCTGCGCAGCGACATCACCTTCCATGACGGCTCGAAGCTGACCGCCGACGATGTCGTCTTCAGCGTCAAGCGCATCACCGATCCGAAATTCGCCAGCCCCCAGCTCGGCCAGTTCGACAAGATCACCGATGCGGTCGCGCTCTCGCCGACCAAGGTGAAACTCGTCACCGCCGGCCCCTACCCGGCTCTGCTGGCGCAACTCGTCAAGCTCTCGATCGTGCCCAAGGCCGTCGTCGAGGCCGTCGGCAAGGACGCCTTCAACCTGAAGCCCGTCGGCAGCGGCCCCTACAAGTTCGAGTCCTGGCAGCGCGGCGTGAACGTCCAGCTCACGCGCAACGACGCCTATTGGGGCACCAAGCCGCCCTTCCCGGCCGTGACCTTCCGCGCGGTTCCCGATGCGGCGACCCGCCTCGCCAACCTGCAGGCCGGATCGAGCGACCTCGTCGTCACGCTCGATGCCGACCAGGCCGCCCAGCTCAAGGCCTCGCCCAAGGCCCAGGCCCTGATCGGCCTGACCGAACGCGTCGCCTATGTCCGGCTCAACACGACCAAGCCGCCCTTCGACAATCCCAAGCTCCGGCTGGCGGCGGCCTATGCGCTCGACAAGCAGGCGATGATCGACGGCCTGCTCGGCGGCCATGACAAGCCGGTTCCGGAACTGCTGACCCCGGCGATCTTCGGCTGGATCGACGGCATCAAGGCGCCGGAGCACGACCTCGCCAAGGCGAAGGCCCTGATCGCCGAGGCCGGCCCCGCCGCGAAAGCCGAGATCGACCTCGCCACCGCACCCGTCTTCGACCAGCGCATCGTCCAGGCGATCCAGCAGATGCTGGTCGATGCCGGCTTCAACGTGAAGATCGCGATGTCGGACATGGCGACCTATCTCAAGCGCGCCCAGGCCGGGCCGGAAGCCACTTCGCTGCTCAGCTTCGGCCGCTGGTCCTGCGCCTGCCAGGATGCCGACGGCGTGCTCTTCCCGCTACTGCACAAGAGCAGCGGCTGGTCGGCCTATCGCAATCCAAAGATGGACGCCCTGCTGGAAGAAGCACGCGCGACGCTCGACACGAACAAGCGCCTCGCCGCCTACAAGCAGGTGCATGAGATCGTCGCCACCGACGTGCCGGTCGTGCCGCTTTATCAGGCGGTGGTGATCTATGGAGCGGCGAAGAACCTGACCTTCCAGCCGACGCCGAACGAAAGCATGTTCATCAACCGGATGAGCTGGAAGGACTGAGCCGCGGTGCCGGGTTTCCTGCTCCGCCGGCTGGGCCAGGCGCTCGTCACCATCCTCGGGGTGGTGACGCTGATCTTCTTCGTCCAACGCCTGACGGGGGACCCGACCTACCTGCTCGTGCCTGAGACGGCGACGCAGGCGGACATCGCAGCCTTGCGCCACCAGCTCGGCTTCGATCGACCATTGGTGGTGCAATATCTCGACTTCCTCGGCGAGCTCGCGCGCTTCGATCTCGGACAATCGGTGGTGCAGCGCGTGCCGGTGACGACGATCATCGCCTCACGCCTGCCCTATACGCTGATGCTGGCGGCCGGCGCGCTCACCGTCGCCTGTGGCATCGGCGTGCCGATCGGCATCCTGCTCGCGATCTTCCGCAACTCGCCCGCGGCAAAGGCGGCCGCCGGCTTCGTCCTCGCCGCACAGAGCATGCCGACCTTCTGGAGCGGCATCCTGATGATCCTGGTGTTCTCGGTGCTGCTCGGCTGGCTGCCGCCCTCCTCCACCGGAGATCTCTCGCATCTCGTGATGCCGTCCTTCGCGCTCGGTCTTTTGAGCATGGCGACCTTCGCGCGGATCACGCGCTCGGCCCTGCTCGACGAACTCTCCAAGGATTATGTGCGCACCGCCCGCTCGCGCGGCGTCCGCAGCGGCCGGCTGCTCATCCGCCATCTCGCGCGCAACGCCTCGATCCCGGTCATCACCGTCGCCGCGCTCGAAATCTCGAACCTGCTGGCCGGCGCGGTCATCGTCGAGACGGTCTTCGCCTGGCCCGGCCTCGGACAGGTGACGGTGCAGGCGATCCTGGCGCGCGATTTCATGATCGTGCAGGGCGTGGTGCTGCTCGGCGCCTTCGTCACCGTGCTGCTCAACCTGCTTTCGGACCTGCTCTACAGCCTGGTCGATCCGCGCATCGTGCTGGAGGGGGGGCGGTGAGCGTCGCAGCCGCAAGCCCGATACCGCGCCGCAAGAGTCGTGGCCTGTGGCGCTGGTGGCCGGTCGGCATCATCGTGCTCGTCGTTCTGGTCGCAGTCCTCGCGCCCTGGCTCGCGCCCTATGATCCCAACCAGCAGAACCTGCTTGGCCGCCTCAAGCCGCCCGGCACGGTCTCACGCAGCTTCCATTACTGGCTCGGCAGCGACGAGCTCGGCCGCGACCTGCTCAGCCGCGTCATCCATGGCGCGCGCATCTCGCTGATGGTCGCCTTCGCCTCCGTCGTGCTCTCCGGCGTGGTCGGGACGACGCTGGGTATGATCGCCGGCTACCGGCGCGGCTGGGTCGAGATCGCGGTGATGCGCGTCGTCGACGTCTTCCTGTCGATCCCGGCGATCCTGCTCGCGATCATCACCGTCGCGGTGCTCGGCCCCGGCATCGTCAACGTCATCATGGTGCTCGCGCTGACACGCTGGCCGCGCTACGCCCGCATCGCCTACAGCCAGACGCTGTCGGTCGCGAACATGCCCTATGTCCGGCTTTCGGCGCTGATGGGAGCGAGCGCGCCGCGCGTGCTCTTCCGCCATGTCCTGCCCAATATCGTGGGCGCGGTCAGCGTCGTCGCGACGCTCGAATTCGGGCTGATGATCCTGTTCGAGGCCGGCCTCTCCTTCCTCGGGCTCGGCGTCCAGCCGCCGACCGCGAGCTGGGGCGCGATGCTCTCGACCGGCCGGAACTATGTCGCGACCGCCTGGTGGGTCGCCACGCTCCCCGGCATCTGCCTGTTCGTGCTGGTGCTCGCCGTCAATCTCACCGGCGACGCCGTTCGCGACCGCCTCGATCCGCGCCATCGCTGAAGGAATTACCCATGTTCGAGGACATCAAGGGGAAGCGCGCCGTCGTCACCGGCGCCTGCGGCGTGATCGGCCGCTGGATCACCGAGGTGCTGCACGAGGCTGGTGCCACGCTCTGCCTGACCGATGCGCGCGCTGGTGACCTTGAGGCGCAGGCCAAGGCGATGGGCCTCTCGAGCGAGAGCTTCGTCATGCCGGCCGACCTCACCGACGAGGCTTCGATCGTCGCGCTCTCAGGGGAGATCGGCAAGCGCTGGGGCGCCGCCGACATCCTCGTCAACAATGCCGGCATCTATCCGAGCGCCTTCCTGCTGGACACGCCGACGGCCGAGTTCGACCGCATCCTCGCGATCAACCTGCGGGCGCCGTTCATCCTGACCCGCGAGCTTGCGACGCAGATGGTGCGCAAGGGCGTGAAGGGCTCGATCATCAACATCTCGTCGGGCGCCTCGCGCAAGATGCGCCGCACGGCCTGCGTCTATTCGATGTCGAAGACCGCGCTCGACCGATTGACCAAGGGCTTTGGCGTCGAGCTCGCCGAATACGGCATCCGCTCCAACGCGCTGGAGCCAGGCTTCGCCGCCGGCAGCACGGTCAGCGCCCTGACCGACGCGCATATCCAGAACACCATCGCGCAGATTCCGCTCGGCCGGGCCTCCTCGCGCGCCGATGTCGGCAACGCCCTGCTCTATCTCGCCAGCGACGCCTCGGCCTATGTCACCGGCGCGACCTTGACGGTCGATGGCGGCAACTCGATCGGCTCGCTCGCCGTCCATCAGGACAAGAAGCAGGCGCTCTGAGGAGGCCAAGACATGACCGCCCCGAACGCCGCCCGCCCCGCCTATGAATGGCCAGAGGGCAAGTCGAGCGCCTTCTGCTTCACCATCGATGTCGATGCGGAGAGCCCCTACCAGTGGAGCCTGCCGGAAAGCGCGCCGGTCGCGCTCGGCCAGATCGAGCAAAGACTGTTCGGCCCGCGCGTCGGCATCTGGCGCCTGCTCGACCTGCTCGATCGCTACGGCATCAAGGCGACTTTGTTCGTGCCGGGGTTGATCGCGAAGAACCACCCGGAGCTACTGCCGGCCTTCGTCGCGCGCGGTCACGAGATCGGCCTGCACGGCTATTTCCACGAGCTGGCGACCGAGGCCGGGCCGGAGGAATTCGCCCGCGCCATGGACGAGTCGCTCGCGCTGTTCAAGAGCCAGGCGGGCGTCGTGCCCAAGGGCTTCCGCTCGCCGGCCTGGGAGATGACGCCCTACATGCTGGAGGAGGTGAAGCGGCGCGGGCTCTACGATTCCTCGCTGATGGGCTTCGACCATCCCTATACGATCGACGGCGTCACGCAGGTCCCGGTGCTCTGGGCCGTCGATGATGCCGTCTATTTCCGCTTCACCGGCAGTGCGCAGGACCGTGCTCCGCCATCGGCCCAGAACGGCATCCTCGACGCCTGGCTCGACGAATGGGAGGTGCTGCATCGCGAGGGGCGGATGATGATGCTCACCGTCCATGACTGGATCTCCGGCCGCGCCGGGCGCGTCCGCATGCTGGAGAAGCTGCTCGACGTGGTGACCGCCTCGCCCGGCACCTGGATCGCGACCGTCGGCGAGCTTGCGGCGCATCACGCCGCGAGCGCCAATTCCCAGCGCTTCAGCGTGCCGATGCGCCTGCCGCAGCCGAGCGCGCCCTTGCGCTTCCGGACCAAAGCCTGATGCAGACCTTCAGTATCCGCCGCCCGGCCGTCCGCTCGCCGCACGGGCTCGTTGCCGCGCAGAACCGCCACGCGGCCGAGGCGGGTGCTGCCGTGCTCGCGCGCGGTGGCAATGCGATGGATGCGGCCATCGTCACCGTGCTGGTGCTGAGCATCGTCGAGCCCTGGCTGTCCGGCGTGGGCGGCGGCGGCTTCCTGATCCACGCCGATGGCAAGACGGGCGCGCTCGACACGCTCGATTTCAACGTGCGTTCGCCGCGCGGGCTCGACCCCGCGGACTATCCGCTGACCGAGGCCGGTTCGGGCAACTGGTTCGCCTGGCCTTCGGTGGTCGGCGAGCGCAACGTCGCCGGCTATGGCGCGATCTGCGTGCCCGGCGCCATCGCCGGTTTTGCGGCGGCGCTCGAACGCCATGGCACGATTTCCTGGGATGAGGCGCTGCAACCGGCGATCGAGCATGCCGAACGCGGGCTGGAGATCGACTGGTATGCGGCGCTGTGCATCGCGGTCGAGGTCGCCGGCCTGTCGCGCGATCCGGCGATTTCCGCGCTCCTCCTTGATAACGGCCAGCCGCCCAAGGCCGGCGCCGATACCCGCCGCTTCAAGCCGATGACGGCCAAAGCCGAACTCCTGAAGCGCTTGGCGAAGGCCGGCGCCCGCGACTTCTACGAGGGCGAGACCGCGCGCCGGATCGCCGGCGATCTCGACGCCGGCGGCTCGTCGATCCGCGCTGAGGATCTCGCCTGTTATCAAGCCGTCTGGTCGCCGGCCCTGACCGGGCGCTATCGCGATCTCGACATCGCCGCCATCCCCGGCCTCAGCGGCGGCCCGACCTTCTTCGATGCCGCGCGGCGCGTGGAAGCGCGCGGCCTCGGCCAGGGCAGCACCGAGGCCGATGCGGCGCTGACCTATGCGACCGCGATCCGCGAGGCCTACGCGGTGAGGCTCAACAGCATGGGCCATGCCGCGACACCGCAAGCGGGTTGCACCTCGCATGTCAGCGTCGTCGATCGCGACGGCAACATGGTCTCGCTGACAAACACGCTGCTCTCGCGCTTCGGCGCCCGCGTGGCGCTGCCGCGGGCCGGCATCATCATGAACAACGGCATGATGTGGTTCGACCCGCGCCCCGGCCAGCCCAACAGCATCGCGGCCGGCGCCAAGCCGCTGGCGAACATGTGCCCGCTGGTGCTCAGCCGCGACGGCAGGCCCTGGCTTGCGATCGGCGCCGCCGGCGGCCGCACGATCTTCCCGACTCTCCTGCAGATGATTTCCGGCATGGCCGATTTCGGGCTCTCACTGGAGGACGTCTTCCACCGGCCGCGCATCGACGCCTCCACGCCGCGCATCAAGGTCGATGCCCGGGCGGAGCCCGATGTCGCGGCGCGGATCGCCGGCGCCTTCCCGGTCGAGGTCGTCGAGGACACGCTCTACCCCGTGAATTTCTCCGTGCCCTCCGCCGTGATGCGGGCGGAGGATGGCGGCTTCCTCGGCATGGCGCATCCGACCAGCCCCTGGGCTGCGGTCGCGGCAGCCTCGGTATGAGCGAACGCGCCGACCCGATGCTGGCGATCGAGGGGCTCGCCATCGAGATCGACGGCAACCGCATCGTCGATGGCGTCTCGCTCGGCGTCGAGACCGGTCGCATCCTCGCGATCGTCGGCGAATCCGGCTGCGGCAAGAGCCTGACGGCGCTCTCCGTGCTCGGGCTGCTGCCGGGCGCCGCACGGGTTTCCGCCGGCTCGATCCGGCTCGGCGGACGTGAATTGACGGGGTTGTCCGAGGCGGAGCTGTCGCAGGTGCGCGGCAACGATGCCGCGATCATCTTCCAGGAGCCGGTAGCCTCGCTGAACCCGCTGATGCGCGTCGGCGAGCAGGTCGAGGAAGCCTTGCTCCTGCATCGCGGGCTGTCACGGGCCGAAGCGCGCGAGGAGGCCATCGCGATCATGGCACGCGTCGGCATTCCCGATCCGGCGCGGCGCGCCCGGCAATACCCGTTCGAGCTTTCCGGCGGCATGTGCCAGCGCATCATGATCGCATCGGCCCTGATCTGCCAACCTTCCCTGCTGATCGCCGACGAGCCGACGACCGCGCTCGACGTCACCATCCAGGCGCAGATTCTCGACCTGATGCGCCGCTTGCGCGACGAAGTGGGCAGCGCGGTCGTGCTGATCACCCATGACATGGGCGTGGTCGCCGATCTCGCCGACGATGTCTGTGTGATGTATGGCGGCCGGATCGTCGAGAGCGGCCCGGTCGATGCCATCTTCGCCGAACCCAGCCACCCCTATACCCGCCTGCTGCTCGGCACGATCCCGAAGCTCGACGGCGCCAGAAAGACGGTGCTGCGCACGATCGAGGGCATGGTGCCGCCGGCCGGCGCCTGGCCGGAAGGCTGCCGCTTCCGCACGCGCTGCCCGCTCGCCGACGAAGCATGCGAACAGGTGCCACCGGCCGTGGCGGTCGGAGCGTCCCATAACGCCGCCTGTTGGCATGTCGACCGGCTGGAGGCGATGGCATGAGCGCCCCCCTGCTAGAGGTTCGCGACCTCAAGGTGCATTTCCCGCTGCGCGGCGGCATCGGCACGCCGGGCGGCGTGGTCAAGGCGGTCGACGGCATCTCGCTCGACCTCCAGGCCGGGCGGACGCTGGCGCTGGTCGGCGAATCCGGCTGCGGCAAGTCGACAACGGCCTATGCCGTGGTCGGGCTGGAGCGGGCGACAGCCGGCACGATCCGCTTCGACGGGCGCGACATCACTGCACTCAAGGGCCGCGAGCGGGCGGCGCTGGCGCAGGACATCCAGATCGTCTTCCAGGACCCGTCCTCGGCGCTCGACCCCAAGATGACCATCGCAGACAGCATCAGCGAGCCGCTCGCCATCGCAGGACGCAGCCGCGCCGACCGCAAGGCCCGCGTCGCCGAACTGCTGGACCGCGTCGGCCTGCCCTCAGCGTTGGCCGAACGGCTGCCGAGCGCGCTCTCGGGCGGACAGCGCCAGCGCGTCGTCATCGCGCGGGCGCTCGCCCTGTCGCCGCGCCTGCTCGTGCTCGACGAGCCGGTCTCGGCGCTCGACGTATCGATCCGCTCGCAGGTGCTGAACCTGCTGCTCGAATTGCAGCGCGATCTCGGCCTGTCCTATCTCTTCATCTCGCATGATCTCTCGGTCGTCCGGCATATCGCCGACGAGGCGATGGTGCTCTATCTCGGCACGGTCGCCGAACAAGGCCCGGTCGATGCGATCTTCGAGCGACCGCAGCACCCCTATACCAAGGCCCTGCTCTCGGCGATCCCGCTGCCGGACCCGCGCGCGCAACGCAACCGCGAGAAGATCATCCTGAGCGGCGACCTGCCGAGCCCGCTTTCGCCGCCGGTCGGCTGCCCCTTCGTGACACGCTGCCCGGAGCGGGTCGCAATCTGCGCCAATGACCGCTTCCCGCTCGCCGCCGGGGTTACCGGGACCGAGGCCGCCTGCGTCCATGTCGGGCGGCAGACGGCTGGCTAACCGCGGACGCGCTCCCATTCGGCCAGAGCGAGCAGGAGATGGTAGAGTACCCGCACCGGAATGACGGTCTGCCGGGGCGTTCCGTCCTTCGCGAGCTGGTTGAGCCAGAGGCCCGTTTCAGGCGTGACGAACCAGCGGAACAGGCTGGCGAGATGGAGATCGAGACGCACCGCCGCGTCGGCGTCATCCAGGAATTCGATCCGGGCCAGGAAAGCCTTGATCGCCTCAGTCTGAGGCCAGAGCAGCTTCGTCGGCGCCGTGACATGGCCTGATCGGTCGAACACGTCGAAGGCGGCAAGCGGACCTGCCGCGCCATCGTCGAGGCCGTGCCGGATGGCGAAGCCGTAGAGTCTCTCCGCCAGATCGCGCGCCTGTGCGTCTCCCGTCAGGCGCCAGTGATGGAGCAGAAGCCAGGTCCATTCGAAGTGGTGGCCGGGCTCGCAGACCTGGCTGGCCGCGCCGGGAATAGGCTGCCAGTCATCCGTGAAATACTCGCCGAGCGTGCCGGTCTCCGTATCGACCAGGTGCTCGCGGGCGAGCCGCACGATCGCATCGGCACGATCGAGCCAGCGTTGTTCGCCGGTCGCCTCGACCAAAGCGTGGAAGGCCTCGAGCAGATGCATATGCGGGTTCTGCCGCCGTGGCAGCGTGCCCAGCGTATCCTCGGCGAAGCCGCCCTGTGGATGCGCCATCTCGCTTTCGATGAAGCCGATCACCTCATTGGCGATGGCGAGCGCCTGATCGTCCCGCGTCGCGCGGTAATACCAGGCCATGGCGAAGAGCACGAAGGCGAGGTCGTAGAGATCGGTGCGAGCATCGATCGGTGTGCCGTCCTCGCGGACGGAATGCAGGAAACGGCTCTGCCCCCCTTCCCGGCAGGCATCGCGCAAGAAAGCGAAGCCGTGGCGGGCGGCGGCGAGCGCCTTCCCCTGCGGATCGAGCAGATGGGCATGGCTGAAGACATAGGTCAGCCGGGCCGTGACCAGCGTCGTCCGAACCGGGCCGGGATCGCGATCCGGATCGGCCGGATCGAACATCTCGACGAAGCCGGCATGGCCGGGCCTGACAGCGCGATCGATCCAGGCCGGGATGAGGTTTTCCCGGAGCCACGCCTTCGACGGCAAGCCCGCGGCAGTTCCCAAGGCTTCTTCAGGCTTCATCGGACGATACCCCCGGGGAGAAAACCATGGGCGAGGCAGAGTGCAGAGGAACTGCGCCATCGCGAGCACGTCGGATCGATAGCCGCTGCCCGAGCAGGCGCCAAGACGGGCAACCCCGCTTATGTCGCGCCCCGGCCGACGACTTCGCGCATGGCGATATAGCTGTGATATTCCGCGACATTGGGATCATCGTGGAAGACCTCGCGGGTGAAGGCGGCGTAGGCCGCCATGCTCTCGACCTGCAGGTGCAGCACGAAATCGGCGCCGCCGGTGACATAGGACGCCTGCTTCACTTCGGGCCGGGCCTGCAGCTTGCGGGCGAAATCGCCATAGGTCCGAGAGCCTTGGATGATCGAGACGGTGACATGCACCGTCACCGGCACGCCCATCACCTCCGGGCTGACGATCGAGACATCCGCCGTGATGACCTTTTCCGCCCGCAGGCGCCTCAGCCGGCGCAACACCGCGCTCTGGGACAGGCCAACCCGCTCGGCCAGCACGCGCGCCGGCGTCTGGTTATCGGCCTGCATCTCTTGCAGCAGGGCGTAATCGAACTTGTCGAGGTCGACTGCTTTGGCCACCACCCACCCTATGATTGGCGAAATTCGTCACTCGATAGCAAAAATGGGCGACAATCGCCAAGCGCTTGCCGGCATGATCTGGATTAGATGCCGCCCCTGTCGGTGGCGACCAAACCGGAAAGCGGGTCATGACTGCGACGAAGTGGACCAAGAGAAGCCTTGCCGCGCAGGCCATGGGCAAGATCGACCCGACCACCAAGGGCGTCGTGCCGCCGATCCATATCTCGACGACCTATATCCGCGACGAGGATAACGGCTATTCGACCGGCTTCATCTATGGCCGGCCGGATAACGAGACGGTGCATGAGGCGCAGGCCGTGCTCGCCATGCTGGAGGAAGCACAGGCCGGCGCGCTGCTGTTCGGCTCGGGCATGGCGGCGGCGACCGCCGTGTTTCAGGCGCTCTCGCCGGGCGACCATGTCGTCGCCTCCAAGGTGATGTACTGGGCGTTGCGCGCCTGGCTGCTCAACGAGGCGACGCGCTGGGGCATCAAGGTCGATTTCGTCGAAACCGACGATCTCGCCGCGCTGAAGGCCGCCGTGAAGCCGGGCGCGACCAAGCTCGTCTGGATCGAGACCCCGTCGAACCCGCTCTGGACCATCACCGATATCGCTGGTGCGGCGGAGATCGCGCACAAGGCCGGGGCGAAGCTCGCGGTCGACTCGACCTGTGCCTCGCCGGTGCACACGCGCCCGCTGGCGCTCGGCGCCGATATCGTGATGCACGCGGCGACGAAGGTGCTGAACGGCCATTCCGATGTCGTGGCCGGCGCGCTCTGCGCCCGCGAGGACGATGAATTCTGGAACCGGGTCAAGACGGTCCGCAAGGGCCAGGGCGGCATTCTCGGCCCGTTCGAAGCCTATCTGCTGATGCGCGGCATGCGCACGCTCCATGTCCGGCAGGAGCGGCAGGCGGCGTCCGCGATGGCGCTGGCGCAGCGGCTCTCGGCCCATCCGCTGGTGGCGCGCGTGCTCTATCCCGGCCTGCCGCAGCATCCCGGCCACGACATCGCGGCGCGGCAGATGGAGAACGGCTTCGGCTTCATGCTCTCGGTGCAGGTCACCGGCGGCGAGGCTGCCGCGATCAAGACAGCGGCCCATGTCGAGCTCTACAAGCGCGCGACCTCGCTCGGTGGCGTCGAAAGCCTGATCGAGCACCGCGCCTCGATCGAAGGCGCGGGCTCGCCCTGCCCGACCGACCTGCTGCGCCTCTCGACCGGCATCGAGGATATCGACGACCTCTACGCCGATCTCGATCAGGCCCTGAAGGCCGGACATCGCGCGTAAGACGCCGTGCCATGACCACGACAGGCTCCGCTTCCGTGCCGGCCAGTCAGGCGGTCGGCAAGGTCTTGCTGCTGGCCACGGCCTTCGGCTGGGGCCTCAATTGGACGGTGCTGAAATTCGTCCTGCAGGACTGGCCGCCACTCTTCGCGCGGGGGACGGCCGGCCTCATCGGCGCGCTCTGCCTCGCCCTGCTGGCATTGGCGCGCGGCGACAGCCTTGCTGTGCCGAAGGAGGCGCGCGTGCCTCTCGTGGTTGCGGCGGTGATCAACGTCTTCGCCTGGATGGGCTTTACCGCGCTCGCACTGAACTGGCTCAGGGTCTCGGAAGGCGCCCTGATCGCCTATTCGATGCCGATCTGGGCGATGTTGATGGCCTGGCCCCTGCTCGGCGCGCGGCCAACCCGGCGCAGCCTGGTTGCGCTAGGGCTCAGCATGACCGGCATGGCCGTTCTGATGGGCGGCCCCGACTTCACAGCGGCGAAGCTTCCCGGCGTGCTCTTCGCCTTCGCGGCGGCCGTGCTGTTCGCGTTCGGCACGGTCACGGCGAAGAAGCCCCTCGCGATGCCGGGCCCGGCCGTCGCGGCCTGGCAGGTCGCCCTCGGCTGCCTGCCGATGGTGGTCCTCGGGCTCCTGCTGGAGCGGCCGAACATCACCGCGCTCTCGGTCCCGGGAGCGCTCGGGCTGGCCTACATGGCCGTCGGCCCGATGGCGCTTTGCTATCTTACCTGGTTCGGCGCGCTCAAACGGCTGCCGACCGCGGTCGCGGCCACAAGCATGCTGATCGTCCCGGTCGTTGGGACGATCACCGCCGTCCCTCTGCTCGGCGAAACGCTCGGGCTCCGGGAGATGTTCGCGATCGTGCTGACCATCGGCGGCGTCGCGCTGGCATTGCGGCGCGCCCCTCCGCGCCGCCCGGTCTGAGCTGTGCCGGACAGCGGTGGAGAGACGAGTGCCTTGGCCATAAGCACGGGCACATTCAATCTCCCCAATCGATAGATACTAGAAATATCGAACTTCACAAAACGCCAACTCAATTCAAATATACTTATTTTCTGCAGAGTATTGATTGACAATCGAGCGCCATCGAATGTCGCGAGCCAATTCAACGCTCCACGACAACGGATGGAATCTCGTCATGCCTGACCTGATCGTGAGATCATCTCCGCTCGACCCCAGAGCGGAGGTTCTGCTCGAAGGCCTCATCGCCGAGTATGACGGCCGTTACGGGTTCAACAGCCGCCCCGGCGGCGCACGCTCCGAAATCCTGCGCTACCCGGCGGAGGCCTTCGCTCCGCCGCTCGGGGGCTTCCTGCTGTTGCGGCGCGGCGACGAGACGATCGCTGGCGGCGCCTTCATGAGCCATGACGACGAGACCGCCGAGCTGAAACGCATCTGGACGCGCGACGACCTGCGCCGTCAGGGACTGGCACGGCGTATCGTGCTCGCGCTCGAGGAAGCGGCCGCCGATCTCGGCTATACTCGCGCCTATCTCACCACCGGCTTCCGGCAGCCGGAGGCGACATCGCTCTATCTCTCGCTCGGCTACCGGCCGCTCTTCGACGTGAGCGCCGATCCAACGCTCTATCGCTCGCTGCCCTTCGAGAAGCATATCGGCGCGAAGGCCGGTGTCGCCTCCAGCACACCGGCCTATCCACCCGCTGCCTCGCTGGAAGAAGCGACCGCCCGCGTCGGGCCGGTCAAGGCCGCGCAGGAGGCCAGGATCGCGGCAAGGCTGTCCGCCCATCGCACGGCTGCGGCCTAAGGCCCGGCGCCCAATTCGGATCGTTCCGCAACGTCATTTTCTTGAACGAAGGTCGTACAACTCCTTCGTTCTCCGGAACGCCCAAACAAAAAAATCCTGTTCGGCTTCCGCAAGCCGGCGCGTGGCGAAATCATGGCGGAGCTTTCAATCTCAAGGAGATCGCGCCATGTTCGCCCTGTCCCTGCTGCGCCGGAGCGCCATTACGCTCGCAGCGGCCCTGCTGCTGGGCGGTGCCGCGCTTGCCAATTCCGGCCCGCTCGTCACCACCGACTGGCTGGAGAAGAATCTGAGCGATCCGAAGGTGCGGATCGTCGAGGTCAGCGTCGAGCCCGGCCTTTACGAGCGCGGCCATATCCCCGGCGCGCAGAATGTCGTCTGGCATACCGACCTCGTCGATACGGTCGAGCGCGACATCGCCAAGCCGGAGAAATTCCAGGCGCTCGCCCGCAAGCTCGGCCTCGACAAGGACGTCACCATCGTCCTCTACGGCGACAGCAACAACTGGTTCGCCGCCTGGGGCGCCTGGGTGTTCGACATCTACGGCCTGCGCGACAACGTGAAGCTGCTCGACGGCGGCCGCAAGAAATGGGAGCTGGAGAAGCGCCCGGTTTCGACCAATCCACTAACGGCCAAGGCTTCCGCCTTCACCGTGGCCGAGCCCAACCGCAAGCTGCGCGCCCGGCTCGCCGATGTCGTCGCCACCGTCGAGAAGAAGTCCGAGGCGCGCGTGCTCGACATCCGCTCGGCCGATGAGTTCTCCGGCAAGATCATCGCGCCGGCCGGCTTCCAGGAACTTGCCCTGCGCGCCGGCCACATCCCCGGTTCCGTCAACGTGCCCTGGGCCCAGGCGGTCAACCAGGCCGACGGCACGCTGAAATCGCCGGAGGAATTGAAGAAGCTCTACGCCAATGTCGGCATCGACGGCTCGAAGCCGGTGATCACCACCTGCCGCATCGGCGAGCGCTCCAGCCACACCTGGTTCATCCTGTCGCGCGTGCTCGGCTATCAGGTCGCGAACTATGACGGCTCCTGGACCGAGTACGGCAACACCGTCGGCCTGCCGATCAGCAACCCCGCCGGCACCGTCTGGGGCGGCAAGTAAGCCGCCGCCGCGCCGATGAGCCTGTCCGACGAAAGCGGCGCGCTGGATTACCAGCGCGCCCGTGAAACGACCATGGCGGCTCCGGCTGCCGTGGCCGAGCGCGCTTCCGGGCTGTCCCGGGGCATCCTCGCCGCGCTTGGCCTTACCGCCCTCCTCGCACTGGCGATCATCGGTATCGGCCGCCATGGCGATCCGGCGCCGCAGCTGCAATTGTCGCTCATCCTCGGCGCCACCTTCGGCTTCGTGATCCAGCGCTCGCGCTTCTGCTTCCTCTGCATCTGGCGCGACTGGCTGGACCGCCGTGATCCGCGCGGCCTGCTCGGCATCGTCACGGCGCTGGCCGTCGGCATCACCGGCTACACGCTGATCTTCGGCGCCTGGCTGCCGGACCCGTCGGGCACGCGCCTGCCACCAACAGCCCATATCGGACCGGTAAGCCTCGCGCTCGTGCTTGCCGGCCTCGCCTTCGGAGCGGGGATGGCGCTTTCAGGATCCTGCCTCAGCGCCCATCTCTACCGTCTCGGCGAGGGCTCGCCGACCGCGCCTTTCGCCCTGCTTGGGGCCGTCGGCGGCTTCATCCTGGGCTTCCAGAGCTGGAACGGGCTCTATCTCTGGACGATCGCGGGGGCGCCGGTCCCATGGCTGCCGCGCCATCTCGGCTATGGCGGCGCGCTGGCCACGTCCCTCGCCGTCCTGGCCGCCTTGGCCTGGCTCCTCCTGCGCAAAGGTAGCCTTCCCGCGCGGCCGGAACCGCCGCGCGATCCTCTCGTCGCCGTATTCCGGCAACGCTGGCCGGCCTGGCTGGGCGGCCTGCTCGTCGGCCTGATCGGGGTTGCCGCCTATCTGCGCGTATCGCCACTGGGCGTGACGGCCGAGATCGGCTCGCGCTCGCGCCAGCTCGCCGGTGCCTTCGAGTTGCTGCCGTCTCGGCTCGAAGGTCTCGACAGTTTCCGCGGCTGCGCCACCGTCATCCGCGACACCGTGCTGACGCCGAACGGACTGTTCATCGCCGGCCTCGTCGCAGCCGCGCTGATCGCGGCGCTGGCTGCGGGCGAATTCAAGCCGCGTCGGCCGACCGGCGGCCAGGCGCTACGTGGATTGAGCGGAGGCCTCCTGCTCGGCTGGGGCACCGTCCTCGGCCTCGGCTGCACCGTGGGCACGCTGCTCTCGGGCATTTCGGCTGGCGCCCTCTCGGGCTGGGTCTTCGCGGCGGCGCTCGGCATCGGCGCCACCGCTACGCTGAAGCTCGGACGGTGGGCAGGGTGGCCCCTGTAAGGCGCGAAGGCGAACGAGAAGCCTCGCGCTGGGCTACGAGAAACGTCAAAACGGGTTGATGCCGTCGGTGATCGCGATCTGCCGCAGCATCTCCCTGCGGGTGACATGCGCGATCCCGGCGTTTTACCCGGCCACTGGCGCCCGGCGTGAATGCCAGCGTGCAAACCAATATGTCGCGGCATTTGAAGCGAGCCATCGACGCAAGCTATTCTCTTGTTCACATGGGATGGCAGTGATGAGCGAGGGGGCCGATCAGTGCTGGAGATTTCGCAGCGCTTTCCGCGCTCACATGCGACGAGCGACCGAGCGGCCCCTGTTTCTCGCCCAACGCATGCGGCCTGACGAGAAACGTCCTCCGCCGCCGCAGCGCGGCACTCCATCGATCGCGGCCGTGTTTCATGCCGCGACGGTGCTCGCCGCCGCCTGTTTTTTCATCTTCGCAGGTTCGCAAGCAAGCGCCGCCAGCAAACCGCCGCTGTTCCTGCGCAGTTGCACCATCACGCCTCCGGACCCGGCTCCGCTTTTCTCCTTCTCCACCGCCTCGAAGCCCCCCGCGGCAAGCGATGAGGACGACGACGCCGATGATGAGGACGACGAGGATCAGGATGACGAAAGCCCTCGCGGCTTCGTCTCGCCGGGCTCAGGCACCTGCATCGCCGTGTCCGGCTCGGTCAATGCCGGGATTCAGCGCGACGACTACAAGGCGAATGCGCTGGCGCGGGCGACCGGGCTGGTCCCGCAGAGCGCGACCAGCTTCCCCCTGAGCACCACCTTCCGGATCGAGACCGGACAGACGCTTGCCAATGGCAGCTATCTGGCGAGTGCCTTCGAATTCTCGGTGGACACGACCAGCGAGGGCGGCAGCGAGCTCACGATGAGCGAGGCCAGCGTCACCTTCGGCGCGTTCGTTTTCGGGTTGGCAGGCTCGCGCTTCGATTTCTGGGCCGGCGACGAATTCGCCTTCGTCGGGCGGGTTCCGAGCCGCACCGTGGCGCTGATCGGCTATGAGCGCCAGCTGACCGAACAGCTCAGCCTGTCGCTTTCGGCCGAAGACACCTCCGCCGACCGGCGCGCGGTGTTGCCGACCCGGGGAAATCGTGTGCCCGACGGTGTCGCGCGCTTTCTCTACGAACAGGGCGGATTGACGCTGCACGGGGCCCTCGCGGCGCGGGACTTGCCGGGTGGCGGCTCCAGCCGCGTTGGCCGGGCCGCGATCCTCGGCGCGACCTGGGAGAAGACGCTTCTGGGCCGACCGATGAAGCTGACCGCCCAGGTCGCCGGCGCCGTGGACGCGGCGACCTATATCGGCTCCAGGCTCGATCAGCGCACAGCCTTTTCGGTCCTGACCGGCGACCTGACGACGCGCGGCTGGTCCGGCGTCGCCGCGATCGGGCGGGAATGGACCGACGAATGGTCGAGCAACGCCTATGTCAGCCGCTACCGGCTCTCGATTCCGAACGCCTCCGGGCTGGCTGGCCGTATCCAGATCGACCGCGTGGCGGCCAACCTGGTCTGGGCGCCGGTCGATGGACTGCGCCTCGGTCTCGAGGGCTCCGTCGCCTGGCAGAAACTCGACATCGCCGGAAACGCGCGCGCGGCGAGCCTTTCCGGCCGGCAGAGCTCGGCACAGCTCTTCCTCGAACGAACCTTCTGATGCGGCGCTCGATCGCGCAGGCGTCGGCACGGGCCAGGCGGTGGGAAACCATCAAGCAGCAGCGACCTTCGCCGGATCGAGTCTCTCAGTGCGTGGGAGCGGCCGTGATCGTCATTGCCTCTGCCCCTCCCCGGCGAGGCAGGCGCGCGCCTGCAGCGCCATCACACGTTCTTCGTTCGCCTTGATCACGACGACGTCGAAGGCGCCGAGAAAGCGCAGGCGCTCGACGATCGCATCGCGTATGGGCGCCGCGTGTTCGCCGATGCCGCCGGTGAAGACGAGCGCGTCGATCCCGCCGATGACGGCAGCCATGGATGCCGCGAGCTGCGCGACCTTGAGCGCGAAATAGTCGAGCGCGAAGCGGGCGCGCGGGTCGTCGCTTTTCAGCAGCGTCTCGACATCGTTGGAGAGGCCCGACAACCCGAGCAGGCCCGAGCGCTCATAGAGCGCGTCCGAAACCTCCTGCGCGTTCATCCCCAGGCTCTGGAACATGTAGAGCACCGCCCCGGCATCGAGCGCGCCGCAGCGCGTCCCCATCGGCAGGCCATCGAGGGCCGTCATGCCCATGGTCGTGTCGATGCTGCGCCCGCCCAGGATGGCGCAGAGGCTGGCGCCATTACCGAGATGAGCCGCGACGACGCGGCCCGCATGGAGCTCCGGATGCTCCTCGGCCAGCACCAACTCCAGCCATTGGTAGGACAGGCCGTGGAAGCCGTAGCGGCGGATGCCCTTGTCGCGCAGCGCCTGCTCGAGCGCGAAATTGTGGGTGAGAGCGTCGTGCCGGGCGTGGAAGGCGGTGTCGAAACAGGCGATGTTCGGCACGTCGCCCATCAGGCGCCGCGCGGCGGTCACTGCGGCGAGGTTGTGCGGCTGATGCAGCGGCGCCAGCGGCGAAAGCGCCTCCAGCGCCGCGAACACCTCGGGCGTGACCACGACCGGATCGACGAAGCGTTCGCCGCCATGGACGACGCGATGGACGATCGCCGTCATCCGCCAGGCATCGTTATGGCAGTCGACGAAGGCGAGGACAGCGGCAAGAGCCGTGTCATGGTCGCAGGCCGGCGGCAGCGCAATGCGCTCCCGGGTGCCGTCCGCGAGGCTCGCGTCCATGGCGGGTTCCGGTTCGCCAAGGCGCACGGCCTTGCCGCGCGCGAGCACGTCGAGATCGCCGACGCGAAAGACCTGGAACTTGAGGCTGGACGAGCCGGCGTTGAGGACGAGGACGGTGTCGATCACTTGATCCGCCCCGTGCGGCGCGCTTCCGCCAGGAGGACGGCCAGCGCGCAGGAGAGCAGGCGTGCGCGCAGATTGTCGGCGCGGCTCGTCAGGATGATCGGCACGCGCGCGCCGAGCACGATTCCCGCAGCATCGGCGCCGCTCAGGAAGGTCAATTGCTTCGCCAGCATATTGCCGGCCTCGATCTCGGGCACGAGGAGGATATCGGCATGGCCGGCTACGGTCGAGGTGATGCCCTTCTCCTTCGCCGCTGCGGCGCTGATCGCATTGTCGAAGGCGAGCGGCCCGTCGACGATGGCGCCGGTGATCTGGCCGCGATCGGCCATCTTCGAGAGGGCGGCGGCGTCGAGCGTCGCCGTCATATGAGGATTGACGGTCTCGATGGCGGCCAGCACCGCGACCTTCGGCAATTCGTCGATGCCATTCAGCGCGACATGCCAGAGATTGACGGCGTTCTGGACGATATCGGCCTTCGTCATGAGATCGGGCGCGATGTTGACCGCGGCGTCGGTGATGATGAAGGGCTTGGGATAGCTCTCGATATGCATCACGAAGGCGTGCGAGATGCGCCGCTCGGTCCGCAATCCGGAATCGGCCCGGACGACCGCGCCCAGCAGCTCGTCGGAGTGGAGCGAGCCCTTCATCAACGCATCGAGCTCACCCGCGGCGGCCAGCGAGACCGCCTTCGCCGCGGCTTCGTGGCTGTGCTCGGTATCGACGATCTCCCAGGGCGAGATGTCGATGCCGGCTTCCTGCGAGGCAGCGCGGATGCGGCCGGCCGGGCCGATCAGGACAGGCGCTATCAGCTGCTCGCTGACGGCGTCGGCCACCGCCTCGATCACATTGGCCTTGACGGGATGCACCACCCCGGTCCGCACGGCCGGAAGAGCCTCGCAGCGGCCGAGCGCGAGCCGGAAATACTCGGATGAGGTCAGCGTCGTCATGGCGCCTCTCTAGCTTTGAGCAACGAGCCAGCGGGCGATGCCGGGCCATGTCTCGCCCAGCGTCTTGCGGCCCATGAACAGGCCGATATGGCCGCCGGGCACCAGCTTCTTCTCGATCTGCTTCTTCGGCGTGCCGACGAGGTCCTCCGCTGCGAAGACCTGCTCGCTGGTGGTGATGTCATCCTCGGCGCCGGCCAGCAGATAGACCGGGCAAGTCACGTCCTTCAGGCTGAGGCGCCGGCCGAGGCCAACGAACTCGCCCTTGGCGAAGCGATTGCCCTTGAAGATCTGCTCGATGGCCTGAAGGTAATAGACGCCCGGCAGGTCGAGCGGGTTCTCGTACCAGGCGGCGAAGGTCTCGGTCCGGTCGAGATAGTTGCGGTCGGCGAGATTCTGGTAGAGCCGGACGAACTTGTCGACGTAGTGCTCTTCGGGATGCATGTTCTTCCAGCCCGCGAGCATGAAGCGTCCCGGCATCAGCCCGCGGCCGGCCCGCACCATCGCCTGATAGCTTTTCAGCGGCATGGTCTGGGCCATCTGCTTGATCGGGCCGTTGCCCGCGTCCGCATCGATCGGCGAGCCCGCCAGGACCAGAGACCTGACCTTGTGCGGGAAGCGCGAGGCGAGCATCGCGCTCAGCCAGCCGCCCTGGCAGAGCCCGACAAGGTGCACCTCGCCGCCGAGATCGTCGATCGCAGCGTTGAGCTCGGCCAGATAGGTGTCGATGCTGAAATAGCGCATTTCCTGCGTCGCCGGCTTCCAGTCGGTGACGAGGACGTGTTCCACGCCGTTCTCAAGCAGAACCTCGACGAGGCTCTGGCCCTTGTCGTAATCGGCAATGGTCGCGCCATGCCCGGCATAGGGTGCGTCGACGAGAACGGGAATGCTGCCGGGGACGGCCCTGCCGAACTCGCGCAGGCGCATGGTCGGCAGGTCGAGGCGCACCGTATTGGGCGTCGCCCAGTCCGGCGGCGGCGGGCGGGTGATCTTCACCGCTTCGGAGAGGAAATCGAGATTGCGCTCGGTCAGGCGCAGCGCGGCATCGACCGGCCAGAACCAGGGCAGGCTGAGTTCCGCGGGGCGGTCGCCATCGGCCTTTGGGAGGGGATTCGTCTTCTTGCGGGCGGTCATGTCGAGCGGAGCCTCCTCCCGTCAGGTCGGAACACTAGGAAGCCGACAGCGCGATGACAATTGATCGGAGGGTCTCCCCTCCCGCGGCAAAACCGCCCTCACGCGAAGATCACTTTCCGGAAGCGGGCGAGCGCGAAGGCGAAATAGGCCGCGCCGATCGCGATGATCTTGGCGATCTCGGGCCAGACCACGTCGAGGCCGGCGCCGCGGTAGAGCACGCCTTGCGAGAAGGCGACGAAATGCGGCGTCGGCGAGAAGACCCGCATGATCCATTGCAGCCAGATCGGCATGCTCTCCATTGGCGTTGTCGCGCCGGACAGAAGCTGCGTCACCACGAAGACCGGGATCGCGAGCAGGCCGAACTGCCCCATCGTCGTCGCCAGCGTGCCAAGCAGGATGCCGAGCGCCGCGACCGAAAAAGCATAGATCGCCGTGCCCAGCACGAAGATCAGGAGCGAGCCGACGATCGGCACGCCGAGCGTCCATTCGACGACAAGGACAAGCGAGGCCACCGCCGCGACGAGGATGACCAACGCGTTCGCCACCATCTTGGCGAGCATGATCTCGACCGGCGTGACCGGCATCACCAGGAGGTGCTCGACCGTGCCCTGCTCGCGCTCCCGGATCAGGGCCGCGCCGGTCAGGATGATCGTCAACAGGGTGACGTTGTTGAGCACCTGCATGACCGAGCTGAACCAGCCGGAGTCGAGATTGGGGTTGAAGCGCGCCCGCACGACGAGATTGATCGGCAGCGCCGTCGCGGTCTCGCGCCCGGCCTGCCGGTTCGCGATCTCCTGCGCGATGATCTGCTGGATATAGACCGCGCCATTGCCGGCCTGGGTCATCGCGGTGGCATCGATATTGAGCTGCAGCGCCGTCTGCCGCCGGGCCAGCAAGTCCGCCTGGAATTTGGGCGGAATCTCCAGCACGAAGACGAGCCGGCCGGAGTTCATCTCGGCGTCGATCTCCGAGGCGGCGATGCGCTTCGAGACCTTGAACAGCGGCGGCCCGAAGGCGCCGAGCAGCGAGCGCGAGAATTCCGACTGGTCCTCGTCGACGATCCCGATGGTGAGGTCGCGCGCCTCCAGCTTCACGCCGGTCGCGACCGTGTAGACAGCGATGCTGAAGGTATAGGCCACCAGCACCAGCATGATCGGGTCTGCGCGCAGGCTGCGCAGCTCCTTCACGACGAGGCGCAGGATGTTCTGGAGATGGATGACGAGCGCGGCCATCTCAGGCCTCCTGCTTGCGTAGCGCCAGCTGCGCGACGACGAGGAAGAGCAGGAAGAAGAAGCCCAGCATCACCAGATTGGGCCAGAGCTCGGCTGCGCCCAGTCCCTTGGTGAAGACGCCGACGCTGACCGGCTGGTACCAGGCCGGCGGCAGGCTCATGCCGATGATCCGGCCGCCGCCGGAGAGCGAGGCGACTGGCACCATCAGGCCGGAGAAATTGACTGCCGGAATGATCGACAGGATCGCGGTCGCGAAGACGGCCGAGACCTGCGTGCGGGTGAAGCTGGAGATGAGCTGGCCGAAGCCGGTCGTGGCGGAGACATAGAGCAGAGTCGCCAGCACCAGCACCCAGGCCGGGCCCTTGATCGGAACCGCGAAGACGGTAAGCGAGATCAGCGCCAGCATGACGAAGCTCGCCATCGCCACCGCGATATAGGGCAATTGCTTGCCGAACAGGAACTCGAAGCGGCTGATCGGCGTCGAGCGGAAATTGGCGATCGAGCCGGTCTCCTTCTCGCGGACGACGCCGATCGCCGACATGATCGCCGGGATCAGGATCAGCATCAGCATAATCACGCTCGGCACCATCGCATTGGCGCTTTTGAAGGCCTGATTGTAGCGGAAGCGGGTTTCGATCGTGACCGGCGACGGCGCATGGCTCGACGCCGCCTGTGCAGCCGCGAAGCCCTGCGCATATTGCGTCGCCAGGCCGGTGACATAGCCGCGCGTCGTCTCGGCCCGGAACGGCATGGCACCGTCAAGCCAGACCGAGAGCTCCGGCGCGCGCGCCGCCATCAGGTCGCGGCCGAAGGAGGGCGGGATCTCGATCGCGAGCTGGATCTCACCGCTTCGCAGGCGCTGGTCGAGTTCAGCCGCGGAGCGGATCGGCGCCTGCTCGTCGAAATAGCGCGAGCTGGAGAAGGCCTCGACCAGTTGCCGGCTCTCCATCGAGTTGTCCTGGTCGAAGGCCGCGAATTTCAGGTTCTCGACATCGAAGGAAATGCCGAAGCCGAAGGCCAGCATCAGCAGGAGCGGCCCGAGGAAGGAGAAGCTCAGCCGGATCGGATCGCGCAGCAGCTCCATGGTCTCGCGGCGGGTGCAGGCCCAGAGCCGGCGCGGATCGAAGCGGCGGGCCGGGGGCGCCGGCCGGGTCGCGGCGGCAGGCACCGCAGCCGCCTCCGGAGGCGTATCAGCGATGCCGGCAGCCTCCTTGAGATAGGCGATGAAGGCCTCTTCGAGCGTATCGACACCGCGCTTCTGCACGAGCTCCGGCGGGGTGCCGACCGCGAGCACCTTGCCGGCATGCATGAAGGAGATGCGGTCGCAGCGCTCCGCCTCGTTCATGAAATGCGTCGACAGGAAGATCGTCACGCCGTCATCGCGCGAGAGATCGATCAGCGTGCGCCAGAAGGCGTCGCGCGCGATCGGATCGACGCCCGAAGTCGGCTCGTCGAGGATCAGCATGGCCGGCTTGTGCAGGACGGCGACAGCGAGCTGCAGGCGCTGCCGGATGCCGAGCGGCAGGCTCTCGGGCCGCTCGTCGGCGACATCGGCCAGATCGAAGCGGGTCAGCAGCTCCGTGATCCGGCCGGGGATCTCGGCCGGCGGCAAATGATAGAGCTCGGCATGGAGCACGAGATTCTGGCGGACCGTCAGCTCGCTGTAGAGCGAAAACGCCTGCGACATGTAGCCGACATTGCGGCGCGTCTCCATGTCGTCGGCGGCGAGCGGCTGGCCGAAGAGCCTGGCCGTGCCTTCGCTCGCCGGCAACAGGCCCGTCAGCATCTTCATCGTCGTCGACTTGCCGCAGCCATTCGAGCCGAGAAAGCCGAAGATCTCGCCGCGGCCGATGCGGAAGCTGACATGATCGACCGCGACGAAATCGCCGAAGCGGCGGGTCAGGCCCTCCGCCTCGATCGCGGGCGTGGCATCGTCGCCCACGACCCGCGGCCGCAGCACGACCTCCCGGTGCTGCGCGCGCTTGGCTTCCGGCAACAATGCGACGAAGGCGCCTTCCAACGTCGATTGCCCGGCCTTTTCGCGGAGTTCGGCGGGCGTGCCGGTGGCGATCGCCTTGCCGTCATCCATCGCCACCAGCCAGTCGAAACGCTCGGCCTCCTCCATATAGGCGGTGGCGACGATGACGCTCATGCCTGGCCGGCGGGTACGGATCGTATCGATCAGGTCCCAGAACTGGCCGCGCGAGAGCGGATCGACGCCCGTCGTCGGCTCGTCGAGGACGAGCAGATCGGGGTCATGGATCAGGGCACAACAGAGCGAGAGCTTCTGCTTCATGCCGCCGGACAGCTTCGCGGCAGGCCTGGCCTCGAACGGATCGAGCCCCGTCGCCTTCAGCAATTCGTCGATGCGGCTGCGGCGCTCGGCCGCGTCCTGCCCGAAGAGCCGGGCGTGGAAGTCGATATTCTCGAAGACCGAGAGCGTCGGGTAGAGATTGCGGCCCAGTCCCTGCGGCATATAGGCGATGCGCCCGCGCCGCGCCTCGCGCTCGGCCTTGATACCGAGATCGCCGCCAAGCGCATGGACGCTGCCCTGCTGGATGACCCGCACCCCGGCGACCAGCGCGAGCAAGGTCGATTTGCCGACGCCGTCCGGCCCGATCACCCCGATCATACGGCCGGCGGGGATATCGAGGGTCAGAGCGTCGAGGGCGATCGCCTGGCCATAGCGGTGCGTGACCCCCGCGAGGCTGGCGGCAGGGGCAGCCTCCGTCATGGCAGCTTCACGGCGAGAGAATCGGGCCATTTCGCGCTGGGGGAAGTGCGGACGAAGCCGAGGCCGCGTACGCCCGTCTTCACCTGCCGGTGATATTTGGCGAGCAGCTCGCGATCGACCTGCAGCTTGGCCCGGAAGACCAGCTTCTCGCGCTCCTCGGCGGTCTCGACGGCCTTGGGCGTGAACTGGGCATCGGCCGCGACAAAGCTCACGGTCGCCGGAATGACATATTGCGGCACGGGATCGAGGATGATGCGCGCCTCGTCGCCCAGCGCGAGCTGCCCCGCCTGCGCGGCCGGCAGGTAGATCGTCATGTAGACATCCGAGAGGTCGAGGATCGTAACGACGCGCGTGCCGGCCGCAACCACTTCGCCGGCCCGGGCAAGCTGGTACTGGACGCGCCCGCTGCGCGGCGCCAGCAGCACGAGATCGACCAGGATCGCCTTGATCTGCTCGGCATCGGCCTCGGAGGCATGGATCGCGAACTGAGCCTGATCGCGCTGCGCCTGGGCGGCCCGCAGCGCCGCATCGGCCGCATCGGCCTTGGCCGAGCGCTGGTCGTCGACCTGCTTGCTGAGATAGCCCTTCGCCACCAGCTCCTTGCCGCGCTCGGCATCCGTGCGGGCGAGGATCTGGTCGCTCTTGCGCTGGGCGATCAGCGCCTCAGCCTCCGCAAGTGCCTGACGGGCGCGCAGAACCTGCGCCTGCGCGGACCGCAACTGCGCTTCGTATTCTGGCGACGAGATGCGGGCGATCACCTGCCCGGCGGTAACCTCGTCCCCCTCCTTCACAGTGACCTCAGCCAGGCGGCCGGCATATTTCGAGGACACGTCGACCTGCGTCGCCTCGATGCGGCCGTTGGTCTTGACGATGCCTTCCGGCATCGTGTCGCCCCGCAACCTCTCGATCAACGCCCTGATACGGGATTGCGCCTGCACGCCTGGCGCCGGCAGGACGAGTGCAGCGAGAAGGATTGCTGCAACGGCTCGAAAGCGGCGCATCTTGCATCTCCGAAGAAAGCGGCGGAACCGGTATAGGCTATCGCCTTAGCATGCGGGACGCAGCCGACGAGGCCAAGCCGCGACTTCGCGTCACAATGCCTCGTCAGTTCCTTCCGCTGGAAGCAACGTCTGCGATGCCGGTCTCTCTCGCCAGCCGCGTTTGGTGCTCGACAACCGAGCATGCCGGCTCTGGCCCAACGGCCGATGCATTGCAGCCGCACGGCCAGAGGGCTTGCTCCCATTGAATGGGGGCGAGATAGCGAGGTGACGGGGGCAGGCCGTCGGGGCGGAGCGGGGCTGACGCAGGGGCGCCTACGACACGGCCATCCAACCGGGTGTTGGCCGAAAACCGTCCTTGTGCATCGCGACTAAAGCGGGGTGGATCATCGACCATAGCGAATCGATGATGAACTCGACGTGCGATGCCAGCTGGAGCGCAGCCTCGCAGTTAGTTTTTGCATCATCTTTCGCATTCTCGGCGATGTAAGCTCGGAGGAAAGCGCGCCTCTCGGGCGTGGGCGGGTGGGTGTCGGCAGCCCAAGGCCTCTCCTCGCCATAGGCCAGCACCGACACAGCTTTCTCGACCACGTCGATGCATCCGAAGAAGGCGTCCGCCCCCCAGAAACTAAGGCTGAGATCGTAACCTCTCTCGTTCATAACCGAGAGCATCGCATGGAGGCCGATGAAGTCCGCTTCGAACTCTTGCCGGTGGTTGGTCGAGATCGCGTCCACGTCGAGGTCGGCCACGGCTTTTCGCTGGTCAGCGGCGTCGTCGAGGTGTCCGGCGACCAGGTGCCCGTATTCGTGCGCAACCACGAAGGCTTCCATCGAATTGCGGAGGCAATCCGCGGTGATCATCGCGGTCCGGGGCGCGATGTACGGCTCCGCCATATTTGGATGTCCCTCGACCAGATACGACGCGAGAGCATCGAAAAACCGCGCAGGGATCTCCTTGTTGGTTCTCAGTACGGTCTCGATCTCGCGCCGATCAGTTGACACCGAGACTCGTCCGCCCTGCTCGCCTGGCTTTTCAGGAAACGCCATGGCGATGGCCTTGCACATGAGATTCGCGAAGCCGAACAAGCCGTCCTCAAGGAGGATCACTCGGTAGCGGGTGTTTGGTACGCGCGCCGCGAAGCCGTTGACGCGCCCTGTCGGCACAGTGCCAAAGAGCGGCTTGATCTGTGACCTTTCAAGTTGAGCTGCGAGAGCTTTTTCGATGCTTCCTGCAAAATCCGTCAGAACAGCATACCAGGCTGGGTTTTCAAATTTTGTCGGGACGGCCTCTCGCATTTTTACGAGCTCGTCGTAGAAATTATCCATGTATTCAGAAGATAATTTCAATTCTTTCTGTAAGTTCTTTAAATAATCTTGAGTATCGTCCGAAATTACATTATCCCCGTTATATTCTTCCGGGTCGATATTAAGAGCGCCGTATATCTTTTCTTGAATATCCGATAACCATGCTATGGCAACTTCATATTCAGGATCAACAACGCGAGGATTTTCCATGAGCGATTTTTGATGCTGGTCAGACATGATTGCGTCCGGCGACAGGGAATGAGCGCAGCACAAGATCAGAGGAATTGCCGTCTGCTGGCAAGCTGTTCCTGCAGGCAAGCGAATAATTCCGCATCGTCTTAGCAGCTCTATTCTTTGGCGAGAGACAGGTTCTCATCGGATATCACGCGGAATATCGTGATCGTTCCCGGCATGATCGGAATGGCCAGGTGCGTCGGGGGCACGCCCCCAGAACGCCTCAAGTCCACCCGCGCCTGCGCCCGCCCGCCAGAACACTTCCATATCGGTCCAGCGCGCTTCGAGAGCCGGGTTTTGCGCGGCAAACCAGCGCGCCTCGATCAGAAGCGTCCGCGACCGCGCGAACAACGTCACGGGACGTTTCAGAGCCATAGAAAGATACCGACTGACGGATTCACTCACGGTGTCGTCAGAGGCGTCCTTGGGCCGGTTATAAATCCAGGCCCAGGCGGCGATCACGGGGCCGTCCGACGCATAGGGAGAAGCGTGACACAGATTGCCTGCCCATTCCAGCGGCAGGCGAGCCGGGCTGAAACGCAGGAGGTAATGTGCCGCAATCAGCGCTTCGGCTGGCTTGCGGAACTTGTCGAGCAGCATCGCGAGAATGGTGTCGGTATCTTGCGCCGCCTGTTCCACGAGATCGGGCGATACCTGGCTCCAGATTGTCTCGGCCGATTGCGTGATCGGGGAGGCAAGAGCCGACAGAAGATCGGCGACCGCCGGCCTGGCCGGGTTCACCACGGCAACGGGAACCCGCTGCTGGCCTGGGCTTGTCCCACGATCGATAGCGTAGGCGGAGAGGCCTTTCTTCACGAAGGTCAGTTCGACCGGGTCGGCGAAGGGAGGCAGCATGACATGCGGCCCGAAACCCGTGCCGTCGACCGCGCTGATGCACCGGACCGTGCCTGCTCCATCGCCGCCTGCGGCGGCCGGCCGAATGGTTACCTTGTAAAGGTCGTCCGCTCTTGTCACCTCCAAGGCGCCGTCCGGCGCTTGGGCTTCTTGCCAACCTCGACCGTCGAAACGCCACGTCCTGAACGCCGGCGCCGCCAAATCTGGGGGCGGCTTGGTGCCGGCCACGATGGCCCTGACGGCTGCATTGCCCAGGATAGAGGCGAAAACGCCTGACAGCGGCGCGCCGAAGCTCGGCTGTGTCGTTCTGGTGGGGAGTGCGATGTCCCCACGCTCGATTTCCCGCTGCATCTTCGGGTTGGGCACCGGACGAAGCGCCTCGGCGAGGTTGACGGTCATGTCTTCGTTCGACACGTCCGCATTGCGGCGCAGCTTCGAGCCGTTGGGTCGCCGTGCAATCACCGTGTACCGGCCCGCATGGGCCGGCAATGTCTTCGACAGAGTGCCCGAGGAGAGCGTGAACTCGAAAGGTTGCTCGCTCTCGTCTGGGGGATAAACGGAGACGTCGAGCGGCCCCATGGCGACCGAGCAGGATATCGTGAGTTCGATCATTGCACCTCGAACTCCGCGGGGTCTGCAAGCGGCAGGTCGGCGAAGCAAGAGCGCAACTGCGGCGTCGCTCCCTCGGCCAGCACGACGGCCTTGACCGTGTAGGTCTTGCGCGGCGGCAGCTTGAAGCAAACGAGCGCGGTGTCCGGCTGCTTCGGCTCGAACCCCAGAACTGCTTTTGAGTCGTCATCCTCACCATCCGGGAGCACGCATAGGCGCATCTGCTTCAGCGCCCCCTTGCGAGGCGCTGAACTCGCGAGCAGGAACGACATCGGCGGCGCGGTCAGAGCGCGAAAGCGCATCCGCTCCGGAGTGTCCGAGAAGAAGGGCGTGGAAAAGATGTAGAATTCGGGGTTCTTCAACGCGGGGTGCCGCTTGACGTAGGTCTGCATCGCCTCCTGGATGCCGATGTGGTCGACCCACCATGTGCCCTCGATGAGCTTCGTGGCACCGGCGCCGTCCAGCGCTTCGACTAACATCTCGGTGAACCGGGTCGCCTGTCCGGGCACGCCGAACGCCTTCGCGCCGAGCGCCGAGGAGGCGATGCCGAACCGGGAGGATCGACCCTTCGACGCGATTGCGGCGGAAAGCTTCGAGGCGAGAGGCTGAATCAGCGAATCCCCCACTTCGCCGAGTGCATCAAGAATCTCCATCGGGATGTCGGCGCAGCAATCCCAGAAGAGCCACACGGTGCGTGGCGACTCCTGCTGCAGTGCGAGGTCAAGTTTCGTCAGGTTCACGACCTTGCGGCCCCACGGGTTGCCGCCCAGACCGAAATCCCCGGCGACGAAGTATCGATCGGTCCTTGAGAACCCGTGGCCGCAGAACAGCAGCAGCAGGGCTTCGTCCGCCTCAGCTCCAGCGCGCGCCTCCTGCAGTGCCTGGTCGATATTGTCGAAGGTCGCGGGGCTGATCGGCGTGAGGGCGGCCACCTCGCCGGCAGCCCCGAAACCTGGCCAGACGGCGCCGGCGGGCTGTGCCGGATCGCTCAGGAGCAGGTCCACCGTCAGCAAGTCTGTTGCGAGGGTATCGCGCCAGGTCGTGAGCAAGCACTGAGCGAACGTCATGATCCCGGGCGCGACGCTGGTCAGGTCGTCAAGGAGAGGGATCCCAGCCCGGCCCTGCTTGGTGTGCGGGTAGACGCCTGCTCCGACAAGCAGCACCCGTAAGCCCTTCGTCTTGCCGGGCGCCGTGTAGACGCGGGTCACGCCTGCGCCGGCAGGCCCAGACGGTCCTGCAGCCTGCTGTAGAAGCTGGGGCGCTGGAAATAGGCCGAATGCGCCTCCAGGGCTCCCGATACGTTGTCGAAAGCCAAGTCCTTGACGTCGGAAAAGAACGGCTCACACCGAAACGATAAGACGTCTGTGTAGTCGAAGACGTTCATCCAGCTCTGGACACAGGAAGGCCGCGGCAGCTTGCCCGATTCGCTGTTGCCATAGAGACCCATGTCGGCGAACAGGCCGGGCTGGGCGCCGACTGTGACCAGGGCATCGATCGACAGATCCTTGCCGGCGGCGTCCCGCACGGCTTTCAGAGACCGCTCGTTCGTGAGCAGGTCATAGAGAATGACAGCCCCCAGACTGTGACCGACCACGATCAGCTTCTGGCCGTCCCGCTGGGCGGCGACAGCCTTCACGAGCGCCGTGATAATGGGCGTGAAGATGCGGTTGTAGGTCCCGTTCTCTCCATCCGTCTCGCGGTAGCGAAGATAGACGAAGATGTCACCCAAGAAGAGCGCGACCTGCTGGCTGAGCGGTTCACGCACGAACCGGAGCACGGCATCCGACGACTTGTTCCTGACCGAATCCGTCACCTTCTTAACCGCGTCGCCGATGGCCGAGAACACGTTGCCGATGCTCATGGCCTCGACCACCGCAGGCGGCATGGCCGGCCCCAGTTCGTCCCTCAGGGTCTGCGTGAACTGCGCATCTGTCTCGTTTGGCCCGAAGGCCGTCTTGTCGCCGCCCTTGGCGAGATAGCCGACCGCCGCCGCGAAGACGTCGAGATCCTGTTGGCTGAGTGGCTGGTTCTCGGCGGCGCGACGCTGGAGAAGCGCTGCCATTGCGAGATCGACACCCTGTTCGACATCGCGCGATGCGACGGCGGACGCGACCGATGCACCGTCGGCTACGAGGGCTTTGCCGCCGCCCATCGCCTCGTTCCCGCCGGGTGTCGGAACCCATCCGCCCCTGAAGAAGGTGACGGCGTCACTGCCCCAATCGGGGTCGAACACTTGATCGTCGTTGCCGATGACGAGCCGCTTGAACAGGTCGTCCCGCTGGCTCACGAAGGCTTGGTACGCAGGGGTCTGGCGAGTGGCAACACCATGAACGAACACAAGAGGCATCGCTGCTCGTCCCTTCGGCAATATCAACAGGTTCTATCGTCCCGCCGGGTTTTGCAATCCCCAATGGGCCGCTTCTTGCGAGGCTGCCGATTTCCGCTTCTGGCACATCGGACATGTCCGACAAATCGCCAAAGCCGATCATGGCTTCCACGCCACGAGCCTTTCAGCCCAAAATGTTTGATGATCGAGCTCCCGGATGCGTTGAGCTAAGTGAGGCTCCCCTTTGCGGCCCGGCTGTTTGCACTCCGACGTCAATTCCACGAGCGTCGCAGCGAAACTGGCGGACCTGGAGGCCGCGCGCGAAACGCATGACCCCCCAACCTGGCCGGCCTGTATCGCAGGAAGGTCGAAACCTTGCGCGAGGCTCTGACAGATAAGGAACGTGCACGGAGGCGCTCGACATTTCTCGGTTGCTGATCGAGGCCTCTGTATCCGGCCGATCGAGGGCGGCTATGAGATCGCGAGCATGATCGATGTTGCGGTCGATTCTCCCAACAAAAAAGCCGCCCTTTGGAGGGCGGCTTTGGATGCCGAAGCACGGCATTCTTTTATTTTGGTTGCGGGGGCTCGCAACCACCGATCCCGACATTCGTTAGTGCTGGCGATCTAACGCCTTGTGGTCGAGATGACCCGTTTCCGCGAACTGTTCCCAGGTGTGGTGCTCATCGTGGAGCTATTCATCTTCGATATCTAAGCGGCGACCAATGTTACAGCCCAACTCCGCCTACGAGCATGTACTTGATCTCGACGAACTCATCCATGCCGTGGAGCGATCCCTCGCGGCCGAGGCCCGACTCCTTCACACCGCCGAAGGGGGCGACCTCAGTGCCGAGAATGGCGGAGTTGATGCCGACCATGCCGGATTCGAGTTCCTCCGCGACGCGGAAGGCGCGGCCGAGATCCTTCGAGTAGAAATAGGCGGCCAACCCGAAGGGCGTGTCGTTGGCCATAGTGACGACCTCGTCCTCGGTCGTGAAGCGGTAGACCGGCGAAAGCTCAGAGGGAGCAAACCGGGACAAAAATTTAATGATTTTAGCTATAGAAATGTAATGACGATAACACCAATGAGTCATCGATTTAAATGGCGCGAGCGACGGGGTTCGAACACGTAACCTCCAGAGTGACAGGTCGGAAATTCGTGCATGGCTCTAATGGTCCGTTACACATTTCCGCGTACGAACCGGCTCATAACCAGAAATGTAATGGTTCCCTTGTGGCCTTTATTTCTCGTGGAGCCGCACCGCCAAACGATCGAACACGAAGATCGTCATTGGGTATCTCGTTCGTCATCGATCAGGATGCGCTCAGCCGCTCCGTTGAGGTCATCATATTGGCCATTGCGAAGCGACCATAGGAAGGCGGCAAGACCCGCCCCGCCCAGTAGCAATGCTAATGGGACGAGGAAAACGAGGCTGCTCATTCACCCGGCTCCTGAACCAAGAGTCTTCCAGCCGGTTGCGAGCTGGCGTTGACAGGCACGAGCGCTCGTCCTGCATCGAGGCGCAAGGCATTGGCGACGACGAGGATCGAGGACAGCGACATGGCAAGCGCCGCGATCAGCGGCGTGACATAGCCGGCGATCGCGACCGGCAGGGCGAGCACATTATAGAGGATCGCGAGCGCGAAGTTCTGCCGCACCAGCCGGCCGGCGGCCCGCGCGACGGCGACAGCGACCGGTACGGCATCGAGCCCGTCATGCAGGAAGACAAAATCCGCGGCGTTGCGGCCGATATCGGCGGCCGAGGCCGGCGCCATCGAGGCATGCGCCATGGCCAGCGCCGGAGCATCGTTGAGGCCGTCGCCGACCATCAGCACCTTGCGTCCCTCGGTCGCCAGCGCGGCGAGACGCTGAACCTTCCCGGCAGGCAGCAAACCGGCTGAGACCTCGTCGATGCCAAGCCGGCCCGCGATCGGTTGCACGGCCTCCGGACGATCGCCGGAGAGCAGCACGATGGCGAGCCCACCCCCGCGCAGGGCATCGACGGCGGCACGCGCCTGCGGGCGCAAGGTCTCGGCAAAGGCGAAGCAGGCGACGAGCGCGCCATCGCGGCTCAGCACCGTGCCGTTTTCCGGCTGGCCGCCCGCTTCCGCAAGTGCCCATTCCGCCCGCCCGAGGCGATAAAGATGGCCTTCCAGCGCGGCCTCGATTCCGAGCCCAGGATGCTCCCGAACTTCGCTCGGCGCCAGCCCCGCGTCCGGCGCCGCAGCCGCGATGGCGCGCGAGAGCGGGTGGCTCGAACGCCGCGCAATGGCCGCCGCGATGGCAAGATCGTTTGCCTGGAGCGAAGTAGGATCGACAAGTTGCGGCTGGCCATAGGTCAGCGTGCCCGTCTTGTCGAAGGCGACCGTATCGATCTCGGCGATCCGCTCGATGGCGGAGCCATCCTTCACCATGATGCCGGCCTCAAACAGGCGCCGCGAGGCCACGACCTGCACGATCGGCACCGCCAGCCCCAGCGCGCAGGGGCAGGTGATGATCAGTACGGCAATCGCGATGGTGATTGCCCGGTGCCAGTCGCCGGTGGCCATCATCCACCCGAGGAAGGCGATCAGCGCGGTCGCATGGACGACTGGCGAATAGAGCGCCGCCGCCCGGTCGGCGATGCGCCGATAACGGGCGCGGCCACCCTCCGCCGCCTCCATCAATCGGACCATCTCGGCAAGGAACGAGCTCTCGGCCTTTGCCGTTGCGCGGATCGTCAGCGGACCGGAGAGATTGAGCGTTCCGGCCTGCACCGGCATGCCCGGCGAGACGGATCGCGGCGCGCTCTCGCCGGTGGCGATGGCGCAGTCGAGCTCGGAAGCGCCCTCCTCCACGATGCCGTCGACCGGCACACGTTCGCCGGCGGTGAGCGCGATGCGCATGCCCGGCACGACCTCCCCCAGTGGCAGATAGTTCCGACTGCCATCGGCATCGAGCACGGTCGCGCCGCGCGGCGCCAGTCGCATCAGGCCGCGCACGGCAGCCCGCGTCTTCTCATGCATCAGGTGGTCGAGCGTTCGGCCAATCAGCAGGAAGAAGATCAGCGAGGTCGCGGCATCGAAATAGGCATGCGGGCCATCGTGGATCGTGTCGTAGAGGCTGAGCGCGAAGGCGAGGCAGATGCCGATCGAGATCGGCACGTCCATATTGGTGCGCCCGCGCCGCAGCACGACCCAGGCGGAAGCGAAGAAGATGCGGCCCGAGTAGATCAGGCAGGGCAAGGCCAGCGCGCCGGAAATCCAGTGGAAGGCCTGCCGCGTCTCAGGCTCCGCCCCCGACCAGACCGAGACCGAGAGCAGCATGATGTTCATGGCGCAGAAGCCGGCGACTGCCAGCGCCCGGATCAGCCGGTCGCGCTCGGGGTCCGTCCCTTCCGCCGCGCTCTCGAAGAGATGGCCGGGATAGCCGAGCCCGGCCAGCGCCGTCAGCAGCTCCGGCGCCTGCTCGCCCCGCCACTGCACGGCAACGCGGCGGGTCGAGAGATTGACCCGGACCTGCGCCACGCCCGGCAGTCGCGCAAGCCCGGTCTCGACCGTCCTTATGCAGGCGGCGCAGTGCAGGCCGGGGACCGAAAGGTCGCTCTGCCGCAGACCATTGCCGAGATCGCGGCTGGCGAGGCGAATCTCCTGCCGCGCAGCGGACGGATCGGGCGCGCCGTCCAGAGCCAGCGGCGGCGCGCAGCAGCTCACCTGAGCGCCTTGTAGCTGTGCCAGGTTGCGTGGCCGAGCAGCGGAAAGACGACGATCAGGCCGAGCAGCCCTGTCGCAACCGCGACGAGGAACAGCGCGAGCACGATAGCGCCCCAGGCGAGCATCACCGGCAGGTTCCGCCAGACCATTGAGATGCTGGTACCCATCGCGGTGAAGGCATCGACCCGCTCATCCAGCAGCATCGGGATCGCGAAGGCGCTGATGGCGAAGGAGAAGGCCGCGAACAGCCCGCCGACCACGGTGCCGACCAAGAGCATCGCCCAGCCGACCGGCGTCCCGAACAGCATGGCAGCGACCTCGTGGAGTCCTGGGAACGGCCGCAGGCCGAAGAACAGCGCGTAGATGATCACGGCCGCCCGCATCCAGACCAGCATCAGCAGCGACAGGATCGCGCCCGTGTACCAGACCTGCCCGCCCGAGGCCGCCTTGACGAAGATCATCCGCGAGAGGCTGACGGGCTCGCCCTGCCCGATCGCGCGGCTCTTCTGGTAGAGCCCGATCGCCAAGAGCGGCCCCATCACCATGAACCCGGCCAGAGCCGGGAACAGGATGTAGTCGAGCCCGAGCCGGAACAGGCCCCAGACGATGACGGCCGAGACCGCGAAAACCGCAAGCCCGTAGAGCAGGCTCGGCGCCGGATCGCGCCAGAGGTCGCGCCAGCCCGCTCCGAGCCAGGACAGGGCGGCCCCCGCCGGCAGATTGCGCCGCCGCTGCGCGGCGAGAGGCAGCGGCATCTCCTGGCCGTTCCCGATCGCAGCCATGTGCTCCTCCTCCCTCAGCAGGACGGACGGGCGGCGCGGAACCCGCCCGCCTCGCCCGCCGATTTCGCATGCGGCACACAGTCCGGCTGCGAGTCGATGGCGACATAGACCAGATGGGCGTTGGCGAGGATCAGCCCGCCCGCCAGCACCCCCGCGAGCGTCAGCCATAGGACCCTGCGCCCGCCGCGCCGCCGCGCCTCACCGTCCACTGGCGCGTTCATCGCTTCGCCTCGCCCAGCGAGCCGACATAGAGCGCCAGCAGCTTGATATCCGTCGGCGACAGGCGGCCCTCCCAGCTCGGCATCTGGCCCTGCCGCCCGCCATGGATGCTGTTGACCACCGATTGCAGGTCCCCGCCATAAATCCAGTTGGCATCAGTCAGGTCCGGCGCCCCGAGATCATGCTGGCCCTTCGCGTTTTCGCCGTGGCAGGCGACGCAATTCGCCGCGAAGACCTCTTTGCCGGCCGGGACGCGCGCCTGCTCGGCCGCGTCGAGCTTCTGGCCCGAGAGCGAGCGGACATAAGAAGCGACGGCGAGCACTTGCTCGCGCTGGAGGATGCCATCGCGGCCGAAGGCCATCATCTGCGCGGTGCGCGTATCCTTGGCCGTGCCGTTGATCCCGACACGGATCGTCTCGGCGATCGCCTCGGGACTGCCGCCCCAAAGCCAGGAGCCGGCGGCGAGATTGGGGAATCCCGGCCCGCCCCTGCCCTGCACGCCGTGACAGACGGCGCAGTTGTCCTCGAAGAGCGTGCGGCCGGTGTCGCGGACATGGCGCATCAGCTGGGGATCGGCGGCGATCTCGGCGAAGGAGGCCTTGTCGAGCTTCGCGGTCCAGCTTGCCCGCTCGGCCGCGGCATTACGCACCTGCTCGGTCACGACCTCGCGCTGATCGATGCCGAGCAGCCCCTTGGTGTAGGTCACGCCCAGCGGCCAGGCCGGCATCAGCAGCCAGTAGCCGATGGCGAACAGGGTGGTGACGGCCAGGAAGAACAATACCACACGCGGAATCGGCGTATCGAGTTCCTCGATGCCGTTCCACTCGTGGCCGGTGGTCATTGTCCCGGTGACGGGATCGCGTGCCGAATCTGCCATCGCTCAATCCCCCGGCCTGTCGTCCTTGTCGAAAATGCTCGTCTTGGCCCGGTCGAAGCGTTTCCGGTTCGAGGGCCACAAGGCGTAGATCAGCACGCCGGCCGCCATCGTGATGAGGTAGAACAGTCCCCAGCTCTTGGCGAAACCGGCCAGCGTGTTGTGATCGACCTCCATCGGCTCACTTCCCCGCCGCCGCGGTCTGCTTCTGCGCAGCGTCGGTCAGGCGGCCCAGAATCTGGAGATAGGCGACGACCGCGTCCATCTCGGTCAGGCGGCCGGGCTCGCCGTCGAAAGCGCGCACGTTCGTCGCCTCGCCATAGCGCTCGCTGACGCCGCCGGCATAGGCGCTGTCGGGGCTGGCCTGGCCATAGGCGTCCGCGCTCGCATTGGCGATCTGCGCATCAGTATAGGGCACACCGACCGCGCGCTGCGCCTTGAGATGCCGGCCAAGATCCGCGGCCTTCAATTCGTTGCGCATCAGCCAGCCGTATTTCGGCATCACCGATTGCGGCACGACATCGCGCGGGTTGATCAGATGCGCGACATGCCAGGCGTCGGAATACTTTCCGCCGAGCCGGGCGATATCCGGTCCCGTCCGCTTCGAGCCCCAGAGCATCGGGTGATCGTATTTCGACTCCACCGCGAGGGAATACGGCCCGTAGCGCTCGACCTCGTCGCGCAGCGTCCGGATCATCTGGCTATGGCAAGCATAGCAGCCCTCGCGGATGTAGATGTTGCGCCCGGCCAGTTCGAGCGGCGTGTAGACGCGCATGTCCGGCGCCTTCTCGACGGTCTCGCCGATGGTGAAGAGCGGCGCGATCTCGACGAAGCCGCCGATCGCGGAGACGCCGATAATAGCGAGCACGAAGCCGATCGCACTGCGCTCGAGCTTGCGGTGAAAGAACTCGCGCATCGGCTCACTCCCCCGCCTGAAGCGCTGCGCCCGGCAGCGCCGGCAGGTCCGTATCGACGGCGCCCGCCGCAGCCTGCCAGCGCGACATCCGGATCGTCATCCAGACATTGTAGGAGGCGACCACGGCGCCGAGCAGGAACAGGAACCCGCCGACGGTGCGCGCGATGTAATAGGGGCGCATCGCGACCAGACTGTCGATGAAGGAATAGGCCAGCGTGCCGCTGTCATTATAGGTGCGCCACATCAGGCCCTGGATGATGCCCGAGTTCCACATCGCGAAGACGTAAATGACGGTCCCGGCCAGCGCGAGCCAGAAATGGACCTCGATCAGCTTGGGCGAATACATCCGCTCGACCTTCCACATCCACGGCACCAGCGCGTAGAGCGAGCCGAAGGTGATCATCGCCACCCAGCCGAGCGCGCCGGCATGGACATGGCCGACGGTCCAGTCGGTGTAGTGCGAGAGCGAGTTGACGGCCCGGATCGCCATGAACGAGCCCTCGAAGGTCGAGAGCCCGTAGAACACGGCGGCGACCATCATGAAGCGCAAGGTCGCGTCGTCACGGACCTTGCCCCAGGCGCCGTTCAGCGTCGCCAGTGCGTTGCCGGCCGAGGCCCAGGACGGCACCAGCAGCACCACCGAGAAGGTCATGCCCAGCGTCTGCACCCATTGCGGCAGCGCCGTGTAGTGCAGGTGGTGCGAGCCCGCCCACATATACATGAAAGTGATGCCCCAGAAGCTGATGATCGACAGCCTGTAGGAGAAGATCGGTCGCCCTGCCCGCTTCGGCAGGTAGTAATACATCATCCCGAGAAAGCCGGAGGTCAGGAAGAACGCGACGGCGTTATGGCCGTACCACCACTGCGTCATTGCATCCTGCACGCCGGAGAACAGCGAATAGCTCTTCACCTCGCCGAAGGAGATCGGCACCGCCAGGTTGTTGACGATATGCAGCACCGCCACGACCAAAATGAAGGCCATGTAGTACCAGTTAGCGACGTAGATATGCGGCTCCTTCCGCCGCTGCAGCGTGCGGATATAGAGCAGGAAATAGGTGACCCAGACGACGACGAGCCAGAGATCGGCATACCATTCCGGCTCGGCATATTCCTTCGACTGGGTGACGCCCATCAGGTAGCCGCTGGCCGCCAGTACGCAGAACAAGTTGTAGCCGATCAGCACGAACCATGGGCTGAATTGATCGGGCAGGCGCGCCCGCGTCGTCCGCTGCAGGACATGGAACGAGGTCGCGATCAGCGCATTGCCGCCGAAGCCGAAGATCACGCCGGAGGTATGGACCGGCCGGATGCGGCCGAAGCTCGCCCAGCCGGCATCGAAGGTAAGATCCGGCCAGGCCAACAGCGCCGCGACCCAGACGCCGAAGAACATGCCGACCACGGCCCAGCCGAGTGAGAGCACGATGCCGACCCGAGTTGGATCGTCGAAATAGCGCGTCAGGCGCTCGTCAGACGGCTCCGGCGCGAAATATTGCGACATGACGAGGCCGAGGCAGCCGAGTCCAAACAGCATGACGATGACGCCGTGGACGCCGAACAGGTCTTCCTTACCGGCGATCGCCATGGCGAGCCCGCATAGCGCCAGGGCGGCCGAGATTCCAATTGCGCGCTGTCGCTCCGCGACAGTGAGTGCCGCAATCATCGCTCCCCCTCTCCGTAGCCAGCGCGGGCCTGCGGCCTCAGGCTTTCAAGGTCGGTATCGCACAAAAGAAGTATTTCAGATACCTAATTTGCCGATGGCAGGGTCGGACAAAATGCCGTAGTCGGCATCTGATCGTAGCGACAGTGGGCCGTATCCTCCCCCTCACTGTTTCTCGATCTCCGCGAGATAGGTCCGCACCGCCCGCTCCGGCCCGTGCCAGGAGGCACTGACCTTGCCCTGCAATTCGGGCGCGTCCTTCCAGCCCGGCTCGATTCCGGTCATGTCCGGCAGCAGGTGGGCGATGCCCTTGTGGCAGTCGATGCAGGTCTTCTCGCCCGTCGTCAGGAAGCGGCTATGGATATCGGCGGCGCGGCGCGTCTGCTTGGTGAAATCCATAGCGACCGAGGAATGGCAGTTCCGGCATTCCAGTGAATCATTCGCCTTCAGCCGGGCCCATTCGTGCTTGGCGAGTTCGAGCCGCAGGTTGAGGAACTTTTCGCGCGTCGAGATCGTGCCGAAGATCTTGCCCCAGACCTCCTTGGAGGCCTGCATCTTGCGGGCGATCTTGTCGGTCCAGTTATGCGGAACATGGCAGTCCGGGCAGGTCGCGCGCACGCCCGAACGATTCGAGAAATGGATCGTCGACTGCAGCTCCTGATAGACGTTGTCGCGCATCTCGTGACAGGAGGTGCAGAACTTCTCGGTGTTGGTGACCTCCAGCGCCGTATTGAAGCCGCCCCAGAACAGCACGCCGCCGACGAAGCCGCCGAGCGTCAGAACGCCAAGCGGCAGATAGGCGCTCGGCCGGCTGATGATGCGCCAGAAGCTGACGACGACGCCCCAGCACCACAGGACGAGGGATTTGAACCTGGCCATGATCCCGCCCCGCTATGGCTTCCGGCCGATGTCTTTGGCGTCCTGGAACCGGTTCGGGACCAGGGGCGCAACATCGGTCTGCTGGACATGGCAGGCGGTGCAGAAATAGCGCCGCGGCGTCACATCCGAGAGCACCTGCCCGTCGCGGTCCTGGAAATGGGTCACGCTGATCATCGGCGCGCCCGAGCCTTCCGTGAACTCGCGCTTGTGGCAGTCCATGCAGCGATTGGTGTTGAGGGTGAGCTGGTAGCCGTCGATCGCATGCGGAATCACCGGCGGCTGCTCGGGATAGTTGCGCATGCGCCTGACATCATCGACGATCGGGCGGCCGAGAGCCGGAACGCGTTCGAGCGCCATCGGATCGGCGGTGCCCGTGAGGCGCGGCACGATCTTCACCGGCGCGCCCTCCTGCGAGACGGCGGCACCGAAGGCGAGGACGAGGCCCGCCGCGAGGGCGGCCCCGAGGAAGGTCCGCGAGCGCATCAGCCCGAGACCGGAACGATCTTGACCGCGCATTTCTTGAAATCCGTCTGCTTGGAGATGGGATCGGTGGCGTCGAGCGTCGTCTTGTTGATGAGCTGGCTGGCGTCGAACCAGGGCACGAAGACCACGCCGGGCGGCATGCGGTTACGCCCACGCGTCTCGACGCGGGTGCGCATCTCGCCGCGCCGCGAGACCACCGTGATCTCGGCGCCTTGGTTGAGCCCGCGCTTGCGGGCATCCTCAGGGTGCATGAAGCAGCGCGCGCCGGGGAAGGCCTTGTAGAGCTCCGGCACGCGCATGGTCATCGAGCCGGAATGCCAGTGTTCCAGCACGCGGCCGGTGACGAGCCAGAGATCGTATTCGGCGTCGGGCGATTCCGCCGGCGGCTCGTAGGGCACGGCGATGATCCGGGCCTTGCCGTCCTTGTTGCCGTAGAACTCGACGCCCTTGCCCGGCTTCACATAGGGGTCGAGCCCCTCGCGATAGCGCCAGAGCGTCTCCTTGCCGTCGACCACCGGCCAGCGCAGGCCGCGCACCTGATGGTAGAGGTCGTAAGGCCCGAGATCATGACCATGGCCGCGGCCGAAGGCGGCATATTCCTCGAACAGCCCCTTCTGCGCGTAGAAGCCGAAATGCTTGGCTTCGACATTGTCGTATTCGGGATCGATCTCGCTTGCGGCGAACTTGTCGACATTGCCGTTGCGGTAGAGCACGTCGAAGAGCGTCTTGCCCTTGTAGTTCGGGTTGGCGTCGAGGATTTCCGCCGGCCAGACCTCGTCGGTGGTGAAGCGCTTCGAGAACTCCATGAGCTGCCAGAGGTCGGAGCGCGCCTCGCCCGGCGCCTGCACCAGCTGATGCCAGACATGGGTGCGCCGCTCGGCATTGCCGTAGGCCCCCTCCTTCTCGACCCACATCGCGGCGGGCAGGATCAGGTCGGCGGCCATTGCCGTCACCGTCGGATAGGCATCGGAGACGACGATGAAATTGTCAGGATTACGATAGCCCGGATAGGCCTCGTTGGTGTTGTTCGGCGAGGCCTGCAGGTTGTTGTTGACCTGGATCCAGTAGAAATTGAGCTTGCCGTCCTTGAGCATCCGGTCCTGCTCGACGGCGTGGTAGCCGGGCTTTTCCGGGATGATCCCGTGCGGGACGCGCCAGATCTCCTCGGCATGCTTGCGGTGCTCGGGATTGGTCACCGTCATGTCGGCCGGCAGGCGATGGGCGAAAGTACCAACCTCGCGCGCCGTGCCGCAGGCCGAGGGCTGGCCGGTGAGCGAGAACGGGCTGTTACCCGGCTCGGAGATCTTCCCCGTCAGCAGATGCAGGTTGTAGACGAGCTGGTTCGCCCAGACGCCGCGCACATGCTGGTTGAAGCCCATCGTCCAGAACGAGGTGACCTTGCGCTTGGGATCGGCATAGAGCTCGGCGAGCTGCTGCAGGAAGCCGGGCTCGACCCCGGTCAGGGCCGAGACCTTCTCCAGCGTGTAATCCTTCACGAAGGCGGCATAGGCCTCGAAATCGATCGGCGTCGTCGCGGTGACATCCTCCGCCTTGCGCGCCTTGACCTCGCGCGGATCGTCTGGCCGCAGGCCGTAGCCGATCTCGGTCGCGCCCTTCACGAAGGTGGTGTGCTTGCCGACGAAATCCTTGTTCACCCGCCCGGTCGTGATGATGTGGTTGGCGATGTAGTTGAGGATCGCGAGGTCCGTGCCCGGCTTGAACACGATCGGGATGTCGGCGAGGTCGGAGCTGCGGTGAGTATAGGTCGAGAGCACCGCGACCTTCACATGCGGCTGGCCGAGCCGGCGGTCGGTCACTCGCGTCCACAGGATCGGGTGCATCTCCGCCATGTTCGAGCCCCAAAGCACGAAGGCGTCGGCATGCTCGAAATCGTCGTAGCAGCCCATCGGCTCGTCCATGCCGAAGGTGCGCATGAAGGCGTAGGCGGCCGAGGCCATGCAGTGGCGGGCGTTGGGGTCCAGATTGTTGGAGCGGAAGCCGGCCCGCATCAATTTGGTCGCGGCGTAGCCTTCGAAGATCGTCCACTGGCCGGAGCCGAACATGCCGAGCGCGGTCGGCCCCTTGGCCTTGAGCGTCGCCTTGGCCTTGGCGGCCATGGTGTCGAAGGCCTCCTCCCAGGAGACCGGCGTGAACTCGCCGTCCTTGGCGTAGACGCCGTTCTTCTTGCGCAGCAGCGGCTGGGTCAGCCGGTCGTTGCCGTACATGATCTTGGAGAGGAAATAGCCCTTGATGCAGTTCAGGCCGCGATTGACGTCGGCCTTCATGTCGCCATGGGTGGCGATGACCTTGCCTTCCTTGACGCCGACCATGACGCCGCAGCCGGTGCCGCAGAAGCGACACGGCGCCTTCGACCATTTGATCTGCAGACTGTCGACGCCGCCGGTCACCGGCTGGGCTTCGGCCGGCACGCTCATATTGGCGGCAAGCGCGGCGACGCCGGCCGCCTGCGCCTTCAGCATCTCGCGACGGGACAGGGTCATGGGATCACTCCGGGGTCGTCGAGGGTTTCGAGGTCTTCGATCTGCTCGAACACCATGTTGGCCGAGAGCACGCCGTCGATCAGGCTGATGGCGGCCAGCCGGTCGCCGATCACGCCGGTGCTGGAGCCTTCCAGCACGATCACGATCTTGCCGTTCTCGACCCGATGGATCTCGGTCTCGGGAAGCTCTGCGATACGGGCGAGCACAGCCTCGACCTGCGCCGGCAGGGCCGAGACAACGGCGCTCGAAATATGATGGAAGCGCGGGCGCGCAGTCTCAGCCATGGGCGGCCTCCTGCGGCAGCATGCTGACGGCGACGGCCTGCGCCGGACAGGCTGCGACGCAGGCGCCGCACCCGTTGCAGCGATCGCTCGCGATCTCGGGCAAAGCCGGGCCGCCGAGCCGTGGCCGGAAACGGATCGCACTCTCCGGGCAGGCATCGCCGCAGCTCTGGCAGACGATACCGCGTCCGGCGAAGCAATCCGCGCCGATGACGGCCCGATGCTCGAAGGCCGGAATGGCCCGGTCGAAGACCGGTTCCGGACAAGCCTCGGCACAGGCGCCGCAGAAGCTGCAGTCGTTTCGCGAGAAATCGAGGGCGGGCCGGCCGGTTTCGTCGAGCGCGACGATCCCCTGCGGACAGGCAGGCACGCAGGCCCCGCAGCCGGTGCAGGCGGCAGCGACGGAAGCCGCGCGCGCCCAGGGCGGGCGCGGCCTGTCGGGCGGCGAAAGGCGCCGGCCCGTCAGGAAATTACGGCGCCCACGATCGATGACGGAGCGTTCCATCGCCCGGCCTCAATGCGGCGGCCCGGGCGGGCCCAGGATGATCTGGGACATCCACACCAGGAAGCCGTATCCGCCGACGACGCCCACGGCAACGATCGGCCAAATCAGCACGGCCAGCGTCAGGAAAGCCAGTAATTCGGCCCGTTTCGTCGGCCGCTCCGGAGCGGCTTCCGGGCCACTCGCCCCCGCAGTCTCCGTCGCCATCTCTTTTCCTTCTCCAAGACGGCCGATCACGTATCGCGCCGTCGCCAGATTAGAGATCGAGGAAGGAGAATAAGCAGCTCTGCGCCGCTGTACAGCCTCACAAGTGCTGACACGCCCGATTTGTGAGCTGAGTTTGATGTAGCGCAAACTGAACCGTTCGAATCCTTCGAAACCGCGGCGCCCCTCTCCCGCCACGATCTGTGCTGCGGTAGCCTGCCCGACAGACGAGCGACGCAAAGCTTTTCCTAGCGCAGCTTTCGACCGCCGAGTTTGCTGCAGCGCAAACATGCCTGATTCTGGATCGACTAGCTGAGATCACGGGCAGCGTTCCGAAACACGGAAAGCCCGCCTTGGTTGCCCTCGGCATCCGGCCGCCCCTGGCGATTCCGGACATCCCCTTCACGCGGTCATGACACTCACTCCCCAGAATCTGAGAAGGTTGCCGATCTTTGCGGCGCTGTCCGATGCCGAGCGACGTGCCATCGCGTCAGCGGCGTCATTGCAGCATCTTGCGAAAGGTGAGCGCGCGTTTTCCGAAGGAGCGCCGGTCGGCGAGTTCTTCCTGATCCTGTCCGGGCATGTGAAGCTCTCGCGAGCCAGTAGGCACCGCGGCGGCGTCATCCTGCGGATCGCTCACCCGGGCGAGCCTTTCGGGCCCGCTGGCGGAACGCAAGGTAGCCGGCAGACCACCACCGCTATCGCCCAGCGCGACTGCCTGCTCGCCGTCTGGCCCATCGAGACCTGGAACCGGTTCCTGCACGACATGCCGGGCCTGGCGATCGGGCTGTTGGGGGTTCTAGAGCGCCGCCTGGCCGTCACTCAGGACAGGCTCATCGAGATAGCCTCTCTCGATGTTCCCCGCCGCATCGCCCATCTTGTCCTGCGCCTGATTGATCAGGCAGGGCGGCAGGACGAGAAGGGCATTCGGGTCGATTTCCCCATCACGCGGCAGGACATTGCCGCGCTCACGGGAACGACCCTGCACAGCGCATCCCGCATTCTCACGAATTGGGAGCGGCAGGGCATCATCGGCGGTGGCAGGCGGGAACTGCTGGTCCAGAGCGTACCGGCCCTAGTCGACCTCGCCACGGCCCGTTTAGCCGGCCCGGCACCACGCTGATCGGCGAAGCTGCGCCACGCGACGCGGCCATACCCGGATGGATGGCCCCAGGGGTCGGCGGATTGTTTGCCGAAGCGCAAAGAGGCCGGGCGCCGCGGCCGATAAGACCGGTCTTCCCTGCCCGCGCGGCGGGTCAAGAGCCGGCGGTGCCGGCGTCGCCTCAACAAGGCGCAACGGAAGGGTGCACGCATGGCCGAACGTCTGACAAAGGCGGGAGCCCGAAATGTCTTCTACGGCGGATCGATCTTCTTCTTCGCCATCTTCGTCGGGCTCACAGCCCATAGCCACTGGTACATGCGGACGAAATCCACCGACGAGTCGACGCTGACGCCCGCGGTCGCCCGCGGCAAGCATGTCTGGGAGCGCAATTCCTGCATCAACTGCCACACGCTGCTGGGCGAAGGTGCCTATTTCGCGCCGGAACTGGGCAATGTCTGGAAGCGCTACGGCGGCGACAAGGACGCGGCCGGCGCCCGCGAGAGCCTGAAGGCCTGGATGGCGGCCCAGCCGACAGGGATCGAGGGCCGGCGCCAGATGCCGCAGTTCAACCTGACCGAGCAGGAACTCAACGATCTCGCCGACTTCCTGGAATGGACGAGCCGGATCAAGACCCAGAACTGGCCGCCCAACGATGCCGGCTGAGATGTCGCGACAGGAGAGAGCCATGCCAGGCTACAATACGACCAGATATCAGACCCAGAACGTCGCGATGCTGTATTTCTACGGCGCGCTGACGCTGTTCCTCGCCCAGGTCACCTTCGGGCTGGTCGCCGGCCTGATCTACGTGCTGCCGAACACGCTGTCTGAGCTGCTGCCCTTCAACATCGTGCGCATGATCCACACCAATGCGCTGGTGGTCTGGCTGCTGCTCGGCTTCATGGGCGCAACCTACTATCTGCTGCCCGAGGAGGCGCAGACCGAACTTTACAGCCGCAAGCTCGCCGTTTTGCAGTTCTGGCTGTTCTTCATCGCGGCCGCGATCGCCGTCGTCGGCTATCTCTTCCGCATCCATGAGGGGCGGGAATTCCTCGAGCAGCCTTTCATCATCAAGGTCGGCATCGTGGTGGTCGTGCTGATCTTCCTGTTCAACATCACCATGACCTCGCTGAAGGGCCGCAAGACCACCGTCACCAACATCCTGCTCTTCGGCCTCTGGGGCCTGGCGATCTTCTTCCTCTTCGCCTTCTACAACCCGGCCAACCTTGCGCTCGACAAGATGTATTGGTGGTATGTCATCCATCTCTGGGTGGAAGGCGTCTGGGAGCTGATCATGGCCTCCGTCCTGGCCTTCCTGATGATCAAGCTCAACGGCGTCGACCGCGAGGTCGTGGAGAAGTGGCTCTACGTCATCGTCGGACTCGCCCTGTTCTCCGGCATCCTCGGCACCGGCCATCACTATTACTGGATCGGCGCGCCCGGATACTGGCAGTGGATCGGCTCGCTGTTCTCGACGCTCGAGGTCGCGCCGTTCTTCACCATGATCCTCTTCACGGTGCACATGACCTGGAAGGCGGGCCGCAACCACCCCAACCGCGCCGCCCTGCTCTGGTCGGTCGGATGCTCGGTCATGGCCTTCATCGGCGCCGGCATCTGGGGCTTCCTGAACACGCTATCCTTCGTCAACTACTACTCGCACGGCACGCAGCTCACCGCCGCCCACGGCCACCTCGCCTTCTTCGGCGCCTATGTGATGCTGAACCTTGCCGTGATGGCCTATGCGATCCCCGAGCTGAAGGGCCGCGCGCCCTACAACCAGTGGCTCTCGATCGTCAGCTTCTGGCTCATGTGCTCGGCGATGATCGTGATGACCTTTGCCCTGACCTTCGCGGGCGTTGTCCAGATCCACCTCCAGCGCGTGATGGGCCAGTTCTTCATGGAGGTCCAGGAGCACCTTGTCCTGTTCTACTGGATCCGGCTCGGCTCGGGGGTCGCGGTGGTGCTCGCGGCGCTGATGTTCGCCTGGGCCGTCCTGGTGCCCGGCCGCGAGCGGAGTGCCGAGCCGATCGGCCTCGCCCAGCCTGCCGAATGACGGACCTTCGCCCGGCGGCGCCCCCGCCGCCGGGCCTCCATTTCCGCACCACCGCGTGAGGACACCAGCATGAACATGATCCAGAAGCCGTCCGCCGGCCTGCCCATCCCTGCGCCCGCGGACATCCCCGCCTACACCGCCTCCGGCAACGAGCTCTTCCTGTTCGAGAAGGCCTGGGAGCGGCGCCTGCCGCTGCTGCTGAAGGGGCCGACCGGATCGGGCAAGACCCGTTTCGTCGCGCACATGGCCGGCAGGCTCGGCCTGCCGCTCTTCACGGTCTCCTGCCATGACGACCTGTCCGCTGCGGATCTCACCGGCCGCCACCTGCTCAAGGGCGGCGAGACCGTCTGGGTCGACGGCCCCCTGACGCGGGCCGTGCGCGAGGGCGGGCTCTGCTATCTCGACGAGATCGTCGAGGCCCGCAAGGACGTGGCGGTGGTGCTGCATCCGCTCACCGACGACCGGCGCATCCTGCCGCTGGAGCGCACCGGCGAGCTGCTCGCGGCCCCGCCCTCCTTCATGATCGCGGTCTCCTACAACCCCGGCTACCAGAACCTTCTGAAGAACCTGAAGCCCTCGACCCGGCAGCGCTTCGTCTCGATCAGCTTCGACTTCCTGCCGCGCGATCAGGAGATCGCGGTCGTCGCGCAGGAAAGCGGGCTCGACGAGGCCGCGGTCGCGCCGCTGGTCGATCTCGCCCGTCGTCTGCGCACGCTCAAGGGCCAGGACATCGAGGAAGGCGTCTCGACCCGCCTCCTCGTCTATGCCGCAAGCCTGATCGCCGCCGGCCTGCCTCGGCAGGAAGCCGTGATGGCCGCGATCATCGAGCCGCTGACAGACGAACCCGAAGTCCGCGCGGGGCTGGTCGAAATCGCCCGCGCCGTCCTCGCCTAGGAGCGCCGCGATGCTGGACTTCCTGGAAATGGAAGAGACGGTCGGGCGCTTCTGGCACAAGCTGGTCGGCGATACCGCCAGCTTGCCGCATCATCCCGAAGCTGCGGTGGCATTGTCCTCGATCACGTCGACGCTGGCCGTCTGCTTCCGCGGCTTCGGCGGTGAGCCGGGCGTCAGGATCGTTCCGGCACGCGGGCGCGCGGCCACCCACCGGCTGCGGCTGCGTCAGCGCGTCGGCCTCGGCGAGGAGCGGCTGGTCCAGGCGCTCCGCACGCCGGACAGCCTGCAGCTTCCGGCCGAGATCGCCCTCTTCCCGGAGCGCAGCCTCAATCGCGATCTGTATGTCTGGCTCGCTGCCGCCATGTCGGCTGCGCCGCCCGCCCCGGTGGCGCAGGGCGATCCGCTCCGGCGCGACCTTGCCCTGATCGCGGCGGCACGCGCTTTGGTCTCGACCGTTCTCGAAAGCTTCGCCGGCTTGGTCCCTGTCTACCGCCGGCTTGCCGAGGCGACGCTGGCCGGCCGGCACCGCCAGGGCCTGCCCGCGACCGAGGCGAAAGTGGAGGCGCTCATCTGCGCGCTGCTGCGGGGCGACGACGTCGACCTTTCGTCCGCGGCTTGGTCGATGGCTGCGCCGGCCCGCTATCTGCCGGCCCTCGGCGTGCCGCTCTGGCCGTTGGCGAGCGCGGTCGCTCCCGCCCGCACGCGCCGGCGCGACGAGGACCAGCCGCCGCCGGCTTCGACGAGGGCCGAGGAGCAGATGAAGGCCTATACCGCCAGCCGCGACGAGACGGCGGAAGAGTGGCGCGAGCGCAGCCCCTTCATCCTCAACCGCTTCGAGAAGATCCTGGCGATGTCGGAGATGGTCGCGGTCGACCGTCCCTCCGACGACAGCGAGGAACATGACCCGGAAGCCGCCGACGAGCTCGACGAGATGGTCCTGAGCGAGCGCAAGGGCCGCCCGGCTTCGCGCTTCCGCTTCGATCTCGACCTGCCCCCGGAGGCGATGGACGAGACGGCGATCGCCGGCGCCCTGTCCTATCCGGAATGGGATTTCCGCAGCGCCTCCTATCGTGAGGATCATTGCCGCGTGCTTGCCGGTTTGGCCCAGCAGGAGCTGGTGCCGCCGGTGCAGGATGCCGCGACCCGCGCGCTGGTGCGCCAAGTGCGGCGGCAGTTCGAGGCCTTGCGGCCGCTCCGCGAGCCGCAGCGAGGCCAGATCGACGGCCCCGATCTCGACCTCGACGCCGTGGTGCGCCGCCAGGCCGATCTCGCCGCCGGCGGCTCCGGCAGCGACCGCATCCATCTGGCGAGCCGGCCGCAGGCGCACGACCTCGCCGTGACCACGCTGATGGACGTCTCGCTCTCGACCGATTCCTGGTTCGACGATCTGCGCGTGCTCGATGTCGAGAAGCAGGCGCTCACCGTCTTTGCCCATGGCCTGGCCGCCTGCGGCGACCGCCACGAGATCCTCACCTTCACCTCGCGCCGGCGCGACTGGGTGCGGATCGAGACGGTGAAGCGCTTCGACGAAGCGATGGGACCGGCGGTGGAGGCGCGCATCGCCGCCCTGAAGCCCGGCTACTACACGCGCATCGGCACGGCGATCCGCCATGCCGCAGCCGGCCTGAAGGCGAGGCCCGATCGGCGCAAGCTCCTGCTCGTCCTGACCGACGGCAAGCCCAACGACATCGACCATTACGAAGGCCGCTTCGCGATGGAGGATACGCGCATGGCGGTGATCGAGGCGCGGCGCGCCGGCATCTGCGTCTTCGCCGTCACCGTCGACCGGGAATCGCGCGCTTACATCCCGCATCTCTTCGGCCGCAATGGCCACGCCGTGGTCGCCCGGCTCGATCGCCTGCCGGCCGCCCTGCCGGCGATTTACCGCGCGCTGGCCACCTGAGTGCCCGAAGCCAAAAGCAAGCCCTCGTCCTGAGGAGCCGTTTCGCCAGAAATGGCGTCTCGAAGGATGCTCCAGGAGGCTCCGGAACCATCTGGAGCATCCTTCGAGACGCAGCCTTCCGCTGCTCCTCAGGATGAGGGCTCGAACGTCAAGACAAGCGTTGAGGAGAACGCCATGACCGACGCTCAGATGGGTCTCGTCGTCGCCACGCCCGCGATCATCGTGATGGCCCTGCTGCTCTACCGGATGGGCGTGCTCCAGAAAGGCGGCGTCGCCGCCGCCGTCATGATGTCGCTCGCCACCGCCGTCCTGCTCTTCCTCGAACAGTGAGGCCGCCAAAAGCGCGCAGTTTGCGCTTCGGCAAATTGCCGCAGGGAGGGCTCCGTTAGGCTGGAGAGCCGCCCGCATCGGGGCCGCAACCGGAGCCGAACCATGACCATCCAGCCTCTCGAACCGCTCGACGTGCGCACGATTCCGCCGGTCGTGCGCCATGCCACGATCTTCGGCATCCTGGAGCGGCTCTCCCCCGGCGATGCCTTCAGCATCGTCAACGATCACGATCCCGCGCCGCTGCGCCGGCAGATCGACGCGCGTTATCCCGGCGTCTATTCCTGGGGCTACATCGTCCAGGGTCCGGAGATCTGGCAGGTCGAGATCGGCCGCAACGAAGCCGGCAGCGATGAACATGCCGCCGATTGCGGCGGCCATGACGAAGGCCATTCCTGCACCTGCGGTCACTGACCGCTTCGCATCCGGGAGACCGCAGCCATGCCGATGGCATCGCTGTCCCGCTGGACGATGAGCTACTTCGCGGCCGCGCTCGCCTTCCTGCTTGCGGCCGAGGCTCTCGCCGTCGCCGGCATCGGCTATCCCGCCGCCGGCCTCGGGGAGCCCGCGACACTCGTCCTCGTCCACCTCGTGGCTGTCGGCTGGCTCAGCCTCGCCATGGCCGGCGCGCTGCTGCAGTTCGTGCCGGTTCTGGTCTCCCGCCCGCTTGCCTTCCCCCAACTCGCTCTGCCGGTGCTGGCCGCGCTGGCCGCCGGCCTCATCCTGCTCAGCACCGGCTTCGCCACGCTGGCCGGCTGGATCGACGCCCCGCTCGACCTCCTGCCGCTGGGCGGCGCCGCGCTGCTCTCGGGCCTGACCCTGCTCGGCCTGATGCTGGCCGCGACGCTGCTGAACGCGAGGCCCATCGCCTTGTTCGCCCGTTTCGTCCTCGTCGGCCTCGCCTGCCTCGCAGCCACGGCGATGAGCGGCGCGGCCTTCACCACGCTCCTGTCGGGACGCGGTGGCTGGCTCGGCCACGTCGCGTTGCTTCCCGACGGCCTGCCCTTCCACGCCCTGCTCGGCCTGGGCGGCTGGCTCGGCCTGATCGCCTTCGGCGTCAGCTACCGCCTCTTCGTCATGTTCATGATGGCGCCGGAGCCGCCCGCACGCGGGGTGCGCCCGGTGCTGCTGTTGGCCAGCCTGGGGCTCGGCCTCGCCTTCGCGGGCCTCGCCGCCCCCTTCGCCGGCATCGAGCCCGGCGCCACCTGGATCGTAGCGGCGCTCATCATGCTCGTCCTGGCCAGCCTCCTCTACGGCCGGGGCATCCTCGCGCTTTACAGCGCCCGCAGGCGCAAGGCGCTGGAGATCAACATGCTCGCCAGCATTCCCGCCTTTGCGGCGCTCGCGCTTGGATTGGCGCTGCTGCCGGTCGCCGTCGTGGCCCATGCCGGGGACGGCTCGATCGCGGCACTCGTCTTCCTCGTCGTCTTCGGCTGGCTTGGCGGCTTGACGCTGGCGCAGCTCGTGAAGATCGTCTCCTTCATGACCTGGCTCGAAACCTATGCGCCCCGGCTCGGGCGCGGCCCGGCGCCGCGCGTCGGCGATCTCGTCGCCATGCCGCGCACCGGCTGGTGGTTCCTGCTCTACTATGCAGGGGTCGCGTTCGGAACGGCGGCGCTCGCGATGGAGGCGACCGGCGGCTTCCGATCGAGCATGGCGATCGGCCTGGCGGGAACGATCGGCATCGCCGCCGAGCTGGTCCACATCCGCCGCTTGTCGCAGATCAAGGCTGCCGACCGGCCGCCGGCGCATGAACGCCCCAGGCTCTTCGCCGCTCGGGCAGAGGAAAGGAGACCGGACCATGTCCACACCGGAACCATCGCCCATCCGCGAGCTTGACGTCCGCCCGATGCTGCTGGCCGGCGAGGAGCCGTTCCAGGCGATCATGGAGGCCGTCGGCGCGCTGGCGCCGGGCGAGTCCCTGCGCCTCGTCGCGCCCTTCCGGCCGGTGCCGCTGTTCTCGGTGATGGCCAATCGCGGCTTCTCCGCCAGTGACCGCCCGCTCGACGGCGGCGACTGGGAAGTCGTGTTTTCGCCTGTCGCCGAGATGCAGGCCGAGGCCGGGCTCGCCACGGGCAGCAGCCCCTCCGCCATCTTCTGGGGCGACCCCGTCGAGGAGCTCGACCTGATCGATCTCGAACCGCCGGAGCCGATGGTGCGCATCCTTGAAGCACTCGAGGCGCTGCAGCCCGGCGATGTGCTGTTCGCACTGCTCGCCCGCGAGCCGGTCTTCCTCTTTCCGGAACTGGCCAAGCGCCAGCATGAATGGGCCGGCAATTTCGACGCGTCCGGCACGGCCTATCGCCTGCTCGTGCGCCATGGCGGCGGGAGGGCGCACGGATGAGCACCAATCTGGAGCGCCTCGTCGAGATCGCGCTGCGTGACGTGCTCGACCCCGAGATGGGCCGCAGCATCATCGACCTCGGCCTGATCTACGCGATCGCGGCGGCGCCGGACGGTTCGGTCGCGATCACCATGACGACGACCACGCGTGGCTGCCCGCTCACCGGCTTCCTGAAGGAGGCCGTGGCCTTTGCCGCCGGCGCCGTCGAGGGCGTCACGGGCGTCACCGTAACGCTGACCTATGAGCCGGCCTGGGAGCCAGCAATGGTCGCCGCCGAGTGACCTAGTGTCCAGCGGCAATCGTCAGAGATGTTGTGCTGCAACAAAGATCGAATTCGCCAGGCTCCTAAAGTGCTCATGACCGATCCATTGACGGTCATTGGAAGGAGACAAGCCATGGGCGAAGAACTCAAACTGACCCGCCGTAGCATACTGGCGGGGGCGGCAGCCACCGGGGCGATCGTCCAGGCCGCCTCTGCACCGGCGCAGGCCCAGGCCGTGATGACCAAGGCCACCGCCGCCGATATTGCGAAGCTGCCGCGCATCAAGCCGAAGCTGGTCGATCCCCCCTTCGTGCATGCGCATGAGCAGGTCGCGACCGGAGGCCCCAAGGTCGTCGAGTTCACGATGACCATCCGCGAGAAGAAGATCATTCTTGACGACGCCGGAACCGAGACCTTCGCCTTTACCTTCAACGGCACGGTCCCGGGCCCGATGATGGTTGTCCACGAGGGCGACTATGTCGAGCTGACGCTGATCAACGCCGAAACCAACGAGCTGATGCACAACATCGACTTCCATTCGTCGACAGGTGCGCTCGGCGGCGGCGCCCTGACCGAGGTCAACCCCGGCGAGAAGGTCGTGCTGCGCTGGAAAGCCACCCGCCCGGGCGTATTCGTCTACCACTGCGCCCCTCCGGGCATGGTGCCCTGGCACGTTACGGCCGGCATGAACGGCGCCATCACGGTGCTGCCGCGCGACGGACTGAAGGACCATCAGGGCAAGCCGCTGAAGTACGACAAGGCCTATTATGTCGGCGAGCAGGACTTCTACGTGCCGCGCGACGAGAACGGCAAGTTCAAGCGCTATGCCAGCCCTGGCGAAGCGCATGAGGATGTCGCCAAGGCGATGCGCACGCTGACCCCGAGCCATGTCGTCTTCAACGGCAAGGTCGGCGCCCTGACCGGCAAGAACGCGCTCACCGCCAAGGTCGGCGAGACGGTGCTGATCCTGCATTCGCAGGCGAACCGTGACACCCGCCCGCACCTGATCGGTGGCCATGGCGACTATGTCTGGGCGACGGGCAAGTTCCGGAACCCGCCAGAGCGGGACCTCGAGACCTGGTTCATCCCCGGCGGCTGTGCGGGGGCGGCGCTCTACACCTTCCTGCAGCCGGGGATCTACGCCTACGTCAACCACAACCTGATCGAGGCGTTCGAACTCGGTGCCGCCGGCCACTTCAAGGTCGAAGGCGAGTGGAACGACGACCTGATGAAGCAGATCGTGGCCCCGGCCGGCATCTGACTTCTCTCAGCCTCCCCGCGACCAGCGGGGAGGCTCCTTCCCAATAGGGCTTCCGGCCATGGGTACGACGCTCAACACTTCACTGCCGAGACTGACGACTTCCCTCGGCTTCCTGTTCATGGCGGGTGCCGCAGCACTTCTGCTCGCCGGCCCCGCGAACCACGCCGTACCGGCCTTCCCCATGCCCCAAACGGCCATCGTGCCTCCGGCGACGCTGTTGCACCGCGTCGACGGCGAGTACAGCCGCGCGGGCCGCCCGATCGACGCCCCGCGCGTGACCGTCCGGCTCGCGCAGCCGCTCGAGATCATGCGGTATCAGGTAACCGCCGCTGATTTTGCGCGCTGCATCAGCGCCGGGGCCTGTAGGAACCTCGATCATGCGGCGGCTCGCGGAGACCTGCCGGTGACTGGCGTCAGCCATGCCGACGCCATCGACTACGCCAACTGGCTGTCTCGCGAGACAGCCGCCGCCTGGCGTCTGCCGAGCGATGGCGAATGGGCTCAGGCCGCCGGCTCGCGCTTCGTCGACGACGCGCGGGGCCTGGACGGCAGCGAGACCAACCCGGCGCTGCGCTGGCTTGCAGACTACGAACGAGAAGCCAATCGCAAGGCAGCTTCCGACCCGGCCCCCCTGCCGATCGGCAGCTTCGGCGCGAACGAGCACGGCGTCCACGACATCGCCGGCAATGTCTGGGAATGGACGCAGACCTGCTTACGGCGCGTCACGCAGGATGCTGCCGGCCGGACGACCAGCGAGACCACCAATTGCGGGATCTATGTCGTCGAGGGCCAGCATCGCGCCCCGATGAGCTTCTTCATTCGCAACCCGAAGGCGGGCGGCTGCTCGGTGGCGACTCCGCCCGACAATCTCGGCTTCCGGCTGGTCCGCGAGCAGAGCTGGCGCGACCGGCTGCGCAGGCTGCTGCCGGCATGAACGTCGCGTTACGCGAGGGCCTGGATACCACGCAGCCGGAAGCCGGGAGTGGCATCGAGCTCCTGCTCTGGATCCTGATCTGGAGCGAGCTCGCCGTCTTCGGCGCTCTGCTCGGCGCCTTCCTGCTGTTGGGAATGCTCGATCCCGCTGCGCTGGCTGCCGTGCGCGGCGAACTCGACCTTCCGCTCGCGGGCATCGCCACGGCCATACTCGTCTCCAGTGGCTTCTTCGCCGCTCGGGCGGCGTCCGGATGGCAGCCACTAGGCAATCTCATTGCCGCAGCTCTGGGCGGCCTCATATTCTGCGGCCTCAAGATCGTCGCGTTCACCCACGAACTTCCGGCGCTGGCCGCCATGGAAGCACGCCTCGCCGAGCTCTACATGCTCATCGTCGGCTTCCACTTCGCTCATGTCCTGTTCGTCGCCGGCTTGCTGCTGCTCGTCGCCTGGCGACCGACGCCGAGGCATATCGCCGGCGTCGCCACGATCTGGCACCTGATCGACCTCGTCTGGCTCCTGATCCTCCCCGTCGTCTATCTCGGCTGACATGCGTTTTTCTCCTGCCCTGCCCCTCCCGGCCATTCTCATCTGCCTGTTCGTTGCAACGGGGCTGAGCCTGCTCGCAGCCTCCGTCCTGCCCGCCGGGTTTCGGGGCGCGGCCATCGCGGCGCTCAGCCTGACGAAGGCGATACTCGTCGTGCTGGGCTTCATGCAGCTGCAGCGGGAGAACGTGGTGCTGGCCGGCGCCCTGATCGGCTATGCGGCTCTGATATGCCTGTTGGCAGGCGCCAGGATCGCGCTCTCCGGGATATCGTGACGCACTTGAACCCCTGTCGCGATTGCGGTCTTATTCCGCATCCCGTCTGCGTGAAATCAGAATGCGGGCACGTTTGGAACCGCGCACAGGGAAGGCAGCACCGTGGCTTTGGATCGCAGCGTGCTGCGTAGCATCCCGCTTTTCGCGGCCATGAGCGACGCGCAGCTCGACCGCATGACCGCGCAAGCGAGCGCGCGGCGAATTCCCCAGGGCGAGGCGGTCTTCGAGCAGGGCGATCCGGCAAAGGCCTTCTATCTCCTGCTGCATGGCCGGCTCAAGGTGACGCAGGTGACGCGTGATGGTCAGCAGATCATCGTCCGTGTCGTCCACCCCGGGGACCTGTTCGGCTTTACGCGCGCACTCAGCCGCCCCGACTATCCGGGAACCGCGACGGCCGCCGTCGACAGCCTCGTTTCGGCATGGCCGAGCGAATCCTGGGACAGCTTCGTCGAAGACAATCCGCACCTGGCGATGAACGCCATACGGACCATCGGCCAGCGTCTCGACGAGGCCCATACACGCATCCGCGAGATGTCCACCGAGGAAGTCGAGCGCCGCGTGGCCCATGCCGTGCTGCGACTGATCGAGCAGGCCGGGAAACGCGATGTGGCCGGCATGCGCGTTGATTTTCCGATCTCGCGCCGCGACATCGCAGAAATGACCGGAACCACCCTGCATACGGTCTCGCGCATCCTCAGCGCCTGGGAGACGCAGGGACTGGTCGAAGGCGGCCGGCAGAAGCTCGTGGTTTGCGATGCGCCTGCGCTGAAACGGCTCGCCGAGAACGTGAAGTAGCGGGATGATCCGCGTGCCTCACTGCGGCTTGTAGAACTCCACGAAGAAGCGAATGGGGCCGCAAGGCTCGACCTCGTGCAACGAGGCCGGGAATATCTGCGGATGGACGCCCTCTGACAGCAGCAATTCTTCGCCGTTCTGCAGATCGCGGAAGCGCAACGAGCCGGCGAGCACATGCAGCTTGGCCCAGACGCCCGGCTTCGTGGCATGAGCCTTGAGCAGGCCGCCCGGAATGGTGTCTTCGGTAAACTCTGGCGAACGCCGATAAGCGACGAGCCCCTCAGGCCACCGGGGCATCGGCTGCCTCCCAGTCGTAGAGATGGATCAGCTTGGGATCGTCCGCATGATCGATGAGCATGCGGCGGACGCGATCCTGCCAGAGCGCGGCGAAGCTGGAGAGGCCCGCCTCATCGGCCTGCCCGGATACGGCCCGAGGCATGACGGCGGCCATCTCCTCGGCATGCGGCACCGCTCCGGTGTCGATGTCGACAACCACCCCCTGCCCGGTGTCGCGGCGGCGCAGCGCCATGACCCCTTCGATGTCGGCCCCGAACCGAAGCAGGTCACGCCGGGCAAAACGATGCGCCGGGCCGATGCCGTGAAAGCCGCTTTCCGCCGTAGCTCCGGTGAGCAGCGTCACGACTGAGGCCAGAACGCCAGTCGTCCCCTGGTCGCGCTCGTCCCGCATCAGCACCTCGACGCCGCCGCGCTCCGGCAGTTCGTCTTCATAGAGGTAGGAAAGGCCGTTGATGACCATCAGATAGGCGCCTGCGACGGCTGGGCAGGAATGGCCGGCAAGGCGCACCGCATCCTCGTAGCTGTAATCCAGGATGCCATCTTCGCTGGCGCCGAGAAAGGCAGCGAGCGGATCCCTCACCTTGAGGCGCGGAGCCTGCGCAAAAAAGGACGGAAACGTCATCAAGCCACCTCGATCTCAACCGGGCGCACCGCGCCCGAGCATCCGAAAAACTGCTCCAATCTAGCGCAATCTGGCGGCGCGCCTTTTGCGCCGACGCAAGCAGCTGTCGATCGCCGCAGGGCATATGAGGACATCTCAGGCAGCCGGCCGGCCGATGCCGAAACGCTCGGGATCAGCGGCGAGGTCGCGCAGCGAATATCTGTCGAGCTCGGCCAGAAAAACCTCCATCGCCCCGGAGAGGATGCCGCGCCAACGATCCAGGCTCAAAAGCGAACGCCCCTCCGCCTCGCCAAAGCATTCCACGATGGAAAAGGCCGGCTCCGTCACGCGGATGATCGCACCCAGCGAAATCGCCTCCGGCTGCAGCGCCAGCGTCAGCCCGCCCGAACGCCCGCGCACGCCCTTGAGGAAATCGTGCCGCACGAGGAGGTTGGCCACCTTCATCAGATGCGTTCGCGAAATGTCGTATGAGGCCGCTGCTTCTTCGACGGTGACCAAGCGGTCGGGATGAGCCGCCGCGAAGATGAGGAGCCGCAGCGCGTATTCACTGAATTGGGTCAACCGCATTCCAGAATCCGTCTCTCCCTGCCGCGACCCAGTAATCCCCTAGCATTTTGCCGAGGTCGCGGCGTAATATATCCACATCAACATCTTCTTTAATCTAGATTAATTCAAATATAATATCAGAATCAGCAGCGCTTGAGCAGATAATGCACAATCATAGACATGTAACAACATGTCGCACCCCGCAGATCGGAGTTTACAGCTTCCGCCTCCGCACGTAGGAAAAGTGCCATCTGAAATTCCTATTTAAAATACTCCCATGCGGAACGTCAGTTTGAATCGCACCGGCCCCGGCTCTCGCCGGCAGACTCGGTCCCGCCATCAGCGAAGCGAGTCCACAGGACGGACGCCGCCTTCCCTCTTTCGTTCCACTCTTCAGAAGGCGTCGAGATCATGACGACCCGCAATGAACACCTCTGCGTCGCTGCGCGCGCGCCGCGCCGGATCGCCGGTTTCGGTCGGCTGACGCTCGCGACTCTGCTGACGACCGTGTCGACACAGGCGTGCCTCGCTCAGTCAGCCTCCCCCGGCTCGGCGATCGTTCTCGACACGATCGTGGTCGAGGGCGCCGCGGCCGGCGTGCCGGCCTTCGTGCGGGATCGCTTCTTCGCAACCGCCGGGGGCGCGACGCTGCTGACGGCCGAGGACATTCCGCAAAGCGGCAACCTGACGTTGGCCCGGGCCCTGCAGGACGCGCCCGGCGTCGTGGTGCAGGAGTTCTTCGGCGGCAACGACCAGCCACGCATTCAGATCCGTGGCTCCGGCCTGCAGCAGAACCCGGTCGAGCGCGGCATCCTCGTGCTGCGCGACGGGCTGCCGCTCAACCGCGCCGACGGCTCCTACATCGTCGGCCTCGCAAACCCGCTCCAGGCGCAGTCGATCGAGGTCTATCGCGGCCAGACCTCGCATCGGCTCGGCGCCACGGTGCTTGGCGGCGCCCTCAACTTCGTCTCGCCGACCGGCAACAGCGCGCCCGGCACGCAGGTGCAGGTCTCGGGCGGCAGCTTCGGACAGGTCAATCTCTCCGATCAGACCGGCTATCGCGGCGAGGGCGTCGACGCGCTGATCCAGGGCGATTTCAGCCGCCGCGACGGCTACCGCGTCTACAATGAATCGCAACGCGCCAGCGTCAGCGGCAATGTCGGCGTGGCCCTGACCGAAAACATCAAGACCCGCTTCTTCATCGGCTACACCGATCTGAGCTTCGATGTCGCCGGCCCGCTGACCAAGCAGGGGCTGCGCACTGACCCGAAGCAGGTTCATGGCGGCCCCCGCGTGGTCAATGGCATAGCGGTCGACCCCGGCCCCAACGTCCTGCGAGACCGCCCGCGGCGCGAGACGAAGCAGTTCTTCATCGGCAATCGCACGACGGCGGAATTCGGGCCGCATCTCGTCGATCTGGGCCTCGGCTACACCTACACGGACGACATGTTCCGCTTCCCGATTTCCTCGGGCGTCCGGGTCACCAAGGGCGGCGATTTCACCGCCGTCGCGCGCTACGCCTACAAGCCGGACCAGGCTACACCGCTGCCGCTCTTCGAGACGACCGCGCAATACGTCGTCGGCTCGGCGAAGCGCGAGAACTATCTCAACCAGGGCGGGACTACGGGCGCACTGTTCGGCGAGAGCGATCTCGATGCGAGCGCGCTCTCGCTCTATGCCGGCGCCAACATCCCGGTCTGGCAGAGCGTGACGCTCTCGCCGGCCATCTCCTATGCCCATGCGACCCGCGACAACAGCGATACCTATGCCGCCGCGCGCCGCCCGACCAATGCCTATTACCCCGCCTCGCCCTATGCCCTGCTGCCGAACGGCTCGGTTCCCCGGCAGGACTCGAGCTACGGGCGCAGCTATGACGGCTGGAGCCCGAGCCTCGGCCTGAGCTGGCGGCCGAGTACGGACCAGATCGTCTTCGCGGCCTTGTCGAAGAGCTTCGAGCCGCCGACCCATGAGGACCTGCTCGCCACGATCAATGGCACGCCCAACAGCAGCCCAGGCCGCCCCAATCCCGGCGCGCCCATGGCGGCTGCGGCGGTGTTCTCCACGCCCGCGTTGAAGGCGCAGACCGGCACGACGCTGGAAGGCGGCTGGCGCGGCCGACAGGGCGACTATTCCTGGGACGGCGTCGTCTACTATTCGTGGGTCGACAACGAGCTGCTCAGCCTGCGCGACGCGACCGGCGCCTCGCTTGGCGCGATCAATGCTGACAAGACCACGCATTTCGGCGTGGAGCTCGGGCTCGGCGCCAAGATCTTCGAGCAGCTGACCGGACGCCTCGCCTACACCTACCAGGACTTCCGCTTCGACAACGATCCGACGCGCGGCAACAACCGCATCGCCGGCGCGCCGCGCCACCTCATCAACGCCACGCTGCAATACCAGGCGACGCAGGCCTGGATGCTGCAGGCCTCGCTACGTTGGAACCCAGAAAAGACGCCGGTCGACAACATGAACACGCTCTATGCGGACCCCTATGCCTTGGTCGACCTGCGCACCGAATACCGGATCAACGACTGCGTCACTGCCTTCGGCGAAGTCAGCAACGTCTTCGACAAGACCTACGCTTCCTCGACGCTGATCGTCGATCAGGCGCGCTCCGACCAGGCGGCGTTCCTGCCTGGCACCGGCCGCGCCTTCTATGCCGGGCTGAAGGCGCGCTTCTGAAAAAGACATCACGGTCCGCATCGCCGGCTTACGGCGACGCGGCAAGGAGATCAGCATGCTCAACCGCCGCCGCTTCCTGGCTGCCACCGCCACCACCATCGCCGTGCCACATCTCGCGCGCGCCGCCGAGCCGCTCGTGCTCTGGGGCCCGCCGGCGACGCCCGGGCTGCTGCTCGTCGCCGCCGCCAAGGACCCGGCGCTCAAGCCCTTCGCCGACAATGTCGAGGTCAGGATCTGGCGCACGCCGGACGAGATGCGCGCCGGCGTTTCCTCAGGCGGCATGAAGGCGGTGGTGGTGCCGAGCTATGTCGCGGCCAACCTGCACAATCGCGGCCTCGGCATCCGGCTGGCCAATGTCCTCACCCACGGCCTGCTTCAGGTCGTGGCGCCGGCCGGCACGGTCAGCACATTGGCCGATCTCAAGGGCAAGCGGGTCGTCGTGCCGTTCAAGAACGACATGCCCGATTTCCTGTTCCGCCGCGTGCTCGCTGCGCAGGGCCTGAGGCCGGAGGAGCTGAACATCGATTATTCCGGCACGCCGCCAGAAGCGGTCCAGCTCCTGCTCGGCGGCCGCGCCGACGCCGCCCTGCTGTCCGAGCCCGCGACCTCGGGCGCGATCATGCTGTCGGGGATGCGCGCCAAGCCGCTCGAGCGCGCAGTCGACCTGCGCAAGCTCTGGGCCGAGGCGACCGGGCGCCCCAACCTGCCGCAGGCTGGGTTGGCCGTCACCGACGCGCTGACGAAGCAGATTGGCACCGAGGGCATCGCCGCACTCCAGCGCGCGATCGAAAACGCGCTCGGCACGGTCGCCACCGATCCGACAGCCGTCGCCAACGAGGCTGCGACCTTGTTCCAGCTGCCCTCGCCCGTGCTGACCCGCGCCGCGCCGGTGAGCAACCTCGCCGCGCAGCCCGCCTCCGCGGCCCGTCCGGACCTGGAAGCGCTGTTCACCGCGCTCGCCGCGGACGATCCGCGGATCATCGGCGGCAAGCTGCCGGGCGACGCCTTCTACGCCTTGTGACGCGATGCATCACGGGCTCGCCTTCCTGGGCTGGGCCGGCCGCTATCTCTGGTCCGGCTGGGCCGGGGCGGCCGGGCTGTTCTGCATCGCCGCCGCCTGGCAGGCGGGGCATGAGCTCTATGGCTCCTTCATCCTGCCAGCGCCGCTGGAGACCGCGCGTGAGGTCGTCAGGCTGGCGCAGGACGAAGCCTTTCGCCATGCGGCGCGCCAAACGGCCGAGCGCGCCGGACTGGGCTTCGCGCTCTCCGTGCTGATCGGCACGGCCGCCGGAATCGCGGCGGGCTACTCCTTCGCGGCGATGCGGCTGATGCGCCCGGTCGTGACCGTCATCCTTGGCGTGCCGCCGATTGCCTGGATCGTGCTGGCACTGATCTGGTTCGGTGCCGGCGGCGGCACCGCCGTCATGACCGTGGTCGTGGCCTCGCTGCCGATCTCCTTCGCCGGCGGGCTCGAAGGCGTCGCCACGCGCGACCGGGGGCTCGACGCCATGGCGCGTTCTTTCCGCGCCGGCCCCCTCATGCGGTTGCGGACCGTCACCGCCCCCCACATGGTCTCCTATCTCTTCCCGGCCTGGACGACGACAGCGGGCTCGGCCTGGAAGGTCACTGTGATGGCGGAGCTCCTATCGAACGCGGGCGGCCTCGGCGGCGACCTCGCCAGTGCACGTGCGCTGTTCGACATAGCGCGCGTCACCGCGATCGTGCTCGTCGTCGTCGGCTTTGCGCTGTTCTCCGAATACGCGCTGCTCCAGCCCGTCCGCGACCGGCTGGAACAATGGCGCGAGGCCGGCCGGCCCTGGGGCGTGAAGCGATGAGGCTGGAACTCGACCGCATCGGCCACGCCTTTCTTGGCAGGCCGGTTTTCGAGGATCTGACGCTCGACCTCCACGAAGGCGAGGTCGTCGCGCTGGTCGGCCCCTCCGGCTGCGGCAAGACCACCGTTCTGCAGATCGCAGCCGGGCTGATCGAACCGTTGCGCGGACGCGTGCGCCGGCACTACCGGCGACACGCCGTCGTGTTCCAGGAGCCGCGTCTGCTGCCCTGGCTGACGGCGCGCGACAACATCGCCTATGGGCTTGCCGCGCGCGGGATGGGCAGGGCCGAACGCCGGGCGCTTGCCGAGCAGCGCGCAGCCGAGGTGGGCCTGCTGGAGCGGGATCTCGACAAGTACCCGGCGGAGCTTTCCGGCGGCATGCGCCAGCGGACGGCCGTCGCTCGTGCTCTCGCGACCGACCCCGAGATCGTCTATTTCGACGAGCCCTTCACGGCGGTCGATGTCGGCTTACAGCGTGTCCTGCAGGACCTGATTATTGCGGCCTCCGCCCGGGAGAAGTTCTCCGCGCTCTTCGTCACGCACGATCTCGCCGAGGCGGTCAGGCTCGCCCATCGCATCGTCGTGTCCGGCCGGCAGGACGGCATCGTCGCGGAGCGCACGCTCTACGGCGTGCCCGGCCAACGCGACGACCGCGCGGTGTTCGAGACCGTGCAGACCTGGATGCAGGACCCCTCCTTCGCGGACCTGTTCGATGGCGACAGGCAGTGACATGACCCGACATTCACCGGACCACCCGCTGCTCGCGGAAGCGCTGAAGCTGTTCTTTCCCGTGGCAGCGGCCCATGCGGTGCTGCTGCCGCTGATCTGGGTGACGGTCTTCGCCTTCGATCTGCCCTTCACCCGGCAGGTGCCGGCCGGGCAGTGGCACGCCCACGAGATGATCTTCGGGACCTATGGCGCTGCGCTCGCCGGCTTTCTCGGCTCGGCCATGCCGGAATGGACCGATACGAAGCCGCGCCGCGGACGCGCGCTCCTGCTCCTGCTGGCCCTCTGGCTGCCCGGCCGATTGATCGGCTTCCTCGGCGCCGATGCCCTGATCATCCCGGCGGCGCTGACCGACCTCGCCTTCCTTGCCGTGCTGCTCGTCTATGTCACCCGGCCGTTGATCGACCGGCGCACCACCCGCCACGGCTCCTTCGCCGTCTGGATCATGCTGTTCGCGCTGCTGGAACTCTCGATCCGCGTGGCCTGGATTCTGGGGGAGACGGCCTTGTCCGGGCGGCTGCTGCAGGCCGCGCTCGCCGTCTTCCTGGTCTTTCTCTCGCTGGCCATCGCCCGCATCAACGTCGTGGTCGTCAACCATGCGCTGGATCCCAGCGGCGAGACGACGCCCTACCGGCCCCATCCCGGTCGCCAGAACCTGACCGCCGGGCTCGTGGGGCTCCAGCTCATCGCCGGACTCGTCGCGCCGGACTCCGCCGTGCCCGCCTGGCTTGCGCTCGCCGCGGCAGCCGCCTTCTTCGACAGGCTGGCGGAGTGGTTCATCGGCCGTGCCGTTCTGCGCATGGAAGTGCTTGCGCTCGCAGCGGCGAACGCCTGCGGCGGCCTCGGCTTTCTGGTGCTGGGGCTGGCCGGCCTCGGCGCCCCGGTCGCCCCGGCAACCGGACTGCATCTGCTGTCCGTCGGGGCGCTCGGGCTGGCGGTGATGGCAGTCTTCGTGATCGCGGGCCTGCGCCATAGCGGACGCGACCTCGTGCTGCCGCCGGCGGCCAAGCTGGCGCTGACGCTGATGGCTGCCGCGACCGTGATGCGCGTTCTGCCCGAGCTCGGCGTGGGCTCCAGCCTGCTCGGTCTGCACTATGCGCTCGCAGCCGGGCTCTGGTCGGCGTCCTTCGCCACATGGCTCATCGGCTTTTGGCCGATCCTGAACAACCCGCAGCGCGATGAAGGCGGCTGCGGCTAGATCATCGGACCGAATGTCGTATCCGGTCCGATGATCTGGCTCTTTGCATCGGCATTTGCCGAAAGCCGCGGTCGACTTTTCGGGCCGATGCTCCAATCAGGCCCGCTGGGCGGCGGCGGGAGCCTTCGGCGCGACACGCACGCCGGTCAGGACCGGCCAGTAGGCCACAGCGAAGACGAGGAAGGCCAGAGACCAGCCCAGCCCTGCGACATGCAGCAGCGCGACCGGGCCATGGCCGAATGCCGAGCAGATCCGCGCCACCGTGCCGATGACGACGAGCGCATAGCAGAGCTGGGTCGCCGCCGTGGCGGTCAGAGCGCGGCCGGTATGCCCGAGGCTGGCGCGCGACATCACAGCGAGCGTCATCGTCCCGAAGGCGCCGGCGGTCCAGGCATGGGTGCCGGCAGCGGGAGCGATGAAGCCGAGGCTCGACAGGGCCGTCAGAGCGAAGCCGATCGGCACGAAAAGGTAGGCGACATGCAGGACGACGAGCAGAGGATTGCGCCAAGTCCGGTCGCCGGCCCAGCGCGCGAGCCTGAAGAGGTGGAGGCCTGCGGCAATCATCAGCACGACGCCGGTCGTGACCGTGTCCGGCGCCGCGATCCAGCAGATGAGCGCCACGGCGCTGCCGGCGAGCACGGCCTTGTCATAGGTGCCGAAGGGGGCCGGCAGCCGCCCCTCTCCGCGCTGCGCCAGCCAATTGCGCGTGAAGCTCGGCACGATCCGTCCGGCGATGAGCATGACCAGCATCAGGACGGCGGCGATCGCGAAACGGCGGGAGACGCCGGCGCCTCCGGTCAACCCCGCTTCGAGATGGAAGGCGAGATTCGCCGCCAGCAGAAGCACGATCAGCACCACGACCTTGAGGTTGCGCCAGTTGCGCCCCGCTACGATCTCGCGGGCAGCGGCGGCGGCGAGCAGCAGCAGGAACAGCGCATCGATCGCCATCGCCAGGCGCCAGCCGATCAGGGCCGAGGCCGAGACGGCGAGACGCCCGGCGAGCCATGCCAGCACGAGGACCAGAAGCGGCCGGCCCAGCACCGGCAAGCGCCCGGTCCAGTTCGGGATGGCCGTCAGCAGGAAGCCGCCGATCGCGGCCGCCTGATAGCCGAAGAGCATTTCGTGGACATGCCAGTCCACCGGCGCGAAGGCGGTGGGCACGGCGAGATGGCCGGTGACGAAAGGCAGCCAGACCAGCATCGTCAGGCCGGCCTGCAAGGCGGCCAGGAGGAAGAACGGCCGAAAGCCGTAAGACAGAAAAGCGGGCCCGTCATAGGCCCGCAGTCGCGGTATGGGTGCCATGGGCTCCCTCCTTCCCGCGGCCGCGAGAGATCCGGCCGCGCCCGAGTATCGGGTTTCGAGCTACTGCGCCTTGGCGACCTGATTCGCCTTGGCGACCAGATCGGCGAAGACCTGCTTGGCCTTGCCGGGGTGCTTGGCGGCAGCGGCGGCATCCAGGTTGGTCGGCTCGCCGACCACGACCAGCGCGACCATGCCCATGCCGTAATGCGGCTTGCACTTGATGCCGTAGACGCCAGCCTCCTTGAAAGTGACGTCGACCTGCTCGTTCATCTTGCCCAGGAAGGGCTCAGCGCCGGCCGGCATCATCTCGGGAATGCTCTCGGCATTATGGCTCTTGTCGGTGGGAACGAACTTCACGGTGTCGCCCGGCGCGATCTTCACCAGTGCGGGCTCGAACACCATGGCGCCGGCGGCACCCTTGTTGAGCATCTTGACTTCGACCTCGGCGGCATTCGCGCCAGCGATCGCCAGAGCCATCATCGCGCCGGTTAGAACAGTCCTGAACATCTGACTTCTCCATCACCGCAGCGAACTCATCGGTTTCTCGCTGCACCGCAACACTAACGGGAGCGGGCCGATCGCAATTTGCGATAGCGCAAAGAGAAGGCCGGATTTGACGGGCCTATAGGACGCGCAACGCCGAGACCGCGGCGTCCGCGCTGCGCGTGATCTCGACGAACAGCAGCGCGAACTCCTCGAACACGGTTCGGTCGCTTTCCGCTTCGGTGAGGGCGTCCAACTCCGACAGGAAATGCAGGATCGAAGCGATGCGCTCCTTGTGCTCGCGCGCGGCGGCGAGCCGCCGGCGCGTTTCACGCCGACGTTCCTGCTCGTCGAAGCGGGCGAGCGCCCCGTTCAGCGTCTCGCGGCAAGGGCAATCCAGATCTTCCGGACGTAGCACTCGTCGCAAGCGGCCGATCAGTTGGCTCGCCGAGGTGGTCGCTGCGCTTGGCTCGAACGTATAGTCGGCGTCTCCCTCGTGCCCGGCTTTCATGACAGGCTCCTTCCCGCTTCCCGGTGAGCTTCAGCGCAACGCGCCCAAACTGCCGCCGCCCGCTCCCGCATGAACGTGACCGGCCATCCCGTGCAGGAAGCCGTTGGAGAACGGCACATCCGGATAGATTTCACCCTGCAGCCTCTCGGCTTCCTCGGGCTCGATCCGCCCACCGACGACGTCGCGGAACAATCGCGCGACCGCGACCATGTCGCAGCCCTGCGGCGAGAGGCGCAGCGAAGCCACGCTGGCACGACGCAAGGCAGGAATATCGCTCAGCAGGCTGACGCAGCTATCCGAAAGGATCTGCACCCCGTTCACGGAGAGGAATCCGGCGCCGTCAAGCGTCTTGACGGGCATGCCGTCAGGATCCTTCTCGCAGACGAAACGACAATTGTCCTTGGTCAGCTTGTGAGCACGCGCATGATAGCAACGCGCCGACATCGCCAGAGGCACCTTGCCGAAGGCAAAGACCTCGGTCGCGAGTTGCGGCACCGCCGCCGAGATGGCCGCGACCGCAGGCAGCGGCAACTCCGGTGGCAGGCAGATGCGCGTCGCGCCTCGCTCGGCCAGAAATCCGGCCGCTGCCTCGTTGTAGACGTTGACGAAGGGGCCGACCGCGAACGGCCTCGACGCCAGCCCAGCCAGACAGGTCAGGTCGTTGATTTCGACCTCGGCCTCGTCGCTCTGCATCAGCTCACGGGTCTGGCGGCGCTCGCGCGGCAGCGAGATCAGGATCAGGCTGGAATGCAGCACGCGCTTGCCCGCTGCCTCCAGCCGTTCGACCACGGCGGGGATGGAATCCTGCTTGAAGGGCGCGCGCTTCGAGCAGACGGCCTCGCCGACGACCACGGCGTCGACCTGCGCCTCGTCCGCCACGCGATAGTAGAAATCGCGCCAGCGTTCCGGCGACCAATGATAGAGCACGGGTCCAAGGGTAAGCTGCATCGCCTGTTCCTTTGCGGGCCTAACGCCAGCCCTTGCGATAGGCACCGACCGTGCTGGCCTGCCCTTCGGCCATGGCCGCCAGGCTGACTGCGGGAGGGCTGCGGCCCTCGTCGATCGCCGCGAGTATCTTGCGGAAGGAGCTCACCACGCCCGCGATATAGGCGCGCCCGCGCTGTCGGCCTTCGATCTTGAAGGCGGTCACGCCGGCATCGCGCAATGCCGGCAGCATCAGGGCCGCGTCGAGGCTGACAGGCTCCTCGAAGATGTAGCCGGAGCCTCTGGGCGTGGCGAAACGCCCCTTGCACAGGGTCGGATACCCCGCCGGCTCGTCCTTGCCGAAGCTGTTGATGGTGAAGCCGCCCAGCGTGGAAACGATATGTCCGTTCCGCTCGGCATAGGCCACATGGCTCGCGGGCGAACAGACGCCGTTCATGTTCGGCGATTGGCCTGTGGCGTAGGAGGAGAGCGAGCACCGTCCCTCCTCCATCACGCAAAGGCCACCGAAGACGAAGACCTCCGTCTCGCAGGAGGTCTCGCGCACCATCGAGGCGATCTCCATCACGTTCAGCACACGGGGCAGCACGACGCGTTGCGCACCGAAGGTCTCGGCATAGAAGCGGATGGCGTCGGGATTGGCCGCGCCGGCCTGGACCGAGACGTGGAGCCTTTGGCCGGGGTGCCGGCGATGGGCATAGTCAAGCGTCGCGAGGTCGGCGAGGATCAGCGCATCCGCGCCAGCCATGACGGCATCGTCGATCGCTTCCTGCCACAGGCCGAACGCCCCAGCACGGGCGAATGTATTGATCGCGACCAGAACCTTGACGCCGCGCCGATGGGCGAAGGCGACCCCCTTGCGCAGCTCCTCGCGCGAGAAATTGAGGCCCGGGAAGTTGCGGGCGTTGGTCTCGTCGCGAAAGCCGCAATAGACAGCGTCGGCGCCCGCTTCAACCGCGGCTTCGAGACTGGCCGGCGTCCCGGCAGGGCAAATCAGCTCCATGTCTCGGCTCCGACGGCGGCGGACCGCCCTTGCAGTTTTCTGCGCAGCACCTGGCCGAGTCTTTGGCCGAGGGGGCCGAGCATGACGGCGCCGAAGTCGATGCGGGCGTCGTCGATCGCGTTGCGCAGGGCGAGAGCCGCCGCGACATCGCCCTCCACCCAGAGAATCCGCGAGAAGAACAGCGCATCGCCGTCAAGCGTGCCTTCCGCCATGCCGACGAGCCCCACCAGCGGCCCGCGGATGCTGGCGTCGAGGCGAGCAGGCAGAGCCCGCACGGCGCATAGCCGGGGCTGGCGCAGGCTCGGCTCCAGCAGCAAGGCGAATGGCAGGTCGGTCGGATCGATGCCGAAGCGCTTGTCCGCGTGCTCGCCGAGACGGCCGTAGAGATCGGGATAGAGCCGGCCGATGCGATGCAGCATCAGCGCCAGCAACGGCTGCAGCGGCGCAAGCGGCAATGGCGCGACGGCGCGCGCCAGTCCTGGCGGCAGCGTCGCCGGAATCGCCGCCGACCTGGTCATCTGTGGATCCGACATCGGTCACCTCCGGCCCCTAATCTGGACCGAAAGCCGGAATCTTCGTTGCTCTGGCTCAAAGACGATCGCGAATGAAACGGCGCATCGTCCGGCAACCGGAGCCCATGCCTTGCCGATCCGCACCCTGCCCCGCTTCCGCGATCTCAGTGCCTTCGTTGCCCATCTCGAGGCCGCTGGGCAGCTGCGGCGCATCGCCGAGCCTGTCAGCGTGGTCCATGAGATCACCGAGATCCACCGCCGCGTCATCGCAGAGGAAGGGCCGGCCCTTCTCTTCGAACGCCCCCTGCTTGCGGACGGCGCGGTTTCGTCCATGCCGCTGCTGACCAATCTCTTCGGTACGGTCGAACGCGTCGCCTGGGGTCTCGGCGTCGAGCGGGAGAACCTGCTTCCCCTTGGCCGGGCGCTTGCCGAGCTACGCGAACCGCGCCCGCCACGCGGGCTCGTCGAGGCATGGCGATCATTGCCGCTGGCGCGCGCCGCCCTGTCGATGCGGCCGCGCGAGATGAAACGTGCACCGGTCCAAGAACGGGTATTCCGAGGCGATGCAATCGACCTGACGGCGCTGCCGGTGCAGCTTTGCTGGCCGGGCGAAGCTGCACCGCTGATCACCTGGCCGCTGGTGCTCACGATGCCGCCGGCCCCCTTGCCCGAGGATGAAGGCAATCTCGGCGTTTATCGCATGCAGGTGCTCGGGCGGGACCGCGTGATCCTGCGCTGGCTCGCCCATCGCGGCGGCGCCCGCCACCATGCGCAGTGGCGCCGGATCGGCCGCGACATGCCGGTCGCGGTCTTGATCGGCGCCGACCCCGCCACGATCCTGTCGGCAGTGCTCCCGCTGCCGGAGACCGTTCCAGAGCTACGCTTCTCCGGTCTGCTGCGTGGCGAGCGGCCGGCGCTCGTCCCCTGTGTCAGCATTCCGCTTTCCGTGCCGGCGGAGGCGGAGATCGTCATCGAGGGCATGGTATCGCCTGACGAGACGGCGCCGGAAGGTCCGTTCGGAGACCACACCGGCTACTACAATGCGGTCGAGCCCTTTCCGGTCATGCGCGTGACTGCAGTGACGATGCGGCGGGCGCCGCTTTATCTCTCGACCTTCACCGGGCGCGCGCCAGACGAGCCATCGCGGATCGGCGAAGCGCTGAATGTCCTGTTCCTGCCGCTGCTCCAGCGGCAATTTCCCGAAGTGGTCGATATCTGGCTGCCGCCGGAGGCCTGTTCCTACCGGATCGCGGTCGTCGCGATCGACAAGCGTTATCCGGGGCAGGCGCGGCGGCTGATGCTCGGGCTTTGGTCGCTGCTGCCGCAGTTCAGCTACACCAAGCTCGTGATCATCGTCGACGGCGACATCGACCCGCGCGACTGGGCGCAGGTGATGTGGGCGGTCGCGACCCGTAGCGACGCCAGCCGTGACCTCGTCACGCTCTCCGATACTCCAATCGATTATCTCGATTTCGCCTCCCCGAAACCGGGGCTGGGCGGCAAGCTCGGCATCGACGCCACCAACAAACTCCCGCCGGAGACCGAGCGGGAATGGGGCCGACCCATGGCCATGACGCCGGAAGTCATTGCCCGCATCGATACGCTGTGGCCGTCGCTCGGCCTGCATCCGGCCGGAACGGCGCGATGAGCCTCCGCGTCATCGTCGGGATCAGCGGCGCCTCCGGCGCGGCGATCGGCCTGCGCGTACTCGAATTGCTGGCCGAAACGGGCAGGGTCGAGACTCATCTGGTGATCTCTCCGGCCGCCGAACGGACACTGGCGACCGAGGTCGACAGCGCCGCGCCCGCGCGAGCCCGGCAACTGGCCACCCGCTACCATGAGGTTTCGGACATCGGAGCCGCCATCGCCAGCGGCTCCTTCCGCACGGCGGGGATGATCGTCGCCCCCTGCTCGATCCGCAGCCTGTCCGCGATCGCCTACGGCCAGCTCGACAATCTCCTGGCGCGAGCCGCCGACGTCCATCTCAAGGAACGGCGCAGGCTGGTCCTACTCGTGCGCGAAAGCCCCCTGCATCTCGGCCATCTCCGCGCCATGACCCAAGTTACAGAATACGGCGCCATCGTCGCACCACCAGTGCCGCCCTTCTATCTGATGCCCGATACGATCGCGGAGCTGATCGACCAGATCGCGCGGCGCGCCATCGGGCTGCTCGACCTCGGGACCGCAGCCTTGCCGATCAACGAATGGCAAGGCGGTGGCGCGTGACGGCCGGGGGCGACTGCTCCGCATGCACGCACCGGCCCTTTCGCATCTTCTTCGTCCTCGCCGCGCTCGCTGCCGTCGCAGGCGTTGCACCCTGGCTCGCCGGCCTCTCGCCGGCCGGCATGACAGCGGCAGCTTGGCACAGCCAAATGCTGGTGTTCGGGATGATGCCGGCGGTCATGGCCGGCTTCCTGCTCACCGCATTGCCGCGCTGGACTCGCTCGGCGGCGATGTCGCGCGCTTTTTTGCTGAGCCTCGCAGCGCTTTGGCTGGCAGGCCGTGCGATGCCGTTCTGTTATCCGGCGTTCACGGCCCCGATTGCGGCCGGCTTCATCCTCTGCGTCGCGGGAGTCGTGGCCGTCCGCGTGATCGGGGCCGGCGCCCTACGGGAAATCAAGATCGTTCTTCTTATGGTCGCTCTGGCTGGAGCCTCGGCATCGGAAACCGCGCTCGACGCTTTGGCCGTCGGCTTGCGCCTGCGGCTCGCCCTGGCGGCCGAAATCGGGCTGGTAGCGGTGATCGCGGGACGTGTCGCGCCGGCACTGACCGCCGCCTATCTTGCTCTGCACGGGCAGGAATGCGGCCCGCGGCTGCCTCGCGCTTTCGAGGCCGCCGCCGCCTTGTCGCTCGTGGCCGCTCTCGGCCTCTGGACTTGCGACGCTGCAGGACAAGCTCCTGTCAGCCTGGTAGCGGCGGTCCTGCAAGCCACCCGATGGCTCGCCTGGCGGCCCTGGCGTGTTGCCCATTACGCAGGCCTTGTCGCCGTTCACCTGGCCTACGCCTGGATTCCGCTGGGCCTGGGTTTGAACACTTTGCGCGCCGCCGGCCTGGGAGTCAGCGGAAATGCGGTTCTGCACGCCTGGGCGGCGGGCACCGTCGGCGCGATGTGCCTCGGCGTCATGGCCAGCATGGTCCGGCGGCAATCCCGTCAGGCCTTTTCCAGCCCCGTCGGTTCACAGGCGATGCTGGTTACGAGCGCTGCCGCAGCGCCGTTGCGGCTGCTTTCGGAAGTCAGCGCGCCGCTGCATCCGAGCTACGCGGCCCTGTGCTGGTGCGCCGCCTTCCTGCTCTTTCTCGCAGCCTATCGGCGCCCGCTCGGCCTGTCCTGACGCACGGCTCAGACGGCGCGGCTGTATTGCCGTGGCGCATGGTTCAGATGCGCGTCGAAGGTCGAGGCGACCTTGCGCACGAGCAGGCGCGCATCGCCGGGCAACAGCACGCGGCTGCCGTCGAAGTTGACCACGCCCTCCTGCGCGAGCTGCGCCAGCGCATGGCGCGACGTCGCGAGCACGCCGGCATCGACGGGATGCCGGGCGCAAACGGCGTCGATATCGACCGTCAGGTCGCACATGACGCGCTCGATCAGCTCTGCGCGCAGCCTGTCTTCCGGTGCCATGCGATAGCCCTTCGCAGTCGGCAGCGCGCCGTCCGAGATCCGCTCGGCATAGCGCCCGATCACGACTTCGTTCTGCACATAGCCCTGTGGCAGGCGCCCGATCGCCGACGCTCCGAAACCGATCAGCGCCTCGCACGGATCGGTGGTGTAGCCTTGGAAATTGCGGTGCAGCCGGCCCTGCGACAGCACCCTAGCCATCGGGTCTTCCGGCCGGGCAAAGTGATCGAGCCCGATGCAGACATAGCCGGCAGCGACGAGACGGCGCGCCATCGCCTCCGCCTGCGCCTGCCGCTCCTGTCCATCCGGCAGCTCGGCTGTCAAGATCCGGCGCTGGTGCTTCTTGAATTCCGGCACATGAGCATAGCCGAAGATCGAGAAGCGGTCGGGCCGCATCGCGAGGCATTGCTCGACGGTGTCGATGCAGGATTGAACGGTCTGCTTCGGCAGGCCGTAGATCAGGTCGAAGCTCACCGAACCGATGCCCGCTCCGCGCAGCCCCGCGACGACGGCAGCGGTCTGCCCGGCGCTCTGGATCCGGTTGATCGCCTTCTGCACCTCTGGATCGAAGCTCTGCACCCCGAGGCTTGCCCGATTGACCCCAGCTACTGCCAGGGTCGCGGTCATGGCGGGCGCGAGGCGGCGCGGATCGATCTCAACCGCAATCTCCGCTTCGGGATGAACCGCGAAACGCTGGCGCAGCAGCCCGACAAGCGCGACGAAATCCGCCGGTTCGAGGATCGTCGGCGTGCCGCCGCCGAAATGGATGTGCCGGACGTCGACAGGCGCCGCCAGATGTTCCTCCACCAGCGCGATTTCACCGCGCAGCGCCGCGAGATAGTCCATGATCGGGCTGTTGCGCAGCGCCACCGTGGTGTGGCAGCCGCAGTACCAGCACATCGAGCGGCAGAACGGTACATGCAGGTAAAGCGACGTCGTCGTCCCCGCCGTCAGCGTCTTCAGCCAGCTTGCATAGGACGAGCCGTCGACATGCGCCTGAAAATGCGGAGCGGTCGGATAGCTCGTATAGCGTGGAAGCCGCTCGTCCCGATATGGCGTGGCCGGCATAACAGAGCTCCGATCGACCGTTGAAGAGCCCATTGCCTAACCCGTCGGCCGATCGTGTTCTTTGATATGCTGCAAAGAGCATCAACGAGCCTTCTCTATCCGCCGTCTTTTGTCGAAGCCGTCGGCCTGCTCGCCCCGCCGACGGCACAACATTGTTAGCGGTTAATCGATGCATTTCGAGAGGCGCGGCGTGGCCCGGCGAATCTGTCCGCGATGCAGGCGATGGCAGTCGGCGCGGCATCCAGAGCGATGAAAGCAAATCCCGCCCCGGCGACGCCAAGGCTGAGTATCGGCCAAATCAGCGACCTTTGGCCTGCTGCCTGTGCTGTGGACGGTCGGTTGGGGTAATTTGACCTTCTTTTCGAACTTGACCGGGCTCATGCAGCCAATGGTTAAGTGCCAGGCAGCGACCAGGCCGAGCCAAGCAGCGAAGCTGACCTCCTAGGATCGCACCGGAACCGATCAACAATTGGACCTGCCTCCGCCGTTGCCGTCTGTGCCGTCCGCCGCAGAGATCGCATCGGACGGTGCGTACGGCTCGGACGGAGCAACCGAGACGACCACTGCCTAGGCGACGCGGGTCATCGCGATGGTCCGCGTGCGCCCCTTCCGCCAGAGCCGGCCCGACCTGAAGGAGGCCGCGCGGATGTCGCGGCAGTTCGACCATGAGGCCCACCGGGTCGCTTACGCTGATAATCGGCACCCGAAGGCTGCCACCATCGCCGCCGGCATGGAGCTCGCAGCTCTTCTCCTAGATAGTCTGGTCTGCGCCTGGCCGGCCGACAGCCTCGTCGAAGTCGATGCAAAGCTCGCCCTCGCTGACGGGCGGGGGCCGTATGGTACCGACCAGGATGCGGACTATGTCGCGTCGCTCGCTGCGAAGACCGCTAGGCGGATCCGCATCATGCGGGCCGCGTTCCACGTCGGCGAGCTGACCGTTCCGCCGGCTCCTGCAGCACCGGGACTCGCCGACAGCAACCTCTCTTCCTGGAAGCGCCTGCGTTACGATCTGCGCGATCTCCTGCCGGTCCGAGGCGGCGAGCCGGTTCTTCCCACCTCGCCCGATATGTGGATCGCATTCGCTGCCAAAGTCCGAAGTTCGGCCGGCTGCGCGAGCGGATCGTCAGCATGTTCGCGACCGCGGAGCGGCTGTTCGACCTCGCGCGTGCCAACGAGGAGGGCAAGAGCCGCGAGTTGCGGCTTGCGGCCGAGGGTGCGCGGATCTTAGCCTATGTCAGCGCCTGCCAGGCGCTGATCTGGCCGGCTCGGTCGAAGGCCGATCTGGAGGAGAAGCGCGCGGTCGCGCGGATCATCAACGATCGCGCCAGCCGCCCGGATCCGCTGCATCAGCAGGCCATCGTCCGGCACATGGTCGACGAGGCGATCTGGGTCCATCGCCGCCTCGGACTCCATGACGGGGCACTGTTCATGACGAACTGGATCGAGATCGTCTGAGCCGGTCGCCAGGCTGCGACGGCAAGAGGGCGACGCCTTTCCCAAGGTCGACGAGCTCGGCTGACGGCGACGCCGCGACATTTGCTCCCAAAAGAATGAAAGGCGCGTCCGCGTGGCGCGCCTTTCGTCGTGGCGAGGAGGAGACGGTGACAGGGCGGGTGGGCCGCCCCCTTAAGGACAATCCAGATCATGACCGACATCACCGCTTCATCCCTGCGCAATCTCGCCGTCTCGACCAGCCCGGTTCCCGTGATCGACGAACTCGCCGGGCTCGACGCTCTCCTCCCCGACCTGCCGGACTAGCCCGAACGCCATGCCGCGCTGCTCGAGCGACTGCCGCCGATCCTCGATCTGCGCGGCCGGGCGCTGGTGCATGCGCAGCAATATGAGAGCTTCCTCACCCTCGCCGAGGCCGACCCATCAGCGCTGGAGGATCGCATCGACACCGCCAACGCGCTCGCCATTCTCGCACATGCCGGCGAGATCGCGGTGCTGCTCGTTCCACCGGGCTCGCCCGAGGACCGCTTCGGCCGGGCCATGCTCTCGAAGGAGAGGGCTCGTCAGTATCCCGGCGCCGGCGTCCATGATTCCGAGCTGATGGCCCGGGCGCTGCGGCGGTCTTTCTCTGACGGCAGCCCGCGCCTCGTGATCGGCGCGCGGATTCCGCCTGGCATGCAGGGCGCGGCGCGGCGCTTCCGCGGCACCGACTTGCCGCAGCCCGGCGAGCAGGGCGGCGCGAGCCCTGGCGTGCATCATCTCGAACATGCGCCTTCGCTGGAAGCCTGGTTCAACGACCCGCCCGACCTCGCCGCGTTGCTGAACGAGGCACATGAGCTGTTCGCGCGGGTCGCGGTCTGGGAGCCGGACCAGGGGCCGTTCGGGTATGGCGCGAAGCGCGGCGCTCTCATCCTCGCCTATGCAAAACTCTGCCGGATCGGACTCTGGCCGGCGCGCATCCGGGCCGACCTTGTCGCCAAGATGGAAGCGGAGCGCCTCGTCTCAGAACGCGCCGGCGATCCCGATGCGATGCGCGCCCTCGCCGAGATCGCGCTCGGTGTCGGAAACCGCATCGCCCGGCAGAGCGGGCGCTTCCTGACCTGCCTCGGCGGCGTTGAACTGTGAAGCCGGTCATGAGCATACCCCCTCAGGATCCCATTGAGGCCTACGAGAACCGGCGCTTTCTCAACCTCCAGTTCCTGCTCGGTCATTTACGTGATCAGCGGCCCGATGGCGGAGAGGCCGAGACACACGCCCAACGTGATCGCGACGAGCCACACCCGACCGGTCCCTCGATCGAAATCTACGATGCCGATCGGCTGGCCCGTCGTCTTGGACATGGCGATGGCATCGTCGATGCTCCCTCAGAGAACGACGAGGACACGGCGCAGGCGCGCCAGGTCAGGCTCTGGAGCCGGATGCAGTCCGACGAGCGCGGGCCGTGGCGCAAGCTCGTCATCCCCGACGAGGCGATGATCGCGCGCCTCGCCGGCCTCGATGCGATCTGTCCGCAGTTCAAGGAAGTCACGGCCTGGATCGTCAGGGCGGCCGGACTGACCCTAGCCACGGGCACGCCGCTCCGGCTCGATCCCGCCGTGGTGGTCGGACCGCCGGGCACGGGCAAGACCTTCTACGCCCGCAAGCTCGCCGGGGCGCTCGGCGTCCCGAGCGAGGTGATTGCGATGAACCTGATGACGGACAGAGGCGCGGCCTTCTCCGGCCTCGCCCCGATCTGGCGGGCTTCATCGCCCGGCAAGGTCGCCAAGCTCCTGATCGAGGGCAGCCATGCCTGCCCACTCATCGTCATCGACGAGATCGAAAAAGGCATCCCCGATCAATCCCAGCGAGACCCCGGAGAACGTGTTGCACTCACTGCTCGAGCGCGAGAATGCCGCGCGCTTCGTCGACGAGTTCGTCGATCTCCCGATCCGCGCTGACCACATCTTCTGGTTCGCCACCGCCAACAGCCTCGATCCCTTGCCGCCAAGCGTCGTCGACAGGCTGATCGTGTTCCGGGTCGAGTCGAAGGAGGCCGAGATGCTGGTGATCCAGAAGAGCATCTTCCACGAGGCGAACCTGCGGGTTGGGGAGTGCTTCGCCGAGCCCGACGAGGCGTTGTTCCAGGCCACGGCCAGCCACAATCCCAGGACGCTCTCGCGCCTTTGGGACATCGCCATGGGATTCGCCTGCGAGCAGGGCCGGCGGCACCTCGTCGCCGACGATGTCCGAAAGGCCGAACAGGTGCTGCTCGCCGGCAAGGAGGGCGCGAGGCGGCCGATAGGGTTCCTCCGGCCGGTGCCGGCAGGAAGGTGAGCCGCCGAGGTGTTCCGTGACGAGCTCGGGCAGCGCCTGACTGACAAGACTGGATTTGCCCGATCCCGAAACGCCGGTGACAGCGGTGAAGCAGCCTATGGGAAACTCGACGTCGAGACCATGGAGATTGTTCCGCCTGATCCCTTCCAGGCCTAGCCATGCCTTGGGATCGCGCGGTGTGCGCTCACTGCGGAGCGGCTCTGCGAACAGGTAGCGGCGGGTGATCGAAGTCTCGACGTTGGCAAGCCCCTCTATCGGCCCGCTGTAGAGGACTTCACCGCCCTTTTCCCCGGCTCCTGGCCCGACATCGACGAGCCATTCCGCGCGGCGGATCACGTCGAGATCATGTTCGACGAACAGGGAGTTGCCCGCCGCCTTGAGACGCTCGAGGATGGTGAGCAAGGCTTCGCCATCTGCCGGGTGCAACCCTGCCGAAGGCTCGTCAAGCACATAGACCACGCCGAAAAGCTGTGACGACAATTGCGTGGCAAGCCGCAAGCGCTGCAGCTCTCCGGAGGAGAGCGTCGGCGTGCTGCGGTCGAGCGAAATGTAGCCAAGGCCAAGATCGATCAGCGGCTCTAGCCGCTCGATCAATTCGCAGGCAAGGCGTTGGGCGGCGATCCGCTTCTCGTCGGAGAGATTGGGCGTGCGGCGTACGTCGGGCGCGCTCTTGTGCGCAGAGCCGCCCGCCGCAACCCGTTGTTCGACCGCTGCATCGCGGGCCGCTTTTTCCAGAACATGGCCCTTTGAGGGGGCGGAGACCGCCCCATACGCGCCATGCGCGACGGGCATCAGCAAGTCCTTTAGCTTGAGCACCGTCAGGTCGCCGAACTCGGCAATGTCGACGCCGGCGAATTTGACCGACAGGACTTCGCGCTTCAGGCGCTTGCCGTCGCAGGTCGGGCAATCGCGGCCCGCTCAACAAGCTCAAGAAGTCGCCCTGGAATGCCCGCAAGACGCCGCACAGCGAGGCCTCTATCGAGGCGAAGGCGGCGAGCATACATGCCAAGGGCTTCCTGCAAAATCTGGTTGTGGAGCCGGAGCTTGAAGCCGAGGGTGCAGAAACCGGCTTCTACTTCGTCACCATCGGCGAAGGCCGGAGGCTGGCGCAGTTGTTGCGCGCCAAGCGCAAGCAGATCAAGAAGACCGAGCCCATCCGCTGCGTGATCGACACGCAGAACGATCCGGCCGAGATCAGCCTGGACGAGAACGTCACCCGCGAAGACCTTCACCCCGCCCACCAGTACGAACGCTTCCGCGAGTTTGCGGAAAATCGCGGATGGGGCACGCTCCGCCGCCGCGAGTTGGACGCCGTCGGCTCCAAGCTCGCCGCCGAAACCGGCCTGCCTCACCTGAAGGCGGCGGCGGGCGAACACGTCGCCGGCACTTATCGCGAAGGCCTCACCCTGTCGTCCGGACGGTTCGCGATGATCGACAACGGGCTCGGCTTCCAGCTCGTGCCGTGGTCGCGGGAGATCGATCGCAAGCTCGGCCACATCGCCGGCGTCGCGCGAGCCGGCGGCGGCATCGAGTGGAGCCTCGGCCGCAAACGCGACCTGGGACTATAAGGGCCATCGTCCACATGCGGTCATGTCGCGGGAGGGTTCAGGCGCGATCTGATTAGTCGGCGAACTCGCTAAGCCGGCGCAGCTCAGATGCGGTACGCCCGGTTTTGCGTCGAAGCAGCACACGAAGGGTCGTTCCATTAGCGTACCCGGTCCGAGAAGCGATTTCATCGACGCTCAATCGAGTCGTCCTCAGAAGATAGGTCGCGTGTTCGACCCGCAGATCCTGGTGGTACGCCAGTGGTGATCGTCCGAGCACGGCGTGAACTCTTCTCGACAGCGTTCGCGTACTTGCTCCAGTGAACTGCGCCGCGTCTCGGAGCGAGAAAACTCGATCAAGGTTCGTCCGCACCCATACCTCAAAAGCTTGGACAAGCTCGTCCGTGTGTCGAAGGTGATCCGGGATCGCGTATGTCGCCTGGGGTGAACGCGAGTCGAGCATCAAGTAGCGGGCTGTCGTCGCCGCAAGTTCAGGGCTGCGCTGTCGAATAAACCACAATGCCAGATCGAAATGGGCCAACACAGCCCCCGCCGTAACGATGGTGTCGGCCCGCACGATGGTGCGATGATGATCCAAATCCACGCGCGGATAACGGGAGCGAAAGAACGGACTCAGCCACCAACTCGTCGTCGCGGCCCGACCATCCAACAGGCCGGCCTCCGCTAGCAGGAACGTTCCTGTACATGCCGCTGCGATAGTCGAGCCCCGTTTATGCCACGCGCGCAACAGAACGCCAGCGCTCGCGCAATCCGGATGGCGGAGTGTGGTGCTCAGCGCCTCCTCGGTCTTTGCGCCGACCGCAGGCACGAGCACAAGATCAGGCGCAAAAGAGGCGACTGCCGGCACAGCAGGTATGGCCAAGCCATGCGCAGTCATCGCGCCGTGCCGGACGCTCAGAACGGTCGCCTTGAACGACTTGCTTTCTGAGGTCGGCGCCAGTTCGGCGGCTGTGGTCAGCGTGTCCTGGAACGCGGCCAGTCCGGTGTCGAAAGCCCCATCAAGGGCAAGGATCGCGATGTTCATGGCGAGAATGGTACTACATTTGTCATTTATGCCAAGCGACTGATGCGCTGACCTCCATTAGTGTTGTGACTGCCTATGGGAACGAAGGCCGCTCTCGGTTGAGGCGCGTATCGACAAAGGCGCGAGTCGAGCCACTCGGGTGTCTGCAACAACAACTCTTGGCAATCATCGTTGCTGTCGATCCGTGCCAGGGCAGATTCCAAGTCTGATAAGGAGATAGGTATGATTAAGTTTGGGCTGTATGTTCGGCTGGAAGCGAAGGCCGGCAAAGAGGCGGATCTTGAAGCGTTTCTTCAAGGTGCATTGCCGTTGGCGCAGGAGGAGACCGGCACGCCGGTGTGGTACGCCGTGAAATTCGGGCCTCAAAGCTTCGCGATTTTTGACGCTTTTGCGACCGATGAAGATCGCGGCGCTCACCTGAATGGCCCAATTGCTGCCGCTCTGATGCAGCATGCGGACGAACTCTTGTCGACACCGCCCGTGATTGAACGTTGGGATGCTTTGGCGGTGAAGTAGGATCACTGGGGAAGGGCCGTCCAGGCACGGAAATTAGCTCGTATAGAATATTCGGCGCCAATATTGCTAAAACAGAGCATACCATTCCTACGATAGAAGCGCCGATTACTATACGCCGGCATGATCTGACTTGTTATCTATAGCCATGATCCGACCTTTGCGGGATTTGCCGCAAGGGTCGCCATGTCCGCCACTAGAGTCAGGAGTCGTTGATCACAGCCAGAAGATGACGGTGGCAGCGAGGGCGATGGCGGAGAAGAAGGCCGTAGGGTAGCGATCGTAGCCGGTGGCGACGCGGCGCCAGTCTTTGAGGCGGCCGAACATGATCTCGATGCGGCTGCGGCGCCGATAGCGGCGCTTATCGTACCGGACGGGCTCGTTGTGCGACCTGCGGCCTGGGATGCAAGGCTGGATGCCCTTGGCCTGAAGAGCGTCCCTGAACCAGTCGGCGTCGTAGCCGCGGTCGCCGAGCAGCCACTGCGCTTTTGGCAGGTCGTCCAGCAGCGCGGCCGCACCGGTGTAGTCGCTGACCTGACCGGCGGTCATGAAGAAGCTCAAGGGGCGACCGTTCGCGTCGGCGACGGCATGGAGCTTGGTGTTCATGCCGCCTTTCGTGCGTCCGATCAGGCGGCCGAGATCCCCCTTTTTACCCGCAGGCTCGATGCCGTGCGGTGCGCCTTCAGGTAGGTCGCGTCGATCATCACCGTTTTGGGTTCGGCGCCCACCGCAGCCAGACCTTCCATGATGCGCGTGAACACGCCTGCCTCACCCCAGCGCTTCCAGCGGTAGTACAGCGTCTTGTGCCGGCCGTACGCGCCAGGAGCATCGCGCCAGCGCAGCCCGTTGCGGTTGACGAACACGATGCCGCTCAGCACCCGCCGGTCATCCACTCGAGGCTTGCCGTGGCTCTTCGGAAAGAACGGCCGCAGCCGCTCCATCTGCTCATCCGTTAGCCAAAACAGGTCGCTCATCCCGGTCTCCTCGCGGAGCCTGAATCAGATCGCAACGCTCATATCAATGGGTCCTGACCCTACGATCCGGAGAAAGACTTCGAGTTGATCTCGCCCGTTGCCACCGTGGTGAACGTACTCGTAGTTAATGATACGAAGATTCCGGTTGCCAACGTCAAGGATTTTATTGCGCATGTGAAGGGAAAGCCGGGCGCGATTAGCTATTCGTCGGCGGGCCTCGGCTCCTCCCAGCATCTGGCGGCGGCCTATTTCGACATCGTCGCCGGCACCCGCATGGTCCATGTGAACTACCGATCAGGCAGCCAGATCGCGCTTGATCTCGTTTCGGGCGATGTGCCCGTCAGCTTCCAACTCATTCCCAATGTTATCGCGCAGCTACAAGCGGGCCAGATAAAGGCACTGGCAGTCACCACTAAGACGCGCAGCAAGTCGCTGCCGGATGTTCAGACCATGACTGAGGCCGGCGTCGAGAACTACGAGTCCTATGCCTGGTTCGGTATCACTGCCCCGAAAGGCACGCCGCCGGCCATCCTTGAACGGATGAGCAAGGAAATCCGCCTCGCGGTCGCTGACCCTGCCGTGCAGAAGCGGCTCATCGACATCGGGGTCGAGCCCCACAGCAGTTCGCCCGCTGAGTTCAAGAGCTTCCTCGCAGAGGAAATCGTGAAATGGTCCGGCATCATCAAGGATGCCGGCATCAAGCCCAACTGACGGCCCGCGACGAGGCGGAAGCCTCCTCTACGCGCCAGCATTTGGTGACGCTCCCTGCTAGATCGGCCAACAGTTCCGCAACCCAGTTGGGGACGCGCTCCTCGGTCCGGTGCGGTGCATGGCCGACACGACGCAGGACGCGCGTGAAGGCCGCCCCGGACACGGCCTCATGCGTCGCCTCGACGTGGGCCAGGCTGCCGAAGGGGTCTTCATCCCCCTGGAGCAACAGCAGCGGCGCTCGGATCGAGGGCAGCAGCGGCAGGACCGTCCAGTCAGCAAAAGCGGGCGACAGCCAGATCTCGCTCCAGGCGCGGAAAGCGCCCTGTGGATCGCAATGATTGCGGGCAAGCGCCTTGAGGAAGGCCGGATCGTTAGCGAAGCGCTCCGCCATCGCGCGAACGCCGGCAAGAGTCTGCGGTTCGGCAAAGACATGCGGTGCCTCGGCAACCGCAGCCTCGACCAGATCAGGACGCTGCGCCGCCGCGATCAGGGCGATCGTGGCGCCGTCGCTATGACCGTACAGACAAGCCCTCTCCAACCCGAACGACGCCATTATGGCGGGCAGCGTCTCGCAGGCCTCGCGCTGAAGATAGTCGCAGCCGCGTGGCTGGCTCGCGGCGTCGGAGCGCCCGCAACCGGATCGCGAATAGGCCAGTACGGTGCGGCCTGTGGCCTGTCTCAGCGCATCGGGAAATCGTCGCCAGCCATCGGCGTGGCCGAAACCATGATGAAGCAGGATAATCGGCGGCTTCTCGGCACTCATCTCGCCACAGAGCCGATAGTGCAGCCAACGCCCGAGGATGAAACGCTTGGGCATTTACACAGCAATCAGATTCAGCAGCCGCTCGCGATCGGGTTCGCTCTCCGCATCGCCGCTGAAGACGATCCGGCCACGTTCGACGACATGGAAGCGATCGGCGACCGAAAGCGCCTCATGCACGTTCTGTTCGACGAGCAGGATGATCGCCCCTTGCTCGCGCAACTCGCGCACAATCGCGAAGATCTCGGCAACGATCATGGGGGCAAGCCCTTCGCTAGGCTCGTCGATCAGGACGAGGCGCGGCTTGCCGACCATGACGCGGGCCATGGCGAGCATCTGCTGCTCGCCGCCCGAGAGGGTCGTGCCGAGCTGGTGCCGACGCTCGCCGAGCCGGTGGAAGCGGTCATAGATGCCCTCGATCGTCCGCTTTTCGTCACGTGACGAACGGCCCTTCACCTGCAGCAGTCCGAGCCAGAGATTTTCCTCCACCGTCAGCCCCGGGAAGATACGCCGATCCTCCGGCACGAAGCCGACGCCGGCATGGCAGATGCGGTCGGGCGCCAGACCCTCAAGAGTCTCGCCGTCGAGCCGGATCGCTCCGTGACTGGGCTTGACCCAGCCGGCGATCGTCTTCAGCAGCGTTGTCTTGCCGACTCCGTTGCGGCCAAAGATGCCAATGACCTCGCCCGGCCCTGCGCTCAGGTCGATCCCCTGAATGACGTGGCTCAAGCCGTAGTGGCTGTGCAATCCGCTGATGTCGAGCATGTCAATGATGTCCGAAATAGGCGGCCTGCACGGCCGGGTCGGCGCGCACGACGTCAGGGTGGCCTTCTGCCAGCTTGCGGCCTTGATGCATCACGACGACATAGTCGGAGAGATCCATGACCAGGCCGATATCGTGCTCGATGAGCAGCACGGTGACGTCCTCCGTCAGGCTGCGGACGAGCTTGGCCGTATCGGCGGTGTCGCCATGGCTCATCCCCTGCGTCGGTTCGTCCAGCAGCAGGATCTTTGGCTCCGAGGCGAGACAGACCGCGATCTCGAGGCGACGCTGGTCGCCATGCGACAGGTTGCCGGCCAGTTCGTCACGCCTGTGGGTGAGCTGGAAGCGCTCGAGCATCTGGCTCGTCTTGCTCATAGCCCGCGCAGAGCGACTGATCGGCAGGAACGCGCGCCTAGCTGTCTCGAGAACCTGGGCCGCGAGCCTGATGTTCTCCGCAACCGTGAGCTCAGGAAACAGGCTGGTGATCTGGAACGAGCGCGACAGACCAGCGGCTTTGGTATGCTCGGGGGCCGCTCCGGTCATGTCCACGCCGTCGATCATGACCTGCCCGCGATGGGGCTTCAGCGCACCGCTGATCAAATTGAACAGCGTCGACTTGCCCGCGCCGTTGGGACCGATAACAGTCGTGATCTTGTGGCGCTGCGCCTGGAAACTGACCTGATCGACTGCCTTCAGGCCACCGAAGGAAATGCCGAGGTCGCGAATGTCGAGGACGGGCGTGATCACGAGACGCTCCCAGATTTGACGGCGATGGGGGACAGGCCTGCCGGCTCCGCGCTGGCCGGAGGAGTCTGCGTCCGGCGATTCAGCAGCACCTCGATGCGCGGCCTCACGAGCCCGGCGAGTCCCTTGGGCAGGAACATCACGCACAACATGAAGAGCAGGCCGATCACGATGAGATGGTGCTCCGTCCAGCTACCGATGATTGATTTCAGGATCACCAGCAGGACCGAGCCATAGATGGCGCCGATCAGCGTGCCGACGCCGCCGAGCACGACGGAGATGACGGCGTTGCCGGAGGTAGCGAAGAACATCAGCTCCGGCGAGACGAAGCCGCGCAGCATCGGGTAGAGCGCACCCGACAGACCCGCGATCAGCCCGGCCAGAACATAGGCCGCCATGCGCGCCTGCCAGACCGAATAGCCAAGGAAGGGCACGCGCCGCTCATTGGCTTTCAGTGCCGTCAAGACGCGGCCGAAAGGCGTGTCGAGCAGGTAGGCCGTCAGAGCGTAGAGGCCCATGATGAACGCAAGCACGAGCAGGAAGAAGCCAGCCGGATTGGCGGCGGAAACCGAAAACGGCCCGAGCCCGATCTCGATGACAGGAATGCCGATCATGCCATCGGAGGCACCGAGTTCGCGGGTGTTGTAGACGACCTTCGCCATGACCTGCGCCAGGCCGAAGGTGATCAGCGCGAAATAGACGCCGCGCACCCGGTTGGCGATCAGCCCTCCGATGATGGCGGCGACCAGCGTCGCCGCCAGAGCCGCGCCCATGGCGAGCCAGAAGGACGGGACCTTCATCAGCGTCAGAGCCGAGACATAGGCGCCGATGCCGAAATACAGCGCCTGGCCCAGCGAGAGCGCGCCAGAGTATCCCAACAGCAGATCGACCGAGAGCGCGAGGCCCGCGAAAATCAGCGCCTCGGTGCCGAGCCGCAGATAGAAGGTGTCGCCGGTCGCAGCGCCCATGGCGGCCAGCCCGATCGAAACCAGGACGAAGAGCAGCGCGAGCAGATGGCTCGCCCGCATGGATTGCGTCAGCCGGTCATGCATGGCCGAGCCTCCCGAAAAGGCCCTGCGGCCGGAACATGAGAAAAGCGACCATGGTCCCGAACACGATCGGATCGGTCCAGACCGGCGAGATCACGAGGCTCGCCAGTGCCTGGACCTGAGTCAGCAGCAGTCCTGCGACGACGGCGCCCCAGATCGAGCCCATGCCGCCGACGATGACGACGGTGAAGGCGAGCAGGATGAAGTCCCGCCCCATCGTCGGGAAGACCGAGTAGATCGGTGCGAGCAGGACGCCGGCGAGCCCGGCGAGGCCGACACCGAAGGCGAAGGTGCCGGCGTAGACAAGCGAAACGGGGACGCCGAGGGAGGCCGCCATGTTGCGGTCGAAAGCGGCGGCGCGGACCATGGCGCCCAGCCTCGTCCTGTAGACGACATAGGCGACCGCCAGCACGATAGCGGCGCCGATCAGGATCAGGAAGAGCCGGTAGTTCGGCAGTATGATGCCGAGGATCTCGGTCGCACCCGGGATCGGGGTGGGCGGACGCTGCGTGTTGGCGCCGAAGATGATCTTCAGCACATCCTCGACGATGAGCCCGAGGCCGAAGGTCACGAGCAGCGTCGTGACATGGCGGTCCTTCGAGTCGAACACCGGCCGGATCAGCAGGCGCTCTGCGGCCATGCCGAGCGGAACCATCAGGACCGGCACAAGCACGAGCAGGAACCAGAAGCCGATTCCGGCTGCGGCGAGCGCCAGCGCAGCATAGGCGCCTATGGCGTAGAATTCGCCATGGCTCATATTGATGACGTCGAGCATGCCGAAGATGATCGTCAGCCCCAGCGCCACGAGAACGACCGCGACCCCGAGCGCGAGCCCGTTCACGACCTGCGGAGCGAGGACGAATTGAAGATAGTCGATTGGGGTCATGGCGGTGCCTCTATGCGGTAGGCCGCGCGAAGCCCCTCTCCACGCGGAGAGGGGAACAGGTCGCGGAGCTCAGAAGCGGGCGCAGGCGTCCGGCCCGATCGCATTCTCGGCGGGGACGTTGTCGATGATGTCGAACTTGCCCTTGTTGACGCGCACGACATACATCGGCTGCATCGCCTGGTGATCGCCGGCGCGGATGCTCTTGGCCCCCTGCGGGGTCTGCCAGGTCAGGCCACGCAGCGCTTCGCGGACCTTGTCGGTCTCGGTCGAGCCCGCTTTCTCGACGGCCGCCTTGTAGGCGAAGAGCAGGCCGTAGCTGTCGGCGCCGTAAAGATCCGGATCCGTCTTGTTGGCCTCGCGGAAGGCGGCGACGAACTTCTTGTTCTCGGGGCTTTCGATCTGCGGCGAATAGCCGACGCCGGTAGCGAAGCCCTCGGCTGCAGCGCCGATCGCCGTGATGTTCTGGGAGGTCACGGTTCCGGACGCCCCGACCACTGTCAGGCCTGAGAGCAGTCCGAAGTCCTGAAGCTGCGTCAGCAGGCGCACCGTGTCGTTGCCGGCGACGGAGGTGTAGACGACCTGCGGCCGCGTAGCACGGATTTGGCCGAAATATTGGGTGTAGTCCTTGGAATCGAGCGGTGCGAACACCTCGCCACCGGTCTGCGCGCCGGATTTCTCGGCACTTGATTTGAAGGCCGCCACCGTGGAGCGGCCCATCTCGTAGTCGGGACCGAGATAGAAGACCCTTGCCTTGGGCTTCTCCTTCGCGAGCCAGGCAGCAAGTGCGACCGATTGCTGTTCGGCGCGTGCATTAACGCGGAACATGTTGGGCGAACACTTGTCGGTGGTGATCGAGTCCGCAAAGGACACCGTCGTCGCCGCGAGCTTGCCATTGCGCTCGGCGAGCTGGGCGACGGCGAGTGTCGAGCCCGAATTGACCGTGCCCGTCAGGAAGTCGACCTTCTCCACCTGGAAGAGCTTCTCGGCCTTCTGCACGGCCACGGAGGGGTTGGCCTCCTCGTCTTCGAAGACCAACGAAACCTGGCGGCCGGCAATTCCGCCCGCGGCGTTGACCTCCTTCGCAGCGAGCTCGAGGCCCCAGCGCACCTGTTGGCCGATCGGCGTGTAGGTTCCCGAAAGCGGCGTAACCACGCCGATCTTGATCGGACCGCTCTGGGCGAGCGCACTACCCGACAAGGCGGTAACGGCGAGCAGACTGCCGATGAGGGTCTTGATGGTCCCGGATGTCATGGTCGTTTCCCTTTATGTCTTGCTTGTTGTTGTCATCGTGAAGGCTTAGGCAGCCGCGCGGACTGGTTCTCCCGCGCGGGTCTTTATGGCGGTGGTCAGCCTTGCGACGCAGACGAGCCGATCGCCGCCGCGCGCGTCGATATGGACCTCCCATTCGTGGGTCTGACGGCCGAGATACAGCGGCCGGGCGGTCGCACGGATCGTCTCGCCCGGGCTTAGGAGCCGGCAATGATTGGCCTTGATGTCGAGCCCGCAGACGCTGTGCGTTTCGGCCTCGACCGCCATCTGGCTCGCCAGCGTGGCAACCGCTTCGGCAAGGGTAAGAGCGACGCCAGCCTGCATCAGGCCTACGCCCTGCACCTGCGCCGGAAGAACGGAAAGGTCCGCCGACAACCAGTCGGCCCCGATCTCAATGAAGCGAATGCCGAGCTGCTCTGCGAACGTCCCGCGCATCAGCAACGCAAGATCATCGAGCGACCAGGCAGTCTTCCACAGTGTTTCGGGGCGCTGCATGGAATCAGCTTCCGATGAACTTCGGCGCGCGCTTGGCGTGGAAGGCCTCGACGCCCTCGCGGAAGTCGTCCGACTGGCGCAGGCGGCTGTAGCAGTGACCCTCGAGCTCGATCGCAATCGAGAGGGTCGAATCCTCGGTATCGTTGAGGAGCTTCTTGGCGGTGCGCTGCGCCATCGGCGAGAAGCCGCGCAGTTCCTCGACCAGCCGGTCCGTCGCCGCTTCCAGTTCGCTGTCGGGCACGCATTCTGTCGCCACGCCCCAGTCATAGGCCTGTCGACCGGGAATGCGCTTCGAACGCATCACGATGTCCTTGGTGCGGGTGATCCCGACCATCTTCTGCAGCCGGGCCGAGCCTCCGGAACCGGGGATCTGGCCGAGTTTCTGCTCGGGCAGCGCGTATTGGCAGGTTTCCGAGACGATGCGGAAATCGCAGGCGAGCGAGATCTCGAAGCCGACGCCGAAGGCATAGCCGCGATTGGCGACGACCACCGGCTTGGCGCAGCGCGCCGGCGCGGCGATGTTCCAGGCAAGCTTCGAGACATGCTCTGGCGAGGCATCGAGGAAGCCCTTGATGTAGCCGCCCGAGGAGAAGTTCTCACCAACGGCGCGCAGCACGATCACGCGGACGCGGTCGTCCTCATCGAGCGCTTCGAAGACCTTTCGCAACTGGTCGCGCTGCGGCATCGAGATCACGTTCATCGGCGGGCGGTTGAGGATGATGTCGGCACGCTCACGAGCCGCATCGATCTCGACGGTGAAGCCATCCAGATCGATCAGGGCCGGGTGGATCGGGGTGACGGCGTTCATGAGAAACCTTTCTTTGGCGAATGTGCTGATCAGGGTTTTGAGATCTTGAATTGCGATCTCAGGCAGCGGCGCTGCCGGAGGACTCGGGCTCGAACTCGCCTGCGACGAGTTGGCGACGCAGCAGCTTGCCGACGGGCGACTTCGGGATCGCCTTGACGAATTCGAAGCGGCGCGGCCGCTTGAAGTTGGCGAGCCCCGTCGCCTTGCAATGGGCATCGAGCTCTTCGGCTGTGACCGCGCCCTTACGCTGGACGAAGGCGACGACGACCTTGCCCCAGCGCTCGTCGGGCAGGCCGACGACCGCAACCTCCAACACGCCGGGATGCAGCGACAGGCAGCTCTCGATCTCGACCGGCGAGACGTTCTCGCCCCCGGTGATGATCATGTCGTCGACGCGGCCGGAGACGTAGAGATCACCGTCGGCGTCGAAATATCCGGTGTCGCCCGTGAAATACCAGCCGTCGCGCAGCGACTTGGCGTCGGCTTCGGGGCGCTTCCAGTAGCCCTCGAAAGCCTCGTCGCTCGCGGCGAGCGCGACGATCTCGCCCTCCTCGCCGGGCGCTGCGATTTCATGGGCCGATTTCGCCCCGAGCTTGACCACCCGGATCAACTGGTTGAGGCCGGCCTTGCCGGCCGAGCCCGGCTTTTCAGCGGCTTTCTGGTTGATGGTGAAGGTGTAGATTTCCGACGAACCGTAATGGTTGACGAAGAGCTCGGGGGAGAAGGCGTCCGTCAGCTGGCCGAGCAGACCGTCCGTCATCGGCGCGCCGGCGAAGCCGAGCTTGCGGACGCTGGAGACGTTGGTCTGCGCGAAGCGCGGGTGGTGGACGACGTCATGATACAGCGTCGGCACAAGGTAGAGGTTGCTGATGCCCTCCGCCTCGATCAGCTCCAGTGCCCTGGTCACGTCGAAGCGCGGCAGGCAGACGAAGACGCCGCCGATCAGCGACATGGCGATGAGCGAGCGCACGCCCATGGTGTGATAGAGCGGCATCACGCCAAGCGTGCGTTCGCCGCGGCCATAGAGGTTCTGGGCGACGTGGGCGAGGCCCGCCATGCGCTCGGCCCGGTGCCGGCGCGGTACGCCCTTGGGCTTGGCGGTGGTGCCCGACGTGTAAAGCATCAGCGACAGGGCGTCGGCCGCCACGCGCGGCTTGGCAACGGGCGCCGCTACCGCGATCATTTCGGCGAAGGTCAGTTCGGCCCGCCCGGCATCGGCGCCGACAGCAATCCGCGGGATTGCGACCGCCCTTTGGCTTTCGGTCATCGACTGGCTTGCGACGGCCTCGAAGGCGATGGCCTTGGCGTCGCAGTTCTCCAGAACGAAGTCGATCTCATCTGGCTTCGCGCGCCAGTTGATCGGCGTGATCGTCAGCCCGGCAAACTGGCAGGCCCAGTGCAGGCTCGCCGCTTCCCAGCGGTTCTGGAGCACGGTGACGAGGTGATCGCCGGCTTTCAGGCCCATGCCATCGAATGCAGAGACCAGCGACGAAATTTTGTCGAGCCAATGCGCATAGGTCAGGCGGACGTCGCCGTCGACGATGGCAAGCGCATCGGGGTCCCGTGCCGCGCTCGCCATGAAGCTGGTGCCGAGGTCAAACATTGGCAGGCTCCCGACCCTGAGAGTGCGGCGCAGGCTCGCCCCGCAGGATGGCAGCGGCCTCGAGCGCCGCCCTGATGATGGGGGTGTAGCCGGTGCAGCGGCAGAGATGGCCACCGACGACCTCGCGCAGCGCCTGCTCGCTGGGGGCCGGCTCCTCGCGCAGATAGGCGTCGAGCGAAACCAGGATGCCTGCGGTGCAGAAGCCGCATTGCAGCGCATGATGGCGCCGGAACGCAGCCTGCATCACCGAAAGTCTATCCTGACCAGGCGCAAGCCCCTCGACCGTGGCAACGTCGTGGCCTTCGAGCTGGACTGCGAGCGTGAGACACGCGCGGGCAGGTTGGCCGTCGATCTGGATCGTGCAGGCACCGCAGACACCGTGCTCGCAGCCGACATGAGTGCCGGTCGCGCCCAAGCCATGGCGCAGGGCGTCGGTCGCAAGCAGGCGCGGCTCGGCCTCCAGCGAGACCGGTTTGCCGTTCAGCGTGAAGCCGACACGGTGGAGGCTTGCGGCGTTCAGGCGCGGCATCGCTTGGCCTCCTCGATCGTGGACAGGCCGAGCGAGCGCACGAGGTCGCGCCGCAGCCGCGCGGTGGCGTGGAGATCCTCGCGGGCATCGAGTTCCCAGGCGAAGACGTTCAGCGCGTCGGTGAGCGCAGAACCGTCGAGCAGGGGAAAGCTGCGACGCTCGGGCTTGTCGGCGACGCCGGCGACAGCGAGATGGATCGCGTCGCCCGTCACGACTGCTGCGCAGCCGACGATGGCGAAGTCGCCATGGCGGCGCGCGACCTCGCGGAAGGCGTAGCCGCTTCCTGGTTTGGCGGCGGGAAAAGCGACGGCCTCGATCAGCTCGTCATCGCCCCTGTCGGTTACCATCATGCCGCCGAAGAATTCGCTCGCCTTCACGCTGCGCCGCTTGCGGCGCGAACGCAGCCGGATCTCGCCATCGAGCGCGACGAGGCAGAGTGGGATCTCGGCGCTGGGATCGGCATGGGCGACCGAGCCGCAGACCGTACCTCGTGCACGAGTCTGGTAATGGCCGAGCCAGGGCAGCGCTGCCGCCAGCAGAGGCTGTTCGCCGGCAAGGCCCGGACGCCTCATCAGTACGGCCTGACGGACGCCGGCCGACACCACGGTCGCATCACCCTCGCGCCCGATCCGGTCGAGCCCAGCGATGTTCATGATGTCGATCAGCACCGCCGGCTTGGCGAGGCGCATGTTCAACATCGGCAGCAGCGATTGGCCGCCAGCGATGATACGAGCATCGGAACCGTGCTTGTCGAGCGCCTCGAGCACCTCCGTGAGGTCGCCGGCCCGAATGTAGTCGAAGGCTGCGGGCTTCATGCGTGCCTCCGCAACAGGCGGGCGAAAAAGCCGGGCCGGGAGGGCGAGGCCTTACGCGCCAATGCCGCGAAGAACTGGCCGATGATGGCCTTGGCGGCGCCGTCAAGAAGCCGGCCTCCGATCGCGGCGACCTTGCCACCGACGGCCGCCTCATAGGTGTAGGCGATGAGCGTGCCACCGCCCTCGCCCGGCGACAGCATCACGCGGCCCGAGCCGCCGCCGGTGCCGAGCGCACCCGAGACCGAGCCGGTCAGGGTCGCGGCCTGCGGCGCGACGAGATTGGAGAGCTTGATCTCGGCCTTGTAGCGGCCCTTCACGGGACCGACGCCCAGCGTGACATCGGCCTTGAAATGCGTGTCCGACAGCTTCTTGACGCCGTGACAGCCGGGGATGATCGAGGCGAGCGTGTCGACATCGAGCAGCATCGCCCAGACCGCGTCCGGCCCCGCTGCAACCTTGGCCTGCCCTTCGCCACGCAAAGCGCGGTCACCGGGCTTTGCCGTCACGGCAGTCTTCGCGGCCGTCCGATGGGATGCGGGAAGCGAAGGCTCAGGCGCGGCGACAAGGGCGGCGACCCTGGCAGGCGTCAGCGGAAGGTCGAGTTGCGCGACGCCGAGCGCGTCGGCGACCGCATTGGCAAGGCAGACCGGCGTCGACATGCAATTGCCTTCGCCGACGCCCTTGGCGCCGAGCGGCGTGAAGGGCGACGGCGTCTCGATATGCAGAATGTCGATATCGGGCGTCTCGGTCGCCGTTGGGAGCAGGTAGTCGGCGAAGGTGCCGGTCAGGAAGGCACCGTCAGCGGCATAGGCGAGTTCCTCGTAGAACGTCGCACCCAGCGCCTGGGCGAAGCCGCCCCGGATCTGTCCGTCGACCATGCCGGGATGCAGGATCCGTCCACAGTCATGCATGGTGACGTAGCGGTCGATGCGGACCTTGCCGCTTCCGGGCTCGACCTCGACACCGGCCATATCGAAGATGAAGCCGTGGCAAAGCGATGAATTGACCTGATCGTCCTCGCTCGGCGCAGACAGCTCGGGCGGCGTCCAGAAGGCAGTCTCGCGGATCGCCTGGTCGATATCGGCGGGCAGCAGCGCCGGCGACCAGTGGCTCAACGCCGCGACGCGGCCGAATGGGATCGTCTTGTCGGGTTGGCCCTTGGCGAAGACCGCGCCACCGGCGAATCCGATCTGACCTGGATCGGCACCCAGCTGGCTTGCCGCGATCAAGCCGAGCTTGTCGCGCAGGCGGGTGGCGGCGAGATGGGCAGTGCCGGCGACAGCGGCGGCGAAGCGGCTGGAGTAGTTGCCCGAGGCGATCGACCAGGCGTCCTTGCCCGTATCGAGATCGGCGACGATACGGACGTCATGGTGCGACAGGCCGAAAACATCGGCGACGACCTGCGCCAGCACGGTGCGGTGGCCCTGGCCCTGCGGTACCGAAGCGACATGGACGCTGACCGAGCCGACCGGATCGAGCGACACCGTCGCGGTGGCCTGGGCACCGTTCTTCGGCCCGGCCTTTTTCCGCTCGGCGGCGGTCAGAACAGTGGTGATGTAGCCCATATTGGAGACGCTGGGTTCGACAGCAGCGGCAAAGCCGATGCCGTAGCGCCTGCCGGCGGCACGGGCGGCATCGCGACGAGCCTCAAGCTCGGCGAGCCGGCCCTCGGCCAAGGCGAGGTCGAAGGCCTGGACGTAGTCGCCGGAATCGTAGAGCGCGCCCGAGGCCGTGCGATAGGGAAACGCGCCGAACGGAATCAGGTTGGCGCGGATCACCTTGAGCGGATCGAGCCCGAGCTCGACCGCGATCCGTTGCATCAGCCGCTCCAGCGCGTAATAGACCTGCGGGCCGCCAAAGCCGCGCACGAGACCCGTCGGAGCCTTGTTCGTCAGCACGACGCGGTTGCGGATGGCGAGATTCCGGATGTCGTAGGCCCCGGTCATGTTGCCATGCATGCGGTAGAGCGTGGCAGGCTCGGGGGCGCGCGGATACGCGCCGCAATCCTCGACCTGATCCCAGTCCAGCGCGGTGATGCGGCCCTCCGCCGTGACGGCGGCCTTCAAAGTCGTGACGCGGTTGGTGGCGGCGACGGCCGCGCCCAGATGTTCGAGCCGGTCCTCGATCCATTTCACCGGCCGGCCGGCAATGCGCGCGGCAATGCCGATCAGTACGGCGTAGGGCGCGACGCCCTGCTTGACGCCGAAGCTGCCGCCCGAATCCGGCGGCATGCGCAACCGCAGGCGGTTGCCGGGAACCTTCAGGCAGCGCGCAAGCACCGCATGGATGCTGAAGGGGCCCTGGAAATTGGCGAGGATGTCGTAGGCGTCTTCATGAGGATCGTATTCGGCGACGACGCCAAAGGTCTCCATCGGCGCGCCGGTGTTGCGCGGATAGGCGATGGAGACGGAAACCTGATGCTCGGCTTTGGCGAAGGCCGCCTCAGGGTCGCCGTAGCGAAAATGCCGGTCGCTGACGAGGTTGGCGCCAGCTCTCTCATGCAGCAACGGCGCGTCAGGCTCGAGAGTCGCGAGCGTATCGACGACGCAGGGCAGCGCGCTGTATTCGACCTCGACCGCGTCGACTGCGTCCTCGGCGAGATAACGATCCTGCGCCACCACGATGGCGACGGGCTCGCCGACATAGCGCGCGCGCTCGACTGCCATCGGCCAGTTCTCGACCGCGACCTTGAGGCCCGCGACCATGGGCGCAGTGAGCTTTGCAAGGTCGCGACCGGTGATGACGGCCACGACGCCGGGCATGGCGGCAGCAGCGGTAATGTCGATCCCGAGAATGTCGGCATGCGCGTGAGGCGAGCGCAGAATCGCCGCCTGGAGGGTACCGGGCCTCGTGCCGAGATCGTCAACGAAACGCCCGCGGCCGGTCAGCAGAGCCGCGTCCTCGACGCGCTCCACAGATTGACCGGTCCACGAAATGGTTTCGATTTTCACTGACGTCTGCTCCCGAGGACGCTCTTGAGAACGGCGTCTGGGAGCTAGGTTCTGCGATCAGGCGTGGCGGCGCGATCCCGCGGAGTCTCGCGGCTTACCGAAAAGTCTCAAAATCGAGGAAATCCAGGACAGTGCAGAACTACGCCGGGATTACGCCCCCGGCGGGCGAGCGCGATCAGCGGCCGAGTCGAGCGACCTGGCGAAACTCGCTCGGGGCGACGCTGCAATGGTCGCGGAAGAAGCGTGTGAAGTGCGCTGGGGCACTGAAGCCGAGCCGGTCTCCGATTGTCGAGAAGGTCTCGTCGCCCTCGACGATTGCTCCGACAGCCAGCTCGACCTTGAGCACGTTCAGGAAGACATGCGGCGTCACGCCAACCGAATCCTCGAAGACGCGGAAGAAATGCGCTCGCGAAAGGCCGGCTTCCCTAGCAAGCTTGTCGATGCTGTGCGAGGCTGCAGGGTTGGATCGCATCAGCGAGATGGCCCGGCCGACACGCCAGTCGACCGCGTTGGAGCGGGCGATCTCGCGCAGCGAAGCGCCAATCGAGCGCCAGGGCGTGAAGCGCTCGATCACGGCGATCATCAGTTCCGAGAGCAGATGCTCCTGCCGCCGCGACGCGCCGGGTTCGTGCACCATCTCGGCGGCAAGATCGAGCGCGGTCTGGCGAATATGGGCCGTGACTTCCCCGGCAGAGTGCTCGAAGAAGCCGGGCGCACCGCTGGCGGCCCAGTTCGGCCGGAAGCTGCGAAGCCAGTCCGGCTCGATATAGAGCGCCAGGATCAGAGCGTTCTTGCGCCTGGGGTCATGGATATAGGCGTGCGGCTCCCAGGCGTTGACCAGCACCGCGAGATCCCCTGTCAGCGGGGCGACATGGTCGCCAACGAGAAACTGGGTGTCGTCGCCATCCACCTTGAGCAGGACATGGCAATGGGGATGCGCGTGCCGGACCAGGCTCCGGTCCATGTCCAGCAGCGCCACCCGTCCGAAAGCTCCATGCGCGATGCGCAAGGCATCCGACATGCCGTTTCCTCGCCCAGGCTGATTTTCAGCTCATTGTCTTTCAGGCGATAATGTAGTGGCCGGCTCCCGGCCACCGCAAGGGGGCCGCTCGTTGGGTGCAACAGATAGCAGCCCTCGTATCGGCTTGCTTTCGCAAGCCGCGCTCCACATTCGGGCCTGTGGCTCACTCAATCCGCCCGCTGCGCCAATCCGCACCGTCCTGGAGATGCCTAGAGTCAGGAGTCGTTGATCACAGCCAGAAGATGACGGTGGCAGCGAGGGCGATGGCGGAGAAGAAGGCCGTAGGGTAGCGATCGTAGCCGGTGGCGACGCGGCGCCAGTCTTTGAGGCGGCCGAACATGATCTCGATGCGGCTGCGGCGCCGATAGCGGCGCTTATCGTACCGGACGGGCTCGTTGTGCGACCTGCGGCCTGGGATGCAAGGCTGGATGCCCTTGGCCTGAAGAGCGTCCCTGAACCAGTCGGCGTCGTAGCCGCGGTCGCCGAGCAGCCACTGCGCTTTTGGCAGGTCGTCCAGCAGCGCGGCCGCACCGGTGTAGTCGCTGACCTGTCAAATCGCATTGAAGCGCAGCCCCCTTATCGCGTTGAAGGCTAGCCCCCCT
>NZ_JANLGI010000015.1 GCF_024655635.1 Allobosea sp. 47.2.35 | reverse complement strand
GCGGTCCCGTGTCTGCGCCGCAGGGTTTCACGCTGCAGCGCAGACACGGGATGACACCCTTTCCCCAAGGGCGCCCTTCCCCCTGGGGGCGCGCCCCTTACTCCGCCGCCTGCGCGTGCAGGCGCCCGCCGCGGGCGATCAGCTTGTTCAGCGCGGCGAGATAGGCCCTGGTCGAGGCGACCAGCGTGTCGGGATCGGCACCGCGGCCAGTGACCGACGAGCCGTCGCGCGAGAGGCGCACCGTCACCTCGGCCTGCGCATCCGTGCCCTCGGTCACGGCATGGACGTCGTAGAGCTCCAGCGTCACCTCGTGCGGCACGATCGCCTTGATCGCGTTGAAGATCGCGTCGATCGGCCCGTTGCCCTCGACCTCCTCGGTGACATGCTTGCCGTCGACATCGAGCTTCATCGTGGCGCGCTGCGGGCCGCGCGTGCCGGCGATCACGGTCAGCGATTCCAGCTTGATGCGGTCATGGGCGGTCGCGATGTTCTCGTCGACCAACGCCTCGATATCCTCGTCGTAGACATGCTTCTTGCGGTCGGCCAGCGCCTTGAAGCGGGTGAAGGCGTCTTCCAGCTGGTTGTCGCCCAGCTCGTAGCCCATCTCCTTCAGCTTCGAGCGGAAGGCGGCGCGGCCGGAATGCTTGCCCATCACCAGCGAGGTCTTGGTCACGCCGACCGATTCCGGCGTCATGATCTCGTAGGTGGTGTTGTTCTTCAGCATGCCGTCCTGGTGGATGCCGCTCTCATGCGCGAAAGCGTTCCGCCCGACGATCGCCTTGTTGTACTGCACCGGGAAGGAGCAGGCGGTCGAGACGGCCTTGGAGATGCGCATCAGCTGCGTCGCATCGATGCCGGTATCGTAGGGCATCGCGTCGCCGCGCACGCGCAGCGCCATGACGATCTCTTCCAGCGCGGCATTGCCGGCGCGCTCGCCGATGCCGTTGACCGTGCACTCGACCTGCCGGACGCCGCCCTCGATCGCCGCCAGCGAATTGGCGACGGCCAGGCCCAGATCGTTATGGCAATGCGCCGAGAAGATCGCCTTGTCGGCGTTGGGCACGCGCTCGCGCACCGCCTTGAACATGGCACGATACTCGTCCGGCGTGGCGTAGCCGACCGTATCGGGCAGGTTGATCGTGGTCGCACCGGCCCGGATCGCAGCCTCGACCGTGCGGCAGAGATAATCGATCGGCGTGCGGGTGGCATCCATCGCCGACCACTCGACATCCTCGACCAGATTGCGCGCCTGCGTCACCGTCGCGGTGATGATCTCCAGCACCTGCTCCTGCGTCTTGCGCATCTGGTGTTCCAGATGGATCGGCGAGGTCGAGACGAAGGTGTGGATGCGCGGCTTCACCGCATGGCGCACCGCCTCACCGGCCCGGGCGATGTCGGCGCTGATGGCGCGGGCGAGGCCGGCCACGGTCGCGCGCTTCAGGCGGCGGGCAATCTCCGATACCGCCTCGAAATCACCGTCGGACGCGATCGGGAAGCCGGCCTCGATGATATCGACGCCCATCGCGTCGAGCGCATCGGCGATCTCCAGCTTCTCCTCGAAGGTCATGGTGGCGCCGGGGCACTGCTCGCCGTCGCGCAAGGTCGTGTCGAAGATCAGGACGCGGTCTTTGACGGAGCCGGTCTGGGTCGGGTTGGTCATGGTTCTGCTTCCGGGTGTCGGCGCCGCGGAACTTCCTGAAAGGCGGGCGCTGGGTTTTCTGTCGGCGGTTCTCGTCAGTCCCCTGAGCGCCCAGGCAGCATGCCCGGCCGGCCCTCAGGGGCGGCTAAGGAGAAGAAGGCCAAGAAGCGAGAACGGAGCGCGGGCGCACATGCCGACGACCTGCGCAGCGGCGCAGTCCTTCGTCAGGTCATGGCGGGCGGTCGAAACCACGGGCGTTCCTCAAATCGACAGGACAGGATGTAACCGAAGCACGGGGCTCAACGCAAGCATATGTCGCATGCCGATTTGAATTAAGAACAGATGGCCCCTGTGAATTAGGATGGCACAACGCGATTCGGCCGGCGGTCGCGTGGAGCTGGCGCCCGGCGTGGATTAGCGGAGTCCCGCGCCATGATGCGCTATGACCGGCCTGTCATCAGCCTCGCCTTCTGCCTGTCGGGCCTCGCCGGCTTCGTCGATGCGCTCGGCTTCCTCAGCCTCGGCGGTTTCTTCGTCTCCTTCATGAGCGGCAACACCACCCGCTTCGCCATCGAGCTCGCCGGCCGGCATGCCGGCGGCATCCTGCTCGCCGCGACGATCCTCGGGCTCTTCGTCCTCGGCGTGGTCGGCGGCTCGCTCGCCGGCCATTTCGCCGGGCGCCAGCGCAAGGCGGCCGTGCTCGCCTTCGTTACGCTCGCCCTGCTGCTCTCGGCCAGCCTCGATTCGATCGGCTTCGGCATGGCCGGTGCCGGCGTTCTGGCCATGGCGATGGGCGCCGAGAACAGCGTCTTCCAGCGCGATGGCGAAGTCACGATCGGGCTGACCTACATGACCGGCACTCTTGTGAAGATGGGCCAGCGCATTGCCGGTGCCTTGCTCGGCGGGCCGAAGCTCGCCTTCCTGCGGCATTTCGTGCTCTGGCTCGGCCTGCTCAGCGGCGCGGTTGCCGGCGCCATCGCGCATGGCCGCATCGGGCTCGACGCGATCTGGCTCGCAGCCGGCGCTGCCGCCCTCTTCACCCTCGTGGCGCTCTTCATGCCGGAGCGCGACTGAGGGGCCGCTTTGCCGCGCCCGAGGAATCGGTCATGTTCCCGGCACGATCAGCCGGAGCTTTCCCGATGCGCGCCTCTACCATCCTCGTCCCGGCCTTCGCCGCGCTCCTGCTCTCGGCCTGCCAGACGCCGTCCGGTGGCCCGCCCCCGGCTCCGGCACCGTCGCAGGCTGCTCCGGGCGTGACGCCGAGCACCTTCCGCATGCCCTCGGGTTCGGGCTGCTCCGGCGAGGTCGAGCGCTTCCAGGCGGTGATCGACAACGACCTCGCCACCGGCCACACCACCAAGGGCGTGCATGACCGGGTCAGCGGCGAGATTTCGTGCGCCCGAACGGCCTGCTCGGCCGGCAACGACGCCGGCGCGACCGGTCAGATCCGCGCCACCAAGGCGAAATTCGGTTATCCGGGCTGAGCCCGTTCCGCCGTCATGCTCGCCCTTGTGGCGAGCATCCACGTCTTGAACAAAGCCCTACATCATTGAAGACGTGGATGGTCGGGACAAGCCCGACCATGACGGAATGCGTGGTTACGCCGCCAGCCCCCGCTTCTCCAGCAACGCATCCGGCGTCGGCAGGCGGCCGCGGAACAGCGTATAGGCCTCAGCCGCATCGCGCGTGTCGCCGGCCGAATAGATGTAGCGCTTCAGCTTCTCCGCGACGGCGGGCGAAAACACGTCGCCGGTCTCGGTGAAGGCGTTGAAGGCATCGGCATCCATCACTTCCGACCAGAGATAGCTGTAATAGCCGGCCGAATAGCCGTCGCCCGAGAAGACATGGGTGAAATGCGGCGTGCGGTGCCGCATCGTGATCTCGGCGGGCATGCCGATGCGCGCCAATTCCGCCGCCTCGAAGGCGAGCGGATCGACCTCGGCCGGGGCCTCCAGCGAGTGGAAGGCGAGATCGACCAGCGCCGAGGAGGTGTATTCCACCGTGGCGAAGCCCTGGTTGAAGGTCTGGGCCTTCTCGATCTTCTCGATCAGCGCCTCCGGGATCGGCTCGCCCGTCTCGGCATGGCGGCAATATTCGCGCATCACCTCGCGGGTCAGGAACCAGTGCTCGTAGAGCTGTGAGGGCAGTTCGACGAAATCGCGCGCCACCGACGTGCCCGCCAGCGAACCATAGGTCACATCCGAGAGCAGCCCGTGCAAGGCATGGCCGAACTCGTGGAACAGCGTGCGCGCATCGTCGAGCGAGAGCAGCGCGGGCTTGCCCTCGGCCGGCTTGGCGAAATTGCAGACATTGACGATGATCGGCCGGGTCTCGCCATCGAGCTTGCGCTGGCCGCGGAAGGCGCTCATCCAGGCGCCGGAGCGCTTCGAGGCCCGCGCGAAATAATCGCCGACGAACAGGCCGATATGGCGCCCGCTCGCGCTCTCCGTCACCTCGAAGATGCGCACGTCCGGATGGTAGCCCTGAAGCTCCGGCCGCTCGGCGAAGGACAGCCCGAACAGCTTGCCGGCGACGTCGAAGGCCGCCTGCCGGACGCGGTCGAGCTGGAGATACTGCTTCAGCACGGCTTCATCGAGCGCATAGGTCTTCTGCCGGACCTTCTCGGCATAATGGCGCCAGTCCCAGGGCCGGATCGGGCCGTTCTCGCCCTCGCTCTGCGCCAGTGCCGCGAGATCGGCCGCCTCGCGCGCCGCGCGCGCCTTGGCCGGCTTCCAGACCAGCTCGAGCAGCCCGCGCACATGCTCCGGCGTCTTCGCCATGGCATCGTCAAGCTTGAAATGCGCGAAGGTCGGATAGCCAAGCAGCTTGGCCTTCTCGGCCCGGAGCTTCACCATCTCGGCGACGATCGCGCGATTGTCGCTCTCGCCGCCATTCTCGCCGCGCTTGCTCCAGGCGATGAAGGCCTCTTCGCGCAGGTCACGACGGGTCGAGAAGGTCAGAAACGGCTCGATGATCGAGCGCGACAGCGTCACGGCATGCTGGCCGGGCTTGCCGCGATCGGCGGCGGCGCGCGCCATCGCCGCCTTCACGAACTCCGGCAGGCTGGCGAGCCCGGCTTCGTCCGCGATGAAGAGCGCGTAGGAGGATTCGTCCTTCAGGACGTTCTGGCTGAACTGCGTGCCGAGCCCCGCAAGCCGCTCGTTGATCGCGGCGAGGCGCTTCTTGTCCTCGGTGTCCAGCTTGGCGCCGGAGCGGATGAAGCCCTTGTAGCTGCGCTCCAGCAGGCGCGCCTGCTCCGGGCTCAGGCCGAGCGCATCGCGCCTGGCATTGACGGCGTCGACGCGGGCGAACAGCCCCTCGTTCATCATGATCGCCGACCAGTGCCGCGAGGTGATCGGCGACAACTCGCGCTCGATCGCCTGCAGGGCCTCGTTCGTGTCGGCGCCGGTCAGATTGTAGAACACGCCGCCGACGCGGCTGAGCGCCCGCCCTGCCCGCTCCAGCGCCTCGAGCGTGTTGGCGAAATCGGGCTCGGCCTCGTCGGCCACGATCGCTGCGATCTCATCCCTATGCTTGGCGAGCGCCGCCTCAAAAGCCGGGCGGATATGCTCCGGCTTGATCGCCGCAAAGGGCGGCAGCCGGAACGGCGTCTCCCAGCGCGAAGCGAAGGGATTCTCGGCCGGCAACGGCAGGGCTTCGGGATAGGCAGTCTCGGCGGAGCTCATCGGGTCACTTTCGCGAAACAGGCAGGATCACTCGCCGTCGAAGATATGTGCGAGATAGCGGCGCATGAAGGGCGGCATGTCGTGCTCTTCCGTCTCGGCGAGATCACGCACGATGACGATGTCGGACAACTCGTCCTCCTCAAGGTCCTTCATCCGTTCCAGCATTAGCGCGCGCGCCTCCTCGGCCGGCAGATCGATCCTGACCTCGCGCATGAAGGCGATGCGGCCTTGCTCGATCAGCGCGGTCCAGCCCTCGCCAACCTGAAGCTCGTCGAGGCGCAGACCCGTCTCCTCGCCAAGCTCGCGGGTGACGCTGCCGGCAAGGTCGAGCGTGCCGTCCGGGCGGGCATCCTCGCGGTCCGGCGTGCCGGCGGCGAAATAGACCTTGCCGGCATTGGCAGTGTGATCGCCCATCTTGCCGCAGAGAAAGGCGCCGTCATTGGCCCTGAGCGCAGCCATGGCGAAGCCGTTGCGGATGACGGGACCGGGATGGCCGACATCGCGCCAGGTCATGAAGGCGGCATAGTCGGTCTCGAAATAGCCGGCCTCGAACACGCCGTTACGGATCGCGGCGCGGTGCTGCAGCATGACGCGACCATTGAACATCGCCGGCTTGCCGGCGCTGATCTTGGCCCAATGCGCCGCAATCTTCTCCGCGTTCTCGCCCGCGAAGGCCCAGTCATAGGGCTCGACCAGGGCATCGACCCGCGACAGGCTGACGATCGTGCCGTTCTCGACGTCGTCGCTCACAGCAGCACGCCCTCGCTCACAACGACGGCCGAGCCGCCGATCCGTGCCGAGACCAACGAGCCGCCGCGCACGCTCAGTTCCAGCGTGATCTGCGACGGCCGGCCCATCTCGTAGCCCTGCTCGATGACGAGGCGGTGGTCGCCGTCCTCCGGCTTGTCATAGGCCATGATCGCGCCGGCAAAGGCCGCGACCGCCGAACCCGTCGCCGGGTCCTCGACGATCCCCGATCCCGGCCAGAACATGCGGGCGTGATAATGATGCCCGACCTCGGCCGTCTCGCGGCAATAGACGAAGGCGTTGCCATTCAGCGTCGCGGCCATCACCCGCTCGAAGACACCGGCGACCCGCGCCTTGGCGACAGCCTCGCGGCTCGCGACAGGCACGGTCGTATAGGCGACGCCGGCCGAGAACACGCTCGGCCGATGCGCATCGAAGCCGAGATCGGCCTGATCGAGCCCGAGTGCCTCCGCCAGCTGCGCATCCGCGACCGGCTGCGCGAGCTGCTCCGGCAGGCGCGGCAAGGTGAAGGTCGCTTGTCCCGCATGGCTGCCCTTGATCGAAATGGCGCAGGAGACCGGACCGACCTTCTCCTCCAGCACCAGCATGTCGGCGGGCTTGCCCTCGGCCTCGTCGGTCAGCGCCAGCCAGACCGCCGTTCCGACCGTGGGATGGCCGGCGAAAGGCAGCTCGCCGCCGGGCGTGAAAATGCGGACGGAGGCGCGATGCTCCGGCTTCTCCGGCGGCGCGACGAAAACCGTCTCGGACAGGTTGAACTCTTTGGCGATCGCCTGCATCGCCTCGGTGTCGAGCCCTTCCGACTGGAGCACCACCGCCAGCGGATTGCCGGCATGGCGGCGCGTGGTGAAGACGTCGAGCGTGACGAAGCGGCGTTTCATCGTGTCAGCCTTCGGGGATGTCGAGATCGATGGTGAGCGGGCAATGGTCGGAAGCCTTGGGCCGGTCCCAGCCGGCGCGCGGATAGCGGTTCGCGCAGGTCGCAAGCGTCGCCATCGAGCGGTCCGGCTCGCGTGGGTCGAGCGGCACGCGATAAGGCAGGCCGCGCCGGATCATCTGCATGGTCGGTCTCGGGTTCGCTGCCGCCAGCGCCGGCGAGAGCAGGATATGGTCGAGCGGCATATGGCTGTCGACCAGACGCTCCTGGCTCTCGGACCAGTAGCGCCGGAAATGCGTCCAGCGCTCATGCACCGGCAGCGTGTCCATCGGATCGACGGCGAAATCGTCGAGCAGCGGCTCTATGCCGCTGGCGCCCTCGTCGACAACCTCCGCGCGCGGCCCGAGCCCGTAGCGATAGCCGTTCAGATCGCCGAGAACGATCCAGTTGGTCTCGCGCCAGCCGCCGCCGAAGCGCTGCTGGACCAGCCAGCGCACGGCGCGCGCCTCGGCGCGGCGCACCGGCAGCGTCGCCGTGCGCCCGTCCTCGCGACCGTTATTCATCGACTTGAGATGGCAGCCGAATAGGCTGAGGCGGCGTCCCCCGAAGCTCAGCTCCACCTCTAGGCAGTCGCGTGCGAAGACCTTGGCCTGCGGCCCGATGCCGAGCATCGCGAGTTCGCGGTCATGCACGCCGGCCTGCGCGAAGGTCAGGTCCTTGTGCGATCGCACCGTGACCTGCCCCGGCCCGAACAGGTCCCGCCGCGCAGCGAAGCCGATATCGATGTTGCGGCGGTCATTGCCGTCGATCAGCGTGAAGTGGCCGTAGCGGTGGTCGGCGATGCGGTGGACGTAATTGGCGAAGAAGGCCTGCAGGCTCGCCAGCGAATCGACCTCCTGCAGCATCCAGAGATCGGCCTGCGACTCGGCGATGGCGAGCGCCGTCATCTGGCGCTTGTCGTCCTCCAGCGCGACGGCAAGCGAGCGCTCCACCGCGTCGCGCTCATCGGCGCGCGGGAAGTGGAACAGCGACATCGCGGCGGAAGTCTCGGTGCGCCCGCCCGGCTCGAAGCGATGCCGCGTCAGCAGATTCTCGACATTGAAGGTGCCGACGCGCAGCTTCATCGCGATGCGCTCAGACCGCTTCCGGCGCGAAGACCTGCGAAGGCGTGACGAATTCGTCCTGCGCCGCCACCGTCAGGATCTCGCGCGAACCCGCCTCCTTCGTCCGCTTCAGCAAACCGTAGATCGAGGACGCCGCCTTCGAGAGTGCTGCCGCCGCCGATTCCTCGCGCAGGTAATGGGTGAAGAACAGCGCGGCGATCGCATCGCCCGCGCCGTTGACGCTGACATCGAGCTTGGGCGTGCGCACGCGCCAGCTGCCCTTGGCATCGGCCGCCATCAGGTCGATCGAGTCGCCGGGCGTCTCCTCGGTGACGAGCGAGGTCACCATCACGACCTTCGGGCCGGCATCGCGCAGGGCTTCCACGGCGCGATGCGCATCGGCGATGGTCTTGATCTCGACATCGGTGAGCAGTTCCAGCTCGAACTGGTTCGGCGTCACGATATCGGCCGCCGGCACGGCCTGCTCGCGCATGAACTCCGGAATGCCCGGCCGCACGAAGACGCCGCGGCCGACATCGCCGATGACGGGGTCGCAGCAATAGAGCGCCTTGGGATTGGCGGCGCGCACCCGCTCCACCGCGGAGAGGATGGCATGGCCGATATCGGCCGAGCCCATATAGCCGGAGATCACGCCGTCGCAGCTACCGAGCACGCCGCGCTCGGCGATACCGTCCATCACCTCGTCGATCATGCCGCCGTCGAAGACGCGGCCCTTCCAGCTGCCATAGCCCGTATGGTTCGAGAACTGCACCGTATGGATCGGCCAGACATCGACACCGAGCCGCTGCATCGGAAAGGTCGCGGAGGCGTTGCCCACATGGCCATAGGCGACATGGGACTGGATCGAGAGAATGTTCATGGTCCGAAGCGATACCCCGTTCGCGGTGGGACCGCGAACCTAGCGGCTCCCGCGCGGGGCGCAAATCGAAAGCGGTGAAGCGTCACATCACCTGTGCAGGGCCGCTATTCTCGCGGCGCGACATGCGCCATCGTCGTGGTCAGGACATAGCGCAGCCCCTCGGGCCGATAATCCAGCTCGACCTCGCCCTGGAACTTCTGCGCCATGACCCGCTCGACCAATCGCGAGCCGAAGCCCTGCCGCCGCGGCTTTACCACCGCCGGCCCGCCGCTCTCGATCCACTCGAAGCGGAAGACATCCTCGGTCTGCGGCCGCCCGACGCTCCAGCGAACCGACACCTCGCCAGCCTCGACCGAAAGCGCGCCATACTTGACCGCGTTCGTCGCCAGCTCGTTGGCAGCCAGCGCCAGCGTCATCGCCTGGTCGGCCGCCAGTTGCAGCGGCGGCCCGTCGATGCGGATCGTGCCGATATCCGAGCGATGCGGCGCCAGCGCGCCGTCGATCACGGCGCGGATCGGCGCGCTGCTCCAGCTCGACCGGGTCAGGATGCTGTGCGCCTCGCCGAGCGTGGCGATGCGGTCGCTGAGGATCGACTGCGCCTCCTCCAGCGTCTCGGCCGAGCGGAAGGTCTGGCTGGCGATCGCGGCGATCATCGCCAGCGTGTTCTTCATGCGGTGGGCGAGTTCGGCATTGAGCAGGCGGCTGTTGCGCTCCGCCTCCATCTTGCCGGTGGTCTCCATCACCGTGTCGATCATGCCGAGAACCCGGCCGTGTTCGTCGCGGACCGGGCTGTAGCAGAAGGTGAACCAGGTCTCTTCGGGATGACCATAGCGGTCGATGGTGAGCGGGAAATCCTCGATGAAGGTCGCCTCGCCGGCGAAGGCCTTGTCGACCAGCGGGCCGATATTGTCCCAGACCTCGGCCCAGACATCGCGGAAGGAGCGGCCAAGCGCTGGGGGCTTGTCGCCGAGGATCGGGCGGAAGGCGTCGTTATGGATCGTGGTCAGGTCCGCTCCCCAGACGATGCATTTGGGGAAGCGCGAATTGACCATCATGCCGACGGCGATCTTCAGCGCGGCCGGCCAACCGGCGATCGGCCCGAGCGAGGTCGTGTTCCAGTCATGATCGCGGATGGCAGCGGCCATGTCGCCACCGCCATCCAGAAAGGCTGTTTCGCCGCTCACGTTGTTCCCCCAGCGCGAATCGGCGCAGCATGCACGGAACGCAGAACGGGCGCGACGTCAAAAGACAGGCGCCGCGTCCGCGCCCACAATCAGGAGCCGGAGGCAGCCTTCTTGGCGAACCCGTCGATGAAGGTCTTCGACAGGTCGACGGTGGAGTTGGTCAGCTCGGGATCGAGCAGCTTGAGCGAGTCGTACATGCTCTTCATGCCGTCGGCCGTCGAGATGCCGGTGCGCGAATAAGCCTCCTGCGAGTTCTTGACCGCGCGCATATAGAGGTCCCTGTCGCCCAGCAGGTATTCTTCCGGCACCAGCGCCGCGACATCCTCGGGCTTCGCCGTCTCCAGCCACTTCAGCGACTTCATCAGCGCATTGACCAGCTTCTGGGTCGTGACCGGGTTCTTCTCGGCGAAGTCGTTCTTGAGATAGAGCACGGCCGCCGGGTTCGAGCCGCCGAACAGCGCCTTGGTGCCGGCCTCGGTACGGGTGTCGATCACCGAGACGATGTCGCCATCGGCCTCGAGCTTCGAAGTGACCGGGTCGAGATGCGAGATCACGTCGACCTGCTTCTGCTTGATCGCGGCGACCGCGCTGGCACCGGCGCCGACGCCGATGATCGCGGCATCCGTCGCCTTGAGGCCCGCCTTGACCATGGCGTATTGCGCGGTCAGCGCCGTCGAGGAGCCGGGCGCCGTAACGCCGATCTTGAGGCCCTTGAAATCGGCGGCGGACTTCACCTTGTCGGCGAGGTCCTTGCGCACGGCGATGGTGATGGCCGGGAAGCGCCCAAGCTCGATCACGGCGCGGATATCCTGGCCCTTCGCCTGCATGCGGATCGTGTGCTCATAGGCACCGGTCACGACATCGACCGAGCCGCCGACCAGCGCCTGCAGCGACTTGGCGCCGCCGCCGAAATCATTGATCTCGACGTCCAGCCCCTGCTCCTTGAAGTAGCCCTTCTTCTCCGCGACCGTGAGCGGGAGATAATAGAGCAATTGCTTGCCGCCGACGCCGAGCGTGAGCTTCGGCTTCTCGGCGTTCTGGGCAAAGGCCGGGGCGGTCAGGGCCGCCAGCGCGAGGCCGGCCGCCAGCATCAGGTGTCTGCGGTTCATCGGGGTTCCTTCCCTGCGGATTGCTTTGTTTTGAAAGCCTTCTTGCAAGCAGTTGTAGTGAGTAGCCTGCAACCCGCCAACCCCGCCTTGCGTATGGGCCGGGCGTCTCAATGCAGGATGCGGCTGGTATAGAGCGCGACCGCGAAACAGGCAGCGGCGATCCCCAGCAGGGCCCAGCTCGCGCGCGTCGGGTTCTCCAGCGCCGCCTCGGAAGGGTTGGCGGGATCGTAATGCACCTCGACCTTAGCCCCGGCCGGATAGCGTCCGACGACCCGGTCCGCGATGGCGCGGGAGCCGGACACGTCCAACCCGATCGCGACCTGCCGGCTGGCATAGGTTTGACCGGCCACCTCGTAGCGGTACTCAACGATCGGCACATAGCTGCGGCGCGTCGGCCCGGTATCCGACGAGCCACGCTCCTCGACCCGGCTCTCGACGATTTCGCCCGGCACCACAGGCCAGGCATTGGCGCGCTTGAGGCGCCGCCGATAGGCCAGGAAGAAGACCAGCGCCGCAAGCCCGATGCCTGCCGCGAACAGCGTGACCGTCACATCCGCATCCGGCGCCACCGAGCGCAACACGCCCGGCCCGAACGCGAAGGCCCAGTAGATGCCGGCGATGATCACCCCGAAGAACGCCAGCACCCCGCCGCACCCCTTGACGATGCCCTTCGGCGCGTCGCGCTCCAGCACGTTGCTGTCGGGATCGGCGGGATCGTAATAGACCGTCACCGTCGCCCCGACCGGGTAGCGCTTCAGCGCCTCGTCGGCGAAGCGGCCGCTGATATTGCCGAGGCTGACGCGGTTGCCCTGATAGTTCCGTCCCCGGACCGAGAAGCTGAAGGCGACATCCGGGACATTCTCCGTCCTGCCGATGGTGCTGCCTGCCGGCGGGCTGCGGCTCGCCATGCGCGAGCGGGTGATCCGCCCCTGGGCCTGCGCCCAGCCCTTCGCCTGCCGCACCTTGAGGAAGCCGTTGACGATCAGCGCGATCAACATCACCGCCATCGGCAGGAAGATCAGCGCAACCACGCCGAAGGTCGAGTTCGCGAACGGCAGGCGCTCCTTCCAGCTGTCCGGCAACTCCGTGATCACGAAGATAAGCGCGATCGAGGCGATGACCGCGATGATCGCCCAGACAGGCGGCTCGCCCCGCGCCTCGGCCGCCTTCTTGCCGGACGGCTTGCGCTGCCAGGCGCGCTCCTCGCGCCAGCCCGTCTCGCCGCGGAGATAGGCCAGGAGCGCCGCCTTCAGCGTCGCCGCATCGACGGTGTCGGCGGCTTCGAAACGATTCTCGCCGTCATGATAGGTCAGCCGGAATTGCCCCTTGCCCTTGGCGAAGGCCTCGATGTCCCCGTCATCATCCGAGAGATTGACGAACCAGCCAGCCCCGCCGCGACAGCCATCGATGGCCGCGATCACATCCGCCGGCTTGGGAGATTCGATGATGCGGTCATTGACGTCGAGTTCCACGACCCGCCCCCGCCACGCCAGCGTTTGGCCGAGCATGATCCTGCCCGGCCTCGCGATCAAGCAGAGATGACGTAAGGTCCGGCTGACACCCTCAGCCCTCATCCTGAGGAGCCGCGAAGCGGCGTCTCGAAGGATGATCCAGGAGGCTCCCGGGCCATCTGGAACATCCTTCGAGACGCGGCCTGCGGCCGCTCCTCAGGATGAGGGTTCGGAATGTGTCGGAAGCTTCTCAGGTCGTCGTCGTCGAGCTCTGGCCGGGCCGCCAGACCAGCAGCCGCTTCTCGATCAGCGTCACCAGCGAATCGATCGCGATGACGAAGATCGCCAGGATGAGCATGCCCGAGAACACGCCGGTGACGTCGAACACGCTCTCGGCCTCGTGGATCTTGTAGCCGAGCCCGGCCGAGGAACCGAGATATTCACCGACCACCGCGCCGACCAGCGCGAAGCCAACCGAGGTATGCAGCGAGGAGAACATCCAGGTCAGGGCCGAGGGCCAGTAGACATGCTTGAAAAGCTGGCGCTCGTTCATGCCGAGCATGCGGGCATTGGCCAGGATCGTCGGCGAAACCTCGCGCACGCCCTGATAAACGTTGAAGAACACGATGAAGAAGACCAGCGTGAAGCCGAGCGCCACCTTCGACCAGATGCCGAGCCCGAACCAGAGCGCGAAGATCGGCGCCAGCACGACACGCGGCAGGGCGTTCGCCGCCTTGATATAGGGGTCGAACACCGCCGAGAGCAGTTCGCGCCGGGCGAAGGCGAAGCCGAACAGGATGCCGGCGAGCGAGCCGATCACGAAGGCCAGCACCGTCTCGGTCAGCGTGATGCCAAGATGCCAGTAGATATCGGCGCTGGTCAGCTGTTTGAAGGTGCGCGTCAGCACCGCGGCCGGCGTCGAGAAGAAGAACTGCATCGTCTTGACGTCGCCGAACAGGCTCGTGGTCGTCACCACATGCCAGACCAGCAGGAAGGCCAGCATCACCAGGATCTGGAGCGAAAGCAGCTTCATCCGCTTCATCAGGCGTCTCCCCCGACGAGTTCGCGCCCCTCGCCCATCGCATAGGCCTTCTGCACCTCGACGCGCAGCGAGGCCCAGATATCGCGATGGATCTCGTGGAAGGCCTTCTCCAGCCGGATATCGGCGATGTCGCGCGGGCGCGGCAGATCGACCTTGTAATCGGCGACGATCCCCGCCGCCGGCCCGGCCGACATCACCACGACCCGGTCGGAAAGCGCGATCGCCTCTTCCAGGTCATGGGTCACGAACATCAGCGCCTTGCGGTCGCGCGACCAGAGATCGAGCAGGAGATTGCCCATGATCTGCCGGGTCTGCGCGTCGAGCGGCCCGAAGGGCTCGTCCATCAGCAGGATCTCGGGATTGCGGATCAGCATCTGCGCGAGGCCGACGCGCTTGCGCTGCCCGCCCGAGAGCATGTGCGGATAGCGGTCGACGAAGGTGCGCAGGCCCACACGGCCGAGCCATTCGCGCGCCCGCTGGTCAGCCTCGCGCTCAGGCACGCCCATCGGCTCCAGCGCGACCTTGACGTTCTCCAGCGCCGTCTTCCACGGCATCAGGGCGTCCTGCTGGAAGAGATAGCCGGCGCGCCGGTTCAGCCCCGAGAGCGGCTTGCCGAAGATGCCGACCGTGCCGGCCGAGGGCGCGAGCAGACCTGCCGCCGCGTTCAGCAGCGTGGACTTGCCACAGCCGGTCGGCCCAACGATCGAGACGAACTCGCCGGGATGGACCTTGAGATCGATGCCCTTCACCGCCTGATAGCGGCCGCCATCGGCGAGATGGAAGGTGATGTCGATGCCGCCGAGCGCCACCGCCGGATCACCCGACGAAACCGCCCCCGTGCCCGCATGCGCATGCGGACGATCCTGCAACTCCATGAAATCCGTTTCCCCATCAGGCTCAGGGCTTCGCGCCCGGCCGTCAGCTTTTTTCACGTTGCCGGAATTAATAGGCGATCATCCGGGGAAGGCAACGCCCCGCCCTGCGGCGGCCCGTCGCTTGCATCGTTCCAGCGACACGGCCATATGGCGGGACCGACCCGACCCCGCTGGAGCCGAGCCGAACGCCATGGCCGAACTGGAACAAGCCATGAAGGCGCTCGTCGACTTCATGCAGACCCATCAGCAATGGGCGATCCCGATCGTCTTCGCGGTCGCCTTCGCCGAATGCGTCGCGATTCTCTCATGGCTGGTGCCGGCGACCGTGTTCTTCACCACCTTCGGCGCCGTCGCCGGCGCTTCGGGCCTCAATCTCGTGCCACTGGCGCTGGCGGCCTCGCTCGGCGCGGGCAGCGGCTTCTGGGTGTCGTATATTGCCGGCATTTATCTCGGGCCGCGGGTCCACGATCACTGGCCTTTCACCAAGAACCCGCAATTGCTCGATCGCGGCCATGCCTTCTTCGAAAAATGGGGCATCGCCAGCATCCTGATCGGCCATTTCTTCGGGCCGCTGCGAGCCGTCATCGCCATCGTCGCCGGCATCGTCGCGATGCCGGCCTGGCAGTTCCAGCTCGCCAACTGGCTGGCTTCCTTCGCCTGGGGTTTCGGCCTGCTCTACGCCGTTGGCCGCTTCAGCGAATTCCTCGCGCGCTGACCGACCATCGAGGACCGGGGCGCTTCGACAAGGCAAAATGCCGGCCGCACGACACGGCCGGCATCGGCTGGATCGCTCAGCCTGCGTTGCCTTGGGCCGAGGCGGCCTCGGCCTCACGCAGCGCCTGGGCGCAGTCGTCGCAGCAGACCTCGACGGTATTGCCGCCGATCGTCACCTGGACCGTATTCTCGTCGAGTTCGCAGTCGCAGGCTGCACAGGTTCCGCTCATGGCTTGGTCTCCTTGATCCGGGCCGCTCAGTCGGCCGCCCCGAGACAGACCACGCCGCGAAAACCGCCGCTGTCGGATTCTTTAGCGATCCGCTCGAGACGGCTCGGGCTGCCGGCGCTGAGGCCGCGCAGGATGTCGTCGACACCCTCGCCGCCAGCCAACCCACGCCGCTCCTCTGCCCCCAGCGAGATGATCGCGGTCGGGTCGCCGAAATAAGGAACAGCCGAAGCATCGCGCAGGTCGCTGCCGCGCAAGCCGAGATCGCGCAGATCGCGCTCGCTCAACTCGCAAAGCCTGCCGAAATCGCGACGGGCCTGCAGCCAGCTCTCGATGCCGCCGACAAAACGGCCGAGAGCCCGGATCGCAGTGGAGGCAGGCTTGGCCGCCCCGATGATGAAGCTGATCATGATGTGTCTCCCTGTTCAGAAGCGATGACCTGAGGAAACACCAGGGCACTGACAGCTGCTGTCGGAATCTTTCGCGACCTGTGACAGCTGATGTCAGCGGAGATGCAGCGATCGCTGGAACTCCGCCGGGCTGCGGCCGTAGGCCTGACGGAAGGCGGCGCTGAAATGGCTGTGGCTGGAAAAGCCCAGCTCCAGCCCGAGCTGGGTGAGGTCGTCGCACGCGCCCAGCAGATCGAGCGCGCGACCGAGCCGCAGGCGCAATTGATAGCGATAGAGCGGCATCCCCTCGACCTGGCTGAAGACCTGCGTCAGATAGACCGGCGAAACGCCGACCTCGTCGGCGATCTCCGCAAGCGTCCAGCGCCGGGCAAGATCGCTCGCGATCACCAGCTTCGCACGATCGACGAGCTTGCGCCGCCCAAGCGAACCGCGCACGCCATGGGAGGTTCTCTCGCCGAAAGCCCGCCGCACCAGCGTCAGCACCAGGGTCTCGGCCTCAAGCGTTTCGGCCACGCCACGATGCAGGCTGTGCCGCAACAGCGCGACAAGGGCCTGGGCGCGCGGATCGATGCGCCGCCGCTGCATCGCGAGGGCGTTCGTGCCCCGCTGGAGCAATTCGGCCGGCACCAGTTCGTGCAAGACTGCCTCGTCCAGCTGCAGGTCGAGACAGGCGTCGCCCCCGGCCACGGGATGGCTGACCTGATAGCCCTCATAGGGGTTGAAGCACAGCAGCTGGTTGCTCTCCGCGACCACATCCTCGCGGCCGACATGGCGGACGAACAGGCCGCGATACGGAAAGACCAGATGGGTCCTGTGCGTGCATTCCTCGTCGCTGCGATGCCGGCATTCGCCGGAACAGACCACATCCCGAACGACGGCGATCTTGCTGTCGAGCAGATTGCTGACCGAGAAATCCGCCATGGCCGCCTCTCCGGAGCCTCGCCTCGCGACAGGCAAAGCTCTTACGGCAGTCGAGGGGCGATGATTGTCAGCAGCGCGAGCGGCTTGGCCTGAGGCTGCCGGAAACCTGACTGCCCGGTGAACGCGGCATTCGGGGAGCGTTCAAACCGGAAGGCGCCTATTCGCGTCGTCGCATCGCGGCACACCCCAACGGTAAAGCCCGGCGCGACACGCTGAACGGCCCCGCGCCGCCAGCGTCATCCGGCGGAGGGACCCGGCCCCCGGCGGATGCGATGATCCGGGCCGACCCGCGAGGTCTTAAGCCATGACGATGTCTCGTTTCCTCATCCCCCTCGTCGCGCTTGCCGCCATGGGCGGCCAGGCCTTCGCCCAGACCGCGACGCAGGCTCCCGCCCCGGCCAAGCCGGCCGCGCCGGTCACGGCGCCCGCCGCCCCGACAGCGCAGGCCGCCCCCGCCGCGAAGCCCGCGACCCCGGCCGTCGCCACGCCCGCAGCCGCCCAGACCAAGAAGATCAACATCAACACCGCGACCGCCGCCGAACTCGACACGCTCAAGGGCATCGGCGAGGCCCGCTCCAAGAAGATCATCGAGGAGCGCGGCAAGGCGAAGTTCAAGGATTTCGCCGACCTCGTGAAACGCGGTACCCTGCCGTCCAATGTCGAGGCCGGCATCAAGGACAAGATCACCTTCTGATCGGTCTTCGCCTGTAAAAAAGCCTCCGGCGCCAAGCGTCGGAGGCTTCTTAAATTTCACCTGTCCAAGCAGCGCCTCAGGCCAGGCCGAGGACGACCGCCAGCATCATCGCCAGTGACAGCGCCATCACGACGCGGATACCGACCGGCGTTTCAAGAATGCGTAAGAGTTCCATCACGGCCTCCCCTGTGGCGGGCAAACACGAACGGCTTCGCAAAACTCACGTTCAATAGATGGTCGCTTCGATCACGATCCAGGCGATCGTCACCATGACGAGTCCGCCGATCAGGACCATCAGGACCGGCCGGTCGAGAAAGCCCTGCCGCGCCTCTACCGGCGTTTCCACCGCCGGGTCGGCATCACTGTGATCATCGGCCCGCATCGGCGGGATCGGATCGCCGCCGCGCAATTGCTCAGGGTCCTGAGCCGGCACTCTGGGTCGCGTATCGACCGTCATGACCGTCTCCCTTGGTCTGTCGCCGGCCTTTCCGGCCATGCACCGCAAGGAAAACGCCCGGAGCGCCCGGAGGGTTCCAGCTGGCGCCAGAATGAAAGCGGGCGGCAGCCTTACGACCACCGCCCGCAAACAGGAAAATCCAACCGGATCAGTCGATTACAGGATATTCCGGAATCAAATCCGGAACGTCTTGAATCAATCTGGAAAGCCTGCGCCGGCAATCGCCGGCGCAGGCCTGACCCAGCTCAGTTCTTGGTCTTGTCGACCAGGGCCTTGGCCTTGATCCACGGCATCATGTCGCGGAGCTTGGCGCCGACTTCCTCGATCGGGTGGGCGGCGTAGCGGGCGCGGGTCGCCTTGAACGAGGTCTGGTTGACCTTGTTCTCGAGCATCCAGTCGCGGGTGAACTTGCCCGACTGGATGTCGTTGAGGACGCGCTTCATCTCGGCCTTGGTCTCGGCCGTGATGATCCGCGGGCCGGTGACGTACTCGCCGTACTCGGCGGTGTTCGAGATCGAGTAGTTCATGTTGGCGATGCCGCCTTCGTAGATCAGGTCCACGATCAGCTTCACCTCGTGGAGGCACTCGAAATAGGCCATCTCGGGGGCATAGCCGGCCTCGGTCAGCGTCTCGTAGCCAGCCTTGATCAGCTCGACCAGACCGCCGCAAAGCACGACCTGCTCGCCGAAGAGATCGGTCTCGCACTCTTCCTTGAAGGTGGTCTCGATTATGCCGGCGCGACCGCCGCCATTGGCCGAGGCGTAGGACAGGCCGAGGTCATGCGCATTGCCGGTCGCGTCCTGGTGGATCGCGATCAGGGTCGGCACGCCGCCGCCGCGCTGATACTCGGAGCGGACGGTGTGGCCGGGGCCCTTCGGGGCGACCATCAGCACGTCGAGGTCCTTGCGCGGCTCGATCAGGTTGAAATGAACGTTCAGGCCGTGCGCGAACAGGAGAGCCGCGCCTTCCTTCATGTTGGCGTGCAGCTCGTCACGATAGATGTCGCCCTGCAGCTCGTCCGGGGTCAGCATCATCATGATGTCCGAGGCCTTGGCGGCCTCCGACGGGGTCATGACCTTGAAGCCGGCCTCTTCGGCCTTCTTGCGCGTGGCCGAGCCGGCCTTCAGCGCGATGATGACGTCCTTGACGCCGGAATCGCGCAGGTTGAGCGCGTGGGCATGGCCCTGCGAGCCGTAGCCGACGATGCAGACCTTCTTGCCCTTGATCAGGTTGATGTCGGCATCACGATCATAATAAACGCGCATGGGTGTCTCCTTTGTCACGCGTTGGACTTGTCCCGGCCCGAGGCGTGTCGCCCCGCGCCGTAGAGGGTGAGAAACTGTTCGGTCGCCCGCTCGGAATCGGCGGCGATCTCGGCCCGGCTCAGCGTCAGCGTATCGCCGAGGAGGAGCCGGATCTGGACGTCGCGGCCGGCGAGGCCGAAGAAGGTGCGGAAGGCCGTCTCGGTATCGTCGAAGGCGAGCAGACCTGCCTCACGGCCGGCATCGAGCACGGGCTTCAGCCGCTCGCCAATGGCGAAGCGGCCATTGGCGAGTACGATCGAGCCGAGATTGCCATCGCGTGAGGCCGCCTGGCTGATGCCGATGCGGTTGAGCGCGATCGAGGTCGGCGAGGTGATCACCTCAAGCCAGTTCGCGGCGAAGCCCTTGAGGCTCTCCCGCAGCGCGCCGGCATCGAGATTCTGCCGGTCGAAATTGCCCGCCCTCACCTTCGAGGCCTGCCATTGCACGGTTGCGGTCAGAAGCCCGTCGCGATCGCCGAACCACTTGTAGAGCGTCTCCTTGGAGCAGCTCGCGCGCCGCGCCACGGCGGTCATGGTCAGGCCGCTACCCTTCTCGACCATCAGGCTCAGCACAGCATCGAGCACGGCCTGCTGGCGCGCTGTCAGCGCCTCGCCTTGCGTCTCTGCGGAGCCTTGCGTCATGGGCGGGAGAAATCCAGTACCGTACGTTACGGTTCAGGCATCTATCGCAGCGACGGGCGGCCCGCAAGCGTTATTCGCGGCTGGCGGTTGGCTGAAGAAGAATTATCTCTGGGCCATCGGATTCGAGGAACGGAGCCTTTCATGACCCTGCCCAGCGTCAATGCCGTCGTCAGCTTCTGGCGCGAGGCCGGCCCCGCAAAATGGTTCGCCAAGGACGAGGCTTTCGATGCCGAGATCATCACGCGCTTCCTGCCCGTCCATGAGGCCGCGGCAGCCGGCAAGCTCGGCGAATGGGAGGACACCCCGGAAGGCGTCTACGCGCTGCTGATCCTGCTCGACCAGTTCCCGCGCAACATGTTCCGCGGCAGCCCGCGCGCCTTCGCCACCGACGCGCAAGCGGTCGAGGTGGCCGAGCGCGCGATCGCCAGGGGCTTCGACGAAGCCTACCAGCCGCCGGAGAAGCGCTTCTTCTACATGCCCTTCATGCATTCCGAAGGACTGGAGGATCAGGAGCGCTGCATCGCGCTCTGCGCCGCCGCCGATGACGCTGACGGCGTGAAATATGCCGAGATCCACCGCGACATCATCCGCGATTTCGGCCGTTTCCCGCACCGCAATCCCGTGCTCGGACGCGAGACCACGGCGCAGGAGCGAGCTTTCCTCGACGAAGGCGGCTTCAGCGGCTGAAAGGTCGCGGCGGCCGTCAGGCCGTCGCCTCCCGATGCGCCTGCGCCATGTCGGCGAGGCTCTTGAAGTGGAAATCGACGCTCGGCCGCTTCTCCGGCACCTGCGTCGCGCCGCTGCCCGCCTTGTCGAAGCGCCGGTCGATCCAGGCCCGCGCCAGCCCGGCCTTCTGCGCCGGCACATGGTCGTGGAAGAGGCTCTGCGCGGTGTGCAGCACCTCATGTGCGGCGAGCCCGAGATCGGCCGCGAGATGCTCCAGCAGGAAGGCGAAGTTGCGCGGGTCGGGCTTGTAGGAGCCGATATTCTCGGCGGTGTAGATGCCGTCGAAGGTCACGCCGAGCTTACGGTTGCTGGCGGCGAAGCTCTGGCGGTCGACATTAGAGAGGATCACGAGCTTGTAGTGCCGCTTGAGATAGGCGAGCGCCTCGGCTGAATCGGGAAAGGCCGGCCAGTCCGGCACCGAGGCGCCGAAGCGCTCGTTGAGATCGGCATGGATGCGCACGCCTAAATCCCGGGCGAAGCGAGCATGCACCGCGGCGAGCAGCGTCGGATAGCGCAGGGAGGGCGTCGCTTCCTCCTGCTCGGTCTCGTAGCGGGCGAAGCGGGCGAGCGCGTCCTCGCGCTCAAGCGCAACCCCGCCGGCGCTCAGGAGCGGCTGCAAGGCGTTCCAGATGCCGGTCTCCCAGTCGATCAGGGTGCTGTAGCAATCGAATGTCAGGACTTTGAAATCGGTCAGCTTCATCGCCGGCTCTCCTCAAGCGGTCATCGCGAGCGCTCAAGCTAGCAAGCGTCGGCACGGCCGTGATGAGGCAAAACTCCGAACGGCTTGACCGAAACTGCGATGCCGAGCTCAGCCCCCTGCCGGCTCGCGGTTCGCGGCGCGGAACTCGCTCGGCGTCAGGCCGAAGCGGCGCTTGAATTGCCGGTTGAAGGAAGCCGCGTTCTGGTAGCCGAGATCATAGGCGATTTCCGAGACCGGCGCGGCCGTCGTCGCCAGCCGCTCGGCCGCGCGTTCGAACAGGCGCTGGAGCTGCAACTGCTTGGGCGAGCGGCCCATGGTCGCTCTGAACAGGGCATGGAACTGGCTCTGCCCGAGCCCGGCCATCCGGGCCATCTGGGCGATGCCCGTACCCTGTCCGGCATCGGCGACATCCAGCACGCGCTGTTCCGCGCGCGACCAGGGCTGCGGCCGCTCGTCCGGCTCGACCAGATGCAGCGCCGTCATCGCCATGCGCGCGGCAGCCCCGCTCGGGCAGGCCCCGGTTTCGACTTCGGCGCCGAGCTGGCGGAACATGCGCCACAGCCAGGGCGCGATCGGCAGGAGCGAAGGCTCCGCGCTGTTGAGCAAGGCCGGCTGCGCCTCGCTGCCCAGGCCCGCCATGTCGACATCGAGGATGAACATGCTGCAATCGCTGCTCGGCTCGAAGCCGTGCTCGCAATGCCGGGGGATCAGGGCGACGCAGTTGTGGGAAACGACGCCCCGGCGCCCCTCGACATCCAGCCGCATGGCGCCCTGCATCGGCAGCAGGATCTGGCTGAAATCGTGATGATGCCGGTCGCCGCCGCGATAGCTGCGGACCTCGAGCTGGATCGACATCGGGCGCCCTCCTCAGCAAGTCATGCGCGCCCCTGCCTCGCGAGGCAAGGCGGCATGCTTCAGGCGGCAGCTCAGCCGCCCATGGCCTGCTGGCTCGCGATGCGCTGCAGGAAGATCGCCGCGATCGTCAGCAGGAAGCCCGTCCACCACAAGGGCGAGCGCAGGCTCTTGCCGCTGCCGAGCGGCTCGGCCTGCCCCTTGCCGGAAAGCCGCATCATGATCGGCCAGGCAAAGCAGGCAAGCCCGGCAATGCCGAGGAACAACGCGATCTGTTCGAGGCTCGGTGTCGTCATGCCCTTACGCTCGCAAATGCCGGCTTCGTCGGGAAGGCCGGTCCCAGTTTCAGGGCCCGCAAGGGATCGCCATACAGCCCCGCGACGAGCAGGGCCAGCTGCCGGTCTATCCCCGGCAACCGCGCCAGAGGCGGCACGAGCCGGTCGCGCAGCAAGGGCAGCACGTAGCTGTCGGACTGGTAGAAGGGCGTGAACAGGCGGCTTGCCGCCTGATAAAGCCTGACATGGAAGCGCCGCAGCTCCGCATAACGCTCCAACGCGCCGGCAATATCGGCAGCCTCGTTCACCGCCACGGCCAGCGCATAAGCATCAAGCAAGCCCATATTGGCGCCCTGCCCGAGCTGCGGGCTGGTCGAATGCGCGGCATCGCCGATGAAGGCGAGCCCGCGCCCGGCCGGCACCGGCAAGGCATGATGTCGGTAGGAGGCCAGCAGCAATTTCTCGGATGACGTGATGGTCTCCAGCATCGGTGCCGTCTGCGGCCAATGCCTGAGCACATCGGCCTTCCAGGCATCGAGTCCCCGCGCCTGCCATTGCGCGTGCTCGGCCGGCTTCAGGCTCCAGAAGAACGAGGCGAGCAGCCTCTCATCCTCCGGCCGCCGGCCGATCGGCAGCACGCCGACCATCACGCTCGCCCTGTAATAGCGCTGCTCCAGCGCGTGAGGATCGAACCCCTCCGCCAGTGGCGCATTGGCCCAGACCGCGCCATAGGCCAGTGGGCGCTGCCGCACCGGCCTAAAGGCCCGGCCGATCAAGGGCGAGCGCGCGCCCGTGGCATCGATGGCAAGGTCGAAGGGACCGAGCCTCCGGCCATTCTCAAGGAGGAGCGAGACGTTGCCGCCACCGGTCTCCACATCCGCGACCTCGCAGCCGATCTCGACCGCGATGCCGCCTGCCGTCACCGCCGCGAACAGCGCCTCGAACAGGCTGCCGCGATGAATACCGAGCCCGAAGGCATCGGGCCCGAGCGCCGCATAGCGCACGTCGAGCACGACGGAGTCGGTGGTCGCTCCCAGCCCGTAGAGCCGGTCGAGCCGGCTGCCGCGCGCGATCAGCGCATCGGCAAGGCCGAGTTCGCGCAAAACGGCGAGCCCGGTCGGCTGGAGGATCAGGCCGGAGCCGAGCGGCTGCGGCGTCGCGAAACGCTCGACCAGCGTGACGCGGTGCCCGGCGCGCTCCAGCAGAAGCGCAGCCGCGAGCCCCGCCGGTCCACAGCCGGCGACCGCGATCTCGTAGCGACGTGTCACCGGCAGGAGCCGGTGGTCACATCGAGTCCGGGCCGCGGCTCATCGCGGCGATGCCGGTGCGCGAGACCTCGGTCAGGCCGACCGCCGTCATCGTCTTGATGAAGCGCTCGATCTCCTCGGTCGCGCCGGTCAATTCGAAGACGAAGGAGGTCAGCGAGGCATCGAGCACGCGCGCGCCGAAGGCGGAGGCGAGGCGCATCGCCTCGACACGGTGATCGCCCTTGCCGACGACCTTGACCAGCGCGAGCTCGCGCTCGACCGCCTCGCCCTGCTCGGTCAGGTCGACGACGCGATGCACGGGAACGAGCCGGTCGAGATGCGCCTTGATCTGGTCGATGACGCTGGCCGTGCCGGAGGTCACGACCGTGATGCGCGAGAGATGCTTCTCATGCTCGGTCTCGGAGACGGTGAGGCTCTCGATATTGTAGCCGCGGCCCGAGAACAGCCCGGCGATGCGGGCAAGAACGCCCGGTTCGTTGTCGACGATCACCGCCAGCGTGTGGCGCGCGACCGGCTGGGATTTCGGGGCATTCGGATAGTGAGTGGCGGGCTTCGACATGACGACCTGTGAGGCGGGTTGGAGCGGAAGAGAGTGGAATGATCAGCTGTGGCGGAGATCGACGAGGGCGGGTTCGTCCACCTCGTCCTGCGCGACGATCCAGGGTTCTACGAGCGCAGCAGCGAGCCACTCGCGATAGGCAGGCAGCGCGAGGATCGCGCGCATGTAGTCCTGGGAGACCGGATCGACCGCGATGCCATAGGTATCGAAGCGTGTGACGACCGGCGCGAACATCGCATCCGCCGCCGAGAAGGCGCCATAGAGGAAGGGCCCGCCGGCGCCGAAGCGCTCGCGCGCCTGCCGCCACAGCGCGGTCAGCCGTTCGACGTCGCGAGCGACGCCGGGGCCGCGATCGCGGGTGGCGAAGCGCTTGCCCAGATTCATCGGGCAGGTACTGCGCAGCGCCATGAAACCGGCATGCATCTCGCTGGAGACGGCCCGCGCATGCGCTCGCGCCGCAACATCGCGCGGCCAGATCCCGGCCTGCGGATGCGTGTCATGCAGATATTCGCAGATCGCCAGCGTCTCCCAGACGGCGACATCGCCATCGACCACCATCGGCAACGTGCCGCCGCTGCCGGGCGCCGCGGCGAAGACGGTCTCCTTGAAACCGGGCTCGTCGAGCGGGACGAGCTGCTCGGTGAAGGCGATGCCAGCCACGCGCATCAGGAGCCAGGCCCGAAGCGACCAGGACGAATAGCATTTGTTACCGATCAGAAGCTTCATGCCGCGGCAGCCTCCCACTCATCGACGAAATCGAGCGCCGCCGCGACATGCAAGGCCGTCGTGTCGAACACCGGCACGGCAACATCGCCCTGCGAGAGCAGGAGGCCGATCTCGGTGCAGCCGAGGATGACGCCGTCAGCGCCCTCCTCCCTGGCAGCGCGTGCAATTATGGCACGATAACGCTCGCGCGAGGCCGGCTCGATCCGTCCCCGGCACAATTCCTCGTAGATGATGCGGTGGACGTCGTCGCGCTCCTGGGCGGCCGGCACCAGCGCCTCCACCCCGAAGGCCCTGAGTCGGTCGCGGTAGAAGCCCTGCTCCATCGTGAAGCGCGTCGCCAGCAGAAGCGGCCGGCGTGACGGAGACGCCAGAACCGCCCGCGCCGTCACGTCGGCGAGATGCAGGAAGGGCAGCTTGGTAGCGGCGATGATCTGGTCCGCGACCTTGTGCATGGTGTTGGTGCAGAGCACGAGGCAGGAGGCCCCGCCCTGTTCGAGGCGGCGCGCGCTCGCGGCCAGCGCAGCACCGGCCGCGGCCCAGTCACCCTTTGCCTGCATTTCGGCGATGGGGGCGAAATCGACCGAATGCAGCAGCACATCGGCCGAATGCAAACCGCCCGAGCGCGCACGCACGCCCTCGTTGAGGAGCCGGTAATAGACCGCGGTCGACTCCCAGCTCATCCCGCCGATCAGACCGATGGTGGCCATGGTGTCCTAGCCCATTTCTCAGGGTCATCCCGGGCGCAGCGGCGCGGAGACCCGGGATCCATTCCGGAACGGTTCAGGAATGGATCCCGGATCGGCGCCGCTCGCGCGGCTTGTCCGGGATGACGGCTACAGGATTCGACCTCAGACGAGCTGCTTGCCCTTGGCGTCGATGATCTCGCCGGTATCGCCCTCGAAATCGGGCAGGATCATCTCGTTATGGGCCTTGCCCGACGGGATCATCGGGAAGCAGTTCTCTTCCTTGGCGACGAGGCAGTCGAAGATCACCGGGCCGGGCGTCTCGATCATCTCCATGATCGCGGCGTCGAGCTTGGCCGGGTCGGAGCAGCGGATGCCGTGGCCGCCATAGGCCTCGGCCAGCTTCACGAAGTCCGGCAGGGACTGCGAATAGCTTTCCGAATAGCGCCCGCCATGCAGCAATTCCTGCCACTGGCGCACCATGCCCATGTACTCGTTGTTGAGGATGAAGATCTTCACCGGCAGCCGATACTGCACCGCCGTCGACATCTCCTGCATGTTCATCAGGATCGAGGCCTCGCCGGCAACGTCGATGACGAGCGCCTTGGGGTGCTTCATCTGCACGCCGATGGCCGCCGGCAGGCCGTAGCCCATCGTGCCGAGGCCGCCCGAGGTCATCCAGCGGTTGGGCTCCTGGAACTGCAGATACTGCGCCGCCCACATCTGGTGCTGGCCGACTTCGGTCGTGATGTAGGTATCGCGATCCTTGGTCAGAGCGTGCAGGCGCTCCAGCGCATATTGCGGCTTGATGATCGTGTCCGAGTTCTTGTAGGCGAGGCTCTTGCGGCCGCGCCAGCCGTCGATCTGCGTCCACCAGGCGGCAAGCGCGGTCTTGTCGACCTGCGGGCTGCTCTCGCGCCAGATCCGGACCATGTCCTCCAGCACATGGGCGCAATCGCCGACGATGCCGATATCGACCTTGACCGTCTTGTTGATCGAGGACGGGTCGATATCGATATGGATCTTCTTCGAGCGCGGCGAGAAGCCGTCGATGCGCCCGGTGATGCGGTCGTCGAAGCGCGCGCCGATATTGATCATGACGTCGCAGTCATGCATCGCGAGGTTCGCCTCGTAGGTGCCGTGCATGCCGAGCATGCCGAGCCACTGCTTGTCGGCGGCCGGGAAGGCGCCGAGCCCCATCAGCGTCGAGGTGACCGGGAAGCCGGTCAACCGCGCCAGTTCGCGCAGCAGCACCGAGGCATGCGGGCCGGAATTGATCACGCCGCCGCCGGTGTAGAAGACCGGGCGCTTGGCTCCGGCGATCAGCTCGACCGCCGCCTTGATCTTGTTCAGGTCGCCCTTGACCACCGGGCGATAGGTCTTGTGCTGGTTGTCGCGCGGACGGCTATAGGCGCCCGACGCGAACTGGATGTCCTTCGGGATGTCGATCACGACCGGGCCCGGGCGGCCGTTGGCGGCGACATAGAACGCCTCGTGCAGGATGCGCGGCAGGTCGTGGATGCTCTTCACCAGATAGTTGTGCTTGGTGCAGGAGCGGGTGATGCCGACCGTGTCGCATTCCTGGAAGGCGTCCGAGCCGATCAGATGCGTCGGGACCTGGCCGGTGATGACGACGAGCGGGATCGAGTCGAGCAGCGCGTCGGTCAGACCCGTGACCGCATTGGTCGCGCCGGGGCCGGAGGTGACGAGAACGCAGCCGACCTTGCCGGCGCCGGAGCGGGCATAGCCCTCGGCGGCGTGGACCGCGCCCTGCTCGTGGCGGACGAGGACGTGCTTGACCTTATCCTGTTGGAAAATGGCGTCGTAGATCGGAAGTACGGCGCCGCCCGGATAACCGAACAGGTGCTCGACACCTTGATCCTGAAGCGCGCGGACGACCATCTCGGCGCCGGTCATCATCTCGCTCATTACGCTCTCCTGCGGCTGGTCTTTTTGTCTGTCTGGAATGCGGGCAATAAAAAAGGCCCTCGGAGGGGCCTGGGCGTGCGCTGGCGTCGGGGACGCCCGGTTCGAAAACCGGCCCCTACCAGCGCACCTCTACGAGAATAAGCTTGCGCATTGCGCACATGTTCCTTGACGAAAGTTGCCGAACGCTAACGGAGGCCGCGCAGCCGGTCAAGCGTTAACATGTGTGTGGATCGGCACTTCCGACGAGTCCTGAAAATGCCATGCCGCAAGGGAACACTTTCTCAATCCGTCGGCGCTAGGTTCTCCCCGCTCGAACCGGGACGGATATGTACTACGAGGTCCACACCGAGAATATCGCGGCCCGCGGCCACGCCCCGGAGATCGCGCGGATTCTGAACCGCTTCGCGCTTCATCGTCAGGACGGCGGGGTCGTCGGCTACGAGAAACTCGCCGCCGCGCTGCTGCCGGAATTCGGCGAGGACCTGATGATCCTGGAGCCCACCGGCGACGGCGACTATCGCTGGCTGCATTTCGGGCGCGAGATCATCCGCTATTCCGGCGCCAGCCGCCTCGGCAAGCGCCTCTCGGGCATGCGCGAGCACGTCGCCCGCTTTTCGATCGACAGCTTCGACCAGGCCCTGGCTGAGGACCGCCCGCTCTACACCGTGCATCGCTCGACCCAGACGGTACGCGTCGCCCTCTGGGAGCGCCTGGTCCTGCCCACCACGACCCGCGACGGCCGCCGCTTCATCATCGCCTTCAGCCGCCCGCTGCAGTTCCGCGAGGACCTGCTCAATGCCGTGCTGGACTCCTCCCCCAGCGGCATCGTCGCCTTGCGCGCCATCCGCGATGCGGCCGGCCAGATCGAGCAGGCCGTCGTTGTCACCGCGAACCGGCGCGCTGCCGAACTGAGCGGGCGCCCGGAAAACGACCTGCTCGACACCGATGGCCGTGAGAGCCTGCCCTTCCTATCCGATCCATCGGTCTGGCGTCGCTGCCTCTATGCCATTGACCTGCAGCGCGCCGACACGCTCGAGGTTTCCTTCACGCACGAAGACGCCACGACCTGGCTCAGGGTCGCAATCGCCCCGCTCGGTGACGGGCTCCTTCTCACTCTCACGGACATCACCGACCTGACGGTCGCCAACCAGACCTTGCAGATGCGCGCCGCGACGCTGGCGCTGGAGATCGGCCGCGAACGCGCGACCCGCCGCGCGCTGTCCGAGGAAATCGGCCTGCGCGAGGAGCGCGAGAAGGAACTGCGCCGCCTGGCGGAGACGGACCCATTGACGGCGCTGCTCAATCGCCGCTCCTTCACCGACAAGGCCAATGCCGCGATCGCGGCGAGCGAGGCGGACAGCACCGACATCGCCCTCATCATCGTCGACCTCGACCATTTCAAGCAGGTCAACGACACCTATGGGCACCCGGCCGGGGATGCGGTGATCCGCGCCTTCGCCGATCTGCTGCTCGGCCAGTTCCGCAACGAGCGCAACCTCGTCGGCCGCTTCGGCGGCGAGGAGTTCGGCATCCTGCTGCAAGGCTGCGACCTGGCTGCCGCCGCGGCAAGCGCCCGCCAGATTCAGGACGCCCTGCTCACCCGCTCCATGCCGGTCTCCGAAACCCTGGCGCTCAAGGTGACTGCGAGCCTCGGCATCGCCGCGCTTCACCCCGGCGAAACGCTGGCATCGCTGACCGCCCGCGCCGATCAGGCGCTCTATCGCGCCAAGAACGAGGGCCGCAACCGGCTCGGCCTCGCCGATCCCGCTCCCGTCGCCGAAGCGGCCTGAGGCTCAGAGCCCGAGACGCCGCACGGCCAGTTCCAGCGCAGCCTCCGGCGCGACGGCTTCCCACCCTTCCATCTGATGACGGAACCACGTCACCTGCCGCTTGGCATAGGCGCGCGTATCGGCCTGGCCCCGCCCGACCGCCTCCTCCAGCGTGATCGCGCCGTCGAGATGGGCGATCAGGCCCGGCACGCCATGGGCGCGCATGATCGGCAGGAGCGGATCGAGCCCGCGCTGCTTCAACCGCACAACCTCGTCGAGCGCGCCTTCGCCCATCATCGCCTCGAAGCGCCGGTCGATCCGCTCTCGGACCGCCTCGCGCTCGGGATGAACGAACAGCCGCAGCGTCGGCACATCGCCCAGCGGCCCCGGCTCGCGCTCGCCCTGGAAGCTCGCCAGCGAGCGCCCCGTCGCCTGGAAAACCTCCAGCGCCCGCATGATCCGCATCCGGTCGCTGGGGCGCAACCGCCCAGCCATCGCCGGATCGCAAGCGGCGAGCTCGCCATGAAGCGCGGCCGTCTCGCGCCCCTCGGCATCGGCACGGAAAGCGGCTCGCACCTCCTCCGGCACGGGCGGCATCGCCGAGAAGCCTTCGGTGACGGCCTTGAAATAGAGCCCGGTGCCTCCGACCAGGATCGGCAGCGAGCCGCTCACGCGCAGCTCCGCCAACAGTGATGTCACATCGGCGGCATAGCGCATCGCCGAATAGTTCACCGCTCCATCGACATGCCCGTAGAGGCGATGCGGAACCATCTCCTCTTCCGCCTCGCTCGGCCGGGCCGACAGGACGCGCAGATCGGCGTAGACCTGCATGGAATCGGTATTGACGACGGTCCCGCCGGTGCGGCGCGCGATCTCGATCGCCAGCGCGGACTTGCCGCTCGCGGTCGGACCTGCGATGAGCACCGCGCCGAATTGCCCTTCCGCCTTCACCCGGTTCCTCACATGCTCGTCGCCACACTCGTATCCGCCCACGGCCAGGCGCTGGTTGGCGAAGCCCTTCTCACCCGCCTTGCCCGCACCCTGCCCGGCATCACCGGCACGGCGGTGCTCGACGGCGAAATCGCTGCCGACCTCTTCGCGGAAGCAGCCGACGCACGCAAGCTCGAAGCCGACATTCGGGCCGCTCTGGGCGACGCCGCGATCGACGTCATCGTCCAGCCGGCGGCGACGCGCCGCAAGGCGCTGTTCCTCGCCGACATGGATTCGACCATGATCGGACAGGAATGCATCGACGAGCTCGCCGCCTTCGTCGGCCTCAAGGAGCATGTCGCGGCCATCACCGAACGCGCCATGCGTGGCGAGATCGACTTCGAGCCGGCCTTGCGCGAGCGCGTCGCCCTGCTGAAGGGCGTGTCGCTCTCTGTCGTCGGCGAGATCATCCGCGACCGCATCACGCTGACGCCGGGCGGGCGCGAGCTGGTCCGAACGATGCGGGCGAATGGCGGCTATACCGCCCTCGTCTCGGGCGGCTTCACCGTCTTCACCGGGCCGATCGGCCAGACCATCGGCTTCGACGAGCATCGCTCGAACACGCTTATCGCCAGTGACGGCATCCTGAACGGCACGGTCGCCGATCCGATCCTCGGCAAGCAGGCCAAGCTCGACGCGCTTATCGAGCTGCGTGCCCGTTTCAAGCTGGCACCGGAGCAGACCATGGCCGTCGGCGACGGCGCCAACGACCTCGCCATGCTCGGCGAGGCGGGGCTGGGCGCGGCCTTCCGCGCCAAGCCGGCAGTCGCAGCGGCTGCCGATGCCCGGCTTGACCACGCCGATCTCACCGCCCTGCTCTACGCCCAGGGCTACACGGGCAGCGAGATCGTCCGGGACTGATCAGTCGACGATGAAAAGTTTCGCACCGGTCTTGGTCGCGGAGCGATGCGCCTCGGCATTGTCGGCGACCTGATAGCTCATGCCGGCCCGCAGCGGCAGCACGCGGCCATCGGCGAGCGTGGTCTCCATCTCGCCTTCGAGGCACAGGATGATGTGCCCCTTCGAGCACCAGTGGTCGGCGACATAGCCGGGCGAATACTCGACCATCCGCACCCGGATGCGGTTGTCCTCGGGCCCGAAATACTGGACGCGCCAGGTCGCCTCGCCGCTGTCGCCGGCATGACGCTCCACGGGAATCGTCGCCCAGTCGGTGGTGACGAAGGGAATTTCGCTGAGCTTCATCTCGGTCTCTCCGGGCGCCGTCGCCAAGCTCTAGCCGTGTTTGACCGCCACGCACCAGCGCACGCGCCTCGCCGCCGCTCTGCGGACAGGACATGAAAAGGGCGGCCCGACCGGACCGCCCTTCGCATTCTAGCGCTTCTGCCGATCTCAGTTCATCGAGACGGCGACGAAGCGAACCTCGCCCTGACCGTTCGAGACGAGCAGGAGGGCGGATTTCTTGCCTTCCTTCTTCAGCGCATCGAGCCGCTTGGTCACGTCTGCCGGCGCGTTGACCGGCTCCTGGCCGACCTCGACGATCAGCTCGCCGACCAGGACGCGCTTGTCGGCGGCGTTCGAATTGGCATCGACCTTGGTGATGACCACGCCCTTGAGGCCGTCCTTGATCGAGTAGCGCTTCCGGAGCTCGTCCGTCTGCGGCGAGAATTCGAGGCCGAGCGCGCTCGTCACCACGGGCTTGGCCGGCTCGGCCGCGGGCTTGTTCGCCGAAGCCGACTGGACCTTCTCGCCATCCTCGAGGCGGCCGAGCTTGACCGTCTTGGTCTCTTCCTTGCCCTTGCGGACCACCACGAGCGGCACGTCCTTGCCGACCGGCGTCGCCGCGACGATGCGCGGCAGGTCGCGTGAATCCTTCACGTCCTTGCCGTCGAACTTGACGATCACGTCGCCGGTTTCGAGGCCGGCGGGCTTCGCCGGGCCCTTCTCGTCGATGCCGGCGACGAGCGCGCCGCGCGCCGAGCCAAGGCCGAGCGCCTCGGCCGTGGCGTCATCGACGGTCTGGATGCGCACGCCGAGCCAGCCGCGCCGGGTCTCGCCGAACTCCTTGAGCTGGTCGACGATGTTGGTCGCCAGCGTCGAGGGCACGGCAAAGCCGATGCCGACCGAGCCGCCCGTCGGCGACAGGATCGCCGTGTTGATGCCGATGACCTCGCCGGCCATGTTGAACAGCGGACCGCCCGAGTTGCCCTTGTTGATGGCCGCGTCGGTCTGGATATAGGTGTCGTACGGCCCCTGGCTGATGTCGCGGTTGCGGGCCGAGACGATGCCCGAAGAGACCGAGCCGCCGAGGCCGAACGGGTTGCCGATCGCCATCACGGGATCGCCGATCCGCATCTTGTCGGAATCGCCGAACTTGACGGAAGGCAGCGGCTTGTCGTGCTTCACGCGCAGCACGGCGAGATCGACCTTGCTGTCCTTGCCGATCACCTCGGCCTTGAGACGCAGGCCGTCGCTGAAGATCACGGTGATCTCGTTGGCGTCGCCGATGACGTGGTTGTTGGTGACCACGATGCCGGACGGATCGACCACGAAGCCGGAGCCGGCCGATTGCGAGCGGCGCTGCTGCGGCGCCTGGCGCTCACCCTGCTGGTTGCGGCGGTTGAAGAACTCCTCGAACAGGTCGCCGAAGGGCGTATCGGGGCCGAGCTGCGGCAGTTGCGGCAGGTTGCGGCCCTTCGTGTCGTTGGTCGTGACGGCCGCGATGTTGACCACCGCCGGCATGACCTTGTCGACGAGGTCGGCAAGCGAGGTCTGCCCCTGGAGGAGCGGCGTGTTGGCCTGCGCATGCCCCGGCGCCAGCACCGGCGAAGCCAGCAGCGCGAGGCCGGCGACGCCGGCAGCGAGAGCGATGCGGACAGGCCTGGCTGCGGAAAGGGTGTTCGATGCCATAGGGGTCCTCATGTTCGGAAGAATACGGGCCGATCGATGCAGGCAGGCGCGCCCGACGCCTCAAGGCAGACGGACGCGCCTGATGATTGAACTCCGAAATGCGGCGGAAGGGCGACGCACGATCATGTCATCGAACACGATCATGTGCCCGCCCCCGCTGCTACCAGACGCCGCGCGCGAGCCAGACCAGGATCACGCCCAGCACCGCCGAGCCGATGCCGATGAGCCGCATCCGGTCCACCGGCGTTTCAGCCGCGCTGCGCAGGGCATCCTTCGCCAGATTCGGGATCGCTGCGAAGAGAATACCCTCGATAGCGAAGACCAGGCCGAGCGCCGCGATGAAATCCAGCATTCGCGTCGCTCGCCTCGATCAGGGCCGGGCCGGCGCAGGCTGGGCAGGCGTGGCGGCAGCCGCGGCCTGGCCGTCCTGGCGCTGCGCGCTGGGGCCGTTGAAGAAACGGAAGAACGGCGAATCCGGCGTCAGCACCATCCGCGTGTCCCCCGGCTTGATGCTGGCTTCATAGGCCTGCATCGAGCGGTAGAAGGCGAAGAACTCCGGGTCCTTGCCGAAGGCTTCGGCGAAGACCTTGTTACGCTCCGCCTCGCCTTCACCGCGGATCACGTCGGAGCGCTGCTGCGCCTCGGCGACGATCACGGTCGCGTCCCTGTCGGCCCGGGCCCGGACTTCCTGGGCCTGCTGGCCGCCGAGCGCGCGCGCTTCCGCCGCCTCGCGCTGGCGTTCGGTCTGCATGCGCTGGAACACCGCAGCGGAGTTCGCCGCCGGCAGGTCGACGCGCCGCAGCCGGACGTCGACGACGGTCATGCCGAAGCGCGCCGCTTCGCGGTTCACGTCGTCGCGGATGCGGTTCATCAGGCGCGAACGCTCGGTACGGACCATCGCAATGAAGGACGCCTCCGCCAGCACCGAGCGGACGTTACCATTCACGATCGAGGCCAGCTGCGAGTTCGCACGCGGGATGTTGTTGACCGCCTGGTAGAAGCGCAGCGGGTCCGAGATGCGGTAGCGCGTGAAGGCATCGACCACGAGACGCTTCTGGTCCGAGGCGATGATTTCCTGCGCCGGCAGGTCGAGATCGAGGATGCGGTTGTCGAGCAGGGTCACCTGCTCGAACGGAGCCGGCAGCTTGAAATAGAGGCCCGGCGCCGTGACGACGCTGCGGACCGCGCCGAGGCGCAGCACGAGAGCCGATTGGGTCTGCGAGACCACGAAGGTGCAGGCGTACAGGACGACTGCGGCGGCGATGACCGCGACGAGAAGCGCCGCGCGCAACACGGAAGAGTTCATCGCTGAGCCCCTCCCTGCTGCTGGCCCGGCACCGGGCGACGCTGCTGTAGCTGGTCCAGCGGCAGATAGGGCACCACGCCCTGCCCGCCCGCGGGGTTGTCGAGGATGATCTTGTCGGTGCCGCCCATCACGCGTTCCATCGTCTCCAGGAAGAGACGCTCGCGCGTCACGCCCGGAGCGTTCTTGTACTGCTCGTAGACCGCGTTGAAGCGGCTGGCCTGACCACGCGCTTCGGCGACGGTCTGTTCCTTGAAGGCTTCCGCCGACTGGACCAGCCCGGCCGCGCGACCACGAGCCTCGGGCACGATGCGGTTGGCATAGGTCTGCGCCTCGTTGCGCAGGCGCTCCTGGTCGGCACGGGCCGCCTGGACGTCGCGGAAGGCGTCGATGACCTGCTGCGGCGGATCGACCTTCTGGAGCTGGACGAGGCGAATCTGCACGCCGGCATTATAGCCGTTGAGCGTCTCCTGCATCAGCTGGCGCACCTCGGTCTCGATCGCGCCGCGGTCGGTCGTCAGCACCGGCTGGATGTTGCGGCGGCCGATGATCTCGCGCATCGCGCTCTCGGCCACGGCCTTCACGGTGCCCGGCGGATCCTGGATATTGAAGACATAGTTCTCGGGCGCGGCCGGATCGATCTGCCACTGCACGATGAAGTCGATATCGACGATGTTCTCGTCGCCGGTGAGCATCAGGCTCTCCTCGGTGACGTCGGTCTGGCGCGAGGTGCGCACCGATTCGACCGTGCGGAAACCGACCTCGGTGGTGATGACGTTCGTCACCTGCGGCTTGACCACGCCACCGATCGGATAGGGCCAGTTCCAGTTCATGCCTTCGCCGGTCTTGCCGGCGAAACGGCCGAACACGACGTTGAGGCCGACCTCGTTGGGCCGCACGAAATAGATGCCGGAGCCGAGCCAGAGCAGGATCAGCAAGAGCCCGCCGATGATCAGGCCGCGCCCGCCGATATTGCCGCCCGGCACGAGGTTCTTCAGCCGGTCCTGGCTGCGCCGCAGGATCTCCTCGAGATCGGGCGGATTGCCGTTGCCGCCGCCCCCGCCTGAACCGCCGCCCCAGGGACCGCCGCCGCCATTACCTCCGCGCTGGCCCCAGGGTCCACCCCCGCCGCTGCCACCGCCGCTCTGATTGCTCCAAGGCATTCGCGAGCCGTTCCCTTTCGTTCTGTCGAGGCCGAGATAAGCAAATCACGGCCGCTTGTCAGCGCCTTCGAGCGAAGGCGTTGGGCTGACTTGGTCATGGGCCATGGATTCGTCAACGGCGCAAGCCATTCATCGTGAACGGAAAGCGGCGATCAGCCGCGCCTGGCATAGGTGACGAAGGTATAAGGATGGTCGTTCTCGGCATCGGCCGGATGGCTTTCCCGCGCCGTCTCGGCGAAGGCTGCCTTGTCCCAGTCCGGGAACACGGCGTCGCCGGAAGGCCGCGCATGGACCATGGTGAGTTCGAGCCGGTCGGCCAGCGGCAGCATCTGCGCGTAGATCTCGGTGCCACCGCCGACGATCACGGAATGGGCGCCCATCTCCTGCCCAAGTCTTTGCGCCAGCGCCAGCGCCTCCGGAACCTCATGGGCGACATGGACGCCTTCGGCATGGAAAGCGCGATCCCGCGTCAGCACCACGGTCTGACGCCCCGGCAAGGGCTTGCCGATCGACAAGTAGGTCTTGCGCCCCATGATGATCGGGCAGCCGGTCGTCAGCCGGCGGAAGCGCTGCAGATCGGTTCTCAGCCGCCAGATCAGCCTGTTGTCGCTGCCGATCACGCCATTGTCCGCGATGGCAGCGATGAGGACGACCGGAAGAGGCTGCATTGCGCTCAAGCCTCCGCGCCGAGCTTCGCCAGTGCCTCGCCTTCCAGCCGCTTCACGGTCCATTCGTCCTGCGCCTTGGCGCCGATCGCCCGGTAGAAGACCCGCGAGGGCTCGTTCCAGTTCAGCACCCACCAGGCAAGGCGCGGCAGACCTTCTTCGACGCAGCGCCGCGCCAGCCCCGCGATCAGGGCCTTGCCAATGCCGCGCCCGCGCTGGTCCGGCCGGACATAGAGGTCCTCCAGCCAGATGCCGTGCCGGCCGGAGAAGGTCGAATAGGTGTAGAACCACACCGCGAAGCCGACCGGCTCGCCATTCCATTCGGCGATGTCGCAGAAGGTCTTCGGATTCGGCCCGAACAGCGCGGCCTCGAGCTCGGCCTCGGTCGCCACGACCTCGTGCAGCAGCTTCTCGTATTCGGCGAGCTCGCGGATGAAGGCGAGCACGAGCCCGGCCTCGCCGGGACGGGCGGAACGGATGGAGAGCGTCATACTGCGATCGGAGCCTTGATGCCGGGATGCGGGTCGTAATCGGTGATCGTGACGTCGGAGAACTCGAAATCCTCCAGCCGCGTCACCGCCGGGTTGAGCGTGAGCTTCGGCAACGCGCGCGGCTCGCGCGAGAGCTGGAGGCGCGTCTGGTCGAGGTGGTTCACGTAGAGATGCGTATCGCCAAAGGAATGCACGAACTCGCCGACGCCGAGCCCCGTCACCTGCGCCACCATATGGGTCAGCAGCGCATAGCTCGCGATGTTGAAGGGCACGCCGAGGAAGACGTCGGCCGAGCGCTGGTAGAGCTGGCAGGAGAGCTTGCCGTTGGCGACGAAGAACTGGAACAGGCAATGGCAGGGCGCCAGCGCCATCTTCGGGATGTCCGCCGGGTTCCAGGCCGAGACGATCAGCCGGCGCGAATCCGGATTGCGGCGGATCTCGTTCACCAGCCAGGCGATCTGGTCGATCACCTGCCCGTCCGGCGCGGCCCATGAACGCCACTGCCGGCCATAGACCGGGCCGAGATCGCCATTCGCGTCGGCCCATTCGTCCCAGATCGTGACGCCGTTCTCCTGGAGATAGCGCACATTGGTGTCGCCGCGCAGGAACCAGATCAGCTCGTGGATGATCGATTTCAGGTGCAGCTTCTTGGTCGTGACCAGCGGGAACCCTTCCGACAGGTCGAAGCGCATCTGATGCCCGAAGACGGCGAGCGTGCCGGTTCCGGTGCGGTCGTCCTTGCGGACGCCCTCGGTCAGGACGCGTTGGAGCAGGTCGTGATACTGGCGCATGGCGACTCTCTGGAAGGCGCGCGACTATAGCGGCTCGCGGGCGGCTTGGCCCCTGCCCGGCAGGCAGGCATCCCCAGCCTTTGCCGCAGACCCTGTCAGGGTGTGGCGGGAGCCTGACTCCTCACGCGAATGCGAAACGTCGTGAGGCATCCCCGTCCGCAAACCCGCCCCAATCGGCGCCGCTCATCGCGCGCTTGATTCGTGGGGATAGTCGATATGCCGACCCTGAACGCTCCGACACGCTTGCTTGCCGCGCTCGCTCTCAACACCCTGATCGTGCTGTCGGCGCATGCCGAGGAAACCTATGCCAACGCGACGATCTCGGAGCGGCAGGCCCGCGACATCGCCTGGAGCGCCGGGCTCGTCCATGTCGAGGAGATCGTCCGCCTGGACGACCGCTGGGAGGTCGCCGGCCGCACCGCCGAGGACGACGAGATGAGCCTCGATATCGACATCCGAAATGGACGCATTCTGAATTGAGGCAGGGAAACCGCAGTCCTTGTCGAAAAAGCGTGAGAACCCTTTCCCAACGCCGCGGGGTTCCCTATATTCGGGAGTGCCGCTCGCAAGAACGGCTATGGCGATAAACGGATTACGTAATAAGCCTTTCGGACCCGGGGGCGGTACCCGGCGCCTCCACCCCAGCCCTGCAGCGCGAGCAGCAGGAACGTGCAGCCGAGCGGTTGCAGGGCTGCGGCGGGGGCGAAATAGGATCGACGAGGGTGTAAAGGTCTTCCTTTTGCTCGGAATGGTTCCGCCGTTATCGGGCCATTGCATAGTTGCCAACGACAACAATGCTCGGGTTGCTGTCGCCGCGTGAGCGGTGCTGGTTCCCAAACCTAAGTCCTTCCGTTTAGCGACGTAAGGCGGGGCTCGGAGGCGCCTGGCAACAGAAGCCTCGTTCGACCGGAGGGGTCAGAAACCGAAAGGTTTTTGACCCCGAAGGCCCTCTTTTCTAGTGCTCCACGGTTCGCTGTCGGAGACTCTGCGGTGCTCAGATGTCCCTATCCGAGGGCGTAACGGAGTAATCCAATACGCTGAGACTCGGAGACAAAGGGCGATTGGCTGGCAGCCTAAGCCGGCCATAGCCTGAGGGAAGACGGGTATGGTGAACACAAGCTAACTGCCATTAGGCTCGTCATGTTGAAACGGCCAAATAAGGCTGACAGGCCGTGACCAAAAGGTGAGTGGGGCGTGAGCCGGCGATGGAGCTCGTCTGCTCAGCACCTGTTGTCCCCACCGGGCTAAGAGGCAGCACCTAACCCCGTCACATTCTGGAAATGGGGGAACCGGGTAAGCCCATTGCATCCCGTCGCAAGCGGTATCCCAACCGTAAGGGAGGGGGACGATGCAGGGGGTAAAGGATGTCAGAGAAAGCGAAGGCCCGCCTGTAATCGGCGGGATAGGTCCGGAAACGGGTATAACCGACCCGAAAGGGTGCAGACTTCTGACGGGTACCAACGGAAGCGAAGCTAACGTATCGGCCTAACCTGCTATGACGTTTGACGGCTCTGCCGAACGGAAAGAAGGACGACTCACGAAGGCGTGGGACCAGATCGACTGGGCCACGGTGGAACGAGAAGTACGCCGACTGCAAGAGCGCATCTTCCGAGCTGCGAAAAACCGAGAGCATGCGAGGGTTCGTAACCTTCAAAAGCTCATGGTCCGATCATTCCATGCCAAGGTGCTGGCGATCCGACAGGTGACCCAACTCAATGCTGGGAAGAACACCGCCGGCGTAGACGGCTTTGTCTGCTCAAGCGACTCCCAGCGCATGGAACTCCTCAAGAGCGGTCTCGACCTCGACGGTTACCGCCCCTCCCCAGTTCGGCGGGTCTATATCCCGAAGAGCAATGGGAAGATGCGGCCCCTCGGGATTCCGACCGTCAAAGACAGGGTGATGCAGGCAATCGTGAAGCTTGCCCTGGAGCCCGAATGGGAAAGCCGATTTGAAGCTAACTCATACGGTTTCAGGCCGGGCCGATCAGCCCATGACGCCATCAAAGCAATCTGGCTTGGTCTAAACCAGGACGGAGCTAGCCAGTGGGTCGTGGATGCCGACATCAGCGGGTGTTTTGACAACATCGACCACGAGGCCCTTCTCAGCCTTGTGCCCGAGCACCTCAGAGAAGTAGTGCGACGATGGCTTAAAGCCGGAGTCGTCGAGCTCGGTAAACGAACGGAAAGCGACGCGGGAACGCCTCAAGGCGGGATCATTTCCCCTCTCCTTGCCAACATCGCCCTCACCGGAATGGAGCGCCTCTTCGAGGCCGAAAACCAAGACGGAAGGCCGAAGTTGCCAAGCCGAAGAAGGGGGATGAATCGCGGCATGCACCTCATTCGATATGCCGACGACTTTGTAGTGCTCTGTCCGACACGGGAGGTTGCGGAACAGTATGCCCTTCCACGGCTCGCCAACTTCCTGGCCAGCCGCGGCCTGCAACTCAGTGAAGCCAAGACCAAGGTCGTCCATATCTCCGAGGGCTTTGACTTCCTGGGGTTCCACGTCAGAGATATGTCCGGGAAAGTGTTGATCAAGCCGCAAAAGACGAAGGTACTGGGACACCTCAGGGCCTTGTCGGAATACGTGCGGTCCCATCGGCAGCAGCCCACAGCAGGGCTGATCCGCCACCTCAACCCAGTCATCCGAGGATGGGTCAATTACTACCGATATGTCGTCTCTAAGCGGGTATTTGCCAAAATTGACGACGCCATGTGGCCGATGCTCTACAAATGGGCGAAGCGACGACACCCGATGAAGCCACACAAGTGGGTTCAGCGCCGGTACTTCACCAATGGCGCGGGTGGGCGGGGATGGCAGCTAAACGACGGCAAGCGGGCATTGCTCAAACACGACTTCTTCTCTATCCAGCGTTGGATTAAGGTGGAAGGACGTGCTTCACCGTTCGACCCGGAGCTGCGCCATTATTGGATGGCTCGGGCGTCGCGGCGGTTGAAATTAAGGCGAGCGGCGACCAGCTAGGTGCTTGAGCCGTGTGTGGGGAAACCCGCCTGCACGGTTCTGAGAGGGGTGGGCTACAGTAATGTAGCTCACCTACTCGACCACTTCTTTTTCTGACGGCCTGCCGGCTGTTCCCGCCGGAACGCAACAAGCGGAAACCACGACTCGATGTCCAAGGATGTTCTTCGTTACGATCTCATGGTGCAGGACGCGCTGAAGGGCGTGGTCCGCAAGATCCTGACGGAGGCCGCGCGCGACGGGCTGCCGGGCGAGCACCATTTCTACGTGACCTTCCGCACGGGGGCTCCGGGCGTGCGCCTGTCGCAGCGCCTGCGCGAGAAGCATCCCGACGAAATGACCATCGTTCTCCAGCATCAGTTCTGGGACCTGAGCGTCGGCGAGCATTCCTTCGAGGTCGGCCTGTCCTTCTCCGGCGTGCCGGAGCGGCTGCTCGTGCCCTTCGACGCGATCTCGACCTTCTTCGACCCCTCCGTCCAGTTCGGCCTGAAATTCGAGGCGCAGGACCAGGCGGAAGACAGCGTTTCGGCAGAGCCTGAGCCCGCCGAGCCGGCCCCCGCACCGGCCAAGATCGTGCCAGCCGCCCTTCCCGCCGCAAAGGGCAAGACGCCTGCCGCCGATCCTGCCGCCGCATCCGCGAAAGCGGAGCCGGCCACCGAGGGCGATGAAAGCCGAGGCAGCGCCGAAGTGGTCAGCCTCGATTCCTTCCGCAAGAAGCCCTGACGACGGACGCCATGACCGAGACGCGCACCGAAACCGATTCCTTCGGCCCGATCGCCGTGCCGGCGGATCGATACTGGGGCGCGCAGACCCAGCGTTCCCTCGAGAATTTCCGCATCGGCGGCGAGAGCGAGCGCATGCCGCTGCCGCTCGTCCATGCGCTGGTGCTGGTCAAGAAGGCCGCCGCCCATGTCAACGCCAAGCTCGGCCTGCTCGACCAGCGCGTCGCCGGCGCCATCGCCCATGCGGCCGACGAGGCGCTCGCCGGCAAGTTCGACGGGCATTTCCCGCTGGTGATCTGGCAGACCGGTTCCGGCACCCAGTCGAACATGAACGCCAACGAGGTTCTGGCGAACCGCGCCAATGAACTGCTCGGTGCCGGCCTCGGCGCCAAGAGCCCGGTCCACCCCAACGATCACGTCAATCGCGGCCAGTCATCGAACGATTCCTTCCCGACCGCGATGCATATCGCCGCCGTGCTGGAGATCACGCGCCGGCTGCTGCCCGCGCTGCGCGGCCTTGAGAAGGCGCTGAACGCCAAGGCCGAGGCCTTCAGGCATCTCGTCAAGATCGGCCGCACCCATCTGCAGGATGCGACCCCGGTCACGCTCGGCCAGGAATTCTCCGGCTATGCGATGCAGCTCCATCTCGGCATCGGCCGGATCGAGGCGGCTCTCGGTGGGCTCTATGCGCTGGCGCAGGGCGGCACCGCCGTCGGCACCGGCCTCAACGCCCATCCGGATTTCGCCGCCTTCTTCGCCAAGGAAGCCGCGACACTGACCGGCCTGCCCTTCCGCAGCGCCGAGAACAAGTTCGAGGCGCTCGCGAGCCATGGCGCGCTCGCCGCCGCCCATGGCGCGCTCGCCGCGCTCGCTTCCGACCTGTTCAAGATCGCCAACGACATCCGCCTGATGGGCTCCGGCCCGCGCTCGGGTCTCGGCGAGATCAGCCTGCCGGAGAACGAGCCGGGTTCCTCGATCATGCCGGGCAAGGTCAACCCGACCCAGGCCGAGGCGCTGACCATGGTCGCGACCCAGGTCCACGGCAACCAGGCGACGGTCGGCTTCGCCGCCAGCCAGGGCCATTTCGAGCTCAATGTCTTCAAGCCGGTGATCGCCGCCGCCTTCCTGCAGTCCGTGCGGCTTCTCGCCGACGCCGCCGAAAGCTTCCGCGTCAACTGCGTCGAGGGCATCGAGGCCAACGAGACGCAACTCAAGGAGCTGCTCTCGCGCTCGCTGATGCTGGTGACGGCGCTGGCACCCGCGATCGGCTACGACAAGGCCGCCGGCATCGCCAAGGCCGCGCATCACAACGGCACGACCTTGCGCGAGGAAGCCCTGAAGGCCGGCGTCGAGGCCGAACTCTTCGACGCCACGGTCAAGCCCGAGCTGATGCTCGGCCCGGCCTGACGCAAGGCTCCCCCGGTGGCCGAGATCATCAACCTCCGCCAGGTCCGCAAGCAAAAGGCGCGGGCGGAGGCCGAGAAGACGGCCGAGCAGAACCGCATCACGTTCGGCCGCACCAAGGCCGAGCGCAAGCTGACCGAGGCCGAGCGCGACAAGGCCGCCCGCCATATCGACGGGCACAAGCTCGATCGCGACGACGAGCCGGAGCCGGCATGAAGCCGGAGCGCAAGCGCTCGCTCAGCATCGCCGGCCACCCCACCAGCATATCGCTGGAAGCGCCCTTCTGGGAGGCGCTGAAGGAGATCGCGGCCGGCGAGGACCGCCCGATCGCCGCCCTCGTCGCCGAGGTCGATTCCGGCCGGGGCGAGCTGAACCTCTCCTCTGCCCTGCGGTTGCATGCGCTCGCGCATTACCGAAAGCTGGCCGGCAGCGCCTGAAGCGGCGATGTCAACCGCCTTGCCGCAAGGCAAGGAAATTCGCGTTTTCAAAGACTTCAAGAAACTTCCGGAATCAAATCGCGAAGCTCTTGAATCAAGCTCTCAACGCAACGGCGCGCTGCGCGGCTGTGATTGCGGCGCCGACGGTGCGACGCCACCGGTTGGCGCCTGCACCGCGCCTTCCGGTGAGCTGCTAAGCGGGGCTCCCGGCAAAACCAGGGGGCCGGGCTGTGGTTGGGGCTGCGGAGGCGCGGATTGTGCTGCAGCCCGTTCGGCCGCCGCCGCTCGCTCAGCCGCGACGCGAGCGCGTTCCTCGGCTTCAGCGCGCCGGCGCGCTTCCAGCTCGGCTCTCGCCTGCTCGATGCGCCGCAATTCCTCGGCGCGCCTCTCCTCGACCTGCCGCCGCTGCTCCTCGATACGCCGCGCCTCTTCCTGCCGCTTCTCCTCGGCGATGCGGGCCTCTTCCTGCGCCTTCAGGAATTCGGCGAGCTTGCGCTCGTTCTCACGCGTCTCGCGCTCCGCCCGCAGGCGCCGCGCATGCATCGCCCGCTCGCGTGCATCCGCCTCGAAGGCCTCGACCCGCTCGATCTCGCGCGCCAGCGCCCGCGCCGCCACAGTATTGGACAAGGCGCTAACATCGCTTTCGCGCCGGAGATTGGACAAGGGCCCGCGCCAGGCGATGCCGATCTGCGGCGCATCGCCTGGCCAGCCCTTCGGCAAGGCGCCGAGCGGCTTCAGACCGAGCCTGAGATCGGCGGTGAGCGCGCGCAGGTCGAGAATGCCGCTTGCCTCGGCACGCAGGCCATTGCGCTCGAAGGCGAAGGGCTGGAGCCGGATCAGGCCGCCGGCCAGCGTGAAGGGCAGCGTGACATCGCCAAGCGCCCAGGCATCCTTGTCCAGCGCCTCGCTCAGGCGGTCCTGCAGGCGCGAGGCGTCGCTTTCGGAGGCGTCCTCGCCGGTACCGGCGATGATCCGCGCATAGGCATTGGGGTCGAAGCGTGCGAGCCGCGTGGCGGTAAGCGCGAGGCTGCCTGCCCCGCTCAGGCCTGCGACCAGTCGTGCCGGCGTCTCGCCGGAACCGCCGAACTCGACCTGCCCCGAGGCCTTGCCGCCGACCGCCCCCTTGGTGAATTCGCCGAGGTCGACCGCCATCAGGCTGAGCCGCCCGTTGAGCTGGGCCAGCCCGCCATCGCGGCGCAAGCCGAGCCGTCCGGTGACCTGCCCGCCGCCATAGCTGCCGCGGATGTCGTCGATCCTGAGCCCGTCCTGATCCGAACGCAGGGCGAAGCTGGCATTGCGGACCGTGCCACCATCAAAGGCGAGGAGCGTCCCCGCCTCCACCGCGATATCGAAATCGGGGAAGCCCGCCACGCGCCCGAAGCGCCCTGTCGACCAGAGCGTGCTCGGCGTTGCCGCCGCCTGCCCCAGCGCCGCGTTCATCAAAGGACGCAGATCGACCGAGGGCACCGCGATCCGCCCGGAGGAGCGCCCCTCGCGCGGCAGCAGCAGCGAACCGTTCACCGCCATGCCGCCGAGATGGGCGGTGATATCGTCGAGCCGGATCGCTTCCTCGGCGATGCCGAGCCGTGCTGAAGCGTCGATGACCCCATCGGGCAGCAGCCGCGCGGGGCCTTCGGCAAGAATCTGCCCCGGTCCATCGGCCTGCAAGGTCAGCTGCGGTCCCTTGCCGCCATCCTCGACGACAAGGGACAGCCCCTGCCCTGCGAGCGAGCCCGTTGCCTTGCCACGGTCCAGTTCGAGGTTGAACCGCCCCGCCCCGCCCTGCTGCGGCAATGGCAGCCCCAGCGCCGCGAAAGCCTGCCGCCTGTCATTGAGTTCGAAGCCGAGCGCGGCGCGGCTCCAGTTGCCGGCCCGGTCGAGCCGCCCGTCGAGCTTGAGTTTGCCCGCCGCAGCCGTGCCTTCCGCCGACAGGCTGGTCTCGCCGGAAGCCGCCCGCGTCAGCCGGAAGCCCGTATCGAGCCGCGCCAGCCCCTCGCCGACGCGCTGCAGTGCCTGGATCGCCGTTTCAGGCAGCAGCGGGCCGGCCAGTGCCGTCAACGTCTCGAAGCGCGGCGCCCGAACCCGTCCGGAAATTTCGCCGCCCTCCGCCAGCAAGGCGCCGGCGCCGGCGACCGCAACACCGCCGAAACCCTCGACCGACAGCCGGCTCAGGCGCCAGACATCGCCCTCGCGCCGGAGATCGAGATCGGCCGAGCCCGGCGGGGCATTCCGGAAGCGCAGGTTGGTCAGGGCAAGCTGGAGCGTTACGTCACGCTGCCGGAGCAGGCCGGAGAGGCTGTTGCCGGGCGGGAGGGTGTCGAGCGAGAGCCCGTTCACCGCAGCCTTGGCCGCGATACGGTTCGGCGCGATCTCGCCGGAGGCATCGAGCCGCAGCCCCGACGAACCCGCGACCAGCAGGCGCTGGAACCGGCCGCCATTGCCGGCCCAGGCGCCGACGATATCGGCATCGATCCGTCCGAGCCGCGCGATGAAATCGGTCAGCGCCGGATCGAGCCCGGCCCGCGCCAGCACCAGCCCGACGCGCCGTGCATCCTCGGCCTTGAGATTGAGCCGCCCCGAGGCCCCATTCCCATCGAGATTGCCGCTCGCGCCCAGCAGAGCCCCGGCGACACGCACGGAGGCGGAAGCATCACTCAAGCCGCCGTCATGGAGATGCCCGCGCACGGCAAGCGTCGAGAAATCCTCGCCGCGCCAGATCAGCTGGTCGAGATCGAGGCTTATGTCGAAGGCGCCCGGCAGGCCCTGCAAGGCGCGCTCGAAACCTTGCCGCTCGGCCAGCGCCGTCGTCAGCGCATCGGCATCGAGCCGGCGCGCCCGCAATGCCAGCGAGCCCTTGCCGGTGCCGGGGAGATACTGCCCCTCGCCTTCCAGCCGCGCCGCACCACCCGCGATGTCCAAAGCAAGCCCGGACAGGTCGAGCTGACGGCTACCGCCCTTGACCCGGCCGGCCAGCGCGACCGCTCCGCCCGGCGAAAGATTGAAGGCGCCGTCCAGCTCCACTCCGAAGCCCTCGGCACCATTCGGGAACAGCAGAGCGCCGTCGAAGCCGAGCTGCAGGTCCTCTCCGGTGAGATAGGCTTTCGTCCGCAGCCTTCCGTCGGCCTCGATCTCGCCGGTGGTGACGCGCAGCGACGCGCCCGCGACCTCGCCCTCGAAGCGCCAGGGGCCGGCAAAACTCACCGCCGACATCTCGGCCGCGATCGGCGAGAGCGTGACGGCAGGTTTGCCCGCCTCGCGCCAGATCAGGGTCGAGCGGCTGATCGTCAGGCGGTCCAGGCTCGCCCCGGCTGGAATACCCGTCCCGCTGCGCTCCGGCAGGCGGATCACGCCCGCCTCGTCCAGCGCAAGCGAGATCGCCGCGCCATCGAGCCGCGCTTCCGAGAAGCGGAACTCGCCGCGCGCCAGAGCCGCCAGCGCCAGTTCCACGGTCGCATGCTGGGCGCTGGCGGAGCTTGCCATGCCGTCGCCCGGCCCGATCCGGACATCCTCCAGTGCGATGCGCGGCGAGGGCAGCAGGCGCAGGCCGATCGCGCCGCCGACCCGCGTCTCGACGCCGAGCGCCTCGCTCAATCGCGCCTCAATCTGCGGGCGATAGGCGCGCCAGTCGACGAAGCCGGGGCCGATCAGGGCCGCCAGCAACGCCAGCACCAGCAGGCCGGCCAGAACTGTCAGACTCTCACGCAAATTCCGCTGCCTGCCCCTGTCGTCATGGTGAAGCAGCGCTGGCCTCGAAAGTCATTGCGACCACAATGACGGCCGGTACCGGCGCCTCCCCCATCCTGCCCGCAAGTAGCGGCGAGATCACGACATTTCCGCGAACCCCACGGGCAGCGCAAGCCGCAACGGCGTCACAGGGCGACGATTTTTCCGGGATTGAGGATGTTGCGCGGGTCGAGCGCGCGCTTCAGCGTGCGCATCACCGCGAGCGCCTCGGCCCCGTGCTCCTGCTCCAGATACTTCATCTTCTTCTGGCCGACGCCGTGCTCGCCGGTGCAGGTGCCGCCCATGGCGAGCGCCCGCTTCACCAGCCGGTCGATGAAGGCCTGCGCCCGCTCGACCTCGGCCTTGTCCGCGAGATCGACCAGCGGCTGCGTATGGAAATTGCCGTCGCCGACATGGCCGGCGATCGGCGCGATCAGACCGGAGGCCTCGATGTCGCGCTTGGTCTCCTCGACGCATTCGGCGAGCTGCGAGATCGGCACGCAGACATCGGTCGCGACCGAGTCGAAGCCGGGCCGGAGCGCCTTGGCCGCCCAATAGGCGTCATGGCGCGCCTGCCAGAGCTTGGAGCGGTCCTCGGCCTTGGTCGCCCACTCGAACGGGCCGCCGCCGAACTCGGCTGCGATCTCACCGAAACGCTCGGACTGCTCCTTCACGCCGGCTTCCGTGCCGTGGAACTCGACGAAGAGCATCGTCGTCTCCGGCAGGCCAAGCTTGGCATGCAGGTTGACGCCGCGGATCATCACGTCGTCGAGCAACTCGATGCGCGCCACCGGCAAACCGGTCTGGATCGTCAGGATCGTCGCGTCGCAGGCGGCTTTCACCGAAGGGAAAGGGCAGACGCCGGCGGAAACCGCCTCCGGGATGCCATGCAGTTTCAGCGTCACCTCGGTGATGATGCCGAGCGTGCCTTCCGAGCCGACGAGCAGGCGGGTGAGATCATAGCCGGCCGAGGTCTTGCGAGCCCGCGTCGAGGTCCTGACGATCGAGCCGTCGGCCATCACCGCGGTCAGCGCGAGCACATTGTCTTTCATCGTCCCATAGCGGACAGCATTGGTACCCGAGGCCCGCGTCGCCGCCATGCCGCCGAGCGAGGCGTCGGCGCCGGGATCGATCGGGAACATCAGGCCCTGGTCGCGCAGATGCTCGTTGAGCTCCTTGCGGGTGACGCCGGCCTCGACCACGACATCGAGATCCTCGGCATGGACCGCGATGATCCGCTTCATCTGCGACATGTCGATTGAGACGCCGCCGAAGGCCGCATTCACATGGCCTTCCAGCGAAGTGCCTGTACCGAAAGCGATAACCGGCACGCCATGGGCGGCGCAGAGCTTCACGATTTCCGAGACCTCTTCGGTGTTCTGCGGAAACACCACCGCATCCGGCGGCTGGTTCGGGATCCAGGTCAGCGTGTGGCCGTGCTGCTGGCGCACGGCGAGGCTGGTGACCAGCCGGTTGCCGAAGCTGGCGGCCAGCGCTTGCGTCACTGCCGCGATCGCCTCCGGCGAGGGCGGCAGCACTGCGGCCGGGACAGGGCTGTCATGAAGAGCGGCGGCAGGCAGGCTCATTGTCAACATCCGGTTTTGGCGCTTAGACTTGGAACAGATCGGTTTCGCAATCGGTTACGCTTCGACATGGTCCTGCCATACTGGCCGGTCCAAGATGCTGACGCCGATTGCGAGCGATGCATACTAGATCATGCGACGGTCGAATGGGCAGCGGCAATAATGCCGCCTGCCCTTGAACGAGGCGCCTGTCAGGGAGGCGAACATGAAACACGATACGCGCGCCCCGGCGCTGTTCTTCGCGCCTTTCGTCTCGTCGGCGATGCGGGTCGAGCCGCAATGGATCGACTATAACGGCCATCTCAACATGGCTTATTACCATGTGCTGTTCGACCGCGCGGTCGACGAGGTCTTCTCGTTGGTCGGATTGACCCGCGACTATGTCGAGACGCGCCATGCCTCCACTTTCACGGCGGAGTGCCACATCCTCTACAAGCGTGAACTGACCGAGGGCGATCTCGTCCGCGTCACCGCGCAGCTCATCGCCTTCGACGACAAGCGCCTGCATTATTACCTGGAGATGCGGCACGCCAACGAGGGCTGGCTCGCGGCGACCAGCGAGAACCTCTCGCTGCATGTCGACATGGTCCATCGCAAGGTCACGCCCTTCCCGGCCGATATCCTCGCCAATATCGCCCTGATGAAGGCGGCGCACAGCATGATGCCGCTGCCGGCCACGATCGGCCGCATCATCGGCATGCCCCGGAAGTCCGCGATCCGGGTGGACGAGACCGCCGAGGAACGCGAGACCGAGACGGCGACCGAAACCCGGCATTGAACGGGGGCCGTATCAGGGATCGTCGTCGGGGATCTTCAGCTTGTGCCCGCAGGCCTTGCAATAGACCGCATCCGGCTCATGGCGCTGCAAGGCACATTCCGGACAGGGAAACAGCACCTTGTTCGGGCGGAACAGCGCCTGCGCGAGCCGCACGAACAGCGTGATCCCGACGATCATCACCACGATCGAGGTCAGCTTGCCGGCGACGCCCGGCAGGGTCACGTCGCCGAAGCCTGTCGTGGTTACCGTCGCGACGGTGAAATAGAGCGCCTGGACATAGCTCTCCAGCCCGCCTTCATGCCGGAAGAAGAAGGTGTAGACGAAGCCGGTCACCACGAAGAGGAAGGTCGCGATATTGCTCAGCGCCCGGACGACGCTTTCCCATTCGCGCAAGCGCGTTTCGCGGAACTGCGCCCAGACGATGCCCTTATGCGACAGCGACCACAGCCTGAGGATGCGCAGGAAGCCGAAATTCTCCAGCCATTGCGGCGCGAGCAGCGTCAGCAGAATGAAGAGATCGAGCAGCATGGTCGGCTGGCGCAGCAGCCGGAGCATATTGGTCGAGGCCAGCAGTCGCGCCGCGATCTCGGCGATCATGATCACCGCGACGGAATAGTCGATCCAGAGGAAGGCCGCATTCTCCCTGAGCAAGGGCGTCAGGATGAAGAAGGCGATGATCAGCAGGTCGATGACCGTCGTCACCGCCTGGAAACGCAGGGCAGCCGGCGAGCGGCCGTGATAGAGCTGGCGCAGCCGGTCGCGCAGGGCGTCGAAACGGCTCGGATCGGAAGGGGCGTCGGCGGCATCCATCGCCGCCAGCATAGGCGCTAGAGCATCGGCCCGAAAAGTGGCCCGCGGTTTTCGGGCGAAGCCGATGGAAGATCAAAAGCCTGGCGCGCCGCTACGCCGCGTCGCCACCGCATGAACCGCATAGCCGCGATAGGGCGCACCGACCCGGCAATCGGCCCCAGCGGCCTCAGACATCGCCCGCACGACCTCAGGCAAATTCTCGCGCGGCGTCACATGGAACAGCGCGAGCCAGCGCAGCAGCACAACCTTGAACGGCGCCGGCAATCCGGCCTGATCGCCGAAATCGACGACATGCAGCGAGCCATCGGGGCAAAGCTGGCGCAAGGCCTCGGCGACGACGCCCTGCCAGGGCGGGATCATCGAAAGCGCATAGGAGATCACGATCCGATCGAAGCCGGCGCGATCGAACAGAGCCTGCGGATCGAAGCCGGTGGCATCCGCCTGCGCGAGCCTGATCCGCCTCTGTAGCCCCGCCTTCGCAACCGAGCCCTGCGCCGTCGCCAGCATCGCGCTGGAGACGTCGAGTCCATGGCAGGCGCAGTCCGGATAGCGCTGCGCGATCCGGATCAGATTGCGCCCGGTGCCGCAGCCGATCTCCAGCACGCTCCCGCCCTTGGGCGGTTGCAACCCATCGATGAGCTGGTCGCGGCCGAGCAGATAGAATTTGCGGCTGGCATTGTAGATATGGCGCTGGTGCCGATAGATCCGGTCCATCAGCCCGGCGGCGGAGCCGGCCGGCGCCTCGGCCGCGCTCACTGTGCCACCCCCTTCAGGACATAGAGATGGAAGCCGCCATAGATCGCCGAGCGATCCTGCCGGCAGAGCTCGCGGCTCTTCTCGTCCTCGTAGTGCCACTGGTCGAGGATCGCCGCTGGCACCCTTCCCGGCAGCAGGCGCTCATCGGCGGCGGTGCGGAAGATCACCCGCGCGCCCGGCCGGGCCGTCCGCGTGATCTGCGACCACAGTGCCGTCAGATCGGCATCGTTCATCCAGTCCTGCGCGTCGAGCAGCACATAGGCGTCGCAGCTCTCCGCCGGCTGGTCTTCCAGGAAGGCCGTAACCGCGCTCTGGCGATAGGAAACCTTCGGAGCGCGTTCCTTCACCGCCGCGAAATGCTGCTTCTGGAGATAGGGCGGGAAGGCCGCATCCGGCCCTTCGCCATAACGCCGGCCGAACGCCTGCTGGGCGAAATAATTGTCCTTCAGGTCGAAATCGCAAGCGAGACGCTCCAGCCGCAATTTCAGCGCACCCAGGATGCCGTCCTCGCCATCGGCGGCCAGCGCCTTGTATTGCGCCGGAGGGATGCCGAGCCCATAGAGCGAGGCCGGCTGGCGCACGAGCCAGCGCACCAGCTTGCGCTCGAAGACGGGTGCGAGATGCCTGTCGTAGAGAGCCCGCTGCTCGGCCAGGTCGCGCGCCGCCAGCATCGCCTTGGGATTGCCGCCGAGCAATCGCGCCAGCACATGGCCGGTCCCGATGAAGCGCCCGAGCAGGCCATAGCGATGGAATCCCCTCGCGAAGAGATTGATCCGGCGCCGCCCGTTCAATCCCCGACCCTCCCAATAGCCGCGCGAAACGGCATCGAGATGCTCGGCGATCTCGCGATCGTAGAGCGCGACATTGGCGTTCTCATTGGCCCGGCCGAAGAAGCGCAGGAAATCATCCTGCCTCTCCATCCGCGCCAGCGCCGCGAGCTTCAGCCGCCCCAGAGCGATATGGGTAGCATTGAGATCGACCGCGCTGACCTTGATCGGCGCCGCCGTCAGATAGGACAGGATGTTGCAGGAACCGGACGCGATCGCGACGACATGGTCGCCGGCCTTGAGCTGCAGCGCCGCCATGTCGACGACCGGATCCTCCCAGATCTGCGGATAGACCAGCCCGGAGAAAGCGCGGGCGAACAGCCATTCCAGCAGGCCGGCCTTGGAGAGCGTCTTGCTGCGCCGGACGGCCTGTCCCAGGCCCGAACTCGTCATGCGGCGGGCCGCGCGTGCCGTTTGCGTCGCTTGTTCCGTCACCGGCTTTCCTCCCTTTGCGGGTGGCCGGGCTGCTAGAGGAGTCGCGTGACGGTCCGGTGACGATGCTGCAGCGATTGCCACGGCATCGTGAAACGACCGGAGATCGGCGGGGCTGAAATTCCGCACGCGAAGCCCCATATTGGCGGCACGAAAGCCGATGAGGCGCTCCCGCCAGGAAGGAGATCGCGATGGGTCTGATGAGCATGTTCGGAGCCGAGAAGAAGCAGGACGAGAGCTTCCCCTTCCAGCTCACGGACGCCGAATGGCGCGCACGCCTGACACCGGAGCAGTATCGCATCCTGCGCGGCCACGGCACCGAGCGGGCCGGCTCCTGCGCGCTGAACTACGAGAAGCGCGCCGGCACCTTCTCCTGCGCCGGCTGCGACCAGAAGCTGTTCAAGTCTGGCAAGAAGTTCGAGAGCGGCACCGGCTGGCCGAGCTTCGACCAGCCGTTGGAGGGTTCTGTCGGCACCACCGAGGACCGCAGCTACGGCATGCTCCGCGTCGAGGTCCACTGCGCCAATTGCGGCGGCCATCTCGGCCATGTCTTCCCGGACGGCCCGCCTCCCACCGGCCTGCGCTACTGCATCAACGGCGAGGCGATGAATTTCGAGCCGGAAGCGGCTTGAGGCACACCCGTCATGCTCGGGCTTGACCCGAGCATCTCGTGACGGAAAAGCGATGAAGAGATGCCCGGGTCAAGCCCGGGCAAGACGCGTCAGACAGCGGGCACCGCCCTTCGCGCCAGCGCTGCCGCATCCACCATCGTCGGCAGATCGCCGAACTGCCCCGACCAGCCACCATCCAGCCGCGTCGCGATGAACGCATCTGCCACAGCACCCGGCGCAAAGCGCAGCAGCAGCGAGCCTTGCAGCATCAGCGCCAGTTTCTCCGTCAGCCTCCGCGCCTGCCCCTCGTTGCGCATCATCTCCGGCAATGCGCCCTCCAGCCGCTTCAGCGCCGCATCATAGCGCCTGTCCGCGCCAGCAGCCGCCATCAGCTCCGCCCGCAGCACGTCGACTGCCCCCTCCCCCCGCGCCAGCGAGCGCAGCACGTCGAGGCAGATGACGTTACCCGAGCCCTCCCAGATCGCATTGAGCGGCGCCTCCCGATAGAGTCGCGCCATCGGGTTCTCCTCGATGAATCCGTTGCCGCCATGGCATTCCAGTGCCTCGGTGACGACGGCAGGCGCACGCCGTGTGATCCAGTATTTCGCGATCGGTGCGCCGACCCGCGCCAGCAAACGCTCGCTTCCCGACGCCTCCTGCCGGTCGAGCGCTGCGAAGAGCCGGAAAGCGAGCCAGGCCGCAGCCTCCGCTTCGATAGCGATATCGGCCAGCACGTTCTGCATGATCGGCTGGTCGATCAGCGCCTTCTGGAAGGCGCGGCGATGCTGCGCGTGATGCGCCGCGAGCGAAACCGCCATCCGCATCAACCCGGACGATGCCGCCGCGATATCGAGCCGCGAATTGTGATTCATCGACAGGCCGGTGCGGATACCGCGCCCCGGCTCGCCGATGAGATGACCGATGGCACCCCGAAACTCGACCTCGGAGGAGGCATTCGAACGGTTGCCGACCTTGTCCTTGAGCCGCTGGATCGCGACGCCGTTGCGCGCTCCATCCGGCAGCCAGCCCGGCACGACGAAGCAGGAGATACCCTCGTCCGTCCGCGCCAGCGTCAGGAAGACGTCGGAATGCGGCACCGAGAAGAACCATTTCCGCCCGTGCAGCGACCATGTCCCGTCGCGATTGTCTTCGGCCACCGTTTGCGTCTGGCGCAGATCCGAGCCGCCTTGCGTCTCCGTCATCGCCGTACCGACGGTCGCGCCCGTCTTGAGATGGGCCGGCCCTTGCCGCGGATCGTAGCGATTGGAGGTGACGAGCGAGCCCCACTGCCTCCACAGCGCGGCATCCTGCTTCAGCACGGGCACGGCAGCATAGGTCATGCTGATCGGGCAGCAGATGCCGCTCTCCGCCCCGTACCAGAGATATTGCAGGGCGGCCCGCGCCACTTGCGCGCCGGGCTCGGGCCGGTTCCAGGCGAGCGCATGCGTCTCCTGCCCGATGGCGAGCCCCATCAACTCATGCCACGCTGGATGGAAGGCGATCTCGTCGATGCGGTTGCCGAAGCGGTCGAAGGCCTTGAGTTCGGGCGCGTAGCGGTTCGCGAGATAAGCCAGCTCCTGCACATCAGCCGAACCGACCGTCCGCCCCGCCTCATGCAGTCGCTCGCGCGCCCAATCGGCGCCGAAGGCCGCGACGATCCCGGGCAGCACCGGATCGGCGGCGAAGGCGTCGTAACCAGCCAGCACCGGCACCTGGTTGCTGACCTCCCAGCGCTCTGCTCCGCCCTGTCCGGTCATTGCTGCCACCTCCCTGTGGAACGGGATATAAAATGATCGCTCCGGCAGGGCGCAATCCTGACAGCGACGCCCTATATTCGCCGGAGAACGAATCACGCACGAGCACTGCACACCCTTGTCCGACGCAGACCCCTTTTCCGCTCCTCCGCCCCGCCCCGGCGGCCTCGCCGCGCGCGCAGCCGCGCAGCCGGCGGCCGGCTATCTCGCGGGGCTGAACCCGGAGCAGCGCCAGGCGGTCGAGGCGACGGAAGGTCCTGTACTCGTGCTGGCCGGCGCGGGCACCGGCAAGACCCGCGTGCTGACCACCCGCATCGGCCACCTGATCTCGACCAGCCGCGCCTATCCCTCGCAGATCCTCGCCGTGACCTTCACCAACAAGGCGGCGCGCGAGATGAAGGAGCGCGTCGCCCATCTCGTCGGCCCGGTCGCCGAGGGCATGCCCTGGCTCGGCACTTTCCATTCGATCTCCGCGAAGCTGCTGCGCCGCCATGCCGAACTGCTCGACCTGCGCAGCGACTTCACCATCCTAGACACCGACGACCAGATCCGCCTGATGAAGCAGGTGATCCAGGCCGAGGGCATCGACGAGAAGCGCTGGCCCGGCCGCATGCTGGCGGGCTTCATCGATAGCTGGAAGAACCGCGGTCTGGCGCCCAAGGACGTTCCGCATGGCGAGGCCGCCGTCTTCGCCAACGGCAAGGGCGGCAAGCTCTACGCCGCCTATCAGGAGCGCTTGACCGCGCTGAACGCCGTCGATTTCGGCGATCTGCTGCTGCACTGCCTGACGCTGTTCCGCGACTATCCGGACGTGCTCCAGACCTATCACGACCGCTTCCGCTACATCCTCGTCGACGAGTACCAGGACACCAACACCGCGCAATATCTCTGGCTGCGCCTGCTGGCCCAGGGCCGCCGCAACATCTGCTGCGTCGGCGACGACGACCAATCGATCTATGGCTGGCGCGGCGCCGAGGTCGACAACATCCTGCGCTTCGAGCACGATTTTCCCGGCGCGACCGTGATCCGGCTGGAGCGCAACTACCGCTCGACCGGCCATATCCTCGCCACCGCCTCGAAGCTGATCGCCCGCAACGAGGGCCGCCTCGGCAAGACGCTGCGCACCGAGGACGCGCTCGGCGAGAAGGTCACCATCACCGGCGCCTGGGACAGCCAGGAGGAGGCCCGCCTGATCTCCGACGAGATCGAGGCGATGCAGGCGAAGAAATACAATCTCGCCGAAGTCGCGGTGCTCGTGCGCATCTCCGCCCAGATGCGCGAGATCGAAGAGCGCTTCGTCCAGGCCGGCGTGCCCTATCGCGTCATCGGCGGCCCGCGCTTCTACGAGCGCGCCGAAATCCGCGATGCGCTCGCCTATCTGCGCTGCGTGGTGTCGCCGACAGACGATCTCGCCTTCGAGCGCATCGTCAACGTGCCCAAGCGCGGCCTTGGCGACGCCACCGTCCAGCTCCTCCACAATCACGCCCGCGCCACCGGCTTCTCGCTGATGCAGTCGGCTCGCGCCGCGGTCGAGAGCGACGAGTTGAAACCCAAGGCCCGCACGGCCCTGCGCGAGCTGGTCGAGGCCTTCGGCCGCTGGTCGAAACGCGCCGAGCACATGCCTCAGGGCGAGTTGGCCGAGCTGGTGCTGGAGGAATCCGGCTACACCGAGATGTGGAAGAAGGATCGCTCGGCCGATGCCGCCGGGCGCCTCGAAAACCTCAAGGAACTGGTCCGCTCGCTCGACGAATTCCCCGACCTGCCGGCCTTCCTCGAACACGTCTCGCTGGTGATGGATGTCGCCGATGGCGAGGCCGAGGCCCGCGTCTCGATCATGACGCTGCACGCCGCCAAGGGGCTCGAATTCGACACGGTCTTCCTGCCCGGCTGGGAGGAAGGCCTGTTCCCGAACCAGCGCGCCCTCGACGAAAGCGGCCGCGCAGGCCTTGAGGAAGAGCGCCGGCTCGCCCATGTCGGCCTCACCCGCGCCCGCAAGAAGCTGAAGCTCTATTTCGCCTCGAACCGGCGCATTCACGGCCTCTGGCAGACCAGCCTGCCCTCCCGCTTCATCGACGAATTGCCGGAGGAGCATGTCGAGGTCGAGCAGGCCCCGACCAGCTACTCGCAGGGCGGCTACGGCGCCTCGCGCTTCGACCGGATGGAAAGCTTCGGCTCGACCTACAACACGCCGGGCTGGCAGCGCGCGCAGGAGAACCGGGCGAAAAACAGCGGCGGTGGCTTCTCCGAAGGCGGCCGTGGCTTCGGCCAGGGCAATTTCGGCGGCTCCTCCCGCCAGCGTGGCCCGCTCCTAATCGAGGGCGAGCTGACGGCGAAATCCTCAGGCGAATCCGCCTATGGCGAGGGCGCCCGCGTCTTCCACGTCAAGTTCGGCCCCGGCTCGGTCGCCAGCGTCGACGGCAACAAGCTGACGGTCGATTTCGACAAGGCCGGCCGGAAGATGGTGCTGGATAGCTTCGTGCAGAAGGCCGGGTGAACAAAATGTCGGATGATGTCGGATCGCCCGAGCAGCAATCCGACATGGTTCAATTTAGTCTCGATGTTTGTGAGATCGATACGATCAAACGCTACATCGCAAACGACGCGCCGTATTGGAGCCGCCTGAGCCTAGCGTTCTGCCTACGTTTAGCTAACTTGGAGAAAGTTTACGGCGAAGCCAGGGATGTTTTCGACGAGATAGACTCGCTGGAAGGGCTACGCCCGCCGGGGATCACAAAAGCGGCAACGATCTTTAAAAGAGGCGCGCTTAAGGGACTGTGGCATAAGCACTTCTACTCATCGAGGCATATCATTCGCAATTTTGGCGAACGCTGGAACCTCGGGCGCAACGGAAACGCCGATCTAAATAACATGATCACAGAAGCCATGAAGGATTGCGGTGAGCAACCATCAATTTGGCCAGGAGCCATCGCACACCGCATTGTAATAGGTGGCCTAGAAGATCGGTCAGCGGCCCGCCGCATGACTGGAGACTGGATCATCTTTGCAAAAAATTCTGTCGGAGAAAATATATATCTCGACTTGGCGACCCATGAGGAAGGCAGGCGCGCTGACGTACTTTTGGAGAAACTTCGCATGGGAAATGCAGGGGAATTCCCCGAACTGTTCAACAATTAAATGACCCATTACGTCGCCATCATCGAGGATGCAGGCCCCGACCATGCCGTCGGCGTCTGGTTTCCCGATCTGCCCGGCTGCTTCGCGGCCGGCGATACGCTGGATGAAGCCTTGCTCAACGCTCCCGAGGCAGTGGCACTCTGGATCGAAGCCCAAGGCGGCCCGGCACCCCACGCTCGCACTCCCAGCGAATTGCGCAGTGATCCCGAGACCTCTGCGGACATGGCGGCGCATGCCATCGCCTTGATCCCGGCACCCGGCCTATCGTTGCAGCCGGCGGCGGAGTAGAAGCAGCGCATCCCTGCCGCCGCTCCAACGATACGACCGACCATGCCTCCCGAGATCACCCTCACCGACGCCGAAGACGACGCCTTTCGCAAGCTGCTCGGCGAAGGCCTGAAAGACTATAACGACGCGACGATCGGCCGGCACGATCGCCAAGAATTGCAGATTCGCATCAGCGACCCGGAAACGGGCGAGCCGATCGGCGGGCTCGCGGGGCGCACCTCGCTCGGCCTGCTCTTCATCGACACCGTCTACTTGCCGAAAAGCCTGCGCGGCACCGGCATCGGCAGCCGCATCCTTGCCATGGCCGAGGAGGAAGGGCGCCGGCGCGGCTGCAGCAAGGCCGTGCTCTTCACCATCAGCTTCCAGGCACCGGAATTCTACAAGAAGCTCGGCTGGCAGGTTTTCGGCGAGATCGCCCCGAAGCCGCCCGGCGCGACCCGGATCTACCTGACCAAGGACTTGTGAGCGGTCAGGCGCCGCCTTCCCGCTCACGGAAGGCTTTCCGCGCCGCCGAAACCTCGGCGTAATAGGTCTCGGCCCAGGTCCAAACCCCGCAGAAAGCGGCGCTGAGCTCGCGGCCCAACTCGGTCAGCGTGTAGTCGACATGCGGCGGGATCACCGGATGGACCGTGCGGGTCACCAGCCCGTCGCGCTCCATCTCGCGCAGTGTCTTGGTCAGCATCTTCTGGCTGATGCCGCCGACGATACGCCCAACCTCGGTGAAGCGCAGCGTGCCATGCTCCTCCAGCGCTTCCAGAACCAGCATCGTCCATTTGTCGGCGATCTGCGCGATGACCTGACGGACCAGCGATTCCACCGCGGGGCTGACCGGCGGGATCGCTTCGCTGCGCTGATGCATCGCCGCCATGGCAATCCGGATCGCCTGCATCCGACACTCTCCTTTTGGTACGTATGGCACTCTCAAGCGCCTTCTTTCCTTTGAAGAGTATGGGCGCCATCTCGTCTCGTGCAACCACGAGAGGGCTTTGCCATGAAGATTTCCGGAAACACCATCCTCATCACCGGCGGCGGCTCGGGCATCGGCCGGGCGCTGGCCGAGGGGCTGCACGCCAAGGGCAACAAGATCGTCATCGCCGGGCGCCGCGAAGCCGTGCTCGATGCGGTCACCGCGGCCAATCCCGGCATGGAATCGATGCTGCTCGACATCCAGGACGAGGCCGATATCGCGGCCTTCGCCCGACAGGCCGTCGCGCGCTTCCCAAACCTGAATGCCGTCATCAACAATGCCGGCATCATGAAGCCGGAGAATGTCCCGGCTGCCGACAATCTCGCCATCGCCGAGGAGACGATCGCGACCAACCTGCTCGGGCCGATCCGCCTGACCACCGCGCTGCTGCCGCATCTCCTGAAGCAGCCGCACGCCACGGTCCTGACCGTCTCCTCCGGCCTCGCCTTCGTGCCGCTGGCGGCGACCCCGACCTATAGCGCGACCAAGGCCGCGATCCATTCCTGGTCGATCGGCCTGCGCGAGCAGCTCAAGAACACATCGGTCGAGGTCATCGAGATCGCCCCGCCCTATGTGCAGACCGAGCTGCTCGGCCCGCATCAGGCGGTCGATCCGGCCGCGATGCCGCTCGCCGATTTCACCAACGAGGTGATGACGATCCTCGAAACCCAGCCCGAGGCCGCCGAGATTATCGTCGAGCGCTGCAAGCCGCTGCGCTTCGCCGAGGCGACTGGCAGCTTTGCGCAGGTCTTTGCCGGGCTCAACGCGCAGCACGGTTGACGAAAGAGGGTATTACTCCGCCCGATGGCAGCAGACGCAAACCTTGTTGCCGTCGGGGTCGCGAAAATAGGCCCCGTAATAATGCGCGTGATAATGTGGCCGCAGGCCCGGCGGCCCTTCGCAGATCCCACCATGGGCCAGCGCGATCGCGTGGCAGCTGTCGACGGTCGCCCGGCTTTCGGCCAGGAAGGCCACCATGTGGCCGTTCCCAGGCGCGGCGGCTTGCCCATCGAAAGGGCGGGTCAGGAACAGCAGGGGCCGGTCGGAATCCGTCGGCTGCCAGGCGGCAGCGGCGGCTTCCGGATCACGGAAGCGCAGCTTCAGCCCCAATGCGCCGCAGAGCGCGCCATAGAAAGCCTCTGCTCGCTCGAAGGCATTCGTTCCGACGCTGATATGGGAGAACATGCGGGACCTCCTGCTTCCAGCTTTGGCAGCTTGGGAATGTCTCGCACCCTACCGCAAGGTGCACCGCCCGGAAGCGCAGCGATCGCATGACAACCCCGCCGCACGCTGCTAAGGCCAGCGCATGCGTGAAGGCCTCCTGCCAGCGACGGTCGCGACCGTCCTCGAACTCTCCACCTCGGGCGAACAGGCCCGGGCCCTCACCGAATTGCTCGGCGAGATCTTCGATCCCACCGAGACGGCGATCTCCGCCTTCGAGGTCGAGGACGGGATCACCACGCTCTCGATGAATATTCCGTGGAAGGTCGAGATCTATTTCGCCAACCCGCCCGACGAAGAAGCAGTGCGCGACCTGCTGCGCCCGATCGTCGGCGAGCTCGTCGACAACACGCCCTTCACCACCGTCAACACCAAGGACTGGGTCGCCAACAGCCTCGACGGGCTGAAGCCGGTCCGTGCTGGTCGGGTCCTCGTCCATGGCGCGCATGACCGGCATGTCGTCCGTACCAACGATGTCGCCATCGAGATCGAGGCCGCGCTCGCCTTCGGCACCGGCCATCACGGCACTACCGCCGGCTGCCTGCTCGCGCTCGATGCCGAACTGAAGAAGCGCCGCCCGCGCAACGGCATCGATATCGGCACCGGCACCGGCATTCTCGGGCTGGCGCTCGCCAAGCAGATCAAGCGCAAGGTCGTCGCCGGTGATATCGACGCGGTCGCGGTCGAGGTCTCCGCTCATAACGCCCGGCTCAACCATGCCCCGAACGCGCTCGATCTCTATGTCGCGCCCGGCCTGCGCCATGCCAAGGCCTGGCGCCCCGGCCATTTCGACTTCGTCTTCGCCAATATCCTGGCCGGCCCGCTGAAGCGGCTCGCCCCGTCGATCGCCCGCGTGCTCTCGTCGAACGGCACGCTGATCCTGTCGGGCCTGCTGGCGATGGATGTGCCCGGCGTCGTCTCGGCCTACCGGCACCAGGGCGTCTATCTCGCGAGCCATTCGCTGCGCGAAGGCTGGGCCACGCTGGTCATGAAAAAAGGCGGCGCAGCCCCGAGGCTGCGCCGCCTTGCCTGACCTCCGGCGCTCCCGAGGGAAGCGCGAGGCCGTTACTCGTTCAGCTCAGAAGCCGATATAACCGTACTTCTTCTCGGCATCAGCCTGCAGGCTGCGGGCATCGTGCCAGACGGCGGCGGTGAACTTCGCGGCATCCGCGATCTGTTCGTAGATGTGCTTGATGATGGCGATCATGATGAAGGTCCTTGTAGGTTGTCGGCTGCGCGGCTCAGAGCCGCGGCGGCGTGAATTCAGCGGTTGAAAGGCAGCGAGACGTCGCTCGACAGCGTCGCGGACGGGAAGCCGCCCAGCACGAGTTCTGCCTCGTTGACGAGGAGGTTGCGGGCGCGCAGTTCGCGGGCTGCGGAGCGCGCGCGGCTCACGACGAGCGCGGCATAGAAGCGCTGCATCAGGCCCGGCTTGCTGGCGCGGGTTTCGCCATGGCTCCGGCCCGGTACGGGCAGCACGTCGGCATTGTTCAACACGTAGGTCATGGGTCTATCTCCGAAAAACGAAGGACAGTCCCGGTCGCTTCCTCGTTCTCTTATGCGACTAAGGTGGGGTCATTTCGCACTTGCGAGAAGATATGTTCGCATATGCAAGATATGCAAAAAACGCATGCGATTGGTCCATATCCATTAATGTTTGCGCAGATTGCATAACCAGACAGCACAATGCGAAGCGCTGAGGCAGCGCCGTCCCACGGAACGGGCAGTGCCCCGCCGACGCATTTGCGCTGGCGCTTTCAGCGGTGCGAGGCGACGATGCCGCGACCTAAGCCGGACCTTGCCATGATCGATTCGACCCTGCCGACCTGCCGTTTCCAGTCCTTTTCCGAACCGAGCGATCCCCGGCTGGTGGCCGGCCGCGTCGCCGCCCTGCGCAAGGCGCTTGCCACGCAAGGGCTCGACGGCTTCGTGATCCCGCGTGCCGACGAACATCAGGGTGAGTACGTCCCCGCCCATATGGCCCGCCTCGCCTGGCTGACCGGCTTCACCGGCTCGGCCGGCAATGCTGTGGTGCTGGCCGACAAGGCCGCGCTGATCGTCGATGGCCGCTACACCATCCAGTCGGCCGAGCAGACCGACACCGCGATCGTCACGCCGGTCCGCATGGAAGAGACGCCGCTGGAGCGCTGGGTCGAGCAGAACCTGCCGGCCGGCGGCAAGCTCGGCTACGATCCCTGGCTGCATACGGTGGATGGACTCGCCCGGCTCGAAAAGGCTGCGGCCGCGGCCGGCGGCAGCCTTATTGCCCTCAAGGCCAACCCGATCGACGCGCTCTGGAGCGACCGTCCGGCGCCGCCGACCGCGCCGGTCAAGGCACACCCGGCCGCCTTTGCCGGCGAGGACAGCGTCTCGAAGCTCGCCCGCATCCAGAAAGCGCTTGCCGAGGCCAAGGTTGATGCGCTCGTCGTCTCCGATCCGCATGCGCTGGCCTGGGTCTTCAACATCCGTGGCGGCGATGTCGAGCACACGCCATTGCCGCTCGGCTATGCCATCGTCCCGCGCAAGGGCCGGCCGACCGTCTTCCTCGCACCGGAGAAGATCACCAACGAGGCGGGCGATGCGATCGGCGCCGTCGGCGAGATCGCCCCTCCAGCCGATCTCGACAAGCAGATCGCCAAGCTCGGCGCGGCCAAGGCCAAGGTCCGGCTCGACGCCACGACCGCCGCCTCCGCGCTCGCGACCCTGATCAGCGAGGCCGGCGGCACGCCCGATGCCGGCACCGACCCGATCGCTCTGATGAAGGCGCGCAAGAATGCGGCCGAGCTGGACGGCGCCCGCAATGCCCATCTGCGTGACGGCGCCGTCATGGTGCGTTACCTCTCCTGGCTGGCGCGCGAGGCGCCGAAGGGCGGCCTGACCGAGATCGACGCTGTCGCCGCGCTGGAGGCCGAGCGGCTCAAGACCGGCCTGCTCAAGGACGTCTCCTTCACCACCATCGCCGGCGCCGGCCCCAATGCGGCATTGCCGCATTACCGCGTCAGCGAAGCGACCAACCGCAAGCTGGAGCCCGGCATCTTCCTGGTCGATTCAGGCGGCCAGTACGAGGACGGCACCACCGACATCACACGCACCATGGTGATCGGCACACCGACAGCCGAGATGCGCGATCGCTATACCCGCGTGCTCAAAGGCCATCTCGCGATCTCGCGGCTGGTCTTCGTCAAAGGCACCTCGGGCGCACAGCTCGATGCCTTCGCGCGCTTGCCGCTCTGGCAGGGCGGCTTCGACTTCGACCACGGCACCGGCCATGGCGTCGGCAGCTATCTCTCGGTGCATGAGGGGCCGCAGCGGCTCTCGAAGCTCGGCACCACACCGCTGGAGCCGGGTATGATCCTCTCCAACGAGCCCGGTTATTACAAGCAGGGCGAATACGGCATCCGCATCGAGAACCTGATCGTGGTCGAGGAGCGCCAGATCCCCGGAGCCGAGCGCACGATCTACGGCTTCGAGACGATCACCTGGTGCCCCTATGAGCGCGCCCTGATCGAGAAGGACATGCTCGACGCCGGCGAGATCGCCTGGATCGACGCCTATCACGCCAAGGTCTGGGACAAGCTCGCGCCGCAGGTCGAGGGCGAGGCGAAGGTCTGGCTGGAAGCGGCCTGCCGGCCGCTGTGAAGAACGCGGGGAACCCCTCTCCTGTAAGGAGAGGGGCAGGGGTGAGGTGTAGGCCCTTGGACCAGCGGAACTTTGCCTCACCGCCACGCAGCGACCATCTCACAGAAATACGGTGAGGGGCCTACCCCTAACCCTGCCCTCTCCCTCCGGGAGAGGGTTCCCCGCGCCCCTCCCATCAAGGCCGGGACAGATGTGGTCACATCACCATCCTGAACCCGACGACCGCGATAACCCCGACCGCGACCACGCCCAGCAAGGGCAATCGTGTCGCCGCAAGCGCCGTGATTGCCGCCGCCGCCGTCTCGGCCCAGCCGGTCGCGAGCGCGCTCGGCGCGATCACCGCGATCAGCACGGCAGGCGGGATCGCGTCGAAGGCGGCCTGCGCCCGCGGCGAGAGGCTGAGCCGCCCGGCCAATGCCAGCCCGGCGACGCGCGTGAAATAAGTCACGATCGCCATACCGAGGAAGGCGAGGAGGTTGATCGGATCGACGCTCACGCCTTTGCCTCCTCGGTGACCGGCTGTTCTTCACTACCTGCCGCGAGCCATGCCGCCAGCAACCCGCACAAGGCCCCCGCCGCGACATGCCAGGGCGGCCCGGCCAGCCGATAGGTCAACGCCGAGGCGATGCCGGCCGCCGCCACGGTCCAGAACGTCACCCGGCCCTTCCAGAAGGCGGCGACGAGGGCGATGAACAGCGCCGTGAAGGCGAAATCGGCACCGAGCCGCTTGGGATCGCCCAGCACGGCGCCGATCATCGCGCCGAGCGTCGAGTTGATCAGCCAGCCCGAGACGAAGGGGATGACCATCGCGAACCAGTAGGCCGGCGTCAGGCGGTGGGTGCGGGCGCGTTTCTCGGCCAGCGCCCAGTTCTCGTCGGCCATGTAGTAGAGGCCGAGGAATTTCTGCCAGCGGCTGAAGCCCTGCAGCTTCGGCGCAAGCGAGGCGCCCATCAGCACATGGCGCGCATTGATCAGCAGCGTCGAGAACACCAGCGCGGCCACCGGCGCCGGGCTCGCCCAGAGCTCGATCGCGGCGAACTGCGCCCCGCCGGCGAAGACCATGATGCTCATCAGGAAGACTTCGAAGGGCGAGAGCCCCTTGCTGGCCGCGACCGCACCGAAGAGCAGGCCGATCGGCGCCGCAGCCACCGCGGCCGGCCAGATATCGCTCAGGCCGCGCCTGATGTCGTCACGCATCGTGGACATGGATTGTCGGTTCTCTTGGAGATTATTGCTCAGCCGGCATGCGCCGCCCGGAAGGCGCCGGGCGTGACCCCGAGCCGCGCCTTGAAGGCCCGCGTCAGATGCGGCTGGTCGCAGAAGCCCGTCGCCGCCGCGACCTCGCCCAGGCTCTCGCCGCGCCGCAAGCGCTCGCGCGCCCGCCGGACGCGGACATCGATGAGGTAGGCATGCGGTGTCAGCCCGGTCTCGCGCCGGAAGGCCCGGATGAGATGATGGCGCGGCAACCCAGCCAGTGCAGCGAGATCGGCCAGTGACAGGTCTTCCTCGTAGCGCGCCTCGATCGCACGCCGCGTGCGCGCCACCGGCCCGTCCTCGCGCCCGATCGCCTGCACAGTCAGGTCGGCATGGCGCGCCAGCATATGGGCATAGGCGCGTAGCAGCGCTTCCTCGCCCGCCAATGCGTCGGTGCCTTCCTCCAGCAAGCGATGCGCGGCACTGAACAGCGCGGCGCCGGCGGGGTCCTGCACGACGGGATCGCGGAAGAACGGCGTGCCGACTGCCTCGTTCCCGGTCAGCGATGCCGCGATTTCCTGCATCAGTTCGACGGAGGGGTAGCTCATCCGGTAGCGATAGCCGCCCTCGCTCGGCGCGCCGTCATGGACGTCGAGCGGATGGTTCATGACGATGTCGCCGGGGCCGGCATAGAGCTTCTGCCCGCGCGCATGCCAGATTTCGCAACCCATCTCGATCGTGCCGATCGCGTAGGTGTCATGGGCATGCGGGGCATAGGCATGGGTGCGGAAGGTGGCGGCGAGGAACTCGAGCCCGTCGAAGCGGCGCGTGGCGAACAGGTGCGCGCTCTCCCCCGCCCTGAGCGGGGTTTCCAGCAAGGCCTGTTCCTGCGAGATCGACTGCATGCCCAAGGATAGCGCAGAAGCCTGCCGAGCTGTCTTGAAGAAAAGTGATCGGGCGCATCACGCGCCCGATCGATTTTGCCAGTTTTGGGTGAAGCGTCAGAGCGCGTGCGCGGCCGCACCTGCACCGATCCGCTCGGGGCTCTTCGAGCCCAGCAGCAGCACGCCCAACCCGCCGACCAGCGTCGCGACCGTGGCATAGGCGATGACGCCGAGCGTCCCGAAACAGTCGACCAGCAGGCCGCCGAAGATGGCCCCGCTCGCGATCGCGATCTGGAAGGCCGCGACGATCAGGCCACCGGCCGACTCGGCCTCGTCCTCAGGCGCGACCCGCACCAGCCAGGTCTGGAAGCCGACCGGCAGCGCGCCGAAGGCGAAGCCCCAGAGCCCGACCGCGATGGCCGAGGCGATCGGCGACGCGCCGACGAAGAGCAGGCTGAACCCCACCAGCGCGATCAGGAAGGCGCCGAAGATCACCGAGGCCTTGGCGCTGCGCGCGGTGATCGCCCCGCCCGCGAAGTTGCCGAGGAAGCCGCCGACGCCATAGGCCAGCAGGACGAGCGAGATCGCCTCGACCGAGAGCTTGGGTATCTGCTCCAGGAACGGACGGACATAGGTGAAGCCCGCGAAATGGCCGGAGATCACCACGACGATGCCAGCGAGCACCAGCGCGATGCTGGGCTGGCCGAGCAGGCGGAACAGCGTGCGGACATCGGGCGAGCCGCGCGCCGGCAGCCGCGGCAGCACCGCGATCTGGACGACGAGTGTCGCGACGCCGACCAGCGCCGAGAGCCAGAACACGAAGCGCCAGCCCATCACGTTGCCGAGATAGGCCCCGATCGGCGCGGCGCTGACGGTGGCGAGGGAGACACCGGCGAAGATCAGCGACATCGCCTTGGGGAGCGCGCTGGGCGGCACGAGCCGCATCGCGGTCGCCGCGACCATCGACCAGAAGGCGCCGAGCCCGATGCCGAGCAGGACGCGGGCGAAGAGCAGCGTCGTCAGGTTGGTGGCGATCGCCGCGATGATGCTGGAGACGATCAGCAGGCCGGTCAGCGACCAGATCACGAGGCGCCGGTCGATGCCGCGCGTCACGATGGCCGCGGCGAGACCCGCGATGGCGCCGACGACGGCGGTCGCGGTCACCGCCTGCCCGGCGGCGCCGACGGAAACGCCGACATCGGCCGCCATCGGGGTGAGCAGGCTCGCCGGCAGGAACTCGGCCGTGACGAGGCCGAAGACGCCGAAGGTGAGTGATGTGACGGCGGCCCAGGCCGGCTTGTCGCGGGCCTCCTCGGCGCTGTCGTCGAATTCTAGTGCAGTGGCAGACAGGGAATCTGACATGGGGTTCTCCATGAGGTTGCCGGAAGATGGGCGTGGCCCCATGGAGTTTCCATGCTATATCATCCGCATCTCATGACCGTTCGTCCAGGATTGCCATGACCGCTTCCGCCGACCACCTGACCGAGATGCTGCGGGGCCTGAGGCTCGACGGCGTCGATTACAGCCGCTGCCAATTGGCCGCGCCCTGGGGCGTCGTCTACCCGCCGACCCATCAGGCCTATTTCCATTTCATCTCGCGCGGCAGCTGCTCGCTGAAGACGCCGGCCGGCGAATGGCTGGAGCTCGCGGATGGCGACGCCGTCCTGCTGCCGCGTGGCGGTGGCCATGTCCTCGCCAGTTCGCCCAAGGCCCTCGCCTCCCCGCCCTGCGAATGCCGCGTGCTGGAAGCCTATGGCAATGTCTTCGATGTCGAGGGCGGCGGCACGGGCGCGCATATGCTGCTCTTCACCGGCCGCATGACCTTCAATGTCGATCTCGACCATCCGCTGCTGCGCCTGATGCCGGACCTAATGCGGATGAGCGATTTCATCGCCGACGAGCCGGGGCTGCCGCATCTGCTGGAGGCGATGGGCCGCGAGGTCATGCTGGACCGCGTCGGCGCCGGCGGCATCCTCGCCCGCCTCGCCGACGTGCTGGCGGCCGCGATCATCCGCGCCTGGGTCGAGCGCGGCTGCGGCGCCGCGAAGGGCTGGGTCGCGGCGGCCCGCTGCCCGACGATCGGCAAGGTTCTGGCGGCGATCCACGCCCATCCCGAGACCGACTGGACGGTCGAGAGCCTAGCCGAGTTGATGGGCGCGTCGCGCTCCGGCTTCGCCGAGCGCTTCGCCGAGGTCGTCGGCGAGACGCCGGCCCGCTATGTCGCGCAGGTCCGGATGCATCAGGCAAGGCAATGGCTCGCCCGCGACAAATTGCGGATCGCGGTGGTGGCACAGCGCCTCGGCTACGAGTCGGAAGCCTCGTTCAGCCGCGCCTTCAAGCGCATCACCGGCATGGCACCGAGCCAGGTGCGGACTGCCGGCGAAGCACCGCCGGCCGCGATGTTCACGCCAGCGGCGGAAGCTGCGGAGTAGGCCTCAACCGCCTACCAGATCGAACCAGCCGGCCTCGTCGATCACCTCGACGCCGTGCTTGGCCGCATCCTTGAGCTTCGATCCTGCCCCCGGCCCGGCGACGAGCAGATCGGTCTTCGACGAGACCGAGCCCGCGACCTTGGCGCCGAGCCGCTCGGCCATCGCCTTCGCCTCATCGCGAGTCATCCGCTCCAGCGCGCCGGTGAAGACCACGATCTTGCCCGCGACAGGGCTGGCCGAGGCCACCGCTTCAAGTGGCTGTGGCGAGACCTGCGCCAGCAGGCGGTCGAGCAGTTCCTCGTTATGCGGCTCGCCGAAGAATTCGACGAGAGCCTCGACCACGGTCGGGCCGACGCTGTCGATGGCGCCAAGCTCCTGCCGCTCCGGCGAGGCTTCGTCGGCAGCGGCGATGCCGGCCGCCCTGAGCGCCTCGAACGAACCGTAATGCCGCGCCAGCAAGCGCGCCGTCGTCTCGCCGATATGGCGGATGCCGAGGCCGAAGATGAAGCGGTTGAGCGGCGGGGTGCGCCTATCCTCGATCGCATCGAACAGCTTCTTCGCGCTGACCGCGCCAAAACCTTCCTTGTCCTTGAGCCTCTTCAGGTTCGCCGCGTCGCGCGCAGCCAGCGTGAAGATATCGGCCGGCTCCCTGACGGGAAGCTCGGGATCGCCATGGAAGAACTCGATCTGCTTGTCGCCAAGCCCGTCGATATCCAGCGCGTCGCGCGAGACGAAATGCTTGAGACGCTCGACCGCCTGCGCCGGGCAGATCAGGCCGCCGGTGCAGCGGCGGATGGCGTCTTCCTTGCCGCTGCGCGGGTTGAGCTCGCGCGTCGCATGGCTGCCGCAGGCCGGGCAGAGCGTCGGGAATTCATAGGGCTTCGAATCCGCCGGGCGCTTGGCGAGATCGACCGCCTCGACGCGCGGGATCACGTCGCCCGCCCGCTTCACCGTCACCGTGTCGCCGATGCGGATATCGGTGCCGTCGCGGATCGGCAGCCCCTTGGAATCGAAGCCGCGGATATAATCCTCGTTATGCAGCGTCGCATTGGTCACGACGACGCCGCCGACCGTGACCGGCTTCAGGCGCGCCACCGGTGAAAGCGCGCCGGTGCGGCCGACCTGGATGTCGATTGCCTCCAGCACGGTCGTCGCCAGCTCGGCGGGGAATTTATGCGCGATCGCCCAGCGCGGCGCGCGCGAGACGAAGCCAAGCCGGGCCTGCAGCGCGAGATCGTCGACCTTGTAGACCACGCCGTCGATATCGTAGCCGAGTGTGGCGCGCTGGCTCTCGATCAGCCGGTATTGCGCGATCAGCTCCGCCACGCTCTCGCAGCGCTTCATCAGCGGGTTGGTGCGGAAGCCCCAGCGCCGGAAGGCCTCGACCACACTGAATTGAGTCGGCGCCGGCAGCTCCGGCATCTCGCCCCAGGCATAGGCGAAAAAGCGCAGGGGACGCGCGGCGGTGACGCTCACGTCGAGCTGGCGCAGCGAACCCGCCGCCGCATTGCGCGGGTTGGCGAATTCGGGAAGCCCCTTCTCGCGCTGGCGCTCGTTGATGGCAGCGAAATCGGCGTGTCCCAGATAGACCTCGCCACGCACCTCGGCGATCTCAGGCACATCCGGCCCGGCGAGCGTCCCGGGGATTTCGGAGATGGTGCGGGCGTTCAGCGTGACGTCCTCGCCCTCCTCGCCATCGCCGCGCGTTGCGGCCGCGACCAGCTCGCCCTTCTCGTAGCGCAGCGAGAGCGAAAGCCCGTCGATCTTGGGCTCGGCCGTGAAGGCGATGCCGTCCTCCTCCTTGCGGCCGAGGAAGCGGTAGACCCGTCCCACGAACTCGGCGACGGCCTCGTCGGAGAAGGCATTGTCGAGCGAGAGCATCGGCACGCGATGGCGGATCTTCGCGAACTTGCCCGACGGCTTGGCGCCGACCTTGGCGCTGACATCGCTCTCGCGCGTCAACGCCGGAAAGGCTTCCTCCAATGCGACGAGCCGGCGACGCTTCGCGTCATAGGCCGCGTCGTCCATGATCGGCTGGTCGTCCTGGAAATAGGCGTCGTTTGCCGCCTGAACCTCGGCCGCCAGCAGCTTGTGCTCGGCCTTCGCCTTGCGCGGCGTCAGCTCCGCGATCGGCGTTTCGGAGAGGGCGGAATCTTCAGCGTCGCTCATGGCAAACCATTAGGCGAGATGCGCGTGACGAGAAAGGGCAGCAGCCTTTGCCACAAGCGCAGGGCTGCGCCGTCCCGAAAGCCTGCGACAAACCCGGCATTCGCGGATATAATTCCAAGGCTGGGAATTGGAAGCTCGACGCCGCAGGCCGTTGACGCCAAGGATTTTGTCGACAGCCATATGGCGAACCGGGCCGGAACCGGGAGACACGCCATGGCCAATCTCGACGGCACAGTTCATGACATTGTTTCGCTCTCGCAGCCGCGCATCAAGACCATCACCACGCGGGACCTGACCGAAGCGCTCTTGCGCGGCTGGGAGGATTTCAAGGCGCAGCCGAGCCACCTCGTCTTCGTCGCGCTGATCTATCCCGTTGCCGGCATCCTGCTGGCGCAGCTCACGGTGAGCTACAATATCTTCCCGCTGCTCTTCCCGCTGCTTTCCGGCTTCGCGCTGCTCGGCCCCTTCGCCGCGATCGGGCTCTACGAGATCAGCCGCCGCCGCGAGAAAGGCATGGATTCGTCCTGGATGCATGCCTTCGCGGTGCTGCGCTCGCCCTCGATCGGGCAGATCGTCCTGCTCGGCGCGATGCTGACCGGGATTTTCCTCGGCTGGCTGTTCAGCGCCTGGTTCCTCTATCGCGGCCTGCTCGGCCTGCCGGCCGATGTCTCGACCGCCGATTTCCTGCGCGCCGTGTTCACCACCGCCGACGGCTGGATCATGATGGTGATCGGCAACTCGATCGGGCTTCTGCTCGCGATCCTCGCCTTCTCGATCTCGGTCGTGTCCTTCCCGCTGATCATCGACCGGCATGTCGATGCGCCCACAGCGATCCGCACCTCGATCGCCGCCGTCGAGGCCAATCCGCGCGTGATGATGTACTGGGGCCTGATGGTGACCGGGCTTCTCGTGCTCGGCTGCCTGCCGATGCTGGTCGGACTGATCGTGGTCATGCCAGTGCTCGGGCACGCCACCTGGCATCTCTACCGCAAGGTAGTCGGCTGAGCGTCGACAAGCGCCAAGCGGGAACCTTTGGCGCCCAGAACGGGTTCACCCCCTGCCAGATCGAGCCGCAAGGCTCCATTCCGTCAGGGGGTTTTTCATGAACAACATCATTTATCTCGTCGGCCTCGTCGTGGTCGTGCTCGCCATCCTCTCCTTCCTCGGCCTGCGCTGAGGAGGGAGGGCGAGAGCGTTCTCGACCCGCGCCGACGCGCGGAGCTTAGCCGCGAGGGCCGCCCCGCGGCTTGCCCTTGCCGAAAGGCTTGGGGCCGCCTGGGCGCCCGCCCTCGGGCTTGCCACCGAAGGGCTTGCCCTTCCCGGCAAACGGCTTCTTGAACCCGCCACCCGGCTTGCCATCGTCGCGGCGTGGCGGACGCGCGTCATCGCGCGGAGGCCTGCTGTCGGCGCGGTAGGGCTTGCGGTCCTCGCTCCGCGGCGCGCGTTGATTGGCGTCCCGGGGCTCGAAACGCGGCCGCTGCGGCCTGTCCTCGGCAGCCTGATCGTCACCCCAGCTCCGGCGCGGCGCGGCGGGGCGCTCGGCCTTGTCGGCGAACGATTTTGCCGGGCGGCGCTCGGCCTCGGTCGTCGGCTCGATCACGATCTTGTCGCGATCCGGAATACGCACCGAATCGTAGAAGCGGTCGGCGACATCCGCATCGATCTCGACCTTGGTCTCGCGGTCGAAGATGCGGATCGCGCCGACCTCGTCGCGCGTGATCCGGCCACGGCGACACAGCATCGGCAGGAGCTGGCGCGGATCGGCGCCCTGCTTGCGGCCGATATCGAGCCGGAACCAGACGGTGTCGCCACGCGGCCCGGCCGGCTTGCGCGGACGCTCGCCATCCTCGCCCTCGTCGCGCCCGGCGCCAAACGGGCGGCGCTTGGCAGCATAATCCTCGTTGGTGCGGGCCGGGCGGCGCTCGTCGCGGCCGAAGCCGGGATCGCCGACCTCTTCCGCCGCCGGCAGGCGGGCGCGATAGAGCCGGACCAGCGCAGCGGCGATGTCGCGCGCCTCACGGCCGGCCATCAGCGCCTCGATCATGCCGGCATCGTCCTCGGAGCCGTCGCCATTCAGCAGCGGGTCGGAGAGCAGGCGCTCCTGATCGAGGACGCGGATCTCCTCCTCGGTCGGCGGGCCGATCCACTCGGCCTCGACCTTGGCTTCGATCAGCAGGCGCTCGGCCTTGCGGCGGCGCGACTGCGGCACCAACAGGACGCTCGTGCCCTTGTTGCCGGCGCGGCCGGTGCGGCCCGAGCGGTGCTGCATCACCTCGGAATCGTTCGGCAGTTCGGCATGGATGACGAGATCGAGCCCCGGCAGGTCGATGCCGCGCGCGGCGACGTCGGTCGCGACGCAGACCCGCGCCCGGCCGTCGCGCAGCGCCTGGAGCGCCGCGTTGCGCTCGTTCTGGCCGAGTTCGCCGGACAGCGCGACGGAAGTGAAGCCGCGCTCCAGCAGGATCGCCTCGAGATGGCGCACGGCGTTGCGGGTGTTGCAGAAGACGAGTGCCACCGGCGCATTGTGGAAGCGCAGCAGGTTGACGACCGCAAGCTCGGCTTCCTTCGGGAAGACGCGCACGGCCTTGTAGGCGATGTCGGCATGGCCGCGCCGGGTCGCTTCGACCTCGATGCGCAGCGCATCGCGCTGGTAGCTCTGCGCGAGCTGGACGATCGCCTTCGGGAAGGTCGCCGAGAACAGCAGGCTGCGGCGGCTCTCGGGCGCCGTCTTCAGGATGAATTCGAGATCATCGCGGAAGCCGAGATCGAGCATCTCGTCGGCCTCGTCGAGCACGACGGCCTTGAGCGCGGAGACATCGAGACGGCGGCGCTCGATATGGTCGCGCAGGCGGCCGGGCGTGCCGACCACGATATGCGCGCCCTCGTCGAGCAGCATCGCTTCGCGGCGCGGGTCCATGCCGCCGACGCAGGAGATCACCCGCGCACCGGTCTGGGCATAGAGCCAGGCGAGCTCGCGCTGCACCTGCAAGGCGAGTTCGCGCGTCGGCGCGATGATCAGGGCCAGCGGTTCGGCCGCAGGGCCGAGCTTCTCGGCCGTGCCCAGCAGGGTCTCGCCGATGGCGAGGCCATAGGCGATGGTCTTGCCGGAGCCGGTCTGCGAGGAGACCAGCAGGTCGCGTCCGCGGGCGGCGTCTTCAATGACGGCGCTCTGCACCGGCGTCGGGTCGGAGTAATTGCGATCGGCGAGCGCGCGCGCGAGCGGCGGGCTCGTGAGGGAAAACGACATGCGATAAAGGCCTAAGGGTTGCGGCGCCGATGAGGGAACGGCGCGAAAGCGTGAGCGATGGGTTCAGGCGGCACTAGAGCATCGGACCGAAAGGCAGAATGCACTTTTCGGCAAATCCGATGCCAGAACAAAAAAGCTAGATCGCCCCCCGTCGTCCGGAAGGACATATGGCGATCTAACGGCATGCTGCACCATCGGATGACAGCGGCTCATAAAGCAAAGCGATACAAAAGGAAATGCGGCATTCCCGCGCCCTGCGCAGGGCTGAGCCGGGCCGGACGCGCCTTGCCGGCGAGGTAGCGGCCCCACTAGCTTCCGGCCTCACGAAGGCGCATCTCGCCGAAGCGGAGAACAGCCATGGTCCAGCAATCCCGCCGCATCGGCGCCTACGAGATCTCGATCCTGCATGACGGCGTCTTCGAGGCTCCACTCGATGTGCTCATCCATGCCGATGGCGAGGCCGCCCGCGACGAAGCCGTGGCGCGCTGGGGCAAGCCGAAGGTCAGCATCATCGTGAACTGCTTCGCTCTGAAGGGAGCGGACGGGATCACATTGATCGATGCCGGCACCGGCCCGTCCTGGGGCGCCGCGATGGGTCATGCACCGGCCGCAATGGCAGCGGCAGGTATCGCACCCGAGAATGTCGCCCGCGTCCTGATCACGCATCTCCATGGCGATCACGCGCTTGGCCTGTTCGACGGCGACAAGCCCTTCTTCCCGAACGCCGAGATCATCGTGCCCGAGACCGATTTCGGCTTCTATGGCGACGAGGCCAATCGCGCGCGCGTGCCGGAGAAGAAGCACGGTGCTTTCGCCATCACCGCGACGCTGAAGAAGCTTTATGCCGGCCGGATTCGCGCTGTCCCGGCCGGCGAGGCCCATTCGGGCATCACGCTGATCTCGCTTCCCGGCCACACCTTCGGCCATAGCGGCTACCTGATCGAGGGCGCGGACGAGAGCCTGCTGATCTGGGGCGATGCTCTGCACCTCTCCGATCTCCAGGCCTCCGACCCGGATATCGGCTTCGTCTATGATTTCGATGCCGGGACGGCGCTCGCCTCGCGTCGCGGCATCCTGGGGCGGGCCGCTCACGAGAACTGGCTGGTGTCCGGCGGGCATGTCGAAGGTTTCAGGCGGGTGATCAAGAAGGGCGCAGGCTACGAACTGATCGCGGCCTGACAGGCTCAGCCGCGCAAACCCGCCGCCTGCAGCAGGCGCCCGGCCGCCGCGCGCGCTTCCTCGGTGATAGAGGCACCGGCCAGCATCCGCGCAATCTCCTCACGCCGTGCCTGATCCTCCAGCGCCGTCACCCGCGTTACGGTGCGCGAGGCCTCGCCCTCCCCCGCCGATTTCGCGATCAGGAAATGCTGCCCGGCCTTGGCCGCGACCTGCGGCGCATGCGTCACCGAGATCACCTGTACCCGGCCGGCAAGCCGCGCCAATCGCTCACCGATCGCATCGGCTACGGCACCACCCACGCCCGTGTCGATCTCGTCGAAGACCAGCGTCGGCGCCGAGCCGCGCTCGGCCAGCACGACCTTCAGTGCCAGCATGAAGCGCGAGAGCTCGCCGCCCGAGGCAACCTTCATCATCGGCCCCGGCCGTGTACCGGGATTGGTCTCGACCCAGAACTCGACCTTGTCGAAGCCTTCAGGCCCGCGCGCCGCAGCATCGCTTTCGATGCGGGTGATGAAGCGCGCCCGCTCCAGCTTGAGCGGCGGCAATTCGGCTTTCACGGCGGCATCGAGCCGTGCAGCAGCGCCTTGGCGCGCGTCCGACAGAGCCTGCGCCAGCCCAATGAAGGCTACTTCCGCCTCGTTCAGCTCCGCTTCGAGCCGCGACAGCGACGATTCGCTCTCATCCAGCGCGGCGAGATCGCTCGCCATCGTGGCTGCCAGAACCGAGAGTCCGTCGACCGGCACATCGTATTTGCGGCCGGCCGCCCTCAGCGCGAACAGCCGCTCCTCGATACGTTCCTGCTCGCGCGGATCGTATTCGGCGGCGCGCGTCGCGGCGGCAAGCGCCTCGCCAGCCTCTTCCAGCGCGACGATCGCGGTGTTGAGCGCGGCGATCGAAGGATCGACCAGCTCCGGAGCTTGCCCGGCCCGGCGTTCCAGCCGGCGCAGCACGGCGGCGAGCGTCGGCACGGCCGAGGATTGCCCGCCGACCGCCTCATAGGCTTCGTTGAGATCGCGTGCGACCTTCTCGGCCTGCATCATGCCTTGCCGGGTCGCGGCCAGCGCATCCTCCTCGCCGGCCTTCGGCGCGAGCTTGCCGAGTTCCTCGACGGCATGGCGCAGGAAATCCGCTTCCTTGCGCGCCGCCTCGACGCGCAGGCGCTGCGATTGCAGGGCCTGCCGCGCCCGCTTCAGTGTTTCGCTCGCAGCTGCGACGCCCTCGGCTTGCGCCTCCAGCCCGCCGAACCCATCGAGGATCGTGCGGTGCTGCGCCGGATCGGTCAGGGCACGGTCGTCATGCTGGCCATGGATCTCGACGATCGCGGCGCCGACCATGCGCAGAATCTGCACCGAGACCGGCTGATCATTGATGAAGGCACGGGTGCGTCCGTCCGCGTACTGCACGCGGCGCAGGATGAGATCGCCGTCCGTGTCGATCTCCTGCGCCTGCGCCAGCTTGCGGGCGGGATGGGTCATCGGCAGGTCGAACACGGCGCTGACCTGCCCTTGCGCCTCGCCATGGCGCACGAGCGAGCCGTCGCCACGGCCGCCGAGCGCCAGCGCGAAGCCGTCGAGCAGGATCGACTTGCCGGCACCGGTCTCGCCGGTGAGAACGCTCAGCCCCTCATGGAAGCCGAGATCGAGCCTGTCGATCAGGACGATGTCGCGAATCGAAAGCTGCGCCAGCATCGGCGCTCAACCTCGTTTTCGGATCTGGCAGGATCGCCCGTGGCCCGTCATGCAAGGGGCGTCCCATCCGTCAGAAGCGGGTAATCCCGACGATACCGCCAACCGTGCGCGAGAAGCCCTGGAAGGCGCGGCTGATATAGGAGCCGCGATCCTCGCGAGGCTCCAGGCCGCCGCTCTGCAGCAGGGCATAGGCGTCCTTGTACCACGGGCTGTCGGGGAAGTTGTGCCCGAGCACGGCTGCCGCCGTCTGCGCCTCGTTGGTGATGCCCATCGCCATATAGGCCTCGGACAGGCGCATCAGCGCCTCCTCGACATGACGCGTGGTCTGGTACTTGATGATGACCTCGCGGAAGCGGTTCACCGCGCCGGTGTAGTTGCGCTTCTCCAGATAGTAGCGCCCGACATTCATCTCCTTGCCGGCCAGCTGGTCGCGCGCCACCAGGAGTTTCTCCCTGGCGTCGATCACGTATTCCGACTTCGGGTAATTGGCGATGAGCTGTTCCAGCGCCTGGATCGCCTGGCCCGTCCGCTCCTGGTCGCGGGTCGCGTCCGGGATCTGATTATAATAGGACATCGCCATGATGTACTGCGCATAGGCCGCGTCCGGGCTCGCCGGATTCTGTGCGATGAATCGCTTCGAGGCGGTGATCGCCTCTTCCCATTTCGATGCCTGGAAATTGGTATAGGCCGTCATCAGCAGGCCCTTGCGGGCATAGGGCGAGAACGGCGCGGTCTTGTCGATATCCTCGAACCGCTTCGCGGCGCCTTCGCTGTCGCCGTTCTGGAGACGGGCGAGCCCTTCGTTGTAGAGCTTGTCGGCCGGCGTCACCGGCGTCAGGTCCGGCTTGTAGACCTCCGGCTTGTCGAAGGGATTGAGCGAGGACAGGGTATCGCAGCCGCCGAGCAGCAAGGCGGCGCCCAGCGCGAGGGCGATGCCCTTGCGCGGCGAAAGACCGCGATGGATTGCCGGAAGGCTTTGCCGCGTCACGCTCACGTCGTCCGTCCTCTTTCGATCGTCCCTCAAGCATCGGACCGAAAAGTGGAAGCCACTTTTCGGGGCAATCCGATGCTGAAACCAAGAACCGGATCGCCACTTTGCGTCTGTTGGGACGCACCGCGATCCAGCCTCCGGGAAGCATGCCTTACCTCAGACGCTTCCCCCGCGCCACTGCCGAAAATCGGTTATGACGGGATTCCGCATCGCTGCGGCATCTGGGACAAAAACCCGGCGATAGGAAGGCGAAGCAGCGTCTCGCCGGATTTTGCTGGAGGCTCTCAGTGCAGGTCAGGCGCAAAGGCGGCCGGCGCGGCGGCAGCCATCTGAACGGCGCGCGGCGCGGCGAAGACCGGCTGGGATTCGACGATCGCGAAATTCGCGCGGTCGGCGAACAGCGCCTGAAGGATCTGAACATTCATCCGGTGGCCGCCGCAATAGGAGCGGAACTCGCCGATGATCGGATAGCCGGCAAGCGCGAGGTCGCCGATCGCGTCGAGCACCTTGTGGCGCACGAACTCGTCGCCGTAGCGCAGGCCCTCGGGGTTGATGACCTTGTCCTCGCCGACAGCGACGGTGTTATCGAGCGAGGCGCCCTGGGCGAAGCCCGCCTTCCAGAGCTGCTCGACATCGCGCATGAAGCCGAAGGTGCGAGCCTTCGAGATCTCGCTGGCATAGGCCTGGGCGTCGAGATCGAAGATCTTGCGCTGGCGGCCGATCACGACGCTGTCGAAATCGATCTCGACATCGAGGCGGAAGCCATGCTCGGCCGGGGCGAGCTCGGCGAAGGCACGGCCCTGCTCGATGCGGACCGGCTGGAGAACCTTGAGGTAGCGGCGCGGCGCGGCGAGCGTCGTCATGCCGGTCGCCTCGATGGCGGCGACAAACTCGCGGGCGCTGCCGTCCATGATCGGCATTTCCGGCCCGTCGATCTCGACGAGCACGTTGTCGAGGCCCATGCCGGCGCAGGCCGACATCAGGTGCTCGATGGTCGAGACCGAGGCCGGGCCACGGTCGCCGATCACCGTGCAGAGCTCGGTGGCGCTGACCTTGGTGTGCTTGGCATGGATGAGCTGCGGCGGCATGCCCTCGATGCCCGTCCGCAGGAAGACGACGCCCGAATTGGCGCTGGAGGGCTTGAGGCAGATGCTGGCGGGAGCTCCGGAATGAACGCCGATGCCGGTCAGGGTCACGGCTGCCCGCAAGGTCGTCTGCCGATCGAAGGTCATTCGGTTATCCAATCCTGATCACCGGGTTCAGCCTGCTCTCCGCCGGGGCGAAGGTGGCACGGTCCGGCGATGTCTATCCAAGGCCGGCACCGGAGCAGACCCGGCGACGCTGTCGTTCTGATGCGCCGCAAGATAAGCTTTTGAGGCCGCCTCTCAAAATCACGCTTTCTTTCGCTGTGTTACAGCGCTGCCCAGGCGGATCGGATCATATAAAGCGCTGAAAGATAAACATTTTCTAACGACGAAAAACCCGCCGCGGATGATCCGCGGCGGGCTTGTTACAAAGCCGTGAGAGGCTCGGGTCCCGTCAGTTCGCCTGGCGGCGGAGGAAGGCGGGAATCTCGAGATGGTCTTCCTCGCTGGAGCGAGCAGGCTGAGCGCGGCCATGCGGGTCGAGCTGGCCCTGCGCCGGGCGCGAGGCCGGCTGCGGCGCCGGGCGGCGCATGTATTCGGCGTGCGCTGCGCTCGGCGCGGCCGCCTGCGGCATCGGGGCCTGCGGCATCTGGCGGACGGGCGCCAGGGCCGGAGCCATCTCGGCCTCCTCGTCCTTGCGGCCACCGAAACCGACCGAGGCGAGGCGCTGCATCAGCGACATGCGCTTCTGCTCGACGGCGCTCGGCGGCTGCGGCGCGGGCTGGGCGCCGCGATGCGCATTGAGCTGGGCCTGGCCGGGAACCGGCAGGTCCTCGACGCGCGGCATGCGGGTCGGGCGAACGACGGCGCGTTCCGGCATCGGCGGGATGAAGCTCTCGTCGAAATGCAGGTGCGGCTCGGCCTGGTGGACAGGCTCCGGGGCCGGCGGAGCGGCCATCACGGGACGCGGCTGCACCGGCTCGATGCGGATGTCCTGCGCGACCTGGGCGACCGGAGCGGGCTCCGGCATCGGCACCGGGGCAACGCGGGCCGTCTCGATCACGGGCGCCGGCGGGGCGACCGGACGGGCGGCGGCGACCGCGGCGTTGCTGCGCAGGCGGGCCTCGGCCTTCAGGCGCTCGGCGACCTGGGCGATGCGGGCCTCGGTGTCGTCGTTCTCGACCAGCGACGAGATCGGCTTGTCGATGCCAGTCGCGACGACGGAGACGCGCACGGTGCCTTCGAGCGATTCGTCGAAGGTGGCACCGACGATGATGTTGGCCTCGGAATCGACCTCCTCGCGGATGCGGGTGGCGGCCTCGTCGACCTCATAGAGCTTCATGTCGCGCCCGCCGGTGATCGAGATCAGCAGGCCGCGCGCGCCCTTCATCGAGACGTCGTCGAGCAGCGGGTTGTTGATCGCAGCCTGGGCCGCGGTCAGCGCGCGCTTCTCGCCCTGCGCCTCGCCGGTGCCCATCATCGCCTTGCCCATGCCGCGCATCACGGCGCGCACGTCGGCAAAGTCGAGATTGATCAGGCCGGGGCGGACCATCAGGTCGGTGATGCAGGCGACGCCTGAATAGAGCACCTGATCGGCCATGCCGAAGGCATCTGCGAAGCCGGTGGTCTCGTTGGCGACGCGGAACAGGTTCTGGTTCGGGATGACGATCAGGGTGTCGACCGCCTCGTTCAGCTCGCCGATGCCGGCTTCCGCCATGCGCATGCGGCGCTGGCCTTCGAACTGGAACGGCTTGGTGACGACGCCAACGGTCAGGATGCCCATGTCGCGGGCGACGCGGGCAATCGCGGGAGCAGCGCCGGTGCCGGTGCCGCCGCCCATGCCGGCGGTGATGAAGACCATGTGGGCGCCCGCCAGATGGTCACGGATCTCGTCGATGACCTCTTCGGCCGCCGCGCGGCCGACTTCCGGCTGCGAGCCGGCGCCGAGGCCCTCGGTGACCTGCAGGCCCATCTGCACGATGCGGGAGGCGCGCGACAGGGCGAGAGCCTGCGCGTCGGTGTTGGCTACGACGAAGTCGACGCCGTCGAGGCCGGCCTCGATCATGTTGTTGACCGCATTGCCACCGGCGCCACCGACGCCGAACACCGTGATCCGGGGCTTCAGTTCCCGGATGTCCGGGGCTTGCAGATTCATCGCCATGGTTGCCTCTTTTGATCCCTTGTCCGGCGCCTGGCGGGAGCCGTCCCGATTGCTACGTTTGACGCCGTGGCCCGCCCTCGAGGGCGAGCCGTACTCACTAGAAACTGTCTTTCAGCCACCGGCCGACACGCGAGAAATACCCGTCCGTCCCAGTCATCAGAGGACGCCCGCCAGCGGCGCGCGGCTCGAAATGCTCGACATGGGCGACCTGCGGATAGACCAGCAGGCCGACCGCCGCCGCGAAGGCCGGGCCCTTGCCCGCTTCCGGCAGGCCCTTGATCCCGAGCGGGCGCCCGGTGCGGACCTGGCCGCCGAGGATGCGCCGCGCCACTTCCGGCAGGCCGGTGAGTTGGCAGGCGCCGCCGGTCAGGACGACGCGCCGTCCGGCCTGGGCCGAGAAGCCGGCATTGTTCAGCCGGTCACGCACCAGCTCGAGGATTTCCTCGACGCGCGGCTTGATGATCCGCACCAGATGCGACTTGGCGAGATGGTTCGGCATGTCGCGCTCGTCGTCATCGACCTGCGGCACGGCGATCATGTCGCGCTCGTCCGAAGCGCTGGAGATGCAGGAGCCGTGCAGCGTCTTCAGACGCTCGGCCGCCGAGACGCGGGTCGAGAGACCGCGCGCCACGTCCATGGTGATGTGGTTGCCGCCGACCGCGATCGCGTCGGCATGGACGAGATGCCCGCCGGAGAACACGCCGAGCGAGGTCGAGCCGCCGCCGAGATCGACAAGCACGACGCCCATCTCCGATTCGTCGTCGACAAGGACGGAGAGGCCCGACGCATAGGGGGTCGCGACCACCGCCTCGACTTCAAGATGGCAGCGCTCGACCGCGAGCATGACGTTGCGCGCCGCCGCTGCCTCGCTGGCGACGACATGCATGTCGACCGAGAGCTTGCCGCCGATCAACCCGCGCGGATCGAGCACGCCCGGCACGCCGTCCAGCGCATAGCCGGTCGGCAGGGCATGGAGCACGGCCTTGCCGGGGCGCAGCGCATGGGTTGCGGCGGTCGCGAGCACGCGCTTCACGTCGCCGTCGCCGACCGAGCCGGAGCGCAGGTCGACGCTGGCGGCATAATGCTGCGAGCCGATGCGCCCGCCGGTCAGGTTGACGATGACCGACTGCACCTCGACCTTGGCCATGCGCTCGGCCGCATCGACGGCAGCCCGGATGGCGCGCTCGGCGCTTTCGAGATCGACGATCGCGCCGCCCTTCAGGCCGAGCGAGCGCTGGTGGCCGATGCCGATGATGCGGGCGACATGGGTGCGTCCGCGCAGCCGCTCGTTGGTCTCGGCCGGGCTGAGCTCGGCGATCAGGCAGACGACCTTGCTGGTGCCGATGTCGAGAATCGACAAGGTCGCGCTCTTGCGCGACGACAGCGGACGCATGCGCGGGGTCAGACCCTGGGAGGTGACGTGGTTCACGCCTCGCCTCCCTTCTTCTTGGACTTGCTCTTGAGCTGGTCGGCGCGGGCCGCAGCCGCCTCTTCCGAGAGCCGCATCGTCACCCGGTCGGGCTGGCGCAGGTCGATGGCGAGCACGTCCTTTTCGAGGATGCGGTAATCGCTCTCCAGCGAGACGAGGCGCTGCACCGCGGCTTCCGGCTTGGTCTCGGGCAAGCGCACATCCATGCCGTTGTCGAGTTTCAGGTTCCAGCGACGCCCGGAAACGAGCGTGGCTGCGCGGATATGCTGGGCGAAGGCGCCGGCCTGGCTGCGGATCGCCAGATATTCGGCGGCGCGGTTATTGGCGTCCTTGCCGACGACCAGCGGCAGGTAGGCGAAGCGGCCATCGTCCATCTTGTCGATCACCGTGCCGTCTGCCGCGATCACGAAGAGCTCGCCCTTGACCTGCCAGAGCGCATAGGGCTCACGCTCGGTGAGCTGGATCGAGACCTCGCCCGGATAGAGCTTGCGGACGGCGGCCTCGCGAATCAGCGGCGTCGCCTCGAGCTGCTTGCGGGCCTCGTCGGCGTCGAAGAACACCAGCGAGGTCTTCGAATCGATGCCGGCCGCGACCAGGACCTCCTGCTCGGACAGGCCCGCGAGGCCGGAGATGGTGACACGGTCGATGCCGAAGCCGAGCGCCCGCGCGAACATGTGACGCGGCTCGCCGTAATTGTCCTGCATGGTCTGCCAGTGGCCACCGAGCACGAAGCCGCTGCCGAGGCTGAGCGTGAGGAAGCCGAGCGCCAGCCAGGTGCCGAGGCTCTGCGGCAGGCGCTGAGCCAGCGGCACCGCGACGGCGCTGCGGCGCGAGCGGCGCATCCAGCGGCCCTGGCGCTGCTCACCCACCAGAAGCTGGGGGGCGGCAGGCGCGACCGGGAGCCGGGAGAGCGGCCGGGCAGGCGCATATCGGGGCATGGCAACGGTCTTCGTCGTCATCGCTTTCACCGATCGAGGGAGGCGTCCTCCACCATCCATTTGACGAGCTCACCGAAATCCAGGCCCGCATGGGCAGCCAACTCGGGCACCAGGCTGGTTTCGGTCATCCCGGGCTGCGTATTGACCTCCAGCCAGACGAGCGTGTCGCTCTCGTCGTGGTAGCGGAAGTCAGATCGGCTGACGCCCCGGCATCCGATTGCTTGATGCGCCGTTAACGCACACTCTTCGATCTGCTGGTAAATTTTCGGTAAAATTTGAGCCGGACAGATGTGGATCGAGCCGCCTTTCGCGTACTTCGCGTCGTAGTCGTAAAACTCGCCGGTTGCGGCTTGTATTTCGGTCACACCGAGGCTGCGGTCGCCCATCACGGCGCAGGTCAGCTCGCGCCCCGCAATGAAGGTTTCGGCCAGCAGCATCTCGCCGCAAGGCCAGTCCGGCCGGGCGATTTCCTGCGGCGGATGCTCCCTGCCCTTCTTCACGATCACGACGCCGACGGAAGAGCCCTCGTCGATTGGCTTGAGCACGTAAGGAGGCGGCAGGACATGCGTCTTGGCAGCCGCGAATCGCGAGACGTTGACGCCATGGGCGACCGGCACACCGGCGGCCTTCACCACCGTCTTCGCCCGGTCCTTGCGGATCGCCAGCGCGGAAGCCAGCACGCCGGAATGGCTATAGGGAATGCGCAGGATCTCGAGCACGCCCTGGATCGTGCCGTCCTCGCCGAAGCGGCCATGCAGGGCATTGAAGGCGACATCGGGCTTCAGCTTCGCCAGCACCTCGGCGATGTCGCGCTGCACGTCGACGCGGGTGACGCGATAGCCGACGCTCTCCAGCGCCCGCGCGCAGGCCGCGCCGCTATTGAGGCTGACCTCCCGCTCGACGGACCAACCGCCCATCAGCACTGCGACGTGTTTGCTCATGCCGGCCCCCGCTCGATGCGATGGGCCCAACCTCGTTAAACTTGGTTAACAGCGCGTTAACCATGAAGCGTCCGGCGTTAACGGGAAGCCTTGGCGCGCAGCCCCGATACCGCGCGAAGCCCGCTGCGGCCGGGCTTAGCCGATCTTCGCGAGCAGCCGCCTGAGTTCGGCGCGTTCCTCCGCCGAGAGCGCGCTGACCAGCCGCTCCTCGGTCGCGACATGGCTGACGACGATTCGGTCCACCAGCGCGAAGCCGGCCTCCGTCAGCACGATCCGCAGCGCCCGCCGGTCGGCCGGATCGGGCTGCCGCTCGATCAACCCGCGCTTCTGCAGGCGGTCGAGCCGGTTCGTCATCGCCGAGGTCGAGATCATCATGTCCGCGGCGAGTTCGGAGGGCGAGAGCGCCCGCCCCCTGCCCTGGCGCCGGAGCGTCAGCAGTACGTCGTGGCCGGCGAGATCGAGATCGTCCGCCGCAAGATTGGCGGAAACACCTTCGCGCACCCGGTCCGCCGCCCGCCAGAGATCGCCGCAGACCGCCATGACGCTGGTGTCGAGGTCGGGCCGCTCCCGCCGCCACTGCGCCAGGATCGAATCCATCGGGCCGCCCTGCGCGTCCCGGCGCTCTTGACTCATTTTTATGCCTCGCCTAATTACGCGACATCAAATAATTTGATATCGAAATATCTGACTTCAAACCACAATACCATCCGCCCCTCGCAGGGCAAGCCATACGGACATCCTGCCATGGAACCGAGGACCGCCAGTTTCCCGATCGACCCGGTCTTTCTCGACCGCTGGTCGCCCCGCGCCTTCCAGCCCGACGAGATCGACCAGCACGCCCTGCTGACAATGCTCGAGGCCGCACGCTGGGCACCCTCCGCTTTTAACGAGCAGCCTTGGCGCTTCCTCTACGCCCTGCGCGGCGACGCCCACTGGCCGGAATTCCTGGCCTCGCTCGACGATTTCAACCGCGAATGGGCGCAGAACGCCGCGGCCCTCGTCTTCGTGCTGTCGGATGCCGGAGCGGACGCGGCCGATGCACAGGCGCAATCCCCGGCGCTGCGCAGCTTCGACACAGGTGCAGCCTGGTCCCAGCTCGCCCTTCAGGCCACGCGGCTCGGCTATCACGCCCATGCCATGGCGGGGCTCGAATACGATGTCGCGCGCCGCAACCTCGCCGTGCCCGGCCGCTTCCGCATCGAGATCGCCGTCGCGATCGGCCGCCGCGGCACGCCGGACCTCCTGCCGCCAGCTCTGCGGGACCGCGAGCATCCGAGCCTGCGCCGGCCCCTGACGGAAACCGCCTTCGCTGGCCCCTTCCCCGCCTGACCGTCCCGTGACCATCATCCCGCCCGGGAGCCCGCCATGTCGCTCAGCCTCAACAGAACCCTGCTGACTACGATCCTCGTGCCCTGCATCTGGGGCACCACCTACATCATCTTCACCCAGACGCTGCCGGTGGATCATCCGCTGCTCGTCGGCGCGCTCCGGGCCCTGCCGGCCGGATTGCTGCTGATGGCGCTCGGCCCCGGCCTGCCGCCGCGCGACAAGCTCCTGCCGCTGGCGGCGCTCGGCCTCGCCAATATCGGCATCTTCTTCGCCCTGCTCTTCGTCAGCGCCGCCCGCCTGCCCGGTGGCCTCGCCGCCACCGTCGGCTCGACCCAACCCCTGATCGTCGGGCTCCTCGCCTGGCCCCTGCTCAACCGGCGTCCGGGCCGCGGCCAGATCATCGCCGCGCTTGCCGGCCTCGTCGGCGTCGCCCTGCTGGTGCTCGATCCCCATGCCAAGCCCGATGCGCTCGGCATCGTCGCCGGCCTCCTGAGCGCCGCCTCGATGGCGACGGGAACCGTGCTGATCGAGCGCTGGGGCAAGATGGGTTCGCCATTGGCGATCGCGGCTTGGCAGCTCACGCTCGGCGGCCTGATCCTGCTGCCGGTCGCCCTGATCGTGGAAGGCTTGCCGCCGGTCCCCACCGCCCTGAACGGGCTCGGCTTCGCCTATCTCGTGCTCATCGGCACCGCCCTGACCTACTGGCTCTGGATCAGGGGCATCACGACGCTCGGTGCCGGCGTCGCCTTCCTGGGACTGCTGAGCCCGACCATGGCGACGATTCTGGGCGCCCTGCTGCTGGGCGAATGGCTGAGCCCGGTGCAATTCCTGGGCATCGCGATCGTCTTGGGATCGACCATCGTCGGGATGATCCTGTCGCGCCGCCGCGCTGCGGCAGTGCCGGCTACGCCGCAACCCCGAGCCGTTTGATCTCCCACTGGAGCTCGAAGCCGGAGTTCTCCTTGACCCGGCGGCGAACCTCCTCGCCGAGCCCTTCGACATCGGCGGCCGTCGCGCCGCCGGTATTGATCAGGAAGTTGCAGTGCATCTCGGAAACCTGCGCCCCGCCGACGCGCAGGCCACGGCAGCCGGCCGCGTCGATCAGCTTCCAGGCCTTGCCGCCCTCGGGATTCTTGAAGGTCGAGCCGCCGGTGCGCTCCTTGATCGGCTGCGCCGCCTCGCGCGCCGCCGTGACCCGGTCCATCTCGGCCTGGATTTCCGCCTGATCGCCCGGCCGACCCTGGAACAGCGCCGAGGTGAAGATGATGTCGCGAGTCGCGGCCGCGCTGTTGCGATAGGTGAAGCCCATATCGGCATGGGAGAGCGTCACGATCTCGCCCTTGCGGGTGACGCCGCGCGCCGAGACCAGCACATCAGTGGTCTCGCCGCCATGGGCGCCGGCATTCATGCGCAGCGCCCCGCCGATCGAGCCGGGAATGCCACGATAGAAGGCAAGCCCGTCGAGCGAGGCATCCGCCGCCGCGCGCGCGACCTTCACGTCAGGCACGGCCGTGCCGGCACGCAGCCGATCGCCGCTCTCCAGCGCGATTTCGCCGAAAGCCCTGCCGCCGAGCCGGATCACGACGCCGGGAATGCCGCCATCGCGCACGATCAGGTTGGAGCCGAGGCCGATCACCGTGACCGGAACGTCCTCCGGCAGCTTCGACAGCAGATAGGCGAGGTCCTCGTCATCGGCCGGCGTGAACAGGATCTGCGCCGGGCCGCCGACGCGGAACCAGGTCAGGCCCGAAAGCTCCTGATTGGCGAGAAGCCGGCCCCGCAGGTCGGGAGCCGAGGCGCGGATATTGGAAGAGAGGTCTGCGAAGGGCATGGCGTCGCTTTAGAACATGATGGTCCGGGACGGAACTGCCCGCCATGCTTGGGCTCAGGCCCGAGCATGACGGCGCAATTGCGGCGTGTCCGGCTTATCCCTTCAACGCCGCCAGTTCGCCCGGCAGCGCATAGGCCCATTGCGTGATGTTGCCGGCGCCGAGACAGACGACATAGTCGCCTGGCCCCGCCAGCTCTGCCACCATGCCGGCGAGCTTGTCGGAGCTCTCCAGCGGCAGGGCATGGCGGTGGCCGCGCGCCTTGATGCCGGCAACCAGCGAATCGCGGTCGGCACCGGCGATCGGCGCCTCGCCGGCCGCATAGGTATCGGCCACGATCACCGTATCGGCATCGTTGAAGCAGGCGGCGAAATCGTCGAACAGGCTGGAAAGCCGGGTGTAGCGATGCGGCTGGACGATCGCGATCACCTTGTTCTTCGTCGAAGCGCGCGCAGCCTTCAGCACGGCGGCGATCTCGACCGGATGGTGACCGTAATCGTCGAAGATCAGTGCGCCGTTCCATTCGCCGGTCTTGGTGAAGCGGCGCTTCACGCCGCCGAAGCCGGCCAGCGCCTCGCGGATGCGCTCGACCGGGATGCCCAGATCGTAAGCGACCGCGATCGCAGCCGTCGCGTTCAGCGCGTTGTGATGGCCGGGCATCGGCATGACGAGATCGCGGATCACCTCGTCGCGGCCGGTCTTGCGGTCGCGGATGAGGAGCGTGAACTTCGCCTGCCCGCCCGAGAGATCGATATCGATCAGGCGGAAATCGGCCTGCGGGTTCTCGCCATAGGTGACGACGCGGCGGTCGGTGATCTGGCCGACGAGCCCCTGCACCGTGGGATGGTCGATGCACATCACCGCGAAGCCATAGAACGGCAGGTTCTCGACGAAGGAGCGGAAGGCCGCCTTGATCGCGTCGAAGGTGCCGAAATGGTCGAGATGCTCGGGGTCGATATTGGTGACGATCGCGACGTCGGCCGGCAACTTCAGGAAGGTGCCGTCGGACTCGTCGGCCTCGACCACCATCCAGTCGCTCTCGCCCATGCGGGCATTGGTGCCATAGGCGTTGATGATGCCGCCATTGATCACGGTCGGGTCGAGCCCGCCCTTCTCCAGCAGCGTCGCGACCAGCGAGGTCGTGGTCGTCTTGCCATGGGTGCCGGCGATGGCGACGCAGCTCTTCAGGCGCATCAGCTCGGCCAGCATCTCGGCGCGGCGCACCACCGGCAGGCGCTTCTCGCGGGCGGCCAGCAGCTCCGGATTGTCGCGCTTGATCGCGGTCGAGACCACGACGACCTCGGCCTCGCCGAGATTCTCCGCCTTGTGGCCGACGAAGGTGGTGATGCCCTTGTCGGCTAGGCGCTTGACGTTGGCGCCATCGGAAGCGTCCGAGCCCTGCACCTTGTAGCCGAGATTGTGCAGGACCTCGGCGATGCCGGACATGCCGATGCCGCCGATGCCGACGAAATGGATGGAGCCGAGCTTCGGCGGCAGCTTCATGGTCCTGGAATCCTGTCAGTTCGTAGAATGGGCCGTGGCGATCACGAGATCGGCCAGGCGGTCGGCGGCGTCGGGGATGCCGGCGCTCTTCGCGTTTGCCGCCATCGCCGTCAAGTGAGTGGGCTGCGCGATCAGCTTGGACAATTCGTCAGCAAGATGGCGCGGCGTGAAGTCCGGCTGGAGAATGCGGGTCGCCCCGCCCACCCCTTCGAGGAAGGCGGCATTGGCCGCCTGATCCTGATCGAGCGAGCCCGGCAGCGGCACGAGCAGGGCCGGCCGGCCGATCACAGTGAGCTCCGCCACGGTCGAGGCACCGGACCGCGCGATGACGAGCTGCGCCGCCGCCATCTGCGCCGGCAGGTCCTTGAAGAAGGGCGCGATCGTCGCCGGGACGCCGAGCGTCTCGTAGATGCCGCGCACGCGCGCGTCGTCCTCGGCCCGCGCCTGCTGGACGATGCTCAGGCGCGCCCGCTCGGCATCAGTGAGGAGCTCAATCGCCGGCGGCACGATATCGGCCATGATGCGCGCGCCCTGGCTGCCGCCGAACACGAGGAGCCTGATCTTGCCTTCGCCCGGCCCGTCATAGTCGCGGCCTGAGGCCTCGATCACGGCCGGGCGGACGGGATTGCCGACATGCCGGCACTTGGCCTGTTGCGCCTCGTTCAGACCGCCGACCTTGGCGAAGCCGGTCGCGATCACGTCGGCGCGGCCGGCAAGGAAGCGATTGGCGCGGCCGATCACGGCATTCTGTTCGTGGATCAGCGTGCGGACACCCGCGAGCGAAGCGCCGAGCACCGGCGGCACCGTCGGATAGCCGCCGAAGCCGACGACCACGGCAGGCTTCACCTGCCCGATGATCCGCCGTGCCGCGAAAGTCCCCTTGGCAATGGCGAACAGCGCAGCCGCCTTCTGCAGCGGCGAGCGGCCGGACGGCGTCGCCGCCGGCACGGCATGCACCGCCTCAGCCGGGAAGTTCCCGGCGAATTCGGCGGCGCGCGTATCGGTCATCAGCACGACGCGCATGCCCTTTGCATGCAGCGCGTGGCTCAGCGCCTCAGCCGGGAAGAGATGGCCGCCGGTTCCCCCGGCCGCCAGCATGATCAGCTTGCCCATCGGATCAGCGCCCGAAATCCACCGCGCGCGGCCGGCGACGGGTCAATGCCAGCAGGAAACCGGTTCCGACCGCGAGCGAGAGCAGCGAGGAGCCGCCATAGGAGATGAAGGGCAGCGTCATGCCCTTGGCCGGCATCATGTGCAGGTTGACCATCATGTTGATTGCCGCCTGGATGCCGAAAAGCAGGGCAAGGCCGGTGACCGCGAGACGAATGAACGGGTCCTCCGCCTTCTGCGCCACGAACAGCGCCCGGATCACGATCGCGGCGAAGAGCGCGACCAGCAGCATGCAGACCACGATGCCGAATTCCTCGGCGGTCACCGCGAAGATGAAGTCGGTATGGGCGTCGGGCAGGATGCGCTTCACCGTGCCCTCGCCCGGGCCTTTGCCGAGCCAGCCGCCCTGCGCGAAGCTCTCCAGCGCCGTGTCGACCTGGAACGAGTCGCCCGAGCCCTTGTCCATGAAGCGCTCGATGCGGGCGCGAACGTGCGGCACCAGTTCATAGGCGACGAGGATGCCGACGGCGCCAATGCCGCCAAGCCCGATCACCCAGAACCAGTGCAAGCCGGCGACGAAGAACAGCCCGCACCAGACGAGGCTGACCAGCATGGTCTGGCCGAAATCCGGCTGGAGGACGAGCGGCACGATGGTGATCGGCAGCAGCAGCAGCGCCAGGATCGTGCCCGGCAGGTCCGGCCGGCGCGTGCCCTCGGCGAAGGCCCAGGCGGCCATGATGACGAAAGCGGGCTTGAGGAATTCGGACGGCTGGACCGAGCCCAACGGGCCGAGCGTCAGCCAGCGCTTGGCGCCCTTCACCTCGACGCCGAAATAGAGCGTCGCCACCACCATGGCGAGCGAGCCGAGATAGATCAGCAGCGCGGCGCGGCGCACCTGGCGTGGCGTCATCAGCGACACCCCGAGAAAGATCGCCATCGCGCCGACGAGGTAGGCCGCCTGCCGGTTGACGAAATGGAACGTCGAGAGGCCGAGCCGCTCGGCCACCGGCGGCCCGCCCGCCATCAGCAGCACGACGCCCGACACCATCAGGGCGACGAGCGCGGTGAGGATGAGGCGGTCGATCGACCACCACCAGCGGCCGCTGAGAGAAGGTTCCGCGCGCGAGACCATGACGGGTATCCCATCGACAAATTCGGCGCGACCGAAGCCGCGCTTGCGTGACGAATCACTCTGTCAATGAATGGTTAACCGATTGATTCCGATGCCCCGGATCGGCGGTTCCGGAGCATCACGATCCACAGCGGCGCCTCGCTATTCTGCGGCCTGTTCGATGCAGCCTCTGCCACCCCGATCGGCCCCATGCCTCATCTTCGCCCCGTGTCGCCTGTCAGATGCAGGAGCCTCTCCTGACACGTATTGTCGCCCTCATGGGAGGAGTTGCATCCCGCACCTGTCTCGACAGCGAAAGGACTGACCATGGCCATCGCCAAGAACACGATCTGCCTGTGGTACGACAAGGACGCTGAGGCCGCCGCCCGCTTCTATGCCGAGACCTTCCCGGACAGCGCCGTGAACGAGGTTTTCCGTGCCCCGACCGATTTCCCTTCGGGCAAGGCCGGCGACGTGCTGACGGTCACCTTCACCGTGCTCGGCATTCCCTGCCTCGGCCTCAATGGCGGACCGATGTTCAAGCATAGCGAGGCCTTCTCCTTCCAGATCGCCACCGAGGACCAGGAGGAGACGGATCGCTACTGGAACGCCATCGTCGGCAATGGCGGGCAGGAGAGCGAATGCGGCTGGTGCAAGGACAAATGGGGCCTGTCCTGGCAAATCACGCCGCGTGTGCTCAGCGAGGCGCTTGCCGTCGGCGGCGAGGAGGCGAAACGCGCCTTCGCCGCGATGATGACGATGCAGAAAATCGACGTCGCGAAGATCGAGGCCGCGCGGCGGGGCTGAGGCCTACCGCTTCCCGCCGAAAGGCTCGAAGCCCGGCAGCTCCGCGACCAGCTTGCGGAACGTATCGCCGCGCACCTCGAAATTCGGGAACTGGTCGAAGGAAGCGCAGGCCGGCGAGAGCAGCACCGCGATCTCGCCCTCGCCCGTCGCCGCCAGCGCGTCGCGGGTCGCCTCGGCCACGGCCTTGTCGAGCGTGACGCTGCGCTCATAGGAGACGCGCCCGTCATCGTCGAAGGTCGCGGCGAAGAGATCGCTTGCAGCCCCGATGAGGTAGGCGCGGGCGATATTCGGGAAGTAACGGCGCAAGCTTTCGATGCCGCCCTCCTTGGCCTTGCCGCCGAGGATCCAGAAGATGCCGTGGAAGGAGGTCAGCGCCTTCTCGGTCGAATCCGCGTTGGTCGCCTTGGAATCGTTGATGAAGACGACGCGGCCGATCCGGCCGAGCTCCTCCATGCGATGCGCCAGGCCCGGATAGGTCTTGAATCCATCAGCGATCTCCTCGGCGCTCAGGCCCAAGGCCGAGCAGGCGGCAAAGGCCGCCGCCGCATTCTGCGCGTTGTGCGAGCCGCGCAGCGAACCGATCCCCGCGAGATTGGCCACCACCTTCGGCTTGCCGTCCTTCACTTCGACGATGCGCGTATCGAGCCGGCCCTGATTGGCGGTGACGCCGGCGAAGACGCCCTCGTCGAGAGGCTGCTCGCCGCTGATCCTGACCAGTGGGCGGCCTCCGGCGGCCCGGCGCCTCGCCATCTGCTTGGAAGCCTCGTCATCGACGCCGACGACCGCGATATCGGCCGCCGCGACCAGCCGTTCCTTGATTCCCGCGTAGTTCTCCAGCGAGCCGTGCCGGTCGAGATGATCCGGCGTCAGGTTCATCTGGATGCCGACAGTGGGCTTGAGCGAAGGCGCAAGGTCGATCTGGTAGCTTGAGCACTCGATGACATGGATGCGGTTCGCGGCCGGCGGCTCCAGCGCCAGCACGGCGGTGCCGATATTGCCGCCCATCTGCACGTCGCGGCCGGCTTCCTTCAGCACATGCGCGATCAGCGCGGTCGTGGTCGACTTGCCGTTGGTGCCGGTAATGCAGACGACTGGAGAGCCCGGCGCGATCTTCGCCCGCTCCAAAAAGAACAATTCGACATCGCCGATGATCGCGACGCCGGCAACCTTGGCCTTGCCGACGGTCCAGTGCGGCTCGGGATGGGTCAACGGCACGCCGGGCGAGAGCACGAAAGCCGCGAAACCGGACCAGTCGGCGCTTGCGAGATCGACGACGGCGATACCCTCAGCCGCAGCTTTGTCCCGGCTTTTCTCGTTGTCGTCCCAGGCCGCGACCTCGGCGCCGCCCGCCTTGAGCGCACGCGCCGTCGCAAGCCCCGAGCCGCCGAGGCCAAACAGGGCGACCCTACGCCCGGCGAAAACGGTGACGGGCGTCATGCGTGCACTCTCAGCGCAGCTTCAGCGTGGCGAGGCCGACCAGCGCCAACACCACCGAAATGATCCAGAAGCGGATCACGACCTGCGGCTCGGTCCAGCCCAGTTTCTCGAAATGATGGTGGATCGGCGCCATCAGGAAGACGCGCTTGCCCGTGCGCTTGAACACGAAGACCTGGATGATGACCGAGAGCGCCTCGACGACGAAAAGGCCGCCGACGATCGCCAGAACGATCTCGTGCTTGGTCGCGACCGCGATGGTGCCGAGCAGGCCGCCGAGACCCAGCGAGCCGGTATCACCCATGAATATCTGGGCCGGCGGTGCGTTGAACCAGAGGAAGCCGAGGCCGGCGCCGATCACCGCGCCACAGATCACCGCAAGCTCGCCGGCGCCGGGGATATGGTGAATCTGCAGGTAGTTGGCGAAGATCGCGTTGCCGACAAGATAGGAGATGAAGCCGAAGGTGCCAGCCGCGATCATCACCGGCACGATGGCGAGCCCGTCGAGACCGTCGGTCAGGTTCACCGAATTGCCGGCGCCGACCACGACGAAGGCGGTGACCAGCGGAAACAGGATGCCGAGCGGGATGATCGCTTCCTTGAGGAAGGGCATCGCGAAGCCCGAGCCGATCGCCGGCGGCTGCGTCTGCATGATGAAATAGCAGGCGATCAGCGCGACCACGACCTCGATCGAAATGCGCGCCTTGCCCGAGAAGCCCTTATGCGACTGCTTGGTGACCTTGAGATAATCGTCATAGAAGCCGATCGCGCCATAGGCCGCGGTGACGCCGAGCACGATCCAGACATAAGGGTTGCGCAGGTTGCCCCAGAGCAGCACCGCGACGAACAGCCCGGTCAGGATCATCAGCCCGCCCATGGTCGGCGTGCCGCGCTTGGCGAGATGCGATTCCGGTCCGTCGGTGCGGATCGGCTGGCCCTTGCCCTGCTTGATCCGGAGCCAGGAGATCGCCGAGGGCCCGAAGAAGAAGACGAAGAGCAGCGCCGTCGCCGTCGCTCCGCCTGCGCGGAAGGTGATGTAGCGGAAGACGTTCAGCACCGGGAAGGTGCTGGCGAAGTCGGCGAGCCAGACGAGCATACTGCTTGGTTCTCTTGTCTATCGGTCTTCGGCAGGCACAGCAGGAAAGCGCGCGAGGATCGCCTTGACGATCGGACCCATGCGCGTGCCCAGCGATCCCTTGACCGTGACGGTGTCACCGCCGCGAATCGCATCGAGCACGAGCGGCTCCAGCTCGCTCGCGGAGGCGGCATAAGCCCCCCGCATGGCGGAAGGCAAGCTTTCATGCAGCCCCTTCATCAGCGGGCCACAGGTGAAGACCTTGTCGATGCCGTTCGAAACCAGCGGCTCCGCGAGCCCGCGATGCAGCTCCGGCCCGGTCGGCCCGAGTTCGAGCATGTCGCCGAGCACGGCGATGCGCCGGCCGCGGCCCTCGACCGGCAGGCGGCCGAGATTCTCGATCGCGGCCCGCATCGAGGCGGGGTTGCCGTTATAGCTCTCGTCGAGCAGCGTGATCCTGCCGCCCGGCGCCTGCAGCACCTGCCGCGCGCCCCGTCCGGCCGGCGGCGTGAGGTCGCCCAGCGCCAGCGCCGCCAGCGCGAGATCGGCGCCGAGCGCATGCACGGCGGCCAGCACCGCGAGCGAGTTCAGCACGATATGCTTGCCGGGGCTGCCCAGCCGGTAGGTCACCGGCTCGCCGAAGACGCGGGCCTCGACCGTCGACAGGTCAGGCTTCAGTGCACAGGAGATCAGCTTGACGTCGGCATCGGGGCTTTCGCCGAAGGTGATGATCCGCCCGGCCGGGCCGGATTTGGCGATATCGCGCAGCAGTTCGGATTGCGGGATATCGGCATTGACGATCGCCGTGCCGCCCTTCTCCAGCTCCCAATAGACCCCGGCCTTCTCCTCGGCGATCCCCTCCAGCGAGGCGAAGGCCGCGAGATGCACGGGCTGGATCGTGGTGACGATGGCGACCTGCGGGCGCACCATCCGTGCCAGTGGGACGATCTCGCCGGGGCTGTTCATGCCAATCTCGTAGACGCCATAGGCGACGTCGCTGGGCGTCCGACACAATGTGAGCGGCACGCCCCAGTGGTTGTTGTAGGAGGCAACCGGCGCATGGGTATTGCCCTGGCGCGAGAGCACAAGGCGCAAAGCCTCCTTGGTGCCGGTCTTGCCGACCGAGCCGGTGACCGCCACGACACCTGCCTTGAGCTCGGCACGGCGCGCGGTGCCCGCATGCTCCATCGCCTTCAGCACGTCCGGCACGACGGCAAGCGCGCCGGCGCCCTCAAACTGCGCCGCATGCGCCTCGTCGATCACGGCGAGCGCCGCGCCCTTGTCGAGCGCGCCCTTGACGAAATCATGCCCGCTGCGGGCCTCGCCGGTGATGGCGAAGAAGACGTCGCCCGGCTCCAGCGTGCGGGTATCGATCGAGGCGCCGGTCACGACCGGCGGCACGGCGCCCTCAGGCTTCGCGCGCAACGCCGCGATCAGCTTGTCTCCGGTCCAGAGCGGGGCGCTCATTTCGTCATCTCCGATAGCGCCTTGCGGACCACGTCATGGTCCGAGAAGGGCAGCGTCCGGTCGCCTATGATCTGGCCGGATTCATGGCCTTTTCCGGCCACGATCAGCAAATCCCCAGGCTTCAGCATCTTGACGGCAGCGTTGATCGCTTCCTCGCGGTCGCCGATCTCCTGGAGCTTGGGCGAAGCGGCCATGATCTCGGCCCGGATCGTCGCCGGGTTCTCGCTGCGCGGATTGTCGTCGGTGACGATGGCGATATCGGCCTTCTCGGCCGCGATCGCGCCCATCAATGGGCGCTTGCCCTTGTCGCGGTCGCCGCCGCAGCCGAAGACGCAGATCAGCCGCCCGGTCGCATAGGGCCTGAGCGTGGTCAGAACCGCAGCGAGCGCATCGGGCTTATGCGCGTAATCGACGACGACGAGCCCACCATTGGTCTCGCCGACGCGTTCGAGCCGCCCGGCGACGCCCTTCAGTCCGGAAATCGCCTTGAGCGAACGAGCCTTGTCCTCGCCAGTCGCGATGGCGAGCCCGGCCGCAACCAGCGCATTGCCGGCCATGAAATCGCCGACCAGCGGCAGGTCGACCGATAGCTCGCGCCCGTCGAACCCGACGGTCAGGCGCTGCGAGAAGCCGTCGCGCTCGTTGCGCAGCAAGGTCAGCGTCTCGCCCTCGCGGCCGATGCCGATGATCGGGTGCCCCGCCTTGGCCGCAGCCTCAGCCGCCTCCTCCGCATAGGGCTCGTCGCGGTTGATCACCACCGGAGCGCCCGCGGGCAGCAAGTCCCAGAGCCGCAGTTTCGCGGCGAGGTAGTCCTCGACGCTCGGGTGATAATCGAGATGGTCGCGCCCGAGATTGAGGAAGGCGCCGGCGCTGAGCCGCACGCCGTCGAGGCGGCGCTGGTCGAGCCCGTGCGAGGAGGCCTCCATCGCCAGATGCGTGATGCCCTCGCCCGCGAGCTTGTCGAAGGAGGCGTGCAGCGAGAGCGGGTCCGGCGTCGTCAGCGAGCCGTAATCGGCGCCCTTGCTGGTCACGACGCCGATCGTACCGACGCTCGCCGCTTCATGGCCGAGCGCCTGGAAGATCTGGCGGGTGAAATCCGCGACCGAGGATTTGCCGCTGGTCCCGGTCACCGCGACAATGGTCTCCGGCTGCCGCGGATGGATTTTCGCCGCGGCCAGGGACAACGCCAGCCGCGGATCGTCGACCTGCGCGAAGGCGACGCCGGCCGGCAGGTCGGCCGGGCGCGGGCCGCCCGAGACGATCGCGACCGCGCCATGCCCGACCGCATCCATGATGAAGCGCGCGCCATCGGCCTTGGCACCGGCGAGCGCGACGAAGACGTCGTCGCCGGTCACCTTGCGGCTGTCGAAGGCCACGCCATGCACCTGCTGGCTCGCGGCCTCAGCCTCGAAAATCTCGGGGAAGAGGTCTCCGAGGCTGTATCCGGTCATCGTCATGGCCACCGTTATAGACTGTGCTTAGCGCGAACCCCAGGCGCCGAGCCGCGCCATCAGCGGGAAGGGCAACGGCGGCGGGTCGAAGCGCGGGTTGAGCCCCAGGATCGGCCCGGCGCGCTCGATCACGCGGCCGGTCGTGACGCCGGCATTCCACGCCGCGGTTGAATAGCCGCCGCTCTCGGCATAGCCCTTCGGCTCGTCATAGATCGCGAGGAACAGGTATTTCGGCTTGTCGGAAGGGGCGATCGCCGTGAAGGTCGTGAAGTTCTTGTTCTTGGCGTAGCGGCCGTTGATGACCTTTTCGGCCGTGCCGGTCTTGCCGCCGACGAAATAGCCGGCAACGTCGGCCTTGCGGGCCGAGCCCTTCTCGCCGTTGAGCCGCATGATGAAGCGCATCGCCTCCGAGGTCTCCGGCTTGATCACGCGGGTCGCAACCTGCCGGGCTTCCTCCTCGCTGCGCTTCAGGAAGGTCGGCTTCATCAGGTAGCCGCCATTGACCAGCGCGGCGACCGCCGACAGCGCCTGCAGCGGCGCGACGGCGAGGCCGTGGCCGAAGGCGATGGTCGCGGTGTTGATTTCGCCCCAGCGCTGCGGAACGATCGGCGCCGCGCTTTCCGGCAGCTCGGTCGTCATCCGGTCGAGCTGCATCATCTTCTTGAGGAAGGCCTTGTGGCCCTCGACGCCGACGGCCAGCGCCATCTTGATCGAGCCCATGTTCGACGAGTGCAGGAAGACTTCCGGCACGGTCAGCGTCCGGCCGGTGCCGTGGTATTCCTTGATGACCTGCCGGCCGAACCGCATCATGCCGCCGGCGGTCGAGAAGCTCGAATTGATGTTCACCTTGCCGGAATCCAGCGCCATCGCGATGGTCAGCGCCTTGAAGGTCGAGCCCATCTCGTAGACGCCGACATTCATCCGGTTGATCCGGTCCTTCTCCAGCGCATCGACCGGGTTACCCGGATCGAAATCGGGCAGCGAGACCAGCGCGATCACCTCGCCGGTGTTGACGTCCATGATCGCGCCCGCGGCGGCGATGGCCTTGAAGCGTTCCAGTCCCTTGGCGAGTTCGTCTCGCAGCAGGTGCTGGACACGCAGGTCGATCGACAGCTTGACCGGCTTGAGATCGGACGCCTCGGTCGCCAGCCCCGCTCCGTTCAGGTCCTGCAGGCCTTGCGAGTCGATGTATTTCTCGATTCCGGCAATGCCGACATTGTCGATATTCGCGAAGCCGAGCACGTGGGCTGCGGCATTGCCGTTCGGGTAGACGCGCTTGTTCTCGGGCACGAACCCGACGCCGGGGATGCCAAGCCGGTGGACTTCCGCCTGCTGGCGCGGCGTGATCTCGCGCTTGACCCAGACGAAGCCCTTCTTGGTGCCGAGTTTGTCGCGCAGTTCCTTGGCGTCGAGGTCCGGCAGCACGGCCGTCAAAAGCTCGGTCGCCTCGTCCTTGTCGAGGATACGGCGCGGCTCGGCGAAGACCGAGACCGTGCGGATATCGGTCGCCATGACCTCGCCGTTGCGGTCGACGATGTCGGGCCGGGCGGCCGAAATGGCATTGGAGGTCGCGCGGCGCAGGCCCACCTGCTCGTTCGGGGCGACGCCGAGATAGACCAGACGGCCGGTGATGGCGAGGAACAGCGCGGAGAAGCCGAGGATGACGAGGCCGACGCGCGGCTCGCTTTTCTCGCCGCTCATGCGGAAGACGTCGCGCAACCAGGCCAGGCGCCCGCGCTTGACCACGCCCTCGGCGGCCTCGTGCTGCTGCTCCATCGAAACCTCGTTTCGTGTCGGCTCGGTCATGGCATCGGCCCCGGCGTGGTGGCGCCCGCCCTGGTGTTCCTGGGAGTCTCGGTCGGCATGCCCAGCCCGAGATCCTCGAGCTTGCGGCCGATGGTATCGACCTTGGGGCCGCGGTTCGGGATGTCCGAGGGCTTGACCACCTGCGTAACCACGAAGGGCTGGAGGTCGAGATGGCGCTCCGCCAGCATCTGGACGCGGTCGGGCCGGTTGAGGAACTGCCACTCGGCCTTGAGCACGGCGATGGCGTCGCGCTCGCGCTGGGTCTTGGACTTGAGCTTCTGGAGATGCTCGGTCGCCAGCGTCGTCTCGTATTTGATCGAATAGGCATAGACCGCCGAGGAGACCAGCGCGCCGATGGCAATGACATGCAGGAGCTTGATCACGCTCAGGGCCTCCGGCGCGGCTGCGGGTCGGGGACGGTGGAGAGCGCGACGAGCCCGGCATCGGCCCGGCGTGCCGGCGCCTCGTTGCGTTCGGCGGCACGCAGCTTGGCCGAGCGCGCCCGCGGATTGGCCCGCATCTCGGCCTCGGACGGCGCGACCGCACCCTTGGCGACCAGCCTGAAGGTCGACTGCGCGGCGGCAACCGCCGGCGCATGGCGCGAGCCCGCCGGCACCCGGCCGGAGCGCTCCGCGAAGAACTGCTTGACGATACGGTCTTCCAGGGAATGGAAGGTCACCACGACCAGTCGCCCGCCCGGCTTCAGCACGGTCTCGGCCGCGTGCAGCGCCCGGACCAGCTCGCCGAGTTCGTCATTGACCGCGATGCGCAGCGCCTGGAACACGCGCGTCGCCGGATGCGCCCCGCCGGGCTCGCCCCAGACGATGCCGGCGACGAGATCGGCCAATTGCTTGGTCGTCGTGATTGGCGCCTTGCGGCGGGCCTCGACCACGGCGCGCGCGACGGCGCGCGAGCGACGCTCCTCGCCATAGTGATAGAAGATATTGGCGAGCAGCCCTTCCTCGGCCTCGTTGACGAGGTCCGCCGCGCTCTGCCCGCTGCTGCTCATCCGCATGTCGAGCGGCCCGTCGAAGCGGAACGAAAAGCCGCGCTCTGCCTGATCGATTTGCATCGAGGAGACGCCGATATCGAGCACGACGCCGTCGAGCGGCGCCATCTTGAAGCGCTCGGCCTCCTCGGCAAGCTCGCCGAAATTGGCCTGGGACAGCGTCAGGCGTCCGGCCATCTCGGCGACGAGATCGGCCCCGCCGGCGATCGCCGTCGGGTCGCGGTCCAGTCCCAGCAGGGTCACATCCGGCTCGGCCTCGAGGATCGCGCGGGAATAGCCTCCCGCCCCGAAGGTACCGTCGAGATAGCGCCCGCCGGCCTGCGGCGCGAGCGCATCCAGAACCTCGGCGAGCAACACGGGCACATGACGAACCGGTCCGCCAATGGCTCCGCCGGAACGGTCGCCATGGTCCGTCATGTGCCCGTGCCTCCCGTTGGAATGGTCAAGCTGCCGAGCGTGCGCTTCACGTCGCGCAGGCGCGTCCGCGCAGCGTCGAGATGCGCGCGGAACCGCTCCGGCTCCCAGATCTGGAACTTGTGGCCGTGCCCGACGAAGGTCACGGCATCGCCGATACCGGCATGCGCCTTCAGCGCCTCGCTCAGCACCATACGGCCCTCCGTATCGATCTTCAGCACCTCCGAGGTGCCGTTCAGCGCCGTCGAGAGCAATTCCCACTCGTCCGAGAACGGCGAGAAGCGCGCGAGGATATCGTCGATCGTAGCCCTGAGCGCGTTGCCGCCGGCATCCAGCGCCGGCAGGTCGAGCCCCTGATGGACATAGAGACCCTCGTAGCCGTCCTTGGCCAGCACCGACCGGAAACTCGAGGGAATGGAGACGCGCCCCTTGGCGTCGAGCCGGTTCGTGAAATTCGAGACGAAGCGGTCCGTCAACGCCGCCTCCCGGCCTGCTCTTCAAGGCGCCACCGCTGAGATGGGCAAGCGGCGAAAGGACTCTCCGTCGAAGCGGGCAAGGCAGGCCAGCAAGCCAAATTCCGCGCGGCACACGGAGCCTGACCCTTGGTTTGCCTGCCGGCTTCGACGGGATGATTTGGGATAGCATGGGCCTATATGGGCGTCAATGGAATCACGGGTGCAACGGCGCACCCGCGAGGACTCTCCGCCATCACAGCTCGTTAAGGTTAAGTATCCGTAAGCACGCGCAATTCGGCGTCGCCCGACCCTATGGGCAGGCGGAAAATCATTTCAGCGATGCGAAAAATATTTACGAAAGCGGGCCGTTATTTTTAGCAGGCCGCAAGCCGCCGCCCGGAAGGCGCAGGGAAGGTGGCGCCTACGGCAAAAGGCTCCGCTCAGCCGTCGCGCGACGACGCCAGCAGCGCATCGCGGACGAGGCCAAGCTGATCGCGCAACCGCCCGGCATCGCCGGCCGTCCCGCCGAGCGCCTCGCCGACAGCGTCCTGCACGCAGCGCCCCCGCTCGCGCAGCCCCTCGCCCTTCTCGGCGAGATGGATGCGCACCTGCCGCTCGTCGCGCGCATCGCGCTCGCGCCGGATCAGGCCGGAAGCTTCGAGCCGCTTCAGCAGCGGCGTCAGCGTGCCGGAATCGAGCATCAGCCGCTCGCCCAGATCCTTCACCGTCAGCCCATCCTGCTCCCAAAGCACGAGCATCACGAGATATTGCGGGTAAGTCAGCCCGAGCGCGGCCAGGATCGGGCGGTAAGCCCGGCTGAAGGCATGGCCGACCTGATAGATCGCGAAACAGAGCTGCTGCTCCAGACGCGGCATGCCCTCCCCGGCCCTGTCCTGCTTCGCCATCACACCCTCGCCGATCATCCCGCCTCACGGAAAGCCGAAAGCGACCCCGCGATCAACCGCTATTTGCCGCGCTCAAATTAATTGTTGACAATCTAATTGCGCACAATCTAAAAACAACCATCAACCCAGTGAGCAAGGAGACCGATCATGAAGACGCTCTACACCGCCCATGGCTCCGCCACCGGCGGCCGCGAAGGCCAGGCCGCGACCGATACCGGCAACGTCAAGCTCGCGCTGAACACACCCAAGGAACTCGGCGGCGGCGGCGGCGAAGGCACCAATCCCGAGCAGCTCTTCGCCATGGGCTACTCGGCCTGCTTCCTCGGCGCGCTCAAGTTCGTCGCCGGTAAGGAGAAGGTGAAGATCCCGGATGACGCGAAGGTCTCGGCCGATATCGGCATCGGCGCCCGCGACGATGGCCAGGGCTTCGGCATCGCCGCCAAGTTGACCGTCTCGATCCCCGGCCTCGACAAGACCGTGGTCGAGGACCTCGTGAAGAAGGCCCATGTCGTCTGCCCCTATTCGCACGCGACGAAGGGCAACATCCCGGTCGAGACGACGGTGGCCTGATAACCACCTCGCCTGAAAGACTGATCCAGCCGGTATTTGCAGGCTTGATGCTTGAAAATTCGCTCCAGCGCGGAAGCTGGAGCGGTCGCCGAGAACCGGAGCGCAGCGGACATCAGTCCGTGAGCACCGGAAGCGCAGGCGATCGCTTCAGATGCCCGCTGGAGTAGAATTTGCGGGCATCAAGCGCCAGTCGGCCTGTAAGCCGGGTTCTGGATGGCTACCGGATTTCTCCGATAACGTGACGGCCATTCCTCTGGGACGCGCATTGCTGCGCGCCTCGAGCAACCAACCCGGACGACAAGGCACAGAAACCTGCCCCTGCCCGCTTGCGCGGGCAGCATCGTCCCTATTCGGTTTTGCTCCCGGTGGGGCTTGCCATGCCGTCCCCGTTGCCGGGTCCGCGGTGCGCTCTTACCGCACCTTTTCACCCTTACCCTGCCGGAAAAGCCGAAGCTCTCCAGCGCAGGGCGGTTCGATCTCTGTGGCGCTTTCCCTGGGGTCGCCCCCGCCGGACGTTATCCGGCACCGTGTTTCCGTGGAGCCCGGACTTTCCTCCCTCGCAAGCGAGAGCGGCCGTCCGGCCGACTGGCGAGGGGGAGATGCGCGCTGGCGCGCCCGGCGTCAAGCGAAACCGGGCCGCATCAGGTCAGTTGCGGGCGGTGATCGTGCGCACCTTGGCGCAATAGGTGCGGTTGGCGCCGCTCATGCGGGTCGCCATATGGCCGCTCTGATACTTCATGATGGTGCGGCAGGTGTCGCCGCCGGCGAGCTTGTAGGCCTGCGCCAGATACTTCATCCCGAAGCGCGCATTGGTCTCGGCATCGAGCAGGCCGCCGGCACCGCCGGAATAGCCCATGCCGCGCGCCGTCTGGTGGCGGATCTGCATCAGGCCGTAATTGCCGGCATGCGAGGCGCGGGGATTGTAGCGGCTCTCGACGCGCACGACGGCATCGGCCAGCGAGAACGGCACGCCATTGGCCGCGGCGTGGCGGGCGACGATCGCCTTGATGCCCTCGGAGCCTGCCGGAGCGGCGAGCGCGCGGCTGGCGCGGGTCTCGGTCTTGTCGGCTTCAGCCTTGGCGGCCTCAACCTTGGCGGCGCGGGTCGCGGACTTCGCCTTGGGAGCCTCGGCCTGGACGTCCTCGCCCTTGCCTTCGGCAGCCTTGGCGCGGGCGATCTCGGCATCACGAACGAGCAGCGACCGGGGGTCCGTTTCCGCGTTGACGAAATCCTCGGCCAGGGCAACCCCAGAGAGGCTAATCAGGCACGCAGCCGCAAGACCACCACAGATATATCGCATGTCGAATTTGAACCCCATTGAGCCATGACTGGCCGATGGGGCTGCTCAACTGATGGTCGAATGTGTCGATAATCTGGCACATTCCACAGAAAAACGCACAACAATTAGCGTGTACAGGAATTTATTCTATATTTAACTATTCAGTATTCATATGTATTCGTTCGACTCAAAAACTTCGCCGGCTCCCCGCCTCGGCACGCGAATCAAGCAGGCGAATCAGCTGCCGCATTTCGGCCTCATTCCCGGATGGATGTGCATTTTTGGCGCGGCAGGCCGTCGCACCGGGCGCTCTTGCGCGGGCAAGCCCCCTTCTCCCATCATCCGCGCATTCGGATTCACCGGGATCGGTTTTGTGATGGCTTCCTCTTTCTGGGGCGCTCTGGGCGGCGGCGGGCTCGGGCTCGTGATCGGCGGCCCGCTCGGCGCTCTCGTCGGCGCGCTCGCCGGCCATGTCCTGGTCGATCGCGAGGGCGCGCCCTTCGGCCCGGCGCCGCGCGAGCTGGTCTTCACCACCGGCCTCGTCGCGCTCGCCGCCAAGATGGCGCGCTCGGACGGCGTCGTGACCTGCGACGAGGTCACCGCCTTCCGCCGCATCGTCGAGGTCCCGCCCGACCAGCAGCAGCGCATCGAGCGCCTGTTCGATCTCGCCAAGCAGACCAGCGCTGGCTTCGAGGCCTATGCCACGCAGATCGCCGGCGCCTTCAAGGACGAGCCCGCTTTGCTGGAGGACGTGCTCGACGGGCTCTTCCTGATCGCCGCCGCCGATGGCGCGATCCACGAGGCCGAGCACGCCTATCTCCAGGCCGTCGCCGGCATCTTCGGCATCGCCGAGGCCGATTTCGCCCGGATCGAGGCCCGCCATGCCCGCCGGCCGGACGACCCCTATCTCGTCCTCGGCGCCAATCGCGAGATGAACGACGCCGAACTGAAACGGCATTACCGCCGCCTCGTCGCCGAAACCCATCCCGACCGCGAGATCGCCCGTGGCCTGCCGGAGGAGGCGATCGCCATCGCAACGCGCCGCATCGCCGCCATCAACGCCGCCTGGGACGCGATCCAGAAGGAACGCGGCATGAATCGCAGCCTCGCGCCGCAACCCGCCTGAGCCAGCCCGCATGACCGATATCGCCCCACCGGACGTGGCCAAGCCCGACAGCCGCTTCGCCGCGAAAATCTTCCCCTCGCCTAACCATGGCGAACGCAAGCACCCGGACGGCAGGCCCGGACGCCGGCCAGACATGCTGATCCTGCACTACACCGGCATGCCGGTCGCGGGCGAAGCGCTGCAATGGCTCTGCAACCCGGTCGCGCAGGTCTCCTCGCATTATTTCGTCTTCGAGAACGGCCACACGCTCCAGCTCGTGCCGGAGGGCCGGCGCGCCTGGCATGCCGGCGCCTCGCACTGGGCCGGCGAGACCGACATCAACTCCTGCTCGATCGGCATCGAGATCGCCAATCCCGGCCATCCCGGCGGCCTGCCCGACTATCCCGAGGAGCAGATCGCGGCGACGCTGAACCTCTGCCGCGACATCTGCGAGCGCTGGTCCATTCCCCCTGAGCGCGTGCTCGCCCATTCCGACATCGCGCCCGGCCGCAAGATCGATCCCGGCGAGAAATTCCCGTGGCGCCGCTTTGCCGAGGCGGGCGTCGGCCTGTGGACCGAACCGGCCCCGATCCGCGGCGGGCGCTTCTTCGCCCGTGGCGAAAGCGGCCAGCCGGTCGAGGCCTTGCAGGCGATGTTCGCGATGCTCGGCTATGGCGTCGCCGTCGACGGCATCTTCGACGAGAAGCTTGAGGCGGTGGTCGCCGCCTTCCAGCGCCATTGGCGCCAGGAGAAGGTCGACGGCGTCGCCGATTCCTCGACGATCACGACGCTGCGCGACCTGCTCGCCGCCACGCAAGCCGCCCGCACCGCCTGAGCTGCGGCTAAGCCAAAGATTGCAGGAAGTTAACTCGCCGGACGGCGTGCTTTCTGGCAAACTCTTCTTCGCTCGCGCCCAGGCGCGAACGGGACGGGGAAACGACCTTGCGCAGATGGCTGATCGGAACCGGGCTGATCGTTCTCGCGGCGGCCGGCGGCTATTGGGCCCTGCGCCCGGCCGGCAGCAACGCCAATGAGCCGCCCTATCGCACGGCGCCGCTCGACCGGGGCCGCATCACCGCCGCCGTGCGCGCCACCGGCACGCTGACGCCGGTCACCACCGTCCTCGTCGGCTCCCAGCTCTCCGGCCAGATCGTCGAGCTCCTCGCCGACTACAACACGCAGGTGAAGGCCGGACAGGTCGTGGCTCGCCTGCAGAGCGACCAGATCCGGACGCGCCGCGACGCCGCCCAGGCCGATCTCGAACAGGCCAAAGCCGATCTCGTCGTCAAGAACGCCCAGCTCGAACGCGCCCGCGCCGCGCGGATCAAGGCGGATTCCTTCATCCGTGATCTCGAGGCCCAGCGCACCCGCACCTCGGCCCAGCTCGCCGATGCCAGGCGCACTTTCGAGCGGCAGGACCAGCTCTTCAACCGCAGCACGGGCTCACAGCAGAATCTCGACACGGCCCGCACCCAGGTCGAGGTCCAGACCGCCTCGCTCGCCTCGAACGAAGCCCAGCTCGCCTCCGCCCGAGCCGAGCTCAAGGGGCTCGATGCCGATATCCAGCTCGCCGAAGGGCAGGTTCAGGCCAGCCAGGCCCTGATCGGCAGCCGCGACGCCAAGCTCCGCGACATCCTGATCGACCTCGAACGCACGCAGATCCGCTCGCCGGTCGATGGCGTCGTGGTCCAGCGCCAGGTCGATCTCGGCCAGACGGTCGCCGCCTCGCTCTCCTCGCCGACGCTGTTCCAGATCGCGCAGGACCTGCGCACCATCGACATCTACGCCAATATCGACGAGGCCGATGTCGGCCGATTGAAGCCGGGCCAGCCGGTCTCCTTCACCGTCAACGCCTATCCCAGCCGCAATTTTCAGGGCCGGGTCGAGATGGTCCGGCTCGGCGCCCAGACCATCCAGAACGTCGTCACCTATACCGGCATCATCCGCGTCGAGAACCGCGACATGGCGCTCCTGCCGGGCATGACCGCCAATCTTCAGGTCGTGACCGAGGATCGGCCCGATGCGCTGCGCGTGCCCAATGCCGCCCTGCGCTTCCGCCCGGCCGGCGCAGCAGGTGCCGCCCCTGCCGGCTCGGGCACGGGCCCCGTGGCGCTTCCGGATGCCGGCGAACGCGCACCGCGCGCCGCCAACGCCCTGCGCGAGCGGATCGAGACCGAATTGCAGCCGACGCCCGAGCAAAAGCAGGCGATCGCCGAGATCCTGAGGGAACGTCGCGGCAATCGCGAAGCGATGAACGGCCTCTCGCCGGAGGAGCGGCGCGCAGCCTTCCGCGCGGGCAGTGCCGAGCTGGTCAAGAAGATCGGCGCGGTACTCGACCCCGAGCGACGCGCGAAGCTTGAGACCTTCATGCAGGAAGGCCGGCGTGCGGCGCCAAGCCGTGGCATTCCCGGCCGCGTCTATGTGCTGGACGAAGCCGGCCAGCCGAAGCCCGTGCCCGTCATGCTCGGCCCGACCGATGGCGCTTTCACGGAACTGCTCGGCGGCGAGGTCAAGGACGGAGCGCAGGTGGTGACCGGTGGCGGTCCGCGCATCACGACGGCGCCGGAACCGCCGGCCTCCCGCGCCCGCGGGCCACGGCTGTTCTGAGGGCGCGGCAATGAGTCTCCCAAGAGACGACACCGGGAAGGGCATCCGCGGGATCCCCTCTCCCGAATGGGAGAGGGGTAGGGGTGAGGGCCTGCGCTTTCAGGGTAGGCACGACGTCACAGCCCCGCGCCTTTCACGGTTGGGGCAGGCCCTCATCCCTGCCCTTCTCCCACACGGGAGAAGGGTTCCCCCCGCGCAACCGTCCAACGCGCAGCAGGCTCGTCCCAAAAGCGGAGCGCGCCCATGCCCCTGATCGAAACCCGTGACCTCTCCCGCGTCTATGATCTCGATTCCGGCCGCGTCACGGCGCTGGACCGGGTTTCGCTGACGATAGAGGCCGGCGATCTCGTCGCGGTGATGGGCCCGTCCGGCTCGGGCAAATCGACCTTCATGAACCTGATCGGCTGTCTCGACCGGCCGAGCGGCGGCCATTACGTGCTCGACGGCGTCGCGGTCGAGACCCTTTCCGGCGACGGGCTTGCCGAGCTGCGCAATCGCAAGCTCGGCTTCGTCTTCCAGCAATTCAACCTGCTGCCCCGCATCGATGCCTGCGCCAATGTCGAACTGCCGATGGTCTATGCCGGCGTCGCCCGCGCCGAGCGGAAGCGGCGCGCGCTTGCCGCCCTCGCCCGCGTCGGTCTCGCGGAGCGTGCCCATCACCGGCCGATGCAGCTCTCCGGCGGCCAGCAGCAGCGCGTCGCCATCGCCCGCGCGCTGGTCAACGAGCCGCGCCTCCTGCTCGCCGACGAGCCGACCGGCGCGCTCGACAGCCGCACCGCGCTCGAAATCCTCGCGCTCTTCCAGGACCTCAACCGCGAAGGCGTCACCGTCGTCCTGGTCACGCATGACGCCGAGGTCGCCCGCCATGCCAGGCGCCTGATCCGCTTCCGCGACGGCCACCTGCTCAGCGACATCAGGCAGGAGCCGGCCGACGCCCGCGCCGCGCTCGCAGCCTTCGACGCCGGCATCGGCCTGCCGGAGGCCGCCGCATGAGCCTCACCGAAGCGATCCGCTCGGCGCTATCCGCCATCGGTGCCAACGCGCTGCGCTCGGCCCTGACGATGCTCGGCATCATCATCGGCGTCGCCGCCGTCATCGCCATGGTCGCGATCGGCTCCGGCGCCCGCGCCCGCGTCACCGGTCAGATCAAGTCGCTCGGCGCCAATCTCGCGATCATCCAGTCCGGCAACGTCACGCAGGGTGGCGTCAGGCTCGGCGCCGGTGCCTCCTCGACGCTGACCGACGAGGATGCCGCGGCGATCCTGCGCGAGGTCGAGGACGTCACCGCCGCCGCACCGGTGCTCATCACCCGTGCGCAGGCCGTCTATGCCGGCGCCAACTGGTCGACGCAGATCACCGCCACCGATCTCGACTTCTTCGCCGCGCGCGAATGGGAGATCGGATCAGGCCGGCTGTTCGAGCCGGAGGAATTGCGCAAGGGCGAGATCGTCGCCGTGATCGGCCAGACGGTGGCGCGCAACCTCTTCGGCGAAGAGAACCCGCTCGACCAGCAGTTTCGCATCCGCAACGTACCCTTCAAGGTCATTGGCGTGATGGCGTCCAAGGGCCAATCCGCACTGGGGCAGGATCAGGACGACGTCATCTTCGTGCCGCTCGATACCGGCCGGCGCCGCATCGTCGGGCGCAACTATGCCCGCGACCGCTCGGTGCAAAGCATCATGGTCAAGTTCGCGAACGAAGATGCGATCACGCCGGGCATCGCCGAGGTCACCGCCCTGCTGCGCCAGCGCCACCGGCTTATGGAGGATCAGGAGGACGACTTCATCGTCCGCAACCTCACCGAGATCGCCAATACCGCAACCGCCGCCGCGACGACGCTGTCATGGCTGCTGGCGGCCGTGGCCGCCGTCTCGCTCCTCGTCGGCGGCATCGGCATCATGAACATCATGCTGGTCTCGGTCACCGAGCGCACCCGCGAGATCGGCTTGAGGCTCGCGGTCGGCGCCCGCCAGAGCGCCGTGCTGACCCAGTTCCTGATCGAGGCGACGACGCTTGCGACCATCGGCGGCGCGGTCGGCGTCGGGCTCGGCATCGCGGCGGCGCTGACCATCGCCCATGTGGCCGGCTGGCCCTCGGTGATCTCGGTCCAGACCATCCTGATCGCGGTCGGCGTCTCCGGCCTGATCGGCGTGTTCTTCGGCTTCTACCCGGCGCGCCGCGCCGCCAGCCTCGACCCGATAGAGGCGCTCCGGCGCGAATGAGGCGGCGGATTTTTCCGCACTGCGCAAAGGTTCGCTTAACCCCACCCGCTCTAGGCTGCCGTTAAGGCAGTCAGGAGGCGGACCGTGAACAGCCAGCAGCTCACCGCGGCGACGCAGTCCTTCTACGATCGCGCGGTCGCGGCCGCCGCCGTCGGCGCCTGGGAATGCAATCTCGCCAACGAAACCCTGAGCTGGACCGACGGCGTCTACGATCTGTTCGGCCTGAAGCGCAGCTCCGGCATCTACCGCAACGCCATCCTCGATCTCTATGAGGAGCGCTCGCGCCGCGAGATGAACCAGCTGCGCAGCAAGGCGATCAGCACCGGCCAGGGCTTCGCGCTGGATTGCCGGATCAAGGCGGCCAATGGCGACAAGCGCTGGATGCGCCTGATCGTCGGTGTCGGCCATGAGCATGGCCGGCCGATCCGCATCTTCGGCTCGAAGCAGGACGTCACGGCCGAGAAGGGGCTGTGGACCGAAACCGCCTCGCTGGTGCGAACCATCGGATCAACGAATCTCGCGGCGCGCCGCAGCTTCACCGACGCGCTCCGACAATTCCGGCACGAACGCGACCGCGAACCCGAGCGCTTCGCGCTTGCCATCTTCGAGATCGATCGGTTCGCGACGCTCGTCGAGAATTACGGCCGCCCCGCGGGCGAGGACGTGATCCGCAATTTCGGCGAGCGGCTGCGCCGGCTCTTTCCCGATGCGCTGGCCATCGACCAGACCGGCCCCGGCGCCTTCGCCCTCCTGCTGCGCATGCCCGGCGACAAGGGCTATCTCGCCTCGATGCTCTCCGGCACGCGCAAACTGCTGTGCCGGCCGATGCCGCGCGGCAATCACGTCATCGATTTCACGCTCTCGATCGGAGCGGCCCTGCTGACGCCGGAGGGCTATCGCGAGCAGAATGAGATCTTCACGGAAGCCGAAGCCGCGCTCCAGATCGCCGGCATGGCCGGCGGCGACTGCGTCCGCGTCTTCGACGGGCCGGTGGCCACCGTCAGCCGGGCCGCGCTCGCCGGCTGACAGCGCCGAAGCGCTCCCCCTGCCCGGTCAGGCTGCCTGTCCGCGCGCTAATGCCTTGAGCTTGGCGCCAACCTCCGCAATCGCCTGAATCGCCGGCACGTATTCGCGGCCAAGCGGCGTCAATGCGTATTCCACCGAGGGCGGCGAGCCCGGCAGCACCTTCCGCATGACGACGCCCTTGGCCTCCAGGCCGCGCAGCCGGGCGCTCAGCATCTTGGCCGAGATCGCGGGGATGTCGCGGCGCAGCTCGCCGAACCGGCGGGGACCGCCGCTCAGAAACCAGACGACATTCGGCGTCCAAGCTCCGCCGAGCACCAGCATGCAGGTGCCGACATCGCAGGTTTCCGGTGGTTCTGGCGAGCGATTCCTACGAATTTTCAATGCCATGCGGGAAACCTCCGGTAACCGGGAGGATACCGGAAAATGAGGTTACAACAAGTAATAAGGTATACAAAGGTTATCGCTGAGATCTAACCATGGCGCATCACCGATCCACGGAGATGAACCGTCATGAAGCTCTATTTCGCACCCGGCGCCTGCTCGCTCTCGCCCCATATCGCGCTCCGCGAGGCTGGCCTGCCCTTTACCCTCGAACAGGTCGACATCTTCACCGGCAAGACCGCCGGCGGCGAGGACTTCGCTGCGATCAATCCCAAGGGCTACGTTCCCGCACTGAAGCTGGAGGACGGCAGCGTCCTCACCGAAGGCGCCGCGATCGTCCAGTACATCGCCGACCTCGCCCCGTCCGTCGGCCTCGCTCCACTGCCCGCGACGCTGGAACGGGCGCGGCTGCAGGAATGGCTCAATTTCCTCGCGAGCGAGTTGCACAAGGCGTTTTCGCCCCTGTTTCGGCCCGGGACGAGCGAGGCTGGGCGGCAGGAGGCCCGAGCAGCCATCGCACGGCGCCTCGGCCATATCGAGACGGAGCTCGCCGACGGACGCAGCTATCTGCTCGGAGACGCCTTCAGCGTCGCCGATATCTATCTCTTCGTCATCGCGGGCTGGGCCGAAGGCAAGGACATCCCTCTGTCGGCCTGGCCTCGCCTGACAGCCCTGCTGGAGCGCGTCGCGAGCAGGGACAGCGTGCGGGAAGCGCTGAATGCCGAACGCCTCGCCGCCTGATGCTGGGCACCGCCCCATGAACGCGCCATTCGCCCCGATCGAGGCCCTGCTCGGCCAGTATTTCGACGGCCTCCATCGCAGCGACGCGGCCCTGCTGGGCCGCGTCTTCCACCCGCAGGCGATCTACGCCTGCGCCAGCGACGGACAGCTGACCCACATGACGATGGACGCCTATCTGCCGATGGTGGCCGCCCGCCCCTCTCCGGCCAGCCGCCAGGAAAAGCGGCACGACCGGATCGTCTCGATCGCCTTCGCCGGGCCGATCACGGCGCTCGCCCGTGTGGAATGCGCCATCGGAGAAAAGCAGTTCACCGATCTGCTCAGCCTCGTCCAGCTCGATGGCGAGTGGCGCATCGTCGCCAAGGTTTTCCATTTCGATCTCGCCCCCGCCGCCTGACGAGAGCGGCGGCTGAACGCAGGCCAGCGGGCTCGGTCACAACACTGTCGCAGGGGAAGCTCTAGAAGAAAGCGATCGATCGAGACCTCACCTGTGGCCGGGACCGGCCCGGCCTTGCCGGGGCGGTGGCGGCCGCGCCGCAAGCCTCGCCGGTGCATCAGCACCGGCCGCGCCGGGAATCTCCGATGCAGATCGACATCTTCTCGCAAGTCATCGTGCCAGTGATCGGCGGCCTGGGCATCTTCATGCTCGGGTTGGAATTCATGAGCAACGGCATCCAGTCGCTCGCCGTCAACAAGATGCGGGCCCTGCTCGCGCGGATCGCCGGCACCCCGTCCAAGGGTGTGCTCGCCGGCACCTTCATCACCGGCGTCATCCAGTCCTCGACCGCGATGACCGTGATGGTCGTCGGCCTCGTCAATGCCGGCGTCATCGGCCTCAGGCCGGCGATCAGCGTGATCATGGGCGCCAATATCGGCACGACGCTGGGCAACGGCCTGATCGCGCTGCCGCTCGGGCCGCTCGGGCTGCTGCTCGCCGGCATCTTCGCGCTGGTCCACATCTTCGCCAAGACGGACAAGATCAAGAACATCGCTCTCGCCTGCATGGGCTTCGCGCTGATCTTCTACGGCCTGAACCTGATGACCGGCGGCCTGCGCCCCCTGCGCAATATGCCGGAGGTGATGAGCGTTATCTCGGCGCTCAAGGCCGATACCTATCTCAACCTGATCTATTGCGTGCTGATCGCCGCCGGCATCACGGCGATGATCCACTCCTCCTCGGCCACCATCGGCATCGTCATGGGCCTCGGCGCCGCCGGCATCCTCGACTGGAAGACCGCCGTCGCCTTCTCGCTCGGCGCCGATCTCGGCACCACGATCACCTCCTGGATGGCCTCGCTCAACCTGTCGAAGAACGCCAAGCGCGCGGCCTACGCCCATATCTCCTTCAACATCATCGGCGTGATGGTGACGATACCGCTCTTCTTCGTCTCGATGGAGGTGCTGACCTGGGCGATGCAGTGGTTCGGCGGCGATCCGGGCGTTCCCGTGATCAAGGACGGTAAGGAGACCTTCCCGCTCGTTCCGGTCGCGGTCGGCCTCTACTCGACCTTCTTCAACATCTTCAACACGCTGCTGCTCTTCCCCTTCGTCGGCGTGTTCGAGCGCGTACTGTCGCGGGTCGGCGCGACCTCGGCCGAGGATATCGAGGACTATTCGCAGCCGCGCTATCTGGTGAAGGCGCATGACCATGCGCAGGCCGTGCAGGCGATCCAGCGCGAGACCGGCCGCTATCTCGAGGCCGCCCGGCTCTTCGTCGACATCGCACGCGGCAAGCCTGACGCCCCGGACAAGATCGAGGAGCATTATGCCGCGATCGACATCCTCAACCGCGACATCCGCGCCTATACCTCCGGCATGTTCACGCCCGAGATGCCCTATGCCCGGGCCGATCTCGTCGCCAGCCTGATCGAGGAAGAGGATTTCACCGCAAGCCTCGGCGAGACGCTCTACCAGATCGCCCGCCGCATCGAGCGCCAGCCCTTCGGCGAGCAGGGTCGAAAGCTCGTCGACACGGTGCTCGACAAGGTCTCCGAGACGCTCGCCACCATCGTCCCGATCGGACAGGAGCGGGCGCCGGCAACCGGCATGGCCGAAGCGCGCAATGCCGAGCTCCTCGCCCTGCGCGAGCGCTGCCTGCGCCTCGGCTCGGAACTGCCCTGGGTCGAGCGCGGCGCGATCCTCGCCCTGCTCGGCAGCGCCGAACGCGCCTTCTTCCTGATCGAGCGCATCGACGCCGAGCGCCGCTCGGTCTCACGCGAGATCGCGACAGTGCCGGCCGGCGCGAAAGCCGGAGAAGCAAGCCTCGGCGAACTGGCGATCGCAGCCGTTCCGGCCTGAGCCGACATCGACACCACAAACGCGAAAGCCGCCCCATCGGGCGGCTTTCTTGCGTCAGAGAAGCTTGGTGAAGACGATCTGCCCGTCGAGGCCCCGGCCCATGTCGCGCCAGCCATGGCGGACATAGAAGCGCTCGGCCCGCGTGCCCGCCCCGGTTTCGAGCCAGGCCTGGGCATGGCCCGCGGCCTTCAAGCCAGCGAGCGCGGCATCGATTAGAGCGCGGCCATGGCCCCGCCCCTCCTGCGCCGGATCGATGAAAAGGGCCCAGATTAGGCCGGTCTGATGGTTGGCGCAGGCGAAGCCCGCGATCTCGCCCGCCTCTTCCGCGACAACGAAGATCGCCTGCTCGCGATACCAGGCGACATCCTCGTCCGTGACCTTCGTGGGGTCGCTCAGGATGTTCTCGCGCACGCTCATCCGGATGGCGCGGATGCGCGGCTCATCCGCCGCCACCGCCTTGCGGATCAGCCTTGCCTTGTCAGTCGTCACGAACGCTCTCCATCGCTACGGCAGGCGTGATGCCCGCCGCCGCGATGGAACGCAACTACTCCGCGGCCTGCAGGCGATAGGCTGACGTGTCGTAGTTGAGGATCGGCGCCAACCAGCGCTCGACCTCCTCGATCGTCATGCCCTTACGCTCGGCATAATCCTCGACCTGATCGCGCTCGACCTTGGCGACACCGAAGTAATAGGCCTCCGGGTGCGCGAAATAGAGCCCGGAGACCGAGGAGCCCGGCCACATCGCGTAGCTCTCGGTCAGCTTCACGCCGACGCGGCGTTCGGCTTCGAGCAGCCGGAAGAGCGTCTCCTTCTCGGTATGGTCGGGCTGGGCCGGATAGCCCGGCGCCGGGCGAATGCCCTGGTATTCCTCGCGGATCAGGTCCTCGTTGGTGAAGGCTTCGTCCGGCGCATAGCCCCAGAATTCCTTGCGGACGAGCTGGTGCATCCGCTCGGCGAAGGCTTCGGCGAAACGGTCCGCCAGCGCCTTCACCATGATCGAGCGGTAATCATCGTTGTCGCGCGCGAACTTCTCGGAAATGCGCTCCTCCTCGGCCCCCGCCGTGACGGCGAAGGCGCCGATATAGTCGGGCGCCACGCCTTCCGGCGCGACGAAATCGGACAGGCACATGTTCGGCTTGCCGTCGCGCTTCGAGAGCTGCTGGCGTAGGCCGTGGAAGGTCGCGAGCTGTTCGTGCCGGCTCTCGCCGGTATAGAGGCGGATATCGTCGCCGACGGCATTGGCCGGCCAGAAGCCGATCACCGCCTTCGGGTTGAACCAGCGCTCCTCGACGACGCGCTTCAGCATCGCCTGCGCATCGTCCCAGAGCGCGCGCGCCGCCTCGCCCTGCTTCTCGTCCTGCAGGATCGCCGGGAAGCGGCCCTTCAATTCCCAGGTCTGGAAGAACGGCGTCCAGTCGATCACCGGCACGAGATCGGCGATGTCATAGGTGCGGAAGGTCCGCGTGCCCAGGAAGCTCGGCTTCGGCGGCACATAATTCGCCCAATCCGTCTTGAAGGCATTGGCGCGGGCCTTGGCCAGCGGCAGGCGCTGCTTGTCGGCTTCCGAGCGGCGATGCGCCTCGGCGACCTTGGCATATTCCGCCTGCACGCCTGCGACATAACCCGGCTTCTGCTCCGACGAGAGCAGGCTGGAGACGACGCCGACGGCGCGCGAGGCGTCGTTCACATGCACCGCCTGGCCCTTCTCATAGGCCGGATGGATCTTCACCGCGGTATGCACGCGGCTCGTCGTCGCCCCGCCGATCAGCAGCGGAATGTCGAAGCCCTCGCGCTCCATCTCGGAGGCGACCGTCACCATCTCGTCGAGCGAGGGCGTGATCAGCCCTGAGAGGCCGATGATGTCGACCTTCTCCCGGCGCGCCGTCTCCAGGATCTTCTGGGTCGGCACCATCACGCCGAGGTCGATCACCTCGTAATTGTTGCATTGGAGTACGACGCCGACGATGTTCTTGCCGATATCGTGGACATCGCCCTTCACCGTCGCCATCAGCACCTTGCCGGCGGCCGAGCGCTCGGAACCGCCGTTCAGACGCTTCTCCTCCTCCATATAGGGCATGAGATAGGCGACGGCCTGCTTCATCACGCGGGCGGACTTCACCACCTGCGGCAGGAACATCTTGCCCGAGCCGAACAGGTCGCCGACCACGTTCATGCCGGCCATCAGCGGTCCCTCGATGACGTGCAGCGGCTTGGCGGCGTTGAGGCGCGCCTCTTCCGTGTCGACATCGATGAACTCGGTGATCCCGGCGACGAGAGCATGCTCCAGCCGCTTCTCGACCGGCAGTTCGCGCCAGGCGAGGTCCTTGCCCGAAGCCGCGACCGAACCATCGCCCTTGAAGCGTGGCGCGGCCTCCAGCAAGCGCTCGGTCGAATCCTTGCGGCGGTTGAGGACGACATCCTCGCAGAGCTCGCGCAATTCGGGATCGAGATCGTCATAGGAGCCGAGCTGGCCGGCATTGACGATGCCCATGTCCATCCCCGCCTTGATGGCGTGGTAGAGGAAAACCGAGTGCATGGCTTCGCGCACCTTCTCGTTGCCGCGGAACGAGAAGGACAGGTTCGAGACGCCGCCCGAGATATGGGCATGCGGCAGGGTCTCGCGGATCGCCCGCGTCGCGTCGATGAAGTCGTTGCCGTAGTTGTCGTGCTCCTCGATGCCCGTCGCCACCGCGAAGATGTTCGGATCGAAGATGATGTCCTCGGGCGGGAAGCCGATCGTCTCGGTCAGCAGCTTGTAGGCCCGCGTGCAGATCTCGATCTTGCGCTGGAACGTGTCGGCCTGCCCGACCTCATCGAAGGCCATGACGACCACCGCCGCGCCATATTGCCGGCAGATGCGCGCCTGCTCGAGGAAAGCCTCCTCGCCCTCCTTCATCGAGATCGAGTTGACGATCGGCTTGCCCTGGATGGTCTTGAGGCCGGCTTCGATCACCGGGAATTTCGACGAATCGACCATGATCGGCACGCGGCTGATATCCGGCTCCGAGGCGATCAGGTTGCAGAACTCGGTCATCGCCTTCTCGGAATCGAGCAGGCCTTCATCCATGTTGATGTCGATGACCTGCGCGCCGTTGGCGACCTGATCGCGCGCCACGTCGAGCGCGGCGGCATAATCACCAGCCGTGATCAGCTTCCGGAACTTGGCCGAGCCGGTGACGTTCGTGCGCTCGCCGACATTGACGAAGGGGATGGTCTCGTCGAGCGTGAACGGCTCCAGCCCCGCAAGCCTGAGCCAGGGCTTCACCTCGGGAATCTGGCGCGGTGCCTTGCCGGCGACCGCCTCGGCAATGGCGCGGATATGGTCGGGCGTGGTGCCGCAGCAGCCGCCGACCATGTTGACGAAGCCTGCATCGGTGAACTCGGCCAGCATCTTGGCCGTCGCCTCGGGTCGTTCGTCATAGAGGCCGAATTCGTTGGGCAGGCCGGCATTCGGATAGGCGCAGACCAGCGTGTCGGCGATGCGCGACATGTCCTTGATATGCGCCCGCATCTCGCGCGCGCCGAGCGCGCAATTGAGGCCGATGGTCAGCGGGGCTGCATGGCGCACCGCGTTCCAGAAGGCCTCGACCGTCTGGCCCGAGAGCGTGCGGCCCGAGAGATCGGTGATCGTGCCGGAGATCATCACCGGCAGGCGGATGCCCTTCTCGCGATAGACCTGCTCGATCGCGACGATCGCCGCCTTGGCGTTCAGCGTGTCGAAGATCGTCTCGATCAGCAGCAGCTCGGACCCGCCATCGATCAGACCCCTGACCTGCTCGGCATAGGAATCGCGCACCTGATCGAAACTCACGGCGCGGAAGCCGGGATTGTTGACGTCGGGCGAGATCGAGAGCGTGCGGTTGGTCGGTCCGATCGCCCCGGCGACGAAGCGGCGCCGCCCGTCTTCCTTCTCGGCGATCATCGCTGCCTCGCGGGCGAGCCGCGAGCATTCGACGTTCAGCTCATAGACGATCGCCTCCATGCCGTAATCGGCCTGGGCGATCGAAGTGCCCGAGAAGGTGTTGGTCTCGACGATATCGGCGCCCGCCCGGAAATAGGCGAGATGGATGTCGCGCAGCGCCTCGGGCTGGGTCAGGGCGATGATGTCGTTATTGCCCTTGAGGTCGTGGTTGAAGCCCTTGAAGCGCTCGCCGCGGAAATCGGCTTCCGAGAGTTTCAGGTTCTGGATCTGCGTGCCCATCGCGCCGTCGAGCACGAGGATGCGCTCGCGCGCGGCCTGGCGCAGCGAGCGCTCGATCTCGGCGCCGTCGACGGGGGCGGGAATGAAGTCGGACATAGGCTTACTCCGCCGCCACGGCCTGCGCCGCCGGCTTCTCGGGCTTGAGGCCGACGAGATGGCAGATGGCATAGACGAGGTCGGCCTTGTTCATCGTGTAGAAATGCAGGTCGGTGGCGCCGCGATCGATCAGGTCGAGCACCTGCTCGGCACAGACGGCGGCGGCGACGAGGCGGCGCGTGGCGGCGTCGTCCTCCAGCCCCTCGAACCGATCGGCCAGCCATTGCGGCACGCTGGCGCCGGTCTTGCGGGCGAAATTCGCGGTCTGCTTGAAGTTCTGGACGGGCACGATGCCGGGCAGGATCGGAATCTCGATGCCCTTGGCGCGCACCTTGTCGAGATAGCGGAAATAGACGTCGTTATCGAAGAAGAACTGGGTGATCGCCCGCGTCGCGCCGGCATCGACCTTCTTCTTGAGCGCGTCGATATCGGCATCGAGCGAGGCTGCCTCCGGGTGCTTCTCCGGATAGGCCGAGACCGTCACCTCGAAATCGCCGATCCGCTTCAGGCCGGCCACGAGGTCCGAGGTCTGGTGATAGCCGTCCGGGTGCGGCTCGTAGGCCGTGCCGAGCCCGCCGGCCGGATCGCCGCGCAGCGCCACGACATGGCGCACCCCGGCATCCCAATAGGAGCGGATGACCTCGTCGACCTCGGCCTTCGAGGCCGAAACACAGGTGAGGTGCGCGGCCGGGCTCAGGCGCGTCTCGTCGACCATGCGCTTGACGGTGGCGTGAGTGCGCTCGCGGGTCGAGCCACCGGCGCCATAGGTCACCGAGACGAAGCTGGGTCCGAGCGGCTCAAGCCGGCGCACGCTGTCCCACAGCGCGACCTCCATCTCCTCCGTCTTCGGCGGGAAGAATTCGAAGGAGACGCGCGGGCGGCGCGAGCCATGGCGGCTGGGGCGGAAAGCATTCATCACGCAACCTCGAGATTGATCGTGCGGGCCGGCGGATCGGCCTGGACGCGCCGGTCGCGGCCACGCCAGAGCATGACCGGGAGCTGGCCCGAGCCGCCATCGGCCAAGGTGACTTCGCGGGAAAGATCGCAGGACAGACCGGCCTCGGCGAACCAGGCGGCGATCTGCTGGCGGGAGAAGCCGAGCCGGCGATGCGCATGCTCGGTCCGCAGGAATTCCATGTCGTGCGGCGCGAAATCGACGACGATCAGGCGCCCGCCGGGCGCCAGCATCGCGGCGGCCTCGCGCACGGCCCGGCCGGGATCGTCGAGGAAATGCAGCACCTGATGGATCACGACGAGATCGAAGGAGCCGCGCGCGAAGGGCAACGCGTAGATGTCGCCCTGCCGCAGCTCGACCCGCGAAAGCCCCGCCTGCTCCAGATTGGCCCGCGCCACCGCCAGCATGGCATGGTTGGCATCGACCCCGACGGCGCGGCCGAATTTCGGCGCGATCCGCTCCAGCATCCGCCCCGTGCCGGTGCCGAGATCGAGCATGGCGCCGGGCGTACCCTCGCCCACCGCCTCCTCGACCGCAGCCTCGACGGCATGATCGGGCACATGCAGGCCGCGCAAACGGTCCCAGTCGCGCGCGACGCTGGCGAAATAGTTTTGCGCAGCCTCGGCCCGCGTCGCGCGTACCGCCGCGAGACGCTCGCGATCGGCGGCGAGCACCGGATCGCTCAGGTCGAGCCAGGCGGCGAGCGACGCGGCAAAGGCGCCGCCCGGCCCGGTCTCGTCGAGCCGGAAGAAAGCCCAAGCCCCTTCGCGCGAGCGCCGGACCAGCCCGGCCTCTGCGAGCAGCTTGAGATGGCGCGAGATGCGCGGCTGCGACTGGCCGAGAATGTCGGTGAGATCGGAGACCGAGAGCTCGCCCTCGGAGAGCAGCGCAAGGATGCGCAGCCGCGTCTCCTCGCCGGCAGCCCGGAGGCCCGCAAGAAGCACATCGGAAGACAATGTCGTCGGCTGCCGCACGCGCTAGCGTCCCCTGTCGAGAAGGAAAAAGATATAAAGATATCTTTATATCGAACACACCGTTCGTGCAAGCGGATTGTCGTGCGGAAGATAGGACGCCGCGCGCCTTTCGCGGGAGAAGTCGGGAGCTACATGCCGCTATGACGTTTGGCTGCGGAGCGAACTCTGCAATATCCACCAGCGGCCCATCGTGGATGCATCGCAGAATTGCTGTCGCGCAGACCAGACCCTGCGTGCGCATTGCTTGTTGTGCGGCTAAACCAAGTGGCTATAACAGTGCCAATAAACTCGGACCCGGTGAAATTCCGGGTGGCTCTTCCGGCCGCCGATCCGCCGGACAACGCTATGACGGACAATATTTAAGCCTCGGACAGTTCCGGGCATCCGTTGTCGCGCGCCCCAGCCCTTTTCCGGCAGCGGGCCTCGAAGGCTTCATTTTCTCATATGGCAACGTCTCATCTGCGGAGCGAATGGGCTCCGAACGTCACGCGAGAGCTCCTCGCCGGCACCGTCGTCGCACTCGCCCTTATCCCGGAGGCCATCGCCTTCTCGATCATCGCCGGCGTCGATCCGAAGGTCGGACTCTACGCCTCGTTCTGCATCGCCGTCATCACGGCCATCACTGGCGGCCGCCCTGCAATGATCTCGGCCGCAACCGGCGCGATGGCGCTGGTCATGACCACGCTTGTGAAGGAACACGGCCTCGACTACCTGCTGGCGGCAACACTGCTGACCGGCCTCTTCCAGATCATCGCCAGCATCCTGAAGCTCGGAAACCTGATGCGCTTCGTCTCGCGCTCGGTCGTGACCGGCTTCGTCAATGCGCTCGCCATCCTGATCTTCCTGGCACAAATGCCCGAATTTCTCGGTCGCGGCCCCATCGTCTACGCCATGACAGCGGTTGGCCTCGCGATCATCTATCTGCTGCCGCGATTGACCAAGGCCGTGCCGTCACCACTGGTCACCATCGTTCTGATGACGGCGATCTCGATGTATTTCGGTTTCGGCATCCGCACCGTCGGCGACATGGGCGCGCTTCCGACCGAACTGCCCTTCTTCGCGCTGCCGCAGGTGCCACTGACCTTCGAGACGCTGAAGATCATCACGCCCTATGCGTTGACGCTTGCCATGGTGGGCCTGCTCGAAAGCCTGATGACAGCGGCCATCGTCGACGAGATGACCGATACCACGTCCAACAAGAACCGCGAATGCGCTGGTCAAGGCCTCGCCAACATCGCTGCCGGGTGCTTTGGCGGCATGGCCGGCTGCGCGATGATCGGGCAGTCGGTCATCAATGTCTCGTCAGGTGGTCGCGGTCGCCTCTCGACCTTCTGGGCCGGCGGCTTCCTGCTGTTCTTGATCGTCGCACTCGGTCCGTACGTCGCCCAGATTCCCATGGCAGCACTCGTCGCGGTGATGATCATGGTCTCAATCAACACCTTCCAATGGCGCTCGCTGAGGACCCTGCTCATCCATCCGAAGAGCTCCAGCTTTGTCATGCTTGGCACGGTCGCGGTCGTGGTCGCCACGCATGACCTCGCCAAGGGCGTGCTCTTCGGCGTCGTGTTGAGTGGGCTATTCTTCGCCCACAAGGTCACGCGCTTCTTCGCGGTCTCCTCGGAGCGTGCGGGCGAGAAGCGGATCTACCGCGTCAGCGGACAGATCTTTTTCGCCACAGCCGAGGCCTTCCATGGCGCCTTCGACTTCCGCGAGGAGGAGGTCAGGAACGTCGTCATAGACCTCAGCGCGGCACATTTCTGGGACATTACGGCGATCAACGCGCTCGACCGCGTCGTGTTGAAGTTCCGGCACCACGATATTGTCGTCGAGGTCGTCGGCATGAACCAGGCCACCGCGACCATGGTCGAGCGCCTCGCGGTTCACGACAAAGAACGACCGACGCTCACTGCAGGGCATTGATCTCGAAAAGGCGAAGTCGCCACTCGCGGTAGCTTCACCGTGAATGGCCGGCAGCTGACTCTTGGGAACATCCCTTGTGTCGGCTCACGCCCCATGACGACCTCTTAGCAGGTGCCCGATCATTCTCGTCGAGCCCGATGCTGAAACAGAAGGCCAAATCGCCAGGCGTCGAAGCGGAGCAGACCCCCAGATACCGTGCGCAGAGCCGGGCAGCGCGAGGTCGTCGCTGCTCGACATCATCGACATCGCAACGACATCGGCACGCAGCCGTCGACTGCGAACGCCGCAAGGCTCCGCGCATCCCCCGGATGCTCCAGCCCGAAACCCCGCAGGCCAGGCCTGGACGGGGCTTTCGGCACGCATCCTATCGCGTCAAGAGCCATCGCGCCGGACACACGGCGACAACGCCGATCCGGTCGTCATTGTCAGGCGCGCGCTCGCCAGCGCCCCGCCGCGCGCGGCAGGCGAGCCCTCCGGCAAACAGAACGGTCTCAGAGCACTTTCAGATCGCCCGCGGCCGTCTTGCCGCGTTCGGTCTTCAACTCGAACGAAACCTTCTGCCCCTCCGTCAGCGTCATCATGCCGGCCTCTTTCACGGCCGTGATGTGCACGAACACATCCTTGCCGCCTTCCGCCGGTTGAATGAAGCCGAACCCCTTCTCAGTGTTGAACCATTTCACGGTTCCGGTCGCCATCGCCACATCCCTCGAAGCCAACGCGTCTCACTCACACCGGCACTGAACGCATGGCTCCTATGCCGGCAAGGTAAGGATTGACCGAAAACCGGTCCTTGTCGAGATGAAAGGACAGGCAGGCGGCACCTGAGCCTCTCAAGATTTTGTCAACGCGATCCGTGTCTTGGCGCCAATGCGAGAAGAGCCGCCCAGATCGGCTTTCACTTTTCCCGACGCAGCGACCTAGCGTCCCTGCGCGTCAAGATTGCCGTGTTCTTTCCACCTCAACCGCAAGCCGATGATTTTGGTCTCACTTGCCGCGAGCATCATCTTGGCAAAATGGCTCCACGACAGAAAACGCCGGACGGCGTCATAGCATCGACTGCGCCCCCGGGTTCTCGCCGGCCGCATCGAGCAGGGCGAGAGGCGGACCCGCCCGGCGCGATCCTTGCAGGCCCTCTGGTGCCGGAAGCCGCCAGCCGATACAGGCCTCGCCATGTCCTCAACCGCCGCCCCTGTCATGCCGCAGCAGCACCGCTTTTACGAAGACCTCCTCGCCCTGCCGCTGGGCACGCTGATGATCAGCTTCGGCATCGTCCTGTTCGCCAAGGCGACGCTGCTGACCGGCGGCGCGGCCGGGCTCGCCCTCCTGCTGCAATTCGGCACGGGGGCGGATTTCAGCCTGCTCTTCTTCGTCATCAACCTGCCGTTCTACTGGCTCGCCTTCCGGCGGATGGGCCTGCCCTTCACGTTGCGTACCTTCGCCGCCGTCGGCCTCGTCTCGGTCTTCGTCTGGGCGACGCCGGGCTGGTTCCGCATCGAGGCGGTGGCGCCGCTCTATGCGGCGATCGCCGGAGGCGTCGCTATGGGGCTCGGCCTGCTGGCGCTGGCGCGCCACCGCACCGCGATCGGCGGGGTCAACATCCTCGCGCTCTACCTGCAGGAGCGCCATGGCCTGCGCGCCGGCTGGGTCCAGCTCGGCATCGACGCGGCGATCTTCGCCGCCGCCCTCTTCGTGCTGCCGCCCGACAAGGTCGCGCTCTCGCTCCTCGGCACGCTCGTGCTCAACGCCATCCTCGGCATGAACCACAAGCCCGGCCGCTACATGGCGGTGTCCTGACGAGAGGCCTTCCGCGCCGCGTAACGGTTGCGCCCTGCCCGCCAGCATGCGAGCAAGCCCGGAGGACAAGACGGGACGCCAACGGCGAGACGAGACATGGCCCAGCCCCTGACCATCGAAGACCTGCGCCTTCTGGCCAAGCGCCGCGTGCCGCGCATGTTCTACGACTACGCCGATTCCGGCGCCTGGACCGAAGGCACCTACCGCGCCAACGAAACCGATTTCGCCAAGGTGAAGCTGCGCCAGCGCGTCGCCGTCGACATGACCAACCGCTCGCTCGCCTCGGAGATGATCGGCCAGCCGGTTTCCATGCCGGTCGCGCTCGCCCCCACCGGCCTCACCGGCATGCAGCACGCCGATGGCGAGATCCTCGCCGCCAGGGCCGCCGCCAAGGCCGGCGTGCCCTTCACGCTTTCGACCATGAGCATCTGCTCGATCGAGGATGTCGCGAACCACACCCAGGCGCCGTTCTGGTTCCAGCTCTATGTGATGAAGGACCGCGACTTCATTTCGCGGCTGATCCAGCGGGCCAAGAAGGCCGGCTGCTCGGCCCTTGTGCTGACGCTCGACCTGCAGATCCTCGGCCAGCGCCACAAGGATATCCGCAACGGCCTCTCGGCCCCGCCGAAGCCGACAGTCGCCAACCTGATCAACCTCGCCTTCAAGCCGCGCTGGTGCCTGAAGATGCTGGATACGCCGCGCCGGCAGTTCGGCAACATCGTCGGACATGTCACCGGCGTCGCCGACATGTCCTCGCTCTCCTCCTGGACCGCCAGCCAGTTCGACCCGAAGCTGAACTGGGACGACGTCCAGTGGATCAAGGAGCAATGGGGCGGCAAGCTGATCCTCAAGGGCATCCTCGATCCCGAGGACGCCGAGATGGCCGCCAAGAGCGGCGCCGACGCCCTCATCGTCTCGAACCATGGCGGCCGCCAGCTCGACGGCGCGCTCTCCTCGATCGAGGCCCTGCCGGGGATCGTCGAGCAGGTCGGCAACCGCATCGAGGTTCTGTTCGACGGCGGCATCCGCTCGGGCCAGGACGTGCTGAAGGCGATCGCGCTCGGCGCGCACGGCACCTTCATCGGCCGCGCCTTCCTCTACGGGCTCGGCGCCATGGGCGAGCAGGGCGTCACCGCAGCGCTCGACATCATCCGCAAGGAGCTCGACACCACCATGGCGCTCTGCGGCCTGCGTGACATCAAGGATGTCGACGAGCGCATCCTCGTCGGCGGCCGTGCCGGGGCGATCAAGCGGCTGGCGGGCGCCTAAGCTTTCAGGCACGGCACGCCGTACTCAAGCAGGCGAGCATCTCGGGTCACGAGCGTCAGCTCACGGTTCTTGGCCTGTGCGACGAGCATGCGGTCGAATGGATCGCGATGGATCGATGGCAGGGCGGCGGCCATCGTTGCGTCATCCAGGGTAATCTCGATGAAGGTCAGCCCCGAAGCCGGCAAGGCTCTCCATTCGGCGACGGGTAGATCGAGCTTACCAAGGGAGCGCTTGATCTCCAGCTCCCACACGCTGGCGACGCTGATGCAGACCTGATCGGCCCTGGCGATAGCCTCCCTCACCGGACTGGAGAGCTTGTCGCCGTCCAGGCCGAGCCACCACAGCAGGACGTGACTATCCAAAAGGCAGTTCAAAGGCTCTGCCCGGCATCATCATTCGTGGAATAGACCTCGAACAGATCGGTGAGATCGTTCTGCGGTTTCCACCAATCCGGATCGATCTCTCGGATTTTCCCTGCCCAAAGACCGGGTTGACGCTTGACGGCACCGGTCGGCGGGGGATCGACCTGCACCAGCTTCACGGCCGGCACGCCGTTGCGCGCGATAACGACCTCCTCGCCGCGCAAGGCCTGTTCGATTAATCGCGAGAGGCCAGTCTTGGCCTCGTGCACATTCACGATGGTCATCACCCTCTCCATATTAGCTAAGCTTAGCTAATATGGAGAGGGTGGGTTTGAATGGCAACTTCCGACCCAAGAGATCTCCCGCCGGGACAAGCCCGGCGGGAGCTTTCATGCCTCAGGCGCGATACCAGGACGCGAGGTTCCAGGTGTCGACATCCCAGCCCGAATGGTCATGCGAGAGGGTGTTCGACGCGGCGACCACCTTCTTGCGCGACAGGATCGGCAGGATGACATTGGCCTCGCAGAAGATCTCGTTGACCTTGATCAGCAGCGCGGCGCGCTTGGCCGGATCGAGTTCCTTCTGGGCAGCCTTGTAGGCCTCGTCGGCAGCCGGGTCGGTGTAGCGCGAGACGTTGCGGCCCAGCCACTTGTTCTCCTTGTTGGCGACTTCCCACGAGGTGAACTGGTTGAGGAAGCGCTCCGGATCGGGCTGCGGCTGCGTCGTCGTGTACATCTCGATGTCGACGTACAGCTTGGTGTAGGTGTCGGGGTTGGCGACGTCCGACGAGAAGAACACCGAGGCCGTCACCGACTTCAGCTCGATATCGATGCCGGCGCGCTGGCACGCCTGCTTGATGATCGCCTGCACCTTCTGGCGCGGAGCGTTGATCGAGGTCTGGAAGACATACTTGAGTTTCTTGCCGTCCTTCTCGCGGATGCCGTCCGAGCCCTTCTTCCAGCCGGCATCGTCGAGGATCTTGTTCGCCTTCTCGATGTTGAACTCGTACTTGAGCTTCTCCGACTTGAACTGCTTGGGCTCGTTCACGAAGCTCGCCGTAGCCGCGCCGGCGCGGCCATAGATGAACTTCTGGATCGAGTCGCGGTCGATCAGCAGGTTGATCGCCTGGCGCACGGCCGGATCGCTGAGCGTCGGATGCTTGGTCTTGACGCTCGAACGCTCGCCATCGACCTCGGTCCACGGGTCGGTCGTGTTCAGGGTGATGAACTCGATGTCGCCGGCAGCCGCCGCGCTGATCTTGCCGCGACCACCCATCTCCATGCGCTTCAGGACTTCGTCCTCGACCAGCGTATCCCAGGCATAGTCGTATTCGCCGGTCTGGAGGACGGCGCGGGCCGCCGAGACCGCGTCACCGCCGCCCTTGATCTCGAACGTGTCGAAATGCGGACGATTGGCGACGTGATAGCTCTCGTTGCGAGCGCCGGAGAGGATGTCGCCGGGCTTGAAGTCGACGAACTTGTAGGGGCCGGTGCCGACGGGCTTGAGGTTCGCCGGAGCCTCGCGGGACTTGGCGCCCTTGTACTCGCCGAAATGGTGCTTCGGGATGATCATGCCGGCGACGCCGACAAAGGGATCGGCCCAGAACGGCGTCGGCTTGGCGAAGATCACCTTGACGGTGAAGTCATCGACCTTCTCGACCTTGATGTCCTTGTAGGCACCGGTGGTGTAGGCGGCAGTCGCCGGATCGGCAGCGTATTCCCAGGTGAAGACGACGTCGTCGGCCGTGAACGGCTTGCCGTCATGCCACTTCACGTCCTTCTTCAGCTTCCAGGTGACGGTCGTGCCGTCCTCGGACAGGCCGCCATTGGCCTTGGTCGGTACCTCGGCCGCGAGCTGCGGGATCAGGTTGCCTTCCTTGTCCCAGCCGGCGAGCGGCTCGTAGAACACGCGCGACGCGATCTGGTCCTTGGTGCCCGAGGCGAAATGCGGGTTCAGCAGCGTCGGGGCCTGCCAGAGCAGCATCTTGAGCGGGCCGCCGCCGCCGGCCTTGGTCGGCTTGTATTCGAGCGTGGCATTGGCCATCGCGACATCGTTCCAGGAGAGGATCTGGGTCGCGATCGGCGCGGTGATGCCGAGCGCCGCCATCCTCTGGATGAAGGAGCGCCGCGACAGGCCGCCCTTCTTCACGTCCTGCACCATACCCTGGATATACTGACTAGTCATAATCAACCTTCACGTCATGGCAGCAAGAACACGATCAATAACTTGACCAGTTCCAGATCGGATTTATCAGTTCCAGGGCGTAGAATAGCCTTGGACGCGACTCTGCTCCTAGGAGCCGCTGCCTTAATCATAACTTAAGTCGTCAGACGGGAACCGCATGGCGGACCTGCTTGCCACTCGTAGCCCCGGCTAAATTACGCTGATTCACAAGGGAAAAACGCTGCGAACCCTGCAAGCGGGAGTGATGTCATAGCGTCGCAGCCGGGGCCTCCCGACACGGGACACCATGGTTGCGACCCGCCCGTCTGCTTCCGTAACATGGCCGCACTAGGGCATATCCGGCAGGAGCGAGCGCATGAGTGCAGACGACAAGCCGCGCCTTCTATCCGGCGGCAACCCGCAGATTACGAAGGGCGACGGCGACGCGCCGGTGCAGGCCTATATCGCCGCCATGCCCGGTTGGAAGAGCGCCGTCGGCCGGCGCATCGACGACCTGATCGCCGAGGCCTTCCCCGATGTGACGAAGGCGGTGAAATGGAACTCGCCGCTCTACGGCACCGGAAACCAGACCTGGTTCATCGGCCTCCACTGCTTCACGCGCTATGTGAAGATCTCGTTCTTCAAAGGCGCGCTGCTCGACCCAATGCCGCCCGGCACCTCCAAACAGAAGGAGGTGCGCTATCTCGACATCCACGAAAACGACACCCTCGACGAAGCGCAGTTCTCTGACTGGGTCAGGCAAGCGAGTCGCATACCCGGCGAGCGCATGTAGGCGCTGATCAGGATAACTCCTTCAGCCCGCCAGGCGTCTCGATCTGCGCCCGATAACGCAGCTCCGGCCCGTGGCTGACGACAGGCCCTCGCTCCGTCCCAAGCTCCAGCAACAGCGCCGCGATTGCATCGGCCTCCGGATGCTCCAGCGAGAACCCACGCAACCACGCGCCCAGATCGGCGATCGTCGCCATCGAGCGCGGCTTGCCACGCCGGTCAATGATCGAGGGAGCTGCTCCACCCCAGGGCAGCGAACCGTCATCGGGAATGGCGAAATCGAAGGCCGGAGCATCCATCGGCAAGCCCACCTTGCGACCGAATATGGCCTCACGGCCCTTCAGGACAGCGTCGATCCGGTCGGTCCGGGCGACCCAGCCGCACAGGCGACGGCCGGCATCCCACTCCCGCCGAACCTGCTTCCGGTCGTCGAGCCCGAACCAGCGGGCGCGCCCCGGATTCGTCCCATCGGGATCGACCGCGACGATCTCCAGATAGACCGTGTCGCCGAGCTGCAGCAGGTGATTATGGGTGCCCATGTACCCATGCCGCTGGCCGAAGGGCACATCGAGATCGAGGCAATCCCGAACATGCGCGACGCCTTCCGCGAGCGTGGGCGCGATGACGGTCAGATGATCGAGTGTCAGCATGCCGTCAGTTGAAGCCGACGCGGGCCTGTAGTCCAGCACCTGCGACCGTGGACCGCTTCGACACGCCTCAGCGCATCTTAAAGCAATACATGAAAAAGCCCCGCGGACCTTGCGGCACCGCGGGGCGTTTTTGAGTCAGATATCAATCACTCAGCGCGAGAACTTCTTGTACTGGATGCGCTTCGGAATGGTCGAGTCGATGCCGAGGCGGCGCTTCTTGTCCTCCTCGTAATCGGCGAAATTGCCCTCGAACCACTCGACATGGCTGTCGCCCTCGAAGGCGAGGATATGGGTCGCGATGCGGTCGAGGAACCAGCGATCGTGGCTGATGATCACGGCGCAGCCGGCATAGTCCTCCAGCGCCTCCTCCAGCGCGCGCAGCGTGTCGACGTCGAGGTCGTTGGTCGGCTCGTCGAGCAGCAGCAGGTTGGCGCCGGACTTCAGCATCTTGGCGAGATGGACGCGGTTGCGCTCACCGCCCGAGAGCGAGCCGACCTTCTTCTGCTGGTCGCCGCCCTTGAAATTGAAGGCCGAGCAATAGGCACGGGAATTGATCTCGCGCTTGCCGAGATAGAGCACGTCGTTGCCGCCGGAGATTTCCTCCCAGACGTTCTTCTTGTCGTCGAGCGAGTCGCGGCTTTGGTCGACATAGCCGAGCTGGACGCTCTCGCCGACCTTGATCGTGCCGGCATCCGGCTTCTCGGCGCCGGTGATCATCTTGAACAGCGTGGTCTTGCCGGCGCCGTTGGGGCCGATCACGCCGACGATGCCGCCCGGCGGCAGCTTGAACGAGAGATCGTCGATCAGGAGCTTGTCCTGGAAGCCCTTCGACAGCCCCTCGAAATCGACGACGTTGTTGCCCAGCCGCTCGGCGATCGGGATGATGATCTGGGCGGTATCCGGCCCCTTGCTGTTGGCCTTCTGGACGAGCTCGTCATAGCGCTGGATGCGGGCCTTGCTCTTGGCCTGGCGGGCCTTGGGCGACTGCGCCATCCACTCCGCTTCGCGCTCCAGCGTCTTCTGGCGCGAGGCGTCCTCGCGGCCTTCCTGGGCAAGGCGCTTCTGCTTCTGCACCGACCAGGCCGAGTAGTTGCCCTCATAGGGGATGCCCTGGCCGCGATCGAGCTCGAGAATCCAGCTCGTGACGTTGTCGAGGAAGTAGCGATCGTGGGTGACGATCAGGATCGCGCCCGGATAGGTCCGCAGGTGTCCTTCGAGCCAGGCGGTAGTCTCGGCGTCGAGATGGTTGGTCGGCTCGTCGAGCAGCAGGAGTTCCGGCTGCTCCAGCAGGAGCTTGCACATGGCGACGCGGCGGCGCTCGCCGCCCGAAAGCTTGTCGACGGCCCAGTCGTCCGGCGGGCAGCGCAGCGCGTCCATCGCCTGGTCGACCTTGGAATCGAGATCCCACAGGCCCTTGGCCTCGATCTCGTCCTGGAGATTGGTCATCTCGTCGGCGGTCTCGTCCGAATAGTTCATGGCGAGCTCGTTATAGCGGTCGAGGATCGCCTTCTGCGGGGCCACGCCGAGCATGACGTTCTCGCGCACGGTCAGGCTCTCATCGAGCTTCGGCTCCTGCGGCAGGTAGCCGACGCGCGCGCCTTCCGCGACCCAGGCCTCGCCGGTCCATTCCTTGTCCATGCCGGCCATGATCTTGAGCAGGGTCGACTTACCCGCGCCGTTGACGCCGAGCACGCCGATCTTGGCATCCGGATAGAACGAGAGATGGATGTTGTTCAGGACCTGCTTGCCGCCCGGATAGGTCTTGGACAGGCCGCGCATATGGTAGATGAACTGGCGGGACATGGGGCGAGCGGGCTCCGCTTTAGAACGCTTGGCGACGGATGTCGGGAAATCTGGCCGCTATGTAGCGACCGGGCGCGTCGCCCGCAACCGCGTCCGGCGCATTGCGGAGGCCAGACTTGTCCGGAACAATGCCGGTCTACAGCAGCGGGGGCGATTCGAAATGCAGGACAGGGATGGCAGGGCGACGGTCGCGCTGCGGCTGCGCGACGGCGCCCAGCTCTTCAACACGCTCGACCCCTTCCCCTTCCGCGAGGGCGACATCGCGGCCGAAGCCGAGGAATACATCGTCGACTGGGCCCGCGACTTGCCGAAGGACGAGCCGATCGCGATCGTCATCCATCTCGAAAGACCTGATGCCCCCGACAGGCCGGTGCCCGATCTCGCCACCGCGCTGACGAGTTGGTTCGCCGGCCGGGCGAAGGCTGAGACCTATGCGCTGCGCGAACTGTTCCGCGACGGCCGGCTCGCCTTCGCCATCGGCTTCGTCGGGCTCGCCGCCTGCCTGTTCCTGAGCTGGCTGCTGACGAAGGCCTATGAAGGCCCCTTCGCCCGCCTGTTTCAGGAAAGCCTGATCATCATCGGCTGGGTGGTGATCTGGCGCCCGGCCGAGATGTTCCTCTACGACTGGGTTCCGATCCTGCGACGCCGGAAGCTCTACCGCCGCCTTGCGGCTGCGACGGTCGAGGTCCGGCGCTCCGCGCAACCCTAGAGCACGCGCCGAACAGACTGCACCGCAGTCTGTTCGGATCACGCGTTCTCTATCACTAAGTGAGAGCCGGATCACGAAACCGCCAGCGCGCTTTTCACGGCCCGCCCTTTGCCTGATCGTTACGGGCAACGCGCAACCGGAGCCGGACGATGAAGCTGTCGCGCACCTTCGGGTTATTGGCTTTCGTCGGCATCGCCTTGAGCGCTGCCCTGGGCTTCGCACCGGCCCGCGCCCAGTCTAACGAACCCGGCTGCCGGCCGGAGATGGCCAGCCTCGGCCTGCCGATCCACCGGGTGCAACTGGCGAAGGGCGAGGCAAGGCTGACCTTCGTCGGCCACGCCACCTTCCTGATCGAGACGCCGGGCGGCGTGAAGATCGCGACCGATTACAACGATTATGTCCGCCCGCCGGTGACGCCCGACATCGCCACGATGAACAAGGCGCACTCGACGCACAACTCGCGCAATCCCGACCCCGCCATCAAGCATGTCCTGCCCGGCTGGGACCTGTCCGGCCGGGGCGCGGCGCAGCACGACCTCACCTTCGGCGATGTCCGCGTGCGCAACGTGCCGACCAATATCCGCACCTACGAGGGCGGCACGGACTATGATGGCAATTCGATCTTCATCTTCGAGATCGGCGAGCTCTGCATCGCCCATCTCGGCCATCTGCATCATCCGCTGGAACCCGGCCATCTGCGTGCGCTCGGCCGGGTCGATATCGTGCTCTTCCCGGTCGATGGCAGCTACACGCTCGACCAGACCGGCATGCTGGACGTGCTCAAATCGATCCAGGCGCGGGTGATGATCCCGATGCATTTCTTCGGCGGCGGCACGCTGAACCGCTTCCTCGCCCGCACGCAGGACATTTGGCCGGTCGAGCGCCGCGAGCAGCCGACGATCACGCTGGGCAAGGCGACACTGCCGGCCAAGCCCACCATGATCGTCCTGCCCGGGCACTAGGCCAGCGGCGTCAGGTATTCACGCCGCCGTCGATGGCGAAGCCGGCGCCGGTGATGAAGCGCGCTTCCTCGCTGGCGAGATAGGCGACGAGCCCGGCGATGTCCTCCGGCTGGCCATAGCGCGGGATCGCCATGCGCGCCCGCTGGGCATCGGCACCGGGGCCGCCGGCAGGGTTCATGTCGGTATCGGTCGAGCCGGGATGGACGATGTTGACCGTGATACCGCGCGGCCCGAGATCGCGCGCCAGCCCCTTGGTGAAGCCGATCAGCGCCGCCTTGCTCATCGCATAGAGCGTGACATTGGGCTCGACGACGCGGTCGGCGAGGCAGGAGCCGGTCGAGATGATCCGCCCACCCTCGCCCAGATGCGCCGCAGCCGCCTGCGAAGCCAGCACCACAGCGCGGACATTGACCGAAAGCGTCGCATCGATATCGGCGAGGCTCCAGTCGGCGACCGGGCCGCCGCGATAGATGCCGGCATTGTTGACGAGGATATCGAGCCCGCCGAGCGCCCTGGCGGCATCATCGACCGCGCGCGTCACCGCGGCAGGGTCGGCGCTGTCGGCGGCGATGGCGAAGCCCTTGCGGCCGAGCGCCTCGATCTCCCTGACGACCGCTGCCGCCTTGTCGGCGGAGCGCTCATAGGTCAGCGCGACATCGGCGCCCTCGGCAGCGAGCCTGCGGGCGATGGCGGCGCCGATTCCGCGGCTGCCGCCGGTGACGAGCGCGCGCTTTCCGGCAAGGCGTGACATGGCAAACTCCATTTATGTGATGATCGATACACAATACATGATGCGCTTGCCTGAGGCCGTCAAGAGAAATATATAATGGTCATCACAAAAATAATTCCGAGGAGCCGAATCCATGGCCGAGCGGGGCCGTCCACGCAGTTTCGACCGGCAGGCCGCGCTGGAGCGCGCCATGGACGTCTTCTGGGAGCGCGGCTACCAGGCGGCCTCGATGAGCGACCTCACCGAGGCCATGGGCATTAACTCGCCGAGCCTCTATGCCGCCTTCGGCAGCAAGGAGGCGCTCTATCGCGAGGCGATCCACCATTTCGCCACGACCGAGAGCGACGATATTCTGGCACCGCTCCAGGACGCGCCCACCGCGCGGGCCGCGCTCGAAGGTTATCTGATGGCGAGCGCCAGGACCTTCACCCGGCCCGGCCGGCCACCCGGCTGCATGGTCGTGCTCTCGGCGGTGAATGCCGTCGGCGTCGGCGACGAGACCAGCCGCATCCTGCGCGAGATGCGGGCCGGCAGCGTCAGCATGATCGAGCAGCGGCTGCGGCGGGCCATCACTGAAGGCGAATTGCCGGCCTCGCTCGATCTGCCGGGGATCGCGAGCTATTACGTCACCGTTCAGCAGGGCATGTCGATCCAGGCGCGCGACGGTGCCTCACGCCCAATGCTGGAGACGATCGCGCAGGGCGCCATGGCCGCATGGGACAGTCTCACCCGGCCACGCGCCGCCGCCTGAAAATCCGCGTTAACGCCTCGCTGAGACTGATTTCAGGCTTTCCTTGCCCTAGCGGCAGATCACGGCATCCTGTCGGCAATCGGGAGACTGCCTCCATGCGCCGCATCGCCGCCCTCGCCTGCCTGCTCGCGACCGCCACCTTGCTGCCTGTCCAGGCCGAGGCGGCGCGGTTCCGCGGGGGCGGACGCAGTTCCGGCTCGTCCACCACGACCAGCCGCAGCGTCGTCGTCGTGCCCGGCGTCGCGCTGGGCGCCAACCGTGCCCAAGCCGCCGCCAAGCAGCCCGAGCGCGTGCCTTTTCCCCCGGCGACAGCCCATCAGCCGCGCGAAGAGCCTGTACCGCTGCGCCTCTCGTCCACCAGCGAGACCAAGAAGCCGTGGTGCCAGACCGATATGGTGGTCGGCGGCTTCTGCATGATGAATTGAGCGCCTCATCGCTCAGGCGCGGCTGACGCGCCCTTCGAGCGGATAGGCCGGGTCGCTGTAGCCCGGCGTCGAGGGATGCCCGGCCGGCACCAGCCGGTCGATCAGCGCCTCATCCTCGGCATCGAACCCGGCATCGAGCGCCGCAAGATAGGCCTCCCATTGCTCGAAGGTGCGCGGACCGGCGATCGCGGCCGTCACGAAGGCATTGTTCAGCACCCAGCGCACCGCGAACTGGATCGGCGTCAGCCCCTTCCCGGCGGCGTGCTCCTTGATCGTCTGGGCGATGATCAGGCTTTCCTCGCGCCACTCCGCCTGCATCATCCGCCGGTCGCCGCGTCCGGCGCGCGTGCCTTCCGCCGGGGCCTGACCCGGCGCGTATTTCGCCGTGAGAACGCCGCGCGCCAAGGGCGAATAGGAGGCGACGCCAAGGCCGAAATAGCCGCAGGCCGGCAGATGCTCGACCTCGGGCATGCGGTTCATCGCGTTGTAATAGGGCTGGCTGACGACCGGCCGATCGATGCCGAGCTCGTCGCAGAGCCGGCAGATCTCGGCGAGGCGCCAGGCGCGATAGTTCGAGACCCCGAAATGCCGGATCTTGCCCTGCCGCACGAGATCGGCGATCGCATGCACCGTCTCTTCCAGCGGCGTCGTGTGGTCCTCTTTGTGGAGGTAGTAGATGTCGATCGTCTCGGTGCCGAGCCGGCGCAGGCTGTCCTCGCAGGCGCGCAGCACCCAGCGCCGCGACAGCCCGCCTTTCATCGGCCCCTTGCCCATGATGTTCGCGACCTTGGTCGCCAGCACCCAGTCGTAGCGATGCGCGGCGATGGCGCGGCCCGTGACCTCCTCGGACTGGCCCTCGTTATAGACATCGGCCGTATCGATGAAATTGATCCCGGCCTCGCGGGCGCTGTCGATGATCCGGCGCGAGGTCGCCTCCTCAGTCGGACCGCCGAACATCATCGTGCCCAGGCAGAGCGGCGAGACCTTGAGGCCGGAGCGACCGAGACGGCGATAGTCCATGGCAGATATCCTCGAACGGGGTGGCCAAACCTGCCGCAGCGCCGCGCCATACGCCAGCGCCCGGCGCGCAGGCACGCCCTGCATGGCGCGGCCGGCCAGCAAGGAAATGCTTAATCTTTCGTGACAGGGTGGTGCGTCGTCACAGGTCCACCCGATGAATCTCGCCCAGCTCGTCAAGAGCCAGACCCTTGCCACCTTGCTGCAGGCGCTCGACGCTGGCGGCGAGCTGACGGCTGGCCGGACGGTGCAGGCCAGGCTCGCTTCGCTGGAACCGGACGGCACCGCGACGGCCATGATCGGCGAGACCAAGGTCGCGCTCGTCCTCGCCGGCCCGCAGGCGCGGCAAGCCGCCTTGCAGCCAGGAGCAACCTTGCTCCTGCGCCTCGACCCTCCCGAGCAGCCCGGCGGCGACCTGCGCGCCACATTGGTCGACGTGCGCCCGCCATCGGCAGCTGCGACCGGGCAGCCTCAGTCGCAATCGGCCCCGGCGCCCCAACCTGGGCAGCTCAACGCGCTTCCGGCTTCGGCAACCGCCCCAGCCCGGCCGCTCTCGGCCGCCGGCCCCGCTCCTACGCCACAGCCCGTCGCCATGCCGGCGCCAGCAGCCGCGCAGGCCGCGCATCCACCCTCCCCGGTCGCTGTGCAGCAGGCCTTCCTGCAGCAAGCGTTGCAGACGCTGGGCCTGCCGGCAGCCACGCCTCCGGTCGCGGCAGGCTCCGCATCCGCCAACCCCACCCCCGTCAGCCCCGCCCCGCCGGCGACCGCCACGTCTCCCGCTCCTCCGGTGATCACGGCCGCAACCGCGCGCGCCATCGCCGGGCCGCTGCTCGGCCCCATGCTTCAGCAGCAAGGAGGATTAGCCCCGCTCTTCGCCAATCTGCGCGCCATCGCGCAGGGCTCGATCTCGCTGGCCCTGCCCAAGACGTTGCCGCCCGCGATCCAGCAGGTGCTGGCGCAGGCCATTCCGGCCGAAAGGCAGGCGCCGACGGCGGCAAGGTTGAAGGAAGCCTTTCAGGCGTCCGGGCTCTTCCTCGACGCGCGTCAGGCCGCAGCACTGCCTACGCCGCGGCAAGGCGATCTCAAGGCCGGCCTGCAAGCGCTGCGCGAAACCCTGCTGCCGATCATCGACGCCCTGTCGCCGGACCCGAAGGCGAGCCGTCATGACCACGGCAGCGAGCAGGCAGCGGAGCAGCAGGCCGGCTCCATGGACCAATCCACCCGCCTAGCCCCGCCGCGACGCGACGGCCCCCTTGCGCCGCAGCCAGCCGTGGAGCCCTCGCTGGCGCCGGGCGAGAAGCCGCTCGCCATCGCCGAGACCCTGCTCGACCAGACCGAGGCCGCGCTCGACCGGATCAAGCTGACGCAATATGCCTCGCTACCGCTGGAGCCTGGCCGGCAGGACGGCACGCAACCGGCACAGCGCTGGCTCGCCGAGATTCCGCTCGCCTTCCAGCATGGCATCGCGATGCTGCCGCTCCAGGTCGAGCGCGATCCGCCTCGCCGCGATGCGCAGGGCGTGAGCCCACCGGTCTGGCGCATCCGTTTCGCGCTCGATGTCGAGCCGATGGGGCCGCTCCAGGGCGTCGTCACCTTGCAGGGCCGCGATGTCGGCGTCTCGATCTGGGCCGAGCGCGAGGAAACCAGCCAACTCCTGCGCGGCGCGGCGCCCGGCCTCGAAGGTGCCTTGCTCGACGCCGATTTCGCCAGCGGCGCCATCGACATCCATACCGGCCAGCCACGCGTGATGCAGCCGACCGCCGGCCAGTTCCTGGATCGCCTGTCATGAGTGCGCCGCAGCCGCCCCGCATCGCCGTCGCGCTCGAATATGACGGGCATGGTGCGCCGCGCGTCACCGCGAAGGGCCGTGGCGAACTGGCCGAACGCATCGTCGAGACCGCCAGGGAGCATAACGTCGCCGTCGAGCAGAATGCGATCTTGGCACAGGCGCTTTCGGCCGTGGAACTCGATGACCAGATTCCCGAGGAGCTTTACCGCGCGACCGCGCAGGTCATCGCCTTCGTCCTCTCCCTGCGCGGCGAGTTGCGCCGGCCGAACCGGGACGGCCATCGGTCTTGAGCACGATCGTCGTCAGGCGCCTCGGCCCCACCGCTTACGCGGAGCTGGGGCCGGTTTTCGCGGAGCTCGCGCGCCACGCGCTGGAGCCAAATCCGCATATGGCACCGGCCGCCGTCTCGGCCGCGACGACGCTGGTGCCGGAGGACGAGATCGTCGTTCTCTGCGCCTGGCTCAGCGAAGCCCTCGATTTCGAACAGCTCGTCGGCGTCTGGGCCTTCCGGCGCGAGCATGGCTGGCGCAGCGGCTTTGCCGCCTCCCTCGCATCGCCGCTGGTACCGCTCTACGAGGTCTCGTCGCTGCCGGTGCTCGACCGCGACCATGCGGCCGAGGCGGCACGCGCGCTGATGCGCTATCTCCTCGGCTCGCGCGATCTGCCACACCGTCTCCTTCTGCCGCTGCTTCCGCTAGACGGCCCCTGCTATGCCGCCTTGGCCGAAGCCTGCCGCCAGACCGGCAGCGCGATCTCGACCTATGAGCGCTGGGTCCGCCCGGTGATGATCCCGCGCCCGGACGACAATTTCGAAGCCTACCTCAGGCGCACGCTCGGCTCGTCCTACAAGAAGCGGATGCAGCAGTTCCGGCAGGTGGGGAAGCAGGGCGCCCTCACCTTCCGGCGCAATCGCGGCCGCACGGCCCTTGAAGCGCTTGATGCCTTCCTCGCGCTCGAAGCTTCCGGCTGGAAGGGCGAAGCTGGCACCGCCATCGCCTGCCTGCCGGCCGACACCGCCTATATCCGCCGCCTGGCCGAGCTTAGCGCCGCCGACGACACGCTGCTGATCGACACCTTGCTGCATGACGGGCGCGCCATCGCCATGGGCCTGCTGGTCGAAAGCGGCAATCGCCGGCATTTCCTCAAGATCGCCTATGACGAGACTCAAGGCCGCCACTCCCCCGGCCGAACCCTGGCGATCGCCATGCTGCAGGCCGATTTCAACGGCACGCCGCCCGCCTTCTTCGACAGCGGCGCCGGCGAAGGCGTCGATGCCGGCACCTATGTCTGGGGCGAGCGCCGCGAGATGGCCAATGCGATCATCCGCGTCGGCCCGGGCCGTGCTGGCGCGGCCGAGATCGCCACCTTCGCCCGGATGTGGCTCAGGCGCCTGCGGGATGCCGCCCGAGCCCGATCCGCCCGAGCAGCCAGCGGCCGACCTCCGGCTTGAAGTGCAAGGTGTCGAGCCAGTAGCGCGACGACGCCTTGGCGGGATCGAAATCCTCGAACGGATGGTTCGAGACGAAGTCATGGAATGGCAAGCCGCGCCGCGCCGCCAGAGCGGCGATGTCTTGCCGCCAGATGGCCAGCTCGCCAGCGCGCGCGCCATCGGTGACGAGCTGCCGCTGCGCCGCGCTCATCGGTGACAGGACGATCGTGACCTCCAGCCCCCGTAGCAGGTCGAGCGCCCGTTCAAGATAAGTCAGATCGTCCGGCCGATAGGTCATCGCCGCGATATTCTGCTCACGGCTGATCCTGCCGACCAGCGCGGCATCGAAATCCGGCGTCGCCTTGTAGCCGTCGCCGTGCCAGAGGCCGGGCTCGGTCCGCAGCGGCCGCGGTCCGCGCAGATTGTCGATCGCCTTCGGATTGAGCACGACCGAGACCAGCGCCTCCCGGCGCCCCGTTGCCGTCGCGAGTTTCCGGTCGATCGGCGGAGGCGGCGGCCAGGCCGTGAACATGAAATAGTCGAGCTCGATCACGACCCGCCTGACGCTGCCGACATCGACTGCAAGAGCCGCGAGAACCGGTAGTTCCCGCGCCATCAGGGCTGAAAAGCCAGCATTGTAGACTTGCCCTGCCTCGGCCGAGGCATCGCGCGGATCGATGCCGCGATAAACCACCGACGAGCCGATCAGCAGCGTCTGCGGCTTCAGCCTCGCGATCTGGAGCGGCTTGATCAGGCGCATCTCGACATCGAGCAGGCGGCTCGCACCGACGCCGTCGCGCGTCCAGGGCGGGTTGTCGCGAAACACCCAGTAGGGATCGCGCCAAAGCGTCAGCGCCGCCAACAGACCGACCGCCAGCGCGACCGTCGCCGCGAAGCTGGTGGCAAAGCTGCGTGGTTCGGCAGAACCGGACAAGGCTGCGGCAAGACGCATGGCGCTGCGCTACCAGATCATCCCGGTGCTGGCGAGCCGGCTTGACCGCCCATCCGGCCCGCCGATACAGCAGGCCACCTGCAGGAGAGAGACGATGAGCGCAACCGCCCGGATCGGAATCGTGACGGTCTCCGATCGCGCCTCGGCCGGCATCTATACGGATGAGGGCGGGCCGGCCATCGATGCCTATTTCCGAAAAGTCCTGACCTCGCCCTGGGAACCTGTCGCGCGCGTCATCCCCGACGATCGCGCGACAATTGCCGAGACGCTACGCGATCTCGCCGACAAGGAAGGCTGCTGCCTGATCGTCACCACCGGCGGCACCGGCCCGGCCCCGCGCGATGTCACGCCGGAGGCAACCGAGGACGTCGTCGAGAAGCCGATGCCCGGTTTCGGTGAATTGATGCGGCAGGTGAGCCTCGCCAAGGTGCCGACAGCGATCCTTTCGCGCCAGACGGCGGGCATTCGCGGGAAGTCGCTGATCGTCAACCTGCCCGGCCGCCCCCGCGCCATCGCCGAATGCCTCGACGCCGTGATGCCGGCGATCCCCTATTGCATCGACCTGATCGAGGGGCCCAGGCTCGAAACCGATCCTGAAGTGATCGCGGCCTTCCGACCGAAGAAGTGAGATAGCCTCGGGCTTCGGAGCAAGGCGGCTCAACCCGCCGCCAACTCACGCCCGATCGCCTGCACAAGCTGCGGCGAGAGCGGGTCAGTCCCGGACGGAAAGCCGCCGAGCAGCGCGCCGTCGCGGCCGATCAGATATTTGTGGAAGTTCCAGCGCGGTGTGTCCGCGGGCTTCTCCGAAGCGGCCCAGCGATAGAACGGATGCGCCTCCAGCCCGCGCACCACGGTCTTCTCGACGAAGGCGTAGGTCGCGCCATGGCTCTGGCGGGCGGCCTCGGCGATGGCCGCGCCCTCGAGCGGCTCCTGCCCGCCGAAATCATTGCTCGGCACGGCGACGAGCATCAGCCCGCGCGCCTGATAGCGCTGCCAGAGCTGTTCCAGCGTCGCCATCTGCCCGGCATAGCCGCAGCGCGTCGCGGTGTTGACGACGAGGATCGGCCGGCCGCGATAATCGGCGAGCGGCATGCGCCCGCCGCCCGGCTTGTCGAAGCCGAAGGCATGGGCGCCGGTTAGAGCCTGCGCCGCAACTGAGCGAGGCACGAGACCGGCAGCAGTCGCCCCGGCGATCCCGGCGACGATCTGGCGGCGCGACGGCAGCATGACATCTCTCCGGTTCGACAGCCGAACGGGCGGCATCATGCCCCAAAGCAGAAAGCCCCGCAGCCGGCCGGCGCGGGGCTTCGCTTCACGATGGCGAGACCGCAAGGCCTCTGCAGACAACTCTCAGCAAGCGAGGACCTTCTTCACCCGCACCTCGAGGTCGCGCAATTCGTAGGGCTTCACGACGTAATGGTCGGCGCCGTTGCTGGTCGCCTCGTCCATCTTGTCGACCGAGCGTTCCGAGGTCGCCATGATGATCTTGATCTGGTTCAGTTCCGGCACCGAGCGGATGGCGCGCAGCAGGTCGATGCCGCTCATGCCGTCCATGTTCCAGTCGAGCAGCAGCAGATCATAGCGCTTGGTCTGCATCTTCATCAGGGCCTCGCGGGCGTTCTCCGCCTCGTCGATGTCCTGGAACTCGATCTGCTTGAGGAAATAGGTCGCCAGGCCGCGCATGCTCTTCTGGTCGTCGACCACCAGGATGCGGTATTCGCTTCTGGCCTTTGACATAACTTTTGCTCCTTACGCGGTGCGTAGATTCGGCCGCTCGCCGACCAGCTGCCCGACTGCTCCACCGATCTGGGTGAGCGGGACGACCCTGTCGGCGGCTCCGATCTCGAAAGCCGCTTTCGGCATCCCGTTTACCACGCAGGTCTCCCCGCTTTGGATTAACGTCTCGGCGCCGGCTTTGCGCATGGCTAACAATCCGTCAGCACCGTCGCGCCCCATGCCGGTCAGCAGGATGCCGACCGCATGGCTGCCGACGCTGCGTGCCACGGAATGGAACATCACGTCGACGGAAGGCGAATGACCGCTGACCAGCGGCCCCTCGCGCAGCACGCAGACGAACTCGCCGCGGCGTTCCTCGATCTCGAGATGCCGCGGCCCACCCGGCGCCACCACGGCCATACCGGGACGCAGCTTATCACCGTCAGCCGCCTCGCGCACATCGAGGCCCGTCGCGGTCGCAAGCCGCGCCGCGAACTTCGCCGTGTAGCCCGGCGGCATGTGCTGCACGACGACGATCGGTAGCCTGAGATGGGCGAGATCGCGCATCACCGTCTGCACGGCCGGCACGCCGCCGGTCGAGGCGCCGATCGCGATCATCGAGGTCTTGCCGCTGCGGGCCGGCTCCCGTGGCGGGGCCACAGCAGGACGGGCCGGTGCAGCGGCGGCCATCTGCGTCATCTGCCTAGCGGCGGCGATCATCTTGCGGCTGGCCGCGGCGCGCTGCAAAGCCGCGACGAGATGCTTCATGAAGCCGTCGAGCGTATGGGTCGTACCATCCGGCTTCTCGATGAAGTCGATCGCGCCGAGCTCCAGCGCCTGGATGGTGTTGTCCGCGCCTGGACCACCGAAGGCCGAGACGATCAGCACGGGCAGCGGGTCCTGCTTCAGCACGCGCGCCAGAAGCTTCAGGCCGTGCCGGCCCGGCAGTTCGAGATCGAGCGTCACGACATCGGGCCTGAGCTCCTGGATGGCGTCCCAGCCCTCCTCGGCGCTGCCGGCGATGCCGATCACCTCGAAGCCCGGCGCAGAATTGATGATCTGCGTCATCAGCTTCTGCATCAGCACGGAATCGTCGACGACGAGGACCTTGACCGGGGCAGCGGAAGACGTCGCGACAACCATCACCAGACCTCCACTTCACCAGCCACCGGCTGCGTCTTGAGCCGGTTGAGATAGGCGACTTCCTGCTCGTGGCCGCTGTCGCGCGCGGTGGGCTGGACATGCTGTACCCAGGCCCGGCCCGTCGAGGGCTGGTAATGGATGCGCCGCGAGCGCGTGCCGCCGACATCCCGCGAGACCACCGGGATGCCCTCGACCTTCAGGAATTCGTTGACGAAGGCGATGTTGCCGTCGCCGATCGCGAGCATCGTGGCGCCCGAGAGCACGCGCGCCCCGCCGAAGACCTTCGCCTCGAAATTGCTCCTCTTGGCGCCGCGCTTCAACAGGTCGTTGATCAGCACCTCCATGGCGGTGTCGCCATAGCGCTCGCCAGCGCTGGAATCCGAGCCGCCATTGTTCTTCGGCAGCAGGAAATGGTTCAGGCCGCCGACGCCGGCGACGGGATCGCGCATGCAGACCGAGACGCAGGAGCCGAGCACGGTCGCGACGATCTCGTCCTTGGCGGAGGTGATCTCGTGCTCGCCCGGCGCGACGGTGATGATCGTCGCCTGGAAGCGCGGATCGAAATAGCGGCGAGAGGACCGGGAGACGCTCATGCAGTCCTCTCGTAGATGGTGCGGCCGATCAGGCGCAGGTTCGGATGCGGTTGCGGCAGCGATTCCGAGTGCCCGAGATAGAGGAAGCCGCCAGGCGCCAGCAGCGTCACGAAACGGTCGAGGATCGAGGCCTTGGTCTGCGTGTCGAAATAGATGAAGACGTTGCGGCAGAAGATCACGTCGAACGGGCCGCTCATCGGCCATTTCTCGATCAGGTTGAGCCGCTTGAAGGCGATCATCCGGCGCAGCTCTTCGCTGATCCGGGCCTCGCCCCGCCCTGCCCCGCCTTCGAGCTTGAGCATCGGCTTCACATCGGACGGCAGGCGCTCGAACAGCTCCGCCGGATAGATGCCGGCCTCGGCGCGCGTCAGGATGTCGGTATCGATATCGGTCGCCAGGATCTTGAAGTCGAGGTCGCTGCGCGGCCCCACCACGTCGCGGCAGGAGGCGGCGATCGAATAGGGCTCCTCGCCGGACGAGCATGCCGCCGACCAGATCCGGATGCGGCCGCGCCGGCCGGAACGCTCCTGCAGGAGGCGCGGCATCACGTCCTTGCGCAGATGATCGAAATGGTGGCGCTCGCGGAAGAACGCGGTGTGGTTCGTCGTCACCGCGTTGATCAGCTCGGGCAATTCGCCCGCGGCCTGCGGCGTCTTGAGGAAGGCGCAGTATTCCGCGACCGAATTCATGCCGAGCGCCTTGACGCGCCGCGCCAGACGGCCGCGCGTCATCGCTTCCTTGTGCTCGCGGATGACGATACCGGCCTGCTCATAGACCAGCGTGGCGATGAACTTCATGTCGTCGCGGGTCAGGGTGACGTCGGCCATCGCGGGCTGGGCCGCCGCGAAGGGATTGGACGAGGCAGGTCTGTTCATCACTCAAATCCCCATCCGGCCGCCAGCGGCGACGCGACGATGCTGTGTCTGCTGCACGGTCCGCGGCGACACCGGGGTCGCCACGGGCGCGACGCCGCGCCGGGCCGGAGCCGGAGCGCCGTGCAATGTGTGGTGTCCGCCGAGCGCCTCGATATGGGCGTGCAGCGCGGCCGCCTGGTCGGCGAGTTCGGCCGCAGCCTCGGCGCTGCGCTCGGCGAGATCGCTGTTCTGCCTGACGCCCTTGTCCATCTTGGCGACGCTGCGGCCCATCTCGCCGGCCCCGCCGGCCTGCTCGGCCGTCGCGGTGGCGATCTCGGAGACCGTCGCGGAAACCTTGCCCGCCGCCGCGACGATGCGCTCCAGCGCCGTGCCGGTCTCGCGGACGAAGCCGACGCCCTCCGCGACCTGCCCGTTCGACGAGGCGATCAGCCCCTTGATATCCTTGGCCGCTTGCGCCGAACGCTGCGCCAAAGAGCGCACTTCGGACGCGACCACGGCAAAGCCCTTTCCGGCATCGCCGGCACGCGCCGCCTCGACCGCGGCGTTCAGCGCCAGCAGGTTGGTCTGGAAGGCGATCTCGTCGATCACGCCGACGATCTCGGAAATCTTCAGCGACGAGCTTTCGATCCGCTCGATCGCGCCGATCGCGCGCGTGACGACGCCCTGTCCCTGCTGCGCGACGCTCATCGTCTCGCCGGCGAGCTCGCCGGCCTCGCGGGTGCGGATGCTGCTGCGCCCGACCGAAGACGCGACCTGCTCGGCTGCGGCCGAAGCCTCGCCGAGATCGGCGGCAGCTCGCCCGGCGCCGGCCGCGAGCTCCGTGGTCGCGGCATCGACCTCGGCCGCGACCTGTGAAACCCGGCCTGCGGTCGCCCGGATCGTCTCGAAGGTCGCTCCGAACCGTTCGAGCGTCTCGTTGAGGCTGTCCTGAAGCTGGCCGAGGCTGCCCTGATGGGTCACCGGGACGCGGCGGTTCAGGTCGCCTTCCGCCATCCCGGAGACGGCATCGGCCATCTGGTCGAACGTGCCCTCGAGCAGCGCATTGATCCGGTTCAGGCCCTTGACCGCATGGCCGAGCGGCAGCGGCTGCCCTTCCGACGACAGACGGCGGGAAAAGTCTCCGGACTCGGCCGCCTCGACGAGCGTCACGATTTCACCGGCGAGCTTGAGATCGCCGGTCATCTCGCGCCATTCCACGGCAGTGCCGAAGCTGCGGCCATCGGCACGCATCATCGCGGTCAGGGTCAGGCAGATCGTGCGGCGGCCGAGCGTGAGGCGCACCGGCTGGCCGCTGAGCGGCTGATGCTCGCCCTGCACGCGCTCCATGACGCGACCCAGCATGTCCTTGGCGGAGCAGCCGGGAAAGGCGGCGCGGAAATCCTCCTGCGCCTCGCCGAAGAAGCGCAGCAGCGCCTTGCTGACATAGACGACCCGGCCGGCGGGATCGCAGAGCATGATGCTGGCGCGGCCATGGTCGAGCGCCGCGCGCAGGCGCTCGGCTTCCTGGCCCTGTTCATGGATGGCTGCGAGCGCGCGCGACAGATCCGCCCCCTCGCCTGATCCGGACAGGTTGGGAAATGTGACGTCGCCGCCCTCGGCCAGTCGAGCCGCAGCGGCAGCGCTGCGCGCGAGCGGACGGGTCGTGCCCCAGGCCGCAGCGCCGCCGAACAGCGCGACCGTCGCGACCGCGGCGGCACCCAGGGCGGGCGCACCGGCGAAGGCGGCATAGGACGCCAGGCTGCCGGCGAGCGCAGCCGAACCGGCGGCGAGCAGCGGCTGGCTGACCGAGAGACGTGAGAAGGGGCCGAGCGCGCTGCCCATGGGGTTCGATCGTTTCTTGTTCTCGCCCGCTTCTTGAACGCTACGCTCGGGCTGGTCTCAAAAGGTCAGGCGGCCCGGCTGGTCTTGATCTGGGCCTCGGCGCCGCCTTCGCGGATCACGGCCGCGAGATCCAGCAGCGCGACGATATCGGTGTCGAGCAGGACGAGGCCTTCGATCAGGCCGTGCTCGTCGCGCTCCAGGTCGGGAGCCGGACGAACCGCGGTGACCGGAACGTCGACGATATCCGAGACCGAGTCGACCAGCAGGCCGGCGGTCTTGTCCTCGACATCGACGACCACGATGACATGGGTCGCCGTCGCCTCGGTGGCGCCGAGCCCGATCGCGGTGCGCAGGTCGTAGACCGCAAGGATGACGCCGCGCAGGTTGAGCACGCCGCGCACATGCGGGGCCGCATGCGGCAGCGGCGTCGTCGCCTGCCAGCCCTTGATCTCGCGGACCATGCCGACATCGATGCCGAAGGTGCGGTCGCCGACCTTGAAGGTCACGATCCGGCGCGCAGCCGCTTCCGGCTGTGCAGACGAGAAGTGCTTTTCGCCGAGTTGGAGCGTCATGGTCATCCAGCCATTTTGAGGTCAGATTGGGGGTTGCGGCTGCCGGACGCGGCAAGCCGTAGCATCGAGTCGATATCCAGGATCAGGGCGACAAGGCCGTCGCCGAGGATCGTCGCCGCCGAGGCACCGTTGACCGCGCCGTAATTCGCCTCGAGGCTCTTCACGACGACCTGCTGCTGGCCGACGATCTCGTCGACGGCGATGCCGACATTGTTGCCGCGCTCGTTCTCGGCGATGATCACGATGTTCTCGTTGGTGGTGCCCATCGAGCCCATCACGTCGCCGAGGCGATAGAGCGGAGTGACCTCGCCGCGCCAGCGCAGGACTTCCTGGCCGAAGGGCAGACGCTCGATCGGGGTCGAGGCGAGATGCTGCGTCTCGATGACCGAGGCGATCGGGATGACGTAGCGGTCATCGCCGCAGCGGATCACCATGCCTTCGAGCACCGCGAGCGTCAGCGGCAGGGCCAGCGTGAACTTGCAGCCCCGGCCCGGCTCGGAATCGACCGAGATGCGGCCGCCGAGCGATTCCACGTTGCGGCGCACGACGTCCATGCCGACGCCGCGGCCTGACACGTCGCTGATGACCTCGGCCGTCGACAGGCCGGCGGCGAAGATGAGCTGGTCGATCTCCTCCGGCGCGAGCTTCTCATCGGCGCCGACGAGACCGCGCGAGCGCGCCTTGGCCAGGAGCCTGTCGCGGCCGATGCCGCGTCCATCATCGGTGACGGAGATGACGATGCGGCCGGCGCGATGCTCGGCGATCAACTTGATCGTGCCTTCGCGCGACTTGCCCGCAGCGACACGCTCGTCCGGCGTCTCCAGCCCGTGATCCATCGAATTGCGGATCATGTGGGTCAGCGGATCGGCGAGCTCCTCGATGATCGTCTTGTCGACCTCGGTGTTCTCGCCTTCGAGCACCAGCCGCACTTCCTTGCCCAGCGTCTGGGCGAGTTCGCGGACCAGGCGCGGCATGCGCTGGAACACGGCCTTCACCGGCTGGGCGCGGACCGCCATGACATGGTCCTGCAATTCGCGCGTTTGACGCGAGAGCGTCAGCATGCCCTCGGCCGTCTTGGCGTGGACGTCGTAGGGCAGCGAGCGGACGCATTCGACCAGCATGGACTGGGTGATGACGATCTCGCCGACCAGGTTCATCAGCTTGTCGATGCGGTCGAGATCGACGCGGACGCTGACGGCCTGGCGCTGGCGTGCCGCGTTGTCGGGGGCGGCCGGGGCACGCGGCGCGGCGCGGGCGACGGCCTGTC
>NZ_JANLGI010000014.1 GCF_024655635.1 Allobosea sp. 47.2.35 | reverse complement strand
GGGCGCCGGGGGGGGGGGGGGGGGGCCCGCGCCCCCGCCCCCCCCCCCCCCCCCCCCCCCGCCCGCCACGGCAGGCGCGCGAGCCGGCGACCGCACGAGCTGCGTGAGAGAAAAACTTTCCAAGTTTCGACATCTTCCAGATGGAAAGGGTTTCCCCCTCCAGCGCTCATGCTCTAACCCTATGACATGCCTGACGACCAGCACGCCCAACCCACGGCCGATGTCGTAGAAGCCGAGCTCGCCTCGGAGGGCATCAAGCCTACGCAGGCTCGGGTTTCGCCCTTCGTTCCGCTGCAGCAACCGATCTTCCGCGCCGTCTGGTTCGCCAGCCTGGTCTCGAATTTCGGCGGCCTCGTCCAGGCGGTCGGCGCCTCCTGGATGATGGCTTCGATCTCGCCCTCGGCCGAGATGGTGGCGCTGGTGCAGGCCTCGACGACGCTGCCGGTGATGCTGTTCTCGCTGGCGGCCGGGGCCATCGCCGACAATTATGACCGGCGCAAGATCCTGCTGATCGCGCAGGGCTTCATGCTGACGGTCTCGATCGGGCTTGCTGTCTTCGCCTGGTTCGGCCTGATCACGCCCTGGCTGCTGCTGACCTTCACCTTCCTGATCGGCTGCGGCACGGCGCTGAACAACCCGGCCTGGCAATCCTCGGTCGGCGACATGGTCCCGCGCCGGGACGTGCCGGCGGCGGTGACGCTGAACAGCGTCGCGTTCAACATCGCCCGCAGCGTCGGCCCCGCGATCGGCGGCGCGATCGTCGCCGCGGCTGGCGCGGTCGCGGCCTTCATCATCAACGCCTTCAGCTATATCCCGCTGCTCGTCGTGCTGGCGCGCTGGCAGCCGCCCAAGGTCGAGCGCCTGCTGCCGCGCGAGACCCTGTTCATCGCGATGAGCGCGGGCATCCGCTATGTCGCGATGTCCCCGAATATCCGCACCGTCACGCTGCGCGCCTTCGTCTACGGCTTCGGCGCCATCGTCGGCCTGGCGCTGCTGCCGCTGATCGCGCGCGATCTCGTGCGCGGCGGCCCGCTGACCTATGGCGTGCTGCTCGGCGCTTTCGGCGCCGGCGCGGTAGCGGGCGCCTTCATGAGCGCGCGTTTGCGCCGGGCAATGAGCACCGAGGCGCTCGTCCGCTCGACCTTCGTCGCCTATGCCTGCGGCGTCACGCTGATCGCCTTCAGCAAGACGATATGGCTGGCCATGGCGGGCCTGTGCGTCTGCGGCGCCTGCTGGGTCCTGGCGCTCTCGACCTTCAACGCGACGGTGCAGCTCTCGGCGCCGCGTTGGGTCGTCGGCCGGGCACTGGCGATGTACCAGATGGCAACCTTCGGCGGCATGGCGATGGGAAGCTGGGCCTGGGGCCGCTCGGCGCTACATTTCGGCGTCGAGAAGGCGCTGCTGATGTCGGCCGTAGTCCTCGTCGCCGGTGCCGTGCTAGGACTGCGCTACCGGCTACCGCCGCTCGAGGCCCTCAATCTCGACCCGCTCAGCCGCTGGCGCGAGCCCAAGGTCGCGGTCGATATCGAGCCGCGCTCCGGCCCGGTCATCGTCACCATCGAATACATCATCAAGCCCGAGGACGTCGTCGCCTTCCTGACCGTGATGGCGGAGCGGCGGCGCATCCGGCGCCGCGACGGCGCCCGGCATTGGACACTGCTGCGCGACCTGACCGACCCAACGCTCTGGATCGAGCGTTACGACAGCCCGACCTGGGTCGAGTATGTCCGGCAGAACCAGCGCGTCACCCAGGCCGATGCCGAGATCGGCGAGCAGGTCCGCGCGCTGCATAGCGGCCCGAACCCGCCGGTTGTCCACCGCATGATCGAGCGGCAGACGGCCTCGCTGCCGCAACTCACGCCAAGCCGGACGCCGACGCTCGCCGACTCTCTCAACGACCCGGCGCGGCCTGCCTGATCAGCCGACGATCCAGAGGCCGGCGAGGCCGACCATGCCGACGATGATGCGCCACCAGGCGAAGGGCGCGAAGCCGCGCTTCGAGACGAAGTCGAGGAAACTCCTCACCACGATCAGCGCCGAGAAGAAGGCGGCGACGAAGCCGACGCCGATGAGCACGCCATCGTCGAAGGTGAGGTTCTTGTAGCTCTTGAGCAGGTCATAGGCGAAGGCGCCGGCCATGGTCGGCATGGCCAGGAAGAAGGAGAACTCAGCCGCCGCGCGCTTGCTGGCGCCGAGCAGCATGGCGCCGACGATGGTCGAGCCCGAGCGCGAGACGCCCGGCACCATCGCCAGGCACTGGATCAGCCCGATCTTGAAATACATCGGCAGCGGGAAGGTGGTGGCGTCGGTATGCTTCTCCTGCAATTCCAGCTCGTCGACGACGAGCAGGATCAGGCCACCGGCGATCAGCGTGCAGCAGACGATGAAGGGGTTGAACAGCACGCCCTTGATGAAGCCGTGCAGCAACGCGCCGATCACCGCCGCCGGCAGGAAGGCGATGAGCACGCCGATGACGAAGCGGCGCGCCGACGGGTCGCTCGGAATGCGCAGGGCGATATCGAGCAGGCGGCGGAAATAGACCAGCGTGATAGCCAGGATCGCACCGAGCTGGACCAGCACCTCGAAGGTCTTGCCATTGGATTCGAAGCCGAGGAAATGGCCGAGCAGGAGCAGATGTCCGGTCGAGGAGACCGGTAGGAACTCGGTCAAGCCCTCGACGATGCCGAGGATGAAGGCTTCGATCAGGTTGTGCATGGAAGGCTGTCCTCGTGCGAATCAGCCGGCCCGGTCGTCCGCCCGCGTCAGCCTGCTGCCGGCTTACGCCCAGCTCTTTGCAAATTGGTTACCACTTCGCGAAGCAGCAGCGGCAAATTGCGGAGATCGCCATCATCGCGGGTTGTGGCGTTTTTCCGGCATGATTATAGCAAGCCGCCGTCGTCTATCGGGTCGCTGCAAGCCCGGCGGCCCTGCTTCCGTCGCATTTTGCCTGCTTCACAGTCCTCATGAGTGCCATGGCGACCCTTTATCATTACCCGCTATGCCCGCATTCGCGTTTCATCCGCCTCGTGCTCAGCGAGTTCGGCATGGAGGCCGAACTGGTCGAGGAACGCGTCTGGGAGCGCCGGCGGGAGTTCATCGAGCTCAATACCGCGGGTACGACGCCGGTCTTCCAGGAGCAGAACGGGCTCGCCGTGCCCGGCGCCGGGCCGATCGCGGAATATCTCGACGAGACGCGAGGCCTCGCCCTCGGCGATCGCCGCCTGCTGCCGGAAGGCCCGGGCGAGCGTGTCGAGGTGCGCCGCCTGCTCGACTGGTTCAACCTCAAGTTTCATGACGAGATCACCAGCCCGCTCGTGCTGGAAAAGGTGATGAAGCGCTTCATGAGCCGCGACGAGGGCGGCGGCCCGCCGGAAATGAGCGCGATCCGCGCGGCGCGCGCCAATGTGCGCTATCATCTGCGCTATATCTCCTGGCTGCTGGCCAAGCGGAACTGGCTCGCGGGGGCGCAGATGAGCTATGCCGATCTCGCGGCAGCGGCGCATCTGTCCTGCGTCGATTATCTCGGCGACGTGCCCTGGGAAGAGGATGAGGCGGCTCGCGCATGGTATGCGAGGATCAAGTCGAGACCGAGCTTCCGGCCGCTGCTGAGCGACCGCGTGCCGGGCATGGCTCCGAGCGCCCATTACGACAATCTGGATTTTTGAAGGCTGAGAAGCTTAAGCGCGCCGTCGAAGCGCGGGCGCTCACCGAAGGCTTCGCGGTGATGCGCGTCGCCTCGGCCGATGCGATCCCGCAGGCGCCGGAACGCCTCGAAGCCTGGCTCGCCAATGGCTATCAGGGCGAGATGGGCTGGATGGCGGAGCGGCAGGCGCAGCGCGCCGACCCGCGCCAGCTCTGGAGCGAGGTCCGTTCCGTCGTCATGCTCGGCATGAACTATGCCGGCGAGGGCGATCCGCTTGCCATGCTCGCGCAGCCCGACAAGGCCGCGATCTCGCTCTATGCGAGACGGCGCGACTATCACGACGTCATCAAGGGCAAGCTGAAGAGCGTCGCGGGGCTGCTCGCCGCGCGCGGCGGCGCCGACGTCAAGGTCTTTGTCGATACCGCGCCCGTCATGGAGAAGCCGCTGGCACAGGCCGCCGGGCTCGGCTGGCAGGGCAAGCACACGGTCCTGGTCTCACGCGAGCACGGCTCCTGGCTGCTGCTCGGCGCGATCTACACCACCGCGGAGCTACCTGCGGATGCAGCCGAGCGCGACCATTGCGGCTCCTGCCGGCGCTGCCTCGACATCTGCCCGACCGATGCTTTCCCGGCGCCCTATCAGCTCGATGCGCGCCGCTGCATCGCCTATCTCACCATCGAGCATGCCGGCCATATCGACACCGCCCTGCGGCCCGGCATCGGCAACCGCGTCTTCGGTTGCGACGACTGCCTCGCCGTCTGCCCCTGGAACAAGTTTGCCGCGGCTGCGCAGGAGACGCGGCTGGCGCTCAAGGACGAGCTCGACGGGCTCGACCTCGCCGCGCTCGCCCGGCTCGACGATCCCGCCTTCCGCACGCTCTTTGCGGGCACGCCGGTGAAGCGCACCGGGCGCGACCGCTTCCTGCGGAATGTCCTGATCGCGATCGGCAACAGCGGCCGCGCCGAGCTTGTCGATAGCGCCCTGCCCCATCTCGCCGATCCCTCGCCGCTCGTCCGCGCCATGGCGGTCTGGGCGCTGGGGAGACTCGATCCCGAGCGTGGCCGCCAACTTGCCATCGCTGGCCTTGGCGAAGAGAACGACCCGCAGGTGCGCGCCGAATGGCATGCGCTCATGCTCCAGACGGAAGATGCCGCATGAACATCCTGATCCTCGGCCTCGGCTATTCCGCCGGGTTCTTCGCGCGCGCCGCGCTGGCGCGGGGCTGGGAGGTAACGGGCACCGTCCGTTCGGCCGAGAAAGCCGCCGAGCTCAGCCGCGCGGGCATCCGGACGCTGGTCTTCGGCGGCTTCGCGGTCTCGTCGGCGCTCGCCAAGGCGGTGGCGGAAGCCGATGCCGTGCTGGTCTCGGTGCAGCCGGCGGAAGACGGCGACCCCGCGCTCGGGCCCTTGCGCGACGCGCTGATAGCGGCGCCGAACCTGCGCTGGATCGGCTATCTCTCGACGATCGGCGTCTATGGCGACCAGAGCGGCGCCTGGATCGACGAGGCCACGCCACCGGCACCGACCAACGACCGCACGCGCCAACGCGTCGATATCGAGGAGGCTTGGCTGCAGCTCGGACGGGACAGCGGCAAGCCCGTGCAAATCTTCCGCCTGTCGGGCATCTACGGCCCCGGGCGCAACGCCATCACCAAGCTGCGCGCCGGCACCGCGAACCGGCTGATCAAGCCCGGGCAGGTGTTCAACCGCATCCATGTCGACGATATCGCGGGCGTGCTCATGGCCTCGCTGGTGCAGCCGCGCCAAGGCGCGGTCTACAACGTCACCGATGACGAGCCCGGCCCGCCACAGGATGTGATCACTTTCGCTGCCGGGCTGACAGGCCTTGAGCCGCCGCCGGAAATCCCGTTCGAGCAGGCGAAGCTCTCGCCGATGGCGGCAAGTTTCTACGGTGAGAGCAAGCGCGTTTCAAATGCGCTGGTGAAGCGCGAATTCGGCTATGCCTTCCGCTATCCGACCTATCGCGAGGCGCTGCGCGCGCTGGCCCAAGCCGGCGAATAAGCTGGTTCAGGCGGCGTGGCGCGGGCCTTCGCCGCCGTAATAATCCGTGTAGCGCTTGTCGATCGCGGAGACCGGCAGCACGACCAGCACGTCGGTGGTCCCGAACTGGCGGTCGATGACCGCGCCGGTGCCGAAGCGGGCACCGATGCGCAGGTAGCCCTTGATCAGCGGCGGCAACTGCTTGAGCGCGAGCTTGGCATCGACCATCTCCGGCGGCAGGCGATCCATGCCGACGAACTGATCGGGATGGGCGGTCGCCGCCCAATCGCCCTCCGAGCGAGCCTGATGGTGCAGGAAGCTCAAGGGCAGCGCCAGGGCGCCGGGATCGGTGCCGTCGAAGGAAGCGCAGCCGAACATCGCGTCGATGCGGTGATGCTGGAGATAGGCCCAGATGCCCGACCAGAGCAGTTCGACCGTCCGCTTGGTGCGGTAGGGCTTCAGCACGCAGGAGCGGCCTAGCTCGAGAAAGCGGCTGCCCGGATGGCGCTCCAGCATCGGGCCAAGATCGTATTCGCCCTGAGTGTAGAAGCCGCCGAGGCGCTCGGCAGCGCTCTGGCGCATCAGGCGATAGGTGCCGACGACCTTCGGCTTGATGCCGCCGAAGCGCCCGCGCGCCGCGTGATCGATGACGAGGAGATGGTCGCAAGCCTTGTCGAAACGATCGGCATCGCGGCGGAACATCCGCGAGATCACATCGGGCTTGGCTGACATTTCCTGATAGAACACGCGATAGCGCAGGCGCTGCGCCCGCCAGACCTCGCGCGGGCCGCGCGCCAGCCGCACCTCAAGCGAGCCGATCCGGCCCAGCGTACCGGACAACGGCGCTTCATCGATCTCGGCGCCGGTCCGGCGCATGGCTCCACCCTTCATCAAGATCAACGGGGCGAAGCGCGAGAACGGATTGCCGGCTGAAAATCGGCTGGGCAGCGCGTTCTTGCTTCCAGAAACGTGCAATGCCATCGCTTCTCTCATCTCCTGCCGCTACCGGCATGAGGTAGGCTTGCTCCGATGATCTTACAACTTCGCGACGAAACTGCGTCGGAGCGATGACGGCCGTCAAGCCGACAGGCTGCCGGCCAAGCCTTGCGACAGGCGTTCCAGCCAGCGCAGCAGGGCCTCGCGCTCCAGCGGTTTCGCCAGGCAATCATCCATCCCGGCGGCGAAAGCGGCGGCCCGGTCGGCCGCGGAGACATTGGCAGTGACGGCGACGAGCGGCAGCGGCGCGGCGCGGCCAAGGCGCCGCTCCAGCGCGCGGATGGTGCGGGCGCAATCGAGCCCGGTCATCACCGGCATGCGCACGTCGAGCAGGGCCAGCGTCAATGGCGGCGCCGCGCCGGCAAAGCTCGCCTCGACCCGCTTCAGGGCCTCGCGCCCGTCCCGCGCCCAGATCGCCGTGCAGCCGAAGCGCTCCAGCGTGCGTGTCGCGAGCAACGCGTTGATCTCGTTGTCCTCCGCGACCAGCACCGTCAGGCCGGTGCCCGGCTGCCGCACCGGCATAGCGCCGGACACCGCAGCATCAGCCACCACCGGCCGCCCTGGCTGGAAGCGATTTCCAAGCCGCTCGTAGAGCGAGCGCGTCCGCACCGGCTTGATCAGGAAGCCGGAGAAGCCTGCCGCCTGGGGCGCGCCGAACTGCCGGCGCGCATGAGGCGACAACAGGATCAGGCAGTCGCGGATGCCGGTCGCCGCCACGGCGGTCGCCAGCTCCTTTGCCGGCACATCACCTAGCGCATGATCGATTAACACTGCGGTGACCGGCATTGGCCCGGCCAGCTTCGCCCGTGCAGCCTCGACCGTGCCGGCGACCGAGACGGACGCGCCGGTCGTCCGGATCGTTTCGGCGAGAAAGCGGACCGCGAAAGGTGCCGGCGAGACGAGCAGGACATGCTGGTCCGGCCAATGCGGAATCCGCGCCTCCGGCGCATCGGACGCAGCCCGAAGCGGCAGGATGACACGGAAGATTGCCCCCTCGCCAAGCCGGCTTTCGGCCCTGACCTCGCCCTCCATCAGACGCGCGAGGCGGCGCACGATCGCAAGACCGAGCCCGGTGCCGGCCTGCCGCGCGGCAGCACCCTGATCGAGTTGCTCGAACTCGCCGAAGATCGTGTCGAGCCGATCGGCCGGGATACCCGGCCCGGTATCCGCGACGGTAATTTCGAGGCGATCGTCGAACCGGGCAAGGCTGAGCCCCACGCCGCCCGCTTCCGTGAATTTCACGGCATTGCCGACGAGATTCAGCAGGATCTGGCGCAAACGGTCGCGATCACCGACGAGTCGCGACGGCAGGTCGGGCGCGATATGGGCGGCGAGCTCCAGCCCCTTCGCCTGCGCGCGCGGCGCCATCAGCTCCGCGACGGTCTCGACGAGCTGGACCATGTCGAAGGGCTCCTCGACCAGTTCCAGCTTGCCGGCCTCGACCTTGGCGAAATCGAGGATGTCGTCGACCAGCGCCAGCAGAGCCTCGCCGGAGGTGCGCAGCGCCGCGACATAGGTCGCCTGCTCGGCATCGGGGCCGGTATCGGTCAGGAGGTCGGCCATGCCGAGAATGCCGTTGAGGGGCGTGCGGAACTCGTGGCTGACGGTCGCGAGGAAACGCGATTTCGCCTCGTTCGCGGCTTCGGCGCGCGCCCGCGCCTCGACCAGCGCATCCTCGCTCGCGACGCGCGCCGAGATATCGCGGCCGACGCGCTGGATCAGCGTGCGGCCGTCCGGACCGGGCACCGCGGTCTCGATCCAGGAGATCCAGCGCTCGCCCTCATAGGTCGCGAGGCATTCATCGAAGCTGCGCGCGCCGCCCTCCAGCAGCACGAGCGGCCGGCTGGCGAGCTGCGGCAGCAACATCTCGCTGCCGACGAGATCCTGCTCGCCCGCGCCGAACAAAGCCGCATAGGCGCGGTTGGCGTAGACAATCCGGACCCCGTCACGCCGCACGATCAGGTCGCCCTGGGCCTCGATCAGGCTGCGATAGCGCTCCTCGCTATCCGCGAGATTCCAGAGCCGGTCGTTGAGAACCTCGACCTCATGGGACAAGGCAGCCACCTGCCGGCGCAAGCCGCCACGCTGGCGCAACAGCGACAAGGCGCCCCCCACAGCCGGGAGGAGCAGCGCCGCGAAGGCAAGAGCAAGCCATGACCAGATCGAAGAAGCCATGCCCTTCGATCTACGCAGGTCACCTTGAAAAAGCGGCCGGGGAAAGCCGCGAATTCGACCGGTCGCAGAGGAGGGTCCGTTAACCCTCGGCCTCAGGCGGCCTGGACGAGGTCCTCGCCCCGCGCCCGGTAGGACAAGGCTTCCGCGAGATGGCGCCGGCCCACCTTCGCCTCCCCGTCGAGATCGGCGAGCGTGCGGGCGACCTTCAGCACGCGGTGATAGGCGCGCGCCGTCAAGCGCAACGCCTCGGCCGCATCGCGCAGCAACGCGAGCCCCGCATTGTCCGGCCGCGCGACCTCCTCGATCACCGTGACCGGACAGGCGGCATTGGTCAGGACGTGGCCGAGGCCGAGACCCTCGAAGCGCGCCGCCTGAATGCGGCGGGCCGCGGCGACACGGGACGCAACGATTGCGGAACTTTCGCCGGTCGCCGGACGGATCAGATCCGCGGCCGTTACCGCGGGCACGTCGATCGCGATGTCGATCCGGTCGAGCAGCGGGCCGGATACCCGCGCCTGGTACTGCGCCATGCAGCGATCGTTCGGCTGGCGGCGGCAGGCATAGCCGGGTTCAGTCGCCCGGCCGCAACGGCAGGGGTTCATAGCGGCGACGAGCTGGAAGCGCGCGGGATAGACGACGCGGTGATTGGCGCGGGAGATCAGGACGTCTCCGGTCTCCATCGGCTGGCGCAGGGCGTCCAGCGCCTGCGGCTGGAACTCCGGCAATTCGTCGAGGAAGAGCACGCCGTGATGGGCAAGCGAGACCTCGCCTGGCCGGGCCTGCAGGCCACCGCCGACGAGCGCCGCCATCGAAGCGGAATGATGCGGCGCCCGAAAAGGCCGCCGGTCGGTCAAGGCGCCATCGGCCAGCTTTCCGGCAACGGACAGGACCATCGAGACTTCGAGCAATTCGCGCGGCGAGAGCGGCGGCAGGATCGAGGGCAGGCGGCTCGCCAGCATCGACTTGCCGGCGCCGGGCGGCCCGTTCATCAGGAGGTTGTGCCCGCCCGCCGCCGCGATCTCCAGCACGCGCCGCGCGCTTTCCTGGCCCTTGACGTCGGCGAGATCGGGCAAGGGCCCGGCCTGGCGCGCCACGGCCGGCTCGGGTCTCGCCATCACCTGCGTGCCCTTGAAGTGATTGGCGAGCTGGATCAGCGAGCGCGGCGCCAGGATGTCGATGTCGGCCGCCGCCCAGGCCGCCTCCGGTCCTGAAGCCGCCGGGCAGATCAGCCCCTGCCCTTTCGCATAGGCAGCGATCGCGGCCGGCAGGACGCCCGCGACCGGCGCGATCGAGCCGTCGAGCGCGAGCTCGCCGAGCACCGCGTAGCCCGCGAGAGCATCGGCGGGGATCGCCCCGATCGCCGCCATCACGGCGAGCGCGATCGGCAGGTCGTAATGGCTGCCTTCCTTGGGCAGATCGGCCGGGGCGAGGTTCACGGTGACGCGCTTGGCCGGCAAGGCGAGGCCGGACGCGAGCAGCGCGGCGCGAACCCGCTCGCGGCTTTCGGCGACGGCCTTGTCGGGGAGGCCGACCAGCACGAAGGCGACGCCGCCGGGCGCGATCTGGACCTGAACGTCGACGGCGCGTGCCTCGATGCCCTCGAACGCCACCGTCGCGACCCGCGCCACCATTTCGGCTTCGCTCCCCTGCCCCTTGGGAAAGCTAGCGAAGCTTCAGCGGCAACGCAAGAACATATCAGGAACTCTACAGGTCAAAAAAGAAGGGGAGGCAATGCCTCCCCTTGTCGTCAGGCTTCGACGCCGAGGCCGATCTGACAGGCCACGCCGGTGCCGCCCAGGCCGCAATAGCCGCCCGGGTTCTTGGCGAGATATTGCTGGTGATAATCCTCGGCGAAATAGAGCGTCGGCGCCTCGCGGATTTCGGTCGTGATCGGACCGTAGCCGCCAGCGGCCAGAGCCTTGCCGTACTCGGCGCGCGAGCGCTCGGCCGCTTCCTGCTGCGCGGCGTCGTAGGTGTAGATCGCGGAACGGTACTGTGTGCCGATATCACCGCCCTGGCGCATGCCCTGGGTCGGGTCGTGGTTCTCCCAGAAAATCCTGAGCAGGTCTTCATAGGCGATCTTCTGGGGGTCGAAGACGACAAGAACGACCTCTGTATGGCCGGTCAGGCCGCTGCAGACCTCCTCATAGGTCGGGTTGGGCGTCGAGCCGCCGGCATAGCCGACCGCCGTCACCCAGATGCCTTCGCCGCTCTGCCAGAACTTGCGCTCGGCGCCCCAAAAGCAGCCAAGGCCGAAGACGGCCTTGCGCAGCCCTTCGGGATAGGGGCCGGCCAGCGAGCGGCCATTGACGAAATGGGTTTCGGCGGTGGGAATCGCCGCCGCACGGCCGGGCAGCGCCTCGGCGGCGGTCGGGATCTCGGTCTTCTTGCGCAGGGAGAACATCATTCGCTCCGTTCGTTCGGGCTCGACGCCTATGTAAGCCGACGCACCCGGTTCTCACAGGGGTCTGAGCGCAGGGTCGTCATCACCGACGCGTGACGATGCCGATCACTTCATCCGGACGCCGCCCCAGCCAGAGCAACGCAAAGCCGAGCAGGAGCGCGGCCAGGGCGACCGGCGCGCGCAACAGCGTCAGCAGGGCCGGGTCCCAGAGCCAGGGATGAATATTGCGTTCGATTGCCGGCTGGATGAGCTGATAGCGCTCCTGGATGACGCCGCTCAGCACCTCGCCGACCGGCGTGAAACGCAAGCCGGCATTGGCGATCGACCTCGCTCCATCGATCACCAGCGTGACGAAGCCGGCCGCGACGGACAGGTAACCGATCAACCGCAGGAGAAACCGCACCATCCGCTCCCTGTCGCATTCCACGGTCGCGAACGGCGTCGCGTCCTGTCGCCCGGCATACCGGCCCCCAGATGTGACCCTGCCGGCCGCGGATCGCAACCGATCGCGTGCGATTTATCGCGATTGTGCAAAACCCTGCATCTCGGCCCTTGAAAGATGGCGGGCCGGCAGTCATAAGCAGCGCGCCGGACAGGTGGCCGAGTGGTTGAAGGCGCACGCCTGGAAAGTGTGTATACGGGAAACCGTATCGCGGGTTCGAATCCCGCCCTGTCCGCCATTTTTCTCACGCCAGTTCGCTTCGCTCCCGGCCCCGATAGGGCGGCCTTCCGGCCGGCCGCGTAACTGGTCACGCGCGTCAGCGGAGGTTACGGACGTACCTGCCCTTGTCGGCTCCGGTGGCGCCATGAAGCTGGCGCAGGGGCCAATCCTGGATGGTCTTAGGCACCTCGGCGCCGGAGCGAGGCTTCGCGTAGAGGTAGCCTTGCACGAAGTCGCAGCCGACTTCTCGCAGGCGCATCATCTGCTCGGTGTTCTCGACCCCTTCGGCGGTGATGTGTATGCCCATGGCGTGGCCGAGATTCACGATGGCGGCGACGATCGCAGCGTCACCGTCGTCGCAGATCAGATTCTGCACGAAACTCTTGTCGATCTTGATGTGGTCCACGGGAAACTGCTTGAGATGGATCAGCGAGGCGAAACCCGTGCCGAAATCGTCGAGCGCGATGGAGACGCCGGCCTTATGCAACTCGCTCAGGATGAAGGACGCCGTTGCCGTCCTGCGCGCCAGGAAGACCGTTTCCGTGACCTCGACCTCGAAATGTGCCGGGGGAACGCGGGCCTCTTCCAGAATGCGAATGATCCTGGCGGCGAGGCGCGCGTCGGAGAAATCGGCCGAGGACAGGTTGACCGCCACCCGCCCGCATTCGAGGCCCTGGTACCCGGCAGCTGGCACGCTCCCGCTCTCAGGGAGCGCCCTTGCCATCGGCGCAGGGCCGGGCTGTGCAATCGTCCGGTCGGTCTTGATTTTCAGCCGGATTGGCTGTGACTGGTTCGGGCTATCGCCAACAGAAGGTCCTGCCTTGCATGGAGTGTCCGGCTCCCGCGGTCGATGCCGCCTATGAAGTCCATCCAGCGGCGGCAGATAGCGAAGGGGCAGTGCCGAACTGGTCTTACCATATGGCCAGATGGCTGTTCCGGGAGCCTGTCGATATCGCGATCACCGCGGCGCTGGCCGAGATCGGCGCGCTCGCCGGAGCCGACCGGGCCTGGATGTTCGAGTACGACGCCGATCTGCTGCGCTTCCGGAACACCCATGAATGGAGCCGGCACGGCGTCAGATCCTATGTCGAGGACCTGCAGAACACGCCGGTGGCGATGATCGCCTGGCTTCACCAGTTCCTGGTGAAAGGCCAGGCCGTGATGATCAACCGCGTCGCCGATCTGCCGCGTCCGGCCCGCACGCTCCAGGTCGAGATGCTCCGGCAGAACGACAAGAGCGTGCTCAGCGTTCCGGTCTTCCATGAAGGACGGCTGCGGGCCTGCATCGGCTTCGACGCGACCATAGCAACCCGGCGCTGGCTCGCCGCGGAGATAGCCGCCCTGTTCCAATGCGCCGACCTGATCGCCCTGGCGCGCTACGGCTCGCTTCCAAGCGGGCGCTCCCGCGCCGATGCGGCGAAGCCGTTCGTTCCGCTGATCTATCTGCGCCGGCCGGGGCAGACCATCGGCGTCGAGCCGCAAGCCATCCTCGGTGTCCGCTCGGCGCGGGACTATGTGAAGGTCTGGCTGCAGGACGGCTCGGCCGTGCTGGACCTGCGCTCGCTCGCGCTGTGGACGGGCATGCTGCCGCCGGCGTCTTTCCTGCGCATCCACCGGACGGCGATCGTCAACCTGCAGCATGTCAACGGCCTCGACCGGCGCATGGGCGAGTCCTGGACGATCGGTCTCAATCGCGTGGCGGAGCCTTGGCCGGTGTCGCGCCAGTACCGCCAGGAACTGCGAAAGCGGCTCGGCGTGTGAGTGCCGCAGCTGATTCGATATCTGCCGGCTCTGTCCTTTAACTGATTTCTCACGATGAATTCGACGCGAGGCGCCGTTCGTCGAACCCGCATGTCGGTTCGTCGAACGGCACTTGCTGCCAGGCCGCCGCACGATCTCAATGCGGGTATCGCTCGACGGATTCGCCTTGCCTATGACCTTTCGCCGTTCCGCTCTCCCCGACGGCTCGAGACCGCGACGCATGCCGATGCGCGCGGTCGCACGGCTCGCCCTTCCGTTCTCTCTCGCGATCGCGGCACTCGCCAACCCGCAGCGGGCCGCTGCCGAGGACCTTGCCCTGCGCGAAGCGGCGTCGATGGCGGGCGTCGCGATGTTCCTCAATGCCCGGGCGCCCGGGCTGGTTCTGGCCGTGGTGCGTGGCGAGGACAGCTTCGTCACCGGCTATGGCGAAACGGCACCGGGGAGCGGCAAGGAACCGGATGGCCGCTCGATCGTCCGCGTCGGCTCGGTCTCGAAAGTCTTCGCCACCGACGTGCTGGCGGCCATGGCCGCCGGCGGGCAGCTGGCGCTGGACGCTCCGCTCGCGCGCTATGCTCCGCCCGGCAAGGCGCCGTTGGTCTTCGACGACCGGCCGATCACCTTGCTCGATCTTGCGACCCATTCGGCAGGCTTGCCGCGCGAATTGCCGGACCCGGCGACGCCGCCGGGCGAACCGAATCCGTTCGCGACCTACAAGGCCTCCTATTACTGGGACTGGATCGCCGGGAATCGCCCCGCCTGTCGTCCGGGGACGACCGCGATCTATTCCAATCTCGGCTACGGACTGCTCGGCGAGGCTCTCGGCAAGGCCGGCGGCAAGCCATTCGCCGAGCTGGTCGGCGAACGCATCGCCCGGCCGCTCGGCATGGCGGATACGACCCTGCGCCTGTCCGATGCGCAGAAGCCGCGGCTGATGACCGGGCTCGACCCGTTCGGCAAGCCCGATCCGAACTGGGAGGCGAGCGAGGTGATGCAGGCCAGCGCCGGCATCTACACGACCGCCGACGACATGGTGCGGTGGATGCGCTGGCACCTTGCCGACGATGCAGCGGGACGGCCGGCACGGACACTCGCGCATGCGCTCTGGCGGCCGCATGACGGGCTCAAGCGGCTGGTCGGCGTCGAGGCGACCGATTCCGAAGGCATGGGACTCGGCTGGGTCGTCAGCCGGCCGAAGGACCGGGTGCCGCTTCTCCTCGGCAAGAGCGGCGGCATCGGCGGCTTCATGAGCTATGTCGTGCTTTCGCCTAATCGCCGGCTCGGCATCTTCGTCGTCGCGAGCAAGGTCGATTTCGCCATGTTCGAGGGGTTGCGAACCACCATACGCGATCTGGCGGCGGAGCTGGCGCCGGCAGGGCCGTAAATGATCGCCCGGCTCCAGCCCGTCCACGGATCAGGCCGCTTCGCCTCCTCGACCGCGATGCTGCGCGTTCTGGCAGCGCTCGCCGGAGCTTGTGCGCCGGTTGCTCTCGCTTTGCCTGCCTGGGGGCAAGTGAGCGGCAAAGGTGGAACTGGCGGTGCCCATGGCGCCAGCCACCCGACAGGTGGCCACGGCGGCGGAACCGCAAGCGCAAGTGCCGGCGGTGGCGGTGGTGGCGGTGGCGGAGCCAACGCGGAATCCGGCTCCGGGTCTTCCGGCGGCAAGGGCGGCAGCGGCGCGCGCGGCCATGGCGGCGGCCATGGTGGTGGAGTCAATGGCGCACCCATCCTGTCCGCTATCCCGCCCGGATATGGCGGGCATATCGGGCAGTCCGGCTCGGCGGGCGGCTCGCCCTCCCATGGTGGGAGCGGCGCGCCGGGACATGATGGCGGCAGCGGCGGTGGCGGCGGTGGCGGAGCCGCCGGCCTCGATTTCTCCGGCACGCTGCTGACGGCTGGCCAGACGATCAACCTGACCGGCGGCAATGGCGGCGACGGCGGGACCGGGGCGAAAGGCGGCGACTCCTACAGGGACCCCTTCATAGGGCACCGCGGCGCCGGTGGCGGCGGAGGTGGCGGGGGCGGCGGCGGAGGCTCCGGACTGGCACTGCCCGGCGCCGGCTGGGTGGCCGACCCCATCCTGGGCGGTATTCACTGGGTCACGCCCTCCAATCTGGTCGTGACGAGCACGAATGCGGTTCTGCAGGGCGGCAATGGCGGCCGCGGCGGCAACGGTGGCAACGGTGGGTCCGGCTCCGGAGCCTATGAGACAACGATCTGCTATGGCCGCGGCATCTGCACGGTCACCGCACGCTGGTATCCCGGCGATGGCGGGGCCGGCGGCGGCGCCGGCAATGGCGGCGCGGGCGGCGCCGGCCTGTTCTCGGCCTATGGGCGGCAGCTCAATCTCTTCGCGACGACCGCCCGCGGCGGCAATGGCGGCGAGGGGGGCGGCGGCGGTGGCGGCGGCAATGCGGGCTCGACCTACGGCTACCCGATGCCGCAAGCCAACCAGGGCAATCTGGGCGCCGACGGGAACGGTGGCAATGGCGGCTCCGGCATCGAGGTCATGGCGGCGAGCGGGGGCAGCACAGTCATCTCTCTATCCTGGGACAGCCAGACACTGGGTGGCGCGGGCGGTCGCGGCGGACCTTTCGGCCTGCCGGGCTGGGGCGGCGATGGCATCCGCGTCATCGGCGACGCGACCGTCACCACGAGCGGAAGCATCGTGGGCGGTACCGGCGGCGATGCCAGAAGCACCCAGTCGGTCGGCGGCGGTGGCGCCGGCATCTTCATCGACGGCCGGGCCACCATCACCGTCCAGAACGGCGCGCAGGTCCGGGGCGGGCGCGGCGGGCTCGGGCAGACATCGTCCAACGGCCCCGGCGGCAATGGCGGCTCCGGAATCGAGGTTCTGCGCGGCGGCACATCCCTGATCATCGCCGGAGAGGTGCGTGGCGGCGACAGCCAGGGGCCCGTCTTCGGTGCGCAAGGCGCCGCGATTGCCCTCAACGGCAGCGGCAACACGGTCGAGCTGCAGGCGGGCTACAACCTCGTCGGTAAGGTCAATGGCGGCAGCAACGCAGCCCTCATCCTTGGCGGCGGCACCAATGCCAGCTTCGCTCTTGCCGGACTGGGCGACCAATATCTCGGGTTCTCGGATTTCAACAAGACCGGCGCGAGCACCTGGACGCTCAGCGGCACCCCGACCGCCTTTCGCGGCAACATAGCGATCGGCGCGGGGACGCTCGCCTTCGCGCCCGGCGCCCAGCTGACGGCCGCGAAGGCCGGGATAGCAGAGGGCGCGGGCTCGGCCGCAACTGTCTCCGTCGCCGGAGCTGGATCGCGATGGACTCTGGACGGACTGCTCGTGGTCGGCAACCAGGGTCTGGGCAGCCTCGCGGTCTCTGCCGGAGGCAACGTCCAGGCCGGCGCGATCAACGCAGGCACTGTGGCTGGCGGCAGCGGCACGGTCAGCATCATCGGCAACGGATCGCATATCGGAGCCGGCGCTCTCACGCTCGGCGATGGCGGCGCGGGATCGGCACTGGTGAGCGGCGCTGGCGCAAGCCTGGCGACGACCATGCTCACGGTCGGCAATTCCGGCAGCGGCACCTTGACCGTCACCGATGGCGGCAAGGTGAGCGCGGGCGGCAGCCGCCCCATCGAACTCGCCCGGAATGCTGGCAGCTTCGGCACCATCAATATCGGCGCGGCAGCAGGGCAGGCAGCAGCCGCCGCCGGCACGCTGACCAGCGGCATCCATTTCGGCGCCGGCACCGGCCGACTTGTCTTCAACCACAACACGCCCGGCTATACTTTTGCTCACGCGCTTTCCGGCGCTGGCGCCATCAACCTGCTCGCCGGCACGACCATTCTGTCCGCCGACAGCAGCCACTTCTCAGGGCAGACCACGGTCGCGGGCAGCACCTTGCAGATGGCGGGCACCGCGCAGCTCGGCGGAACCGTCACCATCGGAAACGGCGGCTTTGTCACCGGCGGCGGCACCATCGGCGCGACCATGATCAACAGTGGCGGCACGCTCGCGCCTTCGGGCCTGACGTCGCTCACCGTCAACGGCAACCTGACCGCCCATGGCGGCGGCACGATCAAGCCGTCCGATGACTCCCGGCTCATCGTCAACGGTACGCTGACACTCGATGCCAGCAGCAATTACGACTACCGCCTACACGGCTACGGAAACTCGTCGCCGGGCTCCGCGACGACGCGGGTGAATGGCAATCTCCTCCTGAACAATGCCACGCTCAATCTCGACAGCAGCGCGCAGCCCGCGATCGGCTACCATCGCGTCATCACCTATAGCGGCGCGCTGAGCCCATCGAACGGCACCTTCGTCATCGGGACGATGCCGTCGACCGGGCCGGTCGCCTACACCTACCAGGTCGATGCCTCGCAAGCCGGCAAGGTCGATGTCCTCGTCGGCGCGAACGGCCTGAACATCCTGCAACTCTGGGGCACGACATCGGCCGGCGGCGCAGACGGCGTCTGGAGTGCCGCCAATCCAAACTGGTTCAATCTCGGCGGTTCGACGACCACATCGTGGGGCGGCGGCTACGGTGTGTTCCGCGGTCCCGGGGGCATCGTCACGCTCGACCATAGCAACGGCCCCCTGAGTGCCGTCGGGCTGCAATTCGCAGGCGGCGACTACACGCTGACCGGGGACAGCCTCAACCTGCATGGCTACAACAATGGCGGCGTCGTCATCACGACGCCGGAGATCCGCGTGCTCGACGGCGAGACGGCGCGGATCAATGCCACGATCACGGGCACGGCCGGGCTGGAGAAGACCGGCGACGGCCTGCTGATCCTGGGCGGCGCGAACAGCTATAGCGGCGGCACGATCGTTTCGAGCGGGACCTTGCAGATTTCGGCCGATGGCAATCTCGGCGCAGGCAGCGGCGACCTTACCCTCGACAGCGGCGCGCTTCACACCACCGCGAACATGGCGAGCAGCCGGGCCGTCGTACTGCGCGGCACCGGCGCCATCGAGACGAATGCCGGCACGACATTGGCGCTGTCCGGCCCGGTGAGTGGCGCTGGCGGCCTGATCAAATGGGGCGACGGCACGCTTCTTCTCACCGGTAACAACAGCTGGGCGGGCGGCACGCTGATCACAGCCGGCACCGTGCAGGCTGGCGCCAGCATGGTCTTGCCGGGCATGACCGACTGGCTATTGACCGGCGGCAAGCTCGATCTCAACGGCCATGACCTGTCGATGCGCCTGGTGGCCGGCACCGGCGGCGAGATTGCCCTCGGAAGCGCCAATCTGATGGTCCGGCAGGCGGATGACAGCCTCTATGCCGGGTCCATCACGGGAAGCGGCCGCCTGCTGAAGGAGGGCGCCGGCACATTGCTTCTGACCGGCACGAATTCCTATTCTGGCGGTGCGGTGATCCGCGACGGCACGTTGGCCGTCATCGCCGACGCCAATCTCGGCCAAGCCGGCTCCACCCTCGCCTTCGACGGCGGTGGCCGGCTGGCCACGCTCGCCGACTTCGCCAGCAACCGCCCGATGACGGTTTCCGGCACGGGCACGATCGACACCGCCGCCGGCACGGGCTTTGCCTTCGGAGGCTCGATCGGCGGCAACGGCAACCTCGTCAAGGAGGGTCGCGGAACGCTGACCCTGACCGGCAACAGCTCAGGCTTCGCCGGGTCCACCACGGTCTCCGCAGGCACGCTGGTGGTCAACGGCACGCTCGGCGGCGGCCTCGACATTCTGGCTGGCGGACGGCTGCAAGGCAGCGGCACGGTCGGCCCGACCATCATCCAGTCCGGCGGCGCGATCGCGCCGGGCGACTCGATCGGCACGCTCTCTGTCACCGGCGACATCCGCTTCGAGCGGGGCGCGACCTACGAGGTCGAGGTCAGCCCGGGCGGCACGTCGAGCGACCTGATCCATGCCAGCGGCAAGGCGCGCCTCTTCGGCGGCTCGGTGGTGCATGTCGGCGAAGACGGCCTGTACCGGCCGAACCAGCGCTATACCATCATCACCGCAGACCAAGGCGTCGAGGGCCGCTTCGACGGGGTTAACTCCCGCTACCTCTTTCTCGATCCGCGGCTCGACTATGACGCGAACACAGTCAGCCTGACCCTGCTGCGCAACGACCTGTCCTTCGCCGCGATCGCACAGACGCGCAACCAGGCCCAGACGGCGCTCGGCCTGCAAAGCCTTGGCGATACTCACCCGCTCTGGCTGAGCTTCACACAGTTGCGCGACGTGACGGAAGCGCGGCGCGCCTATGACAGCCTGTCCGGCGAGATCCATGCCACGGCCAAGGCGGTGGTGATCGAGGGCAGCCAGGCGGTGCGGGGCGCCGTCTCGGACCGGCTTCTGGCCGTCTTCGACGGGATCGGAGCCCCCCGCATCGCGACGCTGGCCTATGCCTCCGGACAAGGTGCCGTCGCCGCGCCGGCCGGCGAGGGCTTCGCCCTCTGGGCGCGCGGCTTCGGCTCCTGGGGCCAGACACGCGGCGACGGCAATGCCGCGTCCGTCACGCGTTCGAGCGGTGGCCTTCTTGCGGGCTTCGACATTCCATTGGCATCGGGCGCGCGGATCGGCGCATTGGCCGGCTATTCACGCTCGACATTCGAGGTTGCGGGCCGCGGATCTCAGGGCACGGCGGACAACTACCATGTCGGCCTCTATGGCGGCGCGGAACTCGGCGGCTTCCGCCTGACCGGCGCGGCCACCTACGCCTGGCATGAGCTTTCAACGCGACGCACCGCCGCCTTTTCCGGGTTCGGCGAGGCGCTGCGCTCGGACTACGACGCCCGCAGCTTTCAGGCCTTCGGCGAGATCGCCCATCGCTTCGACCTTGGCCGGGTCGCCTTCGAGCCCTTCGCCAATCTCGCCTATGTCAATCTCCGCAGCGGAGACTTCGCCGAGACGGGTGGCGTCGCCGCGCTTTCCGCCAGGGCGCAGAGCACGTCGGTCACCTTCGCCACGCTCGGCCTGCGCGCCGAGACGCGCTTCGATCTCGGCAACACGGCCATGCGGCTGGGCGGCACGCTCGGCTGGCGGCATGCGACGGGCGACGTGACGCCGCTGTCGCAGCATGCCTTCTCCGGGGGAGCACCGTTTTCGATCGCGGGCACGCCGATCGCACGCAATACGCTCGCGGTCGGCGCCAGCCTGGCGCTGAACCTCACAGCCGATGCAGACATCTCGATGGCCTATGACGGCCAGCTCGCGCAGCGTGCGTCCGACCACGCTTTCAATGCACGGTTTGCCGTCAGGTTCTGAGTCAGCCCTTCGGCCACACGTGTTCGCGCCGCCCGGCAACCTCGCCGCAGCTTGACGCTTCTATGCGGCCGGCCCCGGTCGCCATTCGACAACGAGCGGCTCGCGGAAGGCAAAGCGCACGAGGTGGCTTGCAACCACGTCCTGCAACTGAAGCAGCGCCTCGGCGTCGGGCGCGTCGAGCGCGAGGCGCAGCACCTCGCCTTCCGCGAGGAGCCGGCAATCGCCGATCGAGAACCGGACGATCCCCGCCTTCTCGTCGAAGCTGGCCTCGACCTTGTGGCCGAAATGCTTGCAGAGCTGCTGGAGATAGCGCGAGGCGTTGGCGGTCGCGACCTCCGCATGACTGTGCTGCCGGTTCGATGGATCGGTCATGGCGTTCACCTCAGCGCAGGCTCGTCCAGTAGGTGCCGTCCAGCGGCACTGGCTGGAAGCGTTGCTGCATCGTCGCCAGCAGCGCCTTCGGGTCAAGATCGGCGAAGAGCTGCGGGTGCAGCCATTGCGCGAAGGCCTGCACGGCGACGACGTTGTAGGGCGAATTGTAGAAATGGTGCCAGACGGCATGGGCCCGCCCCTGCCGGACGGGGTCGAGCCCGGCGATGCCGGTGCGCGTCAGCGAACGGGCGAGAAGCTCGTGCGCCCGCGCCGCATCGACCCCGGGGCCGAGCGCGAGCCAAGGCGCATCGGCAGGCTGCAAGCCGTTGCCGATCGCCGTGCCGATATAGATTTCGGGTGGGTTCGTGATCAGCCATTCCAGATTGACCACGCCGGCCTCGCCCGGAATGAGCGCGTCGGCGATGTTGACGCCGCCGGCCGCGGTGACGAAGCGCCCCATCATGCCCCGCGTCATGGTCTCGCAGCAGCCGGTGCCAAGCCCGACCCGGCTCTCGACGAAGACGCGCGCGGGCTTCGGCTTGGCCGCGGCCAGCCGGTCCGTGACGGTGGCCAGTGCCGCCCGCCAGGCCGCGATGAATTCGGCGGCCTCGGCTTCGCGGCCGAGCAGCGCGCCGAGCAGCTCCATGGATTTCGGGGTGTTGACCAGCGGGTCGCTGCGGAAATCGATGAAGACGATGGCGACGCCGGCCGCCTCCAGCGCGCGAATGACCTCGCCGGAGCGGGTATCCGGGCCATGGCCGTAGAGCCCGAAGATCGCGACCTGAGGTGCTGCCGAGATCGCCTGCTCGATGCTGAAGGTATCGCGCGTGTTGCGCCCGATCCGCTTGACCGCGTCGAGCGCCGGGAAGCGCTCGCGATAACGCTGGTAGCTGATCGGATCGACCGCCTCGTAATCGCCCATCATGCCGACGAGCCGCGCCACGGGGTCGGCCCGGTCGAGGATGGCGAGCGCCGGCAGATGGCGCCCCTCGCCGATGATGATGCGCTCGACCTTGTCGGGCACGGCGACCGTGCGGCCGGCGAGATCGACCAGCTCCCGCCCGCTCGCCAGCGAGGGCAGCAGCAGGGCCAGCAGGGCGAGGATGCCGGCCAGACGCATCAGAAGCGGGCCGAGGCGCTGAGCACGAACGCGCGGCCGGGCTGGTAGAGCGGCGTCACCGTGCCGAATTCCTGGCCGTAGGTGGCGCGGTCGGCATAGGTCTGGTCGAGCAGGTTCTTGACCTCGGCACGGAAGGTCAGATTCGGCATCTGCAGCGGCTTGTACTCGGCGAAGAGGTTGACGACTTCGTAGCCCTTGAGCGGCAGGTTGCCCGGGGCGACCTTCTTGTAGTCGCGCACGATCTCGACATCGGCGCCTACGGTCACGCCCCATTGCTTGAAGGTATGCGCTGCCGTCAGCGTGAAGACGTCGCCGATCGGGGTGGCAAGATAGGTGCCGGTATCGGAGTCCGCACGCTGCCCGTCGATCCGGACATCGACGCTGGCATACTTGCCGCGGATATAGCCGTCCTCCCAGGCATAGCCGAGGCCGATCTCGTAGCCCTGCGACTCGATCTCGCGCGCCAAGGTGGCGCTGGCGACGGCGAAGCGGGCGGCGCGGGCATTCTCCAGCTCGGTGCGGAAGACCGAACCTTCCAAGGTGAAGCCGTTCCAGCGCCCGACGAGGCCGGCGATCACGTTGTCCGAGTGGACCGGCCGGACGCCGCGGCCATAACGCCAGGCGGTGTTCATGATGAAGTTCTCGGCCAACTGCACGCCACCCCAGACATGGGAGTAGCCGGCGCGAACCGTCAGGTGCTCGGGGATGAGGTCGAACTCGGCCGAGATGTTGCGCGACAGGCCGGAATTGTCGAATTCCTGCCCGGTCGTGCCAGTGAACCATTGCCGGTCGCCACGCAGGCCGAAGGACAGGCGCATGCGCTCGAACGGCTTCAGCCGTGCCTGCGCGTAGACGCCGAGATTGCTGGCCTTCTCGCTGACGCGGTAATTGCGGTCCTTGTAGAGCGCCTTGTCCTTGTAGAAATCGACGCCGGCGACGACGTTGCCGAACTCGCCGAAGCCGAAGCGGTTCTCGAACTTGCCGTTGAAGCTGTCGGTGACGCCGGTGCCGGGATAGGTGACGGGGAGCGGATTGCTGCCCACCGGCCGCTCGAAAATCGGCGTGTCCACATCGGTGCGGCTATAGGCGATGACGGCCTTCGGGTCCCAGAGACCGATCGGCGACGTCCGACTATAGGTGAAGACCGTGTTCTGCCGGTCGATCTCGTAGCGGCGGACGCGCGGCTCCCAGGCCGGGCGGCCGGTGATGAAGCCGATATTGCCGCGGAACGGCCGGAGCGCGTCGTCGCGGACGCGCTCATGGCTGATCTGGAAACGATCGCCGGTCGGCGCTTCCCAGCCGAGCTTGAAGAGTCCGCTCAGCAGGTCCGTCTGGGTGCCGAGCACCTCGCGGCCGTCGCCCGCCTTGTAGTTGTCGCCCTTGCCGATGGTGCCATAGGCGAGAACATCGAAGCCCTCGTAGCGGGCATAGCCGGACAGGCTGTTGGTGAAGACCGAGCCGTTGGTGTTGAACTGCGTCTTGGCGAAGGCGCCGACGCCGTTGCCGGTAAGGAAGTCGCGCGCATCCTTGGTCTCATAGGCGATGGCGCCGGCCAGCGCGCCGGGGCCGGCATCGGCCGGGGCCACGCCGGCATCGATCCGCGCCGCCTTGAGGAAGGAGGGATCGATCAGCGTCGTGCCGTTATGGTGGAAGACCTTGTTGTTCTGCCGGCTGCCGTCGATGGTAACGGCGAGATTGGTCTCCTCGACGCCGTTGACATAGACCTTCTGCGACATCGGCGTGGAGCCGCCGACCTTCACGCGCGGCTCGCCGCCGAAGACATCGCGGATGTCGGTCGGGTTCCGGCGCTCGAGCTCGCGCGGGCCGATCAGGATCTCGGCAACGCCGCCGCGCGCCAGCGGGTTACCCGCGACGTCGATCGTGTCGAGCGCGATGGCGCCTTCCGGAACCGCTCCACCGGCAGCGCCGGCCGATCCCGCGGCGCTGATTGTCACGCTGGTCGCGCTGGTGAAGCGGAAATTCAGGCCGGTGCCGGCGAGCAGCCGGGACAGGGCCGCTTCCGACGACAAGGCACCATTGACCGCTGCGGAGCGCTTGCCGGCGGTGGCCGAGGCCGGAGCGACGACCGCGATGCCGGTCTGGCGCGAGAAGGCGATCAGCGCGGAGGAAACGGGCTGCGCGGGGATGTCGAGCGTCCGGGCGGACTGCGCCATCGCCGGCAAGCTGACGATTCCCGCCGCCAGAGCGGTTCCGCACAGCGCCGCAGCCAGTCTCGCCTGGCGGACAAGCCGCGCTCCGACCCGAATACCCATTGTCGATCCCCAAAACATTGCGAGGGTCGAGACGATTCCGGCCCTCGCAAGGGTAAGACGCCGGTAGTGGCCGGACTCATTAGTGCAGTGCGGAAAAATTTTCAGGCGGGAAGAAGCAGGGTGAGCCAGGCGAAGGGGCGGACCACACGCAACCCCAGGCCGCCGGCGAGCATGTCCAGCCCCCCGGCCGGATCGCGCGCATCGAGCACGGCCGTCACGCGGCGCTGGCCCGCTTCCCGCGAGAGGATGCCGATGCGCCCGCCGCCATACCGCTCGAGGTCGGCCACGGCTTCCGCGAGCCGGACGTCATGGAAGACCAGCCGGCCCCGGCGCCAGTCACCGATCTCGCCGGGATCGAGCGGGCCCGGCGGCGAGATGGTCTCGCCCTCGTAGCCGACGCCCTGGCCCTGGCCGACGACAACACCGGCCGCGCCGGGCAGCTCGACCTTGACCCGGCTTTCATCGACCGCGACCGCGACCGCCGAGCCCAGCCCGAGCTTGACGTCGAAGGCCGTGCCGAGCGCCGTCACGGTGCCGCCCCGCGCCGCCACCGAGAATGGCCGGGCCGAGTCCTTCGCGACGGTGAAAAAAGCCTGACCGGAGACGAGCCTGATCATCCGGCGCGAGCCGGTCAGGTCGACATCGATCGCGGAGGCCGGGGCGAGCTCGACCTGCGAGCCGTCGGCAAGCGCGATCGTGCGGCGCTCGCCGGCCGCCGTCCGGAAATCCGCGAAGCGGCCGGACTGGGCGAGGACGCCCATGATGCCTGCGGCCACGACCAGCGATGCCGCCAGAGCGAAAGCGACCTGCCGCCAGCGCCTCGGCCTCGCCGGAACAGCTGTGTGAACGGGAGGCGCGGTCTCAGCTGCCTTCAGGGGGGTGAGACGATCGAGATCGGACCAGAGCGTCTCGAGCTCCGTCCAGGCACGTGCATGATCGGGGCTCGCCGCCAGCCAGGCATCGAAATCCCGGCGCAAGGCCACATCGGCCTCGCCATCGCGCAGCCGCACGAACCACTGCAAGGCCCGCTCGTCCGGTGTTTCCTCAGCCTGATCTGCCATCGCCCTATCCCGAGCCGAATCCACCTTTGCGGCCGAGGGCCGCTCTGGCAACCGGACGAAGCCTTTCTCAATAGACGATCCGCGCCGCCGGATGCATTAGTCGGATGAGCGCAAAGCGGCGCGAAGGCTGCGCATGGCATTCGCGAGATGGACCATAACGGTGTTGCGGGCGATGCCGAGCCGCAGGCCGATGTCGGCATAGCTCAGCCCCTCATACTTGTGCAGCAGCAAGACCTCGCGGCTGCGCGGCGGCAACGCCTCGATCGCCCGGCGCAGGCGCCTGTCGCGCTCGCTTGCGAGAAGCTGCCCTTCCAGGGATGCCACCTCGTCGCTTACCGCCGGAGCCTCGGGCGGCAAGGGCTCGAACAGAGCGGTATGGCGCTGCTGCCGGCGCCAGTGATCGACCGCCATCGTATCGGCCGAGCGGCGCAGATAGGCGCCTGGATCACGCAATTCGGCTGGCGGGGACCGGAGCAGGCGCAGGAAGATATCCTGCACGGCATCGGAAGCCTGCTGCGCATCGAGCCCGCGCCGGATCAGCCGTAGCTGCAGCTTGTGCTGCTCGGCGGCATAGATCGCGGCGATTCCGGCTGTCTTGTCGCTCATACCCGCGCGGCTCGTGGCTGTAACCGCGCTTATGCTGGCAAGAGCAACAGAATAACAAGCAAAAATACTGCAAGATCAATAGATTAGAGCAATGCTAATTTAAGACTGAGAACCTTCGGGGCTTCGTACGCCACCTCGACTACTCGCCGTGATCGTGGGCATCGGCATGGCCGCGGCGCCAATAGGCGGCGACGAGATGGCGATCCTTCGGCAGCTTCCATGCGCTGCGCAGATGCTTGCGGATCGCCCGCGCCGCGGACTGCTCGCAACCGACGAAGACGAAGGGGTTGTCGCCCTCCGGTCGGGCCGCGCCCATGACGGCCTGCGGCAGAAGGTCGGTGGTCCCGGCCGGAGCATCGCCGCGGTGGAGCCAGGTGACGTCGATCGCGGCATGCGAGGACAACGCCTGCTGCTCGGCGCGATCGGCGATCTCGATGACGATCTTAGCCCGCGCCGCGGTGGGCAACTCGGCAGCGATACGGGCGATCGCCGGCAGTGCGGTCTCGTCGCCGCAGAGCAGATACCAGTCGGCCGCAACGACATCGCCGCCGCCCGGCCCGAGCAGGCCGACGCGGTCGCCAGGCATCGCATTGCGGGCCCAGGTCGATCCGGGCGAGGAATCATGCAGCACCACGTCGATGGCGAGTTCCCGGCGCTGATGATCGATGAAGCGGATCGTGTAGATGCGCCTGATCAGCTCGTCCGCGCCGGACGGCCAGATCACCCGATTATCCGGCCCGACGCCCGGCCAGACCGGCTCGCGCCCCGACGGCGGGATCAGCACGCTGACATGCAGGCCACCGCTCTCGAAATGCGCGGTGTCCTCACAGGACAGGATGACGCGGCGCATTGCGGGGGTGATGTCATAGGCCTCGCGCACCACCGCTTCGCGAAAGTATGGAATCCGCGGCTGCTCGGGCAAGTTGCCGCGCCAGCCGACCTTAAGGGTCTCGCCTTCGGCGAATTCATGCAGGTGCTCGGCGACCGAGGAGGTGACGACGAAGAGATAGGTCTCGTTCGGGTTCGTCACGGCGATGTCGAGGGCGCCGGCGGCGGAGCAGAGTTCCACAGCGCCGAAACGACCTTCGAGGCGGACGCCCCTGTCGTGATGCGTCACCGTGCCGTGCTCGACGAAATGCGCGCAGAGCCGCTCCAGCATGGCCGCTGGATCACGCATCGTCACGCACGCATCGGCGCGCAGTTCGGGCTCAGCCATGGCGGCTTCCTCCACGGTTCAAGAGCCAGATCAGGTAGGGCCCGCCGATCAATGCGGCGAAGAGCCCGACCGGGACCTGATAGGGAAAGACGACGAGCCGCGCGAGCCAGTCGGCAAGGATCATCACGCCGCAGCCGATCAGCATGGCGGCAAGCAGCTGGTCGCGGCTGCGGGCGAAGCCGCCGAGGCGAGCGAGATGCGGCGCGATCAGGCCGATCAGGCTAAGCGGACCGACCAGAAGCGAGGCGACCGCCGTCGCCAGCGCGGCCATGGCAGCGAGGCAGAGGCGGCTGCGTTCCACCGGCAGACCGAGGCTGCGGCTCGTCGCCTCGCCAAGCGGCAGCAGGTCGAGCCAGCGGATGGCGAGCAGGAGCGGCAGGATCAGGACGACGCAGGCAATCAGGCCGGTCCAGGCCTCGAACGGGCCGGCCCGATTGGTCGAGCCCGACAGCCAGACCAGCAGCATGTAGGCGCGCAGGTCGCCCTGGGCCATCGCCGTCGAGACCACGGCCATGCAGAGCGCCCCCATTGCGATGCCGGCCAGCAGCAGGCGTTGCGGGCCGATGCCGGGGCGCGCGGCGAAAACCAGCATGACGATGAGCACCGCGAGTGAACCACCGGCGATGCCGGCGAGCATCGCGAAGGGACTGGCCGGCATCAATGTGAGTGCAAGCAGCAACCCGACGCCGCCGCCGGCGCTGACGCCGAGCACTTCGGGACCGGCGAGCGGGTTCGCGGTCAGGCGCTGCATCAGGCACCCGGCCGCCCCGAGAAGCGCCCCGGCCGCGCCGGCAGCGGCGAGGCGCGGACCGCGAAACGGCAGCAGGTCCCAGAACAGCGCGCCCGTCGCCCAACCCCAGCCGTCGTGCCCGCGTCCGAGCACGAGGCCGAGCGCTGCCACCACCAGGACGAGAACGGCCAGAGGAGCGAGCGAGAGCAGCGAGCGCGCCTGCCGATCCAGCCGCCACGCAGTTTCATTGGCTTGCGGCGGCAGGGATGGCGGGACCCGCCGCATCAGCCAGAGCAGGAGCGGCCCCCCGAACAGTGCGGTCGCCGCGCCCGTCGGTGCGAGATCGTTGAAGCCTGAGCCGAGCAGTTGCACGGCGCTGTCGGTGATCGAGAGCAGCAGCGCTCCGAGCGCCGGTGCCGCCAGCAGCATCTGGCGTGGCGTGCGGGCGCCGAGCTCGCGCGCCAAAGCCGGCGCGGCGAGGCCGACGAAGCCGATCACCCCGACCTCGGCCGTAACGCTGGCCGCCAGCCAGATCGCGATGCCGAGCACCGCGAGGCGAGCGGCATGCAAGGTCAGCCCCAGTCCACGCGCCACGTCCTCGTCGAGGCCGAGCAAGGCGAGCGGACGCAGCAGCAGCGCCGCAGCGACGGCGCTCAGGGCCAGACGCGGCGCGAGCGCGAGGACAGCATCCCAGCTCTGCTGGTTGAGCGAGCCGGCGCCCCAGATGAACAGCGACAGCACATATTCGCCCTTGGCGAGAATGACGGTCGCGCTCGCCGCCGCTGCGACCAGCGAGACGACCATGCCGGACAGGACCACCGTCATCGGATCGAGGCCGCGCCGCCAGCTCAGGCCGAGCACGAAAGCGACCGCCGCGAAGGCGCCGGCCAGCGCCACGCCTTCCCGCGAGAAGGCGATCAGCGCGGGCGCATAGGCCGAGGCGATGGTGAGCGCGAGCTGTGCACCCGAGGCGATGCCGAGCGTCGAGGCATCCGCAATCGGATTACGCAGCACGCGCTGCAGCAGCATGCCCGCAAGCCCGAGCGCCGCGCCTGAGATCAGCGCGGTCACGGCACGCGGCATCAAGCTGTGCCAAAGCAGGATGCTTTCAAGCGCTCGCGCCAGCTCCGGAGAAGCCGGCAGCGAAGGCCGCGTCGCCATCACCGCTGCGGACAGCACAGCCGCCGCCAGTACGGCGAGAGCCCAGATGCCGGGGCGCCCACCGAGCGGGCGGCGCAGGGGAGCGGCGGCCTCAGCCACGCGGCGCCTCCGCCGCGATCAGGGCCTCGCTCAGGAGCCGCGCGAAGCGCCGCGCCGCCGGCAGGCCGCCATAGGGATTGATCGAACCGATCTTCAGGAGCCGGCCCTCGCGCAGATTGGGCAGGGCGTTCCAGAAGGCGCTGCGCGCGAGGGTCTCCATCGCACCGGGCGGCACCGGCGGGATCAGCGCGATATGAGCTTCCGGCACGCGGGCCAGTGCTTCGAGCCCGATCGGCGCCATCGCGGAATAGCTGGTGTGGTCGGTCCAGGCATTGGCGAGGCCGAGCCGCTTCAGCACCTCGCCGAACAGGCTGTCGTCGCCGAAGACGCGGAAATGCCTGGCGTCGCCGAGATTGACGGGAATGACCGAGCGCGTCGCCAAGGGCTTCAGCCTGTCGCGCAGAACCGCGAACTCAGCCCCGGTCTCGGCGATGTAGCGTTCGGCGGCAGCAGCGACGCCAAGGCGCTCGCCGATTGCCCGCGTCATGGCGACTGCCGGTTCATAGGGCGGCCGCCCCGGCGCATAGACCGAGAAACTCTCGACCGGAGCGATCCGGCGCAGGCGCGGCTCGGAGCCAATATAGAAGCTCGACGAAAAGATCAGGTCCGGCCGCGACAGCAGCAGCAGTTCGAAATTGACCGTGCCGCGCAGGCCCAGATCGACAACGCTCGCTGGAACCGCAGGCTCGACGGCGATCTCGCGGAACTGGCGCAGTTCAGGCGCCGCGACCGGCGGGAGGCCGAGCGCGAGCAGGGTCTCCAGCACCGACCAGTCGACGGTCGCGACGCGCAGGCCCGCAGCGTGCGCCGGCCGGGAGACGCCCGCCGCCGCGATCAGGGCGAGCGCGGCGCGGCGCGTCGGATATGCCGTGAAGCACGTCATGCGCGTGGCACTACCACAGCAGAAGGCCGCAGCGCAGGGCTGCGGCCTTCGATGCCTGGGAGACGAGCCTCACCAGCGATAGTTCGCGGAGACGGTGACGGTGCGGGCATCGCCATAGCTGCAGCTCGAAAAATCCTGGCAGCTCTTCACATAGGCCTTGTCGAAGAGATTGGTGACGTTGACCGCCAGCCCCCAGTTGCCAAGCTTGTAGCGGATCGCGGCATCGACCAGCGTCGCGCCGGGCACTTTCAGGGTATTGGCATTGTCGGCCCAGGACTTGCCGACATAGCGGATGCCGGCGCCGAGGCTCAGCCCCTTGAACGCTCCTTCCGTGAAGGTGTAATCGGCCCAGCCCGATGCGGTGATCTCTGGAACGATGAACGGCGTCTTGCCGACCAGCGACGGATCGGTGTGCTTGCTGATCTCCAGATTGAACGCGGTCAGCGAGGCCAGCACCTTCAGGTTCTCGGTAAGGTTGGCCTTCGCCTCGAACTCGACACCGCTCGAGGTCACCTGCCCGAGCTGCTGCTGGGCGAAGGCGTTGAAGAAGGTCGGCGCGGGAACGAGGACATTGTCCTTGACGATATGGAAGACCGAGGCGGTGAAGAGCGCATCGGCGAAGGTCGGCTTGTATTTGACGCCGGCCTCGACCTGCCAGCCCTTCTCGGGCTTGAAGGGCAGGAAGACGCCGGGCGTCCCGGTCGAGGTTCCATCGAAGACCGGGTTGAAGAAGGACGCGACGCTGGCATAGGGCGTCATGCCGTTGGCGAACTCGTAGGCGAGGCCGGCGCGCCCGCTGAAGGCACCTTCCCGGTCGTCATAGCTCGGCGAGAAGGCGAGCGCGGCCGGGCTGACCGACTTCTTCTCGGCATAATCATAGCGCCCGTTGAAGGTCGCGAGCCAGCCGCCGCCGAAGCGGATCTGGTCCTGCAGGTAGACGCCGACCTGATGGTGCTTCAGCTTCTGGTCGAGATAAACGAAGCTCGCCCCCTGCGGCGTGCCATAGACCGGGTTGGTGACGCTGATCGTCGTGGCGCCGCCCGATGCCTGGACATGGTCGATCTCGAAATACTTGTAGTCGAGCCCGACCATCCAGGAATGCTGCAGCGGCCCGGTGTCGAACTTGCCTTCGAGGCGGTTGTCGATGGTGAAGGTGTTGACCTTCGTGTTCTCCTGGAAGCCGATGCGATAGAGTTGGTAATCCGGCGCCAGCGGCTGGAAGCGGTTGCCGAAGGGCGCATCCGGCCCGGCATAGCCATAGCCGTAGGGGCCGAGCTGGGACCCGCGCATCTGGCCGTAGCGGGCGTTCTGCGAGAAGGTCACTCCACCGAAATCATGCTGGAACTCGTAGCCCAGCATGGTCGTGACGCGCTTCTGGCTGTCGATCGACGGCTCGCCGAAGAAGGCATCGCGCCGGATCTTGCCGAAGGGCGCGTTCACCACCGTGCCGACATAAGGCAGGAAGCCGCCGCCGGAATGAACCTGGTCGAGATAGCTATAGGCGCCATAGGCGGTGATACGGGTGGCACCGTTCGGCTGGTAGGTGATCTGCGGCATGATCGTGCCGCGGAAATCCTTGGAGTAGTCGGTGTACTGGTCTCCGCCCGAGAGCTTGCCGGTGAGGCGCGTGCTCCAGACACCCTGCTTGTCGCTCATGCCGACATCGATGCCGAGATAGGCATTGCCGAAATTATTGATGCCGGTCTCGACATAGCCGAAATTCTTGCCGTTCGGCCGCTTGCTGACGAGGCTGACGATGCCACCGGGATTGGAGCCGCCATAGAGCACCGAGGCCGGCCCCTTGAGCACCTCGACCCGCTCCAGCATGAACGGGTCGATCTGGAAGCCGCCGAAGCCGTAGGAATAGAGCTGCAGGCCGTCGAGATAGACGCCGGTCTGGGTCGCCTGGAAGCCGCGGACGAAGAACCAGTCCGTATCGGGATCGGAGCCGAAAGGCTGGGCCTGGACACCAGCGGTATAGCGCAATGCCTCGTCGACTTTCAGCGCCTTGCGATCGTCGAGCTCCTCGCGGCCGATGACCGAGACCGACTGCGGGATCGCCGTGATCGGCGTGTTGCTCTTCGAGCCGGTCGCCGAGCGCGTCGCGACATAGCCGGTGACGGGCCCCGTCGCCTTCTCGCCCTGGCCTTCGACGGTGATCGTGTCGAGCTGGACCGTCGGGCCGGGCGCCGACTGCGCGAAGGCGACCGCTCCGTATAGCATCGCACCCAAAGAAACAGTCGAACGAAGAACAAAGTTCTTATTCATGTTTCGCTTATAGCACATGGCCAGACCAAGCCCCAATATTGTGTGCCTTATGAGAATTGCTCAAATTTAGAACCATTCAAAATGCGGGCACTGCTTTGCATGGCGACGTATCACTGCTAAGTAATAGGGGATTGATCGTTCCTGTCATGCATTGAACGTTCCTGGGCAGGCAGGCACAATTGCGTTCTTCGCGTTGCATTTTGAACACGCGCATCGGCGCGACGATCCGGCCGCAGGAGGGTCAGGATGGGTTTCCAGCCAGGCATGCGATCCGTCCGCGAAGGCATCAGCGTGATCGGCTCGCTCAAATGCCGCAGCTGGAACGGCGTCATCGCGGATCTCTGGCAGGCCGAGTGCCAGGCCGGCGCCACCGGTGAATACGTCTCGGACCATCCGCGGCTCTTCATCGTGCTCGACAAGGTCGGCGGCAGCTTCGAGACGCGGCTCGATCCGTCGGAGCCGGGCGTCTCGCCACGGGGCGGCGCGCATTCGATCAGCTTCATGCCGGCCGGCGTGCCGGTCTGGGGGCGCACGCAGCAGCGCATGCGCATCCGCCATCTCGACCTGCATTTCGAACCGGCCAGTGTCAGCGAGCGCCTCGGCGAGGCCCTGTCGCCCGAGCTCTTGCGCCAGCCGCGCATCATGTTCACGAACGAGCGCATCCAGACATTGGCGCGGCTCATCGCCGGCGAATGCGCCGAGCCCGACGCACGGCACGACCTCTATGGCGACGGCCTCGTCATGGCCGTGCTGATCGACCTGTTCGGTGTCAGGCGCGAGGCGCCGCGCCGCCGCACGCCCTTGACCAGCCGGCAGCTCCGGACCGTGACGGACTACATCGCCGAGCACGCGGCCGGCACGATCCGCCTGCAGGATCTCGCCGGGCTCGTCGGCCTGTCGCAATCGCATTTCAGCCACGCCTTCAAGGCCTCGACCGGGCTGCCGCCGCATCAATGGCAGCTCAAGGCCCGGATCGAGCAGGGCCAGCGGCTGCTGGCGGCCGGCGACCGGTCATTGACCGAGGTCGCGGTGGAGGCCGGGTTCTCGGACCAGGCGCATTTCACCCGCGTCTTCCGGCGTATGGTCGGTGAGACGCCGGCCGCCTGGCGGCGCGGCACGCTGGAAAAGGCGCTGGCGCTGGATTGAAGCGCGAAAGCGCCGGCAGCTTGCTGCAAGGCCTCGATGCCAGAGCCCATCTTTCGCCGACGACGGCTGCGGTGTAGGGCAAGGCGATCTCCATCAGCCGAATGTCTTCCCAAGGCGAACCGGACCATGGACAACACGCTTTCCACTCCCGCCCGGGCCGGTGGCCTGCTGGCTGAAAGGGCCTTGTCGATGGCCGCCGGTACCCCGCTTGGCGACGGCAACCTGTTCGATCTCGACGGCGTCTCCTTCGGCGTGCCCGGCCGCGTGCTGCTGGAATCGCTGACGCTGTCGCTGCCGACGCGGCAGGTCGTCGGGCTGATCGGCCATAACGGCTCGGGCAAGTCGACGCTGCTCAAGCTGCTCGCCCGCCAGCAGGCGCCGACAGCCGGCACGGTCAGGTTTGAGGGTACCGCGCTCGAAGCCTGGAGCAGCCGCGGCTTCGCCCGCAAGGTCGCCTATCTGCCACAGCAGACGCCGGCTTCCTCGGGCATGCTGGTCAAGGAGCTGATCGCCCTCGGCCGCTATCCCTGGCATGGCGCGCTCGGCCGCTTCGGCGCCAGGGACCGCGAAAAGGTCGCGGAGGCCATGGCGCTGACCGGTGTCGAGGCCTTCGCCGACCGGCTGGTCGATACGCTCTCGGGCGGCGAGCGCCAGCGCGTCTGGATCGCGATGCTGATCGCGCAGGATGCGGAATGCCTGCTGCTGGACGAGCCGACCTCGGCGCTCGACATCGCCCACCAGATCGAGGTGCTCTCGCTGGTGCACGATCTCTCCGCGAGAAAGGGCCTCGGTGTCATCGTCGTGCTGCACGACGTGAATATGGCGGCACGGTTCTGCGACGAGATCATCGCGCTGCATTCCGGCAAGCTGATCGTCAGGGGAACACCGGACGAGGTGATGACGTCGCAGCAGCTTGCCCGTATCTACGGCGTCGAGATGAGCGTCATCGCCCATCCGCAGACACAGCGCCCGATCGCCCTCCCAGCCTGAGAGCGATCCCGCGGAGACCGACATGGACCTGATCAAGCGGTTCGCCGCCTATTACCGGCCGCATCGCGGCCTCTTCCTGCTGGATTTCTGCAGCGCGGTCGCGGCCGGCCTGCTCGAACTCGCTTTTCCCGTCGCGGTGACGCTGTTCATCGACCGATTGCTGCCGACCGGTGAGCTCGGGATGATCGGACTTGCGGCGGCCGGCCTCTTCGTCGCCTATCTGATCAGCGCGGGCCTGCAGGTCATCGTGACCTATTGGGGCCATATGCTCGGCATCGGCATCGAGACGGAGATGCGCGCAAAAGCCTTCGACCATCTCCAGAAGCTCTCCTTCGGCTTCTTCGACAACCAGAAGACCGGCCATCTCGTGGCGCGCCTGACCAAGGACCTCGAGGAGATCGGCGAGGTCGCCCATCACGGCCCCGAGGATCTGTTCATCGCGGTGATGACCCTGATCGGCGCCTTCGCGCTGATGCTCTGGGTCCATCCGCAGCTCGCGATCATCACCGCGCTGGTCGTGCCGCTCACCGCCTTCGTCACGATCCGCTACGGCAGCCGCATGACCACGAACTGGCATGCGCTCTATGGCCGGGTCGGCGATTTCAACGCCCGGATCGAGGAGAATGTCGGCGGCATCCGCGTCGTCCAGGCCTTCGCCAACGAGGATCACGAGCGCCGGCTCTTCGCCGAGAGCAATCGGCATTACCGCGACACCAAGCTTGCCGCCTACAAGCTGATGGCCGCCTCGACCTCGCTGTCCTATCTCTCGATGCGCTTCGTGCAGGTGGTGGTGATGCTGGCCGGCGGCTGGTTCGTCGTGCGCGGCGAATTGTCGGCCGGCGGCTTCGTCGGCTTCCTGCTGCTGGTCGGCGTGTTCTTCCGCCCCGTCGACAAGATCAACGCGGTGATCGAGAGCTATCCGAAGGGCATCGCCGGCTTCCAGCGCTATCTCGCCTTCCTGGCGACGCGCCCCGATGTCGCCGATAGGCCCGGCGCCCGCGAGATCGAGCGCCTGCGGGGCGACATCGCCTATCGCGACCTGCGCTTCGGCTACAGCGCGGGGCGGCCGATCTTCGACGGGCTGAACCTGGAGATCAGCGCGGGCGAGACGATCGCCTTCGTCGGCCCCTCCGGCGCCGGCAAGACCACGATCTGCTCACTGCTGCCGCGCTTCTACGAGGTTACAGGTGGGGCGATCACCATCGACGGCATCGACATCCGCGACATGACGCTGAAATCGCTGCGCTCGAATATCGGCATCGTGCAGCAGGACGTGTTCCTCTTCGCCGGCACGATCCGCGACAACATCGCCTATGGCCGCCTCGGCGCGAGCGAAGGAGAGATCGTCGAGGCCGCCCGGCAGGCCCGGCTCGACGCCGTCATCGCGGCGCTGCCCGACGGACTCGACACGGTGATCGGCGAGCGCGGCGTCAAGCTCTCCGGCGGTCAGAAGCAGCGGCTGGCCATCGCCCGCATCTTCCTGAAGAACCCGCCGATCCTGATCCTCGACGAGGCGACCTCCGCCCTCGACACCGAGACGGAGAAGGCGATCCAGCTCTCGCTGGCGGAACTGTCGCGCGGGCGGACGACGCTGGTCATCGCGCACCGGCTCGCGACCATCGCCAATGCCGACCGGATCGTGGTCGTCGAGAATGGCGACGTCGTCGAGCAAGGCAGCCATGTCCAGCTGCTGGCCCGGCAGGGCGGGCGCTATCGCAGCCTGCATGCCGCGCAGTCCGGCATGCCGGGAGCGGTCTCGGGTAATGCCGTCGCCTGAGCGGGCGACGGCAACGGAATCGCGTCAGGGGGCTTGAGCGCGGAAGCGACAGGCTCTATCCAAGGCGCAGGCGGAACGAGACGCCTCCGGACCCGCGGAAAAGGTCTAACCTGCTCGCTCGACGACTGATTGTCCTGTCTGCCCTCCGTGCAGCCGATTGCGGGTTCTCGGCCTGATGCACAGGAGGATTCATGTCCAGACTTCCCGCATCTCCCGATCTCGACCATCTGCGCAAGCAGGCCAAGCGGCTGCTGCGCGCCTTCCGCGCCGGTGACGGCGAAGCCATCGCCCGCTTCCGGAGCAGCCTGCCGGCTGCGCAGGACCGCCCCACAGCCCTCGTCGCCGCCCAGCCCTATCGCTTGCACGACGCCCAGTCCGTGATCGCCCGCGAGCACGGCTTCCGCTCCTGGCTGGAGCTCAAGCGCCATGTCGACTGGTGCCGTAGCTCCGAGGCCGAAAGGCGTACGCGCTGGCTCGAACTTATGTTCTCGGAACGGGCGCGCGAGCGGGCGCTCTCGCGGCGCATGCTGGAGGCGGAACCGGGGCTCGCCCTCGGCGCCCCCTGGCTCGCCTGCCTGACCGGCGATACCGGCAGGCTGGAAGCCGCGCTCGACGCCGACGCCGATTTCGCCAACCGGCCGGTCGGGCCCTACACGATGCCGCCGCTCGCCCTCGTCGCTAATTCCCAGTTGATCTGGGAGCCTGCCTTCGCCACCGGCCTGCTCGCAAGCGCGGGCCTGCTCATCAGCCGCGGCGCCGATGTCAACGGCCGCTGGACCGATCCGCGCTATCCGGGCGATCCGCTCTCGGTGCTCTATTGCGCCGCCGGGCGCACCCACCACCCCGGCATGACGCAGCTCCTGCTCGAAGCCGGCGCCGATCCCGACGACAACGAGTCGCTCTATCATGCGATGGAGAGCCCCGATCCGACCTGCGCGCGCCTGCTGCTCGATGCCGGCGCCAAGGTCGCGGGGACGAACGCGATCGGGCGCGCGCTGGACTACGACCGCATCGACGGCTTGCAGCTGCTGCTCGCGCAAGGCTCCGCCAACGAAAAGGGGTATTGGCTGCACCATGCAATCCGGCGCGGACGGTCGAAGGCGCATATCGCGGCGCTGATCGCGGCCGGCGTCGACGACGGAAACGCCGACCGGCGCGGCCGCAGCGCCCACAAGCTCGCCCGTCTTTTCGGGCGGGACGATATCGCCGAGCTGCTGGCGCAGGCCGGAGCCGAAGAGCCGCTGTCGACGGCGGAAGCTTTCGTCGCGGCCTGCAGCCGCGCGGATGAGGCCGCCGCGCGCGCCTTCCTGCTGGACGATCCCGGCCTGATCGCCGGGCTGGATGAGAGCCTGCTGACGATCCTGCCGCAGCTTGCCGCCATCGGCCGGACGGAAGCCGTGCGAACGATGCTCGCGCTCGGCTGGCCCCGCGAGGTCAAGACGGCCTGGCAGGCGACGGCGCTCAACCTCGCCATCTTCGCCGGCGACGCCGTCATGACGCGCCTGCTGCTTGAGAATGGCGCCGACTGGCAGACGCGCCATGGCTATGGCGACAATGCGCTGGGCACGCTGTCCTTCGCGTCGCAGGCGGACGATCTCGGCGAGCCCGCGCCGGGCGACCATGCAGGCTGCGCGCGGGCCCTGCTGGACCACGGCGTCCCGCTGGAGCGGTTCAAGCCTTACGGCTTCTCCGACGATGTCCAGGACCTGCTGGATGGGGAGGCGGCGGAGGAGGCGTAGCCGCTCCCTCTCGCTTCGACTTGAAAGGGGGTGCCCCGCAGCGGCCGGTCGCCGCGCATGCAGGGCGCCCCCTCGCCTGCGAGTGCTTCTCAAGCCGGGGGCTTGCTCCTACGGTCGCGGTCCGACACCGACGCGAACCCGGCTCAGGAAGGCTTCCATGGCGCGCCACAACTTCGTTCCCACGCAGTATTCGAACGTGCTCGCCACCTTGCCGCCGGTGCTGGAGATCGCCAGCGGCGACAGCGTCGTCACCACCACGCTCGATGCGGCCGGGTTTGGCGGCGACGGCGCGCAGCATGCCCCACGCGGCAACCCGATGACCGGGCCGTTCTTCGTCACCGGCGCGGAGCCCGGCGACGCATTGCTGGTCACGATCGAGCGGATGACGCCGAACCGGAAGACCGGCTGGACCTATTCGCCACTCGCGCCCGGCGTGCTCGACCCTTCGGTCCTGGCCGATCTGCCGAAGCGCGAGCGCCATGAATGGGCGATCGATGCCGAAGCCGGCACGGTGAAGCTGCTGGAGCCTTCCGCCCGGATCAAGGACTGGAGCTTCCCGCTCGCCCCGATGATGGGCTGCTTCGGCGTCGCACCCGAGCGCGGCCAGGCGATCTCGACCGCGACCAGCGGCGCCAATGGCGGCAATATGGACTACCGGCTATTCGGACCCGGCGCGACCATCGCCTTCCCGGTCTTCGTCGACGGCGCATTGTTCTTCCTCGGCGACGGCCATGCCTGCCAGGGCGATGGCGAGATTGCCGGCACCGGCGTCGAGACCTCGTTCGAGGTCGAATTCACCGTGAAGCTCCTGAAGAAGCAAAACCTGCGCTGGCCGCGCTGCGAGACCGAGACCGATCTGCTCGTCATCGCCAGCGGACGCCCGCTCGACCAGCCCCTGCAATTCGCCACGACGGAACTGCTGCGCTGGGTCGGCGAGGATCTCGGCGTCGATCCGGTCGAGGCGAGCCATCTGCTCGGACAGGCGGTGCGCTACGACATCGCCAATGTCTTCAACCCCGCCTATTGCGTCGCCGCCCGGCTGGAGAAAACCGAGCTGACGCGCGCCATGTCGTTCCGCACCGGCGGCTGATCTCCTCCATTCTCGCTTCGAAACGCCGACCAAGAAGACCGACCATGTCCACCGACAAAGCCGCCCTGAAAGCCGAACTGCTTCAGGCGATCGATCAGCGCCGCGACGAGATCATCGAACTGCTGCGCCGCTTCCTGCGCATCAAGAGCGTCAACCCGCCGGGCGACACGCGCGAGGCCGCCGCCTTCGTGCGCGAATTGCTCGATGCCGCCGGCGTCTCGCACCGCACCGAGGCCTTCGTGCCGGAGATGCCGAACATCATCAGCCGCTGGGAGGCCGGCCAGCCCGGCCGCCATCTCATGCTCAACGGCCATATGGACATCTTCCCGGTCACCAACGAGCGGCTCTGGGAGGCCGAGATCATCGACGGCAAGATCATGGGCCGCGGCGCTTCCGACATGAAGACCGGGACCCTCGCCTCGATCCTCGCCTTCTGCCAGCTCTATCCCCATCGCGAGAAGCTCAATGGCGCGCTATCGCTGACCGTGGTCTCGGACGAGCAGTCGGGCGGGCGCTACGGCACCAAATACCTGTTCGATGAATTCGGCGACGAGATGGAGGCCGATTGCTGCCTCAACGGCGAGCCGAGCGGCCTCGCCAATCTGCGCTTCACCGAGAAGGGCACGCTGCGCTTCTCGCTCTCGGCCAGGAGCATCGGTGGCCATGGCGGCTATGCTCATCGGGCGCGCAACCCGATCGCGGATGTGAGCCGGCTCGTGACCGCGATCTATGACCGCTACCATCTCAAGCTCGCGGAGTTGCCGCCCGACATCGACGCGGTGCTGACCTCGGCCGAGACGATCGCGGCGGCCGATCTCAACCTCGGCAAGGGCGCGGGCGACGTCGCAAGGCGCATCACCGTCAATGTCGGCATCCTGCAGGGCGGGCAGAAGGCGACGCAGATCCCGACGCATTGCATCGCCCATCTCGACATGCGCATCCCGATCGGCTCCGACCGCGACGCGATCCGCGCCGATCTCGAAACACTCGCCCGCGAGGCCGATTGCGAGATGGTGGTCAACGAGGATCACAGCTACCCGGCGAGCCTGACCGATCCGTTCAGCGAGATGGCCAACATCCTGCGCGGCAATATCCGGGAGCTGCTCGGCCATGACGCGCCGCCGGTCTCGAGCCTCGGCGGCACCGATACCCGCTATTGGCGCTGGCGCGGCGTGCCCGCGCTGATCTGCGGGCCCTCGCCGATCAGCATGGGCACCGACGAGGAACATGTCACCATCGACGAGGCGATCGCAGTGATGAAGCTGCATGTCGCCTGCGCGGTCGACTATCTCGGCTCGACGGGAGCAGCCACCAAGTAAGGCTCAGGTCTCTGGGACCGGCGCCGCTTCGCCGAGCAGTCCCTCGGTCTTCAGATCGCGCCAGAGCGTGGCCGGGACCGGCCGTGCGACGAGGTCGAGATTGCGGGCGACCTCCTGCGGCGTTACGGCGCCGAGCACGATCGTCGCCACGGCCGGATGGGAGGCGCAGAAGGCGAGCGCGGCTTGCGGCAGAGCGACGCGATGGCTGGCGCAGACCGCCTCGATCCGGGCGACACGCGCCAGTATCTCGGGCGGCGCCGGCTTGTAATTATAGAAGGCGCCGGGCCTGGCACCGGTGGCGAGGATGCCGGAGTTGAAGACGCCGGCCAGCATCACCGCGATCTTCTTCTCCAGCGCCAGCGGCAGGAATTCCGGTAGCGCGCACTGCTCCAGCAGCGAGTAGCGGCCGGCCAGCATCATCACGTCGAAATCGCCCGCGTGGGCGAAGCGCACGCACATCTCGGCCTCGTTGACGCCGACGCCGATCGCCTTGACCGCGCCAGACGCGCGCAGCTTCTCCAGCGCGCGATAGGCGCCGTCCATGGCCTCGGCGAAGCGCTGCTCCATCCGGTCACCATGGGTCCAGACATCGACATCGTGGATCAGCAGGATGTCGATATGGTCGGTGCCAAGCCGGAGCAGCGATTGCTCGAAGGAGCGCATCGCGCCGTCATAGGAATAATCGATCACCGCCGGATGCGGCAGGCCGCCGGCATAGCCGGAGCCGTCGCCTTTCGGCTGGCCGGCCTGCATCCAGCGCCCGACCTTGGTGGAGATGATGACACTCTCGCGCGGCACGCTGCGCAAGGCGGCGCCGATACGGTGCTCGGAGAGGCCGTGGCCGTAGAGCGGCGAGGTATCGACGAGATTGATGCCGGCCGCTAGCGCAGCACGGACCGTGTCCTGCGCCGTCACCTCGTCGAGATGACCGTAGAGATCGCCGAGCGGCGCCCCGCCGAAGCCGATCAGGCTGGGGACAAGCCCTGCGAAGGGCCGGCCACGCGGAACTGACTCCGGAATCGCCCCGGATCGAGGGAGTTCAGCAGCGTTCGTCATCGCGGGTCCGCAAGGCAGGAGGGAGCGGCAGAGTTGCGGATCGCCCGAGGGCGCGCAAGCCCGCCCTTGCCTCAGGCCCCGACCTTGGCGAGCACATCGGCCCGCAGGAAGCGCTCGATGAACAGCATGAACAGCACCGAGGGCACGAGCAGGATCAGCGCCGTGATCGAGGCGACCTGATAATTGCCGCCCATCGCCGCGTTGTAGAGCAGCAGCGGCAGCGTCGTGACCTGCGGCACGCCGACGAAGAAGGTGCCGGTGAACTCGTCGAGCGATTCCAGGAAGACGAAGATGCCGCTCGCGATGATGCCGGGCGCCGCCAAAGGCAGCGTCACCGAGAAGAAGGTCTTGAGTGGTGAAGCCCCGATATTGCGCGCGGCGAGCTCGAGATCCTTGTCGACGGCGGCGAAGGCCGCTGCCGCGATCCAGACGGAATAGACGAGACCGTGCGCGGCATGGACGAGCACGACCGCGAAGACCGTGCCGTTGATCCCCAGCGAATAGAAGACGCGGGCGACGTTGATATAGATCGCGACCGAGGGAAAGGCCTGCGGCAGCAGGAAGAGCACCATGAAGAAGGCGCGGGCCGGCAGCTTGAGCCGCGCCAGCGCGTAGCCGGCGGGGATCGAGAGCGCGAGCGCGACGAGAACCGTCAGCACCGCGATCCAGACCGAGGTCGCGAGCGAGGCCATAGCGTCGCCGGTCGGCCGGAAGACCTGTTCCCAGTAGCGCGTGCCGTAGACGACCGGCAGCTTGTAGGGCGTGTACCAGCGCTCGGCGACGGACCAGAGCGCCAGGTTGACCAAGGGTCCGATCAGGAAGAAGGCGAAGGCCGCAAGCGCGAAGGCCGCAAGGACCATGCGCAGGCCGGAGACGGCCCGGATCATGGCGTGCCCTCCTTGGCCATGCCGCGCTTGAGGTAGATGATCGCAGCACCCGCCGAGATCAGATAGGTGATGACGCCGAGCGCGTTGGCCGTGGCGTAGTCGCCATAGGCGTTGATGCGGAAGGCCATGTCGACGGTCAGCATGGTCGGCTGCGAGCCAGCAACCATCATTGGCACCGAGAGCACCGAGAGCATCGTCACGAAGGAGAGGACGAGCGCGACGAGGAGCTGCGGCATCACCTGCGGCAGCGCGAGCTCGACGAGGACGCGCATGCGCGAGGCGCCGAGATTACGGCCGGCCTCCAGCGTGGCGCGATCAAGCGCTGCGAGCGCGCCGGCGAGCAGCAGCGCGACGAAGGGCGTCTGCTTCCAGACGAAGGTCGCGATGATGCCGCGCCAGTCGAGGAAGCTCACCGCCTGCAATGGCTCCATCAGGCCCATGGAGACGAAGGTGTTGTTCATCAGGCCGTTCTTGGCGAGGAAGGTGCGCATGCACTGCGCCGCGACGATGAAGGGGATGAAGAGCGGCCAGCGATAGAGCGCCTTCAGCGTGCCGACAATGTAGCGGTTCTCGCCGAGCGTTAGCGTGCCGGCGATGATGATGGCCGCGAGTCCGGTGAAGAAGCAGGAGGCGAGCACGATGACGACGGTGAAGACGACATCACCGGAATAGAGCTCCCAGGCCTTGCCGAAGGCCTGCAGCGAGAAGCCGCCCTGCGGCCCGGTGAAGGCCGAGATCAGCGAGAAGCAGAGCGGATAGAGAAACAGCGCCGCGACGAGCGCAAGGCCGGGCGCGATCAGCAGCAGAGCGAGGTTGCGTTGGGAAAGGGACATTCTCGGTTCCGGCTAACCAATCGCGTAGGGCTGGAAGGGTCGTCATGGCCGGGCTTGACCCGGCCATCTCTTCAACCAGTGCGAGCTGGCCGTGAAATCCTCGGGTCAGGCCCGAGGATGACGGTTTCTCAGGACGAACCTCAGTTCGCGACCTTCTTCTCGTAGCCTTCGAGGATGTCGTTGAAATAGGGCGCGATCGGGAAGGGCTTGCCGTTCTTGGCGAGTTCGGCCGGGGTGACGTCGGTGAAGAGTTTGTCCCAGGCGGCCTTGTCGAGCTTGCCCTCGAGGTTCTTGGCGTCGATGCCCGGATACCAGTTGAACTTCTTGACGATACCGTCGGCCTGGACCTGCGGCGAGGTCGCGAGCGCGATGAAGGCCTCGGCCAGCTTCTTCTGGGCCGATTTCTCCGGCACAGCGTAATACATGGGCTGGCCGGGCATGCCGGGCGAGACGAGCTTCAGCTTCATGTTCGGCGGCAGCTTGCCGTCGGCCTGCCAGGAATAGAACATGTCGACCCAGACCGGGCCGATGGCGATCTCACCGCGGTTCAGCATGTCGAGCGTGCCGGCATTGCCGGGGGTGATCACGGCGTTCTTGTTGAACTCCTTGAGATCGGCGAAGGCCTTGTCCCAGCTGGTCTTGGTGGCCGCGTCATAGGGGCCCTTCATCAGCTTGTCGGCGTCGCCGCCGAAGGCATAGACCCAGCCGGCGACGAAGGAGACGCCGGACATGCCACCCTTGATGCCGTTATAGCCGAACTGCTTGGGGTTCTTCTTGGCCCAGTCGGCGAGCTCGGCGAAGGTCGCCGGCGGCGTCTTGACCATATCGGCATTGTAGGCGAGCGCGGTCTGCGACTGGAACATCGGGATGACGAAGCCGCCGACATCGGTGCCGAGCGCGTTCTTGGCGGCATCGCCCGTGGCGAGCTTGGCCGTCTCGACATTGCCCGTGTACTTGTTGAGCAGGCCTTCCTTGACCATCTGGCCGGCGGCCTTCTGGTGGATGACGACCACGTCGAAATCGGTGGTGGCGGCGCCCTTCTGGGCGTCGAGCTTCTCGTAGATCTTCTGTGAGCCGGAATCGCCCGGGCCGGTGCCGACCGAGACGACCTTCACGCCCGGATGGGCCTTCTCGAACATCGGCCCGAGATAGTCCTTGACGTAGTCGACCATGTTCTGGTCGCCGGCGGAGGCGACGTTGAGGGTCTGCGCGGATAGCGGCGAAGCCACGATCAGCGCGGCGAGCGAGCAGGCAAGCGTGAGGATGCGCATGTGTCTGACTCCCTGTCAGGCGGCGATCCCGGCCTCGGTCGCCGGGAAGATGTGAAGGCGCTGCAGCGGAATGCGCAGCCCGACCTTCGTTCCGAGTTCGTGACGGGCGACATCGTCGACCGTGATCTGGCGGCCGGCGGCTTCCACCTTGTAGCGGTAGATGCCACCGGGATAGGCGCGCGCGGCGATGGTGCCGGGGACGACGAGATCGCCGTCGCCGGCCGCAGCATCATGCGCGTCGAGGCGCGCGACGTCGTCGCGGAAATAGGCGAGCGCCTCGCCGTTCGGCAGGGCTGCCGTCGCAGCGCCTGCGAGCGTCGCGCGGGCCGCGCCGGCCACGACAAGGGCCTGTCCTTCACCCTTGGCGATGTTGAGCGGGAGCACGTTCTCCGCACCCATGAAATTTGCGACGAAAGCGCTGGCCGGGCGGTCATAGACCTCCTCGGGCGTGCCGACCTGGGCGACGCGGCCGGCCTGCATGATGACCAGCCGGTCGGCCATGGTCATCGCTTCCTCGCGATCGTGCGTGACATGGACGGCGGTGAGGCCGAGGCGCTGCTGGATGGCGCGGATCTCGTGGCGCATCACCATGCGGATCTTGGCGTCGAGATTGGACAGCGGCTCGTCGAGCAGGAGGATGCCGGGATCGATGGCGAGCGCCCGGCCGAGCGCAACGCGCTGGCGCTGGCCGCCGGAAAGCGCGGTCACCTTGCGGTCCTCATAGCCGGAGAGACCGAGAAAGCTCAGCATCTCGCCGACCTTGGCCGCGATCTCGGCCTTCGACTTGCCGCGCAGCTTCAGGCCGTAGCCGATATTCTGCAGCACGGTCATATGCGGCCAGAGCGCATAGGACTGGAAGACCATCGCCATGCCGCGCTTTTCCGGCGGCAGACCGGCGACATCGCGGCCGCCGACGACGATCGAGCCGTCCTCGGCCGGAACGAAGCCGGAGAGCGAGCGCAGCAGCGTGGTCTTGCCGCAGCCGGAGGAGCCGAGAAGCGCGGTGAAGCTGCCGGGTGTGAAGTCCAGATCGATGCCGTGCAGCACGCGCGTGCCGCCATAGGCAACCTTGAGACCGCGCACGCCGATGGCCGCGCCGCTACCCGCTGTCGCTTGCGTTTCCGGCTGCAAGGCGCCTACTCCCCCGGTTCTGCTCTTATCGCCTGACAATGGAATATTTCTTCCACAATCGGCTCCGTTGAAATAAACGTTACGCACGGGGCGCAGTCTATGCAAGAGCTTTGTGAAAGGCAGATGACAGTGCGGATTCATTCTCTCTGGCTGATGCCGGCACCTTCCGACGAAGCGCTGTTGACCGGGATTGTCGGCGAACTGTCAGACCGTTTCGGCACGCCGTTCTTCGCGCCGCATCTGACATTACAGGGCGACACGGAGACGACGCCTGCCGCGCTGGAGCGCGCGATCGTGGCGGCTGCCAGTGCGGTCGAGGTCTTCGCGGAGCCTGTCTCCATCGTCGAGGGAAGCGATGCCTATTTCCGCTCGTTCTATGCCCGCTTCGCCGTCTCGCCGGCCCTGGCGAAGCTGAAGCAGGCGCTCGATTCCGAGGGCCTGGCCAGCTTCATGCCGCATGTCTCGCTGCTCTACGGTCCGGTCGAGGCCTCCGCAAAGGCTGCGGCCATCGCGGAGATCGATGCCCGCCTCGCCGGCCGCCCCATCCGCTTCGACCGGATCGGCATCGTGACCTCCGGCCAGGATGTGCCGATCGCGGACTGGCGCGTCGTCACGAGCGTCGCCCTGCCTTCGGCCTGAGCCTTCCAGCTATTCCCCGGTCAGCTCGCGGTTGCGGCGGCTGACCTCGTCGCTATAGCGCTTGATCGCATGCGCCTCGCTGAGGATGCCGACGATGCGGCGGCTGTCGCGGTCGGCGACGACCGGCAGGGCCTCGCTCTCGGCCTCCTCGAACAGCTTCAGCGTGTCGCGCACCGTCATGTCGGCGAGCAGCATCCGATCGGGATTGCGCAGGAGATGGCGCACGGTGCGCGGCGCGGGCTCGGCAGCCGCTTCCTCGTCCAGTGCCGGATCGGGCTCGTAGAGCGCACCCGGCGGCACCATCCCGGCATAGGCGTCGCCGGAGCCGATGGCGACGAGATAGCTGGTCGAGCCCGGCGGGTATTTCAGCCGCGCCTCGGCGATGCTGGCGTCGGCCGCGATCTTCGGCACCTCCAGGCGCATCATGCTGCCGGCGGTGAGGTCACGCATCCAGCCGACATCATGGGCGCCGCGGATGCTCTCGCCACGCAAATGGAAGCGCCAGGTCGCGAAGGAGAAGCCGAAGAGCCGGCGCGTCACCAGCGAAGCCGCGCCGGCCGCGCCGACGACCGCGAGAGTCAGTTTGAGGTCGCCGGTCATTTCGAGCGCGAGCAGCGTCATGGTCATCGGCCCGCCAACGATCGAGACCGCGAGCGAGCTCATGCCGACCAACGCGAACAGCGTCTCGTGACCGGCCAAGTTCGGGAAGGCGAGCGTCAGCAGGCCGATGAAGAGGCGCCCGGTCAGCACGCCTAGCAGGAGCGAGGCGAAGAACAGGCCACCGCGGAAGCCGGAGCCGATCGAGACCGAGGAGGCCAATGCCTTGGCGACGAGCACCAGCGCGAACAGCGCGAGGCTGGCATCGATGCCGAGATAGAGATTGATCGCGCCATGGCCGGCCGAGAACACCGAGGGGTTCCAGACCGCGAGCGCGCCGACCAACAGACCGCCAAAGGCAGGCCTGAGCCAGGTCGGAATCCGCGAGCGGCGGAAGCCAGCTTCGACGAAGGCAGCCGCGCGCATCACGACGATGCCGACGAGCCCGCAGGTGGCGCCAAGCATCACCACCAGAGGCAGGTTCGCCATGGTGATCAGCCCGATCGGCGGCACCTCGACCGCAAGCAGCGAGGGCGAGAGCAGGCTATGCGTCACCGTCGCCATGAAGGTCGCGGCCATCACCGGCACGAAGGCGGCGATCGAGTAGCTGCCGAGGATCAGTTCGAAAGCGTAGAAGGCGCCGGTCAGCGGCGCATCGAAGGCCGCGCCGATGGCCCCGCCGGCGGCGCAGCCGACCATGAGGCGCATATCCGCCCGGCGCAGCCGCAGGCGACGCCCGATATGCGAGGCGAGCCCGCTCGCGGCCTGGGTATAGCCGGCTTCGAGTCCGACAGAGGCGCCCGCGCCGCTGGAGCCCATGGTCTGGAGCGCGACGAAGGCACTGTCGCGAAAGGACATGCGCCCGCCATGCAGCGCATTGGCCTCGATCGGGTCGATCGGCTGCTTGCGGCGGCGGAAGAACAGCCAGGAGGCGAAGCCGATGGCGAGGCCGCCGAGAACCGGCCCGGCGACCGCCCGCCAGGCGGGAATCGTGGTGGTGATCGAGAGCCGCTGGCCAGGCGCGAGACCGAAGATCAGCTCATGCAGGAGCTGCGTGGTGAAGGACATCGCCAGCACGACCAGCCCGGCGAGCACGCCGACCATGGCGGCCAGCGCCACGATGCCGATCTCGCTGGAGCGGACGAGCGCGCGCCAGCCTTGCGGCGCTTCGCCCTCTCCGGCCGGCATGTCCGAGGCTTTCACGGTGATCACGGCAAGGCCCGCCAGGCTCGTTCGTCACGTCCGTTCGCGGTCGCATATCGAAGCGGCCGGAACAAGACGGCCCGGCGATAGCCGCCCTGCTCCCGTCGCGGGGCAACTAGGGGATGGGCACGCCAAGCCCCGTCTTGACCCGATCCATCGCGACAAAGGAACGGAACTTGCGGATATTGGGATTGGCGAAGAACAGGCGCCGCGTCAGCGCCTCATAGGCCGCCATGCTCGGCACCAGCACGACCAGCATGAAGTCGACCTCGCCAGTGACGTAATAGCATTGCTGTACCTCCGGCGCGGCGAGGAAGGCGCTCTTGGCCGCGTCGATGTCGGGCGCGGTCTCGCTGACCAGCTCGATCTCGACGAAGAGCGTGATCGGGTGGCCGAGCGCGGCGGGATCGACCACCGCGACATTGGCGCGGATGACACCGGTCGCCTCCATCCGGCGGATGCGGCGCTGCACGGCCGGCGCCGAGAGATTGACGCGCTCGCCGATCACCCGCTGCGGCGTGGTGTTGTCTTGCTGGAGGATCGTGAGGATCGCCCGATCGAAAGCGTCGAGATCATGAGCGGTCGGCTCGGCCATGCCTCATCCTGTGAAAGAAACTTGCAAGGTGGGGGACCAAATCCAGCGCCTTTTTCGCCCACGATGCAATATCCATTCGGGCAATCCAGCCAGACGAGGCCGCCATGTTCCTGCTCAACCATCATCCGGACTACCGGTCCGCCCTGCATCCGGAGGATGTCGAGACACTCGGGCCGGCCGGAGCGAACGCGATCGCAGCGCATCTGGCGGAGCGGCCCAACCATGTGCCGACGCCGCTGCACAGCCTGCCGGCTCTCGCCGCCGCGCTCGGCATCGGCGCGCTCTTCATCAAGGACGAGGGCCAGCGCCTCGGGCTCGGCAGCTTCAAGGCGCTCGGCGGCGCCTATGCGGTGATCCGGCTGGCGCTTGAGACGGCATCCGAGGCGCTCGGCCGGCCGCTCGGCGATGCCGACATGAACGACCCCGCTGTCCGCGAGGCGGCGGCCGGCATGACCTTCGCCTGCGCGACTGACGGCAACCATGGCCGCTCGGTGGCGCAGGGCGCGCAACTGCTCGGAGCCAAGGCTGTGATCTTCGTGCATGGCGGCGTCAGCGACGAGCGCGTCGCGGCGATCGCCCGCTTCGGCGCCGAGATGGTGCGCGTCTCCGGCACCTATGACGATTCCGTGGTCGAGGCCGCCCGCGTCGCGACCGAGCGTGGCTGGACGATCGTCTCCGACACCTCCTGGGAAGGCTACGAGCGCATCCCCGGCCTGGTGATGCAGGGCTACACCGCCATCGCCCGCGAAGGGCTGGCCGAGATGCCCGAGCGGCCGACACATGTCTTCGTGCAAGCTGGCGTCGGCGGCATCGCCGCCGCGCTCGCCGCACAGATGCAAAGCAGCTTCGGAGAGGCACGGCCGTTCTTCACCGTGGTCGAGCCATCGCGCGCGGCCTGCATCTTCGAGGCGGCCAAGCGCGGCAAGCCCGGCAAGATCCCGCATGGCGCACCGACCGTGATGGCGATGCTGGAATGCTATGATCCCTCGCCCTTGGCGCTGCGCGTGCTCTATCGCGCCGCCGATGCCTTCATGACGGCCGAGGATTCCGATGCCGTCGAGGCGATGAACCGCCTGGCTCGCCCGAGCGCGGGCGACCCTGCCATCGTCGCCGGTGAAAGCGGCGGGGCCGGGCTCGCCGGATTGCTGGCGGCCTTGCGCGATCCGCAGGCGCGCGCGGCGCTGAAGCTCGACGGCCAATCGCGCGTCTTCCTCGTCAATACCGAGGGCGCGACCGACCCCGCACGCTATGCCGAGCTCGTCGGCCTCAAGCCGGAGGAGGTCGCGTGAGCGCGCCGTCCAGCGAGCGGTTGACGCTGCATTCGCAGAGCCATTCGCCCTATGCGCGCAAGACCATCGTGTTCGCGCATGAGGCCGGGATCGCCGATCGCCTCGACATCGTCGATCAGGAGACGAGCCCGACCAACCGGAATCCCGAGATCTTCGCGGTCAATCCGCTCGGCAAGGTGCCGGTGCTGATCACGCCGGAAGCCGGCGCGATCTTCGACTCGCTGGTGATCTGCGACTATCTCGACGGATTGCATGGCGGGCGCCGTTTGATCCCCGCCGATGGCAAGGCGCGCTGGCAGTCGCTGCGCCTGCACGCCATCGCGCAAGGGCTCTGCGATGCCGGCATCGCCTTGCGCTGGGAGACGCTGCGCCGGCCGGAGCCTCTGCGTTACCCGCCCCTTCAAAAGGGGCAGACGGCCAAGCTGGTCGAGAGCTTCGACGTGCTCGAGCGCAGCGAAAGCCTCGATGAACCCGTCCATATCGGCCATATCGGGCTGGCGACGGCGATCGCCTGGCTCGAATTCCGCGACCTGCCGGATTTCCGCTCCGGGCGTCCGCGATTGACACGCTGGTACGAGGCCTTCTCCGAGCGAGCCTCGATGCGGGCGACGGCTTATCACGGCGAAACGCAGGACCGACCGGCGGCCCAGGCCATTGCCGGATGACCGGCTGACGTCGTAGCAGGGCCGGGCAGCGCGGCCCGTTCCGGCCACGCCGGAGGCCCTGCATGACGCTTCGTCCCGATACGCTGGCGATGACCGCCGTGCTCGCCATGCTGACGGCGCTTGGGCCTCTCTCGACCGATTTCTACCTGCCGTCGCTGCCCGAGATCGCGCGAGTGATGCAGACCGATGTCGCCGGCGCGCAGGCGACGCTGTCCTCTTTCCTGTTCGGCTTCGCCGCCGGGCAGATTGTCTGGGGACCGCTTTCCGACAGGCTGGGGCGCAAGCCCGTCCTGCTCGCAGGGCTCGCCCTGTTCGGGCTGGCGACGCTGGCCTGCGCCTTCGCCCCCTCGATCGGCGCGCTGACGCTGGCGCGGGCCTTCCAGGCGCTCGGGGCATCGGGTCCGATCGTGCTCGGCCGCGCCATGGTGCGTGATCTCTATGACGGCCCGCGCGCCGGGCGCGAGCTCGCACGCATGGGCATGATCATGGGGCTGGTCCCGGCGATCGCGCCGGTGATCGGCGGCGTCCTGCAGGTCGCCTTCGGCTGGCGCTCGACGTTCATCGCCTCGCTCGCCTTCGGGCTGATGCTCGCGGCCGTCATCGTCACCGTGATGCCGGAGACGCTGCGGGCGCGCTCGCCGCAGCCGCTTTCCCTCGTCAGCATATTCCGGGGCTTCGGCACGCTGCTGCATAATCGCGCCTTCCGCGTCTATGTCGCGCTGACGGCGCTCGCCTATGCCGGGCTCTTCGCCTTCATCTCCGGCTCGTCCTTCGTGCTGATCGGCGTCTACGGACTCTCGCCGATCGCATACGGCTTCTCCTTCGGCTTCGGCGTACTCGGCTACATCCTGGGCACGATCATCGCGCAGCGGCTGGTCGGGCGGCGCGGCATGGACGGGGTCATCGCCATCGGCGTCGCCTGCCTCGCCGGCGGCGGCGTGATCATGCTGATTTGCGTGCTCACCGGCTTCGGCGGCGCGGCCGGGGTGGTCGTGCCAATGGCGCTCTATGCCTGCGGCGTCGGGCTGACCATGCCGCAGGCCCAGGCCTCGGCGATGATGCCCTTCCCCGACCGGGCCGGCGCGGCCTCGTCCTTCAACGGGCTCTGCCAGATGCTGCTCTCGGCCTGCGTCGGGCTGCTCGTCGGGCATCTCCTGAAGAACGCCGCGCTGCCCTTGCCGCTGGTGATGTCGGCGCTGGGCGTGACCGCGCTCGTCCTGTTCCGCGCGACGCGAGGCATCCGATCGGCGAAGGCTTAGGACCTCAGCCGCCGAAGAGCCGCTCGAAGAAGTTCTTCTCCTGCGGCCGGGGGGGCACCCAGGCGCGATCGCTGGTCGGCGGAGGCGCTTCGAGCTGACGGGCATCCGCCACCGGTGCCCCATCGCCGATCGCCTTCGGAGCGCCCTGCCAGAGGCCGCCCGGCAACGGAACGGGCTGCGCACCAGCATGGGCCGCCTTCATGTACTTGCCCCAGATTTCGCCGGGCAGGCCGGCCCCGGTGACGCGCTTCATCTTCGAAGCGTCGTCATTGCCGACCCAGACCGCCGTGACGAGCTTGGCGGTGAAGCCGACGAACCAGGCGTCGCCATAATCCTGCGTCGTGCCGGACTTGCCGCCGACCTGCCAGCCCGGGATGTTGAACTTGCTGCCGGTGCCGCCGTTCATCACGCCGTTGAACATGGTGTTGATCATGGCGAGGTTCTGCGGCTGGATGACCGGGCCGAGATTCGCGGCCTTGCGGGCATAGACGACCTTGCCGTTGGTCTGCCGCACCTCGCGGATGACATAGGGCAGCACCGACTGGCCACCATTGGCGAAGGTCGCATAGGCGGCCGTCAGCTCCAGCGGCGTCACCTCCGATGTGCCGAGCGCCAGCGACAGATTCGGCTGCAGGGCCGAGTTGATGCCGAGGCGCTGGGCCGTGCGGATGACCTCCCTGGGCGTCACCTCCTGGATCAGGCGGGCGGCGACCGTGTTGAGCGAATGCTGCATCGCGGTCGCGAGCGTCACCGGGCCGCGATAGTTGCGCGAATAGTTTTCCGGCTCCCAGCCCTTGATCGAAACCGGGGCGTCGTCGCGGATGGTATCCGGCGTCATGCCCTTCTCGAGCGCCGTCAGATAGACGAAGGGCTTGAACGAGGAGCCCGGCTGGCGGCGCGCCGCCGTGGCGCGGTTGAACTGGCTCTTGGTATAGTCGCGCCCGCCGATCAGCGCGCGGATGGCACCGTCGGGCGCGAGCGAGACGACCGCGCCCTGCGACGCGTTCAGCTTGGCGCCCTGCGCCGACAGCGCATCGACGAGCGTCGTCTCGGCCGAGGACTGCAGCTTCGAATCGATCGAGGTCAGGACGGTGACGTCGCCCTCGACCGCGCCGATGAAATCGTCGAGCACGTCCATGACGTAGTCGGCGGCGTAATTGACCGAGCCGGCACCGACCCGCTCGGGCACTTCGGCCGGCGCGGTCAGCGCGGTCTTGGCCGCGGCCTGGGTGATGAAGCCCTGATCGGCCATCGCGGCGACGACGAGCTGGGCACGCTTCTCGGCCAGATCGGGATTGCGGTTGGGCGCGAGCCGCGACGGCGCCTGGACGAGACCGGCCAGCATCGCGGCCTCCGCGATCGTCACCGAGCGCGCGGACTTGTTGAAATAGCGCTGCGCGGCCGCCTCGACGCCATAGGCGCCCGAGCCGAAATAGACGCGGTTGAGATAGAGTTCGAGGATCTGATCCTTGGTGTAGGTGCGCTCCAGCCAAAGCGCCAGGATCGCCTCCTGGATCTTGCGGGCTGCCGTGCGCTCCTGCGTCAGGAAGAGGTTCTTGGCGAGTTGCTGGGTCAGCGTCGAGCCGCCCTGCGCCACGCCGCGCCCACGCAGATTGGTGACGAGCGCGCGGGTGATGCCGATCGGGTCGATGCCGAAATGATCGTAGAAGCGCTTGTCCTCGATCGCGACGAAGGCGCGCGGCAGATAGGGCGGCACCTCGCCGATCGTGATGGTGCGTCCGCCGGTCTCGCCGCGATTGGCGAGCAGCGAACCGTCGGCGGCGAGGATCGCGATGTTCGGCGGCCGCTTCGGCACGGTGAGCTGGTCGATCGGCGGCAGTTGCGAAGCGTGATAGGCAACCACACCCCCGACGCCGATGAGGCACCAGAGGCCAAGCACCATCGACCAGTAGAACAGGCCGCCCAGGAACGAGCGGCGGCCGCGACGGCCACGGCGCTTGCCGCCGCCGCCACGCTTGTCGCGCCTCGGCGGGTTGCGGAGCTGCCGGCTCGGCTCGGGCTGCGCCGCGGCCTTCTGAAAGCGAGAGGGGCGATCGTCTGGAGAAAGGCGCATGTCACCGTCCACGTGACGCTCGTCACGCTCATAACCAAAGGAGGGCTCGCGCCGCTCGCCTCGTGCAATCCGGTCGTTCATCCTGCCCCGTTTTCGGCCGCCAAGCCGCCTCGCGATGCGGTCAGGTCACACAGGATTCAAACATGGCGCTTTTAAGGGTTCGTAAAGCGTGCAATGCGGCACAGCGATCACAGCCGTCGCGCAAACGTGATCGAACTTGCAAACACGCAAACGCAAACGTCATCAACCGGGATATTGCGCAAAATCAGGGGGCTCGCCTAGAACCCGAAGCTGGAATATCCGAGCTATACGCAACCAAGGACCACCGCATGCAGTTTCTGTCGCGCTTCCAGCCCTATGCCCTCGGCCTGCTTCGCATCTTCGCCGCGCTGAGCTTCATCTCGCACGGCACGCAGAAGCTGTTCGGCTTCCCGGCTGCTCCGTCCTGGGGCCTGCCCGCCGCAATGAGCCTGCCCTGGACCGCAGGCGTGCTGGAGATCGTCGGCGGCGCGCTCGTCCTCGTCGGCTTCTTCACCCGCCCGGCCGCCTTCGTCCTCTCCGGCCTGATGGCGGTGGCCTACTGGATGGCCCATGGCTCGAAGGGCTTCTATCCGCTGCTGAACGGCGGCGAGGCGGCCATGCTGTTCTGCTTCATCTTCCTCTACATCGCGACCGCCGGCCCCGGCGCCTTCGCGCTCGATTCCCGCAAGAACTGACATTTGACGACGTTCAAACGAGAAAGGCCCGCTTCCTCATCGGAAGCGGGCCTTTCTTCGTATCCGATCCGGCAAATCAAACCGCCGCGGAAATCCAGCGCGAGAGATCGCTCTTGGGGGCCGCGCCGACCTTCTGCGAGGCGAGCTTGCCGTCCTTGAACAGCATCAGCGTCGGGATCGAGCGGATGCCGAACTGGGCCGGAATCTGCTGATTCTCGTCCACGTTCATCTTGACGATCTTGACCTTGCCGTTGAGCTCGGTCGCGATTTCCTCGAGCGCCGGGCCGATCATGCGGCAGGGGCCGCACCATTCCGCCCAGAAATCCACCACGACCGGCTCGGAAGCCTTCAGGACGTCGGCCTCGAAGCTCGCGTCGGTTACCTTGCTCGTTGCCATGACTGGCCGCCTTTCGGTTTCAATGGGAGGCAATGCCACCCTTCGCCAGCGAAGCTATGAATGCCGGCCCCCCGGGTCAAGGCGCGTGCATTGCAGGGCTGAGGTGAAACCGGCGCGTCACGAGCCGCCCGACACCAGGCTCGCCCCGACATTGATTGCCATCGCCAGGATCGAGGCGTTGAAGATGAAGGTCAGGATCGAGTGCGCCAGCACGATGCCGCGCGCATGGCGGGTGGTCACGGCAATGTCCGAAGTCTGCGAGGTGCAGCCGATCGTGTAGGAGAAATACAGGAAATCGACATAGTCGGGGTCGGCCTTGCCGGGAAAGTCGAGGCAGGGCTCGGCCTTGCCGCCGCGATAGTAGATGCCGGCATAGTGCAGCGTGAAAAAGGCGTGCAGCAGCGTCCAGGAACACAGGATCGTGACGCCGCCGAGCGCGAGGTGGATGCCGCGCTGATCAGCCGGCAGCGCACCGATGCCGCTGAGCTGGACGACGATGGCGGCAAGGCTCGCGCTTGCCGCGAGGCAGGAGATCACGAGAATGGCGAGCGCGCCCTCGTCCTGCTGCTCCGCCCGCGCCCGGATCTCGTCGACCGTCTCGGTGAACATCGTCGTCGCCAGCAGGCCGAGATAGAGGATCGCGCCGGCATCCCAGGCCACCAGCAGCCGCGTCGCCCAGCGCCATTCGCCGGGCAGCAGCAGGGTGAGCACCGCCCCGGCGGCGAGCGCGATGAGCAGGCGCGGGCGCAGCGACAGGGAATGCGGCACGAATCTCATGGCGTGGGCGCTCCCGCGACGATGCCGGCACTCTCATCGGCTGCCAGCACTGAGAGCGCCGCGTCGAGCCGGCCGGCATCCAGCTCGAAACAGGTCAGGCTCGCCGTGTAGATCGCCAGTGCCCGCACCTGTCGGCCCGGATAGATTTCCCGCATCAGCGCGGCATAGGCGGCGAGCTGGGCGATGGTCGTGACGGGTATCGCACTCACCGTCTGCGGAGGCCGGGCCGTGGTCTTGAAATCGGCGACAATGACGCTCTCCGCCGTGATCGCCAGCCGGTCGATCCGGCCTGACACCGCGCGCAGTTCGCCGTCCGGCATGCGAATCGAGCCCGCGACAGGCACCTCCGCGAGAGCGTCCGCGGCGAACAGCCCGGCCAAGGCGGGAACCGCCAGCAATTGCAGGGCATCGGCCACGATGGTTGCCCGCCGCTCGGGCCGCAGGGCTCCGCCACGCGCTTCGGCCAGCGCTTCCGCCGTCGCGAGTCGGCGCGCCTCGGGAACGCTCGGCAGGACTTGCAGCAGGACATGCGCCAATCGGCCGGCCGCCGCCGCTTCGGCGAGGAAGGGACCGTCGCCGGGCCGCTCTTCGCCATCGGCGGCCGTCAGCGCGCTCGACGGCTTCAGCGGCGGCAGAGGCTCGGCCTCGCGCAGGACGCGCCTGCCCAACCAATGCGGAACGGGAACCGAAGCGGCCTCTCCGGCCGCGTGACCGGTCTCCTCCTCCACCGCCACCGGCACTGAGACCATGAAACGCTGCGTGGCGTCGTCCCCCTCGCCGATCAGCTTCAGGCCGGCATCCGACCGCATCAGCCCCTGCTCGATCATCGCGTACCAGCTGCCGGGCGGGGGCTCGCCCTTGGGCTGGACGCCACAGACGATCAGGCGGTCCTCGGCACGGGTCATCGCGACATAGAGCAAGCGGTGATGCTCCTCGACCATCTGCCCGACGACCACGGCCTTGGCAGCCGCCGTGGCCTGAACATCCTCCGCGGAAGCCGGCGGCCAGAGCGGCACGATCTCGCCTGACGGCGTCGGCACGGCCAGGATTTTCGGCAGGCGCCGCGCGCCGGGCTCGACACCGAGATCGGCGAGGATGACGATTTTCGCCTCAAGGCCCTTCGAGCCATGGACGGTCATGACCCGGACCTCGCCAGCGCTGGCCGAGAGATCGCGCTTCACATCGGCGGCGCTACCGGCGACATGCTGGAGGAAGCCGGAAAGCGAGGGGCCATAGCGGCGCTCATGGTCGAGCGCAGCGTTGAGGAAGGCGTCGAGCGTATCACCCGCCTCTGCGCCGAGTCGGGCCAGCGCGAGATTACGCCCGCCGCCCGGGCCGAGCAGGTCGGCGAAGAAGCGGAAAGGCCCCTGCCGCCCGGCCTGCTGCGTCCAGCGAACAAGTTTCGCTTCGGCCTCGGCATAGCGCAACTCGTCAGCCGCCGCCTCCTGCAAGGCGGCACGCAGCGAGCCCTTACGGTTCGGCGCGAGGCGCAGGAGATCGTCGTCGTCGAGATCGATCAGAGGTGTCTTGAGCGCGGTCGCAAGCGTCAGATCGTCGTCAGGCAGGAGCAGGGCACGGCCGAGCACGACGAGGTCCTCCACCGCCGGATGCTCGGCCAATGTCAGCCGGTCTCGGCCGGCGACGGGGACGCCCGCATCCTTCAGCGCCTTGACGATCGCCTCGAACAGCGCGCCGCGCTGGCGCAGCAGGATCATGACGTCGCCGGCCGCGAAGGGATGGCCGAGATCGTCGCGGCGGTCGCGATGCCAACGCTGCAAGGTCCGCGCGATTCGCTCGGCAAGCTTCACCGTGCCGCTGCGCCGCTCGGGCGCATCGACCGGTGTCGTCCAGGCATCGGGCGGCTCGCCGGTGTCATTGGCGGCAAGCGGCCAGATGTCGACGGTGCCGGGCGCGTTGCGGCGGACGGTGTCGTGGATCTCCGGCCGGGCCGCGCCGTCGAAGACGAGGCCGCGTGCATGCTCCGGCAGGGCGAAGACGGCATCGACCGCCTGCATGATATCCGGCGCCGAGCGGAAGGAGGTGTTGAGGCTGATCGCCTCGAAATCCCGCTCCGCCGCCCGGATGCGCTGGCCCAGCGCGCGACGCTCCTCGCCGAAGGCGGAAGGCGCCGCTCCCTGGAAGCCGTAGATCGACTGCTTCTCGTCGCCGACGACGAAGATGGTGCGCGGCTTCGCCCGGAGATCACCGCCGCTGGTGAACTCTTCGGCGAGCTTGCGCAGGATCGCCCATTGCGCCTCGCCGGTGTCCTGCGCCTCGTCGAGCAGGATGTGGTCGATGCCGGCATCGAGCTTGTAGAGCACCCAGGCAGCCTCGACCCGCTCCAGCAGCGAGCGCGTGCGCGCGATCAGGTCGTCATAATCGAGCAGCGAACGCAGGCTCTTCTGGCGCTGGTAGCAGGCGAGCATGCGCGTCACCAGCAAGGCGAGCGCCGCGCTGCGGTCGCGGATCGCGACGGCGTTCAGCTGCTCGGAAGCACCCAGAACACACGCAGCGAGTGCTTCTAGCGTAGATAGAAGCACTCCTTCGTATGCGGACTTACCCGTGCCGCGAATGTGGTTCTTTATCGTTCTCTCTGGCTTCTTTTTATCGGGCTTCGTGAGCAGGCCCTCGCCGCAAAATGCAATTGGGTCGCCGTCGTCGCCCCCCACCAACAAGGTCCGCAGGCTGCCTGCAAAGGTCTGGCGCGTGTCGCTGCCAGTCTGGAGAGCTTCGATCAGTGCATGCAATCCCGGCAGAGCCGCTAGATCGGCACGGAAGCGAGTCCTGACGGTATCAGCCGAGAGATCCGGCGCGATGCCGAGGAGAGTGGCGATACCGGCGGTCACTGAGCCCGCGTCGCGGGCGCGGCCGTTCTCGTCGCTGAACAGGGTGCGCTGGCGCAGCGCCTCTTGGAACATGGTCTCGAACGAGTCTTGTGCCGCAAGCCGCGCGAGCAGGTCGAGCGCGCGGGCTTCCGGCCCGTTCGGCTCGGCTGCGACGAGGGCGAGCAGTTCGCGCCGCGCCGCGCGCAGCATCTCGGCCTGCGCAAGGTCATCGGCGACCTCGAAACGGGGCGGCACATTGGCCTCGAAGGGCGCCGCCTGCAGCACGCGGGTGCAGAAGGCGTGGATGGTCTCGATGCGTAACCCGCCCGGCGTCTCCAGCGCCTCGGCGAAGAGGCGCCGCGCCTTGGCGCGCTCGGCCATCGTCGGTACCTGACCCGTGAGATTTGCCAGCTCGCGCCCCAACGCCTCGTCGGGCAGTGTCGCCCACCCCGCCAGCGCCCTGAAGATGCGGTTCTCCATGTTGGCGGCCGCGGCCTTGGTATAGGTGATACAGAGCATGCGGCCGGGTGCGACATCGTCAAGCAGCAGCCTGAGCACGCGGTTGACCAGAACATGGGTCTTGCCCGAGCCGGCATTGGCCGAGACCCAGGCGGAGAGGCCGGGATCGGCGGCTAACGCCTGGCGCTGGTTGGTCAGCGGTGGGACGATCCAGCCCGGCTTCATGCCTCGCCCCCTTCGTCGCCATCGGACGCGGCCGACCATTCCTTGACGCGCGCGAGATGGTCGTAGGGGCTGGCATAGCGGATATAGTCGGGCGCGCGGCGCGAGACGAAGGGTTCGCGGCCGGAGCGCAGGGCGTCCAAGTATTCGAGCAGGCGCTCGAGATGGCGCGCGGCGACATCGGCCAAGGATTCGTCGCCGAACTTGAGCGGCGCGCTCGCTCCCCAGCCCCTGGGATCGTGGTGAAGCTTGACATAGAGCACGTCGTCGACCGGCAAGGGCCCGGAGAGCCCCTTGAAGCCGGCCCGCGCCGCCAGATCAGCTTCCAGCGTCAATTGCGGGGCAAAGCCCTTCTCGACCTGCTTCTTGGAGGGCGGTGCCCCCGTCTTGAAATCGACGATGCGCAGCGAGGGCTTGCTTGTCAGCTCGACCCGGTCGGCCTTGCCGCTCAGGCGGAATTCGCTGCCATCGGCGAGCGGAAAGCTCGCGGCCGTGAAGAGTTCGACGCCGATGCGGCCGATATCGCCGCGCCGGTTCCCCTCCCAGCGGATGAAATGGCCGGCCGTCAGCAGGAAGCGCGGCCACCAGAAGGCCTTGACCTCCGGCACGCCGTCATAGGCACGGAAGAGCCGGGCGCCGATCCCGATCAATTGGCCGAGCGCATCGGCCGGCAAGCCTTCGGGATAGGTCTTGGTGAACTCCTCGACGATGCCGTGCAGCAGCTTGCCGCGATCCTGCGCGGTCGGGTCCGCCACGAGATCGTCGAGCGCGTCGAGCTTCAGGATCTTGCGGGCATGGATCTGGTAGGGGTCGCGGTAGAGCGTCTCGATCTCGGTAACGCTGAGCGAGAGCGGCTGAAGATCGCGCGGCGGGCGCGGCGCCGGACGGCTGATCGGTTTCGCGTCGCCAGGAGCGCTGAGCACGCCGGCCAAGGCCCGCAGCTTCGCACCGTCCTCCACGGCGTTCGCCCAGACCGGTTGCGGCGTCACCGCCTGCAGGCGCTGCCAGAAGCGCGAGGCGATGGTCTCGGACTCACCGGCCTTGCGCGGGCGCGTCAGCGTCACTTGCGGCGCCAGCGCCGCCATGACGAAATCATGCGCGGTCTGGCCGACGCGCCGCTCGGGCGGGGAGAGGCCGAGTTCGGCCCGCATCGGCCGGTTGATGAAGGAATCGGTGGTCGTCTGCGGCGGCCAGACAGTCTCGTTCAACCCGCCGAGCACGACGTGATCGGCCTCAAGGAGGCGCGCTTCGAGCAGGCCCCAGATCGCGACGCGCGGGTAGCCCGGCGCCGCGCGCTTGACCACGGTCTCCGCCAGCAGGCCATCGAGGATGGCGACGAAATCCCGCGCCGTGCCGTTCGGCGGCATCACGGCTTCGGCCCCGGCCAACTCGTCGAAAAGTCCGGCCAGCGCCTCGCCGTCGGGTCCGACGAAAGCGAGCGGCGTGCCCGTCTCGCTCGTGCTGAAGGCGGTGACGGCTGCGCGCGCCGCCGTCACCACGGCGGCCAGTGTCGGCTTCTCGGCGGCGAAAGCCTCGCGCAAGATGGCGCTGGCCGCGCCCAGCGCCTGCAGCACCTTGGCGGCGGCGGCCTGATCCTCGGCAGTCAATCGTTTGCGCGGCCGCGGGACATGCCCGCTCTCGCGGATTGCCTCCCAATTCGCGAGAGCGGCTTCCAAGCCCGGCATCCCTCGGCCGACCGTCTCGCCGCGCCATGTCCCGATGTCGAGTGCGGCAGCGCCCTGCGCCAGCGCATCCCGGCCGAGCCCCAGGCGGCAGAGCGGATGCGCGAGCAAAGGCACGAGCGCGACCGGCGCCATCTCCGCCAGCACCGCTTCAAGGACGAAACGCAGCAGCGAACCGGCGGGCCAGCGCCCGAGCGGCAGGCCGGCAGAATCATCGACCTCGACGCCCCAGCGCCTGAGTTCGACGGCGACGCGCTCGGCGAGGCCGCGATCCGGCGTGACCAGCGCCGCATGGGCGCCGGGCCGTTCCAATGTCTCGCGGAGCGCAATGGCGACGATCAGCGCCTCCTCGCGTTCGTCGGCGGCCTCGACGACGCGAAGGCCTTCGAATCCCTCGGCCGCCACCGCTTCCGGGATGCGCGTGCCGATATCGGACCAGAGTTCGGTGACAGAGGCCGGCAGCATCGCCTCGCGCAGCAAAGCGGCCCGCGCACCGCGCGCGGCATCGGGCTGCGACAGCTCGCGCACGTCATCGCGGACGGCTTCGAGCGTCTCCATCAGATGATGCAGGGCCGCTTGCGGATGGGAGGGCGCGGGCTCCCTTGCGATCGCATCCCAGGCGCGCTGATCCAGGCCGAGATCGATACCGGGCAGGACCACGGCGCCGTTCGGCAGGCGGGCAATGGCGGCAAGCAGGCGCGCTGTCGCCGGAACCGTGCCGGTCGAGCCAGCGGCGATGATCGGCCCGGTCGCGCCGCCGGCGATGAGCCTGTCGCGCTCGGCCGCCAGCATGCGGTTGCGGAAGGCGGCGGGGTCGCAGGCGCCGCGCTCATCCAGAATGTTCGGCCAGGCCTCGCCGAGAATGGCGAGGAATCCGGCATTGAGCTGCCAGACCCGGTCGAAGCGGGCGGCATCAAGCGAGGCCAGCCGTTCGACCGGGACGCCCTCGGTCTGCATCTGGTCGAGCAGGGCGGCGAGGTCGCCGGCAAGCCCATAGGCCTCGGCCAGCGTCGCGGGTACCAAGGCGGGTTCGCTCGGATCGAGCCGGAGATGGTTGCGATTGGCGGTGCGGCCCCAGGTATCGACCAGCCGCGTCAGCAGCATGCGGCGTTCGAGCGGTGCGATCGGGGCGACGCGTGCCTCAGCCCAGGCGCCGGCGCCGATCAGCGCCGTCTCGGCCTCGTCGACATCGCCGAGCGGCACGATGCGGGGCAGGAGCAGTGGCCGGTCGCCGAGCTTTCCCGCGAGGATCGCGGCAAAGGCGCGGGCGGCGCGGCGTGTCGGCAGGTAGAGCGTCGTCCGCGCCATCGCGGCGGGATCGGCGGGGTCGTGGACCGGCCCGAGCCGGCCGTCCAGCATCGCCTGCGCCAGCACCTCCAGGAAGGGCGCGCCGGCCGGGATGCTGAACAGGTTGAGCTCAGGCATCGACCGGCTGGGCGGCGGCGAAGGCAGCCTCGGCCGGCGCGATCGCCTCCGGCCGGTCGACATGCAGCCAGCGCCCCTGGAGGACATGGCCGGAAAGGCGCCCGCGCGCGATGGCGCGGTCGAAGAGCAGATTGAACGAGAAGGAGACCGGGGTATCCACGAAGAACTCCGGCGTCACGATCCCGATGCCGGCATAGACGTAGGGCGCGTTCGCGGCCGTTCCCCGGCGCGTCAGGCGCCCGTCCTCGTCGCGGAAGAAATCGCCGGGGCCGTTGAAGCCGACGCTGCTCTCGCGCTCCGCCAGCAACAGCAGCATGTCCATGGTCCCGCCGTTCCAGGCGGCGGCCATCGCCCCGAAATTCGAGATGCCCTGCTCGCTCCAGAGCGAATCCGAGTTGACGCTGAAGAACGGACCGTCGCCGAGCAGCGGCAGGGCCTTCTTGGCGCCACCACCGGTTTCCAGCAGTTCGCCACGCTCGTCCGAGATCACGATGCGCGGGCGCGTCCGGCCGGCGAGATGCGTCTCGACCTGCCCGGCGAGGTGATGAACGTTGACGACCGCCTCCTCGACGCCGGCATCGGCCAGCCGGTCGAGCGCATGGTCGAGCATCGCCTTGCCGCCGATCTTCACCAGCGGCTTGGGCAGCGTGTCGGTGATCGGGCGCATGCGCTGCCCGAGGCCGGCCGCCAGCACGATCGCCCGGCGGATCGGCGGGGAAGCGGTTGTGGTCACGCGAATCTCCGTGTCGATCTGCCTGAGCTTAATCCGCCGCTTCTGTCTCGAACAGCTTCGGCATATGCGCCTGATACCAGGCTTTCAGCTCTTCGAGGGCGGGATGATCGAGGTTGCGGCGCAGATAGCCCTCGATACGCGGCAGATGCTTCAGGTAGTCCGGCTTGCCGTCACGCTTGTCGAGCCTCGCGAAGATGCCGGCGATCTTGGTGTTGCGCTGGGCACCGAGGATCGCATAGGCGCGGGCGAAATCGGCGAGGTCGAAATCCGGCGTATCGGCCCGGCGCGCGGCGCCATACGCGGCGAGCAGCCTGAGTTCCAGCGAGGCCGGCACATCGACGCGCGCATCCTGGCCGAGCGAGGCGAGATCATAGGCGGGGTGGCCGAGCACCGCGTCCTGGAAATCGATCAGGCCGAGCTTGGCATGGCCCTCCCGGCCTTCCAGCCAGATCAGGTTCGGCGAATGGTAGTCGCGCAAGGTCCAGGTCGCCGGCTGAGCGAGGATCTCGTCGAAGAGCTTGCCCCAGATCCGTGCGAACTCGGCCTGCGTCACCGCCGGCAGCGTCACCCCGGCGATATGCGGCGCATACCATTCCAGGATCAATTCGGCTTCGATCGCCATGGCCTGACGATCATATTCGGGGATGGCGTGATCGCGCCCCTCTGCGACCGGCAGGATCGCCGGCAAGGTGTGGCGGTGGAGGTCGGCGAGCAGCCGGGCCGCCGCCTCATAGCGCTCGGCGATCGGCCGGCGCTCGACATCGATCACGCCCTCGTTGCCGAGATTTTCGATGACCAGCAGGCCGGTATTGAGGTCCTCGGCCAGGATGTCCGGCGCGGAATAGCCCAGCGAGCGCAGGCCGCGATCCATCGCGACGAAGGCTTCGACATTCTCGGCGAGGTGGGCGAGCGCGCTATAGGGCTTGCCGAGGCGGATCGGCGGGCCGTCCGGGCGCGGCGGCGAGATCATCAGCACCGCGGTCTCGCCGGTCGGCCGTGTGAGGCGCTCATAGGCGCGCGTCGAGGCATCGCCGAGCATGAAGTCGCGGCGGGCCTCGCCCCAGCCGGCGGCATCGACGAGCCGGCGCGACGCGACCGCGATGGCCACGCGCTGCTTCCAGAGCACGCCGCCCGAGAGATCGGCGATACGGCCTGTCTCGGGATTGTCGGGATCGACGTCGAGCACGATGTCGAGACGCCGTGCAGCCGGCAGGCGCGAGCCGGCCCGGTCTGGCCATTCGACCAGCAGGATCAGGCGATCGATATCCTCGACCAACCCGATATCGTCGAGTTCGTCGGGCGAACGCACGCGGTAGAGATCGGCGTGCAGGACGGTGCCGTGTCCAGTCTCATAGCTCTGGACCAGCGTGAAGGTCGGGCTCGGCGCCTCCAGCGCGGGATCGCGGGCGAGCTCGCGCAGGATGGCGCGGGCCAGCAGCGACTTGCCGGAGCCGAGATGGCCCGAGAGCGCGACGATGTCGCCCGGCTTGAGGATGGCGGCGATATCGGCGGCGAGACGCAGCGTCGCCGCCTCGTCCGCCAGCAGAAGCCGGTGCGTGCCGGCCTTGCGGGCTTCTTCCGTCATTCGGCGGCATCCGAGAGCGGCACGCCCTGTGCCGGGAAGACGGCCGTCACCCGCGTGCCGCGTCCCGGCGCGGAATCGAGTTCGACATGGCCGCCATGCAATTCGACGATCGAGCGGACGATGGAGAGGCCGAGGCCCACGCCGCGATGGCTGGAGCCGAGCGAATGGCTTTCGAAGCGCTCGAAGACCTTTTCCATGACCTCGGCCGGAATACCCCGGCCCTGATCGGCGACGGTGATGCGAATATCCCCGCCGGTGCGCGTCGCGCTGACCGCGACAGTCTGGCCGGCTGCGGAGAAGCCGATCGCATTGGAGAGCAGGTTGAACAGCACCTGCCGCAGGCGCTTGCCGTCGGCGCGCAGCGGGCCGGTGCGGGCATCGATCTCGACCTTAAGCTCGAGCTTGCTGTCGGTCAGCCGGTCCTGAAGCCCCGAAACCGCCTGTGCGATGGCATCGGCGACATCGACATCCTGGATCTCCAGCGTCAGCGCGCCGTTGTCGATGGTCGCGAGGTCGAGAATGTCGTTGATGATGGCGAGCAGCGCGCCCGACGAGCGGACAATGTGGGAGGTGTAGTCGCGCTGCTTCTCGTTGAGAGCGCCAACCGTCTCGGTGCCCAGCAGTTGCGCGAAGCCGATGATGTTGGTGAGCGGTGAGCGCAATTCGTAGGAGACGTGATGGACGAAATCCTCGCGCAGCCGCGAGACTTTCTCCAGCGCCTCGTTCTTCTCGGTCAGGGCCCGCTCGACATTCACGCTGGCGGTGACGTCGGCGAAGGAGATCAGCGTCGCGCCGTCCGGCAGGGGGGCCGCGGCCATGTCGAGCACCGTGCCGTCGCGCCGCTCCATGCGGCTGCTGTAATCCTCGCGCGCATCACGCACGCCGGTGACGACGCTGTGCAATTCGCTCCAGACCTCGTCCTGCGGGAAGAGCGGCTTGCAGAGCCGGATGACCTCGTCGATATGCGGAGCGCTCGCCGCGAGATCGCCGCCCTGGATGCGCCAGGACTGGGCGAAGGCCGGGTTGGAGAGCTTGAGCCGCCCGTCCGAGCCGAACACGGCGACGCCCTCGCGCAGCGAGTCCAGCGTCTCGCGCTGGGTACGGGACAGCGCGTTGAAGCGCGATTCCAGCGTGAAGCGCTCGGTGACGTCATCGTAGAGGTAGGTGACGCCGCCCTGCGGATTGGGGCTGGCGACGACATGGATGGTGCGCCCGTCCGGCAGGTACCACCAGTCCTCGCTGGCGCGCGTCGCGGTATAGGCGGCCTGCGCCGCCGCCTTCCAGCTCCGGTAATCGCCGAGCTCGGGCAGGCGCCGCTCGGCGCGCAGCTTGTCGAGAATCTCGCCATCGGTGGGCTGGCCGTCGAGGAAACCTGCTTCCAGCGACCAGAGCGTATCGAAGCCGGAATTGCGGTAGACGAGGCGCTGGGCGCCATCGAAGACCGCGACCGCCGTCTTGAGCCGGTCGAGTGTACGGACATGGGCGTCCATCTGGCGCTGGAGATCGGCGCGGATCGCCTCCAGCTCGCTCATGTCGATGGCGAAGCCGGCATAGCCGGTCGCGGTCGGCAGTTCCATGATGTCGAGCGTGCGCCGCTGGCCGGAGACCACGGCCGGCGCCCGCAGGGCGAAGGTAGCGCCTTCGCGGCGCGCCCGCCCGGCGGCATCGCGCTCGGTGCGATCGAGCAGTTCGAGCCCGCTCTTCACGACGGTCGCCGCGTCAGTGGCCTCGACGGCGCGGGCATAGGCGGCGTTGACCCAGGTCAGGCGGCCATCGGCATTGCGCATCCAGGCGGGATGCGGCAGCCCCGCCAGCAGGCTGGAGAGCGCCGCATGACCGGCCGTGACGCGTTCGAGCTCGCCGCGCAAGGTCATGACCTGCGCCCGCTCGCCGGTGACCTCTCGGAAGCGGATCACCGCGCGCCCGGCGACGGGACGGCCCTCGACATCGATGAAAGGGCCGGCCTTGCTGCGCAAGGTTACATTAAAGGCCTCGCCACGCTCCTTGAGCGCGTCCGTCGCCAGTTCGAGGCGCTTGGCATCGGCCGGCGGCGCCCAGCTGCCATAGGCCAGGGCCAACGCTGTTCCGGGCGCGCCGAGGAAGCCGCTATCGCCTTCGAAAATGGGCTCGGCATTGCGGCCCTTCCAGCTCACCACGACCTGCGGATCGGCCGCGAGCAGGATCGACAGCCGTTCCTGATGGCTGCGCGCCGCCTCGAGATCCGCCGCGAGCTGGGCCTCGCGCTTCTGCCAGCGCGTGCGCTCGCGCACATAGATCAGCGATGTCGTCGTGGCGAAGACGGTCAAGCCTGCCAGGACCAGCGACAGCCCGCCCGAGCTCATGGCGTCGAAGGAACCGGGGGCCAGCCATTCACTGCGGGCGATGGTCGGAACAGTCGCCGAGGCGGCCACCAGTCCGGGCAGCAACGCGCGCGGACGCCAACCGCCATCTCGCCCCTGTCGCCTCGCCCGTCCCATTCCGCTTCCGTCGTCTCTCCGGCGGCAGGAGCCGCCTTGTCCATCGGGCCCGTCGGAATCGGCCGGGGGAGCTGGCAGGGCTGCCATCTCCGGAGGGGCCGATCCACGCTCGCCACCACGCCAATCACATCAGAGCTTTCGTTCCGGCCCGCGCATCGCGGCGACCGAATCAGCCCCACTCTAATCATCGCTGGACTCCGTCAGGAAGTGCTTAATGACCGGTAAATCGTCCGTTTTTCCGGACGGGCGCATCGTCGGCCTGAGAACATCAAGCCCTAGATACCACGGGAGCAACCGGCACAATTTGTAGTGTCCTCCGAGGTGATTCCCGGAAGGCACAGCCATGAAAAAAGGCCCGGCGGATGCCGGGCCTTGCGATGGTCAGCGCCTGAGCGCGTGTCAGTAGCGATAGAGTTCGGGCTTGAACGGGCCGGTCACCGGCAGGCCGAGATACTTGGCCTGCGCATCGTTGAGCACGGTCAGCTTGGCACCGACCTTGGCCAGATGCAGCGCCGCGACCTTCTCGTCGAGATGCTTCGGGAGGGTGTAGACCTTGTTCTCGTACTTGGCGTGGTGGTTCCAGAGTTCAACCTGGGCCAGCGTCTGGTTCGAGAACGAGCAGGACATCACGAAGGACGGATGGCCCGTGGCGTTGCCGAGGTTCACCAGGCGGCCTTCCGAGAGCAGGATGATGCGCTTGCCGTCGGGGAACTCGATCTCGTCGACCTGCGGCTTGACGTTGTCCCACTTGAAATTCTTCAGGCCGGCAACCTGAATCTCCGAGTCGAAATGGCCGATATTGCAGACGATGGCACGGTGCTTCATCGCACGCATGTGCTCGACGGTGATCACGTCGAGGTTACCCGTGGCGGTCACGAAGATGTCGGCGCGCGGAGCGGCGTCCTCCATGGTGACGACCTCATAGCCCTCCATCGCCGCCTGCAGGGCGCAGATCGGATCGATCTCGGTCACGAGCACGCGGCAGCCGGCCTGGCGCAGCGAGGCGGCCGAACCCTTGCCGACGTCGCCATAGCCGGCGACGGCCGCGACCTTGCCCGACATCATGACGTCGGTGCCGCGGCGGATGGCGTCGACGAGCGACTCGCGGCAGCCATAGAGGTTGTCGAATTTCGACTTGGTGACCGAGTCGTTGACGTTGATCGCCGGGAAGGGCATGCGGCCGGCCTTGGCCAGCTCGTACAGGCGGTGCACGCCCGTGGTGGTCTCCTCGGAGACGCCCTTGATCGCGGCGCGGGTCTTGGTGAACCAGCCCGGATTGGCCTTGAGCTCGCGCTTGATCAGCTTGAAGAAGATCGTCTCTTCCTCATTGCCCGGCTTATCGAGGAACTCGGCCTTGCCGGCCTCGGCCTCGGCGCCGAGGATGATCAGCATGGTCAGGTCGCCGCCATCGTCGAGGATCATGTTCGGCGTGCCGCCGTCGCCCCAGGTCGCGGTCTTCAGCACGTACTCCCAGTACTCCTCCAGCGTCTCGCCCTTGATGGCGAAGACGGGGGTGCCGGACGCGGCGATCGCGGCAGCGGCATGGTCCTGGGTCGAGAAGATGTTGCAGGAGGACCAGCGCACGTCGGCGCCGAGTTCCTTCAGGGTCTCGATCAGCACGGCGGTCTGAATGGTCATGTGCAGGCAGCCGGCGATGCGGGCGCCCTTGAGCGGGAACTTGCCCTTGTGCTCGGCGCGGATCGCCATCAGGCCCGGCATCTCGTCCTGGGCCATGTTGATTTCCTTGCGGCCGTAATCCGCAAGCGAGATGTCCTTGACGATGTAATCCGACACGGGTGGCTCCAATCGCTCAGCCTGAATGATGGCGCGCTCTCTAGCAGCGCGCGGAGCGAATGGCAATCAAAGATATAAAGATGTCTTTATATGATTGACGCGTACAGGTCTGACAGCCGTCATGCTCGGGCTTGAGCCGAGCATCTCATGACGATGAAAAGAGCGATCCGCGGCCAATCCGGAACGTCATTCTCGGGTCTGCGCTACGCTTCGCCCGAGAATGACGGGTGCGATATACTTATTCCCCCTCGCCGAACTTGTCGGCGATCAGCGCAGCCAACGCATCCAGCGCCGGTTGCGCCTCGGCACCCTTGGCGACAATGGTGATCGTCGAGCCGATGCCGGCGCCGAGCGTCAGCACGCCCATGATCGAGGTGGCGCCGACCGTCTCACCGCAGCGGCTCACCGTGATATCGGCCTCGTAGCGGGCGGCGCATTGCACGAATTTCGCGGTGGCGCGGGCGTGCAGGCCCTTCTTGTTGACGATCTGGAATTCGCCGTAGAGGGCGCCGTTGGGAATTTCGACTTCGGGGCAGTCGCAGTCTTCGTCCATTCGCCCCTCTTGCCGCCCCTCTTGGCGCCGTTACTTGCCCGCCAGCACGCGGCTGGCGACCGTGATGTATTTCCGCCCCGCATCCTGCGCGCTGGTGACGGCTTCGTCGAGGGTCTTCTCCTCGCGCACGCTGGCGAGCTTGATCAGCATCGGCAGATTGACGCCGGCAACGACATCGATGCGGCCAGGCTCCATCACCGAGATCGCGAGGTTCGAGGGCGTGCCGCCGAACATGTCGGTGAGGATGATGACGCCGCGGTCGGTTTCGACCTGCTCGACGGCCGCGATGATGTCGCGGCGACGGCTCTCCATGTCGTCATCGGGGGCGATGGCGATGGTGGCGAGGTTCTTTTGAGGGCCGACGACGTGTTCGAGCGCAGCGCGGAACTCCGTCGCCAAATGCCCATGCGTCACGAGGACCAGTCCGATCATTCAATCCAGCACCGGAGAGCGCCGTCAGCGCCCGGACAAGGTCGCGGTTTATGCGGCAGGAGCGAGATATGCGCAAGCCGTCAGCCGTCAAACTTGTCAAAATCGTGGTTAGCGTTCGGCCTCTGTGAATAAGTCCAAGGCGTTCAACGCAAGCCTCTCGTTCCCGGCGCTGCCCGTCATGCGCAGGCGCGGGAGATCGATGCCGGCGAGGCTGTCGACGAGGTCCTCCGGCTCGGGCATGCGCGCCGGCTCGTCGGCCCCGAGATCGACGATGAGCCGGATCACGACCGCGCCCGTATGCGGCTCGGGCGTGAGGCCGAGCCCGCGCCGCTCGATGATTCCCTCCAGCGGAGCGACGGGACGCGCCACCAACCGCCCGCCCGTCGCCGCCAACTCCACCCGATCGTCGGCGACGAGCCGGGCAAAACGGCCCGCCTGCGCGGCGAGCGTAATCAGCGCGAGCGCGAGCGTCGACTTGCCGCTGCCGGAGGCGCCGCGGATCAGGATGCCGGCCTCGCCGACCGCGACGACGGTGGCGTGGACGCGGGTTCGTTGGTGCGCGGGCATCGCAACCATCCCGGCGTCAGGCCGCATGGGCATAGGCCGCCGGCAGGCAGACGATGAAGCGGGCGCCGAGGCGCTGCGGCTCGCCGTCCGGGCCGATCGGTCCCAAGCGGTTCTCCGCCCGGATCGAGCCGCGATGCGCCTCGACGATCTGGCGCGAGATCGACAGGCCGAGGCCCGAATTCTGGCCGAAGCCCTCGTTGGGACGGTCGGTGTAGAAGCGCTCGAAGATGCGCTCCAGCGCATGCGGCTCGATGCCCGGACCGTCGTCCTCGACGGTGACGAGCACGTCGTTGGCGACGCGCGAGAGCATGACCCTCACCGGCTTGTCGGCCGGCGAGAAGGAGCGGGCATTGTCGATCAGGTTGACCAGGACCTGGCCGATGCGAGAATCGTGGCCGAGCACGAGGAAGGCGTCGTCGCCGAGGCGCTGGCTGCGCCGGTCGCTGCTCAGTTCGATCTTCGGCTGGCCCTCGCGCCGCGTCTCGTTCTGGATCGTCACGACCGCGCCGAGCACCTGCGCCACGTCGACCGGGGCGGAATCGTTGCGGGCGAGTTCGGCATCGAGGCGCGAGGCGTCGGAGATATCCGAGATCAGACGGTCGAGCCGGCGGACATCATGCTGGATCACGGCCATCAACCGGCCACGGGCATCGTCCGTCTTGGCGCGTGGCAGCGTCTCGACGGCGCTGCGCAGCGAGGTCAGCGGGTTCTTGAGCTCATGGGCGACATCGGCCGCGAAGCTCTCGATCGCCTCGATGCGGCTGTAGAGCGCCTTGGTCATGTCACGCAGCGTGCCGGACAAATGGCCGATCTCGTCATGCCGGCTGCTGAAATCCGGGATCTGCTCGCGCGACTTGACGCCGCGCCGCACGCGCTGGGCTGCTTCCGAGAGCTTGCGGATCGGCTCGGCGATGGTGCCGGCGAGCAGGATCGAGAGCACGATCATCACGCCGGCCGCGACCGCGAAGACCTGGAAGATCGCAAAGCGCTCGGAGGCGATCACCGCATCGATGTCGCCGCCCTGCGTGGAGAGCAGCAGCGCGCCCTTCACGGTACGGAAGCGCTGCACGGGCACGGCGACCGAGACGATGGTCTGGCCGCGCGTGTTGACGCGCACCACGCTGGCCGGCGCGCCGTTCAGGGCGCGAGCGACCTCCGGATAGGACTTGCCGTTGGCGTTCTCGAAATCGTCATAGGTCGGGACATCCGCCTTGCCGAGCCGGTTGCGCAGCATGTTCCAGGTGCGCTCGAGCAGCGGCGGCTCGTCCGGCTCGCCGACGCGCGGCAGGTCGAGGCGCAAGACGTCGCCGCGCGAATAGAGGCTGCGCGAGTCGATGGTGAGCATGCCGTCCTTGTCGTAGACCCGCGCGCGGGTCTTGGTCGGGGTCACCAGCCGGCGCAGCAGCGGCGCGACCTTCTCGGGATTGATCGAGAAATCGAGCGGATCCTCGGCGATGCCGGCGCTCTCGCCGGCCTGGAGCTGCAGCAGCTTGTCGGGATCGATGGCGATCGTATCGATCTCGACCGTGGCCGAGGAGGCGATCGCACCGGCGATGATCTCGCCCTGGGTCAGAAGGCTCTGGACGCGGGCCTCGATCAACCCCTCGCGGAACTGGTTGAGGTAGAGAAAGCCAATCAGCAGCGCGACGAGCCCGCCGAGATTGAGGACGAGGATGCGCCGCGTCAGGCTCGATGCAGCCCTTAGCGAGATCGCGCGCGCCATGCGCCGCCAGCCGATGCCGATACGGCGACGCAGAACGGCGCGCCAGCCGGCTGGCGGCGCTGACGCTCTGGCCTCGTTATCGACGGTTGCCATGGCTGCGGCTTGCTTCGCGCTGGGGATGATGACGGCGCCGAATCCGCTGCGCCGCCATCTTCCTCGTATCGGATTTCTTGGCCTCAGACTTCCTTGAAGCGATAGCCCACGCCGTAGAGCGTCTCGATCATGTCGAAATCGGCATCGACCTGATTGAACTTCTTGCGCAGGCGCTTGATGTGGCTGTCGATGGTGCGGTCGTCGACATAGACCTCGTCGTCATAGGCCGCGTCCATCAGGGCGTTGCGGCTCTTCACCACGCCCGGGCGCTGCGCCAGCGACTGCAGGATCAGGAATTCGGTGACGGTGAGCGTCACCGGCTCGCCCTTCCAGGTGCAGGTATGGCGCTCCGGGTCCATGCGCAGCAGGCCGCGCTCCAGTGCCTTGGCGTCCTCGGTGCGGGGGGCGGCGGTTGCATCCTTGGCACCGGCGCGGCGCAGGATCGCCTTGACGCGCTCGACCAGCAGGCGCTGCGAGAACGGCTTCCGGATGAAATCGTCGGCGCCCATCTTCAGGCCGAAGAGCTCGTCGATCTCCTCGTCCTTCGAAGTCAGGAAGATGACCGGCAGATCGGATTTCTGGCGTAGGCGGCGCAGCAGCTCCATGCCGTCCATGCGCGGCATCTTGATGTCGAAGATCGCGAGGTCGGGCGGGTTCTGCTTCAGCCCGTCGAGGGCCGAGGCGCCGTCCGTATAGGTCATGATGCGATAGCCCTCGGCCTCGAGGGCGATCGAAACCGATGTCAGGATGTTGCGGTCGTCGTCGACCAGCGCAATCGTTGGCATAAGGCTTTCGTCTCTTGTTCTCGTTGCAATACAGGGTTCCCCTCCCGCGCGAGAGGGGCCAAAGCATGGCGGCAATCTAGCCGGGGCGTGGCGATTTGCCTATGACCCCGTATCACAAGCCGGAAATCGGAGTGAGGTTCCATGACCAAGGCCGCCAAAGACGTGATCCAGCCGATGGACGAGGCGGTCCGCGCGGAGGCCAAGGGCCTGCTGCGGGAGGCCCGCTCCGCCGCGCTCGCCACCCTCAGTCCCGACGGCCACCCCTCCGCGAGCCTCGTCGGACTCGCCACCGACATCGACGGCACGCCGGTCATCCTGATCTCGGGGCTCGCCGCACATACAGCCAACATTGCCGGTGATCCGCGCGCTTCGCTGCTGATCTCGCCCGGCGGCAAGGGCGACCCGCTCGCACATGCCCGGATCACGCTCAAGGTTCGCGCCCGCAAGATCGACCGCGAGAGCGATGAGGGCGCCCGCATCCGCCGGCGCTATCTCGCGCGCCAGCCGAAATCGGCGCTCTATGCCGATTTCCCGGATTTCTCCTTCTTCGCCCTCGATATCGAAGGCGCCAGCCTCAATGGCGGTTTCGCCCGTGCTTTCGCGCCGACACCGGCCGACCTGATGAGCGACCCCACCCATGCCACCGCTCTCGCGGAGGTGGAAGCCGGCGCCGTCGCGCATATGAACGAGGATCATGCCGACGCGATCGGCCTCTATGCCACGCAATTGCTCGGCGCGAAGCCCGGGGACTGGCGTGCCATCGGGCTCGATCCGGACGGACTCGACATGGCGCTCGGCAGCGCCGCGCTGCGCTTGCCCTTCCCGGCTTCGGTGGATGGCCCCGGTGGGTTGCGACGGGTGCTGGCCGAGCTCGCCACGAAGGCGCGCGCCAAGGCTGCGTGACATCGAGAAACACCCGCTGGGATGGGCCGCGACGAGCGTGCGCGGCCATTTACCACAGCCGAAAATTCAATCGATTTAGAGACCTACGTAAGGTCATCGGGCCTTTTCAATGACTTGAGCGAAGGGCCGCATCGCCTTAAAGACCTTCGTGGCCTCCAGAGGCTGCGGGGCCATCGGACCCTTCAGCCCTTTAGGCCTCGCCTTCGACGCCCGGGCCCTGCCACCGGCCCATGCGCATTCGTGAAGACAACGGGCCGCCGACAGCATGGCCGGCCTCCGGAGGAATTCAGTGGACAATATCGGTCAGTTCAATGCCGCCCAAGGCGCCGAGGGCTTCGGCTTCCGCAAGCTGAAGGCCGTGCACTGGAACCTGGAAGCGCCGCAGCTCTACGAGCAGTCGCTCGACCGGGGCGAGTCCCAGCTCGCCCGCGGCGGCGCGCTCTGCGCCGATACCGGCACCCATACCGGCCGCTCGCCCAAGGACAAGTTCACGGTGCGCGACGCGCTGACCGAGAACACCGTCTGGTGGGAGAACAACCAGGCGATGTCGCCTGAGCATTTCGAGACGCTTCTGGCCGATTTCCTGGCCCATGCCGAGGGCAAGGAGCTGTTCGCGCAGGACCTCTATGGCGGCGCCGACCCCGTCCATCGCGTCAAGGCCCGCGTCTTCACCGAGATGGCCTGGCACTCGCTGTTCATCCGCAACCTGCTAATCCGCCCGCCGCGCGACGAGATCAACGCCTATGTGCCGGAGATGACGATCGTCGATCTGCCGAGCTTCAAGGCCGATCCGAAGCGCCATGGCTGCCGCAGCGAGACCGTCGTCGCCATCGACTTCACCCGCAAGATCGTGCTGATCGGCGGCTCCGCCTATGCCGGCGAGATGAAGAAATCGGTCTTCACCTATCTGAACTATGTCCTGCCGACCAAGGGCGTGGTGCCGATGCACTGCTCGGCCAATGTCGGCTCCAAGGACGATTCCGCGATCTTCTTCGGTCTCTCCGGCACCGGCAAGACCACGCTCTCGGCCGATCCCGAGCGCACGCTGATCGGCGATGACGAGCATGGCTGGTCCAAGGACGGCATCTTCAACTTCGAGGGTGGCTGCTACGCCAAGACGATCCGCCTCTCGGCCGAGGCCGAGCCGATGATCCACGCGGCCTCGCTGCGCTTCGGCACCGTGCTCGAGAACATCGTCATGGACCCGATCACCCGCGAGGTCGATTTCGACGACCAGACCAAGACCGAGAACACCCGCTCGGCCTACCCGCTCGACTTCATCCCGAACGCCTCACGCACCGGCCGCGCCGGCATCCCGAAGAACATCGTGATGCTGACCGCCGACGCCTTCGGCGTGATGCCGCCGATCGCCAAGCTGACCCCGGCCGAGGCGATGTATCACTTCCTCTCCGGCTACACAGCCAAGGTCGCCGGCACGGAGCGCGGCCTCACCGGCGTCGAGCCCGAGTTCTCGACCTGCTTCGGTTCGCCCTTCCTGCCGCGGCACCCGTCTGAGTACGCCAATCTGCTGCGCGACTTCATCGCCAAGCACCATGTCGATTGCTGGCTGGTGAACACCGGCTGGACCGGCGGCAAATATGGCACCGGCCGGCGCATGCCGATCCGCGTCACCCGCCGCCTGCTCACCTCGGCGCTCGATGGCTCGCTCAACCGCGCCGATTTCCGCCGCGACCCCTATTTCGGCTTCGCGGTGCCGAGCTCGGTGCCCGGCGTCGAGCCGCATATCCTCTACCCCGTGAAGACCTGGGCCGATAAGGCCGCCTTCGCCGAGACCGCGAAGAACCTCGTCGGCATGTTCGCTAAGAACTTCGCCAAGTTCGAGGACCATGTCGACGACGCTGTGAAGGCAGCCGCCCCGACGAACTCGCTCGCGGCCTGAGGCCAAGCCTTCCGGTCTGTGCTACGAGAGGCGGCCATGGGCCGTCTCTTTTTTATCGTGCTGAAGCTTCTCCTCACCCTCGTCATTCTCGGTGCCGCGCTCTGGGGCGCTGGCTTCCTGCTGTTCCGCCTGTCGGGCGCGACCGCCACCATCGCCGCTGTCGGCTTCGGTATCGCGGCCCTGGCCGGGCTCGTCGGCATCTGGACAAGCGATGCGCGTCTGTCACTGGGCTTCACAACCGTTTTTATCGGCCTGCTCGGTTGGTGGAGCAGCTTCCAGCCCTCGCATGACCGGAACTGGATCCCGGAGCTGGCGAAGCTGCCGAGCATCGCGCGCCAAGGCGATGCGATCACCGTCTCCAATCTGCGCGATTTCCGCTGGCGCACGGAAGAGGATTTCGACCAGCGCTGGGAAACGCGGCGCTACAATCTCGCGTCCGTCACCGGCGCCGATGTCTTCCTGACCTATTGGTCGGGCGAGGCGATCGCGCATCTGCTCGTCAGCTTCACCTTCGCGGATTCGGTGCCGCTGACCTTCTCGATCGAGGTCCGGCGCGAGAAAGGCGAGGACTGGTCGGCGCTGGCCGGCTTCTTCCGCAGCTACGAGATGGCCTATGTCGCCGCCGACGAGCGCGACATCGTCGGCTTGCGCACCCATGCGCGGCGCGAGGATGCCCGACTCTTCCGGCTCAGTGCCTCGGCCGCCCAGGCGCGCGACCTGCTGCTCGCTTATATGGTCGACATCAACGACCTCGCCGCGAAGCCACGCTGGTACAACACGCTGACGACCAATTGCACCACGGTGGTCTACCACCTCGTCGCCAGCGTCGCGCCGGGCTGGAAATTCGCGTTGCCGCTCGATCCGCGCGTGCTGCTCTCGGGCTATCTGCCGGGCTATCTCCAGCAGATCGGCGCGATCCGGCAGGATATCCCGCTGGAGGAGCTGGTCCGGGCCGCACGCATCGGTGACCACGCGCGCACGCTCTCGCTCGACGATCCGCAGTTCTCGGCGCAGATTCGCGAGGGCGTGCCGACCGGCCGGCCGTGAGTGTCATCCCGCACGCGCTGCAGCATGCGAATGCTGCTGCGCAGATGCGGGATCGTCTGACGGAAGAGGCGCCTTTTCTGCACGCGGCCCGTGTCTGCGTAGCGGCACTTCGCGCCGCAGCGCGCACGGGATGACACCTCGCTCTAGCGGAAGAACAGCAGCGTCTGCACCACGAAGAGCGGGATCAGGATCGCGCCCGACCAGAGCATGTAGCCGAAGAAGCTCGGCATCTTGACCTTCCGGTCCTTGGCGATGGCGTAGACCATGAAGTTCGGCGCATTGCCGATATAGCTGTTGGCGCCCATGAAGACCGCGCCCGCCGAGATCGCCGTCAGCGTCAGCGCGCCGGTCGTCATCAAGACCTTCGGATCGCCGCCCGCCAGCTCGAAGAAGACGAGATAGGTCGGGGCATTGTCGAGGAAGGATGAGAGCAGGCCGGTGAGCCAGAAATAGGCCACCGTGTTGGCGCTGCCATCGGCATTGCTGACCAGCGCGACCAGCGGCGCGAAGGCGCCCGCCTTGCCGGCCTGCAGCATTGCCAGCACCGGGATGATACAGATGAAGATGCCGGCGAAGAGCTTGGCAACCTCCTTGATCGGGCCCCAGGAGAATTCGTTGCCGGCGCGCACCGGGCCGGGTGTGAGCTTCAGCGACAGGCCTGCAAGCACAAGCAGGACGAGGTCGCGCAGCAGGTTCTGGCCCTCGACGGGAACGCCGTGGACGGTGAAGGCGACGCCCGGCTTCCAGTTCGCCGACATCAGGATCGCGGCGATGACGCCGGCCAGAAGCAGGATATTGACCTTGCCCCAGAGCTTGATGGCGCGGTCCGGCGTCGGGTCCTTGAGCCTGGGAAAGCCCTCTTCCTTGCGGAAGAACCAGCTGTCGAGCGCATAGAACAGGGCGAGCAGCACGACGACGGCGAATATCGTCTCGGGCAGCAGATGCGTGGTGGTCCAGAAAAAATCGACGCCGCGCAGGAAGCCGAGGAAGAGCGGCGGGTCGCCGAGCGGGGTCAGCGATCCCCCGATATTCGAGACCAGGAAGATGAAGAAGACGACGACATGGACGTTGAAGCGTCGGTCGTCATTCGCGCGCAGCACCGGCCGGATCATGATGATCGAGGCGCCGGTCGTGCCGACGAAGCTCGCCAGCACCGTGCCGATCGCCAGCAGGACCGTGTTGGTCAGCGGCGTGCCGTGCAGGTTGCCCGAGATCAGGATGCCGCCCGCGATGGTGAAGAGCGCGAAGAGCAGGATGATGAAGGGGATATAGTCGAGCAGTGCGGTATGCAGCAGCGCGCCGAGCGCCGGATCGACGCCGCGCAGCAGGACGAGCGGCACCAGCGTCAGCGCGGCCCAGAAGGCGGCGAACTTGCCGTAATGGTGCTCCCAGAGATGCGGGAACAGCACCGGGCCGAGCGCGATCGAGAGCAGCATGCCGGCGAAGGGCAGAGCCCAGCCGGCGCCCATGCCGGCCCCGCCGATATCGCCCGCCGCCCAGGCGGGGCCCGGCATCGCCACGAGCGCGAACGATGCCACCGCGATCAGCCTGCCGGCCGCCCCCGTCACGACGCAGCCTGCCTTACGGCTTGGGCGGCGTGCCGATGACCGGCGGCGCGTTGAGGTCGAACCCGCCCGGCAGGCCTGTGCCGCCGAGCCCCGGGATCTGGATCGAGTCGAACTGCTTGTCGATCGCCTTCTGGTCGAGCTGCACGGCCGACGCCTTGTAGTGCATCACCATCTGCGGGAAGAGCACGACGAGCGCGACCATGATGCACTGGATCACCACGAAGGGCACGGCGCCCCAGTAGATCTGGCCCGTGGTGACCGGCTCCATCATCCGGCCGGTGACGCGATCCTTGTAGGGGTTCTTCGGCGCGACCGAGCGCAGGAAGAACAGCGCGAAGCCGAAGGGCGGATGCATGAACGAGGTCTGCATGTTCACGCCGAGGATGACGCCGAACCAGATCAGGTCGATGCCGAGCTTCTCCGCGGCCGGGCCAAGCAGCGGCACGACGATGAAGGCCAGCTCGAAGAAGTCGAGGAAGAAGGCAAGCAGGAACACCATCACGTTGACGACGATCAGGAAGCCCGTCGCGCCGCCCGGCAGGCCGACCAGCAGGTGCTCGACCCAGAGATGGCCGTTGACGCCGTAGAAGGTCAGCGAGAACACCCGCGCGCCGACCAGGATGAAGAGCACGAAGGCCGAGAGCTTGGCCGTCGACTCGACCGCCTGCCGCAGAAGCTCGAAACTCAGCCGCCTCTTGCTGATTGCGAGAAGGATCGCGCCGGTCGCGCCCATCGCTCCGCCTTCCGTCGGCGTCGCGACGCCGATGAAGATCGTGCCGAGCACCAGGAAGATCAGCGCCAGCGGCGGCACCATCACGAAGATCACCTGCTCGGTCATGCGCGAGAGCAGATTGAGCTTCAGGAGCTTGTTGAGCAGCGCGATGACGAAGGCGACCGCCACCATCAGCGACATGGTCAGCACGACGAAATCGGCGCCGGCCTTCACCGTCGTGAAGAGCTTCATGTAGCCATAGGCCAGCGTCAGCGAGATCACCGTGACGACGAGCAGCGAGAAGCGCCGCGTCTTGCCGTCGGCATCGCGCAGGGTCTGCGCTTCCGGCGGCAGGCCGGGCGCGCGATTGGGATAGACCATCGTGATGAGGAAGACGTAGCCGGCATACATCGCCGAGAGCACGAGGCCCGGGATGAAGGCGCCCTCGTACATGTCGCCGACGGAACGGCCGAGCTGGTCGGCGAGCACGATCAGGACGAGCGAGGGCGGGATGATCTGGGCGAGCGTGCCCGACGCCGCGATGACGCCGGATGCAAGCCGCCGGTCATAGCCGTAGCGCAGCATGATCGGCAGCGAGATCAGGCCCATCGAGATGACGGAGGCCGCGACGACGCCGGTGGTCGCGGCGAGCAGCGCGCCGACGAAGACCACCGCATAGGCGAGGCCGCCACGAACCGGCCCGAAGAGCTGGCCGATGGTGTCGAGCAGGTCCTCCGCCATGCCGGAGCGCTCGAGGATGAGGCCCATGAAGGTGAAGAACGGCACGGCCAGCAGCACGTCGTTGTTCATGGTGCCGTAGATGCGCTCGGGCAGGGCCTGCAGGAAGTTCTCCTGAAACAGGCCGAGTTCGATGCCGATCAGCGCGAAGAGCAGGCCGTTGGCGGCGAGCGCGAAGGCGACGGGATAGCCGAGAAGCAGGAAGACGACGAGGGCCGCGAACATCACCGGCGCCATGTTGACGCGCAGGAAATCGCCGATACCGCCGCCCGCCGCGAAGGCGTCGCCGGTATGGAGGCCGAAGAAGGCGAGGAGAGTCAGCGCGAGCAGCAGGCCGGCGACGCGCGGAAGGCGATGAGCGTGCATGGGACGGTTCCGGACTTCTTGCGGGCCGCTCACGAGGCGAGGCCCTGTTCCTTGGCTTGGTCGAGCAGGCGCTGGGCTTCGGCTTCAGCCGCCGCAGCATGGCCGAGCGCCGCCTCATCGTCCTCGAGATCGCCGCGCATGATCGCGATCGTCTTGATGATCTCAGAGACGCCCTGGAAGGTCAGCATCACGAAGCCGATGACGACGAGCCCCTTGGCCGGCCATTGCGGCAGGCCGCCGGCCGAGAGCGACTGCTCGTTGATCGCATAGGAGCGCATGAAGAACGGCCAGGAATGGTAGACGATCAGCAGGCAAAACGGCATCAGGAAGAGCACGTGGCCGAGCAATTCGATCCACTGGCGGACGCGCTTCGGCAGCATGCTGTTCACGATGTCGATGCGGATGTGTTCCTTCACCTGCATCGTCCAGGAGGCGCACATCAGGAAGACCGCGCCGAACAGCATCCATTGCAGCTCGAGCCAGGAATTCGACGAGACGTTGAAGACCTTGCGGACGATGGCGTTGATCGCCGCCACGAGCACCGCGACGAGGATCAGCCAGGCGACTTTCTTGCCGATCTGGCCGTTGACCGCGTCGATGACCCGGCTGATGCCAAGGAGACCCTTCACATTCCCGCTCCCGTCGAGAGGCGCCATGGACCGGGCATGTCGAGCCGGTTCGTGTTTATGCGCAGCTTATGCGCTGGATCGGTATAGGAGGGATGCGCGGCACGCAAGACGGTGCGGGTCTTATCCATTGGACGAAAGGCGGAGTGCGCGGCTGCCTGTTTTCGCGGCAGCAGATTGCGCGCCGGGATCGTCCTCGCCCGCGGGGCGAAGAAACGTTATGTTCGCGTTCATCTTCGGAGAACATCATTCTCCGGCCCGCTTCCAACCGTCGATTCGAGGCGCCGATGTGCCGCTTCCTCGCCTATTCCGGCGTTCCCGTCTTCCTTGAGGACTTCGTCGCCTCGCCCTGCCATTCGCTGATCCACCAGTCGCTCCATGCCGAGGAGGCCAAGACCGGCACCAATGGCGACGGCTTCGGCGTCGGCTGGTATGGCGAGCGGCCCGAGCCCGGCCAGTATCGCGAGGTCAGGCCCGCCTGGTCCGACGAGAACCTGCTCTCGATCGCGCGGCAAGTGCGCTCGCATCTGTTCTTCGCCCATGTTCGCGCCGCGACCGGCACCGCCACGACGCGGGCGAACTGCCACCCCTTCGTCCATGGCCGCTATCTCTTCATGCATAACGGCCAGATCGGCGGCTATGGCACGATCCGCCGCCGGCTGGAGGCGCTGATCCCGGATTCGCTCTACGGCGCCCGCGCCGGCACGACCGACTCGGAAGCGCTGTTCCTGCTCGCCCTATCTCATATGGCGGAAGGCATGGCACCGGGCGACGCACTCGCCGCAGCCTTGTCGGATGCACTCTCGCTGATGCAGCAGGCCGGCATTCGCGAGCCCTTGCGCTGCGCGGCGGCGCTCGCCGATGGCGACAGCATCCACGCGATCCGCTGGTCCTCGGACACGAAGCCACCGAGCCTCTATGTCTGCGAACGGCCGGACAGCGTCGTGGTCGCGTCCGAGCCGGTCGATGCCGCCCGCGAATGCTGGCAGGCCCTGCCCTGCAACACCCTGGTCACGGTGCAGGGCGGCGCGGTGACGTTCTCGCCCTTCGAGATCGCGCTGAAACAGGCCGCCTGAGCCGGCCTCGGCTCCTTCGCTTCAAGTCGCGGCCGGGCAGGACTGCCATGCGCCGCGCGCCCTGACACGCCCCCGGTTGCGTTCCTACGTCGAGAGCCTAGCCTTGCCGTCCGACGAGGCTCTCTCCGGGAAAGGCACGGGCGATGAAGAAGGGTTCCGATCTTCTGGTCGAGGCGCTTGAGAACGAGGGCGTCGATCGCGTCTTCGGCGTGCCCGGCGAGGAAAATCTTGACGTCGTCGAATCCCTGCGCAAGTCGAAGATCGAGCTGGTCCTGACCCGCCACGAGCAGGCCGCCGCCTTCATGGCCGCGACGCATGGGCGCCTCACCGGCCGCCCCGGCGTCTGCATCGCGACGCTCGGGCCGGGCGCGCTCAATTTCTCGACCGGCGCGGCCTATGCCCATCTCGGGGCGATGCCGATGATCCTGCTCACCGGGCAGAAGGCGATCATGACCGCCAAGCAGGCGCGCTTCCAGATCGTCGACGTCGTCGCCTCGATGCGCCCGCTGACCAAGATGACGCGCCAGATCGTCAGCCCCGCCAGCATCTCTTCGGTCGTCCGTGACGCCTTCCGCGTGGCGATGGAGGAGCGGCCGGGTCCCGTCCATCTCGAACTGCCCGAGGATATCGCGGCGGAGGAGGTCGAGGACGTCCCGCTGATCCCGGTCCATCCGCTCGACCGGCCGATCGCGCCAGCCGTCTCGCTCGACCGCGCCGCCGCGATGATCCTCGCCGCCAAGCGCCCACTGGTGATGATCGGCGCCGCCGGCAACCGGCCGCGGCTGGTCGAGCCGCTCTCGGCCGCGGTGCGCCGCATCGGCCTGCCCTTCTTCAACACGCAGATGGGCAAGGGCGCCGTCACCGGTGGCTCGAACCTCTATCTCGGCACGGCCGCGCTCTCCGAGGGCGACTATGTCCATGAGGCCGTCGCGGCGGCCGATCTGATCATCGCGGTCGGCCACGATACGATCGAGAAGCCGCCCTTCCTGATGCGCAATGCCGGCGGGCCGAAGGTGATCCATCTCGGCTTCCAGTCGGCCAATGTCGAGCAGGTCTACCACCCCGATGCCGAGGTGATCGGCGATATCGGCGTTACCATGACCGGGCTCGCCGACCGGCTGGAAGGCAAGCTGCACGAGCAGAAGCAGACGCTTGAATTGCGCCAGAAGATCCTGGCGAAGATCAATGCCCGCGCCGAGGAGGATCGCTTCCCGGTGACGCCGCAGCGGCTCGTCCATGACGTGCGCGCGGTGATGCCGGAGGACGGCATCGTCTGCCTCGACAACGGCATGTACAAGATCTGGTTCGCGCGGAACTACCGCACCCATGTCGCCAACACGCTCTTGCTCGACAACGCGCTGGCGACGATGGGCGCCGGCCTGCCCTCGGCGATGATGGCGGCGATGCTGCATCCCGAGCGGCGGGTCATGGCCGTCTGCGGCGATGGCGGCTTCATGATGAACTCGCAGGAGATGGAAACGGCGGTCCGGCTCGGACTCAACCTCGTCGTGCTCGTCCTCAATGACGGCGCCTATGGCATGATTCGCTGGAAGCAGGCCGTCGACCAGTTCCCCGATTACGGCATGACCTTCGGCAATCCGGATTTCGTCGCCTATGCGAAGGCCTATGGCGCCAAGGGCTCGCGCGTGACCTCGGCCGAGGCGCTGGTGCCGACGCTGGAGGCCGCCTTCAAGGGGGGTGGCGTCCATCTCGTCGATTGCCCGATCGACTATTCCGAGAACACCCGCGTCCTCGTCGAGGAGCTGCGCAACAAGGTGCCGGACGTCGACCTCGCCTGATCCTCGGTATCGCCAGCGAATTCAAGGAGACGACCATGCTCAGGGTTGTGCAGGCCTATGACCGCGCCCCGATCACGGAGATCGAGACCGACGACGAAGCCGCGCTCGAACGCAAGCTGCAGGCGGCGCAGGCCGTCTTCAAGGATCGCGACAACTGGCTGAAGCCGCATCAGCGCATCGCGATCCTGCGCAAGCTCGCAGGCCTCCTCGAAGCCAGACGCGACCATTTCGCCATGCAGATCGCGCGCGAGGGCGGCAAGCCGCTGCCGGACGCCATCGTCGAGGCGAACCGGGCCGTCGATGGCGTCTATAACGCAGCCGAGGAGCTCAGGAACTTCGCCGGGCGCGAGATCCCGATGGGGCTCTCGGCGGCTGCCGCCGATCGCTGGGCCTTCACCACCAAGGAGCCGATCGGCATCGTCGCGGCGATCTCGGCCTTCAACCACCCGCTCAACCTGATCGTGCATCAGGTCGCGCCGGCGATCGCGGTGGGCTGCCCGGTCATCGTCAAGCCGGCCGGCACGACGCCGCTCTCCTGCATCGATTTCGTCAAGCTGGTGCACGAAGCCGGGCTGCCGGAGGCCTGGTGCCAGACATTCGTGCCCTTGGAGACCGCGCTGGCGGAGAAATTCGCCACCGATCCGCGCATCGCCTTCCTGAGCTTCATCGGCTCGGCCAAGGTCGGCTGGTACCTGCATTCAAAGCTCGCCCATGGCGCCCGCTCGGCGCTGGAGCATGGCGGCGCAGCACCGGCAATCGTCGACAAGAGCGCCGATCTGGACGGGATCATCGAGCCGATCGTGAAGGGCGGCTACTATCACGCGGGCCAGGTCTGCGTGTCGACGCAGCGCATCTATGTCCATGACGCTGTTATCAACGACTTCACCGAGCGGCTGGTCGCCCGCGTCAAGAAGCTGCGCACCGGCGACCCGACGCAGGCCGACACCGAGGTCGGCCCGCTGATCATTCCGAAGGAGGCCGACCGCGTCGCCTCCTGGATCGACGAGGCGGTGAAGGGCGGCGCCAGGCTCGCCACCGGCGGCAAGCGCCTGTCTGAGACGACGCTGGAGCCGACCGTGCTGATCGACCCCGATCCGGAAGCGCGCATCTCCAGCGAGGAGGTGTTCGGCCCTGTCGTCGCGATCTACCGCTACAGCAAGCTCGACGACGCCATCGCGCGGGCAAACTCGCTGCCCGTCGCCTTCCAGGCCAGCATCTTCGCGCAGGATATCGACATAGCCTTGCGCGCCGCGAACCGGCTCGATGCCTCCGCCGTGATGGTCAACGATCCCACGACCTTCCGCACCGACTGGATGCCCTTCGCCGGGCGGCGCGCCTCCGGATACGGCACCGGCGGCATCCCCTACACGATGCGCGACATGACGCAGGAGAAGATGATCCTGCTCAAGCGCCGCTGACCACGGCACTCGACAGGGGCATGCCGATGCGCCATGGACGGCGCGTCGGCGCATGACGCCCATCGACATCGCATGAACGGACCACTGGAATGACCGCCTCCTCCGCCACCGCCCCCGCTTCCCAGGGCCGCATCGCCCTGCTCGGCGCGCCCATCGAGGTCGGCGCCTCGCGACGTGGCGCGCTGATGGGTCCGGCTGGCCTGCGCACCGCCGGCCTCGCCCGCGTGCTGGAAGACCTCGGCTACACGGTCAGCGACCATGGCGACATCCTGCCGCGCGACCTCATCCCGGTCGACGGCCCGGCCCCGGCCAATGCCCGCTTCTACAACGAGATCGCCGCCTGGATGCGCGCGCTCAGCGCCCGTGCCTACGAGATCGCCCGCTCCGGCGACACGCCGATCTTCCTCGGCGGCGACCACAGCCTGTCGATGGGTTCGGTCAACGGCGTCGCCCGCCACTGGCAGGAGCAAGGCCGCAAGCTCTTCGTGCTCTGGCTCGACGCCCATGCCGATTTCAACATGCCGGCGATCTCGCCCTCCGGAAACATGCACGGCATGTCCTCGGCCTTCCTGTGCGGCGAGGCCGGGCTCGACGACCTGCTCGGCTCGGAGCCGCGCGCCTCAATCGCGCATGAGCAGCTCAGCCTGTTCGGCATCCGCTCGATCGACCCGCTCGAGAAGGCGGCGGTGAAGGCGCGCGGCGTCGATATCGCCGACATGCGCGCCATCGACGAGCATGGCGTCGGCGTGCTGATCCGCCAGGTGATCGAGAAGGTGCGCGCGGCGAACGGCGTGCTGCACGTCTCCTTCGACGTCGATTTCCTCGACCCGCCGCTGGCGCCGGGCGTCGGCACCACCGTGCCGGGCGGCGCGACTTATCGCGAGGCGCATCTGGTGATGGAGCTTCTGCACGATTCCGGGCTGGTGCGCTCGATGGACATCGTCGAGCTCAACCCGTTCCTCGACGATCGCGGCCAGACCGCCCGCCTCGCGGTCGAGCTCGCCGGCAGCCTGTTCGGCCAGCAGATCACCGACCGGCAGACGCCGTCCAACGCGATCGGGGCGGCGTAAGCCGTATTTCCGCGAAAGCCGATCTTCACTCTTGCCTGATAGAGGCCGTTCCATCGGCTTGTGAGTCGATGGAACGGGTTCAAGCATGAAGATCGCGCTCGTCGGCACAGGGTTTGTCGCCGACTACTACATGACGACGCTGGCGAACCATCCGACGCTCGCTCTCGCGGGCGTCTGGGATCGCGATGGGGCGCGGCTCGAAGCCTTCCGCGCCTTCCACAATGTCCCCGCCTATCCCGATCTCGATGCCCTGCTGGCCGATCCGGCCATGCAGATCGTCGTCAACCTGACGACACCCGAGAGCCACTACGAGATCACCAGCCGCGCGCTCGCCGCCGGCAAGCATGTCTATTGCGAGAAGCCGCTAGCGATGGAACTGGCGCAGGCCGAGGCGCTGGTCGCGCAAGCGCAGGCCGCAGGGCTGACGCTGGCGACCGCTCCCGCCAACGGGCTCAGCGACACCCATCGCCTCGTCGAGGAGGTCTTGCGCTCGGGCCGCATCGGTGCGCCGCGATTGATCTATGTCGCGATGGAGGACGGCCCGGTCTTCCGCGACAAATGGGCGAGCTGGCGCTCGCGCTCGGGCGCGCCCTGGCCCGGACTGCACGAGTTCGAGATCGGCTGCACGCTGGAGCATGCGGGCTACGCGCTGTCCTGGCTGGTGACGCTGTTCGGACCGGTCGAGAGTCTGACCGCCTTCTCGGCCGTGACCTTCCCCGACAAGGGGCCGGGCACCCAGCACATCACGATGGCGCCGGATTTCTCGGTGGGTTGCCTGACCTTCCACTCCGGCGTCGTCGCGCGATTGACCAACGGCCTCGCCGCGCCGCGTGACCGTTCGCTGCAGGTCTTCGCCGAAACGGGCTCGCTGACGGTGCGCGATCTCTGGGACAACCGCTCTGCGGTCCATGTCGAGGAAATCGATGCGCCACGGCCTTTGCTCGGGCGGCTCTTGACACGAGCTGAGGCGAAGCTCGGGCGGGCGCTGCCGTGGAAGCCGACGCCGGGACGCAAGCTGGCCTATCCAGCCCAGCCGATGAGCAAGGCTCTGCCCGGCTTTCCCTCACAGATCGACTTCATGCGCGGCGTGGCTGATCAGGCCGAGGCGATCCGGCGCGGCGAGGCGCCGCGCTTCTCCGGGGCGCTCGCGCTGCATATCACCGAGCTGGCGCTTGCCCTCAACAACGCCCGCGACCTGGCACAGCCCTACCGGCCGCGCTCGCGCTTCTGACCGCAGCCGGAACCGGCGCTCTCAGTTCACCGTGCGAAACTGCCCGCGCTGCGCGAAGAGCGAGGCCGTCCCGCCGGTATGGAGGATGCAGGCCGGCTCGCCCGACGGAATCGCGCCATTCGCGACCAGATCGAGGAATCCGGCGCAGGTCTTCGCCGTGTAGACATGCTCAACTAGGATGCCTTCGATGCGGGCGAAGGCAATGATCGCCGCCTCCGATTCGGGCGTAGGAACACCCCAGCCGCCGCCGAGATGGGCCATGTGATAATGCAGCGGCGCCTCGTCGAGCCCGCCGACCGTCAAACCCGTCCGCTCGGCAATGCCATCGTAGATTTGGCGGATGCGGGCCTCCAGCTCGGCCTGCTCGTATTCGACGCTGACGAGATGGACCTGGAAGGGGTGACCGAGCATGGCATTGCCGAAGATGAAGCCGGCTTCCGTCGGCCCCATCGAGCCCGCCAGGAAGACATGGCGCAGCGGTGTCGCTTCGCGCTGTGACTGCTCGTGCAGTTCGAAAGCGGCCAGGACATAGCCGAGCGCACCGAGAACGGCGTCGCCGACAATATAAGGCGTCCGCCCCTGCCGTTTCAGCTCCGCGGCAGCAGCCTTCATCGCCGCCCCGCGCTCCTCCTCGCCGACCGCACCGATGAAACGCGTTTCCGCGCCGAACAGGCGGTTCAGGAAGGAGCGCTCGCGATTCGTCGGGCTGTCCTCGGCATTGTGGATGATCACGCAATCCAGCCTCGCTATCGAGGCCGCGGCCGCCGTGAGGCGGCAGAGATTGGACGTCGCCCCGCCCGCGACGAGGACGATATCGGCCCGCTCCCGAAGGGCGGCGCCCAGCCAGAATTCGAGGCTGCGCAGCTTGTTGCCGCCGAGCCCGATCTCCATCAGGTCGTCGCGCTTCATGAAGAGGTCGGGGCGGCCGAGCTTGCGCTCGAAGCCGGAAAGACGCTGGAGCGGTGTCGGCGCCTTGACGAGGTCGTAGCGCGGCTCGCGCAGGATGGTCTGCAGGTCCGACATCAGGCCAGCCTCTCTCCAGAGCGCGCCCGCAAGCGGCGCGGCATCGCCGCGTGCTCGCTCATCGCTTCAGGAAAGACAAGCCCCGTCGATGCCGGCCTTACGCCGAGCGCTTCTTGCGGTCGTCCTTGCGCTGATCCGGTTCGGCGGCCGACTTGGACGAGCGCACGAGCGTCGCAATCGCCAAGGGCGGCTTGCCCGACCGCTCCGAGATGACCTGGTCCTGCTCCATGATGGCCGTCCGGGCGGGCTCATCGCCATCCAGGCCACCGAGCAACGACGTCGGAACGCGCCGGTTCGAGGTCCTAGACCCGTCCTCATAGACGACGTCGAACATGGTGAACTCGCTATCCAGCGCCTTGGATTTCGTACGCTTGGCCATTCCTGCTTCCTTCTACGGAGCGTGCAACGGGGCGGCTTTAACGCCGCGATTCGCGAGTGCCTGCGCGGCAAGCTGCCGGGTGATTCGCGGCTTCCAGCGGAGCCAGACGGAAGCGTCAGGGGGGATGACGCAAAAGCGAAGAATTCCCGCCGGTTTCCGCCATCTTGAGGAAGACTGTCCGAAATCCCGGGAGGTTCAGGAAACGGCCATCCCGTCAGGTTCCAGATCGACCGAAAACGTTCGGAATATCAGGACAGCGCCGAAGCGTGATCCGAGACACCAGCCTGTTCAGTGCTCTCGGGGAAATTTGGTGGAGCCAGGCGGAATCGAACCGCCGACCTCTTGAATGCCATTCAAGCGCTCTCCCAACTGAGCTATGGCCCCACACGCGACGACCGACTTGGGGATCGATCATCAACCGGAATTTGGCACCGCCTCGGCGGTTCCGTCCGGGCCGCCCTGTCGGCGACGAAGCGCTCTATAGGCGGCTCGGACGGAAGACACAAGCGCTTAATGTCGCCGTGTCGTCATCTTTTTTCGAGGCTGTGGATCAGTTGTCCTCGTCGCCTTCGATGTCGCCATCGATCAGGTCCGAGACGTCGTCGTCGCCTTCCTCATCCTCTTCGAGGAAGGTGTCGTCCTCGTCATCGCCGCCGACATCCTCGACCTCGATATCGTCCTCGCTGGTGACGACGGCTTCCTTCTCGGACGCCTCGGCATCGGCCTCGTCGAGCGAGACGAGCTCGACGGCGCCATCGGCGGCCTCGGTCTCGTCTTCCTCGTCGGCTTCCGGCTTGGACGCCGCGGCCGCCTTGGCCTGCGGCTCGAACATCGCCCGCGGATAAGCCTGACCCGTATAGGGCGAGACGATCGGGTCCTTGTTCAGGTCATAGAATTTGCGGCCCGTGACCGGGCAAACGCGCTTCGTTCCGAGTTCCGGTTTCGCCACTGCGTCGGACCTTCAACTATCATGTTTTGAAAAGCAGGCGCGTCCGTTAGTCGGGGTAGGCCGCGCTGTCAAATGTTGATTTGCGCAAGGCCGCCCTGCGGGGGGCCGGGAGCGTCGATTCGGCGCGCCGCTACGCGCTCGCCTTGGCGCATCGCGCGCGGGCATGCTACGGCCCTTCCTGCATTCCTTTCGGCCAGCCCGCAGAGACCGCCCACCGTGTCCCACGACCATGAACCCGTCCCCGTCACCGCCCGCGCCGGGGGCCCGCTCAAGGGCCGCGTCCGTGTGCCCGGCGACAAGTCGATCTCGCACCGGGCCATGATCTTCGGCCTGCTGGCGATCGGCGAGACCAAGGTCACCGGCCTGCTCGAAGGCGAGGACGTGATGCGCACCGCCGCCGCGGCGCGTGCGCTCGGCGCCATCGTTCACCATGACGGGCCAGGCGCCTGGCGCGTGCAGGGCGTCGGCGTCGGCGGCTTGCGCGAACCGGCCGAGGTTCTCGATTTCGGCAATGCCGGCACCGGCTCCCGCCTGATGATGGGCGTCTGCGGCTCGCATCCGATCACCACGACCTTCGACGGCGACGCCTCGCTGCGCAAGCGGCCGATGCGGCGCATCCTCGACCCGCTCGAGCAGATGGGCACCGTCGTCGTCTCGCAGCAGGAGGGCGGACGCGTGCCGCTGACCCTGCGCGGGCCGAAGGAGGCGATTCCGATCACCTACAGCCCGCCGGTCGCCTCGGCGCAGATCAAATCGGCCGTGCTGCTGGCGGCGCTCGCCGCCCCCGGCGAGACGACCGTGATCGAGGCGGAAGCGACCCGCGACCATACCGAGAAGATGCTGGCGCATTTCGGCGCCGAGATCACGGTGACGCCGGAAGGCGAGCATGGCCGCCGCATCGTGCTCAAGGGTCAGCCGGAATTAAAGGCAGCGCCGATCGTCGTGCCGGCCGACCCATCCTCGGCCGCCTTCCCGCTGGTTGCCGGGCTGATCGTGCCGGGCTCGGACATCCTGATCGAGAGCGTGATGACCAATCCGCTGCGCTCGGGGCTGCTGACCACTCTGCGCGAGATGGGCGCCGACATCACCGTCGAGCGCGAGGCCAACGAGGGCGGCGAGACGGTCTGCGACCTGCGCGTGCGCGCCTCCAGCCTCAAGGGCGTGACGGTGCCGCCGGAGCGGGCGCCGGCGATGATCGACGAATATCCGGTGCTGGCGGTGGCCGCCTCCTTCGCCACAGGCACGACGCGAATGCGCGGCCTGCAGGAGCTCCGCGTCAAGGAATCCGACCGTCTCGCGGCGGTCGAGGCCGGGCTGAAGGCCGCCGGCGTGACCTGCCGGATCGAGGGCGACGACCTGATCGTCGAGGGTTCGGGCGGCGCAGCCGTTCGTGGCGGCGGGCCGATCGCGACCCATCTGGATCACCGCATCGCGATGAGCTTCCTCGTCATGGGGCTGGCTACTCAGAATCCTGTCGTGGTCGATGACGGCCTGATGATCGCGACGAGCTTCCCGAGCTTCGTTTCGCTGATGAACGGGCTCGGAGGCCAGATCGGATGAGCCCGGCCCGGTCCGGCCGGCTCGTCATCGCCGTGGACGGCCCTGCCGCCTCCGGCAAGGGCACGCTCGCGCGCCGGCTCGCCGCGCATTACGGCCTGCCCTATCTCGATACCGGCCTTCTCTACCGGATGGTGGCGCGCGCCATGCTCGATGCCGGCCACGACATTCATGACGCCGTAGCCGCCGAGGCTATCGTCGGCAGCTTCGACGAGACCGCCTTCCCGGAGGAGCGGCTGCGCGGCCGCGAGATCGGCGAGGCGGCTTCCGTGGTCGCCGCGATGCCGGCCGTGCGCGCCGGGCTGCTGACCCGGCAGCGGCGCTTCGCCGCGCAATCCGGCGGAGCCGTGCTCGACGGGCGCGATATCGGCACGGTGATCTGCCCGGAGGCGCCGGCCAAGCTCTTCGTCACCGCGACGCCGGAAGTGCGCGCCGCGCGGCGCCACAAGGAGCTGGTCGGGCGCGGCGAGACTGTGACCTTCGACGGCATCCTCGCCGATATCCGCCGGCGCGATGCCCGCGATTCGGGCCGTAGCGACGCCCCCCTCAAGGCGGCGGAGGATGCGGTCGTGCTCGACACTTCGGCACTCACCGTCGAGGAGGCGGCTGCTGCCGCGATCGGCATCGTCGAGGGCCGTCGCGCGGCCTGAGCTCTCCGCTCGCGAATTTGCTATCGAAACAGGCGCCCTTAGCCGGATTTTCCGGCTTGGCGCGCGTCCCGGCCGGGCGCACACTTCCCTCCGCAAATCGGCGACGGAGGTGGCGATGCGGCGTTGGCTGTACGGTCTCTCATGTCTGGCAGTGGCGGCGCTCTGGCAGCCCGCCCTGCCCAGAGCCCAGACGGCGGCTCCGCCCGAGGAGGTCGATGTCGCGCTCGTGCTCGCGGTCGACGTCTCCTATTCCATGGATCTCGACGAGCTCGCCCTGCAGCGCAACGGATATATCGAAGCCTTCCGCTCGAAGCAGCTGCACGATGCCATCAACAAGGGCGCGATCGGCAAGATCGCCGTGACCTATTTCGAATGGGCCGGCGGCAGTTTCCAGTACATCGTCCGGCCCTGGAAGGTGATCGACGGCCCGGCCGCGGCGATGGCTTTCGCCGAGGAGCTGGGCGAGGCGCCGACGCGGCGCGGCCGGCGCACCTCGATCTCCGGCGCGATCGATCTCGGCGTGCAATTGCTGGAACAGTCGAATGTCAGCGCAATGCGGCGCGTGATCGACATCTCCGGTGACGGCGCCAATAATGACGGGCGCCCGGTCACCGTGGCGCGCGACGAGGCCGGCGCCAAGGGCATCGCCATCAACGGCCTGCCGGTGATGCTGAAACAGGCCGGCTATTTCGACATCGACAATCTCGACACCTACTACACCGACTGCGTCATCACCGGCGTCGGCGCCTTCGTCATACCGATCCGCGAGAAGCACCAGTTCGTCGAGGCGACCAAGACGAAGCTGCTGCGCGAGATCGCCGAGGCCCCGGCCGACGCGACATTCCACAAAGCGCAGTCCGGCAATATCGCGACCTGCCTCGCCGGCGAGCGGCAATGGCGCGACCGGATGGGGAACTAGGCTCAAGTCCCGCGCTGCTTCGCCCGCGTCGTCGGCAGTGCTGCGGCCGGGTCGTCCGGCCAGAGATGGCGGGGGTAGCGGCCCTTCATCTCGGATTTCACCGCAGCCCATGAACCGCGCCAGAAGCCGGGCAGGTCACGCGTGACCTGAATCGGCCGATGCGCCGGGGAAAGCAGCTCCAGAACGAGCGGCACGCGCCCGCCCGCTAGAGCCGGATGCGTCGCCAGCCCGTAAAGCTCCTGCACCCTGACCGAGATGGTCGGGCCGGCCTCGGCGGCGTAGTCGACCGCGAGCGAGGAGCCGGTTGGGGCGGTGAAATGCGTCGGCGCCTCCTGATCGAGCCGGCGCTTCATCTCCCAGGGCAGGAGGCCCACCAGCGCCGAATCGAGATCAGAGGCTTGAATCGAAGCGAGCGAGGCGCGGCCCGCGAGATGCGGCGCCAGCCAGAGCTCGGACTCCTGCGACAAACCCTCGTCCGAAAGATCGGGCCAGCTGGCCTCGGGCTCGGCCTTGCGCAGGAAGGCGGCGCGCTCGCGCAGCTGGTTCTGCCCCTTGCTCCAGGGCAGCAGGCCGATGCCGAGCGCCGCGATGCCCCTCGCCAGCGCCTCGGCATTCTCCGGGCTGTCGGCAACGGATAGTGGCCGTTCCGACAGCGACAGCGCGCCGTAGCGGCGCACAGCCCGGACACGCAGGGCGCGCGCGGCACGGTCGAAGCTCGCTTCCTCGCGCTCTGCGATGGCGAAGGGAGCGAGGCCATGGGCGACGAGCGCCGCGATCTCCGCTTCCGTGATCGCGGCGGCGGCCATGATGCGAGCCTGCTGGGCCGCGCCGGTCATCTCGGCCACGACGATGTAGGGCTCGCGCGCCAGGCGCTGCGACGGCTCCAGCGCGCCGCCACGGCGATTGGCGAGGAGATATTGGCCGGAGCTCGGCGCACGCGCCCTAGCGACGCGATCCGGGTAGGCGAAGGCGAGCATGAGGCCTGCCGAAAGGGCCTCGCTGGCTGAAACCTGCCCCTTGCCGACGCTGCGCTCGGCGGTTCGCGCCCAGCCCTCGGCGAGGCGGCGCATGTCGCCGGCCCGGCCGCCACGCTCACGGTCGAAGCGATCCAGTCGCTCGGCGAGATCGATGGCATCGCCGCCAAGGCCGCGCTCGACCAGCACAGCGGCGAGCTCGGCGGCCATGTCGGCCTGCCCAAAGCGCGCGGCCGCCACGATCATGCGGGCGAGACGCGGCGGCAGCGGCAGGGCCTGCAAGGCGCGCCCATCCGGCGTGATGCGGCCATCGGCATCGAGCGCGCCGATATGGCTCAGGAGCGCGCGGGCTTCCTTGAGAGCGGGTGCGGGCGGCGGGTCGAGGAAGGCCAGCGTGGTGGGATCACCCACGCCCCAGGCGGCGCAATCGAGCAGGAGCGTGCTCAGATCGGCCGAGAGGATTTCCGGTCGGGCGAAGGCTTCGAGCGCGCCGGTCGCGGCTTCCTCCCAGAGTCGATAGCAGACGCCTGGCTCGGTGCGGCCGGCGCGGCCCCGGCGCTGGTCGGCGGCGGCGCGGCTGACGCGGCGGGTCTCCAGCCGGGTCACGCCGATATCGGGCTCGTAGACCGGCACGCGGGCGAGGCCGGAATCGATGACGACGCGCACGCCCTCGATGGTCAGCGAGGTCTCGGCGATGGCGGTGGCGAGCACGACCTTGCGCCTGCCCGCCGGCGCCGGCAGCACGGCGCGATCCTGCTCGCGCTGGTCGAGCGCGCCATAAAGCGGCGCGATCTCGACGGCGGGATCGCGCAATCTCTCGCGCAAACGCTCCTCGACGCGGCGGATTTCGCCCTGGCCGGGCAGGAAGACAAGCTGCGAGCCCGGCTGCTCGTTGAGCGCCAGCAGAACCGTCTCGGTGACCTGATCCTCGATGCGCTTCAGCGGGTCGCGGCTGCGATAACGCGTCTCGATGGGGTAGGCCCGCCCTTCGCTCTCGATCACCGGGGCATCGCCGAGCAGCTTTGCGACGCGGGCGCCATCCAGCGTCGCGGACATCACGAGGATGCGCAGGTCCTCGCGCAGGCCTCCCTGCGCATCGAGCGCGAGCGCGAGGCCGAAATCGGCATCGAGCGAACGCTCGTGGAATTCGTCGAAGAGCACGGCGGCGACGCCGTCCAGCGCGGGATCGTCGAGGATCATCCGGGCGAAGACGCCCTCGGTCACAACCTCGATCCGCGTCTTCGGGCCGATCTTCGAGCCGAGGCGCACGCGCAGGCCGACGGTCTCGCCGACGCGCTCGCCCAAAGTCTGCGCCATCCGGTTCGCTGCGCCGCGCGCTGCCAACCGCCGTGGCTCGAGTACGATCAGCTTGCCACCCTTGGTCCAGGGCTCGTCGAGCAAAGCAAGCGGCACGCGCGTGGTCTTGCCGGCGCCGGGCGGAGCGACCAGAACGGCATTCGGCCGCGCCTGCAGGGCGGCGGCGAGATCGTTGAGAACAACGTCGATCGGAAGGGGCGTGTCGAAGGCGCGCATGCCCGGCCGATGTGGCGCAGGCGCGCTCTACGCGCAAGCCACTCGCCAGCCGGCGCGCGTCATGCTAACCGCTGCGGCATGACTGAGACCGGCCAGACCCGCATCCAGAACCGTTTCCAGGCCTGCGCCCGCGAGGGCCGGGCGGCGCTCGTGACCTTCGTCACCGCCGGCGACCCGGATTTCGAGACCTCCAGCGCGATCCTCGCAGCCCTGCCCGGAGCCGGCGCGGACGTGATCGAGCTCGGCGTGCCCTTCACCGACCCGATGGCGGACGGCGTGCCGGTCCAGCTCGCCGGGCAGCGCGCCCTCAAGGCCGGACAGACGCTGCGCAAGACGCTGGCCATGGTCGAGAGCTTCCGCAAGGCCGGCCATGACACGCCGATCGTGCTGATGGGCTATTACAACCCGATCTGGGCCTATGGCGTCGAAGCCTTCCTGGCGGATGCCCGCCGCGTCGGCATCGATGGCCTGATCGTCGTCGACCTGCCGCCGGAAGAGGACGAGGAGCTCTGCCTGCCGGCGCTCAAGGCCGGCGTCTCCTTCATCCGCCTGGCGACGCCGACGACGGACGACAAGCGCCTGCCCAAGGTGCTGCAGAACACCTCCGGCTTCGTCTATTACGTCTCGGTCACCGGCGTGACCGGCGGCGCCATCGCCGATTACGGCGCGGTCGGCGATGCCGTCGCCCGGATCAAGCGCCATACCGACCTGCCCGTCGCTGTCGGCTTCGGCGTGAAGACCGCCGAGGATGCCGCCACCATCGCCAAGCGGGCGGACGGCGTCGTCGTCGGCTCGGCGCTGGTCGAGCGCGTCCGGCTTTCGCTCGACGATCAGGGCAAGGCCACGGAAAAGACGGTTTCGGCTGTCACCTCGCTGGTCAGCGAGCTCGCCCAAGGTATCCGCTCCGTCGCCAAGGCGGCCTGAGCCCGGTTTCGTTCAACGGTCGCGCCGCTTGCCCGCCGGCAGGCGCGACCCCATTTTCGGCGTGACGGCGCGCAAGCGCCGACAACCCATCAGGGATTCATCCGATGAACTGGATTTCCGAAGTCGTCCGGCCGCGCATCAAGACGCTGTTTAAGCGCGAGAGCCCCGAGAACCTCTGGATCAAGTGCCCCGATTCCGGGCAGATGGTGTTCCACAAGGATGTCGAGGCCAATGGCTACGTCATCCCCGGCTCCGAGCACCATATGCGCGTCACCGCCTCGGAGCGACTGCGCCTGACCTTCGACGACGGCAAGTGGCTCGACGTCGCGCTGCCGGAGGTCGCGACCGACCCGCTGAAGTTCCGCGACGAGAAGCGCTATGTCGACCGGCTGAAGGACGCCCGCGCCAAGACCGGCATGCAGGACGCCTTCAAGATCGGCTATGGCCGGGTCAAGGGCCTGCCGATGACGCTGGCCGTGCAGGATTTCCACTTCATGGGCGGCTCGCTCGGCATGGCCGCGGGCGAAGCCTTTGTGAAGGGCGCCGAGACGGCGCTCGACAAGAAGACGCCCTATGTCGTCTTCGCGGCGTCGGGCGGCGCGCGCATGCAGGAAGGCATCCTCTCGCTGATGCAGTTGCCGCGCACGACCGTCGCGGTGCGACGCCTGCGCGCGGCCGGCCTGCCCTATTTCGTCGTGCTGACCAATCCGACGACCGGCGGCGTCACCGCCTCCTATGCCATGCTGGGTGACATCCATATCGCCGAGCCCGGCGCGCTGATCGGCTTCGCCGGCCCGCGCGTGATCGAGCAGACCATCCGCGAGAAGCTGCCTGATGGCTTCCAGCGCTCCGAGTACCTGAAGGATCACGGCATGGTCGACATGGTCGTGCATCGCCGCGACCTCCCGGAGACGCTCGCCCGGCTTGGCCGCCTGCTGATGAAGCAGCCGGCCGTGAAGGAAGAGGCGGCGTCCGCGCGTCCGGTGGCCGAGGCCGTCTAAGTTAAAGCAGTTCCGCGGAACTGCTTTAATCTCTTGTACTGACGCATTTTCTTCGCGCGAACCGGTGCCCACTTCGCTCGAAAATACTTTTGCTTACGGCTGGGGGCCGTCACGCCATGGGGTCTTCCGACGCCTTGCTCGCGCGCTTCATGGCGCTGCATCCCAAGCTGATCGACCTCTCGCTCGGCCGCATCCTGACCCTGCTCGAGCGGCTCGGCGATCCCCAGAAGAAGCTCCCGCCGGTGATCCATGTCGCCGGCACCAATGGCAAGGGCTCGACCATCGCCTTCATGCGGGCGATCCTCGAAGCGGCCGGCCTCTCGGTCCATGTCTATATCTCGCCGCATCTGGTGCGCTTCCATGAGCGCATCCGGCTGGGTGCGCCCGGCGGCGGACGCTTCGTCGCCGAGGACAAGCTGGTCGAGGCGCTGGAGCGCTGCGAGGCGATCAATGCCGGCGATCCCATCACCTTCTTCGAGATGACCACGGCGGCCGGGCTGCTGCTCTTCTCCGAGCATCCGGCCGATGTCCTGCTGCTGGAGGTCGGACTCGGTGGGCGCTTCGACGCGACCAATGTCATCGCGCACCCGGCCTGCACGGTGGTGACGCCCGTCTCGCTCGACCATTCCGAATATCTCGGCGATACCGTCACCAAGATCGCCGGCGAGAAGGCCGGCATCTTCAAGCGCGGCGCCCCGGCCGTGATCGCGCCGCAGGAGCCGGAGCCGACCGCCGTGCTGGAAGCGGCGGCCGAACGCGCCGGCGCCTCCAAGATCCTGATCGGCGCGCAGGATTTCAACGTCCACGAGGCCGGCGGGCGGCTGGTCTACGAGGATCAGGACGGTTTGCTCGACCTGCCGTTGCCGCGCCTCTCCGGGCGCCATCAGCATATCAACGCCGGCACCGCGATCGCGGCGCTGCGGGCGGCTGGTTATGGCGGCCTGCCGGTCAGCGCCTTCGAGAACGGGATGCGCAACGCCGATTGGCCGGCGCGGTTGCAGCGTCTCTCCCGTGGGGCGCTGGCCGAGCTGGTGCCGGAGCGCGCCGAACTCTGGCTCGATGGCGGCCACAATCCCGATGGCGGCCGGGTGCTGGCGCAGGCCATGGCCGATCTCGCCGACCGCAATCCGGCGCCATTGGTGATGATCGCCGGACTGCTCTCGACCAAGGACGCGGCCGCAACGCTCGGCCATTTCAAGGGACTGGCACAGGCGCTCTACGCCGTGCCGATCCATAATTCGCTGGCCGCGCGCCCGGCCGAGGAGGTCGCAGAGGCCGCCCGAGGCGCCGGGCTCGTCGCCGAGGTCGCCAGCTCGGTGGAGCAGGCGCTGCGGACGATCGCGGCGCGCGACTGGCCGGTGCCGCCGCGCATCCTGATCTGCGGCTCGCTCTATCTCGCGGGCGAAGTGCTCTCGGATAACGGCACGCCGCCGACATAGAGCATCGAGGGAAAGCCATGCCCGTTCCCGGACTGACCGTCTTCGCCGCCATGCTGCTCTGCGGCGCCCTCGGCGGTTGCGTTACGACCGAGGGGACTGCTCCCGCGCAGGCCGACAGCGCGGAACGGGTCGCATCCGGCAAGCGGACTTTCCTGCAGAAGACCTTCATGACGATGGACGATCGCTGCCGGCCGATTCCGCGCCCCAAGGGCGTGCTGACCGAGCCGCCCCGTCACGGCAAGGTCCGGCTGGCGACCCGCAAGGCCGCGGCCGAATACGGACCGGGCCCGTTTCAGCACTGCAACGGCAAGGTCGGGCCGTCGCTCGCCTTCGAATATACCTCGAAGCGTGGCTATCGCGGTGCCGACAGCTTCCTCGTGCGTATCCGCTACGATGACGGCGAGATCCGCTACGAGCGGTTCGAGATCACTGTCGATTAGCCGGAGGAAGCCTCATGCAGCGCAGCTTCGGAGCCTCGGGCCCGCTCGTCCCTTCGATCGGCCAGGGCAGCTGGTACAGCGAGCAGGGCGACCGGCGCGAGGCGATCGCCGCCTTCCGGCGCGGGCTCGATCTCGGGTTGACGCATATCGACACGGCCGAGATGTATGGCGACGGCCGCGCCGAGGCGCTGATCGGCGAAGCCGTCGCGGGCCGGCGCGACGAGGTTTTCCTCGTATCGAAGGTGCTGCCGCACAACGCCTCGCGGCGGGGTGTGCAGGCCGCCTGCGAGCGCTCGCTGAAGCAGCTCAGGACCGACCGGCTCGACTGCTACCTGCTGCACTGGCGCGGCCCGCACCCCCTTGAGGAAACCTTCGCGGCTTTCGAGGTGCTGAAGCAGGAGGGCAAGATCCTGTCCTGGGGCGTCAGCAATTTCGACGAGGACGATCTCGACGAGGCGCTCGCCGCCGCCGGCAAGGGCAGGATCGCCTGCAACCAGGTGCTCTACCATCTGCGCGAGCGCGCGATCGAGCATGCGGTGATCCCGTGGTGCGAACAGAACGGCGTCGCCGTCGTTGCCTACAGCCCCTTCGGTCATGACGATTTCCCGGCTGCCGGCAGCGCGCCGGGCAAGGTCCTGGCCGAGATCGCCGCAAGCCACGGCGCGACGGCCCGGCAGGTCGCGCTCGCCTTCCTGACGCGGAGCGACAGCGTCTTCGCGACCCCGAAGGCCGGCCGGGTCGCCCATGTCGAGGACAATGCCGGCGCGTTGAATCTCGCGCTCTCGGAAGCCGAGATCGCCCGGATCGACTCGGCCTTCCCGCGTGGCCGCAAGCCCGCCTCGCTGCCGATGATCTGAGCCGCCGGAAACCACGTTCCGCCTTCCGGCTTTACAAGCCGGAGCCGTCGGCGCTTTCCTAGAGTCAAGGGCGGCGGCCACCAGAGCTCGACAACGCCTCATCCAGCAGTAGCGTCTTTCGGAGTGAGTGTGATGCGTCGCGTTCTCGGCATCCTGGCCGCCCTCATCCTGTCGGCTTTCGCCGGCGCCGCCCATGCCGGCGTCGATGTCAGGGTCGATATCGTCGCCCAGCGCATGAAGGTGACCACCACCGACGGCGAGGTCCACGACTGGAAGATCTCATCCGGCCGCAAGGGCTTCCGTTCGCCAAACGGCGTCTACCGTCCGACCCGGCTCGAGAAGAACTGGTATTCCCGCAAATACGGCGGCGCGATGCCGCATGCCGTGTTCTTCCGTGGCGGCTATGCGATCCATGGCACCACGGCGGTCGGCGCGCTCGGCCGGCCGGCCTCGCATGGCTGCATCCGCCTGCACCCGACCAATGCCGCCAAGCTCTTCGCCCTGGTGAAGAAGCATGGCTCCAGCCAGACCAAGATCGCGCTGCACGGCGCCGCGCCTGACAATCTCTCGCGCTTTGCCAAGGCCTCCTCGCCGTCGAAGGCCAAGCTCGCGAAGGCGAGTTCTTCCAAGCAGACCCTCGCCAAGGCCAAGCAGCGCCATCACGCGACGAGCGTCGCCCAGCAGCGGCGCGGCGGCGACTGGGAAGCGGCACGCGGCCAGATCCTGCTCCGTCCCGCCCTGCCGGCCGGGGCCTATGGCTACCAGCCCTATTACCCGAACGGCTACGGCTGGCGCTAAGCTTCAGAAAGCCCCGTATTTCTTCGAAACACGGGGCTTTCCAAGTTCTTGTTTGGTCGTATTTTCTTCACGCGAACCGGCATCCACTTCGCTCGAAAATGCTTCAGATCGCCTCGGGCACGATCCTGAGCCAGCATTCCAGCGTCTCGCCCGGCGCCAGCCGCTGGAGCGGTGCGGCGGCGCGTGCCGCCGGCTCGCTCGGCGCGCCGATGGCGTGGCTTTGCGGCTCGACGCAAAGGAAATCCGCGCCTGCCGGCGCCCAGACCACCGGGCAGCCGAGATTGTCGCTCGCAGTCAAGGTGATGGCGAGACCGGTCGAGGGCGTCTCGATCCTCGCAATGCCGTCCCAGCCGAGGAAGCTCCAGGCGGTCACCGTCTCCGCGCGGAAGGGATGCGCTTCGGCATAAGGCCCGCCAGCGGCGAAGGCCTGCTGGCCCGTCGCGCGGAAGGCCTCCCCGAAGACCAGCGCGCCGGTGCTGCGCATGACGAGGCGGGTATCCGTTGCGCAGGGAAACCAGGGATGGTGCCCCATGCCGAACGGTAGTGCCGTCGTCGCTTCATTGGTGATCGCCATCCGGATGGTCATACCGGCCTCGTCGAGGCTGATATCCTGCCGCGCCCGGTAGCGATAAGGGTCCTCGCCGTCCGCGCGACGGTGTTCGAGGACGGTATGGCCACGGTCATACCGCAGGACATCCCAGGACGCCTGCCAGCCGAAGCCGTGAATGGCGCCGCCCGGATCGTTCTGCGGGACGAGGAAGCGCTGCTCGCCATCGTCGACGACGCAATCGAAGGCGCGGTTGGCGAAAGGCAGCAGCGCCCATGTCCCGAAAAAGTTCGGCGAGGTCGTGCCCGGTTGCCGCCCGGCGGGTGGGTAGAGCACGTCATAGCGCCGCCCGCCCGGCCCGCGCCAGCTCAGGGAGGAGACGATGCCGCCCATCTCGGGATGGATGACGGCGTCGAGGCCGCCCGCTTGCAGTTCGAGCATCCGGCTTTTCCGATTCGTCCTCGTGATCCCTGATCGCAGGGTTGCCGGGAAGTCGAAGCTTGCACAAGGCTTCCAACCTCCGGCCCTTGACCGGGCCGGGCGCGGCAGAGACAGTCGCGCGCCCTGGATCGCCGCGCGCCCTGTCGGATGCGATGACGGCGATCCATACATGTTTTGTCGCATCGGATTCTTCCGAAAAGTGGCTTCCACTTTTCGGTCCGATGCTGCTGCCGGAGCCTGCCATGCCCAAACCTCTGATCGCGCTCGACTGGGGAACGACCCGCGCGCGCGCCTTCCTGATCTCGGGGACGGGCGCGGTGCTTGAGCGGCGCATCGCCGATCGCGGCATCCAGTCGGTTCCGGCCGGCGGCTATCCGGAAGCCTTCGCCGAGCTGGCCGGCGATTTCCGCGAGGCTGCGCCCGATGCCGCGATCGTGCTCGCCGGCATGGTCGGCAGCCGCAATGGCTGGATCGAGGCGCGCTATGTCCCCTGCCCGGCTTCGCCTGCCGAGATCGCGGCCGCCGCGATCAAGGCCGAGCTCGATGCCGCGACGACGGCGACCATCCTGCCCGGCCTGAGCTGCGACGACGGCGCCTTCGACGTGATGCGTGGCGAGGAAACGCTGATCGTCGGGCTCGGCCTGAGCGACGGCATCGCCTGCCTGCCCGGCACCCATTCGAAATGGGCCGAGATCAAACAGGGCCGCATCACCCGCTTCGCCAGCTTCATGACCGGCGAGATCTACGGGCTCTTGCGCAACGATTCGATCCTCGCCCGGCTGGCGGAAGCGCCCTCCGAAGCGGACACGGCCGAGGGTGCCGCGCGCGGCCGCGCCGCAGCCGACCGGACGGGCGGACTGCTCAACACCGCCTTCGCGGCGCGTACCGAAGTCCTCGCCGGCCGGATGGCGGGCGGCGCGGTCGGCCCCTATCTCTCGGCGCTGCTGGTCGGTCAGGAGATCGCCGGCGCCGAGGCCCTGTTCGGCAAGGGCCAGCAAGTTCACCTCGTCGCGGACGGCGCCTTGGCCGAGAGCTATGGTGCCGGCTTGCGAGCAAGGGGTCACGATCTCCAGCTCATCTCGCCCGAGGCCGCCTTCGTGGCGGGCGTGCGGCGGCTCGCGACGGATCTTCCGGCATGATCGTCGTCTTCGGCTCGATCAATATCGATCTCGTGACGCCGGTCGAGCGCCTGCCGGGGCCGGGCGAGACCGTACTCGGCCCGGGCTACGCCCTGCATCCCGGCGGCAAGGGCGCCAACCAGGCGCTCGCCGCGCGGCGCGCCGGTGCGGATGTCGTGCTCGTCGGCGCGACCGGGCGGGACAGATTCAGCGATACCGCGCTGGCGCTGCTCACCGCCGACGGGGTCGATCTCGATCATGTCGCACAGGTCGACCAGCCGACCGGCGCCGCCTTCATCGCGACGGATCGCGAGGGCGCCAACCAGATCATCGTCGCAGCCGGCGCCAATGCTGCCGTGCGGCCGGATGCCCTGCGGCAGCTCGAGCTCGCGGCGGAGGATATCCTGCTCCTGCAGCGCGAGGTTCCCGAGGAGGCCTGCCTGGAGGCCGCCCGCGCGATGAAGCGGGCCGGCGGGCGCGTGATCCTCAACCTCGCCCCGGCCGAGGCCCCGTCGGCTGCCCTGCTCGACCAGCTCGACATGCTGATCGTCAACGAGCACGAGGCGATGGTGCTTGCGCAGGCCCTCGGCTGGCCAGAGCATGCCCCGGATGCGATCGCGCGCCGGCTCGACGGCGAGCGGCGCATCGCCACGATCGCGACGCTGGGAGCGGCCGGCGTCGTCGCCTGGATCGACGGTGCCCGTCATCGGTTCGAAGCCCCGCAGGTCGCGGTCGTCGATACGGTTGCGGCAGGAGACAGCTTTGCCGGCGCCTTCGCCGCCGCGCTTGCGGCCGGCAAGGAGATGGGCGCGGCACTGCGCGACGGGCTCGCCGCCGGCTCTCTCGCCTGCACGCGACGCGGTGCCCAGCCGAGCATTCCCCGAGCCGCCGAGATCGCGGCACTGGTCGCCACGCTCGCGGGCGAAGCAGCCCGGTAAGCCCGGGTTAAGCCTGCCGGCAATCGCCCGTGCCTCCACAGCCCGGTTGCGCGCAAATACGCGCAACCTCTTCATCTTTCGTCAGGGCCCGCTCCCGCATCGTGCAGAACCGGCAGAAGGACCGGAGGGGCCGTGACGACATCACCATTGACCTGGGCGTTGAGTGTGGCCGGGGCCGCGGCTGTCGGGGCGTTGTCCTATACGCAGCTGGTCGCCCCGCGCATGACGAGCGAGGCGCCCTCCATCGCCGCCGCCACGGCGGAGCAGAAGGCTCCGGGGCCGCGCATCCCTTCGACGCTCGCCGTCGCCGCCGATTATCGCGGGCACTATATCGTGCACCCTTCCGTCGACAATTACCGCATCAAGATGATGGTCGATACCGGCGCCAGCATCGTGGCCCTGACCGCCGCCGATGCCCGCGCGCTCGGGATCAAGAACGATGCCTCGACGCGCAAGATGATGCTCAGCACCGCCAACGGAACGGTCGTGGGCTTCAGGACGACCCTGCGGGAGATCCGGCTCGGCGATATCGTCGTGCGCAATGTCGAGGCCGTCGTCCTGCCCGAGCGGGCGCTCACGATGAGCCTCCTGGGCAATTCCTTCCTCAGCAAGCTCCAGGGCTATGAGGTCCAGACCGGACGCATGGTGCTGCGCGGCTGAAGCCGTCGCTTCAACCGGAACGATGCACGTTCCGCAAGCGCCGTTGCGGGAATGGAAGCCGACGGAATCTGGCCTGGCACGCCGGGCGTCAGTAGCCGGCGGCACCCGCTCGCCCTGAAGAGCGCCCAACCCCTCAGCGAGATGGCCTTATCGCATCCCGCTTCAGAAGGTCGGGCAGAAGTTTGCGTCTGTTCGCTTCACTTGTTCGATGTTCAACGTGCCGCCGGCGAGGCCGTTGCGCGGACGCGTGTAGATCGGAGTGCCGCCCAGCGTGAGCTCTCCGGTCAGGACGTAGCCGACGGCTGGCGTATAGCGATAGGTCGCGCGCGCCATGATGACGGAAGAGTTGGCGATCCGGACGCTGTCGGGCACCGTCACTGTGGAGCCGCGTGCCAGCACCGTGCTGTTGCGCTGGTTGCTCCAGCAGACACGGGCGACGCCGGCTGAATCGATCACGACATTGCTGATGGTCATGCTGGCCTTGCTGGGATCATACGGCATCAAGATCGACTGCCCGGCATCGAATATGCTTTCGACATCGGCGGGTGCGACGGATTGAACCCGTGCCGTGAGATCGGAGAGGGCGAAGGTCAATTGCGCGACCTTGCGGTTGATCATCACCAGCTGCGCCACCTCCACCATCCCGATATAGGCGATGAGCATCACCGGCAGCGTCATGGCGAACTCGACGAGCGCCACGCCCTTTCGATCCCGGCAGAACCGGCGCCAGAGCGGCAGTCTCGTCTTTCTCTGCATGTCCCTCATCCCTGCCAACGACGCTAGAACGGCTCAGCCCGGAAGGCGGCGCTCGCGACGATGCCGCGCCGGCCGGTCCCGATATTGGCGAGGGAAGCCGAGGCCCAGCTCGTCAGGAAGAGCTTGTAGTCGAGCACGGCGCGCACCACGACGATGTCGCTCTTCTGCGGCTGCGTATAGGAGAAGCTGCTCGTATTGAGAGCGCCCCCCGAAATGGGATTGCTCGCTGAGGTTCCCGCGCTGGCATCGGCAAAGCTGCTGTAAACCCGCACGTCGACGGCCAGCTTCGAGCAGTCGATGAGCCCCATCGGCGCGAGTGCGCAGATATTATCGCGGAACTTCGCGGCATTCGCCGCACCGGTCGAGGCCGTATAGATGCTGCGCGACTGCCCCGTGACCAGCGAGCGCGAGACCTGCGAGACCGATTCTTCCAGGACCTGGTTGGTCCAGAACATCAGGGCGGTTTCGAAAATCGCGAAGAGAAGCGCGAAGAACGGAACCGCGACGAAAGCGAACTCCACCGCAGCCGCCCCGTCCTGGGAGCGGCGGAAGCGGCGGAACAGCAAGCGGCCGGCGCCGCTGCGCCGTGACCCGCGATCCAGCAGAGGAGTATCTTGCGGTCGTTTGAACATCCGTTTGCCCCGACGAGCTTCGGCTCTAGCCGGAATCTCTAAGGCAAAAGAATTTCAGATCGGTTAGGGGCGGCGCCGGCCAGCCGGAAGCAGCGTGAAGCTTTCGCTAACCATCGCCGGCGAGCCGAGCCAGGCATGGGCGCCCTCGCGCGCGCGTACCTGATAGACGCCCATCGTTAGTTCCGCCCGGCCGTGGTCGCCAGCGCATTGCGGGCCGTCGCCTGTCCCGACGTATTTGCGAAGAACCTGCTCTCGTCGCCCATCTGGACAGAGGGCTGGCACTCGGGATTGCAGGAATAGCTCTCGCGATCCATGCCCCGCTGCACCGTCAGAACCTCATCAGACGCCTTGCCGACCCGCACCAGCGATTCCGCGAGGAGCGCCCCGTTGGCATCGAGCGCGATCAGGTTGGTCACCCCGAAGCTCTTGCCGGTGACGATCATGACGCCATTGCGCTGGACGGAGACATCCGCGATGGCGGGATTGCCGACAACGACCGTCTGCGCCTTCTCGGGCAGCCGTACGACCTTCGCATGGTCGACCGTGACGATGACGGCATCGGATTGCGCCCGCTGCGGCGCAGCGTCAGCACCACCGCAAGCAGCGATCGCCAAGGCTGTCGCGGCCGCCCAGCGGGTGAGCCAGCGCCGCCCCTCGGGAGCACGGATGATCAACATGGCGGCGCCTCAAGCTTTGCGACCCTGCCAGTGAAGCCCAAAATGATGAATCAAATCCTAAGCACACGCAGAGCAGCGATTTCACGCCGCCGGCCACAACTTGTCGCAACGGAACACCGATACGCATTACGGTTCACAGTCGAGCGACCCCAAACTAAATCGATGTCATTCAAGCCGATAAACGGCCTGTTTACCGACAATTTCTCAGCTATCGAGCTCTGTTCGCAGGACCATCCTCAATTTAAGCCTGTTAAAGCAGGCGTTAACTACAGAAATAACGTCCCGGCAAAGCAGCCAATTCTTCAATCCGCTTAACCGATCAGCAAGATGAGCGCGCTAATGTCACTCCTGTCGCTGACCGAAGCCACCTCAGAGCACAGGCAGCCGTCAAACCGTGGTGTAAAGGAGTTCCAGCATGACCAACGTTTTCAAGCGCTTCGTCAAGGACGAGTCGGGCGCCACCGCCATCGAGTACGGCCTGATCGCGGCCCTCGTCGCCGTCGCCGCCATCGTCGGCATGACCGCCGTCGGCACGAAGCTCGAGGCGCTCTTCCAGCACATCCAGAGCAAGCTCAACATCTCCTAATCGAGTGTTCTGGAACCGCCGGTTCCAAGCTGCCAGCGAACGCCCCGGCCCCAGGCCGGGGCGTTCTGCATTCCGGAGGCCATTCTCCGCAAATCCGTAAGGCTTTGGTGAGGGATGGCTGTCACTCTGTGGTGGATTGCTGATTGGACCATGCCATGTCGCTTTCCCTGATCGTCCTGCTCGGCGTTTTCCCGCTCGCGATGGCCTATGCCGCCGTCAGCGACCTCGTCTCCATGACGATTTCGAACCGGCTCTGCCTGTTCCTGGTGGCCTCCTTCGCCCTGTGCGCCGTGCTGCTCGGCCTCAGCCTGTCCGAGATCGGCTGGCATCTGGCCGCGGGGGCGCTGGTCCTTCTGATCGCCTTCGGGCTGTTCGCAGCAGGCTGGATCGGCGGCGGCGACGCCAAGCTCGCCGCGGCGACGGCCTTGTGGTTCGGCTTCGATCAGCTCATGCCCTACCTTTCGATCGCCGGCATTCTCGGCGGCCTTCTCACGATCATCATTCTCATGCTGCGCTCCGGCCCGCTGCCCGCCCTTGCCGAAAACTGGCCGTGGGTCCGCCGGCTCCATGCCGCCAACGAGGGCGTCCCCTACGGCATCGCGCTCGCCTTCGCGGCCCTGCTGGTCCTGCCGGAGACGGCGCTCTGGCACGCCGCGATCGGCGTCTGATACCGGCACGACGCAAAGTCACGGCAGCAGCCTTCAAAAAATATACGACCGATTAACCATAAGTTGACGTTTCCGAACGACGATCCGGGACGAGAGCCAATCACACTTGGCCGAGGATCGTTCGTCCATGAGTCCCGCACGCATCATCATTCTCGTGGTCGCGCTCGTGGCAGGGCTAGGCGCGGCGCTGCTGGCACAGCGCCCTTCCAAGGAGCCTGCCCCCGTCGCGAAGATCGAGGCCGCGCCAACGGTGCCGGTCCTGGTCGCCGCAACCGACATCCCCGTCGGCAACACGGTGACGGCCAATGACCTGCGCTGGCTCGACTGGCCGCTGGCCAGCGTGCCGAACGGCATCATCCGGAAGGACGAAACGCCCGAGGCCGAACAGGAGATCATCGGGCAGGTCGCGCGCTACGCCACCCTCGGCGCCGAGCCGATCCGGCGCGAGAAACTGATCAAGACCGACGGAACCGGTTTCCTTTCGGCCGTTCTCCCGTCCGGCAAGCGCGCCGTCGCCATCAGCACCGACAGCCGCGGCGCCAACACCGCCGGCGGCTTCATCCTTCCCAATGACCGCGTCGACGTCGTTTCCACGATCCGCAGCGAGGGGTCCAGCGGCAGCGAAGGCTATGCCAGCGAAGTGATCCTGCGCAACATCCGCGTGCTCGCCATCGGGCAGAACGTCCAGGAGCGCAACGGCGAGAAGGTCGTGGTCGGCGAGACCGCCACGCTCGAGATCGATCCCGGACAGGTCGAGATCGTCGCCCAGGCCCAGAAGACGGGCACGCTCTCCCTGGCCCTGCGCAGCCTCAAGGATGCCGGCGAAACGACGCCGCCAGGCCAGGCCGAAAACTCCATGACCCTCGTGCGCTACGGTGTCACCTCGAAGAGCGTGAAGCCATGATCAGATCTTCTCTCCGCATCGCGACGGCTCTCGCGCTCATCCTGGCCGCCGGCAGCGCCGGAGCCCAGACAACCGGAAGCGGCCCGGCCCCCGTCCTCAATGTGGGATCGAGCGAGAACGCGATCTCGCGCAGACTCGACCTCTCGATCGGCCGCTCGCTGATCGTGGAATTACCCCGCGACGCCAAGGAGGTGTTCGTCGCCAATCCGAAGGTCGCCAACGCGGTGGTCCGGACGGCGCGCAAGCTCTTCATCATCGGTATCGCCGACGGCTCGACCTCCATGTTCGTGATGGATGGCGACGGCCAGCAGATCACCGCGCTCGACATCAATGTCGGACGCGACCTCAACGTGCTCAGGCAGACGCTGCGCACGGCCCTGCCGAACTCGCAGATCGACATCAAGCCGGCGGGCGATTCGATCCTGCTCGTCGGGACGGTGCCGAACGCCTCGGAAGCGACCCAGGCGGTCGACATCGCCAAGGCCTTCGTCGGCGGCGCCTCCTCCTGGCGGACCGGGACGGTGATCAACTCGCTGACGCTGCGCGATCGCGACCAGGTGATGGTGAAGGTCACGGTGTCGGAAATCTCGCGCAAGGCGATCAAGCAGCTCGGCATCAACTCGACCGGCGAATGGAAGCTCGGCAAATTCTCGATCACCCCGACCGTCGACAACCCGTTCTCGCTGTCGCCGCAGGCTCTCTCCGCCTCGGCCATCGGCGCCGGCCTCGGCAACACCCAGAACTTCACGCTGCGGGCGCTTGAGCGCGCCGGAATGGCGCGCGTTCTGGCGGAGCCCACGGTCACCGCCATCTCGGGTGAGAGCGCGAAGTTCACCGCCGGCGGCGAAGTGCCGGTCCCGAAGGGGCAGAGCTGCTCCTACGATGTGTTCAACCGCCGCACCTGCCAGGTCCAGATCGAGTACAAGCCGATCGGCGTCGCCCTCAACTTCACGCCGATCGTGATGTCCGACACCAAGATCAGCATGCGCATCGCCACCGAGGTCACGGAACTCGACTTCGAAAACCAGCTGCGCATGAGCGGCAACAACGAGGAGGCGCTCAACACGCCCGCCTTCCGCGTTCGCAAGTCCGACACCACGGTCGAATTGCCCTCGGGCGGGACGCTGGCCACGGCCGGCCTGATCCAGCGCGTCTCGCGGCAGTCGATCAACGGACTGCCAGGGCTGATGAACCTGCCGATCATCGGCACCCTGTTCCGCTCGCGCGACTATCAGCGCGAGGAAACCGAGCTGATGATCATGGTCACGCCCTATATCGCCAAGCCGATGCAGCCGAACCAGATCCAGAGGCCGGATGACGGCTTCGTCGAGGCGCACGACTCCCAGGCGATTCTGCTGGGGCGGCTCAACAAGATCTACGGCAGCGGCGGCGGCCCGGTTCCCCAGGCCTACAAGGGCCGCGTCGGCTTCATCGCCGACTGAGCGCCCGGTGACAACGATGATGGATGGCCAGACCATGACGGTTTCCTCCCGGATCGACTTGACAGGATCGCGCCTGATCGTTGCCGTGCTGGCGCTCGGCGCCGTCCTCGGCGGCTGCGCCAAGCGCTCGGTCGAGGCCGACACGCTTGCCTTCGGGCCGGAAGACGTCCGGGAGCGGCACCCGATCGTGCTCCGCGACGCGCCGCGCTCGCTCGACGTCTTCGTCGGGCGCAGCGGCAGCACGCTCGACGCGCGGCAGGCCGAGGATGTCGCGAGCTTTGCCCGCGAATTCCGCCGTTCCGGCAAAGGCGGCCTCGTGGCGGAGGTCCCGACCGGGGCGCGCCGCGATCATGCCACCCAAGGCACGCTGCACGGCATCCGGACGGCGCTGTCGCGCGGCGGCGTCTCGCCCAGCATCCTCAGCGTGCGCAGCTATCCGGTCCAGGATCCCGGTCTCGCCTCGCCGATCCGCCTGACCTTCGCCTCGCTTCAGGCGAGCGTCCCGCACGCCTGCGGACAATGGCCAACCGATCTGGGCACCTCCGACTTCCGGTTCTCGACCTCGAACGCCCCATACTGGAATCTGGGCTGCTCCTCGCAGGCGACGCTGGCGGCCCAGGTTGCCGACCCGATCGATCTCGTCCGGTCGCGCGACGAGGGCCGTCCCGACATGGTCAAGCGCATGGGCGCCATCGCCAAGATCCGCGAGGGCCGCGACCCCTCGACCCAGTACCGGCAGGCGACGCCGCAGATCAACGCTTCGGTCGGAGGCAGCAACTGATGCAGGCTGATTCCCACGAGAGCCCGACCAGCGAGCTGCCAAGCGACGAGACCATTGCGCCCCTGCCGCGCATCACGCTGCAGGCTTTCTGCGAAACGCCGGCCGTCGCCGCGACCATGCAGGCTGCCGTCGCCGACCGGCGCATGGACAAGGCCCATGCCCGCATCCAGATGGGCGGCCCCGCCGCTGCCGTCGAAGCCTTCCGGGCAGCGCCGACGCCGAACATCATCGTGCTCGAGGCTGTGGCCGATCCGGCGACGCTGGTGGCGCATCTCGAAGCCCTGTCCGAAAGCTGCGACGCCGGCACCAAGGTGGTCGTGATCGGCCATGTCAACGACGTCCAGCTCTATCGCGACCTGATCCGCCGCGGCGTCAGCGAATATCTCATCGCGCCGCTGGAGCCTCTCGACGTCCTGCGCACGCTCTCGGAGCTCTATATCGCCCCGGAGGCCCGCAATCTCGGGCGCGTGATCGCGGTCATGGGCGCCAAGGGCGGCGTCGGCGCCTCGACGGTCGCGCATAACGTCTCCTGGGCGATCGCGCGCAATCTCGATGCCTCGACCGTGATCGTCGATCTCGACATCGCCTTCGGCACGGCCGGCCTCAACTTCAACCAGGATCCGCCGCAAGGCATCGCGGAAGCGGTGTTCGCGCCGGAACGCCTCGATTCCAACCTGCTGGACAGGCTCCTGTCGCGCTGCAGCGACAACCTCGCGCTGCTGGCTGCCCCGGCGATCCTCGACCGGACGGTCGATCTCGACGAGGACGCGCTCGAGCAGCTCCTCGAGCTGCTGCGCGCCAGCGTGCCGTGCATCATCCTCGACGTGCCGCACCAGTGGAATGCCTGGGTGAAGCGGACGGTGCTCGGCGCCGACGAAATCGTCATCGTCGCCGAGCCCGAACTCGCCTCGCTGCGCAACGCCAAGAACCTGGTCGACCTGTCGCGCGCGACGCGGCCGAACGACGGGGTCGCGCGGCTCGTCCTCAACCGCGTCGGCGTGCCGAAGCGGCCCGAGATCAGCGCGGCCGAGTTCGCCAAGGCGCTCGGCATCGACGTGCTCAGCACGGTCCCCTTCGACGCCCAGCTCTTCGGCACGGCCGCCAATAACGGCCAGATGATCGCCGAGGTGCAGGCCGGCAGCAAGGCGACCGAAGCCTTCACCCAGATCGCCAGCGCCCTGACCGGACGTGGCGAAGCCAAGCGGAGCCGGCGCAGCCTGCTTGAACCGTTCGTCGCGAAGCTGAAGCGCCGCAAGGCCTCGTGACCGGCGGAGACGAACGATGACGGGGCGACGCCCGGACGCCAGGCGAGAGACCGGCCCGGAGCGGGCGGGAGAGTGTTGAGATGTTCGGCAAGCGATCCGCAGGCGCAGGTACCGCGCCCAACCTGAACGCAAGGACGCCCGCGGTCGCACAAGCCGCGCCGCGCAAGCCCGAGCCCGCGCCGGCGGCCGTGGAGGAGCGCAAGGTCGCGCAGGTCGCCGAGACGGCCGCGCGCTCCGAAGACTACTACCAGATGAAGAGCATGATCTTCGGGGCGCTGATCGAGGCCATCGATCTGTCGCAGCTCGCGAAGCTCGACTCCGAATCGGCGCGTGAGGAAATCCGCGACATCATCAACGAGATCATCTCGCTGAAGAACGTCGTGCTCTCGATCGCCGAGCAGGAGGAACTGCTCGACGACATCTGCAACGACGTGCTGGGCTACGGGCCGCTCGAACCCCTGCTGGCGCGCGACGATATCGCCGACATCATGGTCAACGGTGCCGGCCGGACCTTCATCGAAACCGCCGGCAAGATCCAGCTCACCAACATCCGCTTCCGCGACAACGCGCAGCTGATGAACATCTGCCAGCGCATCGTCAGCCAGGTCGGCCGCCGCGTCGACGAGAGCTCGCCGATCTGCGACGCACGCCTCGCCGACGGCTCGCGCGTCAACGTGATCGCACCGCCGTTGGCGATCGACGGCCCGGCGCTGACCATCCGCAAGTTCAAGAAGGACAAGCTGACACTCGACCAGCTCGTCAAGTTCGGGGCGATCTCGCCGCCGGGCGCCGAACTTCTGAAGATCATCGGCCGCGTCCGCTGCAACATCGTCATCTCGGGCGGCACGGGCTCGGGCAAGACGACGCTGCTGAACTGCCTGACCAACTATATCGACCATGACGAGCGCGTCATCACCTGCGAGGACGCCGCCGAGCTCCAGCTCCAGCAGCCGCATGTGGTGCGCCTCGAAACCCGCCCGCCCAACCTGGAAGGCACGGGCGCGGTGACGATGCGAGACCTCGTCAAGAACTGCCTGCGCATGCGTCCCGAGCGCATCATCGTCGGCGAGGTGCGCGGACCGGAAGCCTTCGACCTGCTCCAGGCGATGAACACGGGCCATGACGGCTCGATGGGCACGCTGCACGCCAACTCGCCGCGCGAGTGCCTGAGCCGCGTCGAATCGATGATCACGATGGGCGGCTTCTCGCTGCCTTCGAAGACCTTGCGCGAAATGCTGTGTTCCTCGGTCGACGTCATCATCCAGGCCCAGCGCCTGCGCGACGGCTCGCGCCGCATCACCCACATCACCGAAGTGATGGGCATGGAAGGCGAGGTGATCACGACGCAGGACCTGATGATCTACGACATCATCGGCGAGGACGCCGCCGGCAAGCTCATCGGCCGGCATCGCGCCACCGGAGTCGGGCGCCCGCGCTTCTGGGAGCGCGCGCGCTATTTCGGCGAGGAACAGCGCCTTGCCGCCGCCCTCGACCAGCTCGAGGAGGCAGGCGTCAGCAATGCCATGTGAGCGCGAGGCTTCACCGGAGCTCCAGCCATGAACACGAGCACGCTCGCGGTCGCGCTCCTGGCCATGCTCGCCGTCGGCGGCGTGGTCTACGCACTGCTTTATCCGACACTCAGCGGCGAGAAGCGTGCCGAGAAGCGGCGCAAGGAATTCGCCGGCCCGAGCACGGCCCGCGGCATCGACCGGGAGGCGCAGGCGCGCAACAAGCGCGGCCAGATCGCACAGAGCCTCAAGGACATCGAGAACCGCGAGAGCGCGCGCAACAAGGTGTCGCTCGAGCAGCGCATCGGTCAGGCCGGCCTCTCCTGGACGCCCAAGAAATACTACGTGATCAGCGCCGGGCTGGCGATCGCCCTCGGGCTCACGCTCTGGATCGTGAGCGGGAACTGGATCCTGGCGCTCGCCGGCCTCTTCATCGGCGGTTTCGGCATGCCCGCCTGGTATCTCAAGCGCTGCAAGAACCGGAGGCTGAAGAAATTCGGCATCGAGTTCCCGAACGCGCTCGACGTGATCGTGCGCGGCATCAAGGCCGGCCTGCCGGTGAATGACTGCCTGCGCATCATCGCCAACGAGGCCGTGGAGCCGGTGAAGACCGAGTTCAGGTTGATCATCGAGGGGCAGGCGCTGGGACTGCCGCTGGCGGAAGCCACCACCAAGCTCTTCGAGCGGATGCCCTGCGCCGAGGCGAATTTCTTCGGCATCGTCATCTCCATCCAGCAGAAGACCGGCGGCAACCTCTCCGAGACGCTCGGGAACCTGTCGCGCGTGCTGCGCGAGCGGCGCAAGATGCGCGACAAGATCCAGGCCGTGTCGATGGAGGCCAAGGCCTCCGCGGCCATCATCGGCTCGCTGCCGCCGATCGTCGCGGTCCTGATTTGGCTCACCACGCCGAAATACATCGAGATTCTCTGGCTCAGCCAGGCCGGCAAGTTCGCGATGGTCGCGGGCGGGATCTGGATGCTGATCGGCGTGCTGATCATGCGCAAGATGATCAACTTCGACATCTGAGGCGAGCGATGATTTCCCAGATCGTCAACAGCGTCACCAATCCTCAGTTCATTCTCGGGCTGCTGGCCGCGATCGCGGCGGCGGCGACCGTGCTGACCATCGCCATCCCGCTGACCGAAGGCAACAATCTCCAGAAGCGCATGAAGAACGTCGCGACGGAGCGCGACAAGATCCGTGCCCGCGAGCGCGACAGGTTGAGCCGGCAGAACGAGAAGGTCTCGCTGCGGCAGGAGCCGAAAGCCTACATGCGGCGGATCGTGGAACGCTTCAAGCTCGGCGACTGGCTCGGCACCGAAAACGCCAAGAAGCAGCTCGCCATGGCCGGCTATCGCGGCCCTCAGGCCGAGATCGCCTTCCTGTTCTTCCGTCTCGCTACCCCTGTCGGGCTGTTCCTGTTCACGCTGTTCTACGTCTTCGTCATCAATGATTTCGGCCAGCCTTTCGCGGTCAAGGTCGGCATGGGCATCGCCGGCGCCTATCTCGGCATCAAGGCGCCCGAGATCTTCCTGTCGAACCAGGCGGGCAAGCGGCAAGCTTCGATGCGGCTGGCCTTTCCGGATGCGCTCGACCTGCTGCTGATCTGCGTCGAATCCGGCATGTCGATCGAGCATGCCTTCCGCAAGGTCGCGGGCGAGATCGGCAACCAGTCGGTGCCGCTGGCGGAGGAGTTCGCGCTGTGCACGGCAGAGCTGTCCTATCTGACCGACCGCCGCATCGCCTATGAGAACCTCGCGCTCCGCACCGGCCTGGAAAGCGTGAAATCGGTGACGACGGCGCTGATCCAGGCAGAGCGCTACGGCACGCCGCTCGGCACCGCCCTGCGCGTTCTGGCGCAGGAAAGCCGTGACCAGCGCATGTCGGCCGCCGAGAAGAAGGCCGCCGCGCTGCCGCCGAAGCTCACCGTGCCGATGATCCTGTTCTTCCTGCCGGTGCTGTTCGTGATCATCATGACGCCCGCCCTGGTGCAGGTCTTCAAGTGGGAGTGAGGGCTTCAACCGCCCGGCGCTCGGCTTGAGAACCGCAGCGCATATCCGCCAGGACACATCAGAAAGGCCGGAGCCCCGAAGCTCCGGCCTTCTTTCATTGTCCAGGATGCCGGCGCGAAAGTGTGGCTCGGCGGATTTTTCTTTCCCTCAGGCCGGTGGCGCGGCGGCAGGCGCGCTGCCCGATCCGTTCGCCAGCGGCTGCCTGGCCTGCGACGGGCCCCGGCCCTTGCCGCCCTTCAGCAGTTCCCAGCTGTTCTGCTGGCTGACGCTGCGCTTGAGATAGGCGATCGTCGCCGCCGCCTCGGCGGGGCTCTGGTCGCGACGGGCCAGCGTCTCGGCTTCGCCGAAGCGGCCTTGCAGGCCGAGGACGAAGACGAGATTCTGCCGGACCCGCGCATCGGCCCTGTCCGAGGCAACGGCCTCGGCCAGCACCCGCTCGGCCTCCGGCAGATTGCGCGACAGGGCGAGCGACAGCCCGTAATTCGACATGATCGTCGGCTCGTTCGGAGCCAGCCTCAGGGCCGTCTGGTAGATCTGCTGGGCGCGGGCATGCTCGCCCATCTGGTCGGCGACGGTGCCTTGCGCCGACAAGATCCGCCAGTCGGGCCGCTCGGGAGAATGCGCTCGCGACAAAACCTCGTCCGCCTCACGCAGCCGCCCGTTATCGGCAAGCGAGCGGCCATAGGCGCCGAGAAGCTCGCGATCGTCCTGATGGGCGAGGACCGCGCCCTGAAGCACGGCCAGGGCCTGAGCATTCTGATCGAGGCCACGCAGCGCCCGCGCGTAGTAGAAGGCGGCGTCGCGGTCCTTGGGATTGGCGTCGTAGCGCTTGGCCCAGGTTTCACGGTCGGCCTGCCAGTCCGAAGCCGTGCGCGGCTGGCTCGCCTGGCTGCTGCGGCCGATCGAGCCGGTAATGTCGCCCGGGCCGCCGCGTCCCTGGCAGCCGGCCAAAGCGAGCGCCGCAAGGCAGACGGCGAAGCCAAGACCAAGGCGGGACGCCCGCACGGGCTCGCGGACTGAAGAATGGGGCCGGGCTGAAGGCATGGGCCGGATCGCCTCCCGAAAACGGGTCGTCTGGATGGGTTCGACTGGTCGATCCGGTGATAAAGCGTTAACCCTAATGCATTCTTAATCGCCTTCCTGACGCTCCTGCCCGAAATCGAAACATCGCTCCGTGCACAGCCTCCTGACCTCTTCCTCCGCCGCAGCCATTCCCGTTCATGCCGTTTCGGCCGGCACATGGCCCGCCCTTCAGAACAATCTCACCTCGGCCAACCGCAGTTTCGCCCTGGCACAGGGTTTCGCCGGACGCCCCGGCCAGCACTGCCTGTTGCCGGACCCGCAAGGAGCCCTGGCAACGGTCCTGCTCGGCATCGACGCCGCCGGGCGCCGGCCCGATCCCTTCGCGGCCGGACGCCTTGCCGCGCTGCTGCCGGCCGGCGACTACACGCTCTCGGGCGAGATCGGCGATCCCGCCCTGGCGACGCTGAGCTGGCTGCTGCAGGGCTACCGCTTCGATCGCTACCGCAAGCCAAGCCCGGCACGCGCCCGGCTGGTCATCCCCGACGGCGTCGATGGCGAAGAGATCAGCCTGATCGCCGAATCCGCGATGCTGGCGCGCGACCTCGTCAATACGCCAGCCAACGAGCTAGGCCCCGGCGAGATCGAGGCGGCGATCCGCGGACTCGCCACCGAATGCGGCGCGACCGTCACCAGCATCGTCGGCGACGACCTGATCGCCCGCAATTTCCCGATGATCCACGCGGTCGGCCGCGCCTCGACGCGCGCACCGCGGCTGGTCGACCTCGTCTGGGGCGATCCCGCCCATCCCAAGGTCACGCTGGTCGGCAAGGGCGTCGCCTTCGATACCGGCGGGCTCAACCTCAAGCCCGACGCCTCGATGCTGCTGATGAAGAAGGACATGGGCGGCGCGGCTGCAGCGATCGCGGCTGCGCGGATGATCATGCTGGCCAAGCTGCCGGTACGGTTGCGCCTGCTCGTCCCTGCCGTCGAGAACGCCGTGTCCGGCAATGCCTTCCGCCCCGGAGACGTGCTGGCCAGCCGCAAGGGCCTTTCTGTCGAGATCGGCAACACTGATGCCGAGGGTCGCCTGATCCTCGGTGACGCGCTGGCACTGGCCGACGAGGAGGCGCCGGAGTTGCTGGTCGATTTCGCGACGCTGACCGGGGCCGCCCGCACCGCCCTCGGGCCGGAATTGCCGCCCTTCTACACGCATGACGAAGGCCTTGCGGCCGCGATCGCGCGGCTCGGCATGGCCGTGAACGATCCGGTCTGGCGGCTGCCGCTCTGGCCACCTTATGACGGGCTGCTCGAGTCCAAGATCGCCGACGTCAACCACATCTCCGGCGGTGGCATGGCCGGCTCGGTCACGGCGGCCCTGTTCCTGAATCGTTTCGTCGAGAAGACGAAGGCCTACGCGCATTTCGACATCTACGCTTGGAACCCCTCGGCCAAGCCGGGGCGGCCGGAAGGCGGCGAATGCCAGGGCGCGCGGCTGATCCATGCGCTGGTGAAGCAGCTCTACCCACGCGGTTAAGGCTGATCGGCGAACGCGATTGCACGCCGGCGCCACCGCGATAATGATACGGGTCCGTAACGATCGGGACCCGTGTCTTTATGCCCCTGGAGATCAGGCCTTCGCAGGCACTCAAGCTGTGGCGGCAAGTCCATCTCGATCTGGTTCGGGACCACGATGCCGATCTTTCGGCGCGCCAGACCGCGATCCTGCTGACGGTCTATCTCGAGCTCCCGCCGCATACGGTGCGCGGCCTCGCCAGGCAGCTCGGCGTGACCAAGCCTGTGATCACACGCGCGCTCGACACGCTGGGCAAGCTCGGCCTCCTGACGCGCAAGCGCGACGAGGCCGACCGCCGCAATGTCGTGATCCAGCGCACTGTCGCGGGAGCGCTCGCCGTCGAGCGATTGGCCGATCTCGTGACCGAGCATGCCAAGGAAATCGGCGGCAGCTGAGGCCTCTCCCGGAACACCTCCCGCCAAGCTAGATTGCCGCCATGATCGCGATTCTCGACCGCCGCATCCATGCCTTCCGCCCCGACCTCGCAGCGCGCGCGCTGACGGGCCAGGTCGAGGCCTCACGCTTCGCCGACCCGCAGCCGATGCGGATCGTCGCAGACTCCGCCCCGGTGCGGCGCGAGCCGCGCCCGGACGCTCCGCTCGACACCGAAGCGCTCGCCGGTGAGCTGGTGCAGGTCTATGAGCGCGAGGAAGGCTGGGCCTGGGCGCAGCTCGCCCGTGACGGCTATGTCGGCTACATTCCCGATGATGCCTTGAGGCAGGACCAGCCCGCACCAACGCACCGCGTCGCGGGTTTGCGGACCTTCGTCTATCCCGGCCCCTCAATCAAATTGCCGCCGCTGACCGCGCTCTCGCTCGGTGCCAATGTCGCCGTGGTCGAGAGCAAGGGCGATTTCGCGGTGCTTGCCGATGGCGGCCATGTCTTCGCCGCCCATCTCGCGCCAATCGACCAGCATGAGCCGGATTTCGTCGCTGTTGCCGAGCGCTTCGTCGGCGTGCCCTATCTCTGGGGCGGCAAGACCAGCCTCGGGCTCGACTGCTCGGGGCTGACGCAGCTTAGCCTGGCAGCGGCAGGCATCGCGGCGCCGCGCGATTCCGACATGATGGAAGCGACGCTCGGCCTGCCGGTTGAACTGCGCGAGGATTTGTCGGGGCTCCAGCGCGGCGATCTCGTCTTCTGGAAGGGCCATGTCGGCATCCTGACCGACGCCACGACGCTGCTGCATGCCAGCGGGCATGTGATGAGCGTCTATCGCGAGCCGCTGCGCGAGGCGCGCGACCGCATCCGCGCCAAGAGTTTTGGCGAGATCACCAGCATCAGGCGGCTGGGCTAGCTCAACCCAATCCCTTCAGGCGGTAGAGCGCTTCCAGCGCCTCGCGCGGGGTCATCTCGTCCGGATCGATCCCGGCGAGCGCCTCGCGCAGGCCATCCGGCTCGCCTTCGACGACAACCGGCGCGGGCCGACGCTGCGGCACGGCGAAGAGCGGGAGATCGTCGACCAGCGAGGCGACCGGCTTCTCGCGCTCGGTCTTCTCCAATTCGCCGAGGATGGCACGCGCCCGCTCGACCACGGCCGGCGGCAGGCCGGCAAGCTTGGCGACCTGGATGCCGTAGGAGCGGTCGGCGGCGCCCGGCACGACCTCGTGCAGGAAGACGACCTCGCCCTTCCATTCGGTGACGCGGACGGTCGCGTTGGCGACGCGATCGAGCCGGTCTCCGAGCGCGGTGAGCTCGTGATAATGTGTCGCGAACAGACTGCGGCAGCGGTTGATCTCGTGGAGATGCTCGATCGCGGCCCAGGCGATCGAGAGACCGTCGAAGGTCGCGGTGCCGCGGCCGATCTCGTCGAGGATGACGAGCGCGCGCGGGCCGGCCTGGTTCAGGATTGCGGCGGTCTCGACCATCTCGACCATGAAGGTTGAGCGGCCGCGCGCGAGATCGTCGGCGGCGCCGACGCGCGAGAACAGCCGATCGACGATGCCGATATGCGCGGAGGTCGCCGGCACGAAGGAGCCTATCTGGGCGAGCACCGCGATCAGCGCGTTCTGGCGCAGGAAGGTCGATTTACCGGCCATGTTCGGACCGGTGATCAGGCAGATGCGACCGCCCTTGGCCTCGGTCGCAGGCGGCGACAGTTCAGTGTCGTTGGCCACGAAGGGTTTGCCATCGCGCTTCAGCGCCGCCTCGACCACGGGATGGCGGCCACGCTCGATGGTGAAGGCTGCGCCGTCGTCGACCTGCGGGCGGCTCCAGCCCTCGCGGCCGGCGAGATCGGCCAAAGCCGCGGCAACATCGAGCTCGGCCAGCGCCAAAGCGGCCGCCTTGATCGGCTCGGCCTGGGCGAGGACGGCCTCGCTGAGAGCCGCGAAGATGGCGAGTTCGAGCTTCAATGCCCGGTCGGCGGCGGAAGCGATCTTGGCTTCGAGTTCGCCGAGTTCGACCGAGGAGAAACGCATCGCGTCCGACATGGTCTGGCGATGCACGAAGGTCGCGCGCCAGGGGTCGCGCAGGAATTCCTCGCCGGCCGCCTGCGGCACCTCGACGAAATAGCCGAGCATGGCGTTGTGCTTGATGCGCAGCGTCCGGCAATTGGTCTCTGCCGCGTAGCGCGCCTGCAGCTGGGCGATGACCTTGCGCGAGTCGATCTGGAGCAGGCGCAATTCGTCGAGCGCGGGGTCGAATCCCTCGCGCACGAAACGGCCGTCGCGGCGGTTCAGCGGCAATTCGTCGGCCAGCGTCGCGTTGAGGCGCACGGGCAGGTCAGGATCGCTTTCGCCGAGAGCCCGCATGGCGCGGGCGAGTTCGACGGGCAATTCGCCACGCCGGACAAGCAAAGCGGCGATGGCCCGGGCGGCGTCGAGCCCGGCACCGAGCGCCGCGAGATCGCGCGGACCGCCACGATCGAGCGAGAGCCGCGCCAGCGCGCGAGCGACGTCCGGCACCTTCTCCAGGGCCAGGCGCAGGTCCTCGCGCAGGCCGGCATCGGCGACGAGCAATTCGACCGCATCATGGCGCGCGGCGATGGCGGCAGGATCGGTTAATGGGCCGGCGAGGCGCTCGGCCAGCAGGCGCGCGCCGCCCGGCGTCACCGTGCGGTCGATCGTGGCGAGCAGGCTGCCCTGGCGCTCGCCGCCCAGCGTGCGGGTCAGTTCGAGATTGGCGCGGGTGGCGGCGTCGATCAGCATCGTCGCCGAGCCGGCATCGCGCACCGGCGCCGAAAGCGGCGGGCGGGCGCCGAGCTGGGTGCGCTCGACATAGGCGAGCGCCGCACCGGCCGCCGCGATCTCGGCCCGGGTGAAGGCCCCGAAGGCATCGAGCGTAGCGACGCCGAAGAACTCCTTCAGGCGCCGCTCGGCCGAGGCCGCATCGAGACCGTCGCGCGCCAGCGGCGTCACCGGCACCGCGATCTCGCGCCAGAATTCCCTGAGCTCGGGATCGTCGTGGATCGCGTCCGGGCAGACGATCTCGCGCGGTTCCAGTCGCGAGAACTCGATTCCGAGCCGCTCCTGCGGCGTCTCCATCACGGTGAAGCGACCGGTCGAGATGTCGATGGCAGCCAATCCGTAGAGCGAGGCCGCTTCGCCGGTCTTGCGGCGCGCAACGGCGACGAGCAGGCTGGCGCGGCCGGGTTCGAGCAGGCGTTCCTCGGTGATGGTGCCGGGGGTGACGAGGCGCACGACGTCACGCTTCACCACCGACTTGTTGCCGCGCTTCTTCGCTTCGGCCGGGTCCTCGGTCTGCTCGCAGACGGCGACGCGATGGCCGGCGGCGATCAGGCGCTGGAGGTAGTCGTCGGCGCGCTCGACCGGCACGCCGCACATCGGGATGTCGTCGCCCTGGTGCTTGCCCCGCTTGGTCAGGACGATGCCGAGCGTGCGCGAGGCGATCTCGGCGTCCCGGAAGAACAGCTCGTAGAAATCGCCCATCCGGTAAAAGAGCAGGCAGTCGGGATTGGCGGCCTTGATCTCCACGTATTGCGCCATCATCGGCGTGACGCGATCTGCGGCGGCAGCCGGCACGGCGGAACGGGCGGATTCGGGAGAGGAGCTCTGGCGCATCGCGCCGGCACGCTAGCAAAATGTCCGGCCAAGGCCATCCGTTAGGACGGCTTTCAACAATTCAAAGCACTGTGCCGAAGCCGAATCGGGCCGGGATTTCCATGTTGCTGCTGATCAATCTCGCTCAGAGCCTGTTCTTCCTGCTGCTAGCGGGGCTGCTGCTGACCGTCGCCACGCCCCGGATTGGGGACCGCGCCTGGCTGCGTCAGGTCATCGTCGGCATCCTGTTCGCTGCGGGCGCGCTGGTCAGTATGGGCAACCCCTTCGTGCTCCAGCCGGGCCTTGTCGTCGATTCCCGCAACAGCTTCGCGATCCTCGCCGGACCGATCGGCGGACCGCTTGCCTCCGTCCTGACCGCCGCACCGCTCGTCGCGATGCGCTATCTCGGTGGCGGCGTCGGCATGGTGACGGGCATCACGGGCATTCTCGCCCGCGCGCTGATCGGCATCGCCTATGCGTTCTGGCTGGCGCGCCGCCGGCGGCCGCTCGGCATCCGCGACCTCGCGGCGCTCAGCGCCATCGACGCCATCATCCTGATCGCCTCGGTCGGCTTCATTCCCGGCGCGGCCGGCGAACGCTTCCTGCGCGAGGCCGTGCCGGTGATGATCTTGGTCGGGACGATCGGCATCTTCCTCACCGGCATCATCGTCATCAACGACAGCGAGAGGCGTGAGACGGCCTATCGGCTGCGTACGCTGATCGACCGCGCGCCCGGTACGCTCTACCAGCGGCTGGTGCGGCCGGACGGCACGATGACCTACCAGTTCGCCTCCTTCGCCATCGACAAGCTGCTGGGGATCACCAAGGAAGAGGTCGAGCGCGATCCGGAGGTCTGGCTCGGCAAGCTCCTGACCGAGGACCGGGCTCGCTTCGAGCAGCAACGCCGCGATCAGCAGGAGACCGAGACTTTCTGGCGCTTCGAGGGACGCTATCACGCGCCCGATGGCGGCATCGTCTGGCTGCGCAGCGAATCGACCAAGCGGCGCCTGCGCGACGGAACGCTGGTCTGGGACGGCATCCTGCTCGACATCACCGCCGAGAAGACCTTGGAAACCCGCCGCGGCGAGATCGAGACATTGCGCAAGACGACCCTCGACGCGCTCGCGAGCGATCTCGAACGCACCGTCGGCAAGGCGCTCGGCGATGTCGGCGCCTCGCTGCACGGCATGCATGCAGCCGCCGGCCAGATGGTCGAGAACGCCAACAAGACGACGCTGCGCGCCGAAAGCGTGACGCATGAGGCCGACAGCGCCTCGCGCCGCATCAGCAGCGTCGCGGTCGCGGCAGAGGAGATCGAGGCCTCGATCCGCGAGCTCACCCGCCAGACCAGCCATGCCGACGACACCGTCCGCGCCGCCGCATCCTATGTCCGCAGCACGCGCAGCGACGTCGCCGGGCTGACGGAGGCCGCCGACAAGGTCCGCGCCGTGCTCGACTTCATCGAGGAGATCGCGGCACGCACCAACCTGCTCGCCCTCAACGCGACGATCGAGGCCGCCCGTGCCGGTGCGGCCGGCCGCGGCTTCGCCGTGGTGGCGGGCGAGGTGAAGACGCTGGCCGAGCAGACCCAGAAGGCGACCCGCGATATCGCCGAGACGCTGGCCGATATCCGCGGCGCCGCCGCGACCGCCTTCGAGGCCGTCGCCCATATCGAAGGGACGATGACGACGATCGAGCAGACCTCGGGCGCGATCGCCGATGTCGTCAGCCGCCAGGCCGGGATCGCCTCGACCATCGCCGCCGATGCGCAGGCCGTCTCGCTGAGCGCCGATGCCGTCACCGTCAATGTCGGGGCCGTCGGCGCCGAGGCGCGTGTCACCGGCGATGCGGCTATACAGGTCGCGGACGCCGCCCGCAAGGTGGACGAGCAGGCCGAGGCGCTCGACCGCTATGTCACAGATTTCGTGCGCAGCGTGCGCAGCGCCTCGCGGGCCTGAGCGCCCGCGATACCTCTCCGCTCTGTCAAGAGTTTTGTGAAGCACTCGCCGCTTGTGATCTCGGGCGCCGCCGCCTTATGGTCGGTACCCCTCGAGGAAACGCACAAGAAAAGACGCTTCGATGAACGACCGTCCAACGACCAAGCGCGCCCGCCCGACCTTCACCGACCAGGAGGCCCTGCTGTTCCATTCGCAGGGACGGCCCGGCAAGCTGGAGGTGGTGCCGACCAAGCCGATGGCGACGCAGCGCGACCTCTCGCTGGCTTATTCGCCCGGCGTCGCCGTTCCCGTCCTGGCGATCGCGGAGGACCCGTCGCGCGCCTATGACTACACGACGCGCTCGAACCTCGTCGCCGTGATCACCAACGGCACCGCCATCCTCGGCCTCGGCAATCTCGGCGCGCTCGCCTCGAAGCCGGTGATGGAAGGCAAGTCGGTCCTGTTCAAGCGCTTCGCCGATGTCGACTCGATCGACCTCGAGGTCGATACCGAGGACCCGGACAAGTTCATCGAGGCCGTGCGCTATCTCGGCCCGTCCTTCGGCGGCATCAATCTCGAGGACATCAAGGCGCCGGAGTGCTTCATCATCGAGCAGCGCCTGCGCGAATTGATGGACATCCCCGTTTTCCATGACGACCAGCACGGCACCGCGATCATCGCCGCCGCCGGCCTGATCAATGCGCTCGACCTGACCGGGCGCGACATCAAGTCGACCAAGCTGGTCATCAACGGCGCGGGCGCGGCGGCCATCGCCTGCATCGAACTGCTCAAGGCGATGGGCTTCAAGCCCGACAACGTCATCCTCTGCGACACCAAGGGCGTGATCTACCAGGGCCGCACCGAGGGTATGAACCAGTGGAAATCGGCCCATGCGGCGGTCACCGACCGGCGCACGCTGGCCCAGGCGCTGGACGGGGCAGACGCCTTCTTCGGCCTGTCGCAGAAGGGCGCGGTGACGCCGGAGATGGTCGCCTCGATGGCGCCGAACCCGATCATCTTCGCCATGGCCAATCCCGATCCGGAGATCACACCGGAGGAGGTCCACGCCATCCGCGACGACGCGATCATGGCGACCGGCCGCTCGGACTATCCCAACCAGGTCAACAACGTCCTGGGCTTCCCCTTCATCTTCCGCGGCGCGCTCGACGTGCGCGCCACCACGATCAACATGGAGATGAAGATCGCGGCAGCCGAGTCGCTGGCGATGCTGGCGCGCGAGGACGTGCCGGATGAGGTCGCCGCCGCCTATCAGGGTTCGCGGCCACGCTACGGCAAGGACTACATCATCCCGGTGCCGTTCGATCCGCGCCTGATCCATGTCGTGCCGATGGCGGTGGCCAAGGCGGCGATGGATAGCGGCGTCGCCGGCAAGCCGATCGTCGATACCGCCGCCTACAAGGCGCAGCTCTCGGCGCGGCGCGACCCGATCGCCGGTACGCTCAACCGCATCTTCGAGCGCGTCCGGCGCTATCCGAAGCGCGTCGTCTTCGCCGAGGGCGAGGAGGAACAGGTCATCCGCGCCGCCGCTTCCTTCGTGGCGCAGGGGCTCGGCCAGGCCATCCTCGTCGGCCGCGAGGACCGCATCTCGGAGGCCGCGACCTTCCTCGGCGTCGATCTCGAGGCCAAGGGCATCTCGGTCCAGAACGCCCGCCTCTCCCACCGCAACAGCGCCTATGCGCAATATCTCTACGAGCGTCTGCAGCGGCAGGGCTATCTGTTCCGCGACTGCCAGCGCCTGATCAACCAGGACCGCAACCATTTCGCCGCGGCGATGGTGGCGCTGGGCGATGCCGATGCGATGGTGACCGGCGTCACCCGCAACTACTCGATCGCGCTGGAGGAGGTCCGCCGCGTCATCGACGAGAAGCCGGGGCACCGCGTGATCGGCGTCTCGATCGTGATCTCGCGTGACCGCACCGTGCTGGTCGCGGACACCGCGATCACCGAGATGCCGACGGCGCGGCAACTCTCGGAGATCGCGATCGAGGCCGCCGGCGTCGGCCGCAGGCTCGGCTACGAGCCGCGTGTCGCAATGCTGGCCTTCTCCAGCTTCGGCCATCCGGCCGGCGAGCGCTCGGAGAAGGTGCGCGAGGCAGTGGCGCTGCTCGACAACCAGCGCGTCGATTTCGAGTATGATGGCGAGATGGCCGCGGATGTCGCGCTCAACCGCGAGGTGATGAGCCAGTATCCGTTCTGCCGCCTGTCCGGGCCGGCGAACGTGCTGGTGATGCCGGCCTTCCACTCGGCCTCGATCTCGACCAAGCTGCTGCAGGAACTCGGCGGCGCGACCGTGATCGGCCCGCTGATCGTCGGCCTCGACAAGCCGATCCAGATCGTACCGCTTGGCGCGAAGGATTCCGACATCGTCAACATGGCCGCGCTGGCCGCCTTCAATATCGGCGGCTAAGTCGGAACACGCCTGCACACACTCGTCATGCTCGCCCTTGTGGCGGGCATCCACGTCTTGAACACCGTCCTCGACAAAGGAAGACGTGGATGGTCGGGACAGGCCCGACCATGACGAAGCGCATCAGGACGCGTTCCTCCTGCGCGTCGCGGCGGCCTTCTTCGCCGAGGCGGAGCGCTCGGCCTTCGGTCGCGCGGCAGATGCCTCGCCGCCGAGCTTGCCGCCGCGCCTGGCCGAGGCGTTCGTGTCGGGCTTGCCCCGGCCGGAGCCGGACTTGTTGCCGCCGCCGCTATCCTTGTTGACGGTCGCCCAGGCCCGGCGCTCGGCTTCCTCATGCGGGACGCCGCGCTCCTCGTAGCTCTCCTCGATATGCTCGGCCTTGCGCTTCTGCTTGTCGGTATAAGCGGATTTGTCTCCACGCGGCATGACGCACCTCCCTGCACGGATATGAGCCGAGAACGCCGGGTGCCTCGGCGCTGTTCCGGAGCGGGCCGCCCGCTCCGTTCATGTCGAGTTCATTTTCGCCCAATCAGGTTTGAGCCAGAGGAGACCGGAAAACCGGCCCTGGGGGACTAATCGCAACCGTGCTGACGCCCGACGAGACGACAGGCGCGAGATCGGACGTGCCTGGAGATCGCCAGGTCGCGCTGCGATTCGCGCGTTTGACCCGTGATTTCTGGCGCGGCGAGACCGCGCGCTGCGCTTGGCTCTGGACGCTGCTGCTGGCGGCCGGCGTCATCCTCACCGTCTTCGCCAATGTCACCGTCAACCGCTGGAACGGCTGGTTCTTCGACGCGCTGGAGCGCAAGGACGGGCACAGCGCCCTCGTCGCCATGGCGGTGTTCCCGGTGATCGTGCTGGTGGTCGCCGGGCTCGGCGTCCTCATCCTGAAATCGCGCGAGACCTTCCAGGTTCACTGGCGGCGCTGGCTCACTGCCAAGCTGGTCGATGGCTGGGTCGGCGACCGGCGCTTCTTCCGGCTCAGCCTCTCCGGCAAGGAGCCGGCCAACCCGGAATACCGGATCGCCGACGATGTCCGCTGGGCGACGGAGCCGATCGTCGATTTCGCGATGGGCCTGCTCTCCTCGGTCATCACCATCGTGATGTTCATCGAGATCCTCTGGGAGATCGGCGGCAGCCTGGACCTGAGCTGGGGCGGGAGCGAGATCACGATCCCCGCCTATCTCGTCCTCGCCGCGATCCTCTATGCCGTCATCGTGACGCTGCTGGTGACAGCCGTGGGACGGCGGCTTGCCGGGCTCATCGCCCAGCGCACGGAGAGCGAGGCCGGCCTACGCTTCGCGCTGATGCGCATCCGCGACCATGGCGAGGCGATCGCGCTCGCCCGCACCGAATCCGGCGAACGCCAGGCCGTGGCGCAGAGCCATGGCGTGCTCGTGCTGCGCTGGCTTTCCGTGATCACGCAGCGGGCGCGCCTGACCTGGATCACCAATGGCAGCAGCGCGCTGGTGCCGGTCGTGCCGCTCCTGCTGGCGGCCCCGAAATACCTCGCCGGCGAGATGACGCTGGGCGGGGTCGTGCAGGTCGCCGCCGCCTTCGTCGCCGTGCAGAACGCCTGCAACTGGCTCTTCGACAATTTCATGCGCATCGCCGAATGGCTCGCCGCCGCAAGGCGCGTCAACGAGCTCGCCGATGCTCTGGAAGAGGTCGAGCAGGAACCGCCGGCACAGGGCCTCACCGTCGAGGACGGCCCGCATGACAGCCTGCGGCTGGAGGCGGTGACGCTGCATGACGGCGCCGGCCACGCGCTCGCGGCAGGCGTCAGCTTCGTCCTGCCGGCCGGCGCGGTACTGCATGTCACCGGCGATGCCGGCTTCGCCAAGAACGCCCTGATGCAGGCCATCGCCGGGCTCTGGCAGCAGGGCGAGGGTGCGATCGTGCTGCCGCGCGGCGCCCGCGTCGCGACCGTGCCCCAGCATCTGCAATTGCCGGGGATCGGCCTGCGTCATCTTCTCCAGGGCGACCGGCCGCGCCCGGCGCCGGAGATCGCCGCCGTCTTGCGCCGGTACGGGCTATCGACCCTGACCTCGCGCCTCGATAGCGAGGAAGACTGGAACCGGAGCCTGACCCGGGCCGAGCGGCAGCGGCTCGCGCTGGCCCGGACCGAGCTGGCCGACCCCGCAATCGTCCTGCTCGACGAAGCGACGAGCGCGCTCGAGACCGATGCGGCGCTGGATGCCCTGACCGAGCTGCGCGCCGCTTTGCCGCGCGCAATCATCGTCGCCTTCGGGCAGAGTCCGGGCCTGGTGGAAAGTGCCAGCCACCGGATCGTGCTGCGCCGGATCAGGGGTGTTGCCGAGATCATCGAGCGCGAAGGCTTCGCCGAGCCTCGCATCGCCGCGATCAGCGAAGCCCGCTGACCGGGATCGCCATCCGAAAACCCGTTCAAAGAGGAGAAACACCGTGAAGATGAATATCTGGGATGCGTTCTGGGGCCTCGAGATCGAGCAATGCCCCTGCGACGTGCATTTCGTCGAATGGCTGGAGCAGGAGAAGCTCAGCGGCAAGCGCATCTATCATTTCGGCACCGGCGGGCATCACTATGTCGGCCTGCGCTGCGCCGAGCCGCATCTCGACAGCACGGTGCTGGGCATCACCGCCTCGCCGCAGGAATACGAGTCCTTCATCAAGCTCGCGACCGACAATCCCAACGTCACCAAGACCTACAGCGCCTATTTCGGCGACATCTACACCAGCAATGCCCGCCTGCTGCCGCGCTTCGATATCGTGACGATGTTCCATACCGGCGAATTCCGCGGCGAGGCCAACGACGCCTATGGCGCCTTGACCGACCGCGAGGTGATCGACCTCTTCACCGCGCAGACCGACAAGGGCGGCTATATCCTGTTCTACAAGGGCTCCTACGCCTATGACGTGGCCGAGCGCCTGATCCCGGACTGGATGAAGGCGATGCCGGTCGAGGAGGTCGAGGGCTTCAAGACCCTGCGCATCTTCCGCAAGACGGCCTGAGCCACGCTCCAGCCGCGCACGAAACCGGGTTCCCTCATGCGGCCTATTCGCCGCAGCGGCTTGTGCATTGCCGCCAAGGCGCTATCTGTCGGACGGGGCTCGCCCGAGCCCTGCCCGCCACCGCGCCGCCGCATCCCGCGGCATCGCGCAACCCCGAGAGTGCATGTCCTTCGGCCAGCATGAGCCCGGAATGCCCCTGCGCAAGCGCAGCCGCTGGTGGTGGCTCGGCCCGCTGGCGAGCGTCGTCATCTTCGGCGCCTCGCTGGTCGTGCTCTGGCACATCATCAGCGGGATGGAGCCCGGCCAGCTCGCCGGCGCCTTCGAGAATGCGAGCCTGCGCCAGCTCGGCCTCGCCATCGCCTTCACCGCGCTGAGCTATCTGCTGCTCACCGGCTACGACGCGCTGGCATTGCGGCGGCTCGGCCTCTCGATCCCCTACCGCACCACGGCGCTGGGCTCCTTCACCAGCTATTCCGTCTCGTTCACGCTCGGCTTCCCGATCGTGACCGGAGGGACGGTGCGCTACTGGATCTATTCGCCGAAAGGCGTCAGGGCGTCCGAGGTCGCGAGCCTGACCGTGATCGCCGGCATCACCTTCTGGCTCGGGCTCGGCGCCATCCTCTGCGCCAGCCTGTTCTACGCCTCCGAGGCGGTCGCGATGCTGGCGCGGACCTCGCCACTGATCGTCCAGGTCGTCGGCGGGCTCGTCGGCCTCGGCATCCTCGGCTATCTCGCCTGGATCGCGACGGACGAGCGCACGATCCGCGTGCGTGGCTGGAACCTGCATCTGCCGGGCCTCGGCACCACGCTCGGCCAGATGGCGCTCGGTGCCTGCGAGGTCTGCGCGGCGGCTGCCGTGCTCTTCGTGCTGCTGCCCGGCGGCTACGGCCTGGAATATCCGACCTTCCTCGCCGCCTATATCTTCGCCTGCCTGATCGGCATCGCCAGCCACGCTCCGGGCGGGCTCGGCGTCTTCGAGGCGACGATGCTGGTCGCGCTCAACCGCTTTCCCTATGAGCAGGTGCTGGGCGCGCTGCTGATCTTCCGGGTGGTCTACTACATCCTGCCCTTCATCCTGGCGCTGGTGCTGCTGGCGCTGAACGAGATGATTCGCCGCATCCGCCGCCACGAGACCTGAGGGCGCAGCCCTATTTCATCGCGACGACGATCAGCATGAAAGCCAGCATCAGCAGGAGCAGACGGAAGCTCCAGTTGATCCGGCGCAACTCATCGGCAGCGCTTTCCTGCCAATCTTCCTCGACCTCATGGGCAGGATGCGGCACGGGATCGGGTGCCGGCGTGGCTTCCACAGCTGCCGGGAGCGGCCGAGGCCGCCACTCGATCGTCTCGATGAAACCGCGCGCGGGCTGGGTGGAGCGACCATCGGCATCCAGGCCGAGATACCAGTCGAGCGACTCGCCGATGGCGCGCCCGCGATCTTCCTCGCGGATCCAGAGGCTGGTCGTGGCACTGAGCGAAAGCTCCTGCGCCAGGCCGGAGAGCAGATCGGTTTTCAGCGCCTCGAACACGGCCGGCGCCAGAAAAGCCTCGGCGAATGGCAGCGCCTCGCCGCCCTCGTCGCGATAGCCGAGCATCAGGAGAAGGCGCGGCTGATCGCCGGCCTGCGACAGCGGGCGCAAGGTCAGTCCGATCGTGCCGGCCTCGCCCTCGAAGCCAGCCCGGCGCAAGCCGCCACCGACGACCATCGCCTCGGCAAGAAAGCGCCGGTTGTCCTCAAGCCTGCCATCGCGGCTCTCGAAGCCGCTGGCGAAGCGCAGGCCGGAAGCCGATAGTCGGAAACGCCGGCTCGCGTCCTGCACGTAACGGGTCGACAGTCCTTCGATCGACAGCCGCCCGTCACTGACGGAAACGCTGCGCGCCACGCGTGATTCGTCCATATCCTCGTCCTGCTTCGCGGCGACGATAACAGCTTGGACGGGCTGCGTCAGGCAAGCAGGCTCCTGACACCGTCACGCCGATGCCGCAGGGTAGAGACATCCTCGGCCGATCAAGGAGGCAAAAAAGACGATGGCAGACGAACTCGTGCTCTATACGAACCCGATGTCGCGCGGGCGCATCGCGCGCTGGATGATGGAGGAGATCGGCGAGCCCTACCGTGCCGAGGTCGTCGGCTTCGGCGAACCGATGAAAGGCGCCACCTACAAGGCGATCAACCCGATGGGCAAGGTGCCGGCGCTGGTCCATGGCGACATGGTCGTCACCGAATGCGCCGCGATCTGCGCCTATATGGCCGATGCCTTCCCGCAGGCCGGACTCGCACCCGCGCCGGGCAGCCCGCTGCGCGGCCCCTATTACCGCTGGATGTTCTTCGCCGCCGGCCCGGTCGAGGCCGCCGTCAGCCACAAGGCCTTCGGCATGGAAGTTCCGGCCGACCGGGCACGCTCGATCGGCTATGGCACCTATGCCGATGCGATGGACACGCTCGAATACGCGGTGACCCGCAGCGACTACCTGACCGGAGACCGCTTCAGCGCGGCGGATGTCTATGTCGGCTCGCAGGTCCTGTGGGGGATGCAGTTCGGGACGATCGAGAAGCGGCCGGCCTTCGAGGCCTATGGTGCCCGCATCTCCGCACGGCCGGCGGCCAGGCGCGCCGTCGAGATCGACGATGCGCTGATGGCCGCGATGCAGAAGCAGGGCTAGGCGCGCCTCCGAAGCGCCGGGAAACGCGCCCGGCGCATGGCCCATGGCCAGCTGGACCGGTTGCCGCGCGCGACCGGCAGGGCTAATCCTGCAGGCAGAATCTTGCCCGCCGCTGCCGCATGACCGCAGCCGCCGGGTCTCGCCAGCCAGTTCGCGATCGCCATGAACGACATGTCCGCCCTAGCCCGGCCGCGCCACGGCATGGGCTTCTACCCCTTCGTGGGCCTGACCGCCGCCTTGATGGCGACGAACGCGCTCGCCATCGATTCCATGCTGCCGGCCCTGCCGCAGATGGCCGAGGCGCTCGGCATCGCCGAGGCCAACCAGCGGCAATGGATCATCACCGCCTATCTGCTCGGCTTCGGCGTCTCGCAGATCTTCTACGGCACGATCTCCGATCGCTACGGGCGGCGCCCGGTGCTGCTCGTTGGCCTCGCCATCTATGTCGTCGCCAGCATCGCCGCCGCCTTCGCCGGCTCGTTCGAGGCGATGATGGCGGCCCGTGTGCTGCAGGGCGTCGGCGCGGCCGCGACCCGCGTGCTCGTCGTCTCGATCGTGCGCGACTGCTATTCCGGCCGCGAGATGGCGCGCGTCATGTCGCTCGCCATGATCGTCTTCCTGGCCGTGCCGATCCTGGCGCCCTCGATCGGGCAGGCGATCCTCTGGATCGCGCCCTGGCGCTGGATTTTTGGCGTGCTGACCAGCTTCGGCGCCGTCGTGATGCTCTGGGTCCTCGTGAAGCTGCCCGAGACCCAGCATCCGGAGGACCGCAAGCCGATCGAGCCGGCGAGCGTGCTCGCCTCCTTCCGCACCACGCTGACCAGCCGCATCGGCGTCGGCTACATGTTGGCCATGGCCTTCGTGCTCGGCGGGCTGTTCGGCTTCATCAACTCGGCGCAGCAGGTCTTCGTCGACGTCTTCCATGCGCCGGAGCTGTTCACCACGATCTTCGCGCTGATCGCGATGTTCATGGCGGCCTCCTCGCTGCTGAATTCGCGCATCGTCGGCAGGCTCGGCATGCGCCGTGTCTCGCATGGCGCCTTGCTCGGCTATATCGCGCTGACCAGCCTCCATGCGCTGGTGGCGCTCGCCGGCCATGAATCGCTCTGGACCTTCGCGATCCTGCAGGGCGCTGCGATGTTCTGCTTCGGTTTGATCGGCCCGAATTTCGGGGCGATGGCGATGGAGCCGCTCGGCCATGTCGCCGGCACGGCCTCCTCGGTGCAGGGCTTCGTGACGACGGTGATCGGTGCGCTGCTCGGCTTCTATATCGGCCAGCATTTCAACGGCACGGTCGTGCCGCTGACGCTCGGCTTCTCGCTCTGCGGCATCGCGGCGCTGGTCGTCGTGCTGATCGTGGAGAAAGGCCGGCTGTTCCATCCGGCACCGGGCCGGTCCTGAGAGGGCGCACCCTCCCTCACCGCCGCCTGCGGCGACGGGCATGCCTCGAACCCGCGCCGGTCCGACCTGGACCGAACGCGATCCGCCCTAGGCTCGGGACAGGCGCCGCCTTCGCCTTCCCGTAGAACGCATGAAAACGCTCAGGTCGTCTGCAGGTTCACCGCCGAGTTCTTGCCGGTCTTGCGATCCGGCTCGAGATCGTAGCTGATCTTCTGCCCTTCGTTCAGGCCGCGCAGGCCGGCCCGCGTCACCGCGCTGATATGGACGAAGACGTCATTGCCGCCGCCATCAGGGGTGATGAAGCCGTAACCCTTGGTCTCGTTGAACCATTTCACGGTTCCCGTACTCACATTCCATTCCTTCCATAGGCTCGCCGGTCCCCCCGGCACGGCACTGTAGGGAGCAAATCGCCCTGCTTGCAACGACGCGCCGCACAACGCGTGTCGCGCCTGCGAAAAGCGCGCCGCAATGCCTCCCGCGCAGGCCCGCCGCAGCGGGAAGCCGCTTGCGGTCCGGGCGCCGCTCGCCCATGAACGGCGCAAGGCTAGATCGAGGGAGCAGCAGAATGAGCAATTATGTGATCGACCCGCCGGCCGTGACGGCCGTTCCGGTCGCAGGCGGCGGCTCCTTCCCGGTCAGGCGCATCTTCTGCGTCGGCCGCAACTATGCCGAACATGCCCGCGAGATGGGCCATGACCCCGATCGCGAGGACCCGTTCTTCTTCACCAAGCCGGCCGATGCTCTGCTGATCAACGGCGCCGACATGCCCTATCCCAGCAAGACCAGCGATCTCCATCACGAGATGGAGCTCGTCGTCGCGATCGGCAGCGGCGGCAAGGACATCCCGGAATCCGAGGCGCTGGCCCATGTCTATGGCTATGCCGCCGGGCTCGACATGACCCGCCGCGACCTGCAGGCCGCCGCCAAGAAGGCCGGGCGTCCCTGGGACATGGCGAAGGGTTTCGATCTTTCCGGGCCGATCGGCGAGATCGTGCCGGCGAGCCATGCCGGCCATCCCTCCGCCGGCAAGATCGAGCTCACCGTCAACGGCGTCGTGCGCCAGACCTCCGACCTCGCCAAGCAGATCTGGAATGTCGAGGAGACGATCGCCTATCTCTCCGGCCTCGTCGAACTGAAGCCGGGCGACCTGATCTTCACGGGCACGCCGGAAGGCGTCGCCGCCGTGAACAAGGGCGACGTGCTCGAAGGCGTGATCGCCGGCGTCGGCACCGTCCGCACCCGCATCGCCTGACCAGACCGATTTTGATTTCGCATCGGCTTTTTCCGAAAACCGCGCCCCACTTTTCGGGCCGATGCTCCAGGACAAGGACCGCATCATGCGCTTGACCCCCGACGCTTCCGGCGTCTTCCCGATCGCGCCGACCCCGTTCAATCCCGACGGCAGCATCGACTGGGCCTCGGCCGACCGGCTGTTCCAGTTCTACCACGACATCGGCTCGGACGGCGTCACCGTGCTCGGCATCATGGGCGAGGCGCCCAAGCTGGAGCCCGAGGAATCGGTCGAGCTGGTCAAGCGCTGCGTCGCCCGGATGGGCGGCAAGCCGATCATCGTCGGCGTCTCGGCGCCCGGCTTCGCCGCGATGCGCTCGCTCGCCCGGCAGGTGATGGATCTCGGCGCCGGCGGCGTGATGATCGCCCCGCCGCCCTCGCTGCGCACCGACGACCAGATCACCGGCTACTACGCGCAGGCAGTCGAGGCGATCGGCGCCGATATCCCCTTCGTCATCCAGGACTACCCGCTGACGCTCTCGGTCGTGATGACGCCGGCGGTGATCCGCAAGATCGTCATGGACAACCCATCCTGCGTGATGCTGAAGCACGAGGACTGGCCGGGCCTGGAGAAGATCTCGACGCTGCGCAGGTTCCAGACGGAAGGCTCGCTGCGCCCGATCTCGATCGTGACCGGCAATGGCGGGCTCTTCCTCGACTTCGAGATGGAGCGCGGCGCCGACGGCGCCAATACCGGCTATGCCTTCCCGGAACTGCTGATCGACGTGGTCCGCCTGCACAAAGCCGGCAAGCGCGACGAGGCGCATGACATCTTCGACGCGCATCTGCCGCTGATGCGCTACGAGCAGCAGCAGGGCGTGGGACTTGCCGTGCGCAAATACACGATGATGAAGCGCGGCATCCTCGGCCACGATGCCCAGCGCAAGCCGGGTTCGGTTCTCAGCGCCGCCGCGAAGGCCGAGGTGGACTACCTGCTGGCGCGCATCGCCAAGCACGACCCGCGCGCGAAGATCTGAGGGCGCCACCTACCCCTCTCCCCTTGCGGGAGAGGGTTGGGGTGAGGGGTTTCGCGGCATTCGTCGCTAGCCGTTCACCGCCGCCGTTTCCGGCCTGTGCGACTCCTCATCCGGCCCTTCGGGCCACCTTCTCCCGCAAGGGGAGAAGGGAAGGTCGCCGCTTGGGACTCAATGCCCCTTATGCTCGCCAGCGGCGCCCTTGGCGGCGATCGAGTCGACCTTGAACTCGACATCGACGGTCCCGGCCTTCTCGAAGGTCAGCGTGCCTTTCATCGAGTCGCCCTGCTTCAGCGGCTGCTTCAACTCCATGAACATGATGTGGTAGCCGCCGGGCTTGAACTCGACCTTGGCGCCGGCCGGCAGCTCCACGCCCTGGTCGAGCGGGCGCATCGTCATGATGCCGTCCTTCACCGCCATCTCGTGGATTTCGGACCGGGCCGCGAAGGGCACGGAGACCGAAACCAGCCGGTCGGCCGCCGCGCCGGTGTTCTCGATCGAGAGATAGCCGCCGCCGACCTTGGCGCCGGCCGGCGTGGCACGCGACCAGGGATGGCCGATCTTGAGCGGGCCGGCCTTGAAGTCATGGGCCGAGGCGAAGCCGGCCGAGAGCAGGACGGCCGCGGCGGCGAGCGAATAGGAAAGCTTCATGATGGATATCCCGAACGGGTCAGCCCGCTGACGCAGGCCTCGTGAAAGGTTGCCGTCGCTCTTGCAGAGCGAAATGGCTTGGATCTGGATGCGAATGGGCAGGCGGTGCTTCAGGCCAGCGGCGGCGCGCGCGACTGCGCCAGCCCGGCCGCGAAACGATGCGGCAGGCCCTCGGCCAAGGGCGCAGGCGGCACCAGACGCGTGGCGAGCCGCCCCGGCGCCGGCACGATCCCGGCCGACGGACCCGCGAGGGCGGGATTGAGCGGGCAACCCTTGCAATGGGTGAGATCGCCAAGCGGCGCCGGCTGGCCTTCGTCGGGAATCGGCGCGCCCGAGCAGAGCACGACGCCGTCAGAACCGCCGAACGCCGCCATCGCGGGAGCCGGCGCGAGCGCCAGGGCCAGCACGCAGAGCGTATAGGCCGTCGCCAGCCAGGCACCGAGCCCGGAGCGGCGAAGACAGTCGAGAAGGGCGGCGCGAGCCTGCATGGCGGCAAATGGCGCCGCTTCCCCGGCTTCGTCAAGCCGCGCATTGCCGCATCCCTGGCGGAGCGTCGGGCGCATCCGGAGAAAATTCTTCTCCGCCGGGTCGTTTCTTCAAAAGAACGATCCGGTTGACAAAGAGGACGATCCTCATCAGATTGCAGATGTTCCCGGAGCAATCGGGGAGCCGCGGAGATTTGAGCAGCAGCTTGCGCCGCGTCACCAAACGCTAAAGCGCCACGACTGGGTCGTGGGCTCCAGATCGAGGAGACTGACATGACCGATGTGAAAGCGAGCCGAAGCCAGACCCGCTTCCGCCGCATGACCTGCCGCTGTCGACGCTGAGATCGCAAGGCCGAGAGGCCCTTCCCGTCCAATCGTTCCGACACATGCCGCATCGGCGGCAGAAGGCAGTTCCATGTCCCAGCTTCATTCCCTTCCCGCCCGGGCCCGCCCGGCGCAGCAAGCCTATGTCATCGAGCTTGGCGAGGCCCAGATCGGGCTCGTGAGCCGCCGCGCCGACGAGCGCGACTTCACCTTCGTCTCGGCTTCAGCCGCCTTCCGGGCGCTCGACGGCCAGCGTTTCGCCACGCCCGGCGCAGCGGAGACCGCCGCGCGCCGGCTCTCCCGCTCGCAGCGGCGCGCGCCGCTGCTGCTGGCTTCGTGAGGCGGCGATGCAGCTCCTCTCCGCCCTCTGGAACGGTCTCGCGAACTGGTTCGCCCAGGCCGTTCCCTTGACCTTCGACCCGCTCGACGCCGCGACCGCGGACGACCAGCGCCGCTCGGTCCATGACGTGACCATCGAGCAGCTCGGCATCGCCCACTGGTCCTGCCACACGCATTTCTGAGGACATGATGAACGCCCCCGTCAGACCCGGCACACTCGGTGCCGGCGCGACTTCCATTTCTTTGCCCTTGTCATTGCCCGATCCGGCGATCCGTTTCGAACAGGTCGGCAAGACCTATCCGGGTCGCCGCGGCCAGCAGCCGGTCGCCGCGCTCGCCGGGATCGATCTCGACGTGCCCGCCGGCACCATCCTCGGCGTGATCGGCCGCTCGGGCGCCGGCAAGTCGACGCTGATCCGCCTCGTCAACGGGCTGGAGCGCGCCACCGAAGGGCGCATCCTGATCGAAGGCACCGATGTCACGAGCCTCACCGAATCCGGCTGGCGCCAGCAGCGCCGGCGGATCGGCATGATCTTCCAGCATTTCAACCTGCTCTCGTCGCGCACGGTCTTCGACAATGTCGCGCTGCCGCTTGAAATCGCCGGTGCGAGCAAGGCCGAGATCGCCGCGAAGGTGGAGCGCCTGCTTGCGCTGGTCGGCCTCTCCGACAAGAGCGCGCGCTATCCGGCCGAGCTCTCGGGCGGTCAGAAGCAGCGCGTCGGCATTGCCCGGGCGCTCGCCACCGATCCGAAGGTGCTGCTCTGCGACGAGGCGACCTCGGCGCTCGACCCCGAGACGACGCGCTCGATCCTCGCCCTCCTCAAGCAGGTCAATCGCGAGCTCGGCATCACCATCCTGCTGATCACCCACGAGATTCCGGTGATCAAGGAAATCTGCGACCGTGTCGCGGTGATCGAGGGCGGGCGCATCGTCGAGCAGGGCGAGACCTTCGAAGTCTTCACCAACCCGCAGCACCCGACGACGGCGAGCTTCGTCGAGACGGTGACCGGCGTCGAATTGCCCGAACATCTCGCCCATCGCATCCGCAAGGAGGCGCGCGCCGGCGACAATATCGTGCTGCGCATCACCTTCCTCGGCGAGAACGCGACAGCGCCGGTGATCAGCCGGCTCAGCGCCATCGTCGGCGTCGACGTCAATATCCTGGCCGGGCGGATCGACGCCATCGCCGGCCAGCCCTTCGGCAGCCTGCTCGTCACGGTGCCTTCGCGCGCGCCGGAGAGCGACGCCGTGCTCGGCGCCCTCAGGAGCCTCGGGCTCAAGGCGGAGGTGATCGGCCATGTCTCCTGACATCATCCGCCTGATCGCGCAGTCGACGCTGGACACGCTCGCCATGGTCGCGGTCGCGGCCGGGCTCGGCACGCTCTTCGGCCTGCCGCTCGGCGTCTTCCTCGCCACCAGCAAGCGCGGCGAACTCTTCGCGGCGCCGGCCGCCAACCTCCTGCTGGGCACGCTGGTCAACGCCACGCGCTCGACGCCCTTCATTATCCTCGTCGTCGCGATCATCCCGTTCACCCGCCTGATCGCCGGCACCTCGATCGGCACCGGTGCCGCGATCGTACCGCTCACCGTCGCAGCGACGCCGTTCATCGCCCGCTTGATTGAGGGCGCGGTGCGCGAGGTCGATCAGGGCTTGGTCGAGGCCGCGCGCGCCATGGGCGCGACACCCGTGCAGATCGTGCGCAAGGTGCTGGTACCCGAGGCCCTGCCGGCGATCGTGCTCGGCCTGACGCTGGCGCTGGTCAGCCTGATCGGTTTCTCCGCCATGGTCGGCGCGGTCGGCGGCGGCGGGCTCGGCGATCTCGGCATCCGCTACGGCTACCAGCGCTTCATGCCGGACGTGATGGCGGCGGTCGTCGCCGTGCTCATCGTCCTTGTCCAGCTCGTCCAGAGCATCGGCGACCGGCTCGCCCGCCATCTCAACAAGCGCCTGCGCCACGCCTGACGTTTGCCCGTTCATCCGCATCCGACCGAAGGAAACGACATCATGACGACCCTCATCAACCGCCGCGCCGCACTGCTCGCCGGCTTCGCCCTGACGCTTGCCGCCGTCCCGGCGCTTGCCCAGCAGAACCAGGTGGTCCGCATCGGCGTCTCGCCCGGCCCGCATGCCGAGATTCTGGAGAAGGTGAAGCCCGTCCTCGCCAAGAAGGGCATCGAGCTCAAGATCATCGAGTTCTCCGACTATGTCGTGCCGAACCAGGCGCTCGATGCCGGCGAGCTGGAGGCCAACTCCTTCCAGAACCAGCCCTATCTCGACAATCAGGTGAAGGATCGCGGCTTCAAGATCGAGAGCGTGGGCCTGACCGTGAACTTCCCGCTCGGCATCTACTCGGCCAAGTACAAGGACTGGTCGCAGGTGCCGGATGGTTCGACCGTCGCGATCCAGAACGACCCGACCAATGGCGGCCGCTCGCTCCTGCTGCTGCAGGACAAGGGCGTGATCAAGCTGAAGGACGGCGTCGGCTTCAAGCCGAGCCCGGCCGATATCGTCGGCAATCCGAAGAAGCTGAAGATCATCGAGATCGAGGCTGCGCAGACCCCGCGCTCGCTGGCCGATGTCGCGGCCGCCGCGATCAACACCAACTATGCCGTCGATGCCAAGATCGATCCGGCCTCGGCGATCCTGCGCGAGGACGCCAAGGGTCCCTATGTCAACCTGATCGCCGTGCGCAGCGTCGACAAGGACAAGCCCTGGGTCAAGACGCTGGTCGAAAGCTACCACACGCCCGAGATCAAGGCCTTCGTCGCCGAGCGCTTCAAGGGCGCTGTGCTCGCCGGCTGGTAACCGCTCCTCCCACCTGGCTCTCCAGTCAACATAGCCAGGCGCCTTGCCCCGGATGCGACCCGCATCCGGGGCTTTTCTTTTGCCGGCCTCAGCGCGGCAGCGGGCCGAAGGCGAAGAACTGGGTCTCGCCGGAGGAATCGTCGACGCCGTCATTGTCGGTGACGACGAAGAGGTTCCCGGCCTTGTCGACCGTCATGCCCTCGACCTTGTCGAGGCCGTAGCCGCCGGCCTTCATCAGGTCGGGCGTCAGGTCGCGCAGCAGGGTCTTGGTCACGGTCGGGATCTCCGCCGCCCCGATCGCCGCCGGCTTCAGGCCCTTCACCGAGAAGGTCTGGAGCGTCTTCACCGCCTTGGCACCGAAGCCGTTGTCGCGCTCGATCACGGCGAAGCGGTCGTCACCGAGCGCGACAAGCTCCGACAGCCCCATCCAGAAACCCGCGGCCGGTTGCGACAGCGGATAGTGCAGCACGCCCCATTCCTTGGTCGCGGGCTTGTAGGAGAGAATCTTGGCCTTGCCCTTGGGGTCGTCCTTCCATTCGCGCTGGACGGCGAGCCAGACGGTCTCGTCCGCGCCCGTGCCGGTCGCCGCCACGCCCTCGAAGCCGAAGCGGACCGCGTGCTTGGCGAGCGCCTCCGGCAAGCGAATCTCCTCCTCGACCTCGCCCTTGGCCGAGACGCGCAGCAGGATGTCGTCGAGCACCGCGTCCTTCTTCTCGGGATTGCCCTCGGAGGCCAGCCAGAAGCCGCCACCCTCGCGGGTCGCGATGCCCTCGAGATCGTAGGAGGCCGGCTTGCCGTCTTTGGTCACGGTGAGCGCGCCGGTGATCTTGGCGGGCTTCTGCGTCGCGTCGATCTCGAGGAGGCGCGAGGGCGTGTAGGCGCTGTCGGTGATCGCGAAGAGCTTGCCGGGTGCCGTGCGATCGGCCGCGAGGCCGGAGAGCGCCCCCCAGCCGATCGGCAGGCCGTTCTCGTCGCCGGACTGGATCGTCGGATAAGCGGCGGCCTGCTCGGCGCGGCGATAGATCATCACCGCCGAACGCGCCCCGCCCTTCTCGCCGACATCGGTCTCGGAGGCCGAGACGAAGAGATCACGCTGCGGGATGGCGAGCAGCCCCTCGGGGCCGATGCCGGTCGGCAGAGCCTGCAGGAAGCGCGGCGCCTTGCCGGCTCCCTCATCCTTGTAGACCAGCACCAGCGAGGCGCGCTCCAGCCCGACGAAGATCAGCCGGTCCTGGCCATAGGTCGCGACCTCGATGCCCTCAGGCTCGCTGCCCTTCGCGGCCGAGCGCCGCTCGGGATAGTGGCCGAGGCGCATGGCGACATGGTCGACAGCGGAGCCGGAATCGAACTCGACCGTGCCGTCCTTGCGGAAGATGGTGAAGCCGCGCGAGCCGCCCTTCCAGTCGCCCTCATTGGCGGTGACGAAGCGGTCATTGTCGAGCCAGCGCACGGCGTCGGGCTCGCGGGCGACGCCCTTCAGTTCCTCGGTCGGGCTGATCCTGCCGTCGCGGGTCTTGTCGATGGCCTTGAGATCGACCGAGCCGGCCGAGAAATGGGTCACGACCCTGCCGGTCCTGGAATCGACGATGGCCAGGTGGTTGTTCTCCTGCAACGTCACCACGACGAGCCCGTCCGGGTTGACGTCGACGAATTCCGGCTCCGGATCGGTCGGCTCGACCGCCGCGATGCCCGTGAGATCGACGACCTGACGGGTGCCGCAGTCGATGGCGCCGTCCTTGATGCCGATCAGGGTCAGGTTGCCGGCGGGAAGCTGCGGCAGCGCGCCCTTGGTCAGCTTCTCGTCACGCTCGTTCTCGATGGCGATGACGATCTTGCCCTTGTCCTTGGTCAGCGTCACCGAATCCGGCTGGCCGCCGAGATCGCATTTCGCCACGACCTGCTTCGTCTTGAGGTCGACGGTGGCGAGATGGCCGGCCGGCTCCTTGAAATTGTCGCCGGAGGTGACGACCGCGACGAAAGCCTTGTCGCCGAGGATCGTGACCGAGGTGGATTCGCCTTCGAGCGGCACGAAGCCGGCGGGCCTGGGATTGGCGGGGTCGGCGATGTCGATGATCCCCAGCGCCTTCTGCTCCGCGTCGGTATAAGCGAGCAGCGTGCCGTCGCCATTGGCGGCGATGATCTCGGAGACGGTCTTCTTCTTGGGATCGCGATCGGCCGGCAGGTTCTGCGGCACGGAGAAGGTGGCGATCCGGTTGAAAAGCGGCTCGGCCATGGCCGTGCCGCTGAGCAGGACAGCGGCGAGAGCCGCGAGGACGAGAGGCTGGCGCATGGGATCTCACCGCTGAGGGGAACAGAGACCCGTCGGCTAGTCAGCCCATGCGACAGTCAGATGACGGTTTTCACCGAAAGGCGGCAGCGTCGCCTGAAGGCACGGCCGCGGCCGAGCGCTTGAAACCGATCACTTCCAGTTCGGTCACGATGGCGACCGCAGCGGCTTGCGCCAGGACGAAAGCGATACCGAGCCCCGTCGGCGCGAACCAGCCCATCAGCAGGATCGCGATGCTATCGGCGATCCAGAGCAGGTTGACGCCGATCACGGTATAGATCGCGAGGCGCGGCAGGGTCTTACGGCTTGCGAACCAGCCGAGAAGCGCCGCGCAAGGCAGCAGCACGAGGCCGGCGCCACGCAGAAACTCCGCGGGCAGGCCGAGCGGGGCGGCGAGAGGCCCGGCAGCCGCCGCGAGAATGAGGCCCATGCCACCGCAAGCAGCGGCATCGAGGGCGAGAGCGTTGCGCAGCAGAGGCGAGGACTGGATGAGCGACATGGCATTCTCCTTGGCGGTTCTGGGCCTCAAGCCCGTTTCGATGAGGGGAATGCTGACGGAACCGCGTCGGCCCGTCGATTAAGCGGGAGGTAATTGGAACCGACCACCGGGATCGCTAGCTTCTCCGCCATGAACACACATCAGCTTCCCCCGATCGGCGCACTCCTGCGCGACTGGCGCCAGCTCCGCCGCTTCAGCCAGCTCGATCTCGCGCTCGAAGCCGAGATCTCACAGAAGCATCTCAGCTTCATCGAAAGCGGCCGCTCGCGCCCGAGCCGCGAGATGGTCCTGCTTTTGGCCGAGCATCTCGGCGTGCCGCTGCGCGAGCGCAACGCGCTGCTGCTGGCGGCCGGCTACGCCCCGATCTATCCGGAGCGTTCCCTCGAAGACCCGTCGCTCGATGCCGCCCGCAGCGCGATCGACCTGATCCTCAGGGGGCACGAGCCCTATCCGGCCGTCGCCGTCGACCGGCACTGGTCGCTGCTGGCCTATAACAACGCGGTGACGCGGCTGCTGGAGCTCGTCACGGATGCGGAGCTGCTCAAGCCGCCCGTCAATGTGCTGCGTCTCTCCCTGCATCCGCAAGGGCTCGCGCCGTTCATCCTCAACCTAGCGGAGTGGCGCGCCCATCTCCTGGCCAGACTGCGCCAGCAGGTGCGCGCGACGGCAGACGCCAGGCTCGGCGAGTTGCTGGGCGAGCTGATGAGCTATCCCCATCCCGGCGCTGGCACGCGCCATGAAGCCGAAGCGGAAGCGGCCATCGTCGTGCCCATGCAGTTGAAGCTCGGCGAGACCGTGCTGTCGCTGATCTCGACAACGACGGTGTTCGGCACGCCTGTCGACGTCACCTTGTCGGAACTCGCGCTGGAGACCTTCTTCCCCGCCGATGCGGCGACGGGAGAAGCCTTGCGGGCGCTTGCCGCGCAGGCGGATAGCGCCGCCTGAAGCCGGAACCTTTCCGCGTAGTGCCGGTTCTTTCAGCGGAAAACGGCTGGGGGCCGCTCCTTCAGGAAAGACACCGCGATGAGCAGCACGACCGACAAGATCAAGGGCATGGCCAACGAGGCCGCCGGTAACATCAAGCAAGCCGCCGGCAAGGCGATGAACAAGCCGGAATGGGAGGCCGAGGGCAAGGCGCAGGAGCTGAAAGGCGAGGCCCAGCAGGCGCTCGGCAAGGGCAAGGACGCGGTCAAGAAGGCCGTCGACAAGGTCTGAGCCGCCCGCATGAACAAAAAAGGGCCGCCCTTCGGGGCGGCCTTTTGCATGTCCGGTTCCGGCGGGTTGGTCAGGCCGTGCCGCCGAAACCGCCGAGGAAATCCTTGACCCGGCCGAAGAAGCCGGCCGTCTCCGGGTGGTTGTTGTGCGAGCTTTCGCGCTCGAACTCCTCCAGCAACTCGCGCTGGCGCGCGGTGAGCTTCTGCGGCGTCTCGACCACGACCTGGATGTAGAGGTCGCCGACATCGCGCGAGCGCAGCACGCTCATGCCCTTGGCCTTGAGGCGGAACTGCTTGCCGGTCTGGGTGCCCTCGGGGATCTTCACCCGCGCCTGCTCGCCCGACAGCGTCGGCACCTCGATCTCGCCGCCGAGCGCGGCCGAGGCCAGCCCGATCGGCACACGGCAGAACAGGTCGGCGCCATCGCGCTGGAAGATCGCGTGCGGCTTGATCGAGAGGAAGATGTAGAGATCGCCTGCAGGCCCGCCGCGCAAGCCCGCTTCGCCCTCGCCGGCGAGACGGATACGCGTGCCGTCCTCGACACCGGCCGGGATGTTCACGGAAAGCGTGCGCTCGCGGGTGACTCGGCCGGCGCCCTGGCAGTTCTTGCAGGGGTCGTCGATGACCTCGCCGCGGCCCGAGCAGGTCGGGCAGGTGCGCTCGACCGAGAAGAAGCCCTGATTGGCGCGGACGCGGCCATGGCCGCCGCAGGTCGGGCACTGGCGCGATTTCGAGCCGGGCTTGGCACCGGTGCCCGAGCAGGATTCGCAGGAGACCGAGGTCGGCACCCGGATCGACTCGTTCTTGCCGGTGAAGGCTTCTTCCAGCCCGATTTCGAGATTGTAGCGCAGGTCCGCGCCGCGCTCGCGGCCATTGGCGCCACGCGCGCCGCCGCGACGGGCGTCGCCGAAGAAGGAATCGAAGATATCCGACATGAAATCGGAGAAATCGGCATTGCCGCCGGGGCCACCGCCGCCGCCATTCTCGAAAGCCTGGTGGCCGAAGCGGTCATAGGCCGAGCGCTTCTGGCCGTCGGACAGAACTTGATAGGCCTCGTTGATTTCCTTGAACTTGATCTCGGCGTCCTTGTTGCCGGGATTCTTGTCGGGATGATGCTGCATCGCGAGCTTGCGGAACGAGGTCTTGAGCTCGACCTCCGTCACGGTCCGGCTGACGCCGAGAATCTCGTAGTAATCGCGCTTCGACATCGAAATGTCTGTCCCCGCAGCTTTGACGCGGCATGGCCGGGCAGCGAGCCCGGCCATCCGAATAGCCTGCAATTCCCGGATGCGATGGCCGGGTCGAGCCCGGCCAAAACGTCCGTTGCGTTACGAGCGCGCGATCACGCGCTCTTCTTCTTGTCGTCCGAGACGTCCTTGAAGTCGGCGTCGATGACGTCGTCCTTCTTGGCTTCCTCGGGCTCACCGCCCTCGGCCGCAGCGCCCTCGGCCTGGCTCGCCGCATACATCGCCTCGCCCAGCTTCATCGAAGCCTGCATCAGCTCGTTGGTGCGGGCCTGGATGGCCTCGGCATCGTCGCCGGTCAGCGCGGTCTTGAGCGCCTCGACGGCGGTCTCGATCGCGCCCTTGTCGGCCTCCGAAACCTTGTCGCCATAGTCCTTCAGCGACTTCTCGGTCGAGTGCACGAGGCTCTCGCCCTGGTTCTTGGCCTCGACCACCTCGCGGCGCTTCTTGTCCTCGGCGGCGTTCGCCTCGGCATCCTTCACCATCTTCTGGATGTCGGCCTCGCTGAGACCGCCGGAAGCCTGGATCTTGATCTGCTGCTCCTTGTTGGTGGCCTTGTCCTTCGCCGTCACCGAGACGATGCCGTTGGCGTCGATGTCGAAGGTCACCTCGATCTGCGGCATGCCGCGCGGCGCCGGCGGAATGCCCATCAGGTCGAACTGGCCGAGCAGCTTGTTGTCGGCCGCCATCTCGCGCTCGCCCTGGAAAACCCGGATCGTCACCGCGTTCTGGTTGTCCTCGGCGGTGGAGAAGACCTGGCTCTTCTTGGTCGGGATCGTGGTGTTGCGGTCGATCAGGCGCGTGAACACGCCGCCGAGCGTCTCGATGCCGAGCGAGAGCGGGGTCACATCGAGCAGCAGCACGTCCTTGACGTCGCCCTGGAGGACGCCGGCCTGGATCGCGGCGCCGATGGCGACGACCTCGTCAGGGTTGACGCCCTTGTGCGGCTCCTTGCCGAAGAACTGCTTCACGACCTCCTGAACCTTCGGCATGCGGGTCATGCCGCCGACGAGGACGACCTCGTCGATCTGGCCCGCCGACAGGCCGGCATCCTTGAGCGCCTTCTTGCAGGGCTCGATGGTGCGCTGGATCAGGTCGTCGACCAGGCTCTCGAACTTGGCGCGCGAGAGCTTGATGGCGAGGTGCTTCGGACCGGAGGCATCCGCCGTGATGTAGGGCAGGTTGATCTCGGTCTGGGCCGCGCTCGACAATTCGATCTTGGCCTTCTCGGCCGCTTCCTTCAGGCGCTGGAGCGCGAGCTTGTCCTTCTTCAGGTCGATGCCCTGCTCGCGCTTGAACTCATCGGCGAGATACTCGACGAGGCGCATGTCGAAATCCTCACCGCCGAGGAAGGTGTCGCCGTTGGTCGACTTCACCTCGAAGACGCCGTCGCCGATCTCGAGGATCGAGACGTCGAAGGTGCCGCCGCCGAGGTCATAGACCGCGATGGTGCCGGACGACTTCTTCTCGAGGCCATAGGCGAGCGCAGCCGCCGTCGGCTCGTTGATGATGCGCAGCACCTCGAGACCGGCGATCTTGCCGGCATCCTTGGTGGCCTGACGCTGGGCGTCGTTGAAATAGGCGGGAACCGTGATGACGGCCTGGGTGACGGGCTGGCCGAGATAAGCCTCCGCCGTCTCCTTCATCTTGGTCAGCGTGAAGGCCGAGATCTGCGACGGCGAATAGTCCTTGCCGTCGGCGGCAACCCAGGCGTCGCCGTTCGGGGCCTTCGCGATCTTGTAGGGGACCAGCTTCAGGTCCTTCTGCGTCATCGGGTCCTCGAAGGTCCGGCCGATGAGGCGCTTGATCGCGAAGAAGGTGCGCTCCGGGTTGGTGACGGCCTGGCGCTTCGCAGGCTGGCCGACCAGACGCTCGCCGTCATCCGTGATGGCGACGATGGAAGGCGTGGTGCGCGCGCCTTCCGAATTCTCGATGACCTTGGGCGTCGAGCCTTCCATCACTGCAACGCAGCTGTTGGTCGTGCCGAGGTCGATACCAATGACTTTACCCATGGATGGGATCCCTTTCGATTGAGCAGATCGCCGACCTGCGACGTTTGTGCGCCGCCTGCCGGCCCATGGACCGGATCGCCCCCGCTTCAGCGGCGAACGAAACCGGCATTCCACGTTTGACGGTGGTTAAACCGCCCCTTGGCGGCGTATATAGTGAGGGTGTTCCACCCCTTGCAAGACAGGCGAGCCGATTAAGAATCGGGAGTGCCGGCCGAATTGCCACCGGGGCGCGCTTTCCGCGCGGGTGTGGCCTTCCCGTCCTTGCGTCAGCCTGCCTGCGCCTGCATGCAGAAAGGCCGTTCCGGTTTCACTGGGCCGCCATGACACGACCGACGCGCCTCATCCTCGCCTCGCTGGCCCTCGCTGCAGCCGCCACGGTGGCGCATGCCCAACCGCTGCAATTGCCGGGGGCCCAGCCGTTCAACGCGCCGGGAACCCAGCAGGCCGCGCCCTCCCAGCCCGGCGCCCCCGCTGGACCGAAGCCCCCGAGCATGCCCGCCATCAAGGTCGCCGGCGAGGACGCCATCCTCGGCAAGGCCCTGCACCGCCATGGCCATCATGGAGAGGCCGTCTTCTCGAAGACGGCGACGGGCTACGGCCTCAAGCTCAATCTCGACGGCTTCCAGAGCGCCAATCTCGTCGAGCCCTGCGCCGTCTCCTTCGGCGATGCGCCGCTGCCCGTCACCGCGCTCGGGCGCCCGGCCGGCGTTCCCCGCTACAAGCTTGAAGCGCCGATCTGCCCGATCGTCTTCGACGTGCTCGACGGCGCCTTCCTCGTGGTCGAGCCGACCGAGCCATGCATCGTGCAGGCCGCGCAATGCCGGATCGACCCGCGCGGGCTATGGGGGCCCGATGCCCGCACCGTCGCCGGGCAGGCCAAGGAGATCGAGAAGGCGCGGGGCAGTGCCGAACGCGCGGTGCGCGAGGGCTACCGGACGCTGACCGCCAAATCCGATGCCGTCGAGCAGCGCGTGATCGCGCGCGAGCAGGCCGGGTTCTCGGCCGAGCGCGAGATGATCTGCCGGGATTTCCAGCGCGAGGGCCAGTTCGGCTTCTGCGGCGCCCGGATCACCGAAGCCCGCGCCGCCTCGCTGCGCGCCCGGCTCGGGCTCAATACCGAGCCGAAACCGGCCGCCGCCAAGCCGAAGCCGCGCCTGAAGCCCGCGCCGCTGCCGCTCGCGCCGACGCAGTAGCGGGGCAGGGCACGGTCATAGAGCGCTGTCATCCCGTGCGCGCTGCGGCATGAAATGCCGCTGCGCAGACACGGGACCGCATGACGAGAGGGCGCCTTTTCCTGAGAACGGTCCCGTGTCTGCGTCGCAGCACTGCGTGCTGCAACGCGCACGGGATGACAGCGGTGGTTAGTGGCCTCAAACCATCCGCGCCGCGAGCGCGGCCTCGTCGAGCCCGGCCAGCGCGTCGACCAGATGCATCGCGAAGCTGCCGGGCCCCGCGGCGCGCTCAGCCGCGATCTCGCCCGCGATACCATAGGCCGTCAGCGCCGCCGCAGCCGCGATCACCGGATCGGGCTCGACCGCCCGGCAGGCCGCGACCAGCGCGCTCGATGCGCAACCGAGCCCGGTCACCTTGCTCATCAATTCATGGCCACGCGCGACCGACAGGCTGCGGTCCTCCGTCTCGATGCGGTCGACCGCGCCGGTGGTGACGCGCACGATATCGCGCCGGAGCGCGAAAAGTGGCTCCAGCGTCGCCATTTCCGTGGCGTTGCCGCGCACCAGCACGTCGAACAGCGCGAGCACGTCGCCGACCAGCCGCAGCCGCAAGGGCGAAAGCTCGACGAAGACGGGGTCGAGCACCAGCGGTATGCGGCGCTCCCGCGCGACGTTGACGAGCTTGGGAATGGCACGCTCGCCTTCGAGGCTGAGCGTGCCGAGATTGATCAGGATCGCACCCGCGCCGGCCGCGACGGCCTCGACCTCGTCGGGATGGCTCGCCATCGAGGGCACAGCCCCGAGCGCGAGCAGCATGTTGGCGGTGACGTTCTGCGCCACCGTGTTGGTCAGGCAATGGACGCGCGGGCGGCGTCTGCTCACCCGCGCGAGGATCGATGCGACGCTGGCTGCGTCGAGCTTTTCGCTGAAACCGCTCATTCAGCAGCAGGTAGATAGATGCTCCCACCCTTGTCGAGGAATTCCTTCGATTTCGCCGCCATGCCTTCCGCCGCCATGGCTTCAAGGCTCGCCCGCTCGTTGTCGCTCATAGCCAAAACCTCGGCGCGCAGGTCCTGCGTGATTTTCATCGAGCAGAATTTCGGGCCGCACATCGAGCAGAAATGCGCGACCTTGTGGGCGTCCTTTGGCAGGGTCTCGTCGTGGAATTCCCGCGCCGTGTCGGGATCAAGTGCGAGATTGAACTGGTCCTCCCAGCGGAAGTCGAAACGGGCGCGGGAGAGCGCGTCATCCCTGATCTTCGCTGCCGGATGGCCCTTGGCGAGATCGGCGGCATGGGCGGCGATCCGGTAGGTGATGACGCCGGTCTTGACGTCGTCGCGGTTCGGGAGACCCAGATGCTCCTTCGGTGTGACGTAGCAGAGCATGGCGCAGCCATACCAGCCGATCATCGCCGCGCCGATGCCCGAGGTGATATGGTCATAGCCCGGCGCGATATCGGTGGTCAGCGGCCCGAGCGTGTAGAAGGGCGCCTCGCCGCATTCGCGCAGCTGCTTGTCCATGTTCTCCTTGATCTTGTGCATCGGCACATGGCCGGGGCCCTCGATCATGACCTGACAGCCCTTGTCCCAGGCGATGCTGGTGAGTTCGCCCAGGGTCTCCAGCTCGGCGAACTGGGCGCGGTCATTGGCGTCAGCGATCGAGCCTGGACGCAGGCCGTCGCCCAGCGAGAACGAGACGTCGTAGCGCCGCATGATCTCGCAGATCTCGTCGAAGCGCTCGTAGAGGAAGCTCTCGCGGTGATGCGCCAGGCACCAGCGCGCCATGATCGAGCCGCCGCGCGAGACGATGCCGGTGACCCGCGATGCCGTGAGAGGGACGTAAGGCAAGCGCACGCCGGCATGGATGGTGAAATAGTCGACGCCCTGCTCGGCCTGCTCGATCAGCGTGTCCTTGAACACCTCCCAGTCGAGCTTGATCGGATCGCCGCCGACCTTCTCCAGCGCCTGGTAGATCGGCACCGTCCCGATCGGCACCGGCGAGTTGCGCAGAATCCAGGAGCGGATGTTATGGATGTTGCGGCCGGTGGAGAGGTCCATCACCGTGTCGGCGCCCCAGCGGATCGCCCAGACCAGCTTCTCGACCTCCTCGGCGGCGCCGGAGGTGACGGCGGAATTGCCGATATTGGCGTTGATCTTGACCAGGAAATTGCGGCCGATCGCCATCGGCTCCAGTTCGGGATGGTTGATATTGGCCGGGATGATGGCGCGGCCCCGCGCGATCTCGTCGCGGACGAATTCCGGCGTGACGAATTCCGGCACGTTGGCGCCGAAGCTCTCGCCATCGGCATGGCGCTCTCGTGCGCCTTCCAGCATGGCGGCGCGGCCGAGATTCTCGCGATGCGCGACATAGATCATCTCGGGCGTGACGATGCCGGCCTTGGCGAACTCGTATTGCGTCGTCAGCTGACCGGGCTTCGCCTGCAGGATCGGGCGCTCGGCGGGGCAGGCCGGCACGAGCTGCTCGGCCGAGATGTTGCCGTTATCGGCGGCGGTAACGGCGCGCCCCGCGACCTGTTCGAACCCGCGCGCGTCGAGCCAGGCGCGGCGCGGCTGGATGAGGCCGGCATTGAGGTCGATCTTCGCATCGGTCTCGGTGAAGGGGCCGGAGGGGTCGTAGAGCCGCACCGGCGGCTCGGCATCGGTCGTCAGTACGACCTCGCGGAAGGGCACGCGCATCTCGGGATGTTCGGGCGCGGCGACATAGATCTTGCGCGAGCCGATGATCGGCCCCGTCGTCACGCTCTGGGGAGCGGTCTTGACGCTGTTCTTCTGCGGTTTGGTGTGGGCATTCATCAGGGATCTCCTCCTTGGTACAGGTCAGGAGATCCGGCGTCGAAGCGGTTCAAGCGCTGTGATGCGGGTGCAGGCCAAGGCTGCACCGCGTTCCAGTCCCTCCGCCGGTATGACCCGGATCAGGTTCGATGGGTTCAGCTTCGAAAGCCGTCTCAGCCCTTGCGGGCACCCCTCGGAACGCAGACGAGGTTAGGCGCAGCGCCGCCGCTTGGCAACGCGCTCTGCGAAGTTCCGATAAGACTGGAAGGAATGGCTCAGGCGGTCCGGTCGACCAATGTGCCCTGCCCCGCCGGCAACGTCGCTTGCGTCTGCTCGACGCTCTGCTGGAGCATCGCGAGGAGGCCCTGCTCGGCCTGCGCATTCTGCTTGAGCATCTCGATGGAGAGCGCCTGCTGCGTCGAGGCGGCCTGCATCGTGACGATGCTGGTGGCGAGGGAAATGGCGTCGCTCATGACGGGCACGCTAACCCGTCAACCCTACCAAACCCTCAACCCTGTCCTTCAAGGTGCGATGATCGAGGGCAAACGAAACAGGCGCAGGGAACGGCTGTTCCCTGCGCCCGCGGAAGAGCGGGGCCGCTCGAAGAGCAGCCCCGACCGGTCGTCACTGGTTCTGTCCGCTCAGCAGCGGCGTGATCCGCCGGAGCGTGACGCGCCGGTTCTCGCGCGCGGCGTCCTGCGTGTTCACTTTCAGATACTGCTCGCCATAGCCCTGGGTCGTCAGGTTCTCCGGCGGAATCTGGAAGTCGCGCGTCAGTATCTCCGCGACCGATTGCGCGCGGCGATCGGAGAGCGAGAGATTATCGACATCGGCGCCGACGGCGTCGGTGTGGCCCTCGACGAGGAAGACCTCGTTGGGCGAACGCTGCAGGGCGCGCTTCACCGAATCCGCGATGACCGACAGGCGACGGCCCTGATCGGCCCCGACCTGCCAGGAGCCGGATTCGAAGTTGATCGTGTCGATGTCGACGCTGCGCATGCGGGCGCGCAGGTCCGGCGAATAGCGGACCTCGTCCAGCGTGTAGCGGCGCGGGATCGCGGCGATCGGCGGGGCGGTGATCGTCTCGTAGATCAGAGCCTCGTCGGCCTGGTCCGCGTCGACGATATAGCGCTCGCGCGGCATCGGCAGCGGCGGCGGCGGCAGCACGACGACATCGTCCGCGAAGCGCCCCGGACGGTCCCGCAGCGTGTTGTCGATGATGATCACCTCGCGGTTGTCGCGGTCGATGCGGGTGCGGCGGATCAGCCGGCCCTCCTCGTCCGTGACGGTGACGATGCGCGTGCCGTCCGGCCGCTCGAAGATCGTGCGGTTCTCGCCATCGCGGCGCTCGGACCGGCCCTGCCAGCCGAGATCGCGGAAACGCTGATCCTCGTCGCGGCGGATGATGGCACGGCCGTCATCGTCGCGGATGATGGTGCGGCCGGGCTCGCGGATGATGGTGACGTCACCCTCGCGCCGTTCCTCGCGGCGGCTGCGGATATCCTCGAAGCGCTGCGCGCCCTGCACCGCCATGATGCCGCCGAGGACACCGGCCCCGAGGCCGATCGCGCCGGCCACGCCGGGCGAGATGCCGCCGCGGCGGCCCTCACGCTGGGGCGGCTGGCCGGGAGCGCCGGCCGG
>NZ_JANLGI010000013.1 GCF_024655635.1 Allobosea sp. 47.2.35 | reverse complement strand
GCAACCGCTGGCCGTCTCTTGTGATCGCCATCCTCCTGGCCAGTGCCGCTAGCGCATGCGCCCCGCGTACCGCCATGCGCTTCGACCGCTACGACGGACGCAGCGATGCCGGAGCAGTCGCCCAGTTTCAGCAGGACGATGCCATCTGCAAGGGCGAAGCCGCCAAGGCCCAGGCCATGGCGGCTCCAATCCATATGGGTCGTAGTCTCGCCGATGCGATGGAGGCCGGCATGCTGGAAGGTCAGCGCAACCAGGCGCTGCGCCAGATCATGGTCGGCTGCATGGCCGCTCGAGGCTACAGCATGACCGTCGTGACGGTGCAGCCTTAGCACCAGGAGCGTCGCGTCAGGCTTGCGGCCGAACACGACGCTGCGGACGTACGACCCGCTGCGGACGTTCACGGATCGTCGGCGTCTTCGCGGTCAGGTACTTGAGAGCCTGACTGGTCGCATCGACCTGGTCATCGTGGCGCGCCAGCGGGAACGCCAGGAGCTCGCCGAGATATTCAGCGAGCCAGCTGGCTTCGCACGGCAGGAACACCTGCCCCGCCTCGAAGCGCGCGGACTGCGCCATCAGCCGGGCCTGCTTTTCGATCCGCGATGGCTGAAGCAGCGGATGCAGCGCACCGGTACGCCGCAGATCCTGCGACAGCGCCCGCCCGAGCTCGGTCTCCTCGACCAGCGTCGCGTCAACCGCATGGGTCCGCGAGAGATCGATCATCTTGCGCCGCAGCTCCGGCGCTTCCCAGCGCCCCCGGACAAGGTCGATCAGATAATAGCTCTGCCCGATCGCTCCCCAGACCATGCCAACCGACCAATCGGAATGCTCGGCCTGGGTCGAAGCCGTGTCCCAGGACGCAACCTTCAGATCGAACTCGGCCGGCCGCTCGTCGTAATAATCCAGCCAATCGCGCTTGATGATCTGCCCTTCGGCCGGCAGCGGGTTCTGCTGGTACTGCGCCGAGAAGTTCAAGGCGCCGAGATTGCGCTTAATCGCCTCGAGATCGGCAAAGGTATCGCGGCCAACATGCATGATCTCACCCCGTTGGCGCCGATAGAGCGCCTCCCGCCCTTGACCGATGCGGTAAAAGCAATCGTCCGGCGCGATGGCGGGGATCGAGAGAACCTCCCAATCCTCCTTCTCAAGGACATGTCCGACCAGATCATCCTCGTGCAGGCGCTGCATCACGATGACGATGGCGCCGTTTTGACGATCGTTCAGCCGGGAGTAGAGGGTGCCATCGTAAAAGGCCTGAACACGACGTCGGGCCGCCGCCGACAAGGCGGCTTCAAGCCCGTTGATCGGATCGTCGATGACGATCAGATCGGCGCCGCGTCCCAACACCGAACCGCCGATCGAGGAGGCATAACGATAGCCGTGTTCCGTGGTGCGGATCTCCTGGCCCCGATTGGCCTTGATCGCGAAGTCGGGGAAGGCGCGACGATACCAATCGGAGGTCACCACGCTGCGGAAGGCCGCAGCGTGGGTCAGCGAGAGCTCCTGAGCGTAGCTGATCGCCATGATCCGCTTGCGGGGATCATGGCCCATCAGCCAAGCGGTGAAAGCGATGGTGACGCAGATCGACTTGGCCGAGCGCGGCGGCACATTGATGATCAGCCGCTTGCACTCGCCGCTCCAGACCCGCATCAGCTGATAGGCGATCGCCTCGATATGCCAGTTGTGCTGATAGGCCGTGCCCGGTTCCAGCGTCACGAAGCAATGCTCGATGAAGCTCGCCAGATCGCGGCGCAGGATGGCGGTGAGGATGTCGTCGTCAGTCATCACCACCTCCCTTCGCATTCTTGAGCTGACGCGCGAGGAAGCGCGTAATCAGCGCTTCCTCCTCCGCATCGCTCAGCGACGACTCCGCATCGGTCTTGTTGTCGTTGAGGCTATCGTCCTTCAGGAGCAGCTTCATCGCGTTCAGGTTGCCATCGAAGCTCATCGCGAGGAGCTTTTGATAGAGCGCTTCGCGCGCCGTCACCTTCACCCGCTTGCCGCCGATGGTCATCGGCACAAGCCGAGACAGGACCATCTCACGATAATCCTGCTTGGCCTGTTCTCCTTTGCGGCGGCCCGAGGGGTTGCCACTGCGCCCCTTCTGGAAGCGGGTGTGCAGCGGCGGCTTCTTGTGACCTACGGCCGGGGGATCATCCTCACGCGACATGGCCCCCTCCAACGCTCTCGTCCGACAACGTGCCGACATTGGCATCGCCCCCGCGCTGCGCCGCCATCTCCGCGAAGGTCAGCCCCGTCTCGGCATGGCGCGCCTCGGCCTTGAACAGCGTCTCCCAGCGCCGGATCGCACCGTCGACATAGAGCGGATCGAACTCCATGACGTAGCCGCGGCGCTTGGTCCTGGCCGCGGCGATCAGGGTCGTGCCGGAGCCGCTGAAGCTGTCGAGGATGATACCCTTGGGCTTCGAGCAATCCTTGATCGCGTCCATCACCATCGCGCAGGGCTTTACCGTCGGGTGGCTCTCCAGCTCCGCCATCCGGCCCTTGCGGAAGCCGTTCACCCCCGCATAGCTCCACAGCGTGGTGCGGTAGCGGCCGTGCTTGCCGAGCTCGATATTGTTGATGTGCGGCGCCTTGCCTTTCTTCCACAGCGTGATCAGCTCGGTCTGGCTGCGATAGAGCGAACCCATCCCGGCATTCGCCTTGGCCCAGGTGATCACCGACTTCAGCTCATTGAACACGCCATAGCCGGCATTCAGCATCTCGTGCAGATGCGGGCCATCGATGCAGCTATAGATCAGCGCGCCATCCTGCGACGCCTCCGCGATCTCGGCGAACACCGCGTGCAGGAAGCCGGTGAACTCGAGCTTGCTCATCTCGCCCGAGGCCATCGCGAACTCGCGGTGCCTGACCTTGCCCAGGCCGCTGACATGACCATCGACCTGGACGTTGTACGGCGGATCCACGAACACCATCTGGGCGAGCTCACCGCCCATCAGCGTCTGATAGTCGCCACGCTCGCGCGCATCGCCGCACAGGATACGGTGCTCGCCCAGCAGCCAGAGATCGCCACGCACGGTCACCGCGACATCCTGCAGCGCCGGCAACGCATCGGCCGGATCAGCCTTCGTCGCTTTCTGAACACCAGGGTCGAGGATCACATCGATCTGGGCGGTCTCGAAGCCCATCACGTCGACCTCGAAGTCGAGCTCGATCAGCTCGCCCAGCTCCAGCTTGAGGATCTCGTCGTCCCAGCCGGAAAGCTCAGCCAAGCGGTTATCCGCGATCCGCAACGCCCGGATCTGCTGCGGACCGAGGTGATCGATGCAGATCACCGGGACTGTCGTCATGCCGAGCAACTTTGCCGCCTCATAGCGACCATGGCCCGCGACGATCTCACCATCAGTGGTCACCAGGATCGGCGTTGTGAACCGGAACTCCCTGATGCTCTCGGCGATCAGGTGGATCTGCTTCTGCGAATGCGTGCGCGCATTGCGCACCGACGCTTTGAGGTCCACCAGCCGTCGCTCGCTCACCTGCGGCGCAAAAGCCGCCGCAGCACGCGCGAGCGCGGGATCATGTGCGGCAGGTTGGACGCGGCGGCGAACAGGCACCTGCGACTTGGGGAGATGAGAGGGCATTGCGATCGTTTCCTTTTTCAAGGAGACGACCAGAACAAGTGAGCACTCGCAGCAAAGCGCGACCCGTCCAGCTCACCCGGAAGGCCTACACCTTGCCTAACGAGGGCTGCTCACTCAGAGGTGATGATGCCTCAATTAGGAGTGCCGAACACGATCTGATCGGTCTCGGCTAGCGTCGCTAAAATATGCGATGCCCCCCATATAGGATAAGCAAAGCCCTCACGCAAGAGAGTTACCCAATGGCTTCAGTGGCTTACGGGCATACAGTGGCTTCGTCAGCTCAGCCACCGCCACCGCCACCGACAGCTCGTCGTCAAATCAGCATTAATCCCAGCCTTCAAAATCGGAACTACATCCCTGCTTGAGCCTTCCCCATTCCCTGCTCGTCGCAGGCAGCTTCCCTGCTCGATAGCGGGAAATTCCCTGCTTCATAGTTCCGAGCCAGTAGCAAATATCGCACACAACCAAAACACTTAAGCCGAAAGCCGACCCTATCCCAAGCCCTCTCTCAGCTCTAAACTCCCTGAAAATTCCCTGCTGGCAGGGAATTTGGAGCGTGGTGGACACCAACGAAGGGCGCATTTCCACGCGCTGTCGCCCCTCCCCCAGCTATGCCAGATTGCTGATCGGCCGCAGACGATAGGTGGCCTCGATAGCACTACCGGATATGTCATGCCCGATACCGCCTCCTCCGACCGTCGCCTGATCGGCAGCTTCGACTATGTCGTCATCGGCGCCGGCTCGGCCGGCTGCGTCGTCGCCAACCGGCTGGCGGCCAATCCGAGGAACAAGGTCCTGGTGCTCGAGGCCGGCGGCATGGACGACTGGGTCTGGTTCCATATCCCGGTCGGCTACCTCTTCGCCATCGGCAACCCCCGCGCCGACTGGCTGTTCCAGACCGAGCCGCAGGCCGGGCTCGGCGGGCGGGCTCTCGCCTATCCGCGCGGCAAGGTCGTCGGCGGCTCCTCGGCGATCAACGCGATGGTCTATATGCGCGGCCAGGCCGCCGACTATGACGGCTGGCGCCAGCGCGGCCTTGCCGGCTGGGGCTGGGACGATGTGCTGCCCTATTTCCTCCGGCACGAAGATCATATGGCGCCGCCGCCAGGCGGGTTGCATAAGGCCGGCGGGGAATGGCGCGTCGAGCATCCGCGGGTGCGCTGGGCGATCCTCGACGCGATCCGGGACGCCGCCGAAGCGGCCGGTATCGCCAAGATCCCGGATTTCAACACCGGCGACAATGAAGGCTCCTCGTATTTCCAGGTGAACCAGCGGCGCGGGCGGCGCCTCAGTGCCTATCGCGCCTTCCTGAAGCCGATGCTGGAGCGGCATAACCGCGACAATCTCCGGCTGGAGACGGGGGTCCATGTCGAGCGCATCCTGTTCGAGCACGGCCGTGCGAAAGCCGTCGAGTTCACGCATGGACTGGGCACCGCGAACGAAGAAAGACTGAAGGCCGAGATCAACGGCGAGGTCGTGCTTTCGGCCGGCGCCGTCGCCTCGCCACTCCTGCTCGAACGCTCCGGCATCGGCAGCGGCGCGCGTCTGCAGGGCTTCGGCATCGAGACGCTGGTCGATGCGCCCGGCGTCGGCGAGAACCTGCAGGACCATCTCCAGATCCGGCCAGTCTACAAGGTCCATGGCGTCAAGACGCTGAACAGCGACTATGCCAAGCTCTGGCGCCGGCCGCTGATGGCGCTGGAATGGGCGGCGCTCCGCACCGGCCCGCTGACAATGGCGCCCTCGCAGGTCGGCGCCTTCGCGAAGTCCTCGCCGCAATATGCGACGGCGAACCTGCAATACCATTTCCAGCCGCTCTCGCTCGATAGCTGGGGCTCGGGCCTGCATCCGTTCGACGCCTTCACCGCGAGCGTCTGCAATCTCAGGCCGACGAGCCGGGGCAGCATCCATCTGCGCTCGGCCGATCCGCGCGACACTCCCGTCATCTCGCCGAATTATTTCGATACAGAGGAGGATCGGCAGGTCGCGGTCGATGCGATGAAGCTGACGCGCCGGATCGTCGCGCAGGCCCCGCTCGCCCGCTTCCGTCCGGAGGAGCATATGCCGGGCGATGCCGCCCAGTCGGACGAAGCCCTGCTGGAGGCCGCCGCCCAGCTCGGCACCACGATCTTCCACCCCGTGGGAACGGCCCGGATGGGCAGCGACGACGATCCGGGCGCGGTTCTCGACGGGCGGCTCAGGGTACGCGGCGTCGAGGGCCTGCGCGTCATCGACGCCTCGGTGATGCCGACGATCACCTCCGGCAACACCGCCAATCCGACGATGATGATCGCCGAGAAGGGCGTGGCGATGCTGAAGGAAGACGCTCGCCGCTAGAGGCAAGCCGGGCGGCATGGAATTGCCGCAAATCGCGATCTATGAATCGGATCGCGATGCCCGACGATCTCCAGCCCTCGCCCGCGCCCGAACGCGGTCCGCTCATGCGCGGGTTGCTCGCACTCCTGCGTGCCGTCATCACCGTGTTCGTCATCCTCGACGAGTTCCTGCGGCCGCTCTATCGGCCGCTGCTGCGCCGGCTCGCGGAGCTGCGCATCATGCGCCGGCTGGAGGAGAGCGTCGCCGCGCTGCCGCCGCCGCTCGTCCTGCTGGCGCTGGCCATCCCCTTCGCCATCGCCGAGCCCTTGAAGCTGTTCGGCCTGCTGCTCTTCGCGCGCGGGCAGTTCTGGGCCGGACTGATCGTGACAGCCTTCGCCCATCTGATGAGCTTCGTCTTCGTCGAACGCATCTACCATGCTGGCCGCGAGAAGCTTTTGAGTTATCGCTGGTTCACCTGGGTCATGGGCCAGATCGTGCGCGTGCGCGACAACGTGCTCGGCTGGGTTCGGAGCACCGCCGCCTATGGACTGGCAATGCGGACGCGTGACGCCGTGCGCCATTGGTGGCGAACGGTGCGAGCCTGAAATTCAGACCGAACGCCCGCGCGCCAGCAGCATGAGCGCACCGGCGGCGAAAGCCGAGAAGGCGATCAACAGCAGCGTCGAGAGCATGACGCCGCCACGTTCCAGCGCGATGGCGAAGACGAGCGGCGCCGCCGCTTTGATGACGAGGCCGGGCGCCGCAAGCTTGCCCATGGTCGCGCCGAAGCCGACCGGGCCGAAAAGCTGAAGCGGGACGGTGCCGCGCACGATCGAGCTCAGGCCCATGCTGATGCCGAAGGCGATGGCGAAGAGTCCGGCGACAGCCGGCAGCGAGCCGCCGATCAGGAGCAGGACGAGGCCGAACGGCATCAGCCAGGCCGAGACCCAGGCCGTCGTGACCGGCGCAACGCCACGCCCGAACAGCATCTCGGTCAGGCGCCCGGCGACCTGAGAAGGCCCGAGCATCGCGCCGATGCCGACCGCGACGGCAGCGCCGAGGCCAAAACCCTGCAGCAGCGCCAGCATATGCACAGCCATGGCCGAGACCACGAAGCCCTGCAGCGACAAGGCCAGCGCCAGCAGCAGGAAGGCGCGGCGACGGATATCGCCCGTCAGGTAGGCCGTCTCCGGCTCCTGCGCGACGGAAGGAGCCACAGCACCGGCCTCGGCGGCGACCGGTCTCTTCACCCGGCCGGGCAGGAAGACGAGATGCAGGGGCAGGCAGAACAGGATCTGCGAGAGGCCGTAGAGCCGGTAGACGCCGCGCCAGTCGAGGAAGGCGAGCAGGCTCGATGTCAGCGGCCAGAACAGGGTCGAGGCGAAGCCGCCGATCAGGGTGAGCTGGCTGATGGCGCGGCGCGCCTGACTGCCGCGGGCCTGCGTCAGCGCGGCGAAGGCGGCGTCATAGAACACGGCGGTGGTCACTGCCTGGAGGGCGGCCATCGCGAGCGTGTAGCTGACGATGCCGCGTGCCTCGGCCAGCACGAAGAGCGAGAGACCCGCCAGCCCGGAACCGGTCGTCATCACCAGCCGGGTGCCATAGCGATCGATCAGGCTGCCGGTGACAGGAGCGACCGCGCCGCCCAGCAGAAGCCCGACGGCGAAGCCGCCAAAGGTCCATTCCGGCGCCCAGCCGAAATCGGCGGTCATGCGCGGCGCCAGCACGGTGAAGGCGTAGAACAGCGTGCCGTAGCCGAAGACCTGCGTGACGCCGAGCGCAGGGATAAGTGACGGCCCGCCCGGCCGGGCGAAACGCGGCGAAGCCATGGCCGCCTCCTCGCTCTCGCTCAGACGATCTGGTTGCGCAAGCCCGTTTCGCCGCGCGCCAATCGGTCCAGATTGTCGAGGAGGATATCGACGACATTGCCTTCATAGGCACGGGTCTCGCCGGCGCTATGCGGGGTGACGATGACCTGCGGCATGCGCCAGAAGGGTGAGATCGGCGGCAATGGCTCCTCGTGGAAGCAATCGAGTCCGGCACCGGCGATGCTGCTGTTGCCGAGCGCATCGAGCAAGGCCATCTCGTCGACGACGCGGCCGCGCGCGACGTTGATCAGGTAGGCGGAAGGCTTCATCGCGCCGAGAATGCGGGCATCGATCAGCCCTTCCGTCTCCGGCGTCAGCGGGCAGGTCAGGGCGACGAAATCGGCCCCGGCCACCGTCTCGGCCAGCTTGTCCGGATGGACGACCGCCTCGACATGCGGCTGCGGCTCGGCGCTGCGGCGCACGCCGATGACGCGCATGTCGAAGGCGCTCGCGAGCTTCGCGAGCCTGAGGCCGATGCGGCCGAGCCCGACGATGACCAGCGTCTTGCCGCCGAGTTCGTCCTCGCGACGCGCACGATCCCCGATCATCGGGCGCCAGACCTGCTTCGCCTGATTATCCCTAGCGAAATGGATCTGGCGGGTGAGCGCCAGGATCAGCGACATCGCATGCTCGGCCACGGCCCGCTCATTGCCGCCCTGGGCGCTGGCAAGACGGGCGCCGGCCTTGCCGATCGCCGGCTTGTCGAACTGGTCGGTGCCGGCGCTGATCGACTGGATGAAGCGCAGCTTCGGCAGGCGTGGCAGCAGATCGTTGCGCCACAGGCCGGAAACGACGAGCACATCGGCCTCCGGCGCCCGCTCGCGCAACTCGTCCAGGCTGCGGACCTCGAAACTCCCAGCGGCACGGCCGCGCGTCAGGAATTCGTCGCGGAGCTGATAGGCAGCGTGAGCGAAGCCGATCGTCAGGTCGCCTTCCGGCGGCAGGAATACCATGCGTCTTCTCTCCCCGAATCCCTATGCGCTCGACGTTAGCCGGCCCGCCGGCTCCTGTCCCCGCATCCGCCGCATGCAAGCTTCACGCTGGCGGCGATGCTTCCGGGGCATCGAGGGTGAGCGCCGCGCGCAGACGCGACCATTCGGCCTCGTCGCCGGGCAACCCGAAGCGAAGTCGATCCGGCGCATTCTGGAAGCGGCGGACATAGATGCCGTGCTGGCCGAGACGGGCGAAGAGCGCCGCCGCTTCCGGTGTTTCGAGCAGGCGGAACAGGGTCGTGCCGCCAACGATCCGGCCATGCGGCGCCAGCAGGGCGTCGAGGCGGGCGGAATCGCGGGCACGCTCCCGGCCGGTCTCGGCGAGCCAACCGGCATCGGACAGCGCCGCGGCACCGACGTGGAGCGCAGGACCGGCCACCGACCACGGACCGAGAGCCGCCTTGAGCTTCGCCATCGGCTCGGGCGCACCGATGGCGAAGCCGAGCCGCAGGCCAGCGAGGCCATAGGTCTTGCCGAAGGAGCGCAGCACGATCGTCGCGGGCGGCAGTTCCGGCACGATGCTGGCTTCGGGCGTGAAATCGGCGAAGGCCTCGTCGATGACGAGCAGGCCGCCATCGGCGGCACAATGCGCGGCGAGGCTTGTGAGCTCGCCCCGAGACAACAAGCGCCCATCGGGGTTGTTGGGATTGACCACGACGACGGTCGCGGCCGCCTCGGCAGGTGCAGCGGTTTCGGCGACGGCATAACCCGCCTTGCGCCAGGCATGGCCGTGCTCGGCATAGGTCGGCCCGAGGATGGCGACAGGACCGGAGGGCAACAGGCGTGGCAGCAATTCGATCAGGATCTGCGTGCCTGGCGCGGCGACGATGCCGGCATGGGCCGGCACGCGATAGGCGGCACGGGCGGCTGTGATCAGCGCGGCCTCGTCATCGGCGCCGGGCAGGCGTGTCCACAGGCTTAACGGGAGCGCCGGAAGCGGATAGGGGATCGGATTGATCCCGGTGGAGAGATCGACCCAGGGCTGCGGCGCCTCCGGAAAGAGCGCGCGGGCCGTGGCGAGATCGCCGCCATGCCAGATACCGTCCTCAGCCAAGATCGCGCCCGCCCCTCGCATGAACCTCACCGTCAGCCTTGCATTGCTGCTTCTCGCCCTCGCGATCGAGGCCGGCATCGGCTATCCCCAGCGCTTCTATGCCGCGATAGGCCATCCCGTCACCTGGATCGGCAAGCTCATCACAACGCTCGATCAATGGTTCAACCGCGAGAGCGACTCCTTCATCACCCGCGAGATCATGGGCGTGTTCGTGACCACGCTCATCGTGGTCGCCGCGCTGGCCTTGGGTGCGTTCATCCAGCAGCTGTGCCTTTCATTCGGCCTCCTCGGGTTGATACCGCTCGCCCTGATCGCCTCGACGCTGATTGCGCAGCGTAGCCTCTACGAGCATGTCGCCCGTGTTGCCGAGGCATTGGAACGGGAGGGCCTCGAAGGCGGGCGGCAGGCTGTCTCGATGATCGTCGGGCGCAATCCGCAGACGCTTGACGAGGCTGGCGTATCGCGCGCGGCGATCGAAAGCCTTGCCGAGAATTTCTCCGACGGCATCGTCGCGCCGGCCTTCTGGCTCGGCCTCGGCGGTTTGCCGGGCATCGCCGCCTACAAGGCGATCAACACCGCCGATTCGATGATCGGCCACCGCACCCCGCGCCACCTCGCCTTCGGCTGGGCTTCGGCCCGCCTCGACGATCTCGTCAACCTGCCGGCTTCACGATTGACGGCGTTGCTGCTGGCCGCCTCCGCCGCCTTCGACAGGTCCGCGGATGCCGGGGGCGCTTGGCGGGCGGTCTGGCGCGATGCCGGCAAGCACCGCTCGCCCAATGCCGGCTGGCCGGAGGCTGCGATGGCCGGGGCGCTGGGGCTGCGCCTCGCCGGGCCACGCATCTATGGCGAGACCCATGTCGAGGATCACTGGATGGGCGATGGCCGTGCGGAGGCGAACGCCGCCGATATCCGGCGGGCTCTCACGCTCTACAAACGCTCCTGCGGGCTGCTGTGGGCGCTGGCCGCACTGCTAGCCGCCGTGACGCTGCTCTGAAGCCTCAGTTCGGCACCGGTACGGCCCGCCGGGCTATCGCCTGCAGATCGGCGCCCTGCGGCAGCGAGCCGAAATGGCCGGACCAGCCGCCGGCCAAGCGCGAGGCCACATAGGCATCGGCGACCGCGTGCGGCGCGTGGCGGATCAATAGCGAGGCCGCAAGGGCCAGCGCCATGCGCTCGACGAAGCGCCGCGCCAGATGCTCGTGCCTGAGCACATCGACCAGATCGGTCTCCAGTTCGGTCAAGAAGGCGTCGTAACGCGGGTCGCTGCCGCGGGCAGTGCGCAACTCGTCGAGCAGGGCCGGCACGCAATCGGGATAGCGGCGGATCGAACGGAGCACGTCGAGGCAGACGACATTGCCCGTGCCCTCCCAGATGCCGTTGAGCGGCGCCTCGCGATAGAGCCGCGCCATCAGATGGTCCTCGATGAAGCCGTTGCCGCCATGGCATTCAAGCGCCTCGACCACGACCGGGGTGGCGCGCTTGCAGTTCCAGTATTTGGCGATCGGCGCACCGATGCGGCCGATCAGCTTCTCCGCCTCGCTCGCATCCTCCCGGTCGAGCGCATGGACGAAGCGGAAGGCGAGCCAGGCGGAGGCTTCGACCTCAAGCGCAAGGTCGGCGATGACATTCGCCATGATCGGCTGGTCGATCAGCGCCTTCTGGAAGGCGCGTCGATGGGCGGTGTGGTGCGCGGCCTGTGCCACCGCATGGCGCATCAGCCCGGCCGAGCCCACGGCGAAATCGAGCCGCGTGTAATGGTTCATCTCCAGCCCGGCGCGGATGCCATGGCCGGGCTCGCCGATGAGATGGGCGATCACGCCGCGGAATTCGACCTCGGACGACGCGTTCGACTTGTTGCCACACTTGTCCTTGAGCCGCTGGACCTGCAGCCGGTTGCGCGACCCATCCGGCAGCCAGCCCGGCACGACGAAGCAGGAGACGCCCTCCTCGGTCCGCGCCAGCGTCAGGAACACGTCGGAATGCGGAACCGAGAAGAACCATTTATGGCCGGTGAGGGAATAGGTGCCGTCGGCATTGCGCGTCGCGACAGTCTGGGTCTGGCGCAGGTCGGAGCCGCCCTGCTTCTCGGTCATCGCCATGCCGACCGTGCCGCCGCGCTTCTGCGCCGCCGGCAGCGGGCGCCCATCGTAATCGGTTGAGGTGATCAGCCGGCCGAACTCGGCCCAGCGCGCCGGATCGCGCTGCAGGACGGGAATCGCCGAATAGGTCATGCCGAGCGGGCAGCAGATGCCGTTCTCGCCCTGGTTCCAGAGATAGGAGATGGCGGCCCGCGCCACCTGCGCACCGGGGCGCGGTTTCGTCCAGCACAGCGAATGGAACTCGTCGCGCATCGCGAGCCCCATCAGTTCGTGCCAGGCCGGGTGGAACTCGATCTGGTCGATGCGCCGGCCCCAACGGTCATGCGTGCGCAGTTCCGGCAGGCTGCGATTGGCCTGCCGCGCCAGGTCCTGCACGCGTTGCGACCCGACATGACCGCCGACGACACTCGCCTGCTCGCGGAACCAGCCGGCGCCGAAGGTGTCGAGGATATGGCCGAGCGCAGGGTCTGCGGCGAAGGCATCGTAATCCGCGAGCGCAGGCGCCTGATTCAACACCTCATGGGTGTCATAGCCGTAAGCATCGAGCGTGGTCATGCGGCCTGTCCTTCTCGGGAAATCAGCGCGGCGAGGGAGAGATCGGCCAGCGCCGTCGCGATCTCGCGGCCGCGTTCGGGCGTGATCGGGCGATCCGGCGAGAGCGGGCCGATCAGCGCCTCCATGAAGCCGCCGACGATCATCGCGGCCGCGGCATCGGGGTCGACCGGGCGAAAGGCGCCCTGCCCTTCACCTTCGACGACGAGCGCGCGAAAAATGCCGGCGATCTCACGGCGATAGTCGAGCCTCGTCGCGTCGACGGCCGGATCGGCAGGTTCTGCGATCATCGACCAGGCGAGGCGACGATTGGCGAAGGCCCGGCGGGCGAAAGCCTCGACCGCAGCAGTCAAACGCTCGGCGACGGGCGCGTCGCTCGCGGCAATCTCGCGCAGCACGGCCAACTCGCGCGACGACACGGCCGCGACGATCTCGGCCATCAATTCGGCCTTCGAGGCGAAATAGGAATAGACGCTGCCGGTCGAGACGCCGCTGGCGGCAGCGACCGCAGCGATCGCGGTTTCATGGAAACCGACCTCCGAGACGATGCCGCGCGCGGCGGCAAGGATCGCTTCGCGCTTCCCTGCCTTGCGCGGTTGCTTCTGCTGAGTGCCAACCATACACGGCCTCGAAACTGAATCTGAATTCAGATTCAGTTTGAAGAGATAGCTTGGAACCGTCAAGGGGCGGCGGTTGGGGCGCGTGGCAAAGCAGGGCAGCCGGAGACTCAGGTCGCCGACAGCATCCTCCCGCGTGCCCTGATGTCAGGATGTAAGCCGATCCGGAACTCAGGAAGGCGGCGCCTCGCCCGTTCCGGCCGCTCCGTCGCGGCCGGCCCAACGCTCGACCGAATGGTCGATGGCGAGCAGGACGAGTGCAAGCAGCGTGGCCGACACCACAATCGCATGATCGCCGAGCCCGGCAGCGCAACCGAGCGCAGCGGTGACCCAGATGGCTGCGGCGGTGGTCAATCCGGTCGGCGTCGAATGGCCCCGGCGCAGCACGATGACGCCGGCGCCGAGAAAGCCGATTCCGGTCAGCAGCCCCTGGACGACGCGGCTCGCGGCGTCAGCCTCGTTCGGCTCGCTAAAGATCGTCGCGGCGGCGGCCGTGCCCAACCCGACCAGCCCGAAGGTGCGGATCCCGGCCGCGCGTTGCTTGTTGGTCCGCTCCCAGCCCACGACGATGCCGGCGGCCATGCCGGCCAGCAATCTGAGCAGCAGATCCAGCTCTCCCCAGAGAAAACCACTCATCGCCCTACCCCCGAAAACTGTGATCGAGGACATGAACGCATGAGAGCCGCCCGCGTTCGTTCTCCGGCAAACGAGCGGCAGCCGGCGGCGTGGCCTGCTAGAACTCGATTCCCTGCTGCGCCTTCACGCCTGCCGCGAAATGGTGCTTCACCAGCGTCATCTCGGTGACGAGGTCGGCAGCTTCGATCAATTCCGGCTTGGCGTTGCGGCCGGTGACGACGATGTGCAGGTCAGGCCGGCGCGCGGCCAGCGTCGCGACGACCTCGGCGAGCGGCAGGTAGTCGTAGCGCAGGGCGATGTTGAGTTCGTCGAGGACGACAAGCCTGATCTCGGGATCGGCCATCAGCTCCTTCGCCTTTGCGAAGGCGCGCTCGGCGGCGGCGATGTCGCGGGCCTTGTCCTGCGTCTCCCAGGTGAAGCCCTCGCCCATGCTGTGCCAGCTCACCTGATCGCCGAAGGCTTCGAGCGCCTTGCGCTCACCGGTCGACCAGGCGCCCTTGATGAACTGCACCACGCCGATGCGCCAGTCATGGCCGAGCGCACGCAGGATCAGGCCGAAGGCCGCCGTCGACTTGCCCTTGCCGGGGCCGGTATTGACGATCAGCAATCCCTTTTCGAGCGTCTTGGAGGCGACTTCGGCGTCCTGCACCGCCTTGCGCTTCTCCATCTTCGCCTTGTGGCGGGCGGCGTCTTCACTGTCGGTCATCATTTCACTCGCATCGGCAGTCCGGCGACCATGAAGACCACGCTGGCCGCACGCGCCGCAAGCGTCTGATGGAGGCGCCCGGCCTCGTCACGGAAGCGGCGAGCGAGCGCATTGTCCGGCACGATGCCGAGCCCGACCTCGTTGCCGACCAGCAGGAGCGGGGCGGATGCGCGCTCGCAGACGGCCATCAGGGCCTCGCGTGCGGCGGCGGTATCGTGCTCTGCGAGAATGAGATTGGTCAGCCAGAGCGTCAGGCAATCGACCAGGATCGGGCGCCCTTCCGGCTGGACGGTGATGGCTTCGGGCAGGTCGAGCGGCGCATCGACCGTCTGCCAACCCGCCGGCCGGCGCGCGCGGTGCTCGGCGATGCGCTCCCGCATCTCGTCGTCATAGGCCTGCGCCGTGGCGATATAGGTCCAGGGCGCAGGCCACGCCTCGATCAGCGCCTCGGCATGGCGGCTCTTGCCGGAACGGGCACCGCCGAGGACGAGGGTGAGGTGGGGTATGTCGTTCGGCATCGCGGAAGCAGGGCTCAAGGGACCATCCTGCATTGCACAGCAACACGGCGATGGCTAATGATGATCCGTGACGGTGCCTCCGCGAGGAGGTGAAAAGGGAACGCGGTGCGAGACCGCGGCTGCCCCCGCAACTGTAAGCGGATGTCCTTCGCCATCGGCCACTGGAGCGTACGTTCCGGGAAGGCGGCACGGGGCGCCAAATCCGCGAGCCAGGAGACCTGCCGTCGACCCGCAGAGATCCAACCGGCTGCCGGCGGGGCGGCCACGGAGAACGCCTATGAACACCGCTTCGGTTTCCACCCCCACGCTCAGCGTTTCGGAACGCGTCAAGGCGGTCGCCGCCGCGCTCGTGATCGGCGTCGCGCTGATCTACACGACCGGCTTCGCGGCCTCGACCAATGTCCACAACGCCGCGCACGACACCCGTCACGGCCTCGCCTTTCCCTGCCACTGAGGGAAAGCATCCATGGTCACGCGCGTTCTCACGGTCAGCATCCTGGCCGGGCTTCTGGCTGGCTTGATCGTCGCCGCCCTGCAGCATGTCACCACCACCCCGCTGATCCTCAAGGCCGAGACCTATGAGGCCGCGCTCGCGCTGAAAGCGCCGACGCTGGCAGCCTTCGACGGCGAGGCGAAGATCATCCTCGCGCACGGACCGGCAGGCGATGCGCCCGGCCATGACCATGCCGAATGGAAGCCGCAGGACGGCCTCCAGCGCACGCTTTTCACCAGCGCTGTGACGATCGCGACCGCGATCGGCTTCGCGGCGCTGCTACTCGCGGGCATGATCGCAGCCGGCGACAGCATCGACCAGCGCAGCGCCCTCGTCTGGGGGGCCTGCGGCTTCCTCGCGCTCGGGCTCGCGCCTGCCATGGGTCTCGCGCCGGAACTGCCGGGTGCGGCTTCTGCCGCGCTGGAGCAGCGTCAGCTCTGGTGGCTGTGGACCGCCGTCGGCACCGCGGCCGGACTCTTCCTGTTCCTGCGCTTCGATCAGCCCTGGCTCAAACTCGTGGCGATCGTCCTGATCCTGCTGCCGCATGTCGTCGGCGCCCCGCATCCGGCCGCGCCGGAGAGCAAGGTGCCGGCCGAGGTCGCCGCGCATTTCGCGTCGCTCTCGCTCGGCATCCAGGCTGCGCTCTGGCTCGTCACCGCCTTCATGGTCGGCGTGCTCTGGCCTCGGGCGAGCCGCCGGGCCGCCGAAGCCTGAAGGCAAGCCAATGTCCGAGGGCGACCTCACCATCCATGTCTGCACGGCCTGCCGCCGTGCCCGCGCCGATCTCCCGGAGGGTTACGACCAACCCGGGCTGGCGCTGGCCGAGCGGCTCTCCGCGCAGCTCGCAGCCAAGGGCAGCACGATCCCCGTGCTGCCCGTCGAATGCCTCGCCGTCTGCAAGCGGCCCTGCACCATCGCGCTCAGCGCCGATGGCAAATGGACCTATCTGATCGGCGATCTCGACACCGACACCCATCTCGACGAAATCGTCGGCGCCGCGGAGGCCTATGCCGCCAGCGCCAACGGCATCGTTCCCTGGAAAGAGCGGCCGCAGTCCTTCCGCAAGGGCGTGGTCGCGCGCGTGCCGCCTTTGCCGGCGCGCCAGCAAGGATGACATCATGAACGCTCCGCAGACCGCCAATCTGGGCAAGACGTCACTTAGCAAGACGCCCTGCACCATCATCACCGGCTTCCTCGGCGCCGGTAAGACGACGCTGGTACGCCACCTCCTCGAGAACGCGCAGGGCAAGAAGCTCGCCGTGCTCGTCAACGAATTCGGCGATCTCGGCTTCGACGGTGAGTTCCTGAAGGGCTGCGGCATCGCCGGCTGCAGCGACGAGGATGTCGTCGAACTGCCGAACGGCTGCATCTGCTGCACCGTCGCCGATGATTTCGTGCCGGCGCTGGAGAAGCTGCTGAACCGACCCAATCCGCCGGAGCATATCCTGATCGAGACTTCCGGCCTCGCCTTGCCGAAGCCGCTCGTCACCGCCTTCAACTGGCCGGCGATCCGTTCGCGCGTCACCGTCGACGGCGTGATCGCGGTGGTCGACGGCCCGGCCGTGGCCGAGGGCCAGTTCGCCGATGATCCCGAGGCGCTCGCCGCGCAGAAGGCGGCCGACGCCTCCGTCGAACACGACAACCCGCTGGAGGAGGTGTTCGAGGACCAGATCCTCTGCGCCGACCTGATCCTGCTCAACAAGAGCGACCTCGTCGACGAGGCCGGCCGGGCGCGGGTCAAGGCCGAGATCGCCGAGCATCTGCCGAAGGCGATCAAGATCATCGAGACCGCCCATGGCAAGGTCGAGCCGGCGCTGATCGTCGGCCTCGGCGCCGCCGCCGAAAGCGACCTCGCCGCCCGCCCCTCGCATCACGGCGAGGGCGAGCATGATCACGACCATGACGATTTCGACTCGGTCGCCGTGCAGCTGCCGGCCGGCTTGTCGCCGGAGGAGCTCACGGCGCGCGTCGCCAAGGCGGCCGAGGCCGAGGGCGTGTTGCGGCTCAAGGGCTTCACCGCCGTGCCGGGCAAGCCGATGCGGCTCGTCGTGCAGGGCGTCGGCCGGCGCGTCGGCCATCATTTCGACCGCCCTTGGGGTGCAAGCGAGCCGCGCGATGGCCGCCTCACCGTGATCGGCCTCAAGGGCTTCGACCTCAAGGCCGTGGAAGCGGCTCTCGCGGGGGCGTAAACTGGCGCGATGCATCTTCTCCCGACCATCGAGATCAGGCTCGACGACGGCGAGGACGCCGTCGATCTCGCCCTGCCGCCGGGAGACGTGCTCGTGCTGTCCTTCACCGACAGCGACCTTTCGGCGCTGGCGGTGACAGCAGTTGACAGCGGCCTGTCGGTGCGGCTCGCGCCGCTCCGACGCCTGAAGCATCCGCTCTCGGTCGATTTCCTGATCGAGAAGACGGCGGCGCAGTGCCGCTTCGTGCTGCTGCGTTGCCTCGGCGGGCTCGACTACTGGCGCTACGGCATCGAGCAGCTCGGCACGATTTGTCGTGAGCGCGGCATTCCGCTGGCGATCCTGCCCGGCGACGAGCGCGACGATCCAAGGCTGGGCGAGCATGCGACGGTGCCGGCGGAGTTCGCTGTCGAGCTACTGGCCTATTTCCGGGTCGGCGGCGGCACCGAGAATATGCGGCGGTTGCTGGGGCGGATCGAGGGATATCTGGCGGATCAGCGTCAGCGGGACAGTACTGAAATCGCTCCCGTCCCGCTGCCTTCCTTCTTCGCGCTTGGCGCCGGTGGCCGCCCCTTGCCTTGGCGCGCCGCGCTTGCCGCCCTGCCCCCCGATCACGCGCTCGTACCGGTCCTGCTCTATCGCTCCGGCGTCGCGGCCGGCGACACCGCCATGGGCGAAGCGATCGCCTCCTCGCTGACCGCACGCGGCCTGGCGCCCTTGCCGCTCGCGCTGACCAGCCTGAAGGACCCCACCACCACGGCCGAACTCGCGGCGCTGATTGCGATCCGGAAGCCCGCGCTGATCATTACCACCACCGCCTTCTCCGCCCGCGAAGGTGCGGATTTCTTGCTCGACGGCGCCGATTGCCCGATCCTGCAGGCGGTGCCGGTCGGCAGCCCCCGCGAGGCGTGGGAGGCATCGCCGCGCGGGCTATCGGCCGCCGATCTCGCCATGCAGGTGGCGCTGCCCGAGTTCGACGGGCGCATCGGCGCGGTCCCCGTCGCCTTCAAAGCGGAACAGACCGATCCGGCGACCGGCCTGTCCATCCGCCGGCTCGTGCCCGATCCGGAGGGGATCGCCGCGCTCACCGATCTGGCGGAAAGCTGGGTCGCGCTGGCCCGAAAGCCTGTGGCAGAGCGCCGGCTGGCGCTGGTGATGTCGGACTACCCCGCGCGCGGCGGACGCGCCGGCTTCGCCGTCGGGCTCGACACGCCGGCGAGCGTGGCGGCGATCCGGGAATTGCTGGCTGGAGCGGGATATGAGGTCGGTGAGGCTCGGCCCGATAGTCAGACTCTCATGGCCGCCCTGACGACGGGTTCGCTCAGCCTCAGCATCCCGCTCGCTGCCTATCGCGACTGGCTCGCCACGATCCCCGCCGCCGCCCGCGAAACCCTCGTCGCCAGCCACGGCACTCCCGAAGCAGACCCCGCCTGCCGCGATGGCGTCTTCCATTTCCGGGCCGTGCGCCATAGCCATCTGACGGTGGCCCTGCAGCCAGCACGCGATGCGACCCCCGACCGCAAGGCACGCTATCACGACCCCGACGCGCCGCCAGGCCATGGCTATCTCGCCTTCTATCTCGCACTGCGCCAGACGGAATCCATCGACGCGCTGATCCATCTCGGCACCCATGGCACGTTGGAATGGCTGCCGGGCAAGGCGGTTGCGCTCTCGACCGGTTGCTGGCCGCGGCTCGCCATCGGCGGGCTGCCGGTGGTCTATCCCTATGTCGTCGACGATCCCGGCGAGGCCGCTCCGGCCAAGCGGCGGCTCTCGGCCCTCACGCTCGGCCATCTGCCGCCGCCGCTCGCCGAGACGGAAGCCGCCGGCGAAGCCGCCCTGCTGCGCGACCTCGTCGAAGAGTTCTCGCAGGCGCAGGTGCTCGACCCGCGCCGCGCCGACATCGTCGCGAGCGAAATCCGGGCCCGGGCCGAGGCGAGCGGGCTCGCCGCCTCCTGCGGCGTCGCAGAGGATACCGAGATGAACGAGGCGCTGACGCGGCTCGACGCGCATCTCTGCGACATCGCCGAACTGCCCTTCCGCGACGGCCTGCATGTCTTCGGCCGTTCCGCGATCGACGCGGTCTCCGCCCGCAACGAACGCGACAACCTGCTCGCCGCCCTCGATGGCCGTTTCGTTCCGCCCGGCCCCGCCGGCTCGCCGCATCGTGGGCGGCCTGATGTGCTGCCGACAGGGCGCAATCTCTCGACCCTCGATCCGCGCGCGATCCCGACGCGCGCAGCCGCAAGGCTCGGCAAGTTGGCGGCGCAGGCGGTGGTCTCGCGCCACCTGCAAGACCATGGCGACTATCCGCGCCGGATCGTCATGGATCTCTGGGCCTCGCCGACACTGCGCTCGGGCGGCGAGGATATCGCCCATGCTCTGGCGCTGATGGGCGTCGAGCCCATCTGGGACAATGCCTCGACCCGCGTCACCGGCTTCAGCATCGTCCCGCAGCCAAAGCTCGCCTATCCGCGCCTCGACGTGACCGTGCGCATCTCCGGCACCTTCCGAGACACTTTCCCCGGCCAGATCTCCTTGCTCGACCAGGCGGCGCGCGCCGTCGCGGCGCTGGACGAGACCGACGACTGGAACGAGCCTGCCGCAGCCCGCCGCCGCGGCGAGTACAATGCGCGCATCTTCGGCGCCGCGCCCGGCCGCTATGGCGCTGCCATGGCCGATCGCGCGCTCGACGGCGACTGGACGGAGCGCGCCGAACTCGGCGCCGCCTATCTCGCCGCTTCCGATCATGCCTATGGCGGGCCGGAAGGCGTGGGCAGCACGGATGCCGGCTTCGCCGAGCGCATCCGCGCCTCCGATGCCTTCATCCATGTCAGCGACACGGCCGGGCGCGACATCCTCGAAGCCAGCAGTGCGGCCGACGTGATCGGCGGGCTTGCGGCGGCGGCGAAGGCGCTCGGCGCCGATCCCGCGCTCTACAGCCTCGACAGCTCCAACCCGGAAGCGCCGAAGGCCCGGACGTTGGCCGAGGACATTGCCCGCATCGTCCATGGCCGCCTCACGCACCCGCGCTGGATCGCCGGTCAGCTCGCCCATGGCTGGCGCGGCGCGGCGGAACTGGCCGAGGCCGTCGACACGCTCTTCGTCTTCGCGGCGAGCACGGATGCCGTCGCGGATGGGCTGTTCGATGCCGTTTTTCAGGCCTATTGCGCCGATCCGCAGGTCTGGTCCGCGCTCGAAACCGCCAACGCACCGGCCGCCGCCTCGATCCGCTCGCGATTGGCCGAGGCAGCGCGGCGCGGGCTCTGGAACAGCCGGCGCAACTCGGTCGGCGCCTTCCTGGCGCGGGAGGCGGCGGAATGAGCGCCCTCCCCAAGGAAGCGCTGCGGCGAGGCTGGTGCCCAAGCACGCTCAGGCCGATGGAGACTGGCGATGGCTGGCTGGTGCGCCTGCATCCGCCCGGTGCACAGCTGACACCTGCGCAGTTGCGGCGGATCGCGGCACTGGCGGACGCGCATGGCAACGGACTGATCGAGATTTCCGCCCGCGCTAATCTTCAGCTCCGCGGCGTGACGTCCAAGAGCCATCCCGTGCTGGTCGAGCACCTGCTGGCGGAACATCTCGTCGATGAGCACGAAGGCGACGGACCGCAGCGCGTGACGCTGGTCTCGCCGCTGGCTGGGCGGGACCCGACCGGCCTGATCGACGCCGCCGCACTGGCCGCGCAGATCGAGCAGCGCGCCCGCGCTGTATCCGGCCTGCCGGTCAAGCTCAGCGTGGTCGTGGATGATGGCGGCGCGCAAGCGCTGGATGAATTTCCCTGCGACATTCGCCTCGTTGGCGTCGCGGCCGGGCGCGCAGCCCTCTGCCTCGGAGATCGCCTCTGGCGTAGTCAGGTTGCCGAAGCGGAAGCCGCTGCGGAAGTCGAAACCGCCCTGCGCCGTTTCGCGGCCCTGCGCAAAGCCGCGCCCGATCGCATCCGCCGCCTGCGCGATCTTTCGCCCGATGAACTCGCGGGGCTGACCGACCTGCCTGCCACCGATGCTCCCGGCCTGCGCCCGGCTCCCCGGCGCGCGGGACTCTTCGCCTGGGGCGAGGATCGCTTCGCCCCACTTATCGGCCTGCCCTTCGGGCGCTACGATGCGACAGCACTCGACAGGCTCGGCGCAGAGCTCGATCGGGCCGCGATCGGGCTCTCGCCCTGGCGCGGGCTGGCATTCCGCGATCTCGGCCGCACCGAGGCCGAGAGCCTGCTGGCGCTGGCCGACGATCTCGGGCTGATCACGCGCGACGACGATCCACGCCTTTCGGTGCAGGCCTGCGCCGGCAGTCCCGCCTGCTCGCGCGCCGAGGCGCCGACCATGGCGGATGCCGCCAAGCTCGCCGAAGCTGCCGGCGACCTGCTTGCGCAGGGCGTGACGCTGCACGTTTCCGGCTGCATCAAGGCCTGCGCCCATCCAGCCGCGGCGGATCTCACGCTGGTGGGGCGTGACGGGCGCTATGACGTCGTGATGAGCGGCACGACGCGGGACAAGCCGGTCGCGACGCTTGACCTTCCGGCGCTGCTCACGCGATTGCAGCCCGGACAGGATATTCAAGCCCGGCTGAAGGCCGCGCGTTCGACGGGATCGCAGGGTTGAACAAGGCATACGACTATATCCAGGACGGCGCGGCGATCTACGAGCGCTCCTTCGCCATCATCCGCGCCGAGGCCGATCTCGCCCGCTTCAGCGGCGCGGCCGAGCGCGTGGTCGTCCGCATGATCCATGCCTGCGGCATGACCGACCTGCCCAGGGATGTGGAGATGTCCGCAGGATTCGCCGAGGCCGCGCAGGCCGCCCTCAAGGCTGGCGCGCCGATCCTCTGCGACGCCAAGATGGTCGCCAACGGCGTGACGCGCGCCCGCTTGCCGGCAAACAATGAGGTTCTCTGCACGCTGGACGATCCGCAGGTCCCGGCGCTGGCGGCGCAGATGGGCACGACACGCTCCGCCGCCGCCATGGAGCTTTGGAAACCGCGCCTCACCGGCGCCGTCGTCGTGATCGGCAATGCGCCGACCTCGCTTTTCCGCCTGCTCGAGATGCTCGATGCGGGTGCGCCCAAGCCGGCTGCCGTGATCGGCATCCCCGTCGGCTTCGTGGGCGCGGCCGAATCGAAGGAAGCGCTCGCTAAGGACGGGCGCCTACCCTTCGTCGTCGTGCATGGGCGGCGCGGCGGCTCGGCCATGGCCGCGGCGGCGGTCAACGCGCTGGCGCAGGACAAGGAATAAGCGATGAGCGGGACGAACAGGACCCTGCTCTACGGCGTCGGCCTCGGGCCCGGCGCCCCGGACCTGATGACGGTCAGGGCGCGGGAGATCATCACAACGGCCGACCGCCTCGTGCATTTCTGCAAGCGCGGCCGGCGCGGCAACGCCCGCAGCACGGCGGATGCGATCATCGCGCCCGATCCGGCCCGCGAGATCGAGCTCGCCTTTCCCGTGACGATCGAGGCCAGCGTCGGCGAGCCCGACTATGACGGACCGATCGCAGCGTTCTACGAGGAGGCGGCGGAACGGCTCGCGATCGAGATGCAGGCTGGGCGGACCCTTGCCGTGCTCTGTGACGGCGATCCGTTCTTCTACGGCTCCTTCATGCATCTGTGGCGGCGGCTTTCGCAGCGCTTTCCGACCGAGGTCGTGCCCGGCGTCACCGGGATGACCGGCGCCTGGGGCGAAGCCGGAGCGCCGATCACCTGGGGCGACGATGTCATGACCGTGCTGCCCGGCACTTTGCCAGAGGCGGAACTCGCGCGCCGTCTTGCCGATACCGACGCCGCCGTCATCATGAAGCTTGGCCGCAACCTGCCGAAGGTGCGCCGCGCGCTCGTGGCCGCCGGGCTGGAAGGGCGCGCGATCTATGTCGAGCGCGCGACGATGGCGCGGCAGGTCGTGGCGCGCCTCGCCGACAAGGCCGATGACGAGGCCCCCTATTTCGCGATGGTGCTGGTGCCAGGCGAGGGGCGGCGCCTGTGACGGGCTCGCTCACCATCGTCGGGCTCGGCCCGGGCACGGCGGAGTGGATCACGCCGGCCGCACAGGCCGCGCTCGATGCCGCGACCGATATCGTCGGCTACGGCCCCTATGTCGACCGCGTACCGGAGCGGACCGGGCTCACCAAGCATGCTTCCGACAATCGCGTCGAGGTCGAACGGGCTTCCCATGCCCTGCAACTGGCGGCGGAGGGCCGGACGGTCGCGGTGGTCTCGGGCGGCGATCCCGGCGTCTTCGCGATGGCGGCGGCGGTGTTCGAGGCGCTGGAGGCCGGGCCGGCGGAATGGCCGGCCATCACGATCACGGTCGAGCCCGGCATCACCGCGATGCTGGCAGCAGCGGCACGGGCCGGCGCCCCGCTAGGCGGCGATTTCTGCGCGATCTCGCTCTCGGACAACCTGAAGCCCTGGGATGTCGTGACGGCGCGGCTCGAAGCGGTGCTCGCCGCAGACCTAGTGATCTGTCTCTACAATCCGATCTCGAAGGCCCGGCCCTGGCAGCTCGGCGCGGCATTGGAACTCGCGGCAGAACAGCGTGACGCGGCGACCCCGGTGCTTTTCGCCCGCGCTGTCGGGCGGCCGGACGAGATTCTGCGCATCCTGACGCTGGCGGAGGCCGTCACAGCCGCGAGCACGGCGGACATGGCGACGCTGGTGATGATCGGCGCGTCGAGCACGCGCCTGATCGCGCGCGAGGGCGCAGCGCCTTACGTCTACACGCCGCGCTCGGTGGCGAAGATGCCCTGCGCCACCAGCCAGGGCAGGACCTGATCGATATGATCGACGGTCTCGACAGCAGGCTTGGGCGGGCGCTCCACCATCACCACCGGCAGGGACAGCCGGCGCGCCGCCACGAGCTTGCCGACCGTCGCCGGCCCGCCGGAATTCTTGCTGACGAGAATCTCGATGCCCTCGCGGCGCATCAGATCCTCCTCGTCATCGGCATCGAAGGGGCCGCGCTGCTGGATGACATCGACATGCGGCACGGGCAGACGGTCGCCGATCGGCTCGATGGCGCGCACGAGATAGCGATGCTGGGGCGCATCCGCGAAGGCCGGCAGTTCGAGCCGGCCGACGGTGAGGAAGACGCGCCGCGGCTCGTCGCCCAGCGCCTGCGCGGCCGCCTCGATGTCGGGCACGGATTTCCAGCGATCTCCGGCGCGCGGCTTCCAGGACTCGCGGCGGATCGCGAGCAGCGGCACGCCCTCGGCCTTGCAGGCATGCTCGGCATGGAAAGGCATGATCGCGGCGAAGGGATGGGTCGCGTCGACGACGGCGACAATGCCTTCCTCGACCAGATAACGCCTCAAGCCCTCGACGCCGCCGAAGCCGCCGACGCGGACCGGCAGATTGCTCGGGCGGGGATCGACGGTGTGCCCCGCCAACGAGATAATGGCGCGAATATCGGGAGCCTGATCAGCCAGGTGCTGGTCAAGCGCAGCAGCTTCGCTCGTTCCGCCAAGGATGAGGACGGTCATGTCGCCAGTTTTGCGTGAATCCGATGTTCTGTCGAGCCATGAGGCGCCGGCTCCCTGGCTGGCGCTGATCGGCCTCGGCGAGGACGGGGCAGCTGGCCTGTGCCGCGAGGCGCTGGCAGCTCTGAACGAAGCCGAGATCGTCTTCGGTGGCGAACGGCATATCGCGCTGGTCGGCGCCGTGCCGGGCGAACTCAGGCCCTGGCCGCAGCCCTTCCGCAATGCGCTTCCCCAGATTCTCAAGGAGCGCGGCCGCAAGGTCTGCGTGCTCGCCACCAGCGACCCGTTCCACTACGGCATCGGCAACAGCATCAGCCGGGCAATCCCCGCCGCTGAGATGCGGATCATCCCGCAGCTCTCCTCCTTCTCGATGGCCTGCACGCGGATGCGCTGGCCGCAGGAGGAATGCGCGCTGGTCTCGCTGCATGGCCGCACGCTCTACCGGATCGTGCCGCATCTCCAACCGGAAGCTCGCATCCTCGCCCTCTCCTGGGACGAGACGACGCCGCGCGCCGTGGCCGAACTCATGACCGCGCGCGGCATGGGCGCAAGCCGGATCGTGGTGATGGAATCGCTCGGCGGGCCGCATGAGCGCATCCGCGAGTGCCGGGCCGACGCTTTCGCGCTCGACGATATCGTGCCGCTCAACCTGATCGCGGTCGAGGTCGCGGCGACCCGTGACTCGCGCATCCTGCCGCTGGCGCCGGGGCTCGACGAGGAGTGGTTCGCCCATGACGGGCAGATCACCAAGTCGGAAATCCGCGCGATCACGATCTCGGCGCTGGCGCCGCGCGGCGGCGAACTGCTCTGGGATGTCGGCGGGGGCTCGGGCTCGGTCGCCGTCGAATGGTGCCAGCGCCATCTGCGGAACCGGGCCATCGCCTTCGAGGCGAAACCGGAACGGGCCGAGCGGATCAGACGCAACAAGCTGGAGCTCGGCGGCCTCTCCGTCGAGGTGGTCGGTGAGGCCCCGGCCGGCTTCGTCGGGCGCGAGGCGCCGGATGCGGTGTTCATCGGTGGCGGGCTGACCGAGGAAGGCCTGTTCGATGCTGCCTGGGTGGCGCTGAAACCGGGCGGGCGGCTCGTCGCCAATGTGGTGACGATCGAGGGCGAAGCCAAACTCGCCGCCCTCCATGCCGAGCATGGCGGTTCGCTGCGCCGCATCTCGATCGACCGGCTGGCGCCCGTCGGCGGCAAGCATGGCTGGCGCCCGGCGATGCCGGTAACGCAGTGGCGGGTCGAGAAGCCTTGAGCACGGGCCGCCTCATCGCCGGCATTGGCATCCGACCCGGCACGGAGGCCGCCGATATCCTCGCCTGTCTTGATCATGCCCTGGCGAGCGCCGGGCTTACCGGTGCGCAAACGCCGCGCTTTGCCACGTTGGCGAGCCGCGTCGCGGAGGCCGGCATGATTGCGGCCGCGACCGAACGCGCGGCAGAACTCGTCGCCATCCCCGACGAGGCGTTGAAGGGTTTCGAGGCCGCCTGCGCGACGCGCTCAACCCGGATCGCCTCGCTCTACGGCGTCGGTTCGGTGGCGGAAGCCGCAGCGCTGGCCGCGGCCGGGCCCGGCGGCGAGCTGGTGCAGCCGCGCATCGCGACCGCGCGCGTCACCTGCGCGCTTGCCAGAAGTCTCGCATGACCATCCATTTCATCGGCGCCGGCCCCGGCGCGCCCGATCTCATCACGCTGCGCGGACGCGACCTGATCGCGGCTTCGCCTGTGTGCCTCTATGCGGGATCGCTGATCCCGAAGGCGATGCTCGACTGGTGCCCGCCGGGTGCGCGCATCGTCGACACCGCCCCGCTCGATCTCGATGCCATCATCGCGGAGATGGAAGACGCGCACCGCACCGGGCAGGATGTGGCGCGGCTGCATTCCGGCGACCTCTCGATCTGGAGCGCCTGCGGTGAACAGATGCGCCGGCTCGACCGATCAGGCATTCCCTATACGGTGACGCCGGGCGTGCCGGCCTTCGCCGCCGCAGCCGCCGTACTGAGGCGCGAGCTCACCTTGCCCGGCGTCGCGCAATCGCTGGTGCTGACGCGCACCTCCGGCCGCGCTTCAGCCATGCCCGAGAGGGAAAAACTTGCGACATTCGCCGCCTCGGGTGCGACGCTGGCCATCCATCTCTCGATCCATGTCGTCGAGCAGGTCGTGGCGGAGCTGACGCCGTTCTACGGCGCCGATTGCCCGGTCGCCGTGGTGTTCCGCGCGACATGGCCGGATGAGACCGTGCTGCAAGGCAGGCTCACCGATATCGTCGGGAAGGTCCGCGCCAGCGCGCTCGAACGCACCGCGCTGATCCTCGTCGGTCCGGCGCTGGCGGCCGATGACTTCAGCGAGAGCGCGCTCTATTCGATCGATTACGACCGCCGCTTCCGGCCGCGGGGCGGACAATGAGTGCGCGCGGACTGCTCATCGCCGCACCGCGCTCCGGTTCCGGCAAGACCACGATTACGCTTGGCCTGCAGCGCGCTTTGGCGCGCCGAGGCCTCACCGTGCGCGGACTGAAATGCGGACCGGACTATATCGACCCGGCCTTCCATGCCGCAGCGACCGGGGCGCCCAGCGCCAATCTGGACAGCTACGCCATGACCGACGGGCTGCTCGGTCGGATCGCGAGCGAAGCGTCTGATGCTGCCGATATCGTCATCGCCGAGGGCTCGATGGGCCTGTTCGATGCCGTGCCGGGGTCCGAGGGGCATACCGGCGCCAGCGCCGATATCGCCGCGCTGACCGGCTGGCCGGTCGTGCTCGTCATCGACGTCTCCGGCGCGGCGCAATCGGTCGCGGCGGTCGCGCTTGGCTGCAAACTCTATGATCCGCGCATCCGCGTCGCCGGCGTGATCCTCAACAAGGTCGCAAGCGCCCGGCACGAGCGCCTGGTACGGCAAGGCATGGAGCGGATCGGCCTGCCCGTGCTGGGCGCGCTGCCGCGCGAGGCAAGCCTGATCCTGCCCGAGCGCCATCTCGGGCTGGTCCAGGCCGGCGAGACCGCCGACCTTCATGCCCGGCTCGATGCGCTGGCGGAAGCTGTCTCGAAAGCCGTCGATCTCGATGCCGTGGCGGCTGCTGCCGGGGCCACGTCGCTTCCGGGTGTGACCGCTGACGGCATCGCGCCCCTGCCGGCGCCCGGACGGCGGATCGCAGTCGCCCGCGATGCCGCCTTCTCCTTCATCTATCCGCATGTCGAAGCGGGCTGGCGCGCGGCAGGCTCGGAACTGGTGCCGTTCTCGCCCCTCGAAAACGAGGCGCCTCCAGAAAGTTGCGACGCCTGCTGGCTGCCGGGCGGCTACCCCGAATTGCATGCCGGCACGATCGCTGCGGCGAGGCACTTCCTGAACGGTCTCCGCTCTTTCGTCGAGACCCGGCCAGTCCATGGCGAATGCGGCGGCTACATGGTGCTCGGCCGTAGCCTGACCGATGCCGACGGTGTCGCCCATGCCATGGCCGGCCTGCTTTCGGTCGAGACCTCCTTCGCGAAGCGGAAGATGAATCTCGGCTACCGTCGAGCCGTCCTGGAGGCGGATGGCTCGCTCGGGCCAGCGGGCTCGGCGCTGACCGGACATGAATTCCACTACGCGAGCATCGTCGCGCAAGGCGAGGACCCTCCCTTCGCCGTCGTCACCGATCCGCATGGCTCGGCTCCCGTTCCCGCCGGCAGCCGCCGAGGGCTGGTCACCGGCTCGTTCTTCCACGCCATCGCCACGGCGGACACCGCGTGAGCCAGCCGCCGGTCTTCGACGAAGCTTTCGCGCGCCAGTTCGAGGAGCTGCTGCGCTGGCGGCGCGATGTCCGGCGGTTCAAGCGCGATGCGGTCCCGGCCGAACTGATCGAAACGCTGCTGGCGCAGACCAAGCTCTCTCCTTCCGTCGGACATGCCCAGCCTTGGCGCTGGATGCCCGTCGCGGAACCGGCGCAACGCGCGACCGTGCGGGAGAGCTTTAGCCGCTGCAATGCGGATGCGCTCGCGTCCTATGAAGGCGAGCAAGCGGCCCTCTATGCTCGCCTCAAGCTCGAAGGCCTAAGGGAAGCCCCCGTGCAGTTCGCCGTGTTCTGCGACCATGGCACGGCGCGCGGCCACGGGCTCGGCCGGCGCACCATGCCGGAGATGCTGGATTATTCGGTGGTCGCGGCGATCACGCAGTTCTGGCTGTCCGCTCGCATCCATGGGCTGGGCGTCGGCTGGGTCTCGATCCTCGATCCCCGGGAGATCGCCAAGACCCTCGATACACCGCCGGAATGGAAGCTCGTCGCCTATCTCTGCGTGGGCTGGCCGGAGGAGGCATGCGATGTCCCCGAGCTGGTCAGGGCTGGCTGGGAGCGCGACTGAACGCAAGGCCGGCGAAATCGCGACGCAGACCGACAGCGGTCAACACCGCCAAAAGGGCAAGGATCGCCACAAGCCAGGCGGCAGCCGTCCAGCCGATGCCGGAAATCACCAGCCCGACGACGGCCGGGCCGAGAACCTGGCCGAGATTGCTGCCCTGCATCAGGAGCCCGATGCTGGCCGGGACCAGATTGGGGCGGGGCGCGAACGCGGCAGCGCTCGAGAGCAGGGTCGCGGGAATGAAGCCGCCAGCCGTCGCAAACAGGACGCCGGACAGGAAAGCGCCTGCCGGCGGCAAAAGCGGCAGGAAGACGAAGACGGCTGCCAGCCCCATCGCGAAGCTGGCGCCGGCCAGCACCATGAGGCGTGACACGCCGCGAGCGAGCAACACACCCGCGAGCAGATTCCCGACGATATTGCCCGCAGTCGCGAGGCCGCTGAGCAGACCCGCAAGCGCCAGGGAGCTGTGCATCCGCTCGAGCAGCAACACGGGCAGGAAGCTCAGCACGGCGAAGAACATCATGGCGTAGAGCGCGAAGCACAGCGCCAACAGCAGCGGCCCGCGCGACAGGAACATGCTCCCGGCATCGGCAGCGATCTGCCGCCAGGACACGATAGCGCCGCTCGCGGAGACCGGCACTCTCAAGGCAACCGCGATTCCGCAGGCCAGTGCGAAGACCGCGCCAGCCAGCCAGATGGCGCGCCAGCCGCCGAAGAGCGGGCCAAGCAGCATCGCCAGCGCCATGCCGGCCGGCATGAAGCAGCTCCACAAGGCCATGGCGATCTCGCGGTCGCGCTCGCCGACGCAGCGGCGCAGCAGCGCCGGGCCGGAGACGCTGACCATCAGGAAGCCCGAGCCCTCGACGACGCGACAGGCGAGCAGGAGGCCGAAGCCGGACGTGGCCGCGCCGAGCGCGCTGCCGAGCGCGAGCAGAAGCAGACCGAGCAGCAGGATGCGCCGGTCGCCGAAGCGCGTCGCCAGCGCGCCGACCGGCACACCGCCGAACAGGCCCAGCACCGCGAAGATCGAGCTGACCCAACCGAGCACGGCGAGGTCACGCCCGGTTTCCGCTTGCAGCAGCGGGATCGCGATCGCAGCCTTGCCGATCTGGAGCGAGGCGGCGATGCCGGCCGCGACGACCAGAACCACGACCCACCAGTCGGTGCGGCCGGCCGTCATGCCTCCCGCCGTTTCATCGATCTCGCGCAAGCTGCGTCACCTGGTTGACCCGGCTGTGATGCACCCTCACGCCAATCGACAGGAGTGAGATAATTCTCATCAAACCGATCTATAATATCGATCATGCTCGACAATCTCTCACTCGATCAGATGCGGATGTTCCTGACGGTCTGCGATCGAGGAAGCTTCCGTGCCGCGGCGACAGAACTCGGCCGCGTGCAGTCGGCCGTCAGCCATGCCATCGCCAAGCTGGAGGATGAGCTTGGCGTCACGCTGTTCGATCGCTCCGGCCACCGACCGGTCCCGACGCCGGAAGGCCGGGCCCTGCTCGCGAATGTGCGCGACGTGCTGTTGCGCGTCGATGCGATGCGGGCGCGGGCCCGGGGATTGCGCGAGGGCGTCGAGCTGGAATTGTCCCTGACGATCGACGTGCTGTTCCCTCCCCTGCTGGTGGGCGCAGCGCTGGCGGAGATGAGCCTGGCCTATCCGTCGGTCGCGATCCGGCTCTCGGCCGAGGCCTTGGGCGGTCCGATCACGGCACTGCTGGAGCAACGCAGCCAGGTCTCGGTCATCGTCGGCGAAAGCTTTCGCGATCCGCGTATCGCGATCGAGGCACTGACATCGATCGAGATGATCGCGGTGGCGGCTCCCTCGCACCCGCTCGGACAGGCAACTGGACTGGCGCTCGACGCCGCTGCGCTCGCCGACCATCTCCAGATCGTCCAGTTCGACCGCTCGCCCCTGACAGACCAGCGCGATATCGGCGTGATCTCGCCGCGGACCTGCCGGGTCGGCGGGCAGGACATCAAGCACGCGATGATCCGGGCGGGGCTCGGCTGGGGTCGGCTGCCGGGCTGGCTGGCAGAGGAGGATCTCGCCAGCGGCCGGCTGGTTCGAGTCGAGACCGGCGTCCTCGGCCGGCGAGGTCAACTTTCGGCCGAGGCCTATATCGGGCACCGACTGGATGCGCCGCTTGGGCCCGCCGCCCGCAGCTTCGCGGCGGCACTGAAACGGCTCTGCGGCGATCGGTAGATTCGTGACGGCAGAAGCAAGAAAGGCCGGTCCAAGGGCCGGCCTTTCCAATCATGGGAGCGGAAAGCGATCCGTCAGCGCCGGAAACCGCCACCGATCGCGCCGCCGAGCACGCCGCCGACGATGCCGCCGAAGATGGCCGCGCCAGCACTGTCACTGGCATCGCCGTCACGCGTCCGGACACGGCCCTGATAGCCGGTGCTGGTCGTGCCGCGGCGCGGCGTCGTGGTCGTACCCTGGTAGGCTTGACCGCGCTCGCGGGCGAGGTCGCGCCGGTACATCTCGTCGCCCTCATAGGAGGAGACGTTGCGGGTCGAAGCCTTGCCCTCTCCCGCCGTCTTGCTGCTGCGCTTCTTTTCGGCAGCCGCCTTCTCCTCGGCGAGGACAGCCTGATAGGCGATTTCGCTCTGGGCACGCAGCGCGCTGACCTGCATCGCGGTCAGGAAGCCGGTCTCCGGGATGCTGCGCGACTTCTGCCAGGCCTGGATCGCCTTGCGATGGCTTGGACCGAAGGTCGTGGCAGCCTTGCCCGGCTGGAAGCCGCTGACGCGCAGGCGGGTCTGCACCTCGCGCCGGTCCTTGGCCTCGAGCTTCATCGCGGTCTCGGTCTGCGCCGTGCCGATCTCCTTCTTGAGCGCTTCCTCGGTGACGCCGGGAGGGGTCGCAAGGAAGCCGGCAGCCGGCTTCGCCGCTTCGAGGCTGGCGAGGCGGTTACGGGCGAAGGTCGCGAACTGGCCCGACGGGAAGGCATCGAGATAGGCGCGGTAATCGGCGGCGGAATTGCCGCGCTCGGCGACTTCCCAGGTCTTGATGTCGATCTGGGCACGGTCGAGCGAGGGCGCCGCCGGCATGGCCGGCATCGGAACGGCGGCGTCGATGGTCTTGGTCGCCGCCACGCCCGGATCGACCGCGGCGAGCTTCAGCGTCGGGTTGAGCTTGAACTCGCCGATGATCGAGGAATTGGTCCAGGGCTTCTGCTTCTTGCCGGTGGTCTCCCAGACATCGGCGCGAACACGATCCATCACCGTGGTGATCGACACTTCGGGCGTCTCGATATGCTTGAGCAGCGCGCTGGTGAAGGGGCTGTTGCCGTCGCGCTCGCCATCGAGCGCCGTGGCGCGCGGATCGGTGGCGAAGGCGATCAGAATGCCCGAAGCCGACTGCGTCTCGATCGCGGTCAGACCACGGGTGACGGCACGCGACTTCGCGGCGAGCTGGGCGGCGAAGGGATTGTCGCGGCAGGCATCGAGGATGACGATGTTGACGCGCTCGTCGCGCTGCATCTGGCGCAGAACGAGCTGGACGTTGACGGCGCGAAAGTCGAGATCGGCTTCGGAGCGCAGCGAGGCATCGACGGGAATCAGGTAGTTCTCGTCGCCGACAGCGATGCCGTGACCGGCATAATAGACGAGGCCGGCCTTGGCGCCGTCGAGCTTCTGCGCGAACTCGCGCACGATGCCCGTCATCGCGTCCATCTTGAGGTCGTAGCCCTCGACGACGTCGAAGCCGAGCCGCTTGAGCGCGGCCGAAATGCCCTTGGCATCGCGCTGCGGATTGGCGAGCGGCGGCACCGAGGTATAGGCGCTGTTGCCGATAACCAGCGCGACCCGCCGCTCGGGCACGGCGGCAGAGCCAGGAGAGGCCAGCGCCACCGCTGAGAGCACCAGCGCAAAGGCGACAGCCATTCGGGCACGGAACCCTGGAACCAGAGACGCGAAGTTCACGACAACCTCCCCAATTCGGCAATCGGCTGCCCGCCCGCAACGGTCGGCGCAGCGCACGATCAAAAACACGGCGGCAATATGGACGAAAGATGGCCGTCTTTTTTACCGCAACAGGCTCCGATGGTAAACCGGAACGTCTCTTCGTCGCGCGAGCAACGATGCAGGTTCAAACCCTTTCTCGCGTTCGCACGCCCGAGCGCGAGCAATGCCCGGTCACGCAGGTGCCCGCATCCTCCAATCGCATGAGATAAGCGGCATAAGACGAAGGGATGAGAGCACGCCTGCCAAGACCGCTTTGAAACCCGCCAGCGTTGACTTATGCCCGGAGCGCGGTGCAGCATGACATGCAAGGGGAACCGCACAAGCAAGAAAGATAAAGCTGATGAAGGCTGGCAACCGGCATGTCTGAGGATACTATTCTTTCGACATCAGGTCTTACAAAAGAATTTGCCGGCTTTACAGCTGTGAACGGCGTCGACTTGAGCGTGCGCCGCGGCTCTATTCACGCACTGATCGGACCGAATGGTGCGGGCAAGACGACCTGCTTCAATCTGCTGACCAAGTTCCTCGCACCCACACGCGGCGCGATCGTCTATAACGGGCGCGACATCACGCGTGAAAAACCCGCCGAGATCGCAAGGCTCGGGCTGGTGCGCTCCTTCCAGATTTCCGCCGTGTTCCCGCAGCTCTCGGTGCTGACCAATGTCCGCATCGCGCTGCAGCGGCGCAAGCGCGGTGATTCGTTCGATTTCTGGCGCTCGGAGCGCTCGCTCAGGGAGCTCGACGCCGAAGCGGAGAGCCTGGTCGATGCCGTCGGCCTGACCCCGTTCCTCGGCCTGACCGCGGGTGAGCTTTCCTACGGCCGCAAGCGGGCGCTGGAGATCGCGACGACGCTGGCGCTGGATCCGGAGATGCTGCTGCTCGACGAGCCGATGGCCGGCATGGGCCGCGAGGATGTCGAGCGCATCGAGGCCCTGATCCGCAAGGTCTCGAAGAACCGCACCATCCTGATGGTCGAGCACAATCTCTCGGTCGTCGCCTCGCTCTCGGACCGCATCACCGTACTCGCGCGCGGCCAGGTGCTGGCGGAGGGCGACTACGCCACCGTCTCGAAGGACCCGCGCGTGGTCGAGGCCTATATCGGCTCGGGAGTCGGCCATGGCCACCACTGAAGCGCTGAAGACGCCGGCCCCTGCCGCCGGCACCGCCCCGCTGCTCAAGGTCCGCGGGCTCGAAGCCTGGTATGGCGAGAGCCATGTCCTTCATGGCATCGATTTCGACGTCGCGCCCGGCGAGGTCGTGACGCTGCTCGGCCGCAACGGCGCCGGCAAGACCACGACGCTGAAATCGATCATGGGCGTGATCGGCAAGCGCAAGGGCTCGGTCATGCTGGAGGGCAAGGAGACCATCGCCCTGCCCTCGCGGTCGATCGCAAGGCTCGGCATCGGCTTCGTGCCGGAGGAGCGCGGCATCTACTCGACCCTCTCGGTCGAGGAGAACCTGATGCTGCCGCCGCAGGTGAAGCCGGGCGGCCTGCCGGTCGAGCAGATCTTCACGCTCTTCCCCAACCTCAAGGAGCGGCTGAAGAGCCAGGGCACCAAGCTCTCCGGCGGCGAGCAGCAGATGCTGGCGATCGGCCGCATCCTGCGCACCGGCGCCAACCTCTTGCTGCTCGACGAGCCGACCGAAGGTCTCGCCCCCGTCATCATCGACCAGATCGGCGCCACCATCCGGATGCTCAAGCAGAAGGGCTTCACCATCATCCTGGTCGAGCAGAACTTCCGCTTCGCCCAGACGGTCGCCGACCGCCACTACGTGGTCGAGCAAGGCAAGGTGATCGACATGATCCCGAATGCCGAACTCGACGCCAATATCGACAAGCTGCATCGCTATCTCGGCGTCTGAAGCAGCGCGATCCACCAGAACAGCACCGGCTCGCCCGGTATCGACAGAGGGAGAACGATCATGCAGCTGAAGACGATTCTCGCGACCACGGCGCTCGCGACCCTGATGGCAGCCCCCGCGCTTGCCCAGCAGATCACGGTCAAGGCCGGCGTGCTGAACGACCGCTCCGGCCTCTATGCCGACCTCGCCGGCGAGGGCTCGGTGATCGCGGCGCGCATGGCGGTCGAGGACTTCAAGGCGGCCGAGAAGGGCATCAAGGTCGAGATCGTCTCGGCCGACCACCAGAACAAGCCCGACGTCGGCTCGACCATCACCCGGCAGTGGTACGACCAGGACGGCGTCGACCTGATCCTCGACGTGCCGACCTCCTCGGTCGCGCTGGCGGTGAGCCAGATCACCAAGGAGAAGAACAAGGTCCATATCAATTCGGGCGCCGGCACCTCGGACCTATCCGGCAAGGCCTGCAGCCCCAACACCATCCACTGGACCTATGACACCTATGCGCTGGCCCAGGGCACCGGCGGCGCGATGGTGAAGGCCGGCGGCGACAGCTGGTTCTTCATGACCGCGGACTATGCCTTCGGCCACGCGCTGGAGCGCGACGCCAGCGCGACCGTCACCAAGAACGGCGGCAAGGTCGTCGGCGCGGTGCGCACCCCGTTCCCGGGCACCGACTTCTCGTCCTTCCTGCTCCAGGCGCAGGCCTCCAAGGCCAAGGTCATCGGCCTCGCCAATGCCGGAAGCGACACCACCAACGCGATCAAGCAGGCGGGCGAGTTCGGCATCGTCGCGGGCGGGCAGAAGCTCGCGGGCCTGCTCGTGTTCCTGACCGACGTGCACTCGCTCGGCCTGCAGGCGGCGCAGGGCCTTGTCCTGACCGAGTCGTTCTACTGGGATCGCGACGACGGCACCCGCGCCTGGTCGGAGCGCTTCGCCAAGCTCAATGGCGGCAAGAAGCCGACCATGGTCCAGGCCGGCGTCTATTCCGGGCTGCTGCACTATCTCAAGGCGGTCGAGGCGACCAAGAGCAAGGACTCGGCCACCGTCATGGCCAAGATGAAGGAGATGCCGACGGAGGATCCGCTGTTCGGCAAGGGCTCGATCCGTCCGAACGGCCGCAAGATGCACGACATGTATCTCTACGAGGTCAAGAAGCCCTCGGAGTCGAAGGGCCCGTGGGACTACTACAAGCAGGTCTCGGTGCTGCCGGCGGAGCAGGCCTTCCAGCCGCTGGCTGAAACCGGCTGCTCGCTCGTCAAGTGACGTGCGCCTGAAGCCCGGCACGCCCGGGCTTCGAATCCTCCGGCGCCGTTCCGGCCCCGCCACAAGGCAGGGCCGGAAGTGGCGCACGAGGTTCCGTCAAGACCTCCAGATGATCTGAGTCCCGCATGTTCGAGCTTCTAGGCGTTCCGCCGCAAGCGCTGTTTGGCCAGGTTCTTCTCGGCCTGATCAACGGCTCGTTCTACGCCATCCTCAGCCTCGGGCTGGCGGTGATCTTCGGGCTGCTCAACATCATCAACTTCACCCATGGCGCGCAGTACATGATGGGCGCCTTCGTCGCCTGGATGTGCCTGAACTATCTCGGCCTCAACTACTGGGCGGCCCTGCTGCTGGCGCCGATCATCGTCGGCGCGACCGGTGTCGCGATCGAACGATTGCTGCTCAAGCGCATCGCCCATCTCGACCATCTCTACGGATTGCTGCTGACCTTCGGCCTGGCGCTGATCATCCAGGGCCTGTTCCGCAACCAGTACGGCTCGTCGGGCCTGCCCTATGCCATCCCGCCGCAACTGACAGGCGGCCAGAATCTCGGCTTCATGTTCCTGCCGAACTACCGGGCCTGGGTGATCGTCGCCTCGCTCGTGGTTTGCCTGGGCACCTGGTTCCTGATCGAGAAGACCAAGCTCGGCGCCTATCTGCGAGCCGCGACCGAGAACCCGACCCTGACCCAGGCCTTCGGCATCAACGTGCCGCTCCTTGTGACGCTGACCTATGGCTTCGGCGTGGCGCTTGCCGCCTTCGCCGGCGTGCTCGCCGCGCCGATCTACTCGGTCAACCCGAACATGGGCGGCGATCTGATCATCGTCGTCTTCGCGGTCGTCGTGATCGGCGGCATGGGCTCGATCATGGGCGCGATCGTCACCGGCTTCTCGCTCGGCCTGATCGAGGGCCTGACCAAGGTGTTCTACCCGGAAGGCGCCGCGACCGTGATCTTCGTCATCATGGTGCTGGTGCTGCTGGTGAAGCCTGCCGGCCTGTTCGGCCGCGCGGCCTGACGCAAGACGCAAGGATAAGACCATGACCGACCTTGCCTCGACCGACGCAGCCGGCAGCGGCCTCGCCCTCAGCGAGACCGACGACAGCACGGCGCGCCTGCACCGCAACCTGTTCATCGCGATCGCCGCGGTGCTCGTGGTCGCGCCGTTCGTCGCCTATCCCATCTTCGTGATGAAGGTGCTCTGCTTCGCGCTGTTCGCCCTCGCCTTCAACCTGCTGCTCGGCTATGGCGGCCTGCTCTCCTTCGGCCACGCCGCCTATTTCGGCATGGCGAGCTATGTCTCGGCCTATACCGCCAAGCATTGGGGCCTGACGCCGGAGCTTGCGATCCTGCTCGGCACTGCCGTCGGCGCGGTCCTCGGCCTCGTCTTCGGCGCGCTCGCCATCCGGCGGCAAGGCATCTATTTCGCCATGATCACGCTGGCGCTCGCCCAGATGGTGTTCTTCTTCTCGCTGCAGACCCCGCGCTTCACCGGCGGCGAGGACGGCATCCAGGCCGTGCCGCGCGGCAAGTTCCTCGGTCTGATCAGCCTCGCCGACGACCGCGCCCTCTACTGGCTCGTCGCCGCCATCTTCCTCGGCGGGCTCCTGCTGATCTATCGCGTCATCCACTCGCCCTTCGGCCAGGTCTGCAAGGCGATCCGCGACAACGAGCCCCGTGCCATCTCGCTCGGCTATCGCGCCAACCAGTACAAGCTGATGGTCTTCGTGCTCTCGGCGACGCTCGCGGGTCTTGCCGGCGCGACCAAGGCCATCGTCTTCCAGCTGGCCTCGCTCACCGACGTCTACTGGACCATGTCCGGCGAGGTCGTGCTGATGACGCTGGTCGGGGGCTTAGGCACCGTCTTCGGACCGATCGTCGGCGCCATCGTCATCGTCGCCATGCAGAACTATCTCGCGACCCTCGGCGCCTGGGTCACGGTCGTGCAGGGCGTGATCTTCGTGCTCTGCGTCCTGCTCTTCCGCGAAGGCATCGTCGGCGTCATCGCAAAGGCCATCAAGAAGCCGCTGTGAGAGTGGCTTCGATCTAACGGATCAGCTTCGAGACCGTTCGGAACTGCGGATGCTCGGCACTCCGCAGCCATTCGAACAGCACCATCTCGGTGGTGACGATCTCGGCGCCATGGCTCGCCATGCGCTGCAAAGCGATCTCGCGCGATAGCGGCACGCGCGAGCCGATCGCATCGGCGACCACGACGACGCGGCGGCGATGCTCCAGCAGCGTCAGCACGGTCTGGCCGACGCAGACATGCGCCTCGCAGCCGCAGACGACCAGCTCGCGATCCCCCGCCACGGCTTCGAGGAAAGCGGGCTCGCCGCAGGCATCGAAGCTCATCTTGGTCACGGCGGGAGCGAACCCGGCCAATTCCGGCACCGTGGCACCAAGGCCGCGCGGATATTGCTCGGTCAGGACAGCGGGCACATCGAGCAGACGCGCTGCCTCCGCAAGACGCCCGGCATTGAGCAGGACTTTCTCGCCGTCATGGATTGCGGGCATCAGCCTCGCCTGGAAGTCGATGACGACCAGCATGGCATTCCCGGCGCTGAGCAGCGGCATGAGCGGCCTTCCTCTTCGTGCCCATCCAAGAGAAGAGCATAGCGCTTCAAGGAGCGGCCTGCGTCAACAGGCGCGGCATCTTCGGTCAGTCCGTCGCTTGACTTGCCCAGCGGCAGTCAACATGCAGATGAGATGGACGGTAAACAGATCGTTCCCTTCGCGACGACGCTGCATGTGCGCGACCATTGCCTGTGCCTGCATGTGCAGCGCGCGGCGCGGGTGCTGGCGCGCCGGTTCGACGACGCCTTGCGCCCGGTCGGGCTGACCAACGGCCAGTTCTCGCTGATGATGGCGATGAATCGCCCAGTGCCAGCGTCGCTCGGCCCCGTGGCAGACCTGCTGGCGATGGACCGGACGACGCTCACCGCCGCATTGAAGCCATTGCAACGGCGCGGGCTCGTCGCCGTCGCAGTCGATCCCGCCGATCGTCGTGGTCGCCTGCTGACACTGACGGAGGCCGGGATGACGCTGCTCGCCTCGGCCGTGCCGATCTGGCAGGAGACGCACACCGTCATCGAAGCCGCGCTGCCCGATGCTACGCCGGAAACCTTGCGCGACATGCTGCGCAGCCTCGGTTGACCGTCGCCCCTGCCCCGCCCGCGCCGCAGGGCCGCTCCGTCAATGCGACTCTGGCGCATGGCGCGCGCTGCGGCTACCGTCTCGCCATTCCCTAGACGCAAGTAAGATCGCAATTTCATGGACAAGCGGCTCGACATTCCCGCCCCGGCCGCAGCCATGACGCCGGCGGATATTCGCTCGGTCCTGATCGGCGTCATGCTGGCGATGTTCCTGGCTGCGCTCGACCAGACCATCGTCGCGACAGCGCTCCCCACGATGGGGCGCGAGCTCAACGACGTCACGCATCTCTCCTGGATCGTGACGATCTACCTGCTCGCCTCGACCGCGGTGACGCCACTCTACGGCAAGCTCGCCGACATCCATGGTCGTCGGGTGACGCTGCTCGCCGGCATCGTCGTCTTCGTGATCGGCTCGATCGCCTGCGCGCTGGCCCCCTCGCTCTGGCTGCTCGTCCTCGCGCGCTTCGTGCAGGGGCTTGGCGGCGGCGGGCTGATCGCGCTGGCCCAGACCATCGTCGGCGACATGGTCCCGCCCAAGGAGCGCGGGCGCTATCAAGTCTATTTCGCCAGCGTCTTCATGTCCTCCTCGCTGCTCGGCCCCGTGCTCGGCGGCTTCCTCGCGGAAAAGCTGCACTGGTCGGTGATCTTCTGGATCAACCTGCCGCTCGGGCTCGGCGCCTACTGGATGTCGAGCGCGGCGCTGAAGCGGCTGCCGCGCCATGAGCGGCCGCACAAGCTCGACGTGCTCGGCGCCGTGCTGATGACTCTGGGGACGGTGTCGCTGCTGCTCGCGCTCTCCTGGGGCGGCACCGCCTATCCCTGGCGCTCGCCGCAGATTGCCGGGCTCGTCGCTGCCTCGCTCGTGCTCTGGGCGCTGTTCGCCTGGCGTTTGCGCCGGGCGGCGGAGCCGCTGATCCCGCTCGACCTCTTCAGCAATCGCGTCGTCCGCCGCGGCACGGTCGCCGCCGGCTTCGGCATGGGCACCTTCATCGGCCTGACCATCTACCTGCCGCTCTATTTCGAGACGGTGATGGGCCTGAGCGCCACCCATTCCGGCCTCGGCCTGCTGCCGCTGACCTGCGGCACGGTGCTGGGCGCGACCAGCTCCGGGCGGGCGATGTCGCAGCTCACCCATTACAAGCGCGTGCCGTTGGCCGGGCTGTTCGTCGCGATGGCCGGCACGGCAGTGCTGGCCGCCTTCTCCGGCCAGATTCCGCTCCTGCCCTTCTGCGTCATCCTGGCGATCGTCAGCATCGGCTTCGGCACGCTGCTGCCCGTCGCGACGGTCTCGATCCAGAACGCGGTACAGGCGCATCAGCTTGGCACGGTGACGGCCGTCGCCAATTTCTTCCGCCAGATCGGTGGGGCGCTGATCGTCGCGGCGTTCGGCGCGATCGTGCTCGGCGGTGTCGGCGGGGCCGGCGCGCAGCTTTCGCCCGAGGCACTGAAGCTCGGCACCGTCGACCGTGAGACCATGGTCGTGCTGTTCCGCTATGTCTTCGGCGCCGCGAGCCTGGGGTTCGCGCTCGCATGGCTCTCGCTGGCGCGGATGGAAGAGCTGCCGCTGCGTGGCCGCGCGGTCGAGGCGGCCAAGGCGATCGGCGGCGAATAACGGAAAACGGAACCTGACCAGCCGGCCGCGCGTTGCCATGAACCCGTCATCCGTCCGGGCCAGCATGCCAGCATCGGCTAGCCAGGAGTTCCGCCATGTCCGATCTCGTCGTCATCGTCTATCCGACCGAGGCTCGCGCCGAGGAGATGCGCCAGAAGCTGATCAGCCTGCAGAAGGAATATCTGATCGAGATCGGCGATGCCGCCATCGCGGTGATGCACGAAGGCGGCAAGGTGAAGCTCAATCAGCTCCTGAACACGACCGCAATGGGCGCCGTCTCCGGCTCGTTCTGGGGCCTGTTGATCGGCGCGATCTTCCTGATGCCGATCTTCGGTGCGGCTTTGGGTGCTGCTTCCGGCGCGCTCGGCGGGGCGCTGACCGATTACGGCGTCGACGACAAGTTCATGAAGGAACTGTCCAACAGCCTGCAGCCCGGCAATGCGGCGCTGTTCGTGCTGGTCACCAAGGTCACAGGCGACAAGGTCCTGGAGGCGATCCGCGGCGCCGGCGGCACCGTGCTCAAGACCTCGCTCGACCGCTCGCAGGAGCAGAAGCTGCGCGATGCGCTGGCCGACGCGCACGGCACGACGCCGCCCGCGACCGAACCGCCGGCCCCCTACCCCCAGGGTACGGGCGCCCCGACGCCGGTGGGTTGAGGCATCTCAAGACGATATTCCCGGGCGAAGCGGAGCTTCGACCCGGGAATTTCATAAAGACAGACCGTTGGCTTCCGGGATGCCCCGGATCAGTCGCGCAGCAGCTCGTTGATGCCGGTCTTGGAGCGCGTCTGCGCGTCGACCGTCTTGACGATGACGGCGCAGGAGAGCGCCGGGCCCGGCGTGCCATCCGGGAAGGGCTTTCCGGGCAGCGAGCCCGGCACCACCACCGAATAGGGCGGCACCTTGCCGACATGGACCTGGCCGGTGGCGCGGTCGACGATCTTGGTCGAGGCCGAGATGAAGACGCCCATCGAGAGCACCGAGCCCTCGCCGACGATCACGCCCTCGACGACCTCCGAGCGGGCGCCGATGAAGCAGTTATCCTCGATGATGGTCGGGTTGGCCTGCAGCGGCTCGAGCACGCCGCCGATGCCGACGCCGCCCGAGAGATGCACATTCTTGCCGATCTGGGCGCAGGAGCCGACCGTCGCCCAGGTGTCGACCATGGTGCCGCTATCGACGTAGGCGCCGATATTGACGAAGGACGGCATCAGCACGACGCCGGACGCGATGAAGGAGCCCTTGCGCGCGGCGGCCGGCGGCACGACGCGGAAGCCGGCGGCGCGGAAACGGTTCTCGCCCCAGCCCTCGAACTTCGACGGCACCTTGTCCCAGAATACGGCCTCGCCCGGGCCATTGGCCATGATGACGTTATCGGTCAGGCGGAAGGAGAGCAGCACCGCCTTCTTCAGCCACTGATGGACGATCCAATCCGCGCCCTGCTTTTCCGCGACGCGGGCCTGGCCGGCATCGAGCATCTCGATCGCCTGCTCGACGGCTTCGCGGACGGCGCCTTTGGTCTGGACGCCGATCTCGGCCCGGTTTTCCCAGGCGGCGTCGATGGTCTGGTTGAGATCGGCGAGGGACATCAGGTGGCTCCGGCGCTTCCAGAAAGATCGGGGCGAGCGATGGCGGATGCGGGCGGCTGCGTCAAGCCGGGCGGCGGCGCAGCAGATATGTATCCATGATCCAGCCATGCCGCACGCGGGCCTCGGCCCTCACCGCGGCGATCTCGGCCGAGAGCGCGACCAGCGGGCCGGCGCGCAGGATTTCGTCGGGCGTGCCGAGATAGGCGCCCCAGAAGATGTCCAGCCCGGCAGGATCGACCTTTGCAAAAGTCTGCTCGCCGTCGAGCATGACGACGACGCTGTCCTGATCGGCCGGAAAGCCAGCCGCGAGCCGGCGGCCCGTGGTGATCAGGATTGGCGCGCCGATCGTATTGAGCGGGATGCGATGGCGCGCGGCCAGAACCTGAACGCTGCTGATGCCGGGATAGACCTGCCAGTCGAGGCCGAGGCCGGAAGCCGCGACGCGCTCCATGATGCGCAAGGTGGAATCGTAGAGCGCCGGGTCGCCCCAGACCAGCAGCGCACCGGTCTGGCCTTCCTGCAATTCGGCTTCAAACAGAGCGCGGTACCGGCCGGCTATGCGCTCGTGCCAGTCATCGACGACGCCGTGATAGTCGCTGCCGGCCTCGGCGCGGCGCGGAATCTCGACGGGCACGGTACGGTAGCTCGCGTTGCGGATGAAGCGGGCGCAGATCGCCTCGCGCAGGGCCCGAAGCGCGGCCTTCTCCTCGCCCTTGTCGGGAATGAACAGAATGTCGGCGCGGTTCAGCGCCTCGATCGCCTCGATCGTCATGTGGTCGGGATTGCCGGCCCCGATGCCGATGATGAGGATGTTACGCATGCCGCTCCGCCGTTCGCGGCGGCTTAGCATGGCCTGTGAGTGAAATGCGAGATCAGGCCCGGCCGAGCACGGCCATGCGGGCGAGATCGGCCTGTGGCGCCGGCGTCGCGTTCAACGCCAGCGCCGCCTGAAGCGCCTCCAGATCCGCCTGGAGGCGCGGATGCCAGCCGCAAGGGCATGGCTGGTCACCGCAATGAGCATCCGCCACCTCTCTGTAGACAGAACCGACCGCTGCCGCCGCCAGTTCGAGCAAGGCGAGCGGCGGCAAGCGAGTATCGCGGAGCGCGGCACAAAAAGCTGTCATGACCGCTTCCCGGATGTCCGCCCGGGCGGTTTCCAGCGTTTCGGCGCTCCCCTGATCAGGCTGCACGTTCGATGCCCTTGATGGCGGCATGGCGGCGCCGCTGTGGCCCTTGCAAGGGTCTGGGTCCCTGTTCCGGCAAGGTCACGGCAAGCAGGTCGACAAGGCGCTGCATGCGCGGCGGCAGGGCCGCGTCGGCGCCGAGATCGCCTGGCCCTTTGGCGAGCGCGAGCGCCCGGCGCAATTCAGGGCGGCTCGCCCCCGTGCGGACGATCTCGCGGATGATGATCTCGTCGATGCGGCCGATCGCGGCTGCGACATCGACCTCGGTGACGCCACCCATTCGGTTTCTCCGTCGGCTGTTTCACTGATCGCGAGGGAGAGATAGGCGCGTCGTCGATTCTATGCAAGCTCTTGTTATTACTGCATAAATAGAACCATTTTAAGGTAACGGGTCACTCTCACCTGCAGGCGTGACCGGATTATGACGGCGCCAGCGGCTAGAGGTCGCGGATGATTTCCAAGCGAGCGCCATGGGCGAGGCTATCGTCCAGGCGGGCATCGTCCGAACCGTAGAAGGAAACGGAATAGGCGCCCTGCCCGCGGCGGACGAGATGCTCACCGAGGCTGGCCGCGGCCGGGCCATGCGGCTCGGCCAGGGACAGCGTCTGCCGGCCGATGCGGAACTGCGCGAGCCCGAAGCCGAGGCCGGGGACGCCGCCGATGGCGACCGGATCCCGCCCGAGCAGGGCGCGATAGCGGGCGACCGAGGTCGCGAGGTCCTGAACCGCCACGGTGACACCCGCGACGCCGGTCACACCATTCGCGTGGCGTCGCCCCGCCCCTTCGGGCACGCGCAGGCTGCGCGCCGTGACGTCGGTGCAGAGGAAGGGGATATCGGGCTCGGGCGGACGGGCCGAGCGCCAGGCGATGCGCGTGCCGTCGGGCTGGAGTCGGCCGCCGTCGATCGGACCGTCCATGACGATGCCGGCGGCTCGCGCACGGGCGAGATCGGCATCGAGATCATCCGGCAGCACGGCATAGTCGACGAGGCCGGGGCCGGCGCGATCCAGCACCTGCCACCAGCGATACTCCGGCAGCGGGCGCGGGAAGGCGATGATCTCGAGATAGGCGCCGTCCGCGAACACGACCAGCGCATTGCGCGAGCCGCGCGGATGCTCGCCGCCGGGCAGCACGGTGAAGCCGAGCGCCGTGTGGTCGCGGACTGCCGCGTCGAGATCAGCGACAGCGATGACGATATGGTCGATCGAAAGCGGCATGGTTCTCGTTCCCGATGCTGGTCTCAGCGGCTCTGCGCGATGGCCTCGATGCCCGACATGCCGCCAAGCTGCGGCGCGAAGCTCTCCCAGACCTTGCGCGCTCCATCCTGCCAGCCCGGACGATCATCGGCCGACACGACTTTGCCGCCCTCGGCCCTGGCCCGTGCCATCGAGGCTTCCTCATCGGCCAGCATCAGTTCGTCGAAATAGGCGATGCCCTCTGTCACGGCTGCCGTCAGCGCCTCACGATCCTGCGGCGCCAGGCTCCTCCAGAAGGGGGCGGCGAACATGACGACGCCGCTCGCCCAGATATGGCCGGTCTCGATCAGGACCGGGACGACCTCGTGCAGGCGGAAACCGACATAGGCCGACTTGGTCAAGTCCATGCAGTCGACCACGCCGGTCTTCAGCGCATTATAGGTCTCGGGGATCGGGATCGGGGTCGGATGAGCGCCGAAGCTCGACCAGAGTGCGGTATGGAGGGGGCTCTGGATGACGCGGATGCGCTTGCCCCTGACCGAGCCGGGGGTGGTGAGCGGCTCCTTTGCCAGGAGATGGCGGGCGCCATAATTGATGAAGCCCGGCACCACGAAGCCCTGGGCCTGATAGAGTTCCTTCAGCGCGTCACCCAGCGGCCCGGCCAATGTCCGCGCCAGATGACCCCGGTCGCGGAACAGGAAGGGCAGGTCGAGGATCTGCCCGGCCGGCACCCAGGCCGAGAGCGAGGACACCGTCGAGAGCGCCGCCTGGATCGAGCCGACGCGCAGGCCCTCGGCCACCTCTTTCTCGCCGCCCAGCGCTGCATTGGGCACGATCCGCAGATCGAAGCGGCCGGGCGCCGTACGGTTGAGGATATCGGCGATGCGCCGCCAGACCTTCGTCTCCGGCTTGTCCTCGCCCAGCAGCGAGGCGACGGTGACGGGCCGGCCGGCGGCGGAGGCCAAGCTGCCCTTCAGGATGGCGGGCGCGGCGAGCGAACTGGCGGCGAACTGGCGGCGGGTGATTAGCAAGGCTTGCCTCCTTCGGCGCATACAGCGGGATCGCGCGAAACGCGCCCCGCTGCAAGAGGCCATCGCTCAACCGGAGAAGACGCCTTCGAAGACAGTGGCGCCGATCGGGCTGCGCTGGCTCGGCGTCTCGCGCGCCTGCAAGGCCTCCGGCAACTGCGCCTTGTCGCCGGGCTTGCCGATGGCAACGGCGGCCTCGACGCGATAGCCCGCCGGCAGCTTCAGCGCGTGAGGCGCCCGCGCGTGGTCGAAGCCGGCCATGCCATGCGCCTGCCAGCCGATACGCACCGCCTGCAGCGCGAGATTGGCCCAGGCGGCGCCGGCATCGAAGGAATGGGTATAGGACGGCACCTCCTCGGTCTTGCCGGGAACCGCCATCGTCTCCTTGGAGACGACGAAGACAAGGGCCGCCGCATGTTTCGCCCAGGATTGGTTGAACTCGCCGAGCAGGCCGAGCAGCGCCGGCCAATGATCGGTGCCGCGCCTTGCATAGATGAAGCGCCAGGGCTGCGAATTGTACGAGGACGGCGCCCAGCGCGCGGCCTCGAACAGCACCGCCAGCTCGCCTTCGGAGATGATCTCGCCGGTGAAGGCGCGCGGCGACCAGCGCTCCAGGAAGAGAGGATCGATCGCATGGTCGGCGGTGCGGCTATTGGCGGTAACGGTCATCGATGGTCCTAGCGACATGTCTTGCGGCGGCGAAAGCCGCGCGGTGATGGCAGCAGGATCGGCATCGCCGATAGGCCCGTCAAGCAATGGGATTTCTCAAGAAAGACCATTTCCTGCAAAGCCTTGCTGATTTCGATGACCTTATCGAGAAATACCTCTGCCGCATGACTACTCCGGCCGAGGCGGCTCTTCTTGCGCGAAACGCATGTCATATCGGATCAGCGCCCTGCGCGGTGGATTTCACGGCGCCCGATCGGCTATCCCGGAAGGAGTTGCCGACGGAGACGATGATGAGCGAGACCCATGCGATTGCCTCCGACCGGCTGCGCGCGACGGTACGCGCGCAAGGCGGCGAACTGATCGCGCTGTCCGATGCGAACGGGCCGGCACTCTGGAACGGCGGACCGGACTGGCCGCGCCATGCGCCGGTGCTGTTCCCGATGGTCGGGCGTCTCACCGACGATACGCTGATCCACGAGGGACGCTCCTACCGCCTGACCCAGCACGGCTTCGCCCGCGACAGCCTGTTCAGCTGGGTCGAGCGCAGTGCCGACCGAGCGGTCCTGGAATTGCGGGAAAGCCCGGAGACGCTGGCGATCTATCCATTCCGGTTCGTGCTGCAGATGATCTACGCGGTCGCGGGCGATACGCTGACCGTGACCTCACGAGTGAGTAATCCAGCCGAAGTGCCGTTGATCTGCGGCGTCGGCGCCCATCCCGCCTTTCTCTGGCCTCTGACTGAGAGCGTCACGAAGCAAGCGCATCGCCTGACCTTCCCGCAGGCGGAGCCGGGCCAGGGGCGCGGCGTCGAGGCCGGGCTACTGACCGCGCCGATCCCCCTGCCCTTCTCCGACAGGGAACTCGATCTCGACGAAAGCCTCTTCATCAACGACGCGATCGTGATTCCGGATGCGGCCAACCGCTCGGTGCGCTTCGCGGCATTGGACGCGTCAGGGCGGGAGAGCCGCGCCCTGACCGTGAGCTGGGAGGGCTACAAGGATCTCGGCATCTGGTCGAAGCCATCCGGCGCGCCGTTCCTGTGCATCGAGCCCTGGTACGGCATGGCGAGCCCCGCCGGCTGGCAGGGCGAAATCGCGGAGAAGCCCGGCATCCTCACATTGATGCCGGGCGAGAGCCGCGATTTCGTCTGGCGCGCGACGCTGTAGCATTTCACCCGCGACGTCATCCCGGGCGGAGCGAAGCGGAAACCCGGGATCCATTCCGGGGCATTTCCCAAGAAGCTTCAGGCATGGATCCCGGATCAGCGCCGCTGCGCGGCTTGTCCGGGATGACCTCTTGGAGGGTACGGGTGGAGAACTCCCGTCGTCCTCACTTCTTCTCGACGTTCCAGAACAGCATGACCGGGGCCGCCAGCACGCCGGATACATTGGTACGCCGGGCATAAGGCTGGTCGAACTGGCCGAGCACGCGATAGGGCTGCATCTCGGTCAGGCGCTTGTGCAGCGCCTCCAGCGCCACCTTGCGGCTGGCATCGTCGGGCGCATCGACGAAGGCGCCACGCAGCTTCTCGGCCTCGGCATCGCAGGGCCAGCCGGCCCAGGCGCGCTCGCAGGCCATGTTGGTGCCGATATTGGTCAGTGGCGATTGCATCGTCGCGCCCGAGGCATAGGTGACGAAGAGGTTCCAGCCGCCCTGATCCGGCGTGCTCTTGTTCTGCTGGCGCGTGGTGACGGCGCCCCAGTCGGCGAACTGGACATCGACATTGAAACCGACCTTCTTCAGCGAAGCCGCCGCGACCTCGGCCATGCGGCCGATCGGAGCAATATCGTTGCTGGTCGAGAGCACAAGCTTCTCGCCCTTATAGCCGCTCTCCTTCAGGAGCTCGCGCGCCTTGTCGAGATTGGGCTTGGCGTAGCCCTCGCTGCCGACCTCGGTGCCGTTCGGGCCGCCGCAGATGAAATAGGCGTTGCAGCGCTTCCACCATTCCTCATCGCCGAAGCCGGCCGCGAGGAAATCAGCCTGCTCGGTCGCATAGGCCAGGGCGAGCCTCGCCTTTGGATTGTCGAAGGGCGGGTGGAGATGGTTCGGCCGCAGCATCACCTGGTTGGCAAGGTTCGAGTAGCGGTCGACCTTGACCTGCTTGTTGGTCGAGATGACCGGGATCAGGTCCTGGCTCGGCTGCTCCCAGATATCGATCTCGCCGGTCTGGAGCGCGGCAGCCGCAGTCGCCGCGTCCGGCATGATCTGCCATTCGACGCGATCGACCTTGACGACGCGCCCGCCGGAAAGCCCGTCGGCCGGCTCGGAGCGCGGCACGTAGTCGGGATTGCGGTCGTAGACGACCTTCGAGCCGCTGCGCCAATCCTCGCGGTTGAACTTGAACGGGCCGGAGCCGATCGTCTCGGTGATCGGCTTCATCGGATCGGACTTGGCGTCGGACTCGCGCATGATCACCGGGATCTGGCCGACCGCCGAGCCGAGCGCGAAGGGCACCAGCGCCATCGGACGCTTCAGCTTGAGGCGGAAGCTGGCGTCGTCCACCGCCTCCATGCCCTCGGTATATTCCGCGAGCTTGCCGCCGATGGTGTCGCGCTTCATCCAGCGGCCGAGCGAGGCGATGACGTCCTTCGTCGTCACCGGCTGGCCGTCATGGAATTTCAGGCCGGGACGGAGCTTGAAAGTCCAGGTCAGCTTGTCGGCCGAGGTCTCGAAGCTCTCGACCATCTGCGGCTTCGGCTGGAGGTTCGAATCCCAGGCGAATAGCGTCTCGTAGATCATCAGCCCATGCATGCGGGTGATGACGATGGAAGCCGCGACCGGATCGAGCGTCTTCAGATCCGCGTGCGGCGCAACGCGCAGGATGCGGTTAGAGGCCGGCTGCGACTGCGCCGATGCCTGAAGCGGCAGGAACGCGGCAGCCGACAACAGCAGCGCGGCGGTGAAACGGGACAGTTGCATCAGGCGTTCTCCTCCTTCGTCACCGGCCCTGCGGCACCGCCCCTCTGCGGAGCCGCCTCAGCCGGCGCGTTTCATGCTCGTTGCATCTGCAAAATTCTTGCCCGATGGCCGGCAACCCGCAAGCTGCCTTCCGCATCGAGCCAGAGGCAGGGCCGCGCGCGCCACGGGCCGTGCAGGTGATCGGCGAGCGCGCGGCCGTTCGGCAGCGGTGTCAGGCGCGAGGCGGTCCCACTGGCAGGCCAGGGCATCAGCGCCGTGCCATCGGCCCGGATCTCGATCTCCGTGCCGAAGCGCGGATCGCGCCAGCGCCCGACCAGGCGCGGATCGAGCCGCGTATCGGCCGGCACGCGCCGGAGCGAGCGCGGCACGCCACCGATCAGGCCGGTGAGGCGATCCTCTCCTTCCCGCTTCAGGCGGATGTCGAGATAGGCCGGCAGGCTGCGCAGGCCGCCATCGCCATCCGTCACAAGGCGCTCGAAACCGCCCATGAAGCTGATCGAATCCGTGGCGAGTTCGGCCCAGAACGGCCCCTCGCCGCTGGCGAAGAGGCCGACCGGCGCTTCGGCAATCGTCGGCAGGTCCTGCCCGAGCAGGGCTGCCAGTACCGTGAGGGCTGGCCAGAGTGCCTCTTCCTCGCGGTTGGACAGCACGACGACACCAACGCCATGGGCCGGCGACATCCAGAAATGGTTGCGATAGCCGGCGAGCGAGCCGCCATGGCCGACGATGCCGGTCTCGCCGAGCCGGCTGCAGACAAGGCCCAATCGATAGACGCTCTCGCTGCCGTCAGCGAAATGGCGCGGCGCCGTCAGGCGCTCCAGCATGCCAGCGAGCGGGCCGCGGCCCGCCAGCAGGGCCGAGGCCCAGCCGGCGAGATCGGCGGCGGAACCGACGATTCCGCCCGAGGCGGAGAAATGCGGACCATTATGGCCGCGCCGCCAGGCCGTGCCGTCGTTCCAGTAGCCGGTGGCGAGGCCGGGAACGATTTCCGAGGCGTCATAGGGCAGGCGGAAGGCGGCACCCAGTTCGCCGGAGAGCTCCGCGACGGTTTCCTTGTAGGGTTTGCCCGTGACCTGCTCGAGGATACGCTGCCCGAGCCGCCAGCCGGTGTTGGAATAGGCCATCTCGGTGCCGGGCTCGGCATTGAGCGCGGGCAGGCTGCAAGCGAACGCGAAAACCTCCTCCGCACTCAAGGTCGCGGTGAAGGGCACGCCCTGGTGCCAGAGGGCCTCCATCATGTCCGGCAGAGCGCCGGTCATGTCGAGGGCGCGGCCGAGTTCGACCGCAGCGAGCGGCGCGGACAATTCCTTCAGCCAGCGGCCGAGCGGCGCATCGAGCGGGATGCCGGCGCGCAGCAAGGCGATCGCGAGGATATGCTTGCTGATCGAGGCGAAGCGGTTCGGCGTCTGCGCCGTGAAGGGTACGCCATATTCGATGCTGGCGTGGCCGCCGGCAAAGGCCTCGCGTACGCCGTCGCGATCGAAGAGCACGACGGCGCCGCCCGGCCCGGCTGCACTTTGCCAGCTCGCGGCGATTTCCTGCGCGCGGGACGCGGCGCGGGTCCAGTTCAGGGCCATGTCCTGCTCCCTCAACCCTGCGGGCGGGCTTCGCCGAGGAGATTGCGCAGGGCCCGCATGAAGACGCGCGCGCCGGGGCCGATCGCATCATCCGGGAAGTCGAAATCCGGATTGTGCAGATGCGCCGTCTCGCCCGAGCCGAGCAGGAACATCGCCGATTTGGACCGGCGCCCGAACAGGCCGAAATCCTCCGAGCCGCGCGAGGGCGGCGTCGGGCCATGCGGCACCTTCTCCTCGTCCATCGCCCGGCGCAGCATCGCGACGGCCTCCGGCTCGTTCTCGCAATGGTGGAAGATGTCGTGATAGCTGATCTCGACCGTCAGCCTCCCGGCCTCGGCCGCCTCGCGCGCAAGCTTCTCGGCAGCTTCGCAGAGCGCGCCCATCTGCGCATCGTTGACGGTGCGCAGCGTCGCCCAGAGCTCGCCTTGGCCCGGCGCGATGCCGAAGGCCTGCTCACCGATCTCGACATGGGTCACCGTCACGAGCCGGAAACTGGCGTCGAGCGGGCCGCCCGGTCCGAGCGCGGTAAGGGCGGGGATCAGCGATGCGATGGCCGGGGCCGGCGAACGGCCATGCTCGGGCGTCGAGGCATGCGAGGTCTCGCCGGTCAGGATGATCTTGATGCCGCGCGAGGCGCAGTTGGCGGCGCCTTCCGAGATGCGGGCATGGCCGACGGGCACGCCCGGACGGTTGTGCAGTGAGAAGGCGTAATCCGGCACGATCTCCTCGAATTTCGGATCGGCCATCACCGCAGCGGCGCCCGCGCCGGTCTCCTCGGCCGGCTGGAACAGCAGGATGGCGCGGCCCTTCTTGGGCGGATTGCGCTGCAGGCCGCGCGCCAGACCGGCGAGGATAGTCATATGGCCGTCATGGCCGCAGAGATGGCCCTTGCCGGGGATCTCGGAGCGATGGTCGCTGTCGGAGAGTTCCTCGATCGGCAGCGCGTCGAGTTCGGCGCGGATCAGCACTGTCGGGCCGGGCTCAACGCCCTCGTAGATCGCCGCGACGCCATGGCCGCCGAGCTCGGTGACGATGTGGTCAGGCCCGGTCGGCTTCAGGAATTCGACGATGGTCGCGGCGGTCTCGCGCTCCTCGCCCGAGATTTCAGGCCTGCGATGCAGCCGATGCCGGAGATCGACGAGATCGACCATATCGCTGTTGGTCAGGAACACGGATGAAGCCTCCCGGGCTGTTTCACCGGCGGATCACCGGCTCTTTCCCGGAAAGGTTCGACACTTCAGCCGCTTCGGCAACCCGCGTCATCGCCGGGGGCGGCATGCGCGAGCGCTAGAGCAATCCGCAATTCTTCAAATCGCGAAACTGCTCTACGCCTTTGATGTAACGCATTTTCTTCACGCGAACCGGTGTCCACTTCGCTCGAAAATGCTGTAGATCAGTTGCCGAGTTCGGCCTCGATCTCGGCATTGAAGGCCTGCGCCAGCATCGCCCGGCAGGCTTCGGCCTGCTGTCGCGCCGAATCCAGCGCGATATGGGGGAGAATCTCGGCGAGATCGCGCAGGGCGAAATCGACGGCCGACATCAGGCCGAGCACAGGCTCGGCGGCGGCAGCCGGCTGTTGCGGAAGGCGGAACGCGATGACCTGACCCATAGGCATACTCACGCTGAAAGCGAATCGGCCTTCAGTGTGCGGGGGCAGGCTTCAGGAAGTGGTTAACGGCGGAATTGCGGCAGCGCTGCCGGCTTAACCATAGCCATGCAGGCTGGCGCCATGGCGCTTCAGCCAGCCCTCCGCCTCCTCGGTATGGGGGCAGAGCTTGTGGGTCAGCGCCCAGAAGCGATGCGAGTGGTTCATCTCCTTGAGATGCGCCACCTCATGGGCCGCGAGATAATCGAGCACCGGGGACGGCGCCAGGACCAGGCGCCAGGAGAAGCTGAGATCCCTTTGAGAGGAGCAGGAACCCCAGCGGCTCGTCGTGTCGCGGATGGTGATCTTGCGGGCGGGGATGCCGAGCGTCGCGGTGTGGCGGCGCACCGCCTTCTCGATATCCTCGAGCGCGAGCTTCCGCAGGAAATCCTTGACCCGGCGCGCGACATGGGCGGCATCGCCGGCCACCGCGATGACGGGCGCGCCGTCAGCGTCACGCGTCGCCTGCGTCAGCCCGCGCGCCTTCGACCAGTGGACGATGCGATGCGGCACGCCGCGCAAGGGTATGCTCTGGCCGGGCTCGAAGGGCACAGGCCGCGGGCGCTTGGCCATGCGCGCCGCGATCCAGCCGCCATGGTTCTCGGCGAAGGTGCGGCCAGCCGCGAAATCGGCCCGCTCGGGCAGGGTCAAGGTGATCTCGCCGGTCGCCTGCGAGACGCGCAGGGTCATCCGCCGTGCAGCGGCGCGACGCTTGACCAGAACGGCATAGCGCGTGCCGGCATGCACGACCTCGATCCGGTCGGGGTCCGGCTGGCGCCTGAACAGGGAGATGCGCATCGCCCGCGATTGTGCGGGATTCGCGGGCGATTAGAAAGGGACGAGCTTCAGCCCGCGATCTTGAGCGCCTTGCGCTGCTCTTTGGCGCTGTCGTCGCGGCGCTCCTTGGCCGCTTCCATGTCGAGGCTGACCATGAAGTCGGAGATGCGCGGCTGAATCTCGGAGCGGAAGCGCGAGCCGTTGAAGACGCCGTAATGGCCGACCTTCGGCTGGAGGTAATGGACGCGCTTGTCGTCGGGGATGTTGACGCAGAGGTCATGCGCGGCCTGCGTCTGGCCGACGCCGGAGATGTCATCCATCTCGCCCTCGACCGTCATCAGCGCGACGCGGCGGATGGCGGTGAGGTCGACCGGCTTGTCGCGATGCATCATCTCGCCCTTGGGCAGGGAGTGCTTCACAAAGACGGTGTCGACAGTCTGGAGATAGAACTCGGCGGTGAGGTCCATCACCGCCAGGTACTCGTCGTAGAAGTCGCGATGCTTCTCGGCGGAATCGCCGTCGCCGCTGACGAGATGCTTGAACATGTCGTAATGGGCGGTGACGTGGCGGTCGATATTCATCGCCATGAAGCCCGAGAGCTGCATGAAGCCCGGATAGACCTGCCGGAAAGCGCCCAGGCTCGGGAACGGCACGACGGTGATGCAGTTGCGGCGGAACCAGTCCGTGCCGCGCTCCATCGCAAGCTGGTTGACGGCGGTCGGCGAGCGGCGGGTGTCGATCGGGCCGCCCATCAGCGTCATCGAACGCGGCGCGCAGGGGTCGGATTCGGCCTCCATGCGGGCGATCGCGGCGATGACCGGCACGGATGGCTGGCAGATCGCCATGACATGGGTGTCCGGACCCAGCATCTGCAGCATGCCGATGACGTAGTCGATGTAGTCGTCGAGGTCGAAGCGACCCTCGGAGAGCGGCACAAGGCGGGCATCGATCCAGTCGGTGATGTAGACCTCATGGCCGGGCAGGAAGGCCTCGACCGTGCCGCGCAGCAGCGTGGCGTAATGGCCCGACATCGGCGCGACCAGCAGCACCTTGGGCTGCGGCTTGCGGCGGCTGGATGGAATCTTGCGGTCGAAATAGACCAGCTTGCAGAAGGGGCGCTCCCAGACAACCCGCTCCTCGACGGCGACCTTGACGCCGTTGATCGTGGTCTCGTCGAGGCCGAAGGCCGGCTTACCGTAGCGGCGCGTCATGCGCTCGAAGAGCTCGCAGGAAGCCGCGACGCTGCGTCCGAACGGCGTGTAGGTCAGCGGATTGGCCGGGTTCTTGAAGGCCAGATGCATCGCATCCGAAACCCCGCGCACCGGGCTCACCATCATGTGAACCGCTTCGTAGGCATGGTAGGCGAACGACATGGCAGCCCCGTACATACGATTGAACGTCCTTCCGGCGACGCAACATGCGATGATGCGACGCAGCATCGCACCTTACGTTGATTTTGTTCTCATTCAACCCGGCTAAAGGCTAAGATTTTCCTGCAATGTGGATGAAGCCAGACAAACCACCGGCTGGCGGCGGGCGGGAGACCCTCGAAACGTGAGCTTTCCGGACCTTTCCGCGCCGGTTCTGGCGCGTTCCAGCCGTCATTTGCGCCTCGACACGCTGGTCCGGCTGCGCTGGCTCGCCATTGCAGGCCAAAGCCTCGCCGTCGCCGGCGTGCATTTCGGCCTCGGCTTTCCGCTTCCCTTCGGCTGGTGCTTCGGCATCATCGCGGTCTCCGCCTGGCTCAATATCGCGCTGCGCATCCGCTTTCCGCTGAGCCACCGCCTCAACGACAAGGCCGCGACCGCCCTGCTTGGCTTCGACATCGCCCAGCTCGCGGCCCTGCTCTTCATGACCGGCGGATTGCAGAATCCGTTCGCGATCCTGTTCCTGGCGCCGGTGATGATCTCGGCGACGGCGCTGCCGCCGCAGCGCACCTTGGTTCTCGGCCTGCTGGCGATGGGCCTTGCGACCCTGCTCAGCCGCTATCACCTGCCATTGCCCTGGGCCGGTGAGGACCGGCCGGTGCTGCCGGCTTTCTACCAGCTCGGCAACTGGGCCGCGCTCGTGCTCGGCCTCGGCTTCACCGGCATCTATGCCTGGCGCGTCGCCAAGGAGGCGCGCGACCTTTCCGACGCGCTCGCTGCGACCGAACTGGTGCTGGCGCGCGAGCAGCATCTGTCGCAGCTCGATGGGCTCGCCGCCGCCGCCGCACATGAGCTCGGTACGCCGCTCGGCACGATCGCGCTCGTCGCGCGCGAACTGACGCGCCTCGCCCCACCCGATGGCGAGATGGCCGAGGATATCGCGCTCTTGCGCGAGCAGGTGGAGCGCTGCCGCGGCATCCTCGGCAAGCTCTCCAGCCTGCAGGACGAGGATGCCGGGCCTCTCGGCCAGCTCACCTTGCGCCTGCTGATCGAGGAAGCGGCCGGGCCGCAGCGGCCCTTCGGCACGCCCTTCGAGATCACGATGACCGGGGAGAAGCCGGAGCCGGTCTGCCGCCGCAATCCCGGGATGATCTACGGCCTCGGCAATATCGTCGACAACGCCGTGGATTTCGCGCGCTCAGCGGTGGCCATCTCGGCGGAATGGAGCCAGAGCCAGGTCGTGCTGGTGATCGCCGATGACGGGCCGGGCTTCCCGCCGGACGTGCTGATGCGCGCAGGTGACCCCTATCTCTCGCGCGGCTCCGGCGAAGGCCGCGCAGGTGGCGGCCTCGGGCTCGGCCTCTTCATCGCCAAGACCCTGCTGGAGCGGGGTGGCGCGACCCTGGAATTCTCGAACAGGCCGGCGCCCGCGAGCGGCGCCTCGATCAAGATCGCCTGGTCCCGCGACGATTTCGAAGCCGACCTGCCTGTCGATGGGGGTACCCAGGCGGGCGCATCGGCCTTACATGAACCTGGCTGAGCAGGCTCCACAGGGCGCCTGCCAGCGAAGCGAAACCCTCATACGCGCAGCCGCAGCGCGCCGAGAAGCGGCAAGGAGAAGACGATGCAGGACGCAGCGAGCGAAACCGAAAGGCCTGGTCCGGCCGCCGACATGTCCCTTCTGCTGGTGGACGACGACAAACCGTTCCTGACCCGCCTCGCCCGCGCCATGGAAGGCCGCGGCTATGCCGTGCGCATCGCCGACAGTGTCGCGGCCGGCATCGCCGCCGTGGAAGAGGCCGCCCCCGCCTTCGCCGTGATCGACCTGCGCCTCGGCGACGGCAACGGCCTCGACGTGATCGCCCGCCTCAAGGAACGCCGCCCCGATGCGCGCGGCGTGGTCCTGACCGGTTACGGCAATATCGCGACCGCCGTCAGCGCCGTGAAGCTCGGAGCCTTCGATTTCCTCGCGAAGCCCGCCGATGCCGACGAAATCCATGCCGCGCTCGCCGCGCAGCGCGACGCCCGGCCCCAGCCGCCGGAAAATCCGATGTCGGCCGACCGGGTGCGCTGGGAGCATATCCAGCGCGTCTACGAATTGTGCAGCCGCAATGTCTCGGAGACGGCCCGCCGCCTCGGCATGCATCGCCGCACCTTGCAGCGCATCCTCGCCAAGCGCGCCCCGCGCTGATCCCAGCTTGAATGCGGAAAGCCCGCCGGACGACATGTCCGGCGGGCTTTTTCATGTCTCATGCTTGCGCGGCTCAGGTCGCGCAAGCTGGAGCGAGCCGGGCGGCACGGCGCTCCAGCGAGACCGCGAAGACGGCGAGGCCGAGCGCCAGCAACGGCACCACGGCGGCGACCGGCGCGATCGCGCCATAGCCGAGGCCTTGCGTGATCACCGCGCCACCGAGCCAGGCGCCGAAGGCATTGCCGAGGTTGAAGGCGGCGATGTTGAGGCTCGAAGCCAACCCCTGCCCCGCGCCACCGGCCTGCTGCAACACCCACATCTGGAGCGGCGCGACCGTGGCGAAGGCGGCGGCGCCGAGCACGAAGGCCGCGACGACGGCGCCGATCTGGCTGTGGAAGGCGAAGCCGGAGGCGAACATCGCGACGGTCAGCAGCGTGATCGAGCCGATCAGCGCCGGAGCCAGCCTGCGATCGGCCCAGCGTCCGCCGAGCAGGTTGCCGACGACGAGGCCGCCGCCGAAGACCAGCAGGATCGGCGAGACCGCCGCCTCGCTGAAGCCGGCGAGCTGGACGAGGATCGGCTGGATGAAGGTGAAGACCGCGAAAATGCCGCCGAAGCCGAGCACGGTCATGATCAGGCCAAGCTGAACCTGCGGCCGCGCCAGCACCTTGAACTCCTCGGCAAGCGAGCCGGGCACCACGCGCTCGCGATCCGCCGGCACGAAGACCGCCAGGACGACCAGGGCGACGAGGCCGATCGCGGTCACAGCCCAGAAGGTCGAGCGCCAGCCGAAGGCGAGGCCGAGCCAGGAGCCGAAGGGCACGCCGAGCAGGGTCGCCAGCGTCAGGCCGGTGAACATCAGGGCGATGGCCGAGGCCTTGCGCTCCGGCGCGACGAGGCTGGTCGCGACAAGCGAGCCGACGCCGAAGAAGGTGCCATGCGCCAAAGCCGTGACGATGCGCGCCGCCATCAGCCAGCCGAAGCTTGGGCTCAGCGCAGCGGCGAGATTGCCCAGCGTGAAGATCGCCATCAGCACGAGCAGCGTCGTCTTGCGTGGCAGGGAGCGGGTCGCGATCGTCAGCACGGGCGCGCCGACGAAAACGCCGAGCGCATAGCCGGTCATCAGCAGGCCGGCGAGCGGGACGCTGATCCCGAGATCGGCGGAAACCTGCAGGAGCAGGCCCATGATGACGAATTCGGTGACGCCGATGCCGAAGGCACCGACGGTAAGAGCGTAGAGGGCGACGGGCATGGGATGCCTCCGGGGAACGTGTTCGGGCCCGGAGATAGCGCCGGAAGCGCTTGTGAATTAGACTGCATGAAAGACCAGCAATTGTGAGATGAATTCACGATGCCGCGCAGCGAGATCAACCGGTCCGGCGAGATGGAAGTCTTCGCCCGCGTCGTCGAGCTCGGCGGCTTCTCGCCGGCAGCGCGCGCACTCAGGATGACCCCTTCGGCGGTCAGCAAGCTCGTCGCACGGCTGGAGGCGCGGCTGGGCGTGCGTTTGATCGTGCGCTCGACCCGCAAGTTCATGCTGACAGAGGAAGGCACGACCTTCCATGAGCGGACCTTGCGCGTGCTCGCCGATCTCGACGAGGCCGAGCGGGCGGTCGCCGCCTGCCAGATCCCGCGCGGGCGATTGCGCGTGAACGCCAATGTCGCCTTCGGCTGGCATTTCCTGCTGCCGGTGGCACCGCGCTTCATGGCGGCGCATCCCGGCATCCAGTTGGACATCTCGATTACCGATGCGGTGATCGACCTCGTCGACGAGCGCGCCGATGTCGCGATCCGGGTCGGGCCGCTGCGGTCCTCACAGCTCGTCGCGCGCAAGCTCGGCGAAAGCGTCTCGGCGATCGTCGCATCGCCGGATTATCTGGCGGCCCATGGCACGCCGGACCATCCCGAGAGACTCGCCGGCTGCGACCTCATCACCTTCAACTTCGCCCGTCACCGCGACACCTGGCCCTTCGTCATCGATGGCCAGCGCGTCTTCCTCCCGGCCCATGGCCGCGTCACGGTCGGCGACGGCGAAAGCGCGCGGCGCCTGGCGCTGGCGGGACAGGGCCTGACCCGGCTCTCGCTCTTCCACATCGCCGACGACATCGCCGCCGGCCGGCTCGTCGCCGTGCTGGAGGCTTTCAATCCCGGCGATATCGAGGAGATCCATGCCGTCTATGTCGGCCATGGCGGCAAATTGCCGGCACGGGTGCGCGCCTTCATCGATTTCCTGGTCGCCGAGATCGATCTGCGCCGGTTCGCCACGGTGCCAAAAGCGGTAATGGCCGGAGCCCGTGAGGCGGCCCTGTCAGGCTGAACCGTCCGGGTCCTCGATCGCGGCCAGCCGGCTCGATGCCAGCCGCGCCAATGCGATGGTCAGCATCTTGCGCCGCGCCGCGCTCAAGGGATGGCGCGGCGGCTCGCGCAGCAATTCGCCGCCATAGGCGTCGGCGACGATCAGGCCGACATCGTCTGGCAGGATTTCGCGCGGGAACTCCGGTGCGACAGCGAAGAGGAAGCCATCGCAATAATCGCGGTAATCCGGCCATTTGCCGTCGACGCGGTAATCAGCGATGCCCGACTTGACCTCGACGACCCAGAGCTCGCCCGAAGGCGAGAGCGCGACGATATCGCCGCGCCGGCCGTTGGCGAAGGTCATCTCCTTGACGATGGCGTAGCCGCGCTCGCGTAGATGCCGGGCCGCGCCGCGGCAGACGATGCGCGTGATATCGGGCCGCGCCGACGGCGGATTGAGAACAGAATCCGTGAGAGACATGAGATCATGTTCTCTCTTTGTTTCCCGGATTGCAAGCCGGGCTCAGCCCGGCAGGGAACCATCCGTGCCGGCGCCGCAGACCAGCGCGCAGATTTTCTCGCCGCGGGAGAGCGCGACGCGCCCCGCGTGGAGCGCGGCCAGCGCCGCCGCGCCCGACAGGTCAGCCGCGATGCCGAACTCGAACCAGAGCGACTTCGCCGCCCGCTCCATCTCGGCATCGGTGATCAGCACGATCTCATCAACATTGCGTGCCGTCGCCTCATAGATCGCCTGATCGGTCCGGCGGCAGGACATGGTGGCGACGCGGGTTTCCAGCGTGTCGAGCGCGACGAGCCTCCCGGCGGCAAGACAGGCATGCAGGGTCGGCGATCCCACCGGCTCGATGCCGATGATCCGGGTCTGCGGGCGCAAGGCCTTCACAGCCGTCGAGAGGCCGGTGATCAAGCCGCCGCCGCCGATGGCGACGAGGATGACAGCGACCTCGGGCATGTCGTCGAGGATATCGAGGCCGAGCGTGCCCTGGCCCGCGACGACCAGCGGATCGCTGAAGGGATGGGCATAGGTCGTGCCGGTTTCGCGGGAATGGGCGAGCGCGGCGGCGTTGGCATCGTCCCAGATCGCGCCGACGATATGGACGTCCGCGCCCCAGTCGCGCAGCTTGGCGATCTTGTCGGGTGCCGCGTTGGAAGGCAGGAAGATCGTCGCGCGCACGCCGAGCACATGGGCCGAGCGGGCAATGGCGAGGCCGTGATTGCCCCCGGATGCGGTGACAACGCCGCGCGCCAGCTCGTCCTTGGACAGGGTCAAAAGGCGGTTCATCGCGCCGCGCGCCTTGAAGGAGCCCGCCGCCTGCAGCAATTCGAGCTTCAGCGTGACGTCGCCGCCGAAATCGCCGCCGCGCGTCCTGGCATAGGGCAGCGTCGGGGTCTTCCGGATGTAAGGCGCGATGCGCTGGCGGGCGGCGCGGATATCGTCAAGCGAGATCATCACAGGGTTCCGCGATAGGGCGCCGCAACGATCAGGCAGCAATTGCCCGGCTTCACGCGACCCGGCTGGCGGCGGCCATAGAGGATGCCGTCGGCGGCGTAGTGCAGCGTCTCGGGCGGCCGCGTCGGGTCCCAGGTGCAATGGATGCGGCCGGCTGGCTCGCCGGCGCTCACCTTGGTGCCATTGGCGTGGAAAGGTTCGAAGATGCCGTCCGCCGTCGCATAGACGTAAGCGGAGATGCCGGGCAATTCGAGAATCTGGCCGTCGCCGCGCCTGGGCTCAGGCTTGTCGCGGACGACGACGCCGAGATGATTCAGCACATTGGCGACGCCGCGCCGGCAGACCGCAAGCGCTTCCAGCGAGACCGTGCCGGCGCCGGCCATCTCGGTGCCGACCGTGACGAGCCCGGCGCGGCAGGCGGCGGCGGTCGCGGTGCGCGGCTCGCCGAGATTGCTGATCACGACCATCATCGGCGCATCGAAGGCCTGCACCGCCGCGACATTGCGCTTGTGCAGGGCGGGATCGTCGGTCGGCTCGACGATGGCGCTCGGGATGATGTCGAGCGAAGAGCCGCCGGAATGCAGGTCGAGGAAGGCGTCGCCCACCGGCAGGATGTGGTCGCTGACGAAGGCCGAGATCTGCTGGGTGATGGTGCCGCGCGGATCGCCAGGGAAGGTGCGGTTGAAGTTGAGCCCGTCGATCGGCGAGGTGCGCTGGCCGGCCATGACGGCATGGACGTTGTTCGCCGGCATCAGGATGAGGCGGCCCTGGACGCGGCCGGGATCGAGATCGCGGATCAGGTCGCAGATCGTGATCGGCCCCTCGTATTCGTCGCCATGGTTGCCGCCCTCCATGATCACGGTCGGGCCGGTGCCGTTCTTGATCACGGCGATCGGCACGCGGGTCGCGCCCCAGGCGTCGTCATGCGGCGAATGCGGGATCATCAGGAAGCCGGTCTGCTTGCCCTCGCGGTCGAGATCGACGGTGAGGAAGGCGCTGGACGGGCGCGGGGTCGGCTTGGGGCGGGTGCTGGTCATGGCGGGCTCGGGCAGTGCGATCGGCATGGAAAGAAGGGCACGGGGAACCCCTCTCCTGTAAGGAGAGGGGTAGGGGGAGGTGTAGGCCCTTGGACCAGTGAGGCACGCCCTCACCGCAGCAGCGGTCAGGTCACGGCTAAAGCGTCCAATGGCCTACCCCTCACCCTGCCCTCTCCCTCCGGGAGAGGGTTCCCCGCGTTTCATGTGAGTAGGATGCCGCCTCACAGCGTCGGCAGCGGGTCCATCGGCATGTCCAGGTACTTGCGGTGCAGGCGCTCGAGCTCGCCGTTCATCGTGTTGAAGAAGATGAAGCCGTCGAGCCAGCGCACGAGATTATGCTGGTCCATCTGCACGCCCATATGGGCCGGGCTGCGACGGATGACGAACTTGCGCTCGAATTCCTTGTTCGGGTTCTGCTTGGCCAGCGCCTGCGCCACGATCGAATTGGTGGCGAGGAGATCGGCCTGACCGGTGATGTAGGCGGCGGCAGCCGTCGCGTCGTCCTCGGTGCGCATCAGACTGGCCTTCGGCGCGGCGGCCGAGATCGCGAGTTCCTGCGTCGTGCCCTTGGCGGCGGCGACGCGGGCCGAGCCGATCGTCTCCGGGCTCGACACGGCTGAGTTCTTCGCGCCGTAGACCGCGAGGAAGGTGTTGGCATAGGGCGCGGTGAACTGGATCTGCTTGGCGCGTTCAGGCGTCAGGCCCATCACCGAGATGACGATGTCGACCTTGTCGGTCATCAGGAAGGGGATGCGGTTGGCGCCGGTGATCTGCTGCATCTCCAGCTTCACGCCGAGGCCCTTGGCGACCATCTCGGCCATCTCGATATCGAAGCCGATCGCCTTGCGGTCCTTGTCCTGCGAACCGAAGGGCGGCGCATCGAGCGGCACGCCGATGCGGACCACGCCCTTGGACAGGATGTCCTGAAGCTTGTCGGCCTTGGCCTCGGCGGCGCCGAAGGCGGCGACGGCCAGGGCGGCTAAACCTGCGAACAGTGAACGCATCGTCTTCTCTCCCCTCGTTGATATCGTTGGCATTCAGCCTCAGTGCAGGACCGCGCTGAGGAAGGTCTGGAGTTCCGGCGTCTTGGGTTCAGCCAGGACGGCTGCGGCCGGGCCCTGCTCGTGAATGCGGCCCTCGTGCATGAAGACGACGCGCGAGCCGAAGCGGCGGGCGAAGCCCATCTCATGGGTCACGAGGATCATGGTCATGCCCTCCTTCGCGACGGATTCGAGCACCTTGAGCACCTCGCCGGTGAGCTCGGGATCGAGTGCCGAGGTGACCTCGTCGAACAGCATCAGCTTCGGCCGCATGGCGAGCGAGCGGGCGATGGCGACGCGCTGCTGCTGGCCGCCGGAGAGCTGCGCGGGATAGGCGTCGAGCTTGTCCTCCAGCCCGACGCGGGCCAGCACCTCGCGGGCGACGTCGCGGGCCGCCTGCGGCGCCTGTTTCTTCACGACGCGCGGGGCGAGCGTGATGTTGTCGCAGACCGAGAGATGCGGGAACAAGTTGAAGCTCTGGAAGACGATGCCGACCTCCTGGCGCAATTTGCGCAAGTTGGTCGCGGGGTCGTTGACCTGCGTACCGTCGACACAGATGACGCCGGCCTGAACCGGCTCCAACCCGTTGATGCAGCGCAACATGGTGCTCTTGCCCGAGCCGGAGCGGCCGATCACGGCGACGACCTCGCCCTTGGCGATATCGAGCGAGACGTCCTTCAGCACCTGGACCGAGCCGTAGCTCTTGTTGATCCCGTGGATTTCAACGAGCGACATCGAGCTTCCGCTCGATCGAGCGGCTCCATTGCGAGAGGGGGAAGCACATCGCGAAATAGATCGCGGCGACGGTGATGTAGACGGCGAAGGGCTTGTAGGTGCCGGCCGCCGTGAGCTGGCCCTCGCGCGTCAGTTCGACGAAGCCGATCACCGCGGCGAGCGAGGTGTTCTTGATGAGCTGAACGAGGAAGCCGACCGTCGGCGGGATCGCCACCCTGACCGATTGCGGCACGATGACGTAACGCAGTTGCTCTCCGAGCGAGAGGCCGAGCGAGGCGCCGGCCTCCCATTGGGTCTTGGCGATAGAGACCAGCGCGCCACGCCAGATCTCGCCGAGGAAGGCGCTGCCATAGACCGAGAAGGCGGTTGCCGCCGCGATCCACGGATTGACCGAGATTCCGACGAGCGGCAGGCCGAAGAAGATCACGAAAAGCCAGACCAGCAGCGGCGTGCCCTGGACGACGTGGATATAGGCCGCCGCGAGCCAGCGCAGCGGCGCGAAGGGCAAGATGCGGGCGATGGCGATGACGATGCCGATCAGCGACGCGCCGATGAAGGCGGTCGCGGTCAGCGCCAGAGTCCAGCGCGCCGCCGCGATCAGGTACATCACATCGATGAGGCCGAATTCGCGGATCATCGCCTGACGAACGCCCAGTAGTAGAGCCCCGCGAACAGGCCGCGGAAGGCGAAGGCGAGCCCGAGATAGAGCACGCCGATGACGGTGTAGACTTCGAAATCGCGGAAGGTGCGCGACTGCACGATCGAGGCCGCGTGGAACAGATCCTCGACCGAGATCTGCGAGACGACGCTGGTCGCCAGCATCAGCAGCACGAACTGGCTGGCGAGCGCCGGGAACATCGCCTTCAGCGCCGGGAACATCACGACATAGCGGAAGACCTGCAGGCCGGAGAGCCCGAGCGAATGGCCGGCCTCGACCTGCGCCTTCGGCACGGCCTCCAGCCCGGCGCGGACGATCTCGGTGGTGTAGGCGCCGAGATTGATGACCAGCGCGATGATCGCGGCGGTGAGCCCGTCGAGCCTGACGCCGAATGTCGGCAGGCCGAAGAAGATCAGGAAGAGCTGCACCAGCAGCGGCGTGTTGCGGATGATTTCGACATAGGTGCCGACGATGCGGCGCAGCCAGGCAGGGCCATAGACGCGGGCGGCGGCGCAGGCGATGCCGATGACGAGGCCGCCGATCATCGCGAGGCCCGAGAGCAGCAGCGTGATCCAGACGCCTTCGAGGATCGATTCCCAGGCGGCGAAGACATCGCGGAACTGCAGGCCGTATTTCATGGCCGGCCGGCGCGCGACAGCGGCGCGACGCTCCCAGAACCTGCGATATGATCCGACGATCGTACCATCAGCCTCCCCTTTGACGGCGAGGCTAGGTTCGTTTCTTATTTGATGTCAAGCTTCATATATGAAACAGTGAGACATGAGCGACCTGTCGGATACCGAGAACGGAGACAAGGGCAGCTACGCGGCGCCGGCGCTGGAGAAGGGGCTCGACATCCTCGAACTCCTCGCTGAGGTCGGCGAGCCGCTCTCGACCCGCGAGATCGCCGAGCGCCTCGCCCGCTCGAAGAGCGAGATTTTCCGCATGGTCTTCGTGCTGCAGCAGCGCGGCTACCTCGCCCGTGAGGCCGGGACGGACCGGCTCGGCCTGTCACGTCGGCTGTTCGACCTGGGCATCCGCACACCGGCCGGGCGCCAGCTCACCTCGATCGTGCTGCCGGTGATGGAGCGCTTCAGCGAGGCGAGCGGACAGGTCGCGCATCTCGTCGTGCTGAGCCGGGCGCAGACCGTGGTGCTGGCGACGACCTCCGGCCATCTCGACGCCAGCGTCATCGTTCGGCCCGGCTATGGCCGGCCCGCGCTCGACGCCAATTCCGGCATGCTCATTCTCGCCTTCCAGAGCGAGACGCGCCGGCGCCAGTTGATGCGGGAGGCGTCGGAGGCCGACAAGCAACGTCTCGAAGCCGCCGAAACAGAGCGCACCTTCGCGGAGATCCGTGCCCTCGGGCACCGCGTCGCCGCCAGCCGCGACATCATGGCCGTGACCGACATCGCCTGCCCTGTCATCGGACCGGGCGGGCATGCGGAAGCGGCGATCCTCGTGCCCTGCCTGCAACGACACGGCATCGCGACGGATGAGGAGGTGATCCTGAAGGCGCTGAAAGCGAGCTGCGCGGAAGCCGGCTCGCAACTGTCGCTATAGGGCTAGATGACGCAAGGGCACGACGATTGGCAATCGAGCCTATAAATGCAACTGAGAATGATTATTATTTGCAATAATATGAATCAAGACCGATGCTGCAGCTGCAAAGCTCTCCACTCGCGCTGCAGCTTGACATGGCCTTCACGGCCAACCGAACATGAGGTTCATTCTTCGGAAAGGTAGCTTATGCGCCTGTTTGCCGCGTCGCTCGCAACCGAAACGAATACGTTCTCTCCAATCCCGACATCCCGGGCCAATTTCGAGGCTTCCGCCTATTTCCCCGCCGGCCAGCATCCCGACCGGGCGACCCATTGCACCGCCCCGCTCTATGTCGCGCGGCAGCGCGCCAAGCGCGACGGGTTCGAATTGATCGAGGGCTCCTGTTTCTGGGCCGAACCGTCGGGCACCTGCGCCCAAGCCGATTATGAGGAGATGCGCGAGGAGATCCTCGTCCAGCTCCGGGCGGCGATGCCGGTCGATGGCGTGCTGCTCGGCCTGCACGGCGCGATGGTCGCGCATGGCTATGACGATTGCGAAGGCGACATCCTCGAACATGTCCGCGCCATCGTCGGCCCCTCCGTGCCGATCGGCGTCGAGCTCGATCCGCATTGCCACCTGACCGAGAAGCGCGTGCGCCTCGCCGACGCGATCATCCTCTACAAGGAATACCCGCATATCGACTTCGTCGAGCGGGCCGAGGAGCTCGTCGACATCATCCTCGGCACGATCCGGGGCAAGCTCAAACCGGTGATGTCGCTCTACGACTGCCGGATGATCGAGCTGGTGCCGACGACGCGCGAGCCGGGCCGCTCCTTCGTCGACCGGATGAGCGCGCTCGAAGGCAAGGACGGCATCCTCTCGGTTTCGCTGGCGCATGGCTTCCAGCAGGGCGACGTGCCGGAGATCGGCACTCGCATCCTCGTCGTCACTGACAACGCCAAGGCGAAGGGCGATGCGCTGGCGGCAAAGCTCGGCGAGGAGTTCCGTTCGCTCAAGGGGCAGTTCGCCCCGCCGGTGACCCCGCTCGACGAGGCGCTCGACCGCGCGCTCGGTGGCGCCGCCAACGGCCCGCGCGTCATCGCGGATTCCACCGACAACGCCGGCGGCGGCGCTGCCTCCGACAACACCAACATCATCCACCGCCTACGCGAGCGCGGCATCTCCGATGCGGCGGTCGGCCCGGTCTGGGACCCGGTCGCGGTCGAGTTCTGCCTGACGGCCGGTGTCGGCGCGACCATTCCGCTGCGCTTCGGCGGCAAGGCGGCCTCGACCTCCGGTACGCCGGTCGATGGCGAGGTGACGGTGCTCGGCGCCATCCGGAACGGCACCCAGAGCTTCGGCACCGCCAAGGTACCGATCGGCAATGCGGTCGGCATCCGCATCGACGGCATCGATGTCGCGCTGTTGTCGCACCGGACGCAGGCGCTGGGGCTGGAGATCTTCACCAGCGTCGGCATCGACCCGACGCAGAAGCGCATCGTCTCGGTCAAGTCGACCAACCATTTCCATGCGGCCTACGGCCCGATCGCCAGCGAGGTGATCTACACCGATGGCGGCGGGCCTTCGCATCTCGACGTGCGCAAATATCCCTATCGCAAGATCAACCGGCCGCTTTGGCCGCATGATCCGCTCCCGCCGGGCCGGCTCGTCGTCTGACGCCCCCGCACCCGGAAGGGAACAGGAGAGAAGAAGCATGACCCGATGAGGGCCAGACGAGGCGAATGCCCGCGGCCCTCCCCATCAACGAGGAGGAGAACGACATGACCACGACACGCAGACGTTTCGTTCAGGGCGGCTTGGCAACCGGTGCGATCATCTCCGCGCCGGCCACCATCCGCGCCCAGACCACGCCTTCCGCAGCCCGCACCATCCGCGCCGTCCTGCACGGCGATCTTCGCGTCTTCGATCCGATCTGGACCACCGCGAACATGACCTCGTACCACTCCGGCATGGTCTACGACATGCTGTTCGGCGTGAACGACAAATACGAGCCGCAGCCGCAGATGGTCTCGAAATGGTCGCTCTCGGACGACCGCAAGACCTATACGTTCGAGCTGCGCGACGGCCTGCGCTTCAGCGACGGCACGCCGGTCACCGCTCGGGACTGCGTCGCCTCGATCCGGCGCTGGGGCGCCCGCGACGGCGGCGGCCAGCACATGATGGCGCGCCTCGCCGACACGCCGGTGAAGGACGACAAGACCTTCCAGATCGTGATGAAGGAGCCCTACGGGCTCGTGGTCGAATGGCTCGCCAAGGCCGCTACCAATGTCTGCTACATCATGCGCGAGAAGGAGGCCGGGACCGACCCGAACCAGCAGATCAGCACGATCATCGGCTCGGGCCCCTTCACCTTCAACGAGAGCGCGGTCGTCCAGGGCCAGCGCTATGTCTATGACCGCAACGCCAATTACGTGCCGCGTTCCGAGCCGGCGGTGATGACCTCCGGCGGCAAGGTCGTGAATGTCGACCGCGTCGTGTTCGAGAACATCGCCGACGAGGCGACCGCGATCGCCGCGATCCGGGCCGGCGAGATCGACATGATCGAATACCCCAACGTCGATCTGCTCGACTCGCTCGCCGGCGAGAAGGCGATCAAGCTGGAAGTGCTGAACAAGCAGGGCCAGCTGGGCTGGGCGCGCGTGAACTGGCTCCATCCGCCGTTCAACAACATCAAGGCCCGCCAGGCCATGCTGCACCTCATCCACCCGACCGAGGTGATGAAGGCGACCTTCGGCGACGAGAAATATTTCCGCGGATGCTCCTCGCTGTTCGGCATGGGCACGCCGATGGAGAACGACGCCAATATCGACTGGTTCAAGGGCGCGCCGAATATCGAGAAGGCGAAGCAGCTCGTGAAGGAGTCCGGCTATGACGGGCGCCCGGTCGTGGTGCTGCAGGCGACCAACATCGCCTATATGAACAACGCGGCCAACCTGATCGCGCAATGGATGCGCCAGGCCGGCTTCAACGTCTCGCTGCAGGCCTCCGACTGGGGCGCCGTCGTCACCCGCCGCGCCGTCAAGGCCGCGCCGGACCAGGGCGGCTGGAACGTGTTCTTCACCTCCGGCTCAGTCAACGCCTTCGGCAACCCGGTCTCGCTCAGCGGCCATGCGGCCAGCGGCGAGAAGGGCTGGTTCGGCTGGCCGACCAATGAGTTGCACGAGCAATTGCGCGACAAATGGGCGGGCGCCCAGACCGATGCCGAGCGCAAGCAGATCGCGCGCGACATCCAGCAGAACGCCTGGGATTTCGTGCCGCATGCCTATTTCGGCCAGTGGTTCCAGCCGGCGGCCCTGCGCAACCTGACCGGACTGATCGGCATGCCCGAGCTGATCCCGTTCTGGAACGTGAAGAAGGGCTGATCTCAGCCCGATCGTGAACCGATCCGCGGAGTCCGCCTTCTGGCGGGCTCCGCTTGCCCACCCGTCTTCAGGTGACCGTGCCGGCGGTGTGAGGGCGAGCACGCGATGCCGTGCGCTGCGGGGATTGGCCCATCTTCCCGCACCGAATGAACAAGCCGACGGAGGACGAACGACGCAATGCTGAGTTATCTCGTACAGCGCCTGGCATCGACCATCCTGGTGATGACGCTGGTGGGCATTTTCGTCTTCCTGCTGCTGCATCTTTCGGCCGGCGACCCCGCCGCCATTATCGCCGGCGACTACGCCACGCCGCAGCAGATCGTCGCGATCCGCCAGCGGCTCGGCCTCGACGATCCCCTGCTGGTCCAGTTCGGGCGCTGGGCGCTGCGCGTGATCCAGGGCGATCTCGGCGTCTCGATCTTCTCCAGCACGCCGGTCTCGACGCTGATCCTGCAGCGCCTGGAGCCGACGCTGTCGCTGGCCATCCTCACCATGATCTTCGCGGTCTCGATCGCGGTCACGCTCGGCGTGCTCGCGGCCTGGAAGGCCGGCCGGCCGGTCGACCGCCTGCTGATGGGCTTTTCCGTGCTCGGCTTCTCGATGCCGACCTTCGTGGTCGGCTACTGCCTGATCTATGTCTTCGCGATCGAACTGCGCTGGCTGCCCGTGCAAGGCTACCGGCCGATCCTGGACGGCATCGGCCCGTGGTTCATGCATCTCGTGCTGCCGACGGTGACGCTCGGCCTCGCCTATGTCGCGCTGATCGCGCGCATGACGCGGGCCTCGATGCAGGAGGTGCTGGAGGAGGACTATATCCGCACCGCCAATGCCAAGGGCGTCTCGGCGCGCACGATGCTGATGAAGCACGCGCTCAAGAATGCCGGCGTGCCGATCATCACCGTGATCGGCATCGGCGTCGCCCTGCTGATCGGCGGCGTCGTGATCACCGAGACCGTGTTCAACATCCCCGGCATCGGCCGCCTCGTGGTCGATGCGATCTCGAAGCGCGACTACCCGATCATCCAGGGCGTGATCCTCGTCTTCTCCGGCGTCTATGTGCTGATCAACCTCGCGGTCGATCTCTCCTATTCGCTCATCGACCCCCGCATCCGGCATTGAGGAGGCGAGACCGATGACCGCAATCGATGCCCCGACCGTTCCCGCTCCCCCCACCGGCAGCCGCCTCGCCCGGATCGGCCGCTTCGTGCGCCGCAACCCAACGATGCTGCTCGGCGCCGCCATCCTGATCTTCTTCCTCATCATCGCGATCATCGCGCCGCTGATCGCCGGCGACCCGATGCTGAAGGCGCCGACCCGGCGGCTGCAGCCGCCCTCGCCAGACCTGCGCTTCGGCACTGACCAGCTCGGTCAGGACGTCTTCGCGCGAACCGTCTACGGCGCCCGCGTCTCGCTCATCGTCGGCTTCAGCGTCGCGACGATCTCGATCCTCATCGGCCTGACCATCGGCCTCTTCGCCGGCTATTATCGTCGCTTCGACGCCATCGTGATGCGCCTGATGGACGGGCTGATGGCGATCCCCGCGATCCTGCTCGCCATCGCCATGGTCTCGCTGAACCAGGGCAGCATCGGTATCGTCATCGCGGCGATCTCGATCCCGGAATTGCCGCGCGTCGTTCGCCTTGTCCGCTCGATCGTGCTCAGCGTCAAGGAACTGCCCTTCGTCGAGGCCGCGCGCGCCTGCGGAGCGCGCACGCCGCGCCTCCTGTTCTGGCACATCATGCCGAGCACGATTGCGCCGCTCATCGTGCAGGCAACCTATATCTGCGCCTCCGCCATCCTTGTCGAAGCCTCGCTTTCCTTCCTTGGCGCGGGCGTGCCGCCGGAGGTGCCGAGCTGGGGCAACATGATCGCATCGAGCCGCCTCTATCTCGCCCGCGCGCCCTGGACGATCTTCTGTCCGGCGATCGCGCTTGCCCTCGTGGTGCTCGCGGTGAACCTGCTCGGCGACGGCCTACGCGACCGGCTCGATCCGCGCCTGTCGCGGCGGCTCTAGCCTCACGACCGCACTGCACGCCGGGCATGCATCGGCACGCCCGGCGAATCCCCGGCACCGCGCTATGCTGCCTTCGCCATCGATGGCGACACGAAGCTGGGAGCCTGCCGGGATGAACCGACGCGACACGATCAGACTGGCGCTGCTGCCGACGCCCTTCGGGCAACTCCCGCGCCTGTCACAGGCTCTCCGCCAGAGCGGCAAAGGCCCCTCGATCTGGATGAAGCGTGACGACTGCACCGGCTTCGCCGGCGGCGGCAACAAGGTGCGCAAGCTCGAATACCTTGTCGCGGAGGCGCTGAAACAGGGCGCCGATACGCTCGTCACCATGGGCGCGATCCAGTCGAACCACGCCCGCCAGACGGCTGCAGCGGCGGCGCGCAACGGGCTCGCCTGCGTGCTGCTGCTGACTGACTCAGTGGCGAATCGCAGCGAAGCCTATCGGAGCAACGGCAACTGGCTGCTCGACCGGATTTTTGGCGCCGAGATCCGCCTGCTCCCGGTCGGCGGCGATGCGACCGCCCTCGCAGACGAAGCTGTGGCCGGGCTCAAGGCGCAGGGAAAACGCCCCTATTTCATCCCGGTCGGCGGGTCCAATGCGCTGGGCAGCCTAGCCTATCGCGACGCCCTTCTGGAACTGGCCGAGCAGGCGAAGGCAGTGAATGTTTGTATCGATCAGATCGTCGTGCCGACAGGCAGCGGCGGCACCCATGCCGGCATCCTGGCCGGCGTCGAAGATGCCGGACTCGGCTGCCGCGTGCAGGGCATCAGCGTCTCGCGCTCGTCCGAGCAGGCGGGTGCCATCGTCTCCGGATTGGTGAATGACATCTACGCGCTGGAAGGCCGGCAGCGGGGCAAGCAGGTTGCCCTGGAGATCGATGATTCGCAGGTCGGCCCAGGCTATGGCCAACCGACGCCCGCGATGATCGAAGCGGTCGAGCTGGTCGCTCGGACAGAAGGCATCCTGCTCGACCCCGTCTATACCGGCAAGGCGATGGCCGGGCTCCTTGCGCTGGTCGGGAGCGGCGCCATCGGCCCCGACGAGACCGTCGTGTTCTGGCACACCGGGGGCGCGCCGGGGCTCTATGCCTATCCGGAAGTTTTTCAGCGATAGTCGCCTCGGCGATTCGCAGTGCGATGCCGTCCCTTCGGGATACCACTCGACGGAGAGCCCGGACGGGCCGTCATTCTCGGGCTTGACCCGATAATCTCGTGCAGGAAGAAGCGCCTCTCCGTCCTGAGATGCTCGGGTCAAGCCCGAGCATGACGGCGCATTACGCCCTCATCCGCGCAGCCCACGAGGCTGTGGAAAGCCTCCCCCCGACCTTATCGAGCAGGCCCCATCGAGGGCTCGATTTACCCTCTGTTAACCATTTCCTCGATACACCGAAGCAACCGAAAATTTACCAAGATAACCGACGTGTTAACTCAACCCCGGCCCATCCGCCTCAAGGGGCGGTCCTATCTTGCGCTGACGCTGACCCCGGAGCTGCCCTTCGAGGACTGGCTCGCGCGGCTCGACGATCTCGCCTCGCGCTCCGCCGGCTTCTTCCTGCGGCGCCCCGTGGTGCTCGACATCACCGGGCTGGACGTCGACCGGGCGCAGCTTCGCACCTTCGTCAGCCAGCTCGGTTCGCGTCAGGTCCGGATCATGGGCATCGAGGGCGCCTCCCCCGCCCTGCTCGGCGCGGACCTGCCGCCGGCCATGGCCGACGGGCGCCCGACCTCCGATTTCGAGCCTCCGGTCGCAGCGACTGAGACGGCCCCGGCCGAGGTGGCGGTCGCCGAGCCGGTCATGCCAGAACTGCCCAAAGCGGTCCCGTCGATCATCGTGACGCAGCCGGTGCGCTCGGGCCAGTCGCTGGTCTTCCTCGAAGGCGATGTCACCGTCGTCGGCTCGGTCGCTTCCGGCGCCGAGATCGTCGCGGGCGGCTCGATCCATGTCTATGGCACCCTGCGTGGCCGGGCGATGGCCGGCACGATGGGCAACGCAGCCGCGCGCATCTTCTGCCGCAAGCTCGAGGCCGAGCTGATCGCGATCGACGGCTACTACAAGACGGCCGAGGACATGGGTCCGGAGTTCCGCGGCAAGCCCGTGCAAATCTGGCTCGATGGCGAAGCGTTCAAGGTCGAAGCGCTCGCCTGAGGCGAAGGCATCAACAATCACAAAGGAGCGGTCAATGGGCAAGGTCATCGTCGTCACATCGGGCAAGGGCGGCGTCGGCAAGACGACATCGTCGGCCGCGCTCGGCGCCGCGCTCGCCCAGGGCGGGGACAAGGTCGTGGTCGTCGATTTCGACGTCGGCCTGCGCAATCTCGATCTGGTGATGGGCGCCGAACGGCGCGTGGTCTACGACCTCGTCAACGTCATCCAGGGCGAGGCCAAGCTCACCCAGGCGCTGATCCGCGACAAGCGCGTCGAAACGCTCTACCTGCTGCCGGCCTCGCAGACCCGCGACAAGGACAATCTGACGGCGGAAGGCGTCGCGGCCGTCATCGGCGCGCTGAAGGCGAATTTCGACTGGGTGATCTGCGACAGCCCGGCCGGCATCGAGCGCGGCGCGACGCTGGCGATGCGCCATGCCGATATCGCGATCGTCGTGACCAATCCGGAAGTCTCTTCCGTCCGCGATTCCGACCGGATCATCGGCCTGCTCGATTCCAAGACGCTCAAGGCCGAGAATGGCGAGCGCATGGAGAAGCATCTGCTGCTCACCCGCTACGACCCTCTCCGCGCCGAGCGCGGCGACATGCTGAAGGTCGACGACGTGCTGGAGATTCTCTCGATCCCGCTGCTCGGCATCATCCCTGAGAGCATGGACGTGCTGCGCGCCTCCAATATCGGCTCGCCGGTCACGCTGGCCGACCAGGGCAGCGCGCCGGCCATCGCCTATTTCGATGCCATCCGCCGCCTCAAGGGAGAACAGCTCCCGGTCACGGTCCCCGGCGAGAAGCGCGGCTTCTTCGGCAAGTTCTTCGGAAGGAAGGCGGCATGAGCATGAACCTGTTCCGCCTCTTCTCCCGCCCTCGCTCGGCCCCCGCAGCGCGGGAACGGCTTCAGGTCCTGCTCGCCCATGAGCGCGCCGCTGCCGGCGGCGATGCCGACCTGCTCGGCAAGCTGCGCGACGAAATCCTGCGCGCGATCTCCAAGCACATGCAGATCGACGACGACAAGGTCAGCGTCCGGATGGAGCGCGGGCCTCAGGTCTCGACGCTCGCCGTCGATATCGAAGTCCCGTTCGACGCCGGCAAGAAGGCGGCGTAACCGCCGAACATTTTGTCGGGCGCGCGGCGGCTATCGGCTCGTCGCGCGCCCGATGATCTCATCGACCTCGTCGCGATCGATGCGGCGTCGCTCGAACAGCCGCCGGGCAATCGCGGCCTGGGCCGCGAGCATCGACGGCCGGTAGAGGATCGCGGTGGCGGCCGTCGCGCAGCGCGCGCGCAAGGCGGCTTCATCCTGAGGCGGCAACAGGGCGATATAGGGCCGCATCTGCCGGAGATCGTCCTCATGAGAGGCGATAGCGCCGGGATACCATTTCAACCCCTCTTCGTTCCAATAGATCATTTCGCCGCAATAGCCGGCGGAGAGGATGGTGATCTCGATCTCAGCCCGCTGACGGTCGAGCGCGTTGTCGGCCTGAAACCCTCGCTTGTAGGGCTCGAAGCAGGTCTCCCCCGAGATGCCATGGGGCGGCCGCAGCCAGGCATGCGTGATGTAGCGCTGATGCTGCCAGCCGACGACGATATGGCCGGCCTCATGGAAGGCGCAGGCGGCGCGCCGGATGTCGGCCGGGATATCGTCGAGAATCGGCATGCCGCCTCACTGTCACCGGCAGCAGCCCTCGGCAACATCTCCCGTCGAGTTCGCCCTCACATCCAGGCCGGTAATGCTGGCACCTGGGCCACGGCTGGAACTCGCGCAGCCGCTCAGGACGGTAGAGAAAAATCTCGAACCAGCCGGCAAAGGCGCTGCCCGGCGCGCCTGCCGACAGCGCCATCGAAACTCGGCCTCGTGGCCATTCAGGCTCTTGCCAGCAGGGCCGCAATGCGTTCCTGCCAGGTCTCCGCTTCCGCGCGCCCTGAAAAATCGCTCATTTCGACCACCGGCCATTTTGGCAGACGCAGGTGCAGAACAGGATACGGGCCGTCCTCGCTGTCTCTCATGATCAGCTTCGGCGGCGTGAGCGCCGAAAGAGGATAGGTCTCGTGGCGCTTCAGAATGGGCCCGCGCATGATCCTCACGGCATGTCCCGTTGCCGGATCCAGCCTGAGTTCGGTGGAGCTTGCGAAGGACAAGAGCACGAAGAAGCTGCCCAGTACGCCCGGGACCATGACGCACAGCGCAGCCAGAAGCAGCGTCGGCGAAAGAGTGTCCCAATCCGCGTGAAGAATGAAAGGGATCGGGATGACGATCCCGACACCCAATCCAAGCACCAAAATGAAAAGCCTCAGCGGCAGCGGCAACCGTCGCTGCCGGTAAATGATCGCGCGCTCATGTTCGATCAGCATCGGCAGGACGGTAGAATGTTTCCCGCTCCCTTTCCATGGTCATGGCGCCGATTTGGCGCGGAACGGCTGAGAGGCTGGCCGCAAGCCGCCCGCCACGCACGATACGATGCGAGCAAGCGACGCTTGACCTTGGAGAACCGCGCATCATCCGAAATCCCGCATTGCCGAAGCGGCGGGGATCGGCTATCCAGCCTGCACGGTTAGCGCCCGTAGCTCAGCTGGATAGAGCGTTGCCCTCCGAAGCTGGGAAGCGCTTATTCTAACGCCCCAAAAACTCATTTATCTCCAGCATCTTAACGACCTTCTATGGCGGTCCGTGGTGTCGATGGCTGCATGCGGCACGACCTCGCCACACCCGTGCGGTGTCGTGGCTGACGGCACACGAGAGCCGGCGCCAGCGGAGATCAGGGCATCGCCCAACTCTTGCGCACCGTTCCTCGGTCTCAACCGCGCCATCTTCCTTCTATTTGCAATCCAAACGACCCGCCGCAGTCTGGAGCTTGCCGAATTCGTTGTGAATGTGTTGGAGGTCCGCGAAGGGATCCTTGGCAGCTTTTTTTCGCTTGCGATCCTCCAGTAACTGATACCACCATGCAGCAAGCTGCGATTTTCGCGCAGGGTCCGTCGTCGATTGAATGTCCTTTGTAAGCTGGTTGGCCTGATTGCCGAACTCGGCCACCTCAGCCTCTTCGATCTTCCGCCGGTGCGCGAGGACCTGATTTAAACTCTTACTCATGTTTGCCTGCAGCTCTTGGACCTCTTGGAGCCCGAGGCTCTGGCACCACGCCGTGTTCTCCTTCATGCCTTCGATGATCTGGCGGTAGCAGGCGATGGCGGACGCTGCGTCCTGGTGGATCAGGCAAGCACGAGCTGTGTCTGACGCGTTGACAGAGCCCGACCGACAGGTTGCCAAGACTAGCCCGACTAGAAACCGTGAGAAGACAGCGCGGGACATGGTCAACCAATGCTACAGAAGCGCGACCCGTCGTCAATCCTCATGGGGGATTGCGCTTGTTCTGCTTGAGCGGGAGTCCGCCGAAGTGACTTTCGTTCATGGCTCAGATGAACTGACAGTCGCCGCGTGCCAATCGTCATTTCTTCAGGCGTGGCCAGCGGCTGACCCTGCCAAGCCGGCCGTGCTTGATCTCATGGCGAAATTGCGGCATTTTTTAATTAACTAGGACCAAAGGCAGCTTGCGTTGTATTCAGCCCTGGAGGTCTATCATGCCTCGGTCTACGCCTGCTTTTCTTGCCTGTTTACTGACAATCATCGCTGCCCTTAACCACTCTACAGGTCAGGTCGCGCAAGCTGAGGACAGGCCACTCTTACAGCAGCGCACCCCACCGGCCAGCGCTCCGATCGTATTGGCGCAGTATCGCAGTAACGGGGCGGCAGAAAGCAATGCCGGTGCGGTCTTTGCAGCCCAATCAATGCTGGCGCGCCTGGGCTACGCGGTCGGTGAGGCCGACGGCGAGATGGGACCCAGGACGCTTGAAGCGATCGTTGCCTTCCAGCGCGCTCGGGGCATGCCTGCCACTGGACGCCTCGATGCTGGGTTGATCAAGGAACTGCAAGCAGCGGTCGCCGCGACCGACAATGCGCCTGGGCGGAACCTCGCAGCTGAAGCGACTTCGGCACCGCTTGCCGACGCCGCTGGCGACCGCCCTAGTTTCGACTGCTCCAGGGCCGGTCGGCCCGACGAGCGAGCCATATGCGCCTCGCCCGAACTGCGCCGCCTGGATCGAGACGTTGCGCAATTCTACTTGCCGATCTCCACCGACCGCGCCAACCGCGATGTGCAACGACGTTTTCTTGCAGAGCGGGTCGAATGCCGCGGCAATGTCGCGTGCCTGAGACAGGTCTACGAGGTCCGGTTGGCGGAACTCCGGCGCGCGTCAGGTTCGCCCCCTGCCGCGTCATCGGCGGTTCCACCGGTGCCTGCATCGGTCGCCACCCTGCTGCCGGAGTTGCGGCTGCACCAGGGGCTTCCTGCAACCGACAAATACGCGCCAAGCACGCGACGCGGTATCGCCTATCTGCTGACGCTGGTGCGTTTCAACGAAAATCGGGCCCTGCTGGACGACTCCCGCATGGCCTTCGGCTTCGCCCAGGCCTTTCTGAGCGGGCCGCGCCGGGCCGAGCTCCTCAGCCGATACAACTGGGCCGGCAACAACGAGTTCGAGCAGGACAGGGCCCATCGAGCTTTCATCGAACACGATGCACCGGTGCTGCTCCAAGCCGCGCCCAGGCTGCCGATGCAGGTCGTGATCGTCGATGACTTTGATATAGGACGCTTTGACCGGGCCCGAGGGGGATTCCCAATTGCCGGTCTGCGCCTGGAACTTGACGGCGCGCCGGCTCAGTTTCCCATTCCCACCTTCGCACCCATGGCGGAAGCTGCGGCCGAGCAGGTCCTGAGGCATCTGGGGAACCGCCGCCGCGTTCAGATCGCGGCCACCGTCACCGTGACGCGTGTCGGCGCGGAGGCGCGTGACCTGTCCTATCGGCTTGAGCGGCTTATCGCCTATTCCGACGAGGCGCTTCGCACTGCTCTGCATCAATTCCCGACCGAGCAGGCGCCGGCCTCCGTCTCGGACGGGCAATCCACCATCGCTCGGATGGACAGCGCCGATATCACGGCGGAGACGATCCTATTGGCCCAACTCAAGGCCGGTCTCGAACCCGGCGCACGCCTCGACTGGGCCTCGGAGGCGCGGGCGAGGCTACAGTTCGAACAGAGGATCTACGCCACCAACGCCGGGGCGAATTGGAAGGCGATTGATCCGTGGGGGCCGTTTCATCCGCGCTCGGCATCGCAATCGACCGTCCGCAAGGAAGCCTACGAGGCCTGGACGCGCGAGCGGGCCAAGTCCTTGCCGAACCGGCTGGTGCTGCGGTCTCGCGGTCATCTCATGGCCGACGGTGCGGTCGCCAATACGGGGGCGACCGCCACGGCCGGAATCCCAGCTGTCCTGCCCGATATCCAGCTCTCCGACTTTCACGGGTTGGATGAGAGGAGCAGCGTCGTCTCCTATACCGGAGCGCAGATCAGGGGCCTGGAAGAACTCGTCGGCCGCTCCGTCGGCGGGACTGCAAACCGACTTATCCTCATCGGGCGGGAGCAGCCCGACGAATTCCGGGCGCTGCTGTTCGAACGGCCGGCCGAGGATTTCCGCATCAAGGTCGATGCTCAGGCGCTGCAAGGCGCTGTCAATCGGGTTCGAGCGGCCCAAGGCGACACGCGGCTGGAGGTCCGGTTCAGCCTGAGCCATGGCGAGCCGAGGCGGCTCATGGCGGACCGTCTGAACCTCGTCGTGCTGCCGGTGAAAGGGCTCTCAGCATCGGTTCATGTGGGTGGCATGGAGGTCGGCAAGGCCTCCTTCGACCAGCAGGCAGTGCCATCATATGGCACGGGCGACCGCACGGTCGAGCGGCCGACTGAAGCTGTGCTGCCGCTCGATGCGGAAACGCTCGATCTGCTGCTCGTCAAGCATCTGCCGGATTCGTTGAGCGATGCCGACTGGACCCGGATGCTCCTTGCCCGCTTCGCGCTGGAGAAGCGGCCGATGCCGGGCCAGACCGTCCGCTGGGGGCGTCATTTCAGAAATATCAGCCTGGAACCGAACACCGAGGATACTTCCCGGCTGCTCGAAGGCTTCAAGGCCTGGACGCGTGCGCGCGCCGACCAGCTCCCGGCGAAGTTCCAGACCCAGTTCGGGCGGACGGGGGAGACGCTGGTTCGCTTCAGCAGCGCTCTATCCGAACCCAGGTCGGAAGAAGGGCTTCGATCGGAGGTGATGGGTTGTCGGAAGGATGCGAATAGGGAGCCAGCCCAGTGCGACCGCCTGGAAGCCGCTGTCATTATGCAGGATCGGCTGACACCAATTCTGGGCACACAGGGATGGCAAAGCTTCGGCCCCAGGGTGCAATGCACATCGAACGATGCCTACTGCGCAAAATCGGTGTCGCTCTCGCACGTCCATCCTGGTGGCTTGACGCTCAACACCCTGTTTGAGATCTCGCAGCAAGTGGTGACACGGCTGCCAGCGTCAGACGGGCGCCCCGCGAACCTCGACTTCATCGTCGAGGTCACGGGCGCGCGCATCGCGGATCGGCTACCGGAGTCGGACCGTGCGGCCGCGGGCTTCTTTCTTCAGAAGCCGCCGGTAAAGCTCCCTGTTCCGGTGCTCAGCCTGACGCTGATCAAGGCCGACATGGTCGATCCGACCACGAAGCAGGTGCGGCTTCCCTTGTCGCTGGAGCCCATCCAGCCGCAGGCTGTCAAACCTGTGCCGCCTAAAGTGTCCCCTGGGCGCTACGACATCATCGGGATTCGACTGGGCCAGAGTTTCGCAGAGGCCGAGAAGCTGATCCGCAACCATATGGAGGTGGGCCGAGTGCTCAAGGGCACAAGAGCACGCTCTGACAATCCGCTAATCACCCCGGCGACATCAGGCAAACTCTTCATCTCGGTAGACGGACGCGAGATCATTGCCTTGATCGACGAGCCGCCCGCCGCTCCGGAGCGGGTTCTCGCCGTGTGGCGTCGAATCTATTCCGAAGCCGGCCAGATTCCCGTGCAAGAAGTCTTGCAGGCACTGCGTCAGAAATACGGGCCGGCCTCTTCCGGGCAGGTCTACGAGAACTTCAACCTCTGGACCGAAAACGGCTCTCGCTGCGGATCGCACGCCTATTCCTACGGGGGGCAGCAGATTGCACTGTCGACGAACTGGCTGAATGATGAGGCAAGCCCGCCTGTCATTCTGCCGGATGGTCAGGTCGTTCCCGATGTTCGGTTTCCGATCGGGATGCTGGACCCGCTCGACCGTCGGAAGGTGCTGGGCACATGCGGCGAGGCGCTCAGCGTCAACGTCGAGTTCAGCGCCTCGCGCGGATTGCGCGCGGGATTTCCCACGAAGAGCTTGGACTGGGTGGAATCCATCCTGAGCGACGTCGAACCCTATGCCGAGGCATTCGCAAAAAGCCGAAAGGCGCTTCAGGATGCCGGACGAAGCGCAGGGACCGGGTCGTCCGGCCGGGCACCGGGCATCAAGTTCTAAATTGTCGGATCATCTGCCGAGCCGTCTCACCCTGTCGGAGGATCGTCATGCATCGCATCGGGCCAACGATCCCTAGACTCGCCCTCGCGGCTTTTGCGCTGTCTATGCCCTTCGAGACCCAGGCCCAGGCTGACCCCTGGGTCGGCCGTTGGGGAGCGCCGCGGTGCGGAGAAGGCGAAACGGAGATTGTCCTGGACCGATCGACGCTCGACCTGTCGACCTTCGAGACCACCTGTCGGGTCCGGAATGTGCGACAGCGCGCGGCTGCCAGATTCGAGATCGAAGCGAATTGTAGCGGCGAGGGCAGACAGAGCCGGATGACGTTCACCGTCGAGGTCTCAGGCTCCGTGTTAACATTTGTTTCAATGCGCGGGTTCGACTTTGACCCGAAGCGCTTTCAGAAGTGCGCAGCTCGAGGATCGGCAACGGGTGCGCCAAGCGCCGCAAGCTCGGGATCACAGCGCGTCGCAGCCCCTGGCCTGCCTCTTACGCGCGGCTACTACGTGGCGGAAGGCACTCCGTGCAGCCAAGCATCGAATGGCACACTTAGCCTTTTGCGGCGCGACGGCATGGGGGCTGGGCGGGAATTGTGTCAGTTCCGGTCGATTGAACGTCTCAGCGAGTCGCGCTACCGGGTCCGTGAAAATTGTTCGGAGGGCGGCGAGCAGACTGTTCTATATGAAATCCTGGGGCAAACCCGCTATCGAATGACCAACGCGACGGGTTTTTCCTACAGTGCTCGGTATTGTGAGCAAAGCCAGTTGCCCTTGCCATGGAAAACCATCGACCTCGACGATCTAATCCGATGAATCCGGAACAGTGAGACGTCCTGCTCGTCAATAATTGCCGAGGCCAACTCGCCTTAGCGCGATGCTCCATCCACGGATAGAACTCGTGAGAGCATTGCCTACCGAAGGCGGATCCAGGCAGAGAGCGGGATCTTCGGAACCCTTTGATGGACCAGGTGACCTGATGCCCGGTCGAGGTCCCTGAACGGCGATCGGCACACTAGAGCCACATCCAGCTCGGAATTCCTTGCCCCGATCCGGAAACCTCCTTGGCGGGGCTGCCTGGGCGTCCTGTAGTCATTGGACGAACAGGACTGATCCGCAATGGCGACGATCCGGAAACTCCGGGGCAGATGGCAGGCACAGGTGCGACGGCGCGGTATGGCGCCTCGCGCCAAGAGCTTCGACCAGAAGGCGGACGCCGAGAAGTGGGCACGCTCCCTGGAGAGCGAACTCGACCGCTGCGGCATGCTACCGGATACGCGCGTAGCTGAATCTACGACGCTCCGGTCGGTCCTGGAGCGCTATATGACTGAGATCTCGCCCAGGAAACGAAGCGCCCATACCGAAATCTCGCGGATCAAGGCGCTCTTGCGTCGCCCGCTCTGTCACCGGACGCTGGCGCTGCTGTCGAACTCGGATCTCGCGACCTATCGCGACGAGCGGCTTCGGTCGGTCTCGCCTTCGACCGTGATCCGCGAGCTCAACACGATCAGCCATGCCATCGACACAGCGATGCGTGATTGGGACGTCTATCTGCACCGCAACCCCTGCAAGCTCGTGCGCCGTCCGAGCCCACCTCGAGGGCGCAACCGCCGCCTGCGCGACGACGAGGAGCAGCGCCTGCTCGATGCTGCCGATAGCGGTAGGAATCTCTACATGCGCGACCTAATCGTGCTCGCGGTCGAGACCGGCATGCGACGCGGTGAACTGCTATCGCTCGACTGGCAGCACATAGACCTGGGGACACAAATCGCGCACCTGCCCCTGACCAAAAACGGAGAGCCCCGCGACGTCCCTCTGTCCTCGCGAGCACGCGGTGTCCTCCAGCGACTCTGGGAGGGCCAAGGAAGCCCATCAGCGGGCCGGGCGCTACCCACCAGCGAGAGCGCGGTCGTTCAAGCCTGGGGCCATCTGTGTGGCCGCGCTGGCATCACTGGCTTGCACTTCCACGACCTGCGCCACGAAGCCGTGTCGCGCCTGTTCGAGAAGGGGTTGAACGTCGTGGAGGTGTCCACGATTTCGGGCCACAAAGAGCTGCGCATGCTCTCGCGCTACGCGCATCTTCGGGCGACGGATCTCGTTAGCCGGCTGGGATGAGCGCAGGCGCGAGCTCCCGGCAAACGACCGAGAGCTCGGGCCCCAGCTTCAACGTATGGTCGCGGTTCCACCAGCCCCGAATGCCTGGGAATAGGTGATGTTGCCGAAGACGAACTGCCCCCGTGTGCCATTGCTCAATCTGACGATCGCTGAGCCGGACATCAGATCGGGCGTGCGTGTGACGACGATCTGACCCGTCTTGCCGTTTGAGCACTTGCCGGTCAGCACGAGCGCCGGGTTGGGGTCTCGCACCTGGTATTCGCCGGCGCAGCGCGCGCCTCCCGGCGTCATGACCCAGAACGTGCCGACGCCATTGTTAAAGGCCGTGACCTGCCCTGCGGCCGGCGTCGAGCCGAACTGGCCTGTGACCGGCAGTGCGAACATCGCAACGGGCGCACCAGGCTGTGCAGAGACGCAGGCGGTCAATCCCGCGGCTGCGAGGACAGTGAATGTTACGGCAGACTTCATGTGGATCCCCAGCTCTAGGCTCGACATCGGCAGGGCCGACGCGCGCGCGAGCTAGAGCAGAATGTCGAGCAAGGAGCTACTCGCTTGCCCCCACCTCAGCATGCGCATCACCCCACCGCATTCAGGTTGCGCGTCGAGCTGACGAGGTTGCCCAGAGGGAAACGAACGTTTCCATCGAACGGTCAAATGTAAACATCTGGCCTCATTCGAGACCGATCACGTCAACAAATACCTATTCAGAACGTCCTTGCAGGCGTCATTATGGACCCTGGAACGGTCGGAATGACACCAGAAGTTTCCATGATGTTTCCCTTAAGTTGACAGTTTAGGTGCGAAATCTGCTTTTTCTCTCGGATGGAAACTTGCTAGCGAGCTGGACACCGAGAGAGACCTGGAGCGAGCGCAATCACGAGTAGACCATCTGCCTACGGCGCTCGAGGAGCGCAGGGAGTGCGTGAAGGTGCGACGAAAGCCCTTGCCGGGTCGAAGCGGATACATATTCGGGCTCGCGCTCGTCTGTGCGGCAGAACTGCCCGACTTGCGACTGCCTCGCAGAGCTTTGTCGGCGCTGGGATGGAGAGCCAACGCCTTGAGGGTGTTCGCTGCCAGCCGAGAGCGGTCAAAGATGATAGGTCTGAGCACGCCGAGATCATCCTGTAAGGGGAGCCCTGGTGCCGCCCGTCCTCCGCTCTCTGTGAGAGCACGCGACCGCCGACGCGCTGGCGCGATGTCGAAGTCCTAGAAAAATTCAAGTAAGCTGATGGGGATGCATTCCGTGCCCACCGATGTCCTGAGTCCAAACCTCCTCTGTTGCGGCTTACCGTAGCACCCTGATCACCCTGTCGCGTTCATTGTTCTGGCCAGGAAAAACGGTCCCCTACAAATAATAACCCGACATCTCTTCGACGCTCTGCTATCATCATTGACGTGAACTAATCCTGCTTGTCAGGATCTCATCGTGGCGAAGATCGACGGCATGCCGAATACAGGACGGCTGCTATGAGGTGCCACACCGAGCGGCTATCGGACCAGCGCTCCCCTGCTGAAGGGCAGGACGCCTCGGTCGCAGGTTGCACCGACAGCTACGCGCTGTGAACGCACAACAAGATGGAAGCTCTGCGTCGCCGCACCTTCCACTCTCGCCGCTGTCGTGTGCTATGCAGCGTCGAGGGAATTCGAGCTCGTCTCGATAACCGCGTGATCCTTTACTGGATCGAGATTCGGAACCGCATGCTGGTCAATGGACGCCACCAGCTGTAGCTCACAACTACCAGGTTCTTTAGCCACTTCGACGGAAGCAATCCTCTCCCCAGCGTCCATGCCCAGCTCATGGAAACGTGAGGGAGAAAGTCATCTCTGGAAGCTCATTGCTGCTTTTGATCCATCGTCGGTGAATCTGCTTGCATCTGCTTAAGGCGATGAAGGAGACGCTTCGCCGTCGTTGTGGACCAGGCATGACCTCGTGCTGTCGTGTGCCCGAGCTGGTTCAGTTCCTTCGCGACGGCTGTCGGGCTGAGCTCTGCGTCGCCGACCTCGTTGCGGATCCGCTCGATCGTGGTCTTCAGCTCAAACGCGCGGCGGTCGGCATTTCTTGAAAGTGTAGCCCTGCCACGCTCCTGAGCCTCAGCGGATGCCTGGTTCTTCGGCTTGATCGCTTTACGCAGGCGGCGCTTGATGACGCTGCCGTGGACGCTTGTTGCGGAGCTCGCGAAAAAGTAGAGGCTCTGTTTTTCGGCTGTTGAGTAGCTCGCCCATGGACGGCCGTCATGCGCGTTGGTGATGCCGATCGGCAGTGCGTCGAGGATCGTCATGCACCGGAACGCTGCCTCACTCTCCAAATTCCGCATGAAGCTGAACGGATCAGCAAGCAAGAGTTCGGCGCCGAGCTTCTGAGCTGCTTGGACGGCCAATACGAACTCCGGATGATCGACGAAGACCGAAGGTCGGTAGGTCGTGATCGCAAGATGAAGCGCCTTGCCGGCCAGATTGTTGGCTCTGCATCGGCGCGCGAGCATGCTCGCTTGAGTCGCAACAGCCGGAATCCGCTCAGCCGCCTTTTGGTCGCGTGGCATTTTGCCCGCGATCGCGAATATGAACGAGACGGCTGCGCGCAGTGGACTAACTTGATCTGACATTTCTAATCATGTGATGACAATTGTCAGTCGCGCTCGCACGCGTGGCGTCGCAGTGTCAAGCGAGATTCGGGCGGCGTCTCGGCACGCCATGCGCCGCTGATTGGTGGCCGCGGGAGAGATGACCTGAAGTTCCGCGCGTCGATCGGGTGTCGTCTCCATTCCGGTCTGTGAGTCGACCGTCCGATTTGCGAGGCAACTTATGCCCCGGCCTTCCGGTTTGAGCCCGGACGTCTCTATAGCCGTTCGAAACAGCGTTCGTGGACTCGTCTCCGGATGACAGCAATTCCCTGCCATCGTGCGTCTATTACTATCTATGTCTATCTTACTTTCATAAGTAAGTAATATACGAACGACGGCAGGGAATAGGCTGTTCCGGGAAGGAGCACCGGTGCTGCCGACGCATTCCACAACTACAAGACATGGGGCAAAAGCAGCGAGATGCCCGAGTTCCGGGACGCGATCACTGCGGCGATGAAGCGGGTCGATCGACCGATCGCTTGGGGTGCGCACTGGCTGGCTCCGCGTCCCCGGAGCTGCTCAGCTTCGCTCTTTGCGATGAAGCTCGCCTGTGAGCTCCTGTGTGCTTCCTGTGTTGTGTCTGCATCGAGACAATCGCGCGAAGATGCTCGACGCTGGGCAACTGCGATGATCGTGTGAGACCGGCATAACGTCGCAGTCGACCGATGGCCTCGCCTTGCCTTAGAACGTCCCACGCGAAGCGGTGGGACGATAGGGTCGGCATGGTCACGGGTGAGTTGCGCAGCAAGATCGATGCGGTCTGGAATGCGTTCTGGGCGGGCGGGATCTCGAACCCGATCGAGGTGATCGAGCAGATCACCTATCTTCTGTTCCTGCGTGGCCTGGACGACGCGCAGCGGCTCGAAGAGAATCGTGCCGCGCGGACGGGCCAGCCGATACGCCGAACGATCTTCCCGGCCGGCAAGGATCCGCGCGGGCTCGAATACGAGGCGATGCGCTGGTCGCAGCTGCAGAACAAGCCGCCGGCCGAGATGTTCACCATCGTCTCCGAGCACGCCTTCCCTTTCCTGCGCGAGATGGCCGAGGACGACACGGCCCACGCCGCACATATGAAAGGCGCGCGCTTCACGATCCCGACGCCGCAGCTCCTGGCGAAGGTGGTCGACCTGCTGGCCGGCATTCCGATGGATGATCGCGACACCAAGGGCGATCTCTACGAATACATGCTCGGCAAGATCGCCAGCGCCGGGCAGAACGGCCAGTTCCGCACGCCGCGCCACATCATCCGGCTGATGGTCGAGATGACGGCGCCGACGCCGAAGGACGTGATCGTCGACCCCGCGTGCGGCACCTGCGGGTTCCTCGTCGCGGCCGGCGAGTATCTGCGGGACAATCATCCGCGCCTCTTCCACGAGACCGAAAGCCGCGACCATTTCAACGAGGAGATGTTCCATGGCTTCGATTTCGACAGCACGATGCTCCGCATCGGCTCGATGAACATGGTGCTGCACGGCGTCGAAGGGCCGGACATCCGCTACAAGGACTCCCTGGCGCAGGAGCATGCCGGCGATGCCGATCGCTATTCGCTGGTGCTCGCCAACCCACCCTTCGCCGGCTCGCTCGACGCCGACCAGGTCGCCAAGGACCTGCAGCAGATCGTCAAGACCAAGAAGACCGAGCTGCTCTTCATGGCGCTGTTTCTGAAGCTACTGAAGCCTGGCGGGCGGGCGGCGGTGATCGTGCCGGACGGCGTGCTCTTCGGCTCCTCGACCGCGCACAAGACGATCCGGAAGATGTTGGTCGAGGACCACCGGCTCGACGGCATCGTCAAGCTGCCCTCCGGCGTCTTCCGGCCTTATGCCGGCGTCTCCACGGCGATCGTGCTCTTCACCAAGACGAATTCCGGCGGCACCGACCAGGTCTGGTTCTACGACTGCCAAGCCGACGGCTATTCGCTCGACGACAAGCGCACCCCGCTGCTGCCGGTCGAGAAGCTCGGTCCGCTGCCTGGACACGTGAATGCCTCCGGCCACTTCGTCAACGAGGCGCTGAGCGGGGAAGAACTGGCGAAGAACAACCTGCCCGACATCGCCGCACGCTGGGAACAGCGGAGCGGCCCCGCGCGCGAGCGCGCCCCCTCGGCGCAGAGCTTCTGCGTGCCGAAGGCCGAGATCGCAGCCGCTGGCTACGACCTCTCGCTCAACCGCTACAAGGAGGTGGTGCACGAAGCTGCAGATCACCGCCCACCGAAGGAGATCATCGCCGAGCTGAAGGCGCTGGAGCAGGAGATCACGGACGGGCTGGTCGAGCTGGAGGAGCTGCTGTGAGCTTTCCACAGGTCGCTCTCGGCGAGTTCATGCTGAACCGGAACAGTTCTACGGACCCTGCCCGTTTTCCCGATGAGCTGTTCACGCTCTATAGCATTCCAGCATTCGACGCTGGTCGCCCAGAACGCCAGTATGGACGTGACATCGGCTCTGCCAAAAAGAACATCGAGCCAGGCGACATTCTGCTATCGAGGCTTGTTCCTCACATCCGGCGAAGCTGGATTGTCGGACACCACGACCGAAGTCGAATTATTGGTTCAGGTGAATGGATCATATTTCGTAGCTTGAAGATCAATGCCGCCTATTTGCGCCATTTCTTGGTCAGTGACCTGTTCCATGGTCAATTCATGCGAACCGTAGCGGGGGTCGGGGGCTCGTTGCTGCGTGCCAATCCGCATCAGGTTGCGGAGATAACCATTCCTTTGCCCCCGCTCGACGAGCAGCGGCGGATCGCGGCGATCCTGGACAAGGCGGATGCGCTGCGCCGCAAGCGCAAACGCACGCTCGACCTCCTTAATGGGCTGACTCAGTCGACCTTTTTGGAGATGTTCGGCGACCCAGTTAGCAATCCCAAGAGACTTCCGGCGACGACCTTGGGAGAATTAGGCGTCGATATGATTTATGGCCCGAGGTTTTATAACGAGGAATACAGTGCGGACGGAACTTCTATCGTGCGTATCACCGATCTGTCCGAAGCTGGTGAGCTCGATTATCAATCCATGCCGAAGCTCAAGGTCTCAGATGAAATGCTTGAAGAGCACCGTTCTCGGCCGGGCGAGCTTCTTTTCGCTCGGACCGGCGCAACAGTCGGAAAGATCGCCCTAATACGCAATGAAGACCCTGTTAGTATACCAGGGGCATACTTTATCAGATTGAAGTTCCCTGAATGCATTGATCCGGTTTTTTCGTGGCATTGCTTGAGATCCCGTTCTATCCAAGAGATAATTTTTGAACGATCCCGTCAGTCTGCTCAGCAAAATTTCAGCGGACCTGGCCTTCGTCGATTGCCCTTTATTTTGCCGACGTCTCAACAGCAAAGCGCATTCGTAGCTCGCGTCGCCAGAATTGCGATGTCGAAACGGCCCGCCTGGACACAAGACATGGAATTGAGCACCCTTTTCTCCTCCCTCCAGCACCGCGCCTTCACCGGCCAGCTCTAGCCCCGCGAGGACACCGCCTGCATGTCCAACTTTGCCTTCCTCGCCGCCGAGTTCCCTGGTGTTCACGAGTCGGCGCAGGCGGCGGAGCGGCATGCGGTGTCCGACCCGCGCGCGGCCTTGTTCTATGCAGGTCGCACCGTCGAGATCGCGGTGAAATGGGCTTACAAGAATGATCCAGGGCTGAAGCTGCCCTATCAGGACAACATCGCCGCGCTGTTGCACGAGCCGAGCTTCAAGGCCGCTGCCGGGACGGCTGTGTTCGAGAAGGTGAAATATCTCAACCGACTGCGCAACCGCGCCGTCCATGAGGAACGCGCCGTCATTCAAGCCTCCGAGGCTGCGGGCGCGGTCCGAGAGCTCTTCCATATCTGCTTCTGGTTCGCCCGCACCTACGCCCGGCAGGGCAAGCCCGCAGACGGGCTCGCCTTCGACCCAGCGTATCTGACCCGTCGCGACGACATCCTCAGGCGCAGTTTCGCGCAGCTCAAGGCGCAGCAGGCCGAGCTCGACGCGAAGAACGGCGAGCTGACGCGGCTGCTCTCCGACAAGGCCCATCTCGACGAGGAGCTGCTGCGGCTGCGCGCCGAGGTCTCGGCCGCCCGCACGGCCGCCGAGGCGAAGCCGGACAGCCACGACTACCGCGAGGCCGAGACCCGAGACCGCTTCATCGACCTGCTGCTGCGCGAGGCCGGCTGGGCGCTGGACCGGCCGGAAGATATCGAGTTCCGGGTCGAGGGCATGCCGAACGCCGAGGGCGTCGGCTTCGTCGATTATGTGCTCTGGGGCGCCGATGGCAGGCCGCTCGGCCTGGTCGAGGCCAAGCGCACCCGCCACGACGCCCGCCGCGGTCAGCAGCAAGCCAAGCTCTATGCCGATGCGCTGGAAGCACGCTTCGGTCAGCGCCCGGTGATCTTCTACTCCAACGGCTACGAGCACTGGATCTGGGACGACACCCGCTCTCCGCCGCGCGAGATCGGCGGCTTCTACAAGCGAGACGAGCTGGAGTGGCTGATCCAGCGCCGCACGAGCCGCAAGCCGATCGGCCCGGTCAGGATCAACAAGACCATCGTCGAGCGGCCCTATCAGCACCGCGCCATTCGCGCGATTGCGCGCTCCTTCGAGCAGCAGGGCGAGCGCAAGGCGCTACTGGTGATGGCGACCGGCTCGGGCAAGACGCGCACCGTAATTGCGCTGGTCGACCTCCTGATGCGCGCCGGCTGGGTGAAGCGCGTGCTCTTCCTGGCCGACCGCATCGCGCTGGTGAACCAGGCGACCAACGCCTTCAAGGCGCATCTGCCGGACTGCGCGCCGGTCAACCTCGTCACCGAGCGCACGGCGGAGGGGCGCGTCTTCCTCTCGACCTACCCGACGATGATGAACCTGATCGACGGGCGCCAGGACGGGAAGGTCAAGTTCGGCCCCGGCCATTTCGACCTCATCGTCATCGATGAGGCACACCGCTCAGTCTACCAGCGCTTCCGCGCGATCTTCGACTATTTCGACAGCCTCCTCGTCGGCCTCACCGCGACGCCGAAGGAGGAGATCGACCGGAACACCTATTCGCTGTTCGACCTCGAGGACGGCGTGCCGACTGATGCCTATTCGCTCGACCAGGCGGTGGCGGACGGTCATCTCGTGCCGCCCAAGGCGATCTCGGTGCCGCTCAGGATCATGCGCTCCGGTCTGCGCTACGACGATCTCTCAGATGAGGAGAAGGACCAGTGGGACTCACTCGAATGGGGTGAGGAGGAGATCCCGGACACGGTCGATGCGGCCGAGGTCAACCAGCGCCTGTTCAACGAGGACACGGTCGACCACGTCATCGCCCATCTGATGACCAACGGCATCAAGGTCGAGGGCGGCGACAGGCTCGGGAAGACCATCGTCTTCGCCAAGAACCAGGCCCATGCCGAGTTCATCGAAAAGCGCTTCAACGCGGCCTATCCTGGCCTCGCCGGGCATTTCGCTCGCGTGATCACCTTCAGGACCACCTATGCCCAATCCCTGATCGATGACTTCTCGAAGAAGAGCGGCGCACCACACATCGCGATCTCGGTCGACATGCTCGACACCGGCATCGACGTGCCGGAGGTGGTGAACCTCGTCTTCTTCAAGGAGGTGCGCTCCAAGACCAAGTTCTGGCAGATGATGGGCCGTGGCACCCGGCTCTGCGCCGGCCTCTTCGGCCCCAGCCAGGACAAGGAGTTCTTCCGCGTCTTCGACTACTGCCAGAACCTCGAGTTCTTCGGCGCCAGCCCGGAGCTGAAGGAACCGGGCGCAGCGAAGTCGCTCTCCGAACGGCTCTTTGCGGCACGGCTGGACCTGGTGCGTGCGCTGGACCACTCCGAGCCACCGGCTGATGGCTTCGGTGCTGGTGAACAGGCGCCCTTCGAGGCCGGCGGCGCCGCTCCGAGCGAGCCGGAGATCCGGACCGATGCGCTGAAGACGCTGAAGCAGATGGTCGGCGGCCTGAACCCCGACAACTTCATCGTCCGCCAGAATAGGCGCGTTGTCGAGAAGTGGAGCGCAGACCAGGCCTGGAACCATCTCGGCGACGACGAGCGGGCGGAGCTCCTGGATGTCATCGCGCCACTGCCATCTTCGCAGAGCCTCGGCACCGAGGAGGCCAAGCGCTTCGATTTGCTGATGTTCCAGATCGAACTCGCCCTGCTGCGTGGCTCGCAGCGTTTCACCGCGCTCAAGAAGCAGCTGATCGAGATCGCGGCCGCGCTCGAAGCCCAGACCGGGATTCCGGCCATCGCGCAGCAGGCGGTGCTGATCGAGGAGATCCAGGGCGATCTATGGTGGGAGGGCGTCACCGTCCCGCTGCTGGAGCTCGTCCGCCTGCGACTGCGCGGCCTCGTCCAGCATATCGAGAAGGGGCGGAAGGCTGTCGTCTACTCCGACTTCGTGGACGAGATCGGCGAAGGTGTCGAGCACGAGCTGCCGCAGGTCGGCGAGGTCGACTTCGCCCGCTTCAAGTCGAAGGCGCGCCATTTCCTCAAGCAGCACGAGGACCACATCGTGCTGCACAAGCTCCGGCATGCCAGGGTGCTCACGGCAACCGACCTCGCGGAGCTGGAGAAGATGCTGGTCGATGCCGGCATCGGCGACGCGGCGACGATCGAGCGGGCCAGGGAGGTCGGGCACGGCTTCGGTCGCTTCGTGCGCTCGCTGGTCGGCCTCGATCGCCAGGCCGTCAATGAAGCCTTCTCCGAGTTCGTATCACCCGGCACGGCGACGGCTGCACAGATCGAGTTCGTCGGCCTCGTCATCGAGCACCTGACGCATCAGGGCTCGATGGATCCCGGCCTGCTCTACGAGCCGCCCTTTACGGACATCGCGCCGACGGGGCCGGAACAGGTCTTCGACGAGCCACGGATCGGCAAGTTATTCTCGCGGATCCAGGAACTGAACGAGAGCGCGGTGGCATAATGGCCGGCGTTCTCCGCCAAACTCCTACCGTCTGGGCTTTGGCCTTTATCAGTGACGAAAGCGAACAGAAGCTGCGGACGTTCTTCGCTCAGACTTGCGGCATAAAGCCAAGACTTATCGTCAGGGATATGCACGCAACAGTCTATCACGCGCGAAGACCGATGCCGTCCCTCGTGTGTGGTGTAGAGCCTATCACTTTCTCGGTTCCTGGCAGCGAGCTGCGCATGATGGCTATGGCGCCCGGAGGCGAGAATCCGCGGTCAGACATCAATCCACTGGCCCGTTCGATCGGGCTTAGGATCCGTCGCTTGAATGGCGCTGCTGAACCACTATTGAACTTGAGAAGACGAATGCTGGAGCATGAGACCCAAGCGGTGCTGGGCCGACGCTCACCAAGCACCGACAGGGCGAGTGCATTTGGTGCCAGACACTATCAGCCTCACATCACGGCGCTTCGTCCAGGCGCGGTTGCGGATCCCGATCTCTCGTAGTTAGGCAAACTCGTTCGGCAGCACATCGGTTCGATTCAGTTCGATCGCCTCGTTGTTCGTTTTACACCCTCCCAGTCATAGCCTGGATGCAGCATGATTAGCCTCGCGGACGCACCGGTTGCAGCTCTTCTGGAACTTCATGCCGACGTGTTGACGGAGTTGAAGCGACGCGAGGTTGTCCGAAGTGCGAACAACCCAACTGGAGACTATGGCGAGTTACTTTTCTCCAGGGCATTTGATTGGACGCTGAACGCCAACTCGTCGGCAGACGCGGATGCGCTTGGTGCGGATGGAACGCGCTATCAGATCAAGTGCCGACGCCTTGCGTCACCGAAGGGGTCACGCCAACTCGGTTTCATCCGTCGGCTCCCAGAGCGACCCTTCGACAAACTTGCGGCAGTCCTGCTTGACGCGCGTTTCAGAGTCATACGAGCAGCGATTGTCCCGTTCGAAGTGGTCGAACCGCGCGCGGCCTATGTGGATAGCGTGAAAGCCTGGCGCTTCATTCTTCGAGATTCTGTTTGGGACCTGCCGGGCGTGCTCGACGTCACCGGCGAGCTGCGCGCAGCGGAGATAATGATCTGAGCCGGTCCGGGGTTACATCCGACCCAGCCACAGCCCCGCCACGCCCGGCACGATTCGAACGTGTGACCTTTGCCTACGAGAACTGCGCGCGATCCGAAATCCCGCATTGCCGAAGCAGTTGGGATCGGCTATCCAGCCTGCACGGTTAGCGCCCGTAGCTCAGCTGGATAGAGCGTTGCCCTCCGAAGGCAAAGGTCACACGTTCGAATCGTGTCGGGCGCGCCAATAAAATCACCGATTTAGCTACGATAAACTCGCCCTTGCGATCTTGCGAGTTAAGCAGGCCGCCGGATTTCGTGCGGATTGCCGCCCTTCTTTGCTTCAGGAACAGACAGCCCCCGGCAGGTCTGAGAGCTGAAAGCCAATCCTCGGCCTCCAAGGGTCTGGCACGATGGCAGCGGCGCGCCAGAAACTGACGTTGCATCGTTGCCTGAAAGCAAGCTCGCAAGCGGCCCCGAGCTGAATGGCCGTTTTGTCCCCTCTCGAATCGACGAAGCTAACGGGCCGGGCGCATTCCCTGCCCAGGACATTTGATAAATCCCAACGCCCCCTGCGCTTTCTGCCGGTTTCGCGGCCACGCTTGGATTTCGTTTGATCAGGCTTGAATTCGACGGGCGAGACCAGCACGAACAGTCGAGCGAGACGGACACCGATGGTGGCGATGATGAGCGAACACAGCCAGCTCTGGCGGGCGCCCTTACAAGGTGGCGGCCGCTGGCAATATGAGGGCAACGTTCGAATTGACCATGGAGCGTGGATAGGCCGGGGCGCCGGAGGTCTCAAGCGAAGCGGCGTGACGGTCACCGGCGCCATCGCGTCGGGGCGCGGAAACTCCAAAATCGTTGTTCAGATCGGCAGCCAGGATTTCATCGATATCGCGCGGGCCATGTGCGCGGAGAACCGAGAGGCCGCCATACTGGCCTTCTCGAAGGCCATCCTGGAGCACATCGCCCCGGAAGCCCCTTCGCCTGAGCCCGGGCCTCCCGCGGCTTGATGTGATCCCAGTAGGCTTCCTCTCCGCAGATTGTCAGCGGCTGATCTGGATCGGCGATGTGCTCCCAACCGTGGCCTGATCAAGCGCGCCGGCTCGAAACGCCTCCAGGATCGCCGGGCGCAGAGGAAGTTGGCGTAGGTGACGTTGCTCGACAGCTTCGCCTGCACGCCCAAGGCGCCGATCAGCGCCTGCAAAACCTGGCTCTGATCGGCGACGACCAGCTTCGCCCCAGCCGGGATGTGTTGGGAAGCGCTCCATGTGCCGCCGCGCCTCGTGCTCGGCGCGCTCCTGGCCTTCGCGGCGCTGCGCCCGCTCGCTCTGCCCGAACTTGGCGATCAGGTGGCGACAGCAAGCGGGCTGAAGGTCGGTCAGATCCGGGCCGGCATTCAAGTGCCGACACGGTCTCGATCCGTTGCCATGCCTCCTGGGCCCCAGCAGCGCCCTCCAGAAAGCTGGAATGGCACGATTCCTGATTGGGTAAGGCCAGATCAATTAACGGGAACCTCCGAAAGGCATGCAGCCCAATCTGCGGATTCTCATCGTGGACGCGAACCAGGTTCGGGCCGCGATCATCGAGGAGGGCTTGCGCGAAGCGGGCTACGACCAGCTCATCCGCATGACGGCGACGACCGGTCTCGTCGCGGCGATCGAAACCCATGATCCCGATGTCGTGGTGATCGACCTCGAAGACCCCAGCCGTGACGCGCTGGCCGACATGTTCCTGGTCAGCCGGCACGTCCGCCGGCCGATCACCATGTTCGTCGACCAGTCGGATTCGGCTTCGATCGAGGCTGCCGTCGAGGCCGGGGTCTCCGCCTACATCGTCGACGGGCTGAAGAAGGAGCGGATGCAGCCGATCCTGCAGACCTGCATCAGCCGCTTCAACGCCTTCCGCAAGCTGCGCGAGGAGCTCGACGAAGCCCGCTCGCAGCTGGAGGACCGCAAGACGATCGATCGCGCCAAGAGCATCGTCATGCGGCTGAAGGGCCTCTCGGAAGACGAGGCCTATGCCCTGATGCGCCGCACCGCGATGAACGAAAAGCGCAAGCTCGTCGAGATCGCCCGCTCCCTCATCACCGCCGCGGAGATGTTGAAATGACGACGCTGCACCTGCGGGTCGGCTTCATGCCGCTGGTCGATTGCGCGCTGGTCGTCCTGGCGAAGGACGAAGGCTTCGCCGAGGCGGAAGGGCTGAATCTCGAGCTCGTCCGCGAAGTCTCGTGGTCCAACCTGCGCGACAAGCTGAACGTGCGCCTGTTCGATGCCGCCCATATGCTGGGTCCTGCCGCCATCGCCGCGACGCTCGGCATCGGTGGCGTGAAAGCCCCGATGACGGCGCCGCTGGCGCTCAATCGTGACGGGGCGGCGATCACCCTTTCGCTGCGGCGCTTCGAGGAACTCGCGCGGCTGGCCGATGGCGACCTGGCCGATCCGGGCGTCTCGGCTCGGACGCTCGCTGCGATGGTTGCGCGCCGCAAGGCCGCCGGCCTGCCACCGCTGACCTTCGCCGCGGTCTTCGGCTTCTCGACTCATATCTACCTGCTCGGTGAATGGCTGGAAAAAGCCGGCCTCAAGCTCGGCGAGGACATCCGGTTCGAGGTCGTGCCGCCTCCGCAGACCGTCGAGGCGCTTGCCAGCGGGCGGATCGACGGCTTCTGCGCGGGCGCCCCCTGGAATGCGGCGGCCGTCGCGGCCGGCGTCGGCGCGATGGTCCATGCCAGTATCGACCTGCGCCGCGACTGCCATGACAAGGTCCTGGCCTGGCGTGCCGACGATGTCGAGAAGCGCCCGGCCGCCGTTTCGAAGCTCGGTTCCGCGATCCTGAAGGCCAGTGCCTGGGCCTGCTGTCCGGAGAATTTTTCGCGCATGGCGCATCATCTCTCCGCGCCGGACCGGCTTGCCCTGCCGGCAGGGCTCATCGAGCGCATCCTGCATGGCGAATTGATCCAGGGTGCCGACCGGGCGGCACGCAAGGTGGAACGCTTCATCCGCTTTGATCGAGAAGCCTTGCGCCCCGACCCCGACGACGCCGACTGGGTCCTTTCTGGCATGGAGCGGGCCGGGCAGGTCGCGGTGACGCAGCAGACGCGCAATATCGCGCGGGGCGTATTCCTGCCTGCCTCTTTCGAAGGCATTCCCTCCGCAAATCAAGAGTAGCCTATTCGTTAGGCAGCAGCGATCCGATTGTGCACCGCAGCAAGGCACGCAGGCCAGCGATCCTGCGTCACCCATTCCCGAATCTATTGCAATTCCAGTCTACGGCCCCGCGAAGCGGTTGGCACGATCCTTGTAGAGAATGACCCGACGCGGCCAACGCTGCCCGCGCCACCCCCGATCCGGATGATACAGCAACGTCGCTGTCGAATGCGCCTGCCAAGGCGTCTTTCGCGCGGCGTTTTTCGCATTCGGGGGCTGGATCAGGCAGGCGGCTTTTCAGCAACCGAGAGGCGATCGATGACGCAGAGCTTCAAGACCCGGAACAAGGCGGCCGTACTTCCGGCGGTCGATGCCGGCCGGCGGCATTTCCTCCAGCTGTCTGGTACAGCCGCCCTGTTCGCGGCGGCCAAGGCCGCCCTGCCCTCCGGCGCCTTCGCACAAGGGACCGGGCCCGAGGTCAAGGGCACGCGCCTCGGCTATATCGCGCTGACCGACGCTTCGCCGCTGATCATCGCCAAGGAGAAGGGGCTTTTCGCCAAGCACGGCCTGCCGGACATGGACATCGCCAAGCAGGCGAGCTGGGGCGCGACGCGCGACAACATGGCGCTCGGCTTCAAGAACAACGGCATCGATGGCGGCCACATCCTGCGCCCGAAGACGCATCTCTATGCGACCGGCAAGGTGATGCAGAACGGCCAGCCGCTGCCGATGTACACGCTGCTCAACCTCAACGAGGACGGGCAGGCGATCTCGGTCTCCAACGAGTACAAGGACCTGAATGTCCAGAAGGATGCGTCGCCGCTGAAGCAGGCCTTCGAGCGCAAGAAGGCAGCCGGCAAGGAATTGACCGCCGCCATGACCTTCCCGGGCGGCACCCACGACCTCTGGATCCGCTACTGGCTCGCCGCCGGCGGCATCGACCCCGACACCGACATCAAGGTCATCGTCGTGCCGCCGCCGCAGATGGTGGCGAACATGAAGGTCGGCACCATGGACTGCTTCTGCGTCGGCGAGCCGTGGAACGAGCAACTCGTCAACCAGAACATCGGCTACACCGCACTGACCACGGGCGAGCTCTGGGCCCGCCATCCCGAGAAGATCCTCGGCATGCGCGCCGATTTCGTCGACGCGAACCCGAAGGCGACGCAGGCCATGCTGATGGCCGTGATGGAAGCCCAGCAATGGGCGGACAAGATGGAGAACCGCCAGGAACTCGCCGAGATCGTCGGCAAGCGCCAGTGGTTCAACGTCCCCACGAACGACATCAACAAGCGCCTCCTCGGCGACATCAATTACGGCAATGGCCGGGAGGCAAAGGGCACCAATCTCTACATGAAGTTCTGGGGCGAAGGCGGCGCGAGCTCCTATCCCTGGAAGAGCCTGGATACCTGGTTCGTCACCGAGAACATCCGCTGGGGCAAATTCGACCCGACGATCGACATCAAGGCGCTGGTCGACAAGACGAACCGTGCCGATCTCTGGCGCGAGGCAGCCAAGACCTTGGGCGTCGCTGGCGCGCCGACGGCCGATAGCCGCGGCGTGGAGACCTTCTTCGACGGCACGAGGTTCGATCCTGCGGCGCCTCTGGACTATCTCAAGGCGCTGAAGATCAAGCGGGTGGCCTGACGCCATGGCCGAGCCCCTGATCATCGTCGGCAACGGGATGGCGGCGACGCGGCTGGCTGATGAACTCAGCCAGCGCGCGCTCGGGCGCTATTCCGTCGCAGTGATCGGGGACGAGCCGCGATTGGCCTACAACAGGGTGCTGCTCTCGCCCCTTCTGGCGGGCGAGATCGGCGAGCCCGAGATCGAGCTCAAGCCGGCCGCCTGGTGGCGCGCGCGCGGCATCTCGACCTTCTACGGCCGCTCCGTCGACAGCATCGACCGCGCGGCGCGAACGGTAACGCTGCGCGGCGGCCCGACACTGCCCTATGGCAAGCTCGTGCTCGCGACCGGCTCGACGCCGCTCCGACCGCCCTTCCCCGGCGGCGATCTCGCCGGCGTCGTCACCTTCCGCGATACCGCCGATGTCGGCGCGATGCAGGCCTATGCCCGGCGCGGAGCGCGCATCGTCGTCATCGGCGGCGGGCTGCTCGGACTGGAGGCAGCTTACGGGCTCGCGAGAGCCGGCGGATCGGTGACGCTGCTGCATCTCGTCGATCGCCTGATGGAACGGCAGCTTGACCATGAAGGCGCCGGCCTGCTCGCCGCAGCCATGGCCGCTCGGGGCATTGATGTCCGCCTTTGCGCGGAGACGAAAGGCTTTCGCGGCGTAGGGCACGTCGAGGCCGTCGAACTCGCCGACGGAACGGAAATCCCTGCCGATCTCGTGGTGATCGCCATCGGCGTGCGCCCGAATACCGGGCTCGCGTGGACTGTGGGCCTGAGCGTCGGGCGCGGCATTCTGGTCGATGACGGCCTCGCCACCGACGATCCCGCCATCTTCGCCATCGGCGAATGCGCGGAGCATCGCGGCCTTGCCTACGGGCTGGTCGAACCCGCCTATGAGCAGGCGCGGGTCCTGGCCACGCGGCTCGCCGGCCAGGATGCGGCCTATAGGGGCTCGCTGCTCGCGACCAACCTGAAGGTCTCCGGCGTCGGCGTCTTCTCGGCGGGCGAGTTCGAGGCCGGCGACGGCGCGGAGATGGTCGTGCTGCGCGATCCCTCGGCGGGCATCTACCGCAAATTCGTGCTGCGCGAGGGCCGTCTCGCCGGCTGCGTCCTCGTCGGCGATACGCAGGGAGCGCTGTTCTATCTCGGGCTGATCCGCTCGGGCCGGGACATCGGCGCGATCCGCGCGGACCTGCCCTTCGGCGAGAGTTATTGCGTCAGGGAAGCCGCCTGATGCGCCACGACGCTCCCCTCGCTCCGGCCGCGACGCGTACGACCTGCCCCTATTGCGGCGTCGGCTGCGGCGTTCTCGCGACACCGGACGGGCTGGGCGGCGCCGCCATCGCCGGCGATACCGAGCATCCGGCGAATCGCGGGCGGCTTTGCTCCAAGGGCTCCGCGCTGGGCGAGACGCTCGGACTCGGCAACCGGGTGCTACATCCGCTGAAGCGCAATCGAGACGGCGGGTACGACAGGATCGGCTGGGGCGATGCGCTCGACGCCGTCGCCGCTGGTCTGCGGATCATCATAGCCACGCACGGCCCGGAGGCGATCGCCTTCTACCTCTCGGGCCAGCTTCTGACCGAGGACTACTACGTCGCCAACAAGCTGGCGAAGGGCTTCATCGGCACGCCCCATGTCGATACCAATTCGCGGCTGTGCATGTCGTCGACGGTCGCGGCCCAGCGCCGGGTCTTCGGCTCGGACACGGTGCCCGGCGCCTATGAGGATTTCGACAGCGCCGACCTGATCGTTCTCGTCGGCTCGAACACCGCCTGGTGCCATCCGATCCTGTTCCGGCGGATGCAGGACAACCGGCGCGAGCGCGGCGCGCGCGTCGTCGTGCTTGATCCGCGCATTACAGCGACCGCTGAAGACGTTGACATGATGCTGGCGTTGAAGCCGGGCTCCGACTCAGCGCTCTTCGCGGGGCTGCTCGTGCATCTCGCCGCGCGCGGCCTCATCGACCGCAGCTATGTCGCGCGCCATGTCGCGGGCTTCGACGAGACGCTCGCCAATGCGCGCGAGATCGCGCCCGACATTGCCTTGGTCTCCGCCGTCACCGGCCTTGCAGCCGAGCAGATCGCGGCTTTCTACGAGCTCTGGGCCAGCACGCCCCATGTCGTCACGGCCTGGAGCCAGGGTGCCAACCAGTCGGCGCAGGGCACCGACAAGGTCGCAGCGATCCTGCACTGTCACCTGGCAACCGGCCGGATCGGGCGGCCCGGCTGCGGCCCCTTCTCGCTGACCGGCCAGCCCAACGCCATGGGCGGACGCGAGGTCGGCGGGCTCGCCAATATGCTCGCCGCCCATATGGGCTACGCACCCGACGAGATCGATCGCGTCCGGCGCTTTTGGCAGGCACCGAACATTGTGCGACGCGAGGGCCTGAAGGCCGTCCGGATGTTTGAGGCCGTCGCCCAAGGCGACATCCGCGCGATGTGGGTGATGGCGACGAATCCGGCCGTCTCCCTGCCGAATGCGGACATGGTGCGCGCTGCGTTCGCCAGTCTCGATCTCTTCATCGTCTCCGAGAACGTGCTCTCCAACGACACGCTCGCAGCGAAGCCACACTACATCCTGCCGGCGGCGGCCTGGGGCGAGAAGGACGGCACCGTCACCAATTCCGAGCGCCGCATCTCGCGCCAGCGCGCGTTCCTACCGCTGCCCGGCGAGGTGAAGCCGGATTGGTGGATCGTCTGCGAGGTCGCGAAGCGCCTCGGCTTCGGTGCAGCTTTCACTTTCGCCGGCCCGGGCGCGATCTATGCCGAGCACGCCGCGCTCTCCACCTTCGAGAACGAGGGTACGCGCGATCTCGACATCGGTGCTCATGCCGGCCTCGGCAAGGCCGCCTATGATGCGTTGCCGCCGGTGCAGTGGCCGGCTCCGGCTCATCGGCCTGAGGGCACCGCACGGCTTTTTGGTGACGGCAGTTTCTTCGGCCCCGGTGGCCGCGCCCAGATGCGCCCGCTCGCCGCTCCGAAGCTTGCAGCGACCGTGAGCGAGGCCTTTCCGCTGCTGCTCAACACCGGCCGCGTGCGCGACCACTGGCATACGATGACGCGGACCGGCCTCAGCCCGCGGCTCAGCGCGCATATCGCCGAGCCCTCGGTCCATGCGCATCCGGCCGACATCGCCCATTTCGGGTTGATCGAAGGCGGCTTCGCGCGCCTCGTCAGCTGCCATGGCAGCGCAGTGCTCAAGGTCGTGGCCGATGCGGGTGTCGGCGAAGGCTTGCTCTTCGCGCCGATCCACTGGTCGGGAGAGACCGCCTCGGACGCCCGGATCGGCGCCCTGACGCAGCCGCTCTGCGACCCCTTCTCCGGCCAGCCCGAGATGAAGGCGACGCCGGTTTCCATCGCACCGGTCGCCTATCGCTTCGAGGGCTTCGTCCTGTCGCGCGATGCCTTCGCGCTGCCCGAGCAGAGCTGGTGGGCGCGGCTCGCCGTTCAGGGCGGCGAGGGCCGGCTGTTCGCCACGGACGCTTCCATCGACGCCTTGGCGACCCTGATGCGCGAGCGTTTCGGCGCGGAAGGGCTGACCGAGCTGATCGACCGCGACGGCGGCAGCTATCGCTGTGCCGTGCTCCGGGACGGCCGGCTCCAGGCCGCCCTCTTCCTTGCACCGGCAGGGCGCGCGCCGCTTTGGGACACGGTCAAGGCGATATTCGCCGATCCGGCGGTCATCGTGGAGAGCCGGCTCGCCCTGCTCTCGGGGCGCGTTCCCGGCGGAGCCGACCCAGGCCCGACTGTCTGCGCCTGCTTCGGTGTCGGCCTCAACGCGATCCGCGCCGCCTTCGAGGCCGGCGCCGCGACGGCCGAGGAGATCGGCCAGAAACTCAAGGCGGGAACCAATTGCGGCTCCTGCCTCCCCGAAATCCGCCGCATCGGCGCGCAGACGCGCGCGAACGAGGCGGCATGACGAACGCGACGGACAATCTCGGCCAGAGGAGCGAGCGGAACATGGGTCAGCCTGTCTTGAAAGGCGCGACGGCCGGTGCGGCCGTCGTGACGCTTCCCGCCAAGCCGCCGGAGGTCGTCGTCTTGCCCGCCGCTACGCTGAAGCCCTTCGCGCCGAGGCTCGTCCCCTGGGGGAAGAGCGCGCTCGTCAACCTGCTGCCGCCGCTGATCACGGTCGCGCTGATCCTGCTGTTCTGGCAGCTCGCGGCTGCCGGCCCGCAATCCTCGCTGCCGCCACCCACGAAGATCTGGGAAGAAGCGAAGGACCTGATCGTCGAGCCGTTCTACTGGGCCGGCTCGCAGGATATCGGGCTGGGCTGGCGCATCCTCGTCTCGCTCCAGCGGGTCGCGATCGGCTTCAGCCTCGCCGCCGTCGTCGGCGTGCTGCTCGGCGCACTCGTCGGCCAATCAGTCTGGGCGATGCGCGGCCTCGATCCCGTCTTTCAGGTGCTGCGCACCGTGCCGCCGCTCGCCTGGCTGCCGCTCTCGCTCGCCGCCTTCCGCGACAGCCAGCCCTCGGCGATCTTCGTGATCTTCATCACAGCGATCTGGCCGGTGATCATCAACACCGCCGTCGGCATCCGCAACATCCCGCAGGATTACCGCAACGTCGCGCAGGTGCTGCGGCTGAACCAGATCGAGTTCTTCTACAAGATCATGGTGCCCTCGGCCGCGCCCTACATCTTCACGGGCTTGAGGATCGGCGTCGGCCTGTCCTGGCTCGCCATCGTCGCGGCGGAAATGCTGACCGGCGGCGTCGGCATCGGCTTCTTCATCTGGGATGCGTGGAACTCGTCCCGCCTGTCCGACATCATCGTGGCGCTGGTCTATATCGGCGTGGTCGGCTTCCTGCTCGACCGCCTCGTCGCTCTCGTCGGCCATGTCGTCACCCGCGGCACCGCGACCAACTGAGGAGCGAGGCAATGAGCTATCTCAAGATCGACCATGTCGACAAACGCTTCCAGCGCGGCGCTGCTGCGACGGAAGTGCTCAAGGATGTCAGCCTCGTCATCGACAAGGGCGAGTTCGTCTCGATCATCGGCCATTCCGGCTGCGGCAAGTCCACCCTGCTCAACATCGTCGCGGGGCTGACACCGGTCAGTGCGGGCGCGATCCTGCTCGAGGGCAAGGAGGTCAATGCGCCCGGCCCCGACCGCGCCGTCGTCTTCCAGAACCACTCGCTGCTGCCCTGGCTCACCGTCTACGACAATGTCGCGCTCGCCGTGAACAAGGTCTTCGGTCGCCGGAAAAGCAAGGCCGAGCGGCATGACTGGATCATGCACAATCTCGACCTCGTCCAGATGGGCCATGCCAGGGACAAGCGTCCCGGCGAAATCTCCGGCGGCATGAAGCAGCGCGTCGGCATCGCCCGGGGCCTCGCGATGGAGCCGAAGATCCTGCTGCTCGACGAGCCGTTCGGCGCGCTCGACGCTTTGACCCGCGCACATCTGCAGGACTCGGTGATGCAGATCCATGCCACGCTCGGCAACACCATGATCATGATCACCCATGACGTGGACGAGGCCGTCCTGCTCTCGGACCGGATCGTGATGCTGACCAACGGCCCCTCCGCCCGTATCGGCGAGGTGCTGGATGTGCGCCTGGCCCGCCCGCGCAAGCGGCTCGAACTGGTCTCGGACCGCACCTACATCGCCGCGCGCGAGGCCGTACTGAAGTTCCTCTACGAGCGCCATCGCTTCGTCGAGGCGGCGTGACGGCGCCGGCCATGAGCGACGATTTCACCCCCGACCAGAAGCGCTATCTCGAAGGCTTCGTCAGCGGCATGCAGTCGGCCCGCACGGCGCGGGGCCTGGGCCCGCTCGGCGGCGCGTCCGGCAGCGCTCCGGCGAAGCCTAGCGGTCCCGACCGGGAGCATGCCGAGGCGCAGGCGCGGACGGTCGCGGACGGCGGCAAGCTCGTCGATCAGGAGAAGTGGAAGGCAGCCGAACACCCCTTCGACGCCTATGCCCGTTTCAAGGAGCAGGCCGCCTCCGGCATCTATCCGAAGCCCGAGGACAATTTCCGCTGGCGCTATCACGGCCTGTTCTACGTGGCCCCCGCGCAGAACAGCTATATGTGCCGCCTGCGCATCCCGAACGGCATCCTCAAGGCTTGGCAATTCGCCGGGGTCGCCGATCTCGCGGAGGCTCTGGGCGGCGGTTATAGCCATGTCACGACACGCGCCAATCTCCAGGTGCGGGAAATTTCTGCAGAAAACGGTGCAGCTTTTCTCGAAGGCCTCGCCGATCTCGGGCTCACGGCCAAGGGCTCCGGCGCCGACAATATCCGCAACGTCACGGGCTCGGCGACGGCCGGGATCGATCCGCTGGAACTGCTGGACACACGCCCGCATGCCCGCGCCTGGCACCACCACATCCTGAACGACCGCTCGCTTTATGGGCTGCCGCGCAAGTTCAATGTCGCCTTCGACGGTGCCGGCTCGATCGCGACGCTGGAAGATACCAACGATATCGGCTTCCAGGCGATCGATGTCATGGAAGGAGCCTTGTTCGAGGGGCAGCCGGTCGCGCCCGGCATCTGGTATCGCCTCGCGCTCGGCGGCATCACCGGCCACAAGGACCTCGCCCGCGATACCGGTGTGATCGTCGCTCACTCGGACGCGATCGCGGTCGCGGATGCGATCGTGCGCGTCTTCGTCGCCAACGGGAACCGCACCGACCGCAACAAGTCCCGGCTCAAATATGTGCTCGATGCCTGGGGCTTCGATAAATTCCTGACCGCCGTAGAGGAGAAGCTCGGCCGCCGCCTGATCCGGCTCGACGGTGCCTTCGTCAAGCCGCGCCCCGTCTATGACCGGCTCGCCCATATCGGCATCCACGCGCAGGTGCAGGCGGGCCTCAACTGGATCGGCGTGGCGTTGCCCGTCGGCAAACTGACAGTGCAGCAGATGCGCGTCATCGCCTCCATCGCCAATCAGTGCGGCGACGGCGATATCCGCCTCACCGTCTGGCAGAACCTGCTGATCTCCGGCGTGCCGGATGCGAAGGTCGATGACGTGCTGGCCAATCTTCAGGCCGTCGGCCTCTCCGCTGAAACCTCGGTTCTGCGAGCCGGGCTGATCGCCTGCACCGGCGCGACGGGCTGCAAATTCGCCGGAGCCCATACCAAGGAGGATGCGCTCGCCATCGCCGCTTATTGCGAGCCGCGCATCACGCTCGATACGGCCGTGAACATCCACCTCACCGGCTGCCATAACTCCTGCGCCCAGCACTATATCGGCGATCTCGGGCTGATCGGCGCCAAGGTCCCGGTCAATGACGAGGGCGACACCGTGCCCGGCTACCATGTCTTCGTCGGCGGCGGCTTCGGCGTCGAAGGCGGCATGGGCCGGGAATTCCGGACCAATGTGAAGGCGGAGGATACACCCGCGCTGGTCGAGGCGATCCTGCGCAGCTGGCAGACGCACCGCGCCGCGCCGGACGAAAGCTTCGTCGCCTTCGCCCGCCGCCATGAGATCGCGGCGCTGCAGATCCTGGTCGAGCAGATCGGAGACGCGGCATGACCGTGCAGAGCCCCAATCCGATCGTTCAGGTGCTGCCCGAGACCGCGCCCTTCAGCCAGGAGCAGCGCTCCTGGCTGAACGGCTTCTTCGCCGGGCTGCTCTCGCTCGACAATGCCGGAGTGACGGCGCTGTCACCGGCCGAGAACGCCGCCGTCATGGCGGAGGCGGAAGACGGCGCGCCCTGGCACGACCCATCGCTGGAGATGGCCGAGCGCATGACGCTGGCCGAGGGCAAGCCGCTGCCGCGCAAGCTCTACGCTGCCATGGCGCAGCAGGATTGCGGGCAATGCGGCTATGTCTGCGAGACCTATTCCGCCGCCATTGCCTCGGGGGCCGAGGGCCGGCTCAATCTCTGTGCGCCCGGCGGCAAGGAGACGCTGCGCCAGATCAAGGCACTGGTGGAGGAAACCGGCGCCTCCGCCCCATCTGCACCGACCGAAGCCGCGCCCGTGGCGGAACTGGGCCCCAAGGGCCGCTGCCGCGAGAACCCGGCGCTCGCGACCTTCCTCTCGCGCCGCAAGCTTAATGGTGAGGGGTCAGAGAAGGAGACCTGGCATGTCGAGTTCGATATCTCCGAATCCGGGCTCGACTACATCGTCGGCGACGCGTTCGGCATCGTCGCGCAGAACGATGTCCGCCTCGTCGATGCGGTGATCGCTCTGCTGGGCGCCCGTCCGGATGCCGAGATCGGCGGCAAGTCCCTGCGCGACAAGCTCATGGCGGATTGCGCGCTCGGCCCCGCCCCGGACGCGCTGTTCCAGCTCATTTCCTACGTCACCGGCGGTGAGGCCCGCGCCAAGGCCAGGCGCCTTGCCGCCGGCGAGGACCCGGATGGCGACCTCGACCGGCTCGACGTGCTCGGCGCCCTGCACAAGTTCTCGCAGGCGCGGCTCTCGGCCGAGGCCTTTGTCGAGGCGCTCGATCCGCTCCAGCCGCGGCTCTACTCGATCTCGTCCTCGCATCTCGCCACGCCCGGCCGGATCACGCTGACGGTCGATGCGGTGCGCTACAAGGTCGGCTCACGCCCGCGCTGGGGCGTCGCCTCGACCTTCCTTGCCGAGCGCGTCGCGCCCGGCGACAAGGTGCCGGTCTATGTTCAGCGCGCCCATGGCTTCGGCCTCCCGGCCGATCCGACAACGCCGGTCATCATGTGCGGACCGGGCACGGGCATCGCGCCTTTCCGCGCCTTCCTGCACGATCGGCAGGCAACGAAGGCGCCGGGCCGCAACTGGCTGTTTTTCGGCCATCAGCGCCGGGCCTGCGACTTCTTCTACGAGAACGAGCTGCAGGCGATGAAGGATCGGGGCTTCCTGACCAACCTGACGCTGGCCTGGTCCCGCGACGGCGAGAAGGTCTATGTCCAGGACCGCATGCGCGAGCGCGGCGGCGAATTATGGTCGTGGCTCGATAACGGCGCGCATTTCTATGTCTGCGGCGACGCCAAGCGCATGGCAAAGGATGTCGAGCGCGCGCTGATCGACGTGGTCGCGGAACATGGTGGGCATTCAGCGGAAGACGCGATCGCCTATATCGCTGCTTTGCGGAAGGCAGGCCGCTATCAGGCGGATGTCTATTAGAAGTGGCCGGCGGCCAGTTGCGTGGGCGGTGGGTTGGGCCAATCCCACCTTCCTTTCGAACTCGACCCGGCCGACGCAGCCGATGGTCGAGTGTCTGCGAGCGCCGTCATCGAACGCGCCGGCACCGGCATCGTCGGGAGCGGGGCGCCGTTAGGATTCGATGACGCATCCGAGGCGCGTGAGTGTGGCGTCGATCCAGCTGCGATCATCCTTGCCCTGCTCGATCGCCTGCATCTTCTTCTCCTCCATCGCATGCTTCTTGTGCGCGGCGGCATAGATCGCCTCGGCCTGGTCGAAGGGCACGCAGAGAATGCCGTCATCGTCGCCGATGACGAGATCGCCGGGTTCGATCACCATGCCCTCGATCGCGATCGGGACGTTGATCTCGCCGGGGCCGTCCTTGTAGGGGCCGCGATGGCTGATGCCGGCGGCATAGATCGGCAGGTCGTTCTCGCGGATCCAGGCGGAGTCGCGCACCGCTCCATTGAGCACGATGCCCGCGATACCGCGTGTGCGGGCATGGGCGATCATCAATTCGCCGATCAGCGCATTGGTAAGGTCACCGCCGCCATCGACGACGACGACGTCGCCGGGGGCCGCGAGGTCGAGCGCCTTGTGGATCATCAGGTTGTCGCCAGGCCGCGTCTTCACCGTGAGCGCGGGACCCGCCATGACGCCGCCGCGATGCAACGGGCGGAGAGAGGCACCGCCGGCGGTCATGCGCGACATGGAATCGCTGACATTGGCGACCGGGACCGTGCGGAAGCGCTCGACGAGATCGGGGGCGACCTGGCGGCGGCGCTTGAGGATGCGAAATCCGATCATGATACGTCCTTGGGTGTCGTGGCTGGCCGGCGCGGCGATCCGGATGGCGCAGCGGTTGGGAGGAGGTTGTTCTGCGAGGGCGGGTCGTGCCGGCGCGCTCAGGTCGCGCCGGCCTCCTCCTCGTCGACGCGGGCCTTGCCGCGGCGGATGGCGGGCAGGGCCATGCTGACGAGCAGCAGCAGCGAGAGGGAGAGGAAGGTCAGGCTGATCGGGCTCTTCACGAAGATCGAGAGATCGCCTTCCGACAGGAGCAGCGCCCGGCGGATGTTCTCTTCCATCATCGGGCCGAGCACATAGCCCAGCACCAGCGGGGCGGGCGGGCATTTCAGCTTGGCCAGCACATAGCCGAGCACGCCGATCGCCGCGCAGAGATAGACGTCGATCGCGCTGTTGTTGAGGCTGTAGTTGCCGAGCGCGCAGAACATCACGATCGCCGGGAACAGCCAGCGATAGGGGATGCTGAGCATCCGGACCCACAGGCCGACCAATGGCAGGTTCAGCGCGACGAGCAGGGCATTGCCGATGAACATGCTGGCGATGACGCCCCAGAACAGTTCGGGGTTGCGCGCCATCACGGTCGGGCCGGGCTGGACGCCGTTCATGATCAGCGCGCCGAGGATCAGCGCCATGGTTGCGCTGCCGGGAATGCCGAGCGTCAGCGTCGGGATGAAGGCGGTCTGCGCTGCCGCATTGTTGGCGGCTTCCGGCGCGGCGACGCCCTCGATCGCGCCCTGTCCGAAGCGGGACGGGTCCTTCGCCAGCTTCTTCTCCAGCATGTAGGAGGAGAAGGACGAGATCGACGGTCCGGTGCCGGGCAGGATGCCGAAGAAGGCGCCGATGGCGGTGCCGCGCAAGGTCGGCAGGAACGAGGCCTTCAGGTCGCTCCAGCGCGGCATCAGGCCGCCGACGTTTTTCGTGAAGACCTCGCGCGCTTCCTTCTGCTCCAGGTTGATGACGACCTCGGAGATCGCGAACATGCCGACCGCCAGCACGGTGAAGCCGATGCCGTCGGCGAGCTCGGGCAGGCCGAAGGTGTAGCGTTCGACGCCGGAATTCACGTCGGTGCCGACGAGGCCGATCAGCAGGCCGACAACGACCATGGCGAGCGCCTTGACCATGTCGCCCTGGCTCAGCACCGAAGCCGCGATGAGGCCGAGCACCATCAGGGCGAAATAGTCTTCGGCACCGAAGCGAAGCGCCCAGGAGGCGAGCGGCACGCCGAGCGCGACGATCAAGAGCGTGCCGATGCAGCCGGCGACGAAGGAGGAGAGGGCGGCGATCGCCAGCGCGGCGCCGGCCCGGCCGCGGCGCGCCATCTGGTAGCCGTCGAGGCAGGTCACGGCCGACGAGGTTTCGCCGGGCAGGTTGACCAGGATCGCCGTGGTCGAGCCGCCATATTGCGCACCGTAATAGATACCGGAGAGCATGATGACGGCGGAGACCGGCGGCAGGCCGAAGGTCACCGGCAGCAGCATCGAGATCGTCACCAGCGGGCCGACGCCCGGCAGCACGCCGATCAGGGTGCCGAGCAACACGCCGAGGAAGCAGTAGGCCAGGTTCTGTAGCGACAGGGCGACGCCGAAGCCGAGCACGAAGTGATCGATGATCTCCATGGCTCAGAAGTTCCAGGCGAAGAGGGCGTAGGGTAGCTTCAGGCCCCAGATGAAGACGGCGGCGGCGAAGGCCGACATCATCATCGTCAAGACAAGCACCTCCAGCGCCTTGAACTCATGGCCGGCGCGAGCCGAGACGAAGAACAGGCCGGCGAGCGCCGGCACGAGGCCCAGGCGCTCGAGCAGGAAGCCGAAGAGCAGGAGCGAGGCGCTCAGCAGGAAGAGCGGCAGCCAGGCCCAGCCGCCTTCGACCGGCATGCAGGTGCGCAGCCCCTTGAGGAAGGTGACGATGCCGAAGCCGATCAGGACGAGGCTGAGAATGCGCGGGAAATAGCCCGGGCCCATATCGATCGTGGTGCCGAACTTGTAGCCAAGCGCAATCGCGAAGCCGAGCGCGCCGAGCCCCATGAACAGCAGGCCAGCGAGGGCGTCCTGGTTCTTGAAGATGCTGGTTTTCATGACCGATATCCGACGTGGTGCCGGGCGGCGCGGCTTGGCGCCGCCGGGACACAGGCTTTCCGGGATCGATGTGCAAGGCCGGGATACCGCCGCTTTCAGGCGCGGCATCCCGGTGCTTCAGTCATCGGCTCAGTCGGCGACCTTCACGTCGGCCGCCTTGATCACTGCGGTCCATTTCGGCACGTCGGACTTGATCAGCGCGGCGAACTCCTCGCTGCTGCCGCCGAGAGCCTCCGCGCCTGCCGAGCGCAGCTTGGCCTGGGTGTCGGGCTGCTTCAGTACCTTGTTGAGCTCGGTATTGATCCGGGCGACGATCGGCGCGGGCACGCCGGTGGGCGCCGCCAGGCCCCACCAGGTCACGGCCTCGGAGTTCTTCAGGCCTTTCTCCTCAAAGGTCGGGACATCCGGCAGGTCGGCGTCGCGCTTGGTGGCGAAGACCGCGATCGGGCGCAGCACGCCTTCCTTGATCTGCACCATCGCGGAGGGCACGGACGATATGTAGATTTCCACGCGCCCGCCGAGCAGGTCCGGCAGGGCCTGGGCCGCGCCCTTGTAGGGGATGTGACGGAATTTGACGCCAGCGATCTGCTGGATGAGCTCGCCGGCCAGATGCGAGCTGGTCCCGACGCCCGGCGAGGCGAAGGTCAGCTTGCCGTCCCTGGCTTTGGCGGCGGTGAGCAGGTCCTCGACCGTCTTGATCGGCGAATCCTTGGCGACGACGAGGACCTGCGGCGCGGAGGCCACGAGGCCAATCGGCGCAAAGTCCTTGATCGGGTCGTAATTGGCCTTGCCGAGGATCGGGTTGATGACGAGGTTGGCGTTCTGGGCGAGGACGATGGTGTAGCCGTCCGGGGCCGCCTTGCCTGCGAGGCTCAGGCCGACGCTGCCGCCGCTGCCCGGCTTGTTGTCGGCCACCAGCGTCCAGCCGGTGCTCTCGCCGAGCTTCTGGGCGATGACGCGCGCGACGACGTCCGTGCCGCCGCCCGGCGGAAACGGAATGACGAGGCGGATCGGCTTTTCCGGATATTGCTGGGCAGATGCCGTCGTCGCGAGCGCCGACAGGGCCAGTGCGGCGAGCGCCTTGTAGACAATCCTCATGGTCGTTCCTCCCGTTTGCTTATGGTTGTCCGGTTTATGGCCCGGATCTTAGGCTGCGAGTTCGGCGAGCCTCGCGAGGCTGGCCGCATCCGGCTCCTCACCGTCGAGCACGGCGATGACGTGCCGGGCGGCGATCTCGGCCATCGTCTTGGCCGATCCCGCGGTCACGCCGGCGATATGGGGGGTGGCGATCAGATTGGGCAGCGTCCAGAGCGGGCTGTCCGGCGCCGGCGGCTCGACCGCGAAACTGTCGAGCCCCGCGCCGGCGATCCTGCCTTCCAGCAAGGCGGCGCAAAGAGCCGGCTCGTTGATCAGGGCGCCGCGCGCCGTGTTCACGACGAGAGAGGTCGGCTTCATCAGGCCGAAGCGGCGCGCATCCAGGAGATCGCGCGTGGCGTTGGTCAGCGGGCAATGCAGGCTGACGATGTCGGCTTCCGCGACGAGGCTGTCGAGATCGCGCTCACGATCCGCGCCGAATTGCGCGATCGCCTCGCGGGCATGGGGATCGTGCAGGAGAACGGTCATGCCGAGCCCCCGCGCCATCCGGGCGACATGCTGGCCGATCGAGCCGAAGCCGACGAGTCCGATCACGGTGCCGGCGATGTCGCGCCCGATGAAGCTCGGCTTCGGCCAGGTACCGGCCTTCACGGCGGTGTCGAGGCGCGGGATGTCCTTCAGCAGGGTCAGGGCCAGCGCGATGGTGTGCTCTGCGACGGCGCGCGAATTCGAGCCCATGGCGCGTATGACCGGGACGCTGCGCGATGCTGCCGCCTGCAGATCGATATTGTCGACACCGACGCCGTGCTTGGCGATGACCTTGAGACGCGGCGAGGCCGCGATGATCGTCGCGTCGACACGCCCCTGGCGAACGATCAGCGCATCGACCTGCAGGTCGGCAGCACGCGCGGCCACCTGCTCGCTCGGGGCATAGGCCGGCGAGAAGAAGACGTCGACGTCATGCGCGTTGAGAAGCTCGATGGCGCTTTCGGCCAAACGGTCATGCGTGACGAGCACGCGCCTGCCGCGGGTGCGGGCACTGGTATCGGTCATCTCTGCGTTTCCTCATGGCAGCTTCACATCCCGCTTCGCAGCGGTCGGGCGCCTTTCGGGAACACTATTGACCGGTCCGGCATCGCTCGTATGCTGAAATAATGACATATATCAATGATCTTTTGTCATGAAGCATCCGATCGACGGCATCGAGGCCTTCATCCAGATCGCGGAGCTCGGCAGCTTCAACAAGGCGGCCGAGAAGCTGCACGTCACGCAGACCGGCCTGACGCGGCGCATCCAGCGGCTGGAAGCCCATGTCGGGCTCAAGCTGATCGATCGGACGACCCGTACCGTCGCCCTGACAAGCATCGGCCGCGAGTTCCTGCCGGAAGCCCAGCGCATGGTCGATGCCGTCGATCGCTCGTTCGAGCGCCTGAAGACGATGTCGCGCTTCTCGACCGGCGACATCACGATCGCCTCGGTTCCCTCGCTGATGTATGGGCGCCTGCCGCGCATCCTGCGCAGCTACGCGACGCTGCACCCGAACAACCGCGTCGAGATCCTGGACCGGACCAGCACGCTCGTCATCGAGGCCGTGCGCCGGCGCCAGGCGGAGTTCGGACTGCATGTCCAGCCGCCGAACCAACAGGACCTGCACAACGAAATCCTCGTGCGTGATCCCTTCGTCGTCTACTGCCGCAACGACCATCCGCTGGCGGGGCGCGAGACCATCGCCTGGGCCGATCTCGCAGGCCACGACCTGATCACCCTCGGCGGCAGCAGCGGCAACCGCCTGCTCATGGAAGCGCAGCTCTCCCGCTCCGGAATCGAGGTGAAGACCAAGTTCGTGGTCGAGTACTTTTCAAGCGCGATCGGGCTGGCTTCGGAAGGGCTTGGCATCGCCATCCTTGTGCAGTCGCTCGTCGAGAACCTGCGTCCCGACCTCGCCCAGATTCCGCTGGTCGATCCGATCGTCGACCGGCCGGTCTCGCTGATCCGGCGACGCGGCGAGACGCTGACCCCGGCTGCCCAGGCGCTCTACAACCTGATCGTGCGCGATCTCGGGCCGCTTTGATGGGACGCCCGCCTGATGGCGGGCGTCCCGATGATCCGACAAGGGCCTACATCGCAGGAAGGACGGCAATGTCTCGCGCCCCTGCCCCGAGGCCCGTGACCTTGCCGACCGCGGTCGCCTTGCCGGTCGCGAGATCGACCTTGTGCAGCGCGCCGTCAGCAAGCAGCCAGCCGGTATTGGCACCGTCGGCCGCCGTCTCGATGTCGAAGGCGATCGCCTTTGCCATGATCCCAAGCTTGCCGACCGCGCCGAGGACGCCGTCATTGGGCGGCGCCTGCTTGATCAGGCCGCCGATCTTGCCGTCGATGTCGTAGAGCGCGGTTTCCTTCGTGCCCTTGACGGAGTTGGTGTAGGCGCCGGCCACGATCATCGGCGCTTCGCCCTTGTGCATGTCGGTCTCGGCGAATTTCAGCTTGCCGTCGACGGTGGTCTTCCCGTCATCGACATTGACGCGAAGGTTGGTGCCGTCTGAGCCGATCACGCGGAGCCGGTCGGCGGCCGGGTTGAAATCGACCGTGGCCATGGCGCTGGCGGACAGCACGGTATCCATCTTGGACTTCATCGTCGCCTTGCCGGCCTTGTCGATGGTGTAGATCGTGCCATCGGCAGCGAGCGCGTAAAGCATGCCGTCGGCGGGCCTGACATCGATGCCGGCGATCTTGCCGGCGATGCCGCTGACCTTCATCGACTGACCGGCCTTCATGGTCGCGGTGTCGATCATGGTCAGCGTGTCGTCGCCGGTCAGGGCCGCGAGCGTGGCGGCCTGTGCGGCGATCCCGCTGCCGAGAAAGGTGGAAACGACGAGGGCGAAACGGATCGTCTTGGTCATCTTGTCCTCCGGTTCTGTCAGGCGCCGCGACATCGGTATCTCGAGACAGCGCTGATGCCGGATAGAGCCGGGGCAAAGCATTGGATGCGCTCGAAAAAATAAAACTGCCGGGCTGCATCCATCGCGGCGCAGACAGCGTATCCTTTCGTCGTGCAGCCCAACCGGGACCGCCGAGCAAGGGATTCCGCATGGCCGTCAATGCCGCGCAATCGCACGGAACAGGCATCGAGCAGGCGCTGGCAGCCTGCGCCGGCGGCGATAAAAACGCGCTCCGGCGCATCTACGACCAGGAATGCCCGCGTATGATCGGTGTGGCGCAGCGCATGCTGAAGCGCCGTGCCCTGGCGGAGGAAGCGGTGCAGGACAGTTTCATCCTGATCTGGCGGCATGCGGGACGCTTCGATCCGCAACGCGGCTCGGGCCTGACCTGGATCTACGCCATCCTGCGCAATCGCACGCTCTCGATCCTGCGGGACGAAAAGCGCATGGAGACCGACGAAAGCCCGATCGCAGAAGAAGCCGCCAGCGAGGAGGACGATCCCGAGACGGTGATGGCGAAACTCTCCGATGCCAAAGCCCTGCGTGGCTGCCTGGAAACCCTGCCGGCACCCCGGCGCGGCATGGTGCTGCTCGCCTTCGTGCAGGGGCTGAGCCATGGCGAAATCGCCGGCAAGCTCGGCATGCCGCTCGGGACGGTGAAATCCTGGATCCGCCGATCGCTGCTCGCACTCAAGGAGTGCCTCGGATGATCCAGGACCATGATCCCGAGATCCGCGCCGGAGAATACGTGCTGGGCCTGCTCGGCGCCGCTGAGACAGTGGCCTTCGAGAGCCAGATGGCGGGCGACCCGAAGCTGGGGGCCGCTGTGGCCCGCTGGCGAGAGCGGCTGGCGCCGATCGATGCCACCGCCCAGCGGTTCGAACCGTCGGCAGGGCTGTGGCTGCGCATCGAGAATGAACTCGGCGTCATCTCGGCGCCGCTCCAGACGGCGTCTTCATCGCCTGCAACCGGCACCCGGATTGCGCAATGGTGGGACAATCTCTGGCTTTGGCGCGGTGCCGCCTTTGCCGGTGTCGCCACTGCTGTTCTGCTCGCGATCGGGCTCGTCGCTGCCCTCGACCGCGCTCGCCGTCAGCCCGTGATGGTCGCTGTTCTGTTGACGGAGACCAATGTCGCGGCGGCAGTCGTGAACACGTTCGCCGACGGGCGCGTCGAATTGCTGCCGCTTCAGGATATCGCGGTGCCGCAGGGACGTGCGCTGGAAATCTGGACGCTGTGGGACCGTGCGACAGGGCCGCGCTCGGTCGGGTTGATCGATCGTGCGCGCGCCGTGCCGCTGCGGCTGGACAACCTGCCGCTCGGCACCGACCAGCTCTTCGAGATCACGGTGGAGCCGGCTGCGGGTTCTCCCACCGGACGCCCGACCGGTCCGATCATCGCCAAAGGCCTGACAGCGCGGCGCCTGTAGGCGATCCACCGTCACACGAGCGGAAAGGACGTCGCGCGGCTCAGCGGCCGCGCCAGGCGATCAGATTGACGTCGATCGTCGCGGCACGGAAACCGGCTTCGCAGTAGCAGAGATAGAACTCCCATAAGCGCCGGAACGCTTCGTCGAAGCCCAGCGGCGCGATAGCGTGCCAGCGCTCCTGGAAGCGGCGGCGCCATTCCCTGAGCGTCAACGCGTAGCTGTCGCCAAAGGCGAGTTGCTCCGTCAGGCAGAAGCCGGCAGCTTCCGCCTGGCTCCTCAGCACCGGAACCGATGGCAGGCAGCCGCCGGGAAAGATGTAGCGCTGGATGAAATCGGTGCCCTGCTGGTAATCCTCGAACATGGCATCGTCGATCGTGATCGCCTGCAGCACGATGCGGCCACCCGGCCTCAGCGAGCGGCTGAGAATATCGAAATAGGACGGCCAATAGGCGCGACCGACCGCCTCGATCATCTCGATCGAAACGATGCGATCGAACTGGCCTGCAATGTCCCGATAGTCCCGGAGCTGGACATCGACACGCTCGCTCAAGCCGGCATCGGCGATGCGTTGCTGTGCCGCCTCGCGTTGCGCCGGCGACAAGGTGATCGCCGTTACGCGGCAGCCCTCGCGGGCGAGCCGCTCCGCCAGTGCCCCCCAGCCGCAGCCGATCTCCAGCACATGCTCGCCGCCCGAAAGATCGAGCATGGCGACGATCCGGTCGAGCCGGCGCTGCTGCGCAGCCTCCAGTGTTTCGCTCGGCGCCTCGTAGAGCGCCGAGGAGTACATCATGCTCGCGTCGAGCCATTGTCCGTAGAACGCGTTGCCGAGATCGTAATGGGCCGTGATGTTCCGGCGGCTGCCCCAGCGGCTATTGGCGTTGAGAACATGCCGCAGGCGGTTGAGCAGGCGTGCCGGCCAGGCACCTGAAACGAGCTTGCGCAGCGTCGCGTCGTTGCGCGCGCCGAGCTCGATCAAGGCCGTGAGGTCCGGCGTATGAAGGTCGCCATCGCGATAGGCTTCGGCGAGGCCGATATCGCCGTCGAGCAGAAGCCGGCGCATCGACCGCCAGCTGTTCAGGATCATCGTCGCCTGAGGCCCCGGCAAGCCAGGGGCGCTGCAGAGCCGTTCGCCGTCCGGCGTGAGGACCGTCAGGTGACCGACAGCGATCCGGGAAAGCACGCGGCGCAGAAACCACCGCGAGATGCTGATACCACTCGGCGTCGCAAAAACCTGTTCCGACATGCGAAGGCGATGTTCGGTTTCGGGTCGGCTCATGGCTGCAGCTGTCCTTTCGCATGATGCGTGACGATGCGGCCCCGGCTGAAGGGTGGCTCGGGCGCAGCCGAGTGCGGTTGCCAGGGGATGCGCTTCGCCAGCAGCCGCAACGCGTGCCAATGGATGGCGGCGGTTACCTTCAGCGTGAGGAGCGGGTGCGTCGCCAGCAGCCGGAGCAGGGCCGTATCGCTGAGCACCGTTCGCCTGCCGCTCAACACGGCCGTGATCAGGCGCCCTTCGGCATCGCTGCCATCGATGGCAATGGAGACCCGCTCCTCCGGCGGGGCGACCGTGAAGGCGTAGCTCATGCCAAGCTTCATGAACGGCGAGACATGGAAGACCTTGCCGGCCTCCTGTCTCAACGCGCCTTCAGAAGCGCTGGCAGGTGCAACGTAGCTGTGAACCTCGCCAAAGGTGTTGTGCACTTCGTAGACGGTCGCGCAGAGGCTGCCGTCGCGGCGATAGCAGAAATAGGTGCTGAGCGGGTTGAACGCATAGCCGAGGATGCGCGGCATGGTCAGCAGCCGGATCGGGCCACCGTCATGCGCGATTCCGGCCTTTTCCAAGGCGGCCTCGATCTGCGGGCGAAGCGATCGACCGCTTCGATCCCCGTAGTCCGCGTCACGGAACGCATAGAGATTGAACCGGTTGCGCGAGAACAGCGCGAGCTTCGCGGCCAGCCTATCGATCTCGTCGAGATCGAGCAGCATCCAGAACACGCGATAGGCCAGCGCATGCGGGCGGGGCCGGAACCGATGATGCCTGACACGGCCGACATAGAGAGCCGATTGCAAGGTCATGCGGCCAGCTCCTGCCGGGAGGCGAGCGGAATGCGACCGGATTCATCGCGAACCTGCCAGGGTCGACGGACACCGCCGAGAGCCTCGGCCACGGCGAGCCCCGCCTGCAAGCCGTCCTCGTGGAACCCCGACCCGAAATAGGCGCCGCAGAACCAGCTCCGACGCACGCCCTGCAGCGACCAGAGTCGTTCCTGCGCATCGAGCGCCGCCGCATCGAACAGCGGATGCTCGTAGATTTCCTCGTGAAGGATAGTCTCGTCGCGCAGCGTATCCGGCGGGTTGAGCGTAACGAAGAAGGGCTGCGCATCCGGAAGGCCCTGAAGCCGGTTCATCCAGTAGGTGACCGCGCAAGCGGCGTCCGGTCGGGCACGGTCGCCGATATGGTTCCAGCTCGCCCAGGCCCGGCGGCGCTTCGGCATCAGTGCCACGTCGCCATGCAGCACGGCGCGATTGCGGCTGTAGCGGAAGGCGCCGAGGGCCTCGATCTCGCCCGGACGACGGTCGGCGAGCATGGCCAGCGTCTGGTCGGCATGGGTGGCGAAGACGACATGGTCGAATGTCTCGGTCCAACCGTCGCCGGTCAGAACGACAGCGTTGGCCCCGCGCCGAACCTGCCTTACGGGCGAGCCGGCCCTCACCTCGCCCGAGAAGGCGGTGCGCAGTGCCTGCACATAGGTGCTGCTACCGCCAGTCACGGTGCGCCAGGCCGGCCTGTCGGTGAGCTGGAGCAGGCCGTGATTGTGATGGAAGCGCAGGAAGGCGGCTGCGGGATAGGACAGGATTTCCGCGCAAGGCGCAGACCAGATGGCGGCAGCCATCGGCAGGAGATGATCGTCCCGGAAGGCGGCACCGTAACCGCCGGCGGCGAGATAGTCGCCAAGCGAGACGCCAGCCGCAACGCCCGAAAGCGCGTCTCTGGAGGCATTGCGGTAAAAGCGGGTGATGTCCTGCAGCATCGCCCAGAAGCGGGGGCGCACCAGATTGCTGCGCTGGGCGAACAGGCCGGCGACGCTGGTACCGCTATATTCGAGGCGCCCGCCGTCGAGCGACACCGCAAACGACATCTCGGTCGGCTGCGTGGCGACACGCAGATGGTTCATCAGCGCGATGAAGTTCGGATATGTCGCCTCGTTGTAGACGATAAAGCCGGTATCGACCGCTGTCTCGCCGCTGCTGCCGGCAACGCGAACCGTGTTCGCATGTCCGCCGAGGCGGGGCGCGGCCTCGAACAGCACCACGTCATGCGCCTGGCCTAGCAGCCACGCTGCCGATAGGCCGGAGATTCCGGCACCGATCACGGCGAGCCTCATCGCCTTGCCCTGCGCCCGCTCGATCATCGCGTCCGTGTTTTTCATGATCGGTATACGCGGCATGAGCCGGACTGGATTTGTCGCAGCGCCACCAAAAACGTGCAGGCGGCGTGACCCAACACAGAGCCATCTGCGTAGACGAAAGGAGCCCGGGGTAGTTCGTGAGAGGTTGGGATGATGCTGGTGAGCAGGCTGAAGCGGATGGCTGCCGCGCTCAGCGCCTATGCGGCGCATCCCGATCCCCGAAGTGCCGTGGCCAATACCGTCGCGCTGGTGATCGTTTCGAACCAGCCCTTCTATCCGCTTTATGTTTACTGGGCGGCTTCGCCCGTCATCGCGCCGTCCTACCTGACCTTCCTGTCGACGCCGTTCTTCGCAGCCGTGCCGGCGGCCATGCGGCGCAGCACCTTGCTCGGGCGAGCGCTGCTTCTCGCGGCCGGCATCGGCAATACGTTGCTCTGCCGCGCCGCCTTCGGCTCCGGCTCGGGGGTCGAGGCCTTCCTGTTTCCCTGCCTCATGCTGGCGCTGATGCTGTTTCGCCGCTCGGAACGCGGCTTTGCGCTCGGCTTCACGGCATTCGCCTTCGCGACTTACCTGCTGCCGGCAACGTTTCTCGGCGGGCCGCTACACCTCTACGAGCCTGACGAATACGCCGCCCTCCAGCGCCTGAACTTCCTGAGCGCCGCATCCCTGACAGTCCTGATTGGATGGCTCTTCTCCAGGCATCTCGACACAATTTCGTGCGCCGATGAAACCAACGATGTCCGGGGAGCGTAGAGGAGACGCACCCGCCGAAAGGACTTCGTCATGACGCGCCTTCTGTTGGCTCTCGCTCTTGCTGCCATTGCAATCGAAGGCGCGGCCGCCAGCGACATGGATGGCACATGGCTGCGCGATGACGGCAATGCGCGTGTGCGCATCGCACCTTGCGGCGACAAGATTTGCGCCACCAATCTCTGGATCGGCGACACCAGCAGGGGCGAGGCAGCCGGCGACAAGCTCGTCATGACGCTGGCCCGCCAGCCTGACGGAACCTTTTCTGGCAACGCCTACGACCCCAAGCGCGACTGGACCTACTCAATGACGATCACCGCCACGCCTGGCGCACTGACCACGCGCGGCTGCATCGTCGGGCGCCTGATCTGCCGCGACGTGAACTGGAAGGCCGCCGAGTGATGGCGGCCTTCCTCATCCCGGTGATCCGCTGCGGCGCCGCCCGCGTATCTCGCTCATGGTCCCCGCTCTCGCCCTGACTGTCGACGGCATGCGCGAGGCGGGAGCCCGCGCTCAAGGAGGTCGTTTCATCGTCCTGTTCGACCCCAACAGACTGATTGCTGCCATTGCGCGCTCGGGGGACCGGGCCGCTTTCGCCGCGCTGTTCGACCATTTCGCGCCGCGCGTGAAAGGGCTGCTGATGCGCGGCGGCGCCCCGGCGGAACTGGCCGAGGAGGTCGCGCAGGAAACGCTCTTGGCCGTCTGGCGCAAGGCTGCCCTGTTCGACCCCGCGAAGGCGAGCGCTTCCACCTGGATCGCCACGATCGCGCGCAACCTGCGCATCGACATCGCCCGCCGCGAAAAGCGCTCGCGGCTGTCGCAAGTTTACGAGATTCTGGATGAAGAAGCCCCCGAACAACCCGATGCGACGCTCTCCGGCGCCGAACGCGACGCGCGCGTGCGAGCCGCGATGACCCAGCTTTCTCCCGATCAGTACCGCGTCGTCGAGCTCGCCTTCCTCGAGGGCTTCAGCCATCAGGATGTCGCGGATCGCCTCGCCATTCCGCTGGGCACGGTGAAATCCCGCCTGCGCCTGGCGCTGTCGCATCTGCGCGGCCGGCTGGAGGATTTGCGATGAGCATCATGCATCGCCCATCCGAGGAGACGCTCGCCGCCTTCGCCGCAGGACAGCTCGACGAAGGCCTGGCCGTGGTCGTCGCCTGCCATATCGAGGCGGATCCAGAGAGCCGGCGCCGCCTGCGTGAGCTGGAGGCCGTGCAAGGTGCGCTGCTGGACAAGGTCGAGCCCGTCGCGATGGCGGCAGGTCCCCGCGACGCGGGGAGCGTCGCGCGAACCGCACCGGCTTCCGGCATGGCGGGGCCGTCCCCCGAAGCCGGGATGCTACAGGTGCTTCGCCCCTACGGCCTTGGCCCGTGGCGGCCGATCGGCGTCCGCATCGCCATGCGGCGCGTCGAGGTTCCCGGCGCAGGGGCGCGCGTCTTCATGCTGCGTGCCGGGCCGGGGATCGCCCTGCCGCACCACAAGCATACCGGGTTCGAATGGACCACGATCCTCGCCGGCGCCTACGAGCACGAATACGGGCGCTACGCGGCCGGCGACTTCGATGAGGCCGATTCCGAGCACGACCACACGCCGCGCGTCGACCCTGTCGAGGGCTGCACCTGCATCGTCGCGATGACCGGACATGTGCAGTTGCAGGGATGGCTCGGCCGGCTGCTGCAGCCGCTGGTGCGATTTTGACACTCGTCTCCTTCGTCGTGGCTGTGGCCTTCGTGGCCGCGGCCATGTCGGCCTTCATGGCCTTGGCGGCGGTGGCCGAGCGTCGCACCGGCAATTCCGGCTGGATCGACGTGGTCTGGACCTTCGGGCTGGGCCTGACAGGGATTGCGGGTGTGCTGCTGCCTTTTGGAACCGGGCCGATGTCACGGCGCCTGCTCGTGGCAGCGCTCGCGCTGGCCTGGGCGCTGCGCCTCGGCCTGCACATCGCGCAGCGCACGGCCGGCATCGCCGAAGATCCACGCTATGCCAAGCTGAAAAGCGCTTGGGGCAACGATGCTCCCCGGCAACTCGCCCGCCTGTTGCAGATGCAGGCGCTGGCCAGCATCCCGCTGGGGCTCGGCATCATCCTGGCGGCCCATAATCCCACGCCTGCATTGGGCTGGGGCGATATCGCAGGCATTGCGATTTTCGTGACAGGGCTGGTGGGTGGGGCCCTTGCCGACAGCCAATTGCGCGCATTTGCCCGCTCAGGCCGTGGTGGCATCTGCGACCAAGGCCTGTGGCGCTGGTCGCGTCATCCGAACTATTTCTTCGAATGCGTGCTCTGGTGCACCTATCCGGCGATTGCGCTTGCAGCCGGATACCCCTGGGGTTGGCTCGCCGTTCTGGCACCAGCCTGCATCACGCTGCTGCTGACGCGCATCTCCGGCATCCCGCCTTTGGAGGAGCACATGCTCGCCAAGCACGGCGACGCCTATCGCGCTTACCAGAACCGAACCAGCGCCTTGATCCCGCTGCCGCCGAAAGGAGCGACGCGATGACGATCATGCAGAAGCTCTCGACCTGGGGTGAAGGCCTCCCCGTTCCCGATGCCGTCAGCCGCATGGTGATCGCGTCGCTGGTCGGGCGCACAGCGCGTTCCCTCGCGGCGCAGTCGGCCGACGCCGCAAGCTTCGCCCGCGACATGGTGGCGTTTCCGATCGCGGTTCATACCGACGCGGCCAACGCTCAGCATTACGAGGTGCCGGCCGCCTTTTTCGATCAGGTCCTCGGTCCCCGGCGCAAGTATTCCTGCTGCTACTATGCCGATCCCGGCGACACGCTGGCGGCAGCGGAAGAGAAGGCGCTGGAGCTGACCGCGGAGCATGCCGGCCTGGCCGACGGACAAGACATCCTCGAACTCGGCTGCGGTTGGGGCTCGCTGTCGCTGTGGATGGCGGAGCGCTATCCGAAGGCTCGGATCGTCTCAGTCTCCAATTCGGCCTCGCAACGCGCCTATATCGAAGAGCAGGCGCAGCGCCGCCATCTCGGCAATCTCCGCGTCGTCACCGCCGACATGAACGCATTTGCGATGGAGGGGCGTTTCGATCGCGTCGTCTCGGTCGAGATGTTCGAGCACATGGCGAACTGGCGCGAACTCCTCGGGCGGGTTCGCGGCTGGCTGAAGCCGGATGGCCGGCTCTTCATCCATGTCTTCGCCCACCGGCAGGGCTGCTATCGCTTCGATGCTGCCGATACGGGAGACTGGATCGCGCAGCATTTCTTCACCGGCGGCCTGATGCCGAGCGCTGCGCTCGCGCACCAATTCCCGGACCTCTTCACCGTGGAGGCAGAGTGGCGCTGGAGCGGCGAACATTACCGGGCCACGGCCGAGGACTGGCTGGCGAATTTCGATCGCAATCTGGCGAAGATCGATCCGATCCTGCGCGAGACCTATGGCGCGGAAGCGCCGCTCTGGCGCCGGCGCTGGCGCCTGTTCTTCCTCGCGACGAGCGGTTTGTTCGGCCATGCCGGCGGCGAGGCCTGGGGCGTCCAGCACTATCGGCTGCGCCCGACCTGACGGGTTGGCCAGCCGGGGTTTAGACCCAGCCCCAGCCCGCAAGGCGGCGGACGGTGCCGAAGGCGACCCATGTGCACAGGCCGACGACGACCGTGCCATAGACGAGGTCCACCAGCGTGATCGTCAGCGTCCAAGGCCGCAGCGTGGCGTAGTTCGTCAGATCGTAGGTCGCGTAGGCGAGCAGGCCGATGAGTGCGCCATTGATCAAGGCGGCGCTCGCGCTGCCATCGCGCAGCGCCGGCATCAGCGCGAAATAGACGACCCCGAGCGGAAAACCGAAATAGAACAGCGCCGCAGGCCAGTAACGGACCTGCTCGACGATCAGGTCCCCCAATACCGGACGATAGAGTTTGGCCGTCATCGTGCTCAGCCAGACTGCATCGCAAATGCCGAATGCGATGAGGAAGGCGACATAACCGGCAATGAAGCGCATCGTGACCTCCAGGGGTTCCGCGAGAAGATACGTCTTGCGGGCTGGCGTGGTTCAGTATCGGCTGCGACGTCGTGCTGGCGCAGCGCAGATCCATTCGAGCGCATGGCGCGTATAGATCGCGATGCTTCCTCGGCCCCAGGCGACCATGACGACCCGGATTGCCCGACGCACGATCCTGCCGCTGCTTGCCGGGCTCGCCCTGCCCGCTTGCGCAGCCCTGCGCCCCGGTGGTCTGACCGAAGGCGCGCGCGATGTGGCCTACGGCGCGCATCCCCGGCAGCGGATGGACATCTATGTCCCCCAGGGCGGTGGGGGCACGCTGAAGCCCGTTGTCTTCTTCATCTATGGCGGCTCATGGGCCAACGGGGCGAAGGAATCCTATTCCTTTGTCGGAGACGCGCTTTCCGCTCGCGGCTTCGTCACGGTGATCGCGGATTATCGCCTGGTGCCCGAGGTCCGCTTCCCTGTCTTCATCGAGGATGGCGCGCTGGCACTACGCTTCGTGCGCGACAATATCGCCCGCTTCGGCGGCGCACCGCGAGACCTCCACCTGATGGGACATTCGGCGGGCGCCTACAATGCGATGATGCTGACCCTGGACAAGCGCTACCTTGCCGCCGTGGGCATGCGTTCCGGCGACATCAGGGCTACTATCGGTCTCTCCGGGCCTTATGATTTCCTGCCCTTCGACATCGACGTCACGAAGGAAGCGTTCGGAAACGCGCGCGATCCCGCCCGGACGCAACCGATCAATTTCGCGCGCAGCGACGCCCCGCCGATCTTTCTGGCAACGGGATCGGACGACACAACGGTCCTTCCCCGCAACAGCGAGCGCCTTGCGCTGGCGCTCAGCAAGGCCGGTTCCCGATCGGTCTCCCTGAAGATCTATCCGGGGCTCGGCCATGCCGGCACAGCCACTGCGCTCTCCCGGCTGCTGGAATGGCAAGCGCCTGTCCTCGACGACACCGTCGCGTTCCTGAGAATGACGTGACGACGTTCCAGCTCTTGCGCTACCGGGGCATGGCAGCATGCGCCAGTATCCGAACTCACCGGCGAGAGGGCTGTGCGACATCATCAGGGCGATGCGTGAAAGACTTTGGAGGCTGCTGCGCGCTCCATGCAGCGATAAAGCCCCCTATCGAACTCCATAGAAAATAATAATTCGACGACATCGACGCCGCGTTCCATCCTCGCCGCCTCAGACAACGGAGGCGCGTAAGTCATGTCCATTCTCGGGGCCCGCCTGGGCGTCGATATCGGGGGAACCTTCACGGATGTCGTGCTTGAGCAGGGCGGGCAGCGGTTCTCCACCAAGGTCCTGACGACCTACGCCGCTCCCGAGGAGGCGATCATCGAGGGCATGCACCGGGTCTGCGAGAAGGCCGGCATCGCCGCCTCCGCGATCCGGCAGATCATCCACGGCACGACGCTGGCGACCAATGCGCTGATCGAGCGGCGCGGCGCCAAGACCGCGCTCATCACGACGGAAGGCTTCCGCGACGTCATTGAAATGCGGACCGAGAGCCGCTTCGAGCAATATGACCTCAACCTGACGCTGCCGGAGCCGCTGCTGCCGCGCAACCGGCGCTATACGGTCAAGGAACGGATGGATGCCCGTGGCAAGGTTCTGGTCCCGCTCGATCGCGCTACCGTCGAGGCGCTGGTCGATGAACTGCGCGAAGCCAGCTACGAGAGCGTCGCGGTCGGGCTGCTGCATTCCTATGTCAACGACGCGCATGAGCGTCTGATCCTGGAGATCCTGGCTGAACGCATGCCGGGCGCGATGGTCTCGCTCTCCTCGGAAGTCTCGCCGCAGATGCGGGAATACGAGCGCTTCAACACGACGATCGCCAACGCCTATATCAAGCCGTTGATGAAGAGCTATCTCGTCCGGCTCAAAGGGCGGCTCGCGGCGGAGGGCGCCACCTGCCCGATCTTCCTGATGCATTCGGGCGGCGGCATCATCTCACTGGAGAGCGCCTCAGAGTTCCCGGTCCGCCTCGTCGAATCCGGACCGGCGGGCGGCGCGGTCTTCGCCGCCGATATCGCCGCGCGGCACGGACTGAAGAAGGTTCTCTCCTTCGACATGGGCGGCACCACCGCCAAGATCTGCCTGATCAAGGATTATACGCCGAAGACCGCCCGCGTCTTCGAGGTCGCCCGGACCTATCGGTTCAAGAAGGGATCAGGGATGCCGATCTCGATCCCCGTGATCGACATGGTCGAGATCGGGGCCGGCGGCGGCAGCCTCGCCCATGTCGACTCGATGAACCAGATCCGCGTCGGGCCAGAAAGCGCCGGCTCCGAGCCCGGCCCGGCCTGCTATGGCCGCGGCGGCAAGCGCCCGGCCGTGACCGATGCCGACGTCATCCTCGGCAAGATCGACCCGGACAATTTCGCGGCCGGCACGATTCCGCTCTTCGCCGACCGTTCGGCGGCTGCACTGGAGGCGGAGATCGGCGGCAGGCTCGGCATGGCGGCCGAGGAAAGCGCCTGGGGCGTGGCCGAGGTCGTCGACGAGAACATGGCGAATGCCGCCCGCGTCCATGCCGTCGAGAACGGCGAGGACCTCTCGGAATACACGATGATCGCCTTCGGCGGCGCCGCGCCTCTCCATGCCGGCCGCCTCTGCGAGAAGCTCGGGATTGCCCGCTGCCTCGTGCCGCCCGGCGCCGGCGTCGGCTCGGCCATCGGCTTCCTCAGGGCGCCGTTCAGCTTCGAGGCCAACCGCACGCTGTTCATGCGGCTCGCCCAGTTCGACACCGCGCGCGTCACGAAACTCTTCCGCGAGATGGAGGAGGAAGCGACGCGGGTGGTGCGCTCCTGCGGCTGGTCCGGCGCGATCGAGGCCGAACACAAGATCTATATGCGCTATGCCGGTCAGGGCTGGGAAATCCCGGTCACCCTGACGCCTGAGGAGGCTCGCGCCGCCGAGCCCGCCGTCATCGTCCAGCGCTTCGAGCATGAATACGCCAACCTGTTCGGCCGCACGGTGAAGGGCCTCGCCGCCGAGATCACGGTCTGGTCGGTGAACGCCCACACGCCGCAGGAGGCCGTCGCTCCGGTGGCTCCGGTATCGCAGACGCGCGATGCGCCGCCTCAAGCCAGCCGCTCCGTCTTCGATGCCGGCCTCGGCCGCCGCGTGGAGGCAAAAGCCCATGACCGTACCGCCCTCCCCGCCGGCAGCCGCATCGACGGCCCCGGCATCGTCACCGAGGACGAGACCACCATCATCCTGCCGTCGAGCCGCTTCGCCGTCACGCTGAACGACGGCTGCATCGATATCCGCGTTTCAGAAGCCGCCCCCGCTGCTGCCGTCGCCGCGCGCAAGGAGCCCGCCCATGTCTGATATCTCCAGGGTCGCCTATCAGGTCATGTGGAACCGCCTGATCTCGGTCGTCGAGGAACAGGCGCAGGCGCTGATCCGCACCTCCTTCTCAACCTCGGTGCGCGAGGCCGGCGACCTCTCGGCCGGCGTCTATAACGAGAAGGGCGAGATGCTGGCGCAGGCGGTGACCGGCACGCCCGGCCACGTCAATGCCATGGCCGATGCCGTCGCCCATTTCATCCGCCGGATCGGGCGCGAGAACATCGCCGAGGGCGACGTCTACATCACCAACAACCCCTGGGAGGGGACCGGCCACCTGCACGACATCACCGTCGTCAGCCCCTCCTTCCATCGGGGGCGCCATGTCGGCTTCTTCGCCTGCACCGCCCATATCGTCGATATCGGCGGGCGCGGCTTCGGCGCCGACGCCAACTCGGTCTATGAGGAAGGCCTGCATATCCCGATCATGAAATTCGTCGACCGCTTCACGGTCAACGAGACGCTGGTCACGATCATCCGCGGCAATGTCCGCGAGCCCGACCAACTCGTCGGCGACGTCTACGCGCTCGCGACCTGCAACGAGATCGGCCATCGCCGCCTGATCGAGATGATGGTCGAGTTCAAGCTCGCCGATCTCGCCGGCATCTCGGATTTCATCCTGACCAATTCGCGCCAGGCAACGCTCGACAAGATCGCCGCCCTGCCCCGCGGCCAAGCGGAAGGCCATATGCGGATCGACGGCTACAGCCGCCCGATCGACCTCAAGGTGAAGATCTCGATCGAGCCGGACGGCGTGCTCTGCGACTGGGCCGGCACCTCCGGCGTCGACAAGAACGGCATCAACGTGCCGCTGGTCTATACGAAGGCCTATACCTGCTATGCGCTGAAATGCGCGATCGCGCCGGAGATCCCGAACAACGCCGCGTCGCTCGAGCCTTTCCGCATCACGGCGCCGGAGCACACCATCGTCAACGCGGTCTGGCCGGCGCCGGTCGCGCTGCGCCACATCATCGGCCACATGGTCCCGGACACGATCTACGACGCGCTCGACAAGCTCCTGCCCGGCCTCGTCCCGGCCGAAGGTGCCGGTAGCCTATGCAATTTCCAGGTCTCGCTCCGGCCGCGCAGCGACGGCCCCTGGCCGGCGGACGCCGTACGCGCCGAGGTCCTGACGTTCAATTCAGGCGGCTCGGGCGCGCGGCCCGCGCTCGACGGCATGAACGCCACCGCCTTCCCCTCCGGCGTGATGACGATGCCGGTCGAGGCGACCGAGCAGGTCGGCCCGGTCATTGTCTGGCGCAAGGAACTGCGGCCTGATTCCGGCGGCAAGGGCCGGCATCGCGGCGGCCTCGGCCAGCATATGGAGGTCGGCGCCTGGGAGGGCTACGAGTTCGACATCCAGGCGATGTTCGACCGCGTCCATCATCCCGCCCGCGGCCGGCGCGGCGGCGGTGGCGGCGCGCCGACGACGATCGCACTCGACGACGGCACGGCGATGAAGGGCAAGGGCAAGCAGTTCGTGCCGCATGGCCGCAAGGTGGTGATGGCCTTCCCGGGCGGCGCCGGCTACGGCGCCCCAGCCGAACGGGCCGCGAGCAGCGTGGAGCGCGACCTCGCCCTGGGCTATGTCTCGGCAGAGGCCGCCCGCGCCGAGTATGGCTTGTCCGAGGAGCGTGTAGCCGATGTGCTGGCCACCTCCCGGCGCGGTGAATTGCCTCGCTAGCGGGAAGGCTGCTGCGAGGTGGTCCGTACCCTGCGCAGTGCGGCCCAGCCGAGCTGCGGCTTGCCAGCGATCGCCGGCCGATGCCTCATTGCGTCCTCCGATAGGGATTGCCCAAGCATGGCCGCACCGCCGCGATGCGGTTGTCAGACGCGAGGATTGCATGCCGCATTACAACCGCATCCTGATCACCGGCGCTGCAGGGCGCCTCGGCTCGCAGCTCCGCGCCGGTCTTGCGCCGCTCGCGCAAGTGATCCGCCTGGCCGATCGCGAGCCGCTCGGCCCACTCGCCGCCCATGAGGAAGAGGCGATCTTCGATCTCGCCGACATGGAGGCGACGATCGCCGCGACGGAAGGATGCGATGCCATCGTGCATTTCGGCGGCGCGCCAACCGAGCGCGAATGGCAGGTCATCCTCGATTCCAGTATCCGCGGCTCCTATCACATCTACGAGGGCGCGCGGAAACACGGGATCAAGCGCATCGTCTACGCCTCGTCCGTCCATGCGATCGGCTTCCATGAGATCGGCGCGCATATTTCGGTCGATGCACCCGTCCGCCCCGATTGCCTCTACGGTGTCGGCAAGACCTTCGTGGAGAGCCTCAGCCGGCTCTACTGGGACAAATACGGCATCGAGACGGCATGCCTGCGCATCTTCTCGTCCTTCCCCGAGCCTGCCGATCGCCGGATGCTCTGGTCCTACCTGTCCCTCGCCGATTGCGTGCGTCTCGTCACGGCCTCGCTGACCGCGCCCTTCGTCGGGCATACGATCACATTCGGCACCTCGGACAACGCGGTGAAGGCGGTGGACAATAGTGGTGCCGGGCATCTCGGCTACCGCCCACAGGACAGCTCGGAGCCGTTCCGGGCCAAGGTCGAGGCAAAGGCGCCTGCTCTCGATCCGAAGACGCCAACCGGGCGCTATCTCGGCGGCCATTTCTGCGAGATGGCCCATCCGGACGATGAGGCAAAGGCCTGAAGGCGGAGCGTGGCGGGTTAGCTTTTACCGCCTCGCCGAGCTGGAGGAGACATCAAGCGACCACGACCGCCCTTCGGCTGGAATGGACGAGCGCGATAACGAAGACGAGCGACAGCAACAGCACGATCGTCGGCGCCGGCGCGCTGTCGAGGAAGAACGAGAGATAGACGCCGAGCAAAGATCCGATCACCGCGATCGCGACCGATGCCAGCAGCATCGTGGCAAAGCGGCGCGTCAGCAGGAAGGCGATGGCGCCGGGCGCGATCAGCATGGCGATGGCGAGAATGATGCCGACGGCTTGCAGCGCGCCGACGATGGTCAGCGAGATCAGACCGAGCAGGCCGTAATGCAGCAGCTTGACCCGCAGGCCAACCGCCTGGGCGTGCGCCGGATCGAAAGCATGCAGCAGGAAATCCTTCCACTTGATGCCGATCACGGCCGCCGTGAACAAGGCGATCGCGGCAGCGCCCGCAATATCGGCTCCGGAGACGCCGAGCATGTCGCCGAAGAGGATGTGGTCGAGATGCACGTCGGACTGAATCTTGACGTAGAGCACGAGGCCGAGCCCAAACATGCCCGAGAAGACCACGCCCATCACCGTGTCCTGCTTGATCCGGCTGTTTTCCTTCAGGAAGCCGGTCGCGGTGGCGCAGACCATGCCGGCGGCGAAGGCGCCGATCGCATAGGGAAAGCCGAAGATATAGGCGAGGACCACGCCGGGAAACACGGCGTGGCTGATCGCATCGCCCATCAGCGACCAGCCCTTCAGCACGAGGAAGCAGGACAGCAGCGCCATCGGCACGGCGACGATCGCCGAGATCACCAGCGCATTGACCATGAAGTCGAAGCGGAAGGGCGAGAGCAATGTCTCGATGACGATCATCAGCCGGCCTCCAGTTCGCAGGCGGCGCGGCGGCGGGCGGCCAGCAGGCCGTGCTTGGGCGCGAGGAAGAAGGCGATGAGGAAGACCGTCGTCTGTAGCACGACGATGATGCCGCCGGTCGCACCATCGAGAAAATAGCTGGCATAGGCACCGGTGAAGCTGGTCAGCGCGCCGATCGCGACCGCGATCATCAGCAGCCGCGGGAAACGGTCGGTCAGCAGATAGGCCGTGGCGCCGGGCGTGACCACCATGCAGATGACGAGGAAGGCACCAACCGTCTGCAGCGCCGCGACGGTCGAGGCCGAGAGCAGGGTGAAGAACATCAGCTTCAGCGCCGTCGGGTTGAGACCGATCGAGCGCGCATGGCTCTCGTCGAAGAAGGTGACCATCAGGTCCTTCCATTTGACGAGCAGGATGGCGAGCGAGACGAAGCCGATGACCGCGAGCTGGATCGTGTCGGCCGGGGTGATGGCGAGCACATTGCCGAGCACGATGGTCTGGATGTTCACCGAGGTCGGCGAGAGCGAGACCATGAACAGGCCGAGCCCGAAGAAGCTGGAGAAGATCAGGCCGATGATGGCATCTTCCTTGAGCCGCGTCCGCTGGTTCAGGAAGAGCATCGCGCCGGCCGCGAGCCCGCCGGAGAAGAAGGCACCGACCGAGAAGGGCAGCCCCAGCATGTAGGCGCCGGCCACGCCGGGCACGATCGCATGCGAGAGCGCATCGCCGATCAGCGACCAGCCCTTCAGCATCAGATAACAGGACAGGAAGGCGCAGACGCCACCGACCAGGGCCGAGACCCACATCGCGTTGCGCATGTAGCCATAGGCGAAGGGCTCGAGCAGAAGCGCGGTCATGGCCGCTCTCCGTCAGGCGTATCCGCCTCCCGGCGGGATGCCTTGCCTTCGCGCAGGATCAGCGGCCGCTCGTCATCGGTGAAGACGCCGACCGGGGCCTGCCCGTCGCGACCGGGCTCGTTCAGCACGAAATGGCGGAGCACGCCGCCGAAGGCGCGCTGCAGGTTCTCCTGCGTGAAGGTCTCCGCCGTCGGGCCAAAGGCCAGCACAGTCCCCTTGATCAGGATGGTGCGGTCGCAGAATTCCGGCACGGAGCCGAGATTATGCGTGGAGACCAGCATGACGCGGCCCTCGGCCCTGAGTTCGCGCAGCAGGGCGATGATCTGGTCCTCGGTCTTGACGTCGACGCCGGTGAAAGGCTCGTCGAGCAGGATGACCCGGCTGTCCTGGGCGAGGGCGCGCGCGAGGAAGACGCGTTTCTTCTGCCCGCCGGACAGCTCACCGATCTGGCGCTTGCGGAAGGCGCTCATGTCGACGCGCTCCAGTGCCGTCGCGACAGCCTCGTGATCCGCAGCCTTGGCGATGCGCATCATGCCCATATGGCCGTAGCGGCCCATCATCACGACATCCTCGACCAGGACGGGGAAGGTCCAGTCGACCTCCTCGGCCTGCGGGACATAGGCGATGAGATTGCGGCGCAGCGCCTCGCGCACGGTCATGCCGAGGATGCGGATGTCGCCCCTGGCCAGGCGGACGAAGCCCATGATGGCCTTGAACAGCGTCGACTTGCCGGAGCCGTTCACGCCAACGAGGGCCGCGATCGTGCCGGTGGGGATGCGGAAGCTCGCATCCCTGAGGGCGGTATGGCCATTGCGATAGGTGACGGTCGCATCGGTCACCGCGATGCCTGAGCCCTCCTCCGCGGTGGACGGAAGCGAGTAGCCGGCAACGGGAACATTCACCGCGTCAATCCCTTCGCGATCGTATCCGCCGTGACCTTGAGCAGATCGATATAGGTCGGCACGGGGCCGTCCGCCTCGCTCAGCGAATCCACGTAGAGGACGCCGCCATAGGCGGCGCCGGTCTCGCGCGCGACCTGCTGGGCCGGCTTCTCGGAGATCGTGCTCTCGGAGAAGACCACGGTGATCTTGTTCTTCCGCACGGCGTCGATGACCTTCCGGACCTGCTGCGGCGTGCCTTGCTGATCGGCATTGATGGGCCAGAGATAGAGCTCCTTCAACCCGAAATCGCGGGCCAGATAGGAAAACGCACCTTCGCTGGAGACGAGCCAGCGCTTCTCGGCGGGAACGGCGGCAAGCTCCGCCTTGATCGGATCGACCGCCGCCTTGATCCGGGCCTTGTAGGCTTCGGCATTGGCCTTGTAGGCCTCGGCGTTCTTGGGATCGTGCTTGGCGAAGGCGTCGCGGATATTGTCGACATAGATCAGCGCCGCTGCCGGCGACATCCAGGCATGCGGGTTCGGCTTGCCCTTGTAGGGCCCCTCGCTGATCCCCATCGGCTGGACGCCCTGCGAGACGACGACACTCGGGACATTCCGGAGGTTCCGGAAGAACTTCTCGAACCACAATTCGAGATTGAGGCCGTTCCAGAGGATGAGCTGCGCACCCTGCGCGCGCTGGATGTCGCCCGGCGTCGGCTGGTAGTTATGGATCTCCGCGCCCGGCTTGGTGATCGACTCGACCACAGCGACGTCACCAGCGACGTTGCGCGCGATATCGGCGATCACCGTGAAGGTCGTGACGGCCTTGAACTTCTCCTGAGCCGCGGCGGGCATGCCGCCGAAAGCGGCGACGAAAGCGGCACCCACCAAACCGATCAGAGCCGATCTACGTGAACCGAGGGCCATCGAGGCATCCTTATTGACAATGAATTGCAACAACTCATTGCTAACCCGAAGCCGCCACGGTTTGCAAGTGCGATTGATTCGCAATTAGAAATTTTCGCGCAAGCCGAATACCTCGCGGCGCTTCGGCGCCGCGAGGAAACCTTCAACGACATCGGCACGCCGACCCGCGTCGTCGCGATCGAATGACCATCGACGAAGCCGGTATGTTCGCCGGCGAGCAGGATGCCGACGAAGAGGCTCGGCCGGTAGGAGCCCGCCACCCGCTCGGCGCCGAGATACTCGAAATCGCAGCCGGTGAGATGGACGGAGGGTCGGATCGGCTCGATCCAGTAGCCGCCACGGGCGAAGGAGACGCCGGTCTGGAGCACCTGCCGCGAGGGCGGCGATCGACAGATAGACGGTGCCGTCGAGATAGGCCTCGACGTCCCGGCAGGAAATCTCGCCGCTCACAGGGAGCCGATGGTCTTCGGGATACTCGATCACGGGTCAGCTTTTATAGGTGGCCTCCAGCGGCTGAGAATCCATGTGCATTGCAACATGAATTCCATCAAGTCTTTGTTTTTGATATTGAATTATAACCCTTCGATACTGCCGCCCTCTTGGGCCTGCTCCGAAAACTGCTTCTGATCAAGTTTGGCCGGGATCGTCGCCCGTCGTCCGCCACTCCTGATCGTGGAAGGTGGCGCGACGCTGCACGGCATCGGCTTTCGGGCATCGCCGTGAGCGAATGGTTCCCTCGGCAACCCGGCATGCTACAGGGCCTGATGGCCGCCCGCTTCACCCTCGTCGAAACCAGCTCTGCCCGGCAGGAGATCAAGAGAAGCCGCTTCGTCGCGATCGCCGCGCCCGCTGCCGACGAAGCCGCGGCGAAGGCGTTCATCGCGGCACATTCCGATCCCGAGGCCAACCACAATTGCTGGGCCTGGCGCTTCGGGCAGAGCTATCGCTTCAACGATGACGGCGAGCCAAGCGGCACGGCCGGCAAGCCGATCCTCGCTGCCATCGACGGGCAGGCCCTCGACGGCGTCGCCGTCGTCGTCACGCGCTGGTTCGGCGGCATCCTGCTGGGCAGCGGCGGCCTGATCCGGGCCTATGGCGGCACGGCCGCGCTGTGCCTGCGCGAGGCCGGCAAGGTCGAGCTCGTCGAGACGGCAGCGGCGACGATCGCCTGCAGCTTCGGCGACCTGACGCGCGTCCAGGTCAGGCTTGGGGCGCTCGCGGGCGTACAAATACGCGATCAGGCCTTCACGGATACCGGCGCGGTCCTCTCGGTTTCCGCGCCGAAGGCCGACATCGATAGCCTCAGCCGGCTTGTGACGGACCTCACCAGTGGGCGGGCGTTGATTCGGTGGGACAGGTAGCGGCAGCAACCTTATTCGCGGCGGAACAATGGCAGGCCCAAGACGGTTCCCCCTCCATCGCAAGGAAGGAGGCAACAATGGGCTTGGTCGAGATCAGCGTGGTTCTGGCCTGCGCTTCGGCTTTCGGCTTCTACATCTCGGCCAAGGAAAGCTGAGCCCGGCACGAACGGCCTTCGTGATCGCTACCGCCCCTGACCTGCTCACGCATCGCTCGGCAGCAGGCGTGCACGCAAGCGCGGTGCGATCCCGTCCAGGAACGCACGGGCCTTGATGGGCAACTGGCCGTGGGCGGCATGGACGAGCTCCAGGCGATCGATGGCGAGCGCGGCATCGTGCCCGGCGTATCGATCGTCGATCTCGCCGGCCACACGCCAGGCCAGATCGGGGTGCGCATCGAGGATGGTGGCAAGAGTCTGCTGATGGTCGGGAACATGCTCTTCCATCCGTCGCTTCACCCGGTCGCGCCCGATATCGGCTTCATCTTCGAGCAGGACCCGGAGGCTGCCCGCGCGATGCGCGCCCGATTCTTCCCGCGCGCGGCCGAAGAGAAAGCCCTGATCGCGGCGACCCATATGCCGTTCCCGGGCCTCGGCCGCATCGCCTTCGACCAAGGTCGCCTGCGCTGGCTGGCTGCGGAATGGGCCCATCAAGCGTAAGGAAGCTGCCGAGCAAGGCTCGTCACACGGGTCGGGACCTTCCCGGCCCGTTGGCAATTGGAGACCATCTGATGAATCCCATCGAAATCTGGGCGTTCGGCTATGCGGTGACGCGGAGTTATCCGGCGCCCGGCCCCGTTCCCACCGGCCTCTGGCTGGACGTCGGCAAGCCCGATCAGCGGGGGCGTTTCGTGCTACCAAGGTTCGACCGGGCCGTCCTTCCCGAGCTGGCACGCTCGGTCGACGAGCCGCATACCTATATCGAGGTGCCTGCGCCCCGCGAGGTTGCCGTGCCGTTGCTGCCGGAAAACTGGACGGCACGCGAGCGCGCCTATCTCATGACGACGACGCTAAAGGCATCCGCTCCTGCCCTGCCGCCCGGGTATGAAGCGGTGACGAGCGAGGACGGCGCCGCGCTCCGGATCGACATCCGAAATGAAGGCGGGGAGCTGGCCGCGAGCGGGACGGCGGGATTGGTCGACGGCCACACCGTCTTCGACCAGATCCTGACCCAGCCCGAGCATCGGCGCCTGGGCCTCGGCACCGCCGTCATGGGCGCCCTGACGCAGCGATCACTCGAACGCGGCGCCAAACATGGTACTCTGATCGCCTCGCCGGACGGCCGGGCCCTCTATCAGACGCTCGGCTGGACGCAGTGGTCGGAGGTGACGTCCGTGATCAGCCCGGGGCGCTAGAAGGCGCTCTTCACGTGGGGCAGCCTTATCCGTCCGGGCGCCCGTAAGTTCGTAACAGCAGGAGGTCAGGCACGGCATGATGCGCAATCTCATCGCAGCAACGGTGGCCCTGCTGGCCGTGCTGGTTTCGCTGCCGGCCAACGCCCAGTTCGACGCGACACCCGGCAATGCCCCGCTCTATCCGGGCGGCCCGCGGCAGGGGCTGGGTCCGCCGTCGATCACGGACAATATGCCGGATATCCGGCTGCGTTCGAGCCAGGGAGGCATTCCGGGAGCCGGACCGCCGGTCGGGGCCGGCGCCCCCAGTCCGCGCTTCTACGAACCGAGCCCGTCATCGAGCAGGCTCTACCGCAGGGCGGAGCGCACGAGCGCCCTTGGACGCCATTGCCGGACGCCGGCACGGCAATGCGCCCTGGCCCAGCCGGCCGCACTCGGAGACGATTGCTCCTGCCGCACGTCCAAAGGGCGCCGGCAAGGTTTCGTCGTCCGCTAACCCTACGACAACGAATACCGGACCATGGAGCCGCTATCCTCCAGGCAGGAACTGCGCCGCGCCTTCAAGCGCATCGAGCGCGAACTACCTCCCCGGCTGGCCGCGGGCTTGCGCTGGCTGCGCCATCCCGAGTCCCGGCTTGTCCGCGTTCCCGCCGGCATCGCCCTGATCGCGGGCGGGATCTTCTCGTTCCTACCGCTGCTCGGCGCCTGGATGCTGCCGCTCGGCCTGCTGCTGCTCGCCGCCGACATGCCGATCCTGCAAAGGCCGATGGCGCGCTTCGCCCTGTGGTGCCTCAGCCTGCTCGATCGCTTTCGCTCGCGTCGCAAGCGCGACTGAGACCACCCGTCAGACGATCAGCTCTGCGAGAGGCAGGCGTGCGCGCGCCGGTCCGGCGCCGGGTGGAACACGGCCGAGCCGGAAGACATTAACGAGCCTGCGCCCGGCTGGCAGCGGATGACGCGCGACGAGAGCGGCGCTGCTGACCGGCCAGTCGGCGAGCACCGAGACCGGGCAGGCGCCGAGCCCTTGCGCCACGATCGCGAGCCAGGCGCGATAGAAGGCGCGGCCTGTCTCGAGCGGGTCCTCGCCCTCGGGCCGATGAAACAGCGCCATCGCGCCATGTGTGGCTTTGCTACGCTCCCGCGAGAGCGGCTCCACGAGGCCGATGCGCCGCAACCATGGAAAGAGCGGCCCCAACACGAGTGACACGCCCGTGGCTTCGATAGGCCCGAAGCCCATCGCTTGGGCATTGAGGCCATCGCGATCATAGCGCGGATCGCTGCGTGAGAGCCGCATCCAGGCAAACAGCTCGCGGCGATGCGCGTCCGCGCTGAGGAAATGGAAGCCGGCGCGATCTGCCAGCTCGGCGATATCGGCAACGGCTGGACCGGGCGGGACAAGGAGCAGGTCCGGCGCAGTCGCGAGCTTGCCAAGGGCATCCTGCAGAAGCGCGTCGATGGGCTGGAACCGGCCACGCCAGCTATGGCGACTGGCGACGGCCGCCGCAAGCGGATCGATTGGCCCTCCCGCAGCGAGTGTCAGCCGGGCGATGACGCGCAGCCCCGAGGCGTCACCCGGCCGCTCATCCATCTCCACGCGCACGATCCTGAGCCCATGCCGGCCGCAAGCCAGCGACAGCCCTTCCAGCGCCGCGCCATGCGAGAGCCTGACGTCGTGTCCGCTCGGGTCCGCCACCGGCACACGCCGCCGCTCATCCTCCAGCAACAGCACCGCATCCGCCGCGAGCAGGCGCCAGCGTGTCGGTTGGATATTATGGACGCTCGGCGCGAGGCTCGCCTCGGCAATCAACGTCCGGAAAAGATCGCTATCGAGCATCGTTCAACCTCGCAGGGGCTTGGCGAAGAGATGCAAACGATGCAGCGGTTTCGCACCGGCCTTCTCGGCCTGCCGCAGGCTCGGCCCGTTGACGTCGGCGATCCAGGTGCCGCCGAGCTCGGTATAGCCGGCGGCCTTGAGCGCGCTCGCCACCTTGAACAGCATCGCGCCGTTCAGGCCGCGATTGTGGAAGGCGCGACTGACCGACTGATAGACGATGACCGCGCGCCGGTTCGTCCAACGATGCCGCAGGAAGCGGAACGGGAAGCTCAGGCCCATGCGGCCGCCCACCGCCTTCACCAGCGGGTTGAGGTCGGGGATGGCGATGATCGCGCCGACCGGCTCGCCCTTGTGGTGGACGACGGTCGAGATGCGCTTGTCGATGACCCACATCATGTCGCCGGCCTGGAAACGGTACTCCTCGGCGGTCGGGGCTACGAACATCGGGTTGGCGTCAAAGCCGTCATTGAGGATCAGCCGGGAATCCTCCAACCGTTCGGCGAAATGGCGGCGGTCGATCGGCATCCAGCGATAATCGGGATCGGCGAGGATCTCCTGCTGCTTCGGCCCGAGCAGCCCAAGCGGATCGATATCCGCGAGGTCGATCCGGAAGGTCGTCATCGGGAAGGCCGGGGCATAGCCGTTCGCTTCGAGCAGGCGCGCGATATGCGGCGGGCTCCAGAGCATGTCGGTGAAGGGCGCGTTCCCGAAACCACCGGTGACGACACCGGCCTGCTGCATCGCGGTGAGATTGAAGTTGCCGACGAGTTCCGTCATGCCGCGCTCGCGCGCCCATGCCTCCACCGCGCCGAGCAGGGCGGCGGCGATCTCGGGATCATCCGCGCAGTCGAAATAGCCGAACTGCGCACGCATCGTGCCGTGCCGGGCATTGGAGGCGTCGTGGATCGCCGCGACGATACGGCCGAGCGGCCGGCCGTCGCGCAACGCCGTGAACAGTTCGAAGCGGCCATGGCCCTGCGTCACCAGCGGGTTTCTGGCGGGATCGAGCATGCGGTCGAAATCGGACCACATCGGCGGAACGTAGGGGCTGCCGGCCGGATAGGCGTTTGCCGTGACGGCGAAGGCGGCCTTGCGGTCGTTGCCGCGGATCTCGATCATGCGCGTGCCTCGCTCGGTGCCGTCGCGAGCAGGCGGCGCACCAGCGCCAACGCCGTCTCGGTCGCAGGATCGGCCGAGACCACCGGCACGGTCACCAGAAGCAGGTCGAGCGGCGCCTCGCCCAGCACGAGCAGGTGGCTCGCGGCATGGGAGGCCATCAGCGCGGCCAGGCGTTCGGCTGCCGGGTCGGTCGGCGGCCAGGGCCAGCCGCGGCCGGAGGCATGGAGCACACCGATGCTGTGCAAGGCCGGTCGCAGGATGGCTGGATCGTACTCAGCGAGTGCGGTCTCGTCTAGCCGGCGGGCGCTTGTGAAGAGCGGATGGGCCGCGATCTGAGCGATCAAGGCCTCGCGCGTACCGGCCTTCGACCGGGCGAGCGAGTCGAGCACGCCGGGCGCCTCTGCGTCGAAGGAACTCGACAGCGCATCGACCGCCAGCGCGATGGCCAGCACGCCGGCCAGAGCCACGGCGCAGAGCCGCGCGATATGGGCGAAGCCGGCATCGGGCGTGACAAGCGCGGCCGCGAAGCCAAGCAACAGCGCTCCGGCGACGCGCAGGCTCAACATCGCTGCCCGTTGTCGCCGGGCCGGCGCGGCGCCGCCCGCAACCAGCAGGATCGAGACCAAGAGCAAGGCGCCGACACCGCCGAGCCTGACCGGTATGCCCGGCAGCAATTCGCGGAAATCGCTGAGCGCGAAGGGCAGGATCAGGAAGGCGCAGAGCCCGAGCCGCCAGACGCTCGTATTCTCGGACGCCGTCAGCGAGGCCTGGTCGCGGCGGAACAGCAGCATGCCGCAGAAGGCGAGGGTCAGGAGCTGGAAACCGGCGAGCGCCAGATCGTAGACTGCTCCGGGGTCGTCGAGGCCGATGAGGCTGGCGAGGACGAGCAGGAGCGAACCGGCAAGCACCGCGATCTTGCCCGGGCGTGGCGCGTGCCGGCGCAGCATGCCCTCGGTCACGATCAGGGCGCCGAGCGGGAACAGGGCGGCGCAGGCCAGCGCCAGCCGGCCGAGCAACACGCTGCCGCTCCACCAGCCCAATGCCCGCAGCGTGAAGAGCGCGGCGACCAATCCCATCGCGACGAGGAAGCGCCGAGCCAACGCGCCGCGCGGGTCGCGACGGCGCAAGGTCACCATGGCGACGGCGAGCCCGAGCGCGCCGCAGAGATCGACGATCGAATCCGCCACCAGGCCCGGATTGGCGAAGCCGCCGGTCATGGACCCGCCACCATCTTGGCCAGCGCCCGCGCCACGAAGGGCTTGAGCAGCGCCGCGACCGGTGTCGGCCAGGGCCGCTCAACTGCCGGCCGGTAGGGGTTGAAGAACCAGCCGCGGCAATCGATGCCGGTGCGCCGGTCCAGCGTGAGCGCGATCGCCTCATAGGCCATCATCATGCCGGTGGTGATCACCATCGGCGCGAAGGACATGCGGCTGCGCCGCCCGGCCGCGACCTCGCCGGCGATGGCGAGATCGACATGGTGACGCGAGCGCGAATGCAGCATGACATGCGTGACCTCGCAGAGCATGGCGGCACGCTTGTCGTCCTCGGACAGCGTCCGCCAATCCTTGCCGATAGTCGGGAAGCCCAGCCGCTCCTCCGGGCGGGGATCATCGGGGCGCACCACGATCACCGAGGGCAACGGCGCCATATAGGCGTCGATCACGGCCGCGCCCGCTGTCTTCGCCGTACGGTAGAGATGCAAGCCCGCGGCGATGTCGTCCATGCCGTTGACGATCACCTTGCATCGCCCTGCGATCTCAGGCAGCCGCTCGACCCATTCGGCGCCGAGCACCTCGATCTCGATTTCGGGATTGATCGCGCGCGCGGCCTCGGCCGCCGCTTCCGCCTTCGGCCGGCCGATCGTGCCGGCATGGGCGAAGACCTGCCGGTTCAGGTTCGAGATCTCGAAGACGTCGATATCGGCGATGACGAAACGGCCGATCCCGGCCCGGACCAGCGCCATGAAAGCCGCCCCGCCCATGCCGCCCACGCCGCAGACGAAAATCGTCGCCACCCGCAATTTCGCCTGCTCGGCCTCGGAGACGAAGCCGATATTGCGGGTGGCGAAGAGGTCGTAGCTGAAGCCGGGGATCATGGTTTCGACCTCGATGGGCGCGGACGCAGCGTACCGAAACGGCGGGTGTCGTCGAGCCAGTGCACCAGCGGCAAGAGCAGGCGCTGCACCAGCAGGAAGGCCGAGGCACCGATCAGCCCCGGCAGCGAGGCGCGCGGCACCTGGCCGAGCAGGTAGCGCCGCGCCGCCGCGAGGTCCATGCGGCCAAGCTGGAGCACGTCGTCGCCGCGCGCGTAATCGAGCTTGTCGCGGCAGAAGGCGTTGTAGCGCTCCTCGCGGTGATGCGTTGCCTGCTCGAAGCTCTTCTTCAGGTCGTCCGAGCCGCCGGTATAGGCGTCCGTGATGATCGAATTCGTCTCGTCGAAGCCGGCTTCGGGGCCGACGCCGAAGACATGGCGGTGATCGCGCATGATCTGCCGCGCGAGCGTCAGATGCGCGAAGCTCTGGCGGCTGCCGGGATCGGGCGAGGGATACACCTCGGAAAAGGTCTCGCAGACCATGCCGACCACGCCCGGCACCTGCGTCACGTTCGAAATCCAGCGCGGGCGTAGGCCGCCACGGACGAAGAGCACGAGCACGGTCAGGCCGTAGAGCACCCAGGAGAGGCCGCGGCCGCGCACCTCGGGATCGACCATGACGAGGCCGAGATGCGTGACTTGCTCGGGCTCGCCAGCGAGCGTGAGCGGCATCTGGGCCAGTGCGTTGAAGGCGATCGGCCGGCCGGTCGCCGTCTCGCTGATCAAGGTGATGATGCTCTGGCTGAGACGCTCGCGCTCGCCGGAGAAGACGCCATAGGTCAGCGCGCCCTGCGCCAGCGTCCGCCCCGCGACCGTCCGCAACTGCTCGACCAGCGCGGCCAGCTCCGCATCATCGAGCACGGTACCGGGCCGCTCGATGATGCGGGTCTGCTGGCCCGGCGCCGTCGCCAGCGTCAGGTCGAGCGTCGGCCGGGTCAGCGCCTTCAGCCAGAAGCCGAGCATCAGGCCACCACCGGGGCGGGCGCGACTGCCCGCTCCTTGACCAGCCGAGCGATGCCGGCGAAGTCGAGCTTGCCGGAGCCGAGCACCGGCACGGCCGGCACCACCACGACCTCGGCGGGGATCATCAGGTCCGCCGCGCCCCTACTCTTGGCGAAGGCCTGGAAGGCGGCGCGCGTCGCGTCTCTCTGCTGGGTCACCAGCACCAGCCGCTCGCCCTTGCGGGCATCGGGGAGGCTCGCGACGCCGGAGAGAACGCCCGGCCAGCATTCGGCGGCGAGCGCCTCGACCGCGGCGAGCGAGACCATCTCGCCGGCGATCTTGGCGAAGCGCTTGGCCCGGCCCTTGATGGTGACGAAGCCGTCCTTGTCGATCGCGACGATGTCACCGGTATCGTGCCAGCCTTCGGGCGGCGGTTCGAGCACGCCGGGATTCTCGGACTTCAGATAGCCCAGCATGATGTTGGGACCGCGCACATGCAGGCGGCCGCCTTCCTCGACGCCCGGCATCGGCTCGAGCCTGGCCTCCATGCCCGGCATGATCCGGCCGACCGTGCCGAAGCGGTTGAACATCGGCGTGTTCAGCGCCAGCACCGGCGCGGTCTCGGTGACGCCATAGCCTTCTAGGATGCGCAGGCCGAACTTCTCCGCATAGGTCCGCCGCGTCGTGTCCTTCACCGGCTCGGCGCCGGCCACGATATAGCGCAGCGAGCGTAGGTCGTAAGGGTGTGCGGCGCGGGCATAGCCGGTGAGGAAGGTGTCGGTGCCGAACAGGATCGTCGCGTTCGAGCCGTAGACCAGCTCCGGCACCATTCGGTAGTGCAGCGGCGAGGGATAGAGATAGACCGGCACGCCCGAGACCAGCGGCAGGATGAGCCCGGCCGTCAGACCGAAGGAGTGGAAGACCGGTAAGACGTTGAAGACCTTGTCGCGCCGGCCGAAATCGATGCGCGCCGCAGCCTGCGCCGCATTGGCCAGCATGTTGCTGTTGCTGAGCACGACGCCCTTGGGCGCGCCTTCCGAACCCGAGGTGAACAGGATCGCGGCGCGGTCCGAACCCTTTGCGGGCTCGATCGCCTCGCCATAGCGCCAGAGCGCCCAGAGCTTGTCGGCGGTCGAGACGGTGGCACGGACATCCTCAAGGTAGACGATCTTCACCTCGGCCGAGAGCGCCTCGATCAGCGGCCCCATCCTGCCCTTCTCGACGAAGGCGCGCGAGGTCACGATCGTGCGGACCTGCGCTCCCTTGCAGGCGGCGGCGATATTGCCGGCGCCGGCCGTGAAATTGATCATCGCCGGTACGCGCGCCGCCGACATCAGGCCGAGCAGCGTCACCGCCGCGCCATTGGCATTGGGCAGCATCACGCCGATTGCCTCGCCCCTGGCCGCCAGCGGCATGAGCTTGCGGCCGAGCACCTCGGCGCCGATCAGCAGGCGCTTGTAGGTGAGCGTGCCGGTGATCGGATCCTCGACCGCGACGCGGCCCTTGCCGTTGAGCTTCGCGGCTTCGGCCACCGCCTCGAAGACGCTGCGATCGATATCGGTGGTCTTGAAGATCAGGTCCGACATGATCTGGTAGAGCGCAGCGCCCGCCGCCTGGCGGCGCGGCTTGCCCTTGAGCGCGTCGGGCACGGTCAACGTGACGGGATCGAGCACGGTGACGCGCACCTTGGGGAACCAGCGGCGGCGAACCTGCTCGCGGGTCAGGGGCGAGAAGATCGTCGCTTCCAGTCCCTCGATGCGGACGGGCACGATCGGCACGCCGGATTTCTCGGCGATCATGCCGACGCCGTCATAGACCTTCATCAGGCTGCCGGTGACGGTGAGGCGCCCTTCCGGGAAGATCACCAGGCTCTCACCGTTCTTGACCGCATTGATCAGCGAGCGCGTCGCCAGAGGGCGCGAGGGATCGAGCGGCATGGCCCGCGTCAGCTTCAGGAAAGGCTTTACCCACCAGCGCTGGGCGATGCCGTGGTCGATGGCGAAGACCGGCTCCTTGTCGAGGATCGAGAGCGCCAGCGCCGCGTCGAGGAAAGAGACATGGTTCAGCGCGATGATGGCGTTGTCGCCGGCCTTGGCAATGTTCTCGCGGCCGGTGACCTCGACGCGGTAAAAGGCGCGGAACAGGATCGAGAGGAAATCGCTGAGCGGGTTGGTCGGCAGCGTCCGGAAGATCCAGACGGAGGCTGCAATGGTCAGGATGCCGATCAGCAGGAAGAGATGGCTCAGCGTCAGGCCCGCCGCCTGCAGCAGGGCGACGACCGCGGCACCGGCGACCATGAAGGCGGCCGAGAGCACGTTGACGGCGGCGACGATGCGGGCGCGCTTCTCGGCCGGCGCCCAGGCCTGGGTCGCGGCGAAGGAGGGCACGATGAAGATGCCGCCGGCGATGGCGAGGCCGGCGAGGTCGATGCCGACGCGCCATGCCGACGTATTACCGAAGAAGGCATCGAGATCCTGCGCCGGCTGATGCGCGATAATGCCGGAAACGGCCCAGCCGAGATCGAGCGCGAACAGGCCCATTACGATGCCGGCGACCGGCACGGGCAGGAGCACGATGCGCCCGCTCGCCAGGAAGGAACCGATGCCGGAACCGATGGCGATCGCTATCGCGAAGGTGGCGAGATAGGCCGAGACGACCATCTCCGTGCCGCCCATGCCGTTCTTCACCAGCGCCGGCAGCAGTGCCATCACCACGGCGCCGATCAGCCAGAAGAGCGAGACCATGACGCCGGTGCGCCACAAGCGTGCATCGGCCCAGAGATCTTTCAGGAGGTCGCGGGTCGAGCGCAGGATGTTGCGGTCGATCGCGAGATCGGGCGCGGCTGGCCCGGTCTTCGGAATGAACAGGGTCGCGAACCAGCAGGCGAGCGCGAAGACCATGATGAGCAGGCTGAGCTGGGCAGCGTCGCCGCCCTCGCGCGCCGTCAGGCCGCCGGCGATGGTGCCGAGCAGGATCGCGATGAAGGTCGCGCCCTCGATCAGCGCGTTGCCGGCCGGCAATTCCTCGCGTTTCAGGTGATCCGGCAGGATGCCGTATTTGATCGGCCCGAACAGGGCGGCGATGACGCCGAACAGGAAGAGCGCGACGAAGAGCATCGGCACGGAATGGAGCGTGAAACCGAGCGCCGCGACGCCGGCCGCGCCGATCTCGGCGAGCTTCAGACGCTGCGCCATCATCGCCTTGTCGAAGCGGTCGGCCATCTGGCCGCCGATGCCGGAGAGCAGGAAGAACGGCGCGATGAAGAGCCCGCCCGCCAAGGTCACCAGCGCTTCGCCATGCGAACCCGCAAGCCGGTAGAGGATGATGAAGACCAGCGCGTTCTTGAGGAAATTATCGTTGAAGGCGGAGAAGAACTGCGCCCAGAACAGCGGCGCGAAGCGCCTCTTCAGCATCAAGGTGTCGAACATCATGCGCTCGCAACGGTTCGAGGGAGGTTCGCATCGCCTTGCCAAGCAATCCTTGCCGCCGGCGGGCGATGCGATCTTGCGGTTAAGCGGGACTTACCGGCCGTGCCTCAAAGCACCGGCTTGCCGGCATCCATCAGCAGACGCTCGGTGCGGGCATCCTCGATGCGGTTCACAAGCTTCGCGGCCTCGTGCATGTCGCGCACGGTCTTGGTCATGGTGATGCAGGACTGGACGAGCATGACGCAGCCCATGGCGAGATAGCCCTTGGCCCACCAGTCGAGCGGCAGGAACAGGATGCCGGAGCCGACCATCGCGGCGGCGGCGAGGAACGAGGCGTAGGTGAAGCTGACCCAGGCGCCACTATGGGGCTGAACGTTCTGGTTCATGACGGCGATCTCCCGTTTGAAATGCGATTGTTGCGATCAGTTGGCTGGAGCGGCCGTACGGCTGCGCAGCCGCTCCAGCACGTCCTCGGCAGTAGTCCGCAATCGGGGGCCGAAGCCCTTGGCGGCAAGCTTTTCGGTTACGGAGGCCGCTGCCGCGCCATCGAGTTCGTCGAGTGCCGTCTCTGCGGCTTCCGCCTCGACCTGACGCTCGCGCAGCCGCTTCAGCGTCTGCTCGGCCTCGGCCAGCGTCGCCTCATGCGCCGGGCCGGGCTCGATCCGGCCCTGCCGCATCTGGCGCACGGCTTCCGAGGCACGGGCAAGGCGCCGGCCACGATCGAGCTCGGCGATCCGGGCCTGAGCCTGGGCGACATGCCGGCGCAGGCGGAGGATCTCTGCCGCGAAGAGCGCCTGCGCGCTCGCGGCAGCATTACGGTCGGCCTCCAGCGCGGCGATCGCCTCGGCGCCTTCGCGGGCGAGACCGTCATTGCTGGCCGCCAGCGCCGCGGCGACACGGCTTTCAAGATCGGCGATGCGGGCATTGCCGGCCGCGAGGCGCTCGGCCTCCTGCCGGTCCTGCGCGATCGCAATAGCCAGTGCCTTCTTGGCGCGTTCGAAGGCGGCGGCAGCGTCCCGCATCTGCTGGTCGAGGATCAGGAGCGCGTTGCGATCGACGAAGCGTTCCCCGGCAATGGCGGCGTCGCCGCGGACGAAGGTGAGAAACATCTTGAGCATTGGCTTTCCCCTGCTATGAACATCGTTCATAAATTGATTGGTAGCGCATCCTTGAACATCGTTCAATACAAATATTGAACGATGTTCAAGGGTATGAAAAACGACCACGGCGAGAGCGAAGAGATGACCACCACGGCGGCGCGACGGGACCGGCAGCGCGAGCAATTGATCGAAGCGGCGGAACGGGCCATCGCCGAGAAGGGCCTCGCGGGCCTGAAGGCGCGCGAGCTCGCCCAGGAGATCGGTTGCTCGCTCGGCGCGATCTACAATCTCGTCGCGGATATGGACGAGCTCGTCCTGCGCGTCGGCTCGCGCACGCTCGCCCGGCTCGACGCGACGCTAAGTGCAGCGTCTCCGCCCGCCTCGTCACAGGATGAGGCTAGCGAGGCGCTCGTCGCAGTCGCCCTCGCCTATTGCGCCTTCGCCCGCGACAACCTTCAGCTCTGGCGCGTGCTGTTCGAGCACCGGATGGCCGAGGGCTCGACCGTACCCGACTGGGCGGTCACCGAGCAGATGACGATGTTCCGGCACATCCTCCAGCCGCTTGTCCTGCTGGTGCCGGATCGCAGCGAGGAGGACAGGAACCTGCTCGGCCGGACGCTGTTCTCGGCGGTCCATGGTGTCATCGCGATCGGGCTGGAGGAAAAGCTGATCGCCGTGCCCCGCCGCGAGCTTGACCGCCAGATCGAAGGGCTGGTGCGCCTGGCCTGCCGCGGCCTCGCCGCCGCGAATTGAAGCTCCGATAGAGACAGCACGTTAACTTTCATGGGCCCTGGGCCAGGCGCACCCTTGAAAGCACCAATGAAGTGCTTTATATAAATTTCATGATCAAGAAGCCTCAGACAACGATGGCGCTTCTGCTGGCGCCCAGCGACGAGGATCGCGAGGCGCTGAACGCCACCCTCGCCGCCTATCGGCAGGCCATGGCGATCCTCGGCGGCACGACGGGCGCCAATCTCGTCGCGCTGCACGAGGAGGCCTATGAGGAGATCCGGGCGCAGACCGGCCTGCCCTCGCGCATGGCGACCTTGGCGCTGCGCGACCATAGCCGGCAGAACCCGGACCAGCCGGCTGTCGAGATACCCCTCGATTCCAAGCTTTTCGCCATCAAGGGCCCGGACAGCATCAGCATCGCCACCATCAACGGGCGCATCGTCGTCCCCTATTCGGTGGATGGCTATCGCGGTGGCTGGAACGATTTTGCCGAGGCGCGTCTGTCCTTCCAGGGATCGACGATCAGCGTCCTCGTCGCTGTCCAGGCCGGAATTCACACACACAAGGAGAGCACGATGTCCAACGAAGGAATCCTTGCCCGCCTCGGTCGCGTGATCGCCGGCGTCGTCAACAATGCAGTCGATGCGGCCGAAGGCGCCAACACCACCGCCGTCGCCCAGCAGGCCGTGCGCGAGATCGAGAAGATCGCCGAGGAGGCCCGCGCCGCGCTCGGCGTCGCCGTCGCCGCCGGCCATCGCCTCAAGGCGAAGGCGGCCGATCTCGACGAGGAAATCCGCGACCTCGACCAGAAGATCAAGACGGGGCTGGAAAAGGGCCGCGAGGACCTCGCCCGCGCCGCGACCGGCGTCCAGATCGACCTGGAGGCGCAGCGTGCCGCGCTCGCCAAGGCGGTCGCGGAGAATGCCGGCGAGATCGCCGAGGCCGAAGCCACCCTGCGCAGCATCGCCTCGGCCCGCGCCGATGCGATGAAGCGCCTCGACGATGCCAGGCGCGCCGAACGCGCGGTCGCCGCCAGCGATCCCGCCACGCCCTCGCAGCGCAACGACCAGCGGCTTGCCGCGGCGCTTTCCGCCGTCGAGCGCGTCACCGGTGTCCCGGCCAAGCCCATGGCGGGCGCGTCCGAGGTCGAGGAGCTCGGACGGCTCCAGCGCGAGGATGCGATCGAGGCCCGGCTCAAGGCCTTCCGGGAAGGCCAGCGCTGATGGGCGACATCATCCAGCCGGGCACTGCGCCCTTCTGGGTGGCGCTGATGGTCGTGGCCGGGCTCGGCCTGATCGAGCTGGTTTCGGTCCTGATCGGCGCCTCGGCCTCCGGCCTGCTCGATGACGGACTCGGCCATCACGGACCGGGCGACCACGAGCCCGGCCTGCTCGGCGGCTGGATGTCCTGGCTCAATGCCGGCGGCGTCCCGATTCTCGTGCTGGCGGTGATCCTGCTCACGGCCTTCGCGATCTTCGGCTTCGCGCTGCAGAGCCTCGCGGCGCGAATGCTGGGGCCGCTGCCGCTCTTGATCGCCGTGCCGGCTGCCGCTCTGGCGGCCGTGCCCGCGACGCGCTGGGCGAGCCGGGGCATTGCCCGGGTCATCCCGCGCGACGAGACCAATGCGCTGAGCCAGTCCGATTTCATCGGCCTGATCGGCACCGTCACGATCGGCCCGCTCGACCAGGGGCATCCCGGCGCGATCCGCGTCAAGGACCGCTACGACAACGTTCACATCCTGCGTGCCAGGGCGGCGCCGGGACATCTGATGGCAACGGGCACGCTGGTGCTGATCGTCGATGGAGCGGACGGCCTGTTCGAGGCCATTCCCGCGCCGGACAGCGTCGCAAGCAGCGCCTCAACGGGGGTCTGAGACATGGATTTCTTCACGCTCGGCATCATCGCCGCCAGCATTCTCGTCGCCATCGTGGTGATCGGCATCATCATGACGTCGCTTTACACGCGGGCGACGCGCGACAAGGCCTATGTCCGCACCGGACTGGGCGGCAAGAAGGTGGTGCTCGACGGCGGCTCGGTCATCCTGCCGATCTTCCACTCCTATTCCTGGGTCTCGCTCAGCACGCTGCGTCTTGAAGTCAAGCGCGCCGAGAACGAGTCCCTCATCACCAAGGACCGGATGCGGGCGGACATCACCGCCGAGTTCTATGTCCGCGTGAAGCCGGATGCCGAGAACATCGCGCTCGCGGCGCAGACGCTCGGCGACCGGACCAACGATGCCGATGCACTGAAGGCGCTGGTAGAAGCCAAGTTCGTCGACGGCCTGCGCTCGGTCGCCGCCACCATGTCGCTACGCGACCTGCAGGAGCAGCGCGCCGAGTTCGTGAAATCGGTGCAGGCGGCCGTCGCGCATGACCTGCAATCCAACGGCCTGGAGCTGGAATCGGTCTCGCTGACGCGGCTCGACCAGACCGACATCAAGCATTTCAACCCGAACAACACCTTCGACGCCGAAGGCCTGACGGCCCTCACCAAGATCACCGAGGAGCGCAAACGCGAGCGCAACCAGATCGTGCGCGACAACGAGGTCGAGATCGCGACCAAGGACCGCGAAGCCTCGCTGCGGCGCCTGACGATCGAGCGCGAGCAACGCGACGCCGAGCTCAGCCAGGAGCGCGACATCGCCAACAAGACCGCCGAGACCCGCGCGGAAGCGGCCAAGGCCGAGCAGCTCGCCCGTCTCAACGAGGAGACGGCGCGGCTCGAAGCCGAGCGCGGCATTGCCGAGCGCGATGCCGAAACGCGGCAGGCCCGTGAATCCGCCCGCATCGCCGCCGAGCGCGGCATCGCCGAGCGTGAGGCCGAAGCCCGCAAGATCACCGAGACCGCGCGCATCGAGGCCGCGATCGCCGTCGCCCAGAAGACCGAGGAGGAGCAGGCTGCGCGTGCCCGCGCAGACGAGGCGAAGGCTTCCGCCATCACCGCCGAGGAGCAGGTCACCACCGCCCGCGAGGTCGAGATCGCCGAGCGTGCCAAGCGCATCGCCGTGATCGATGCGCGCCGCAGCGCCGAGCAGGAAGCGACAGCCCTCACCGTCAAGGCCGAGGCCGAGCGCCAAGCAGCGGAGAACCTCGCCGCTGCGACCAAGATCGAGGCGGAGGCCGAGGCCGCCGCCGCCAAGATCCGCGCGGCCGGTGTGATCGAGCTCGGCGAGGCGCAGGCACGCGCCGAGCGGGCCAAGAACGAGGCCCGCAACGCGCTCTCGCCGGCGATCATCGAGTTCGAGCTGAACAAGGCCCGCGTCGATATCGTGCCGGCGGCACTCGCCCAGGCGATGAAGCCGATCGAGAAGATCTCGGATATCCGCATCTTCAGCGCCGGCAACCTTGCGGGTGCCATGAATGGCGGCGCCGGCGGCGACCAGCCGAGCGCGGTCAACGATCTGTCGAGCCAGCTGCTCAGCTTCACCGCGCAGAAGCCGATCCTCGACGAAATCCTGCAACAGGCCGGCTTCAAGGGCACCGACCCGACGCAGGCGCTGCTTGCTGCCTCAGTGGGCGGGGCGGCCGGGACGCAGGCAAAGCCGGCTCCGTCTGCCGAGCCGAAGAAATAAGCCTGGCTTCCAACGGTTCATTTCACGACGCCGGCCGCCCCACGGTCGGCGTTTTTTTGTGATCGCGCTTCCTCAGTTCTCGCTCTTGCCGAAGAGCTGCGACACCGCCAGCAGCAGCGACGTAATCACGATCATGATCGTCGAGATCGCGGCGATGGTCGGGTCGATCTGGTCGCGCAGCGCCAGGAACATCATCCGCGTCAGCGTCGCGTTATCGCCGCCGGAGACGAAGAGCGCGATCACGACCTCGTCGAAGGAGGTCAGGAAGGACAGGATCGCCGAGGTGACGAGGGCGAAGCCGATCTGCGGCGCCGTCACCTGTAGGAAGGCCTGGGTCCGCGTCGCGCCGAGGCTGCGCGCCACCCGCTCCTGGTCGAGATCGAAGCTCTTCAGGGCCGAACCGACGATCATCATGACGATCGGAACGGCCAGCATCGTATGCGCCAGCACGATGCCGACGAACGAGTTCACCATCTTGAGCTGCACATAGGCGTAGAACAGCGCGATGCCGACGAGGATGACCGGCACGATCGTCGGCGTCAGCAGGGCGAGGATCGCGAGCCCCGCGAAGCGCAGACGCGCGGCATGCAGGCCATAGGCCGCGAGCGTGCCCATCGGCGTCGCCAGCAGCGCCGTGCAGAAGCCCGCCTTGAACGAGGTCGCGGTCGCCGCCATCCAGCTCGACGAGGCGAAGTAGGCCTCGTACCAGCGCAGCGACCATTCCCGCGGCGGGAATTCCAGGTATTGCGACTGGGAGAAGGACATCGGGATGACGATCAGCGTCGGGATCGCCAGGAAGGCGAGCACCAGCGCGCCGACCGCATAGAGCCAGAGCCGCGCGCCGTGGCTGATCTGCGTGTCGCTGGCGGGGCGATCGAGCCAGCTCATCTCAGTGCCCTGCCCCAAACAGGCCGGCGCCGCGCGACAGCCGCGCCGCCAACACCAGCACGACCAGCGTGATCACCAGCAGCACGACGCCGAGCGCGCTGGCCGCGCCCCAGTTGAAGAACAGCTCGATATCGTTGGCGATGCGGTTCGAGACCATGGTGACCTTGCCGCCGCCGAGCATGGCGGGCGTCACGTAGAAGCCGAGGCAGAGCACGAAGACGAGCGCGGCCCCGGCCGCGAGCCCGGGCAGCGAGAGCGGGAAGAAAACGGTCCAGAAGCCGTGGACCGGCGTCGAGCCGAGGCTGGCGGCGGCGCGCAGCAGGTTGCGGTCGATCGCGCGCATCGTGCCGTAGAGCGGCAGCACCATGAAGGGCAGCATGATATGGACCATGCCGATCAGCGTGCCGCCCATGTTGTGCACGAGCTGCAAGGGCTCGCTCCACAGGCCGAGCTTCATGCCCCAGGTGTTGATGAGCCCGCTGCGCTGGAGCAGCACGAGCCAGGCATAGGTGCGTACCAGCAGCGAGGTCCAGAACGGCAAGAGCACCGCGATCATGCAGAGATTGGCGGCGCGTCGCGGCAGTTGCGACAGGAAATAGGCCAGGGGATAGCCGAGCAGGATGCAGATCAACGTGGTGACGAAGCTGATCTCGAAGGTGGTGCGGAAGGTCCGGCCATAGGAGGGCTCGGCCAGCATGCGCCGATAGTGTTCGAGGCTCAGCGCGCCATTGTCGTCGAGGAAGGACAGGCCGAAGAGCCAGCCGACCGGCACGAGCATGGTGACGGTGACGAGCAGAAGCGCCGGCGCCGCGAGGCTCGCCAGCCCCATGCGCTCGCGCCACTGATCGCGCCGCAGGCCCGAGGCATGGTCGTCGCCGGCCGGGCCGGCGGCATCGAAGGCGCTCGCGGCCGTCACGGCTCGTCCTTGGTCTCGTCGGGCAGCAGCACGGTATCGGAGACCGCGATGCCGATGCGGACAGGCGTGCCCGGCGCGCGCGGCGGGCCCTCGCCACCGCGTGTCGTCAGGCGCAGCGCGACCGGGCTGCCGCCGTTCAGGACAGCCTGAAGGAGCAGCGTATCGCCCTGATAGACCGCGCCGGTGATGCGGCCGTCGAAGCAGTTCATGCCCTCGCCTTCGCCCGGCCCCAGCAGATGCAGGCGCTCCGGCCGCAGCACCATCGTACAGCGGCCCTGCTGCGTCGGCAGGTTCTCGGCGCGGATGGTCGCGCCGGCGGCGCGGGCGACGCCGGCAGCCACCGCGACATCGAGGAAGGAGGATTCACCGATGAACTCGGCGACGAAACGGCTGCGGGGATCGTCATAGATCGCGCGCGGCGTATCGATCCGGGCGATGCGGCCGCGATCGAGAATCGCGACGCGGTCCGACATGGTCAGCGCCTCGCGCTGGTCATGCGTGACATAGACGGTGGTGGTGCCCAGACGCTCGTGGAGCTGGCGCAACTCGATCTGCATGCGCTCGCGCAATTGCTTGTCGAGCGCCGAGAGCGGCTCGTCCATCAGGATGATGCGCGGCTCGAAGACGATGGCGCGTGCGAGCGCGACGCGCTGACGCTGGCCGCCGGAGAGCTGGTCGATGCGGCGGGCACCGAAACCGCCGAGCTGGAACATCTCCAGCGCCGACTCGACGCGCCGGGCCACCTCGGCCGCCGGCACGCGGCGCAACCGCAAGGGAAAGCCGACATTGCGCGCGACGTCCATGTGCGGGAACAGCGCGTAGTTCTGGAAGACCATGCCGATCTCGCGCTTATGCGGCGCGAGGCGGACGACCTCGCGCTCGCCGAAGCGGATCGAGCCCTTGTCGGGCCGCAGGAAGCCGGCGATCGCCATCAGGAGCGTCGTCTTGCCCGAGCCGGAGGGGCCGAGCAGGGTCAGGAACTCACCCGGCCGGACGTCGAGATCGATCTCGTCCAGCACGGGCACCGCGCCATAGGCCTTGCTCAGCCGCCGGACCGCGATGGGCAGGGCCGTCGCGGAACCCGAGGCGGAAGCGGCCGCAGCGTGCGACCGCTCGTGATCGCCGGCCTGCCTCATTCGGTCAGCATGTTCTGGTAGGCGGAGGAAGCCTGGGCTTCGAACTTGATGTACCAGGCGAGGTCGACCGGCAATTGCCTGGCGGCGTTGTCGGGATGGGACGGCAGGGTCTTGGCGAAGGCTGCATCGATCGCACCGCCCTCATAGGCCTTCTTGTTGGTCGGGCCGTAGGTGATGTATTTCGTGAACTCGGCCTGGTATTGCGGCTTGCTGATCTCGGCGAGGAACTTCATCGCCAGATCCTTGTTCGGCGCGCCCTTGGCGATCGCGAAGCAATCATAGTCGAGCAGGCCCTGGTTGAAGGTATAGGCGACCTTGGCGCCGTCCTTGGCGGCGACGTCGAAGCGGCCATTCCAGCCGGTGATCATGTCGACCTCGCCGTCCTTCATCAGCTGGGCATGCTGCGCGCCCGAGCTCCACCAGACCGCGATATGCGGCTTCAGTTCGCGGATCTTCTTGATCGCGCGCTCGATGCCGCCGGGCTGCGACAGCACCTCGTAGACCTTGTCGGCGGGAACGCCGTCGGCCATCAGCGCCGGCTCCAGCGCGCCGGCCACGCCCTTGCGGTAGGAGCGCTTGCCGGGGAACTTCTTGACGTCCCAGAAATCGGCCCAGCTCTGCGGGCCGTTCTGGCCATAGGTCTTGGTGTTCCAGGCGAGCACGGTCGAGAACACGTCGCCGCCAACGCAATAGTCCTGCGCCGTGCCGGGCAGGAAGTTCGAGGTATCGATGACCTTGTAGTCGAGCTTCTCGAGGATGCCCTCGGCGCCGGCGCGGGCGGCGCTGCCGGAGCCGCTGGCGACCACGTCCCAAGTCACGGCGCCGGCCTTCACCTTGAGGCGCAGATCCGCGATGCTGGTATAGGTCTCCTCCTTGATCTTGATGCCCAAGGCCTTCGCGGCTGGCTGGAAGAGCGCCTTGCTCTGGCCTTCCTGATAGGAGCCGCCGAAGGAGACGACGGTCAGTTCCTGCGCCCAGGCGGGCGCAGCGCTCAACAGGCCCAGGCCCATGACGAGGGCAAGGGCCGTTCTCGTCGGCGTGATCGGCTGGCGCGGCATGTGTCTGTTCTCCCGTTTGAAAGATGCGTTCCCCAAAGATGAGCGCGCGGTTGGCCGGCCAGCGGCGTCCGCACATCTCGCCTCATGCAGGGTCCGGCGAAATTGGTCTGGCCATAAGGTCCACTCTGAGAATTCGGGGCGGCCAATCTGATGGGTTAGCGCGCCAGCCGGTCGCGCCAGCTGTAGTAGAGGACCGAAGGCGCGAGGAACCAGGGATTGCCGGTGTAGAAGGGCCGGGTCTGGAAAGGCAGGCCGTCGAAAGCGGTCTTGCCTTCCGCGAGGCCAAGCACCTGCTGGCCGAGGCGCATGCCGAGATAGCTCGCCATGCCGACACCGGAGCCGCAATAGCCCATGGCGTAGTGCATGCCTTCGTGCCGGCCGATATGCATCAACTCGTCGAAGCTATAGGCGACGAGGCCGCACCAGGAATGGCTGATCTTGCGATTGGCCAGTTCCGGGAAGATGCCGCTCATCGCGGCATGGAGCAGCGGCCCGCTGCGGCGCGGGTCGGTCTCGCTCAGCGAGACGCGACCGCCGAACAGGATGCGCCGCCGATCGGGCGAGGCGCGGTAGTAATAGACCACCTTGCGGGTGTCGCTGACGATGCGGTTCTTCGGGATCAGCCTGTCGACCAGCGCCGGCTCCAGTGCCTCGGTCGCGATGACATAGCTGCCGATCGGGATGACGCGACGGCGCAGCCAGCCGGTTAGCGGACCGGTATAGCCGTTGGTAGCGATGACGACCTCGCGGGTGCGGATCGTGCCGCGCGGGGTCTGGACGAGGAAATCCTGCCCGATGCGCTCGATACCCGTCGCCGGGCAATGCGGGACGAGTTCGGCACCGGCCGCGACGACGCGCTGCAACAGGCCCTGATGGTAGCGGGCCGGATTGATCGAGGCATGGCTCTCGTAGACGACGCCGCCATGATAGAGATCGGAGCCGATCTCCGTACGCTGCTCGGAGCGCGGCACGACATGGCAGGCGACCTCCAGCCCTTTCGGCTGGGTTCCGACGCTACGGGCCAGCTCCTCATATTTGCCGGGTGCATGCGCCGCATGGAAGCGACCGACGACGCCGAAATCACAGTCGATCCCCTCGTCGCGGACGCAATCGCCGATATAGCGAAGGGAGTTCCGACCCTCCTGCATGATCGCGAAGGCGCGCTCGCGGCCATGGCGGCGGCTGAGTTCGTCGAAGCCCGGCTTCACGCTGGTCGAAATCTGGCCACCATTGCGGGTGCTGCAACCGAAGCCCGCCGCCTCGGCATCGAGCACGACGGTGTGGCGCCCGCCGCGTACCGTCTGGAGCGCTGCCTGCAAGCCGGTATAGCCGGAGCCGACGACGACCACTTCGGCCTGTTGCGGCGGATCGCTGCGCGGCAGCTCCGGCCGGGGCACCGCGTCCCACCAATAGGGCGCGGCCTGGAAATCACTGGCGAACAGATCGCTCGACATTATCGCGTCATCCCCCCGGATCAGATTCGCGCCACCACACTCTTGAGCTTGCAGTAGGAGCGCAAGCCCGCCATGCCCTTGGCGCGGCCGAAGCCGGATTTGCGGTTGCCGCCGAAAGGCATCGCGATGCCGCCGGCGAAGAACTCGTTGATATAGACCTGGCCCGCATCGACAGCCCGCGCATAGCGCCAGGCCTTTGCGTGGTCTCGCGTGTAGATGCCCGCGACCAGCGCATAGGAGGTGGCGTTCGCCGCTGCGATGGCCGCCTCGAAATCGGGGACGACCTGCACCGTCAGCACCGGCCCGAAGATTTCCTCCTGCACCAGAGGATCGCCCGGGCCATCAGCGAGCACGATGGTCGGCCGGTAGAACCAGCCGCCGCCGCATTCCTCGGGCGGCACGACCGCACCACCCGTGAGGATGCGATTGCCGGCAGCACGGGTGCGCTCGACATGGCTGGCGACGCGCGCGAGTTGCGCCGGCGAATTGATCGGCCCGATCCCGGCATCGCTCAGGCCGTGGCCCGGCCGCAAGGCCTGCGCGCTGGCGACGAGACGTTCAAGCAAAGGCTCGGCTATCGCCTCCTCGACGATCAGGCGCGAGCCGGCCGAGCAGATCTGCCCGGCATTCTCGAAGATCGCTTCCATGATGCCGGCGATGGCCGCGTCGCTATCGCAATCGGCGAGCACGACGAGGGGAGACTTGCCGCCAAGCTCCAGCACGAGCCGGGTGACATGCTCGGCCGCGGCCCGCATCACGCGTTGCCCGGTCGCGACCGAGCCGGTGAAGGTGATGTGGTCGATGCCGGGATGGGCGACGAGCGCCGCACCGGCCTCAGTGCCGGTGCCGGCGACGACGTTGAGCACGCCTGCGGGCAAGCCGGCCTCATGCAGCAATTCAGCCAGCATCAGCGTCGTGAAGGGCGTCTGCTCGGCCGGCTTGACCACGAGCGTGCAGCCGGCCGCGAGCGCGGGCGCGATGCCCCGCGCCGCCGTCGAGAGCGGATAGTTCCAGGGCACGATCTGGGCGGCGACCCCGACCGGCTCCTCGATCGTCAAGCCGACATGGTCAGGGCCGAGCGGCATGCTGTCGCCATGCAGCTTGTCGGCCGCGCCGGCATAATAGGCGAAGGCCTTCACGACGCCGCCGACATCGCCCTCGGCTTCCGCGAGGCGCTTGCCGGAATCGAGGGTCTCGACCACGGCGAAGCGGGCCGCGCGCTCGGCGATCAGGCGGCTCGCTCGCATCAGGATGTCGCCGCGTGCGGCCGGGCTCAGACGCGACCATGGGCCGGAGAGTGCAGCGCGCGCCGCTGCAACGGCGCGATCGATATCGGCGCCGTCACCGGCTGCAACCGTCGCGAAAGCCGTTCCCCGGCCAGGGTCGAAGCTCTCCATCCGCCGCCCGGAGACGGATCCGACGAAGCTGCCATTGATGAAATGCCCGCCCGGCAGGCAGGCGAGTGTTCCCGTCCGCAAGGCTTCGGCGACGAGCTCGGCGCGATCCGCGATCACGCGCCGATCTCCGTGACCTGATAGGCGGCCCTGTCGAGCCAGGACGGCTCGATCTCGACGCCCCAGCCCGGCCCGTCGGGTATCGCGACCATGCCGTCGCGTGCTTGCGGCGGGTTGCGCAGCAGTCCCTGCTCCCAAGGATAGTAATCCGGCCCCTCGATCGAGAATTCGACATAGGGCCCCGCATTGGCCAGCGCGCCCATGATGTGCAGTGTGAACGCGGTCACCAGCGACTGGTTGGCCGAATGCGGCGTCACCGGCAGGCCGGCGGCTTCCGCCCAGCGCGCGACTTTCAGCATGCGCCCGACGCCGCCGATATAGCAGACGTCCGGCTGCACCACGTCGACCACGCGACCGTCGATCATGGCGCGCCAGACGGCGAGGTCGCAATCCTGCTCGCCGCCGGTGACATCGAGATCGAGCGCCTCGCGGACCTCGCGGGTCCAGGCATGCTCCCAATAGGGACAGGGCTCCTCGAAATGAACGATGCCGTGATCCTGCAACATCTTGCCGACCGCGATGGCCTTGGCCGGCGAATAGGCGCTGTTGCCGTCGACGAGCAACGTCGCATCAGTGCCGAGCGCGCGCCTGATCTGCGGCACGATCGCCTCCGTGCGGCCCGGCCATTCGTCGATATCGCGGCCGCATTCACGGCCGACCCGGAACTTGAAGGCGCGGTAGCCATGGGCATCGCGCAGGCGCAGGAAGCGCTCGGCCTCGGCCTCCGGCGTGATCTCGCCGCGCTTCATGCTGGAGGCATAGACCGGGAAGGGATGCGGCGTGCCGCCCAGCAATTCGCAGACGCTCTTCCGCTCGATCCGGCCGCGCAGGTCCCAAAGCGCGGTATCGAGCCCGGTCATGGCGCGACAGAGATAGGAGCCGGGAAACTTGTGCTCGCGCTCGCCGATGGTCGCGATCAGCTCGTCGATGTCGAAGGCGTTTTCGCCGATCGCCCAGCGCGCGACCTGCCGATGGAAGACGGTCGCGGTGATGTCGGCGTTATAGGGCGAGAACTGGCCCCAGCCCTGGCTGCCATCCTCGCATGTGGCGCGGACGAAGCCGACGTCCTGCGTCGAGAAGCTTTCGAGCCGGGTGATCTTCATCGCTGCCGCTATCCGTTCCGGGAGCGCCGCCCGGCGGGACCGCAGGCAGCTTCGGCGCAAGAAGGGGCTTGAATTGGCCTGATCCCAAGGTCCATTCTCGCCAAATCGACAGTCCATTCCTCTTCAAGGCATCATGGTCAAACGCGAGGAAGGCGCCCTGCTCCAGTCGATCGTGCTGGACCGCGAAGGCGAGCATGGGCTCAGCGTCCAGATCTGCGCGGGCCTGCGCGAATTGATCCTCGGCGGCGCACTCAAGGTCGGCGAGCGTTTGCCGGCGACGCGGACGCTGGCGCAGGAATTCCGGGTCGCCCGCACCACCATCGTCGAGAGCTTCGAGCGGCTTGCGGCGGAAGGGCTGATCGAGACGCGTGTCGGATCCGGCACCTATGTCAGCCAGGCGCTGGCGAACGAACGGCCGGCGCCTGCTGCTGCGGCCACCGCCGCGCCGACGGCGCGGGTCAAGCTGGCGCAGGCGATGAACACGGCGTCAAAGCTGTTCGGCACGCGCCTGCCGCACCAGCCCCGCGCCTTCACCACGGCTATGCCGGCCTTCGACGCCTTCCCGATGGCGCAATGGGCGAGGCTTTCGGGCAAGCACTGGCGCAAGCCGCGCCATCAGGTGCTCGGCTATCCCGATCCGCATGGCGAGCGGGCCTTGCGGCAGGCCATCGCCGCCCATCTCAGGCTCAATCGCGGCATCGCCTGCGAATGGCAGCAGGTCTTCGTGGTGGCCGGGGCGCAGCAGGCCTTCCAGCTCATCGCCGCCACGCTGCTCGATCCCGGCGACAAGGTCTGGTTCGAGGATCCCGGCGCGATCGGCGCCCGCAACAGCATGATCCAGTCGGGCGTCGAGATCGTGCCGGTCCCGGTCGACGAGGCCGGGCTCGTGGTCGAGGAGGGCCTGCGCCGTGCGCCCGAATTCCGGCTCGCCTTCGTGACGCCGGCGCATCAGCAGCCGCTCGGCGCCAAGATGAGCCTGGAGCGGCGGCTCGCCCTGCTGGAGGCGGCCGAGGCCAGCGGTGCCTGGATCATCGAGGACGACTGGGACGGCGAGTTCTGCTTCCAGGGCGCGCCGATGGCGACGCTGACCAGCATCGATCGCAGCGGCCGGGTGATCTATGTCGGGACCTTCTCGAAGACGCTGTTCCCGTCGCTGCGGCTCGGCTTCCTCGTCGCGCCGCCGCATCTCGTCGAGCAGATGGGCATCTGCCTCGAAGCCTTCTCGCCGGGCGTACCGACGGCCTTGCAGGGCATCGTCGCCGATTTCATCGTCGAGGGGCATTTCGCGACACATGTGCGCCGCATGCGCAAGCTCTATCAGGAGCGCTATCAGGCATTGGAAGATGCGGCGTGGGAGCATCTGGCGCCCGATCTGGGGGTCGTGCCGACACAGACCGGCATGCATACCATCGCCCATCTCCGCGATGGGCTCGATGCGGCCGCACTAACGCATGCGGCGGCGAAGCGTGGCGTCACGGTCGCGCCGATCAGCCGCTTCTGCCTCGAACCCGCCGCGCAGGACGGGCTGGTGCTCGGCTTTAGCGGCTTCACGCCCACGGAGATCAAGGCCGGCGTGCTCGATCTGCGTCGCAGCATCGAGGACCTTGCCAATAGCGACCAATGGACTGGTGCTTCGATGGGAATGGCCCTTAGCGGGAAGCCCAATCCTGCCTAGGATTCGTGCCGGGCAGGCTGAGTGAGAGCATCTTGAGCGAATGGGACGTGATCATCGTCGGCGCGGGTTCGGCCGGCTGCGTGCTGGCCGGGCGGCTTGCCGAGGCCGGCCAAGGCTCGATCCTGGTTATCGAGGCCGGCCCGCATGATCTCAGCCCCTGGGTCCATCTGCCGATCGGCTACGGCAAGACCTTCTACCATCGCCGCATGAATTGGATGTACCGGACCACGCCGCAAGCGGAGCTGGGCGGGCGGGAGATCTACCAGCCGCGCGGCAAGATCGTCGGCGGGTCGAGCGCGATCAACGCGATGGTCTATGCCCGCGGCCAGGCCGAGGATTTCGACGAGTGGAAACGGCTCGGCAATCCCGGCTGGGGCTGGGCCGAGGTGCTCGCCGCCTATAAGCGCATGGAGGACCACGCACTGGGCGCTTCGATCTGGCACGGCACCGGGGGCCCGCTGCATGTCGAGAACGTCGCGGCGGAGGTTCACCCGCTGACGCCCCTCTTCGTCCGGGCCGCCGGCGAGACCGGCCTGCGCTTCAATCCGGACCTGAACGGCGCGACCAGCGAGGGCGCCGGCTTCTACCAGATCACCACGCGCGGCGGGCGGCGTGAATCCGCGGCGCGGGCCTTCCTGCACCCGGCGCGGCGGCACGGGCGTGTGAAGCTCGAAACCGACACGCAGGTCACGCGCATCCTGTTCGACGGGCGGCGCGCCATCGGCGTCGAGGCCAGACGCGGCGGCGAGACCTTGCGCTTTCGCGCGCGGCGGGAGGTCGTCCTGTCCGGCGGCGCGTTCAACTCGCCGCAATTGCTGCAGCTTTCCGGCATCGGCCCGGCGGAGCTGTTGAAGCAGCACGGCATCGCGCCGCTGCTCGACCTCCCGGCGGTCGGGCGCAATCTCCAGGACCATCTCTGCTACGATCATGTCTATCGCTCGAAGCGGCCGAGCCTGAACGATGCGCTGCTCTCCTGGCCGGCTCGCATCGGCATGGCCGCGAATTATCTGCTGCGGCGGCGTGGACCGCTTTCGCTTAGCGTCAACCAGGGCGGCGGGTTCTATCGCACCAGGCCGGAGCTGACGCGGCCGGATATGCAGCTCTATTTCTCGCCGCTGAGCTATGAGCGCGCCGTGCCGGGCGTACGCGCCCTGATGAAGCCCGACCCCTTTCCGGGCTTCAGCCTGAGCGTCTCGCCCTGCCGGCCGCTCAGCCGCGGCCATGTCGCGATCCGCTCGCCCGAGCCATATGTCGCGCCGGAGATAGCGCCGAACTACCTCTCCGATCCCGAGGATCTGCACACGCTTCTGGCCGGCGCGCGCTTCCTGCACCGGCTCGCGGCGACGCCGACGCTCTCCGCCGTGATCGACACCGCGATCCGGCCGGGGCCGGAAGCGGTCGATGAGGAGGCGCATGTCGCCGCGATCCGCGCCAACGCCTATTCGGTGTTCCACCCCTGCGGGACCTGCCGGATGGGGCCCGATGCCGGCGATGCCGTCGTCGATGCCAAGTTGCGGGTGCATGGGATCGAAGGTTTGCGCGTCGTCGATGCCTCGATCTTCCCTACGATCCCCTCGGGCAACATTAACGCGCCGGCCATGATGGTCGGAGAGCGCGCCGCCGCCCTGATGGCGGAAGGTTGAGAGCGAATTCCCTGCCCCGCCGGCCGTCGCCGGCATCATTCCCCGGAGGACAGACCATGATCACGCGCCATGAAGTGACCGCACGATTGAGCAAGGTGCTCGTCGCCAACGGCTTCGCCTTCCTCTCCGGCCTCACCGCCGCCGACCGCAGCGGCGGCGTGCGCGAGCAGACCACCGATATCCTCAAGCAGATCGACGGCTATCTGGCGATAGCCGGCACGGACAAGACCCGCATCGTCGTCGCCAATATCTGGCTGAAGGATATCGCGAATTTCAACGAGATGAACGCCGCCTGGGAAGCCTGGGTCGATCCGGCGCAACCGCCGGCTCGCGCCACCGTCGAGTCACGCCTGGCGGCCGAGAACATCCTGGTCGAGATCCAGGTCCAGGCACTGGTCTGATCCCTGCATAATCCGCACGAGGACATGCGAGCCGGCTATTCCGCCGGACGCATTCCCGTGTGAAGATCGCGCATCGGAGATGGATAACCGGCATGACGCAAGCGTACACGTTCGACGCTCTGAAGCAGGATGTCGCCCACGGCCGCATCGATACGGTGCTGGCCTGCCTCGTCGACATGCAGGGGCGCCTGATGGGCAAGCGCTTCCATGCCGCCTTCTTCATCGAAAGCGGGCATCACGAGACGCATAGCTGCAACTACCTGCTCGCCACCGACATGGAGATGGAAACCGTAGCCGGCTATGCGGCGACGAGCTGGGCCGCCGGCTATGGCGACTACACGATGAAGCCGGACCTTTCGACCTTGTGCCGCGTGCCCTGGCTCGAAGGCACCGCGCTTGTGCTCTGCGACGTGCAGGACCATCACGGCCATGACATCCCGCATTCGCCGCGCGCCGTGCTGAAGAAGCAGGTCAGGCGGCTCGAGGCCATGGGGCTCAAGGCCTATATGGCGACCGAGCTCGAATTCTTCCTGTTCGACCAGAGCTACGAGAACGCCAGCGCCGGCGGCTATCGCGATCTCAAGACCGCAAGCAGCTACAACGAGGATTACCACATCTTCCAGACGACGAAGGAAGAGGCGGTGATGCGGGCGATCCGCAACGGTCTGCAGGGCGCGGGCATCCCGGTCGAGAACTCCAAGGGCGAGGCTTCGGCCGGGCAAGAGGAGATCAATGTCCGCTATGCTGACGCGCTGACGATGGCGGACCGGCACGCGATCATCAAGAATGCCTGCAAGGAGATCGCCTGGGCGCAAGGCAAGTCGATCACCTTCCTCGCGAAGTGGAGCAACGCGCATGCCGGCTCCTCCTCGCATATCCACCAGTCGCTCTGGAGCGCCGACGGCAAGACGCCGCATTTCCTCGATGCGCAGGCGCCGCACGGCATGTCACCGCTGATGCGGAACTATGTGGCCGGCCTGCTGGCGCATGCCTCCGACATCACCGGCTTCCTCGCGCCCTATATCAACTCCTACAAGCGCTTCGTCGCCGGCACCTTCGCGCCGACCAAAGCGGTCTGGAGCGCCGATAACCGCACCGCCGGCTACCGGCTCTGCGGCGCCGGGACCAAGGGCATCCGCATCGAATGCCGCGTCGGCGGCTCGGACCTCAACCCCTATCTCGCCATGGCGGCGTTGCTCGCGGCCGGCATCGACGGCATCGAGAAGAAAATGGAGCTGGAAGAGGCCTTCGTCGGCGATGCCTATGGCGACCGGAACGTGCGCGAGATCCCGAAGACCCTGCGCGACGCGACCGTCGCGCTGAAGGGCTCGGCGATGCTGCGCAAGGCCTTCGGCGACGACGTGATCGACCATTATGTCCGCGCCGCCGAATGGGAGCAGGAGGAATACGACCGCCGGATCACCGATTGGGAAGTGAAGCGCGGCTTCGAACGCGCCTGACCCCGGCTCCTCCCAAAGAGAATTCCAGCCAGACGGATAAAGACGATGACGATGATCCGATGCGTGTCGCCGGTGGACGGCTCGGTCTATGCCGAGCGGCCCGCCCTGAACCTCGACGACGCCAAGGCCGTGGTCGCTCGCGCCCGCAAGGCGCAAAAGGCCTGGGCGAAGCGCCCGCTCGACGAGCGCATCGCGCTGGTGCTCAAGGGTGTCGCGCAGCTCAACGAGATGGGCGACGAAGTTGTCACCGAACTCGCCTGGCAGATGGGCCGGCCGGTGAAGTATGGTGGCGAGTTCAAGGGCTTCAACGAACGCTCGAACTACATGGCCTCGATCGCTGGCGACGCACTGGCGCCCCTCGTGATTGAGGACAGCGCCGCCTTCAAGCGCTTCATCGCGCGCGAGCCGCATGGCGTCGTCTTCGTGATCGCGCCGTGGAACTACCCCTATATGACCGCGATCAACTCGGTCGCGCCGGCCCTGATCGCTGGCAATGCGGTGATTCTCAAGCATGCCAGCCAGACGCTGCTGACCGGCCAGCGATTGGCACGCGCCTTCCATGAGGCCGGCGTGCCGGAAGAAGTCTTCGCCAATGTTTTCCTCGACCATGAGACCTCGTCGCGCCTGATCGCCGAGAAGCAGTTCGACTTCATCAATTTCACCGGCTCGGTCACGGGCGGGCAGGCGATCGAGCGCGCCGCCGCCGGCACCTTCACCGGGATCGGGCTGGAACTCGGCGGCAAGGACCCCGGCTATGTCATGGAAGACGCCGATCTCGACAAGGCGGTCGACACGCTGATGGACGGCGCGACCTTCAATTCCGGGCAATGCTGCTGCGGCATCGAGCGCATCTATGTCCATGAAAGCCTCTACGACGCCTTCGTCGAGAAATCGGTCGCCTGGGTCTCGAACTACCGCCTCGGCAACCCGCTCGATCCCGAGACCTCGCTCGGGCCGATGGCGCATAAGCGCTTTGCCCAGGTCGTGCGCGAGCAGATCACTGAGGCGACCGCGAAGGGCGCGCGGGCGCTGGTCGATCCAAAACTGTTCCCGCAGGACGATGGCGGCGCCTATCTCGCGCCGCAGGTTCTGGTCGATGTCGACCATTCCATGACGATCATGCGCGAGGAGACCTTCGGCCCGGCTGTCGGCATCATGAAGGTGCGCGATGACGCCGAAGCGGTCGCCCTGATGAACGACTCCAAATACGGCCTCACCGTCTCGCTCTGGACCAGCGATGCCGAGCGCGCCGCCCGGCTCGGCCAAGAGCTGGAAACCGGCACTGTCTTCATGAACCGCGCGGATTATCTCGACCCGGCCCTGTGCTGGACCGGCGTCAAGGAGACCGGGCGGGGCGGCTCGCTCTCGGTCATCGGCTTCCACAATCTCACCCGTCCGAAATCCTACCATCTGAAGAGAGCTGGCTGATGCCGATCACCGCGAACTGGAGCTATCCGACCGCCGTCAAGCTGGGCGCCGGGCGGATCAGGGAACTGGCCGATCACTGCAAGGCGCTCGGCATGAAGCGGCCGCTGCTCGTCACCGATCGCGGGCTCGCGAGCATGGCGATCACCGCCAATGCGCTCGACATCCTCGAAGCCGGCGGGCTCGGCCGGGCGATCTTCGCCGATGTCGATCCTAACCCGAACGACCGCAATCTCGACGCCGGCGTCCGCACCTTCAAGGCCGGCGGGCATGACGGCGTCGTCGCCTTCGGCGGCGGCTCCGGCCTCGACCTCGGCAAATGCGTGGCCTTCATGGCCGGGCAGACCCGGCCGGTCTGGGATTTCGAGGATGTCGGCGACTGGTGGACGCGTGCCTCGATCGAGGGCATCGCGCCGATCGTCGCCGTGCCGACCACGGCGGGAACCGGCTCCGAGGTCGGGCGCGCCTCGGTCATCACCAATTCGCAGACGCATACCAAGAAGATCATCTTCCACCCGAAATTCCTGCCGGGCGTGACGATCTGCGATCCTGAACTAACCGTCGGCATGCCCAGGGCGATCACCGCGGGCACCGGCATGGATGCCTTCGCGCATTGCCTGGAGGCCTATTCCTCGCCGTTCTTCCATCCGATGAGCCAGGGCATCGCGCTCGAAGGCATGCGACTGGTGAAGACCTATCTGCCGCGGGCCTATGCCGATGGCGGCGATATCGAGGCGCGCACGCAGATGATGGCGGCCGCCGCGATGGGCGCCGTCGCCTTCCAGAAGGGGCTCGGCGCGATCCATTCGCTCTCCCACCCGGTCGGCGCGGTCTACCACACCCATCACGGCACCACGAATGCGGTGGTGATGCCGCCGGTGTTGCGCTTCAATCGCCCGGCGATCGAGGAGAGGATCGCGGCGGCCGCGGCCTATCTCGGTATCCCCGGCGGCTTCGACGGCTTCTACGATTTCGTACTGAAGCTGCGTTCCGATCTCGGCATTCCCGACAAGCTCGGCGCGCTCGGCGTCGGCACCGACCGGATCGACGAGCTGGCCGAGGCCGCCGTGGCCGACCCCTCGACCGGCGGCAACCCGGTCGAACTCACGGTCGATGCGGCGCGCAAGCTGCTGATCGAGTCGATCTGAGATCGACAGATACTATGAACCGGCGCGCAGCTTGCGGACGATGTTCGCGGCGCGCCGGATCGCGGTAATCGCGGCGCCGATCGCGATCAGCCAGAGTGCCGCGACGAGGACCGAATTGTGACCGCTCCAGAGTGGTTCCAGCAGTGAGAGCACGGTCGCCGCGGTGATCGTGGCCATGCGGTGCTGCTTGGCCATCGGGCCTGAGAAATCGGCGGGCAAGCCGCAATTGCGGCCGAGCTCGCGCGTATAGGCGGTCAGCACGGCAAAGGCCGCCGCCGTCCAGCCCAGAGCCGGCTGACCCACGCCATAGCCGGCGCTGACGAGGATCAGGATATCGGCGACACGGTCGGGGAATTCGTTCCAGAACGGCCCGTCCGGCGCCTGCTTGCCGCCCTCGATCGCAACCATCCCGTCGAACAGATTGCAGAGCAATCGGAACTGGCAGAACAGGGCGGCTACGAGCAGCAGGGCAACGCGAGAACCGCCCGTGGCCATGCCCGCCTGCCAGAAGGCCACGCCGGCAGCGGCCGCCATCAGCATGCTCGCCATCGAGATCTGGTTCGGCGTCACGGAGGCCGTGCTGAGCTTGCGGGCGATCGTGCGGGCCCAGCCGGAGTCGCGGCTGGCGAGCGGGCGGCGGTTCTCGTCCTGCGCCATGGTTCAGGCCTTCCGGATGCGCCAGAGCGAATAGTTGTAGAGAGCGGCGTAGCTCGTCGCGACGATGAGCGGCACGGCGATGGTCTTGGCGATCTCGGGCGTCCCGCCGAGCGTGTGCAGGATCGTCAGCAGGGTCGCGGAGACGAGGCCGGCGATCACGGGCGGCGCCAGCAGGGCCGTGAAGCCCGAGAAGCGGCTGGCGAGATATTCGATCGCGCGTTTCAGGACCAGCGTGATCGTCGCCGAGATCGCGCCCTGCAACAGGCCAGCATAAAGCGGCGACGGCATCGGATGGGCGCGGTTGGCGAAGGCTGCCCAACTTCCCATCGCGAGGAAGGCGAAGCCGACATGGACGATGCTGCTCCGCATCAGGCGCGCGAGCGGTCCGCTCATACGGCCGACCAGCCATAGCGGACGAGATGGAAGAAGATCGGCGCCGAAAAGACGACCGAATCGAGCCGGTCGATGAAGCCGCCATGGCCGGCGATCAGGTTGCCCCAATCCTTGACGCCGCGGTCGCGCTTGATCGCCGACATGACGAGCCCACCGAAGAAGCCCATGAGGACGATGACCAGCGCGAGAAAGGCCGCCTGCAGCGGCGTGAACGGCGTCATCCAGGACAGGCCGGCGCCGACGGCGGTGGCGCTGAGCGCGCCGCCGACGAAGCCCTCGACCGTCTTCGAGGGCGAGAGCTTCGGGGCGATCTTGGTGCGGCCGAGCAGTTTGCCCCAGACATATTGCAGGACATCGCTGATCTGCACGACGATGACGAGGAAGGTGATCAGCAGGACGTTGCGGCCCTCATAGCCGGCGATCTCGAGGCTGAGCAGCGCCGGCACATGCGAGGTGGCAAAGACGCAGATCATCAGCGCCCATTGCACCTCGGCGATGCGGATCAGGAAATGGTCGGTATCGCCGCGCGCCGCGGCGATGACCGGCATCAGCAGGAAGGCGTAGACCGGGATGAAGATCGAGTAGAGCCCGTACCACTCGATCCAGATCAGGTAGTACTGCACCGGCAGCACCACGAAGAACGCCGTAGCCAGCGCCCAGTGATCGGCACGGCGCGTATCGGTCAACGTGATGAATTCGCGCAGCGCCGCGAAGGAACAGAAGCCGAAGAGCAGGGTCACGCCGGTCTTGCCGCCGATGAGCGCGAGCCCCATCAGCACGACCATGACCCACCAGGCCCGGATGCGATCGTTCAGGTTCTCGACGACGGCATTGGAACCGTCTGGCGAGAGCTTGCGCTCGAGCACGAAGCCGATGGTTGAGGCGACAACGAGGACGCCGAGAATGCCGGCGAGCACGGCCACCAGATCGGGATGCGGCATCGTCATGACGCGTTCGCCTTCGGGGACAGGGCGAGCAGCGCGGCTTCGGCCCGCGCCAGGAAATCGGGCTTGGCCTCGCCTTCGCTGAGGCGAAGCGGCGCGCCGAAGGTGACGGTACAGATCAGCGGGATCGGCACGAACTCTCCCTTCGGCATGACGCGGTTGAGATTGTCGATCCAGGCCGGCACGAGGGCCACGTTCGGCCTGGTCTGTGCCAGATGGAACAGGCCGCTCTTGAACGGCAGCAGGCGCGCCTCGGTGGTGTTGCGTGTGCCTTCCGGAAAGACGATCAGCGAGGAGCCGGCATCGAGCGCCTCGGTCATCTGGATGACCGGGTCGCTGGTGCGGCTGTCGCGGTCGCGGTCGATCAGGACGGCGTTGAAGACATCGCGGCCGATGAAGCGGCGCAAGCCACCCTTCAGCCAGTAATCGCTGCCGGCGACGGGGCGCGTCGTGAAGCGCGTGCGCCGCGGCAGTACCGTCCAGATCAGGACGAAATCGCCGTGGCTGGCATGATTGGCGAAGTAGATGCGCTGCTCGTCGACGGGCTCGACGCCTGTCCAGCGGCCACGGACGGCGGTAATGAAGCGTGCGAAGAAGAGGATGAGCGCGCCCGCCAGACCTGCCGCTATCCCACGCATTCCGCCGGTCCCACCCTCGTTAGCCTTCGAGACGAGGTAGCGCCTGTTACCGGCCCTGTCGATATCGGCGGCAAGGCGATGATGAGGCTCGGCAATCGCAGTTGCTGCGCTATACTCCGCGCAACAGAAGCAGATAGGCACCCGCTCGATGCTGGCCGAGACTTTGCCCCCCGCGAGCGTGGGCGTCACCGTCAAACTCTATGACGATCTCTCCTCCGCCATCGTTTCCGGGGAGATCGCGCCCGGCGCCAAGCTGAGCGAGCCGGCGATCGCCCGCCATTTCGGTGTCAGCCGCGCGCCGGTGCGCGAGGCGATCCGGCGCCTGCAGGAGCGCGGGCTCGTCACCTATGTCGCCAACCAGGGCGCGCGTGTCGCCGAGCCGAGCGCGGCCGAATTCCTCGCACTCCTCGACGTGCGTGAGGCGACCGAAGGCATGGCCGCACGCCTCGCCGCCGAGAGCATGAGCGAAGACGAGATCGCGGCACTGGAAGCGCTGGTCACGGGGCATCGCGACGAGATCGAGCGCAATCCGATGGGCGCCTATCTCCAGGACGAACCGGAGGCGGATTTCCACCGCCGGATCGCCAAAGGCAGCGGCAACCCGATCCTGGCCGAATTGCTCTGCGAGCAGTTCTATCCGCGCCTGCGCCTGTGCCGGCGCCTGCATTCCACCGTCCCGGGGCGCGGCCGCGAGGCCTGGCGCGAGCATATGCGGATCACCGAGGCGATCAGCCATCGCGACGGTGAACTCGCGGAAATCCTGATGCGACGCCATATCCGCGCCGCCCGCATGGCGCTGCAGGCAGCGCTTACGGCAAGCGAAAGCGCCAAGCCCGGCCAGCGCCGGGGCGGAACGAAGCGCTGATCCAGCTCAGCCGGCGGCAGCGGCCGATTGCCCCTCCGCCTCGGCGCGGCGGCGACGATAGGCCAGCAGCGGCGGCACGATCAGGACGAGCGCGGCGACCCCGAGCAAAGTCGCCGCGATCGGGGTGCCGACCAACACGCTCCAGTCGCCCTGGCTGACGGCCAGCGCGCGCCGAAGCTGGATTTCCGCCTGCGGGCCGAGGATCAGGCCGATCAGGGCCGGCGCGATCGGAAAATCATGGACCCGCGCGACATAGCCGACGAGGCCAAGGCCGCACATCAGCGCGAGGTCCATCCAGGAGGTCGAGAGCCCCCAGACGCCGACCATCGCGAAGACGACGATGCCGCCATAGATGTAGTGTCGGGGTATCAGCAGCAGCCTGACCCAGATGCCGACCAGCGGCAGGTTGAGGATCAAGAGGATGACGTTGCCGATATAGAGCGAGGCGATCAGGCCCCAGAGCAGGTCGGGATTGGTCGCGAAGAGCAGCGGGCCGGGCTGGAGCCCGTAGTTCTGGAAAGCGGCGAGCAGCACGGCCGCCGTCGCGGTCGAGGGCAAGCCGAGCGTCAGGAGCGGCACGAGGATGCCGGCAGCGGCGGCGTTGTTGGCGGCCTCGGGGCCAGCGACGCCCTCGATCGCGCCCTGCCCGAACTCCTCGGGGTGCTTGCTCAGGCGCCGCTCCAACGCATAGGACAGGAAGGTCGGAATTTCCGTTCCCCCCGCCGGTAGAGCCCCGATCGGGAAGCCGATCACGCTGCCGCGCAGCCAGGGCTTCCACGAACGCGTCCAGTCCTGCCGGGTCATCCAGCTGCCGCCCGAGAGCGGATTGATCGCGGCCGGCGCCGCGCTATGCCGGCTCGCGACATAGAGCGTCTCGCCGATGGCGAAGAGCGAGACCAGCACGACGGTGAAGGAAATGCCGTCGAGCAGTTCGAGCGAGCCGAAGACCATACGGGTCTGGCCGGTCTGGGTGTCTATGCCGATGGTGCCGAGCGCGAGCCCGAAGAACAGGGCAGCAAAGCCCCGCACCATCGAGCGCCCCATCACAACCGCGACCGAGGTGAAGGACAGCATCATCAGCGCGAAATAGTCCTCAGGGCCGAAAACGAAGGCGAGCTCGGCGATGGCGGGCGCGAGGAAGGTCAGCGCCAGCGTGCCGACCGTACCGGCGACGAAGGAGCCGATCGCGGCGGTCGCCAGCGCTGCGGCGCCGCGGCCACGCCTTGCCATACGGTTGCCTTCGAGCGCCGTCATCACCGAGCCGCTCTCGCCCGGCGTGTTCAGCAGTATCGAGGTGGTCGAGCCGCCATAGAGCGCGCCGTAGAGAATGCCGGCGAACATGATGAAGGCAGAGGCCGGATTGACCTGCGCGGTGACCGGCAAGAGCAACGCGATGGTCAGGGCCGGGCCAATGCCGGGCAACACGCCGACCGCCGTGCCGAGCCCGCAGCCGACGAAGGCCCAGAACAGGTTCATCGGCTGCAAGGCAACCGCGAACCCGCCGAGCAACTGGTTCAGGATGTCCATGGCTTAGCCCAGCAGCGGGAAGAACGGGCCAAGGCTGATGCCAAGGCGGGAGAAGCCGAGCCAGGCGAGGCTGGCGATCAGCGCGCCGATGCCGAGATCGAGCAGAGTGCGGCGCGAGCCGAAGGCATGGGTCACCAGCGTGAAGGCCAGCATCGCGCTGAACGGAAAGCCGAGCCAGCGGATCGTCAGCAACGGCACGCCGACGCCGGCCAGCGCCATCAGGAAGGCGGGGCGCGAGAATGGCGCCTCCTCCTCATCCTCGCTGGCAGGCGCGAGCTGCCCCTTCAGCGCTTGCACGATCAGCAGGAAGCCGAGCAGGACGAGGCCGAGCCCGACGGCGAGCACCATCGCGGCCGGACCGACACCAACATAGTTCGTGGTCGAGGCGATGCTGCGCGCGCCGTTGAGCCAGAGCACGCCCATGATCAGGATGGCGAGCCCGAGCCACCAGGGCCGCCCGCCGGCCGCGGCAGCCGAACCGTTCTTCATCGATGACATCTGCCTTGCCCGCTTCTTCGCGATGGATCGCGGGCGGCGCACTCAGGCACGCCGCCCGGCTTCGACGGAGGCTATTTCAGGATGCCGACTTCCTTGAGCGCGCTCGTCCAGTTGGTTTCCTCGCTCTTGAGGAAGGCGTTGAAGGCGTCGCCCGGCAGATAGGCATCCTCCCACCCTTGCGTCTTCAGCGTCTCCTTCCACTCCTTGGTGGCGTGGAGCTTGGCGAAGCGGTCGAGCCAGGTCTTCTTGGCGGCGTCGCTCATGCCGGGCGCACCGACGAAGCCGCGCCAGTTGCCGACCTCAACCGGGATGCCGGCTTCCTTCAGCGTCGGGGCGTTGAGACCCTCGACCCGCGTCGGGCCGGAGGTCGCGATGATGCGGATGCGGCCGGATTCGGCGAAGGCGCGGAATTCAGAGGCGCCGGAGATCGCCGCCTTGATCTTGCCGCCGCCGAGCGCCGCCAGGATCTCGCCACCGGAGAAGGCGACGAAGTTGATCTTCCCGACCGGCGCGCCGGCATGCTTGGCGAGTAAAGCCAGCATGACGTGGTCGGCACCGCCGGCCGAGCCACCACCTACAGAGAGCGCGCCGGGATCGGCCTTGAGCGCGGCGATGAAGTCCGCCGGGGTCTTGATTGGCGAGTTCGCGGGCACGGCGATGGCGTTGTACTCGTTGGTCAGGCGCAACAGCGGCGTCGTGTCCTTGAGCGAGACCGGCGTCTGGTTGGTGATGACGCCGCCGACCATGATGACGCCGGTGACCAGCAGGGCGTTGTCGTCGCCCTTGGCGGTGCGGACGAACTCCGCAAGGCCGATCGTGCCGGCAGCACCGCCCTTGTTGGTGAAGGACGCCCCATCCGTGAAGACCTTGGACTGGGCAAAGGCCGCCATGGTGTGGCGCCCGGCGCCATCCCAGCCGCCGCCGGGATTGGCGGGAATCATCACCTTCGCCGGCTCGGCCAAGGCCGCGCCAGTTCCGAGCCCCAAAGCCAGGACGCCGGCCATCGTCAAACGCTTCAGCATCTTCATCTCCTCCCGTTGTCGTTACGCCGCCCTTTTTCGACCGGTCGTTTCTTGCCGCATCATTTGCGGTTCAGGCGCCGGGTCTTTCCGGTACCCTGATGTCCTCATGCACTACGCTCGCGCTGGGGCATGCCTTCCGGCGTGATCGTCGCGACGATCGAGGCGTCGA
>NZ_JANLGI010000012.1 GCF_024655635.1 Allobosea sp. 47.2.35 | reverse complement strand
AACCTTCAAAGCGATAACCGCCCCCAACGGGGCCAACATTGCAGGCGATCTCACATTTCGGACAGCTGCCGGACAGGCTCGGCGGCGCAAGGGTGGCGCTGTTCTTCATCGTGGTCGAGACGATGGGCCTCGCGCTGATGTGGCTCGCCTGGTCGGGCCCCGTCGCCGCCCTCGGCGCTGCGCTGACCGGATTCGGCTATGCGCTGGTCTATCCCGGCTTCGGTGTTGAGGCCGTCAGTGAAGCGTCAGAAGAGGCACGCGGCGTCGCGATGGCCGCCTATACCGCATGTCTCGACGTCGCGCTCGGCGTGTCGGGTCCGGTTCTGGGGCTCGTCGCCAGCGTATCGGGACTGCCGGTGGTGTTTCTGGTCAGTGCCGTAGCCGTTTTATGCTCTGCCATCGTCGCATTGCTGATCCTGAGACAGAAGGCCGCGCGACCGGCGTGAGCGGTCTTTTACAACCTGTCCGATGGGCCCTTTCATATCGACGTGGCCGGGGGAGAGCTGGCTGGGGAAAACTGGACAGGCCGGATAAGTGGGTTTTCTGCCTGAACCATGGGCTTTCATCCTTCGAAAGCCCGCCTCCCCGGTCAATTACCTGACGTTGTGTTGCCCGCCTCCAGGGGCGCACTCCAGTATGAGGTCGGACTTGAGCCTGGCGAGTCCCGCCAGACGCTACATATAGCGGTTGCCGTCTTCGTGCATGCATGGCTCTCGATAAAGCTCGCGCTTCACCGCGCTCTGGCGACGGGGCTGCAACTCGGCCGGCTTTCTCAGGACAACCCGTGGGAACGCCTCACGTAATGCGCTCGCGATTCAACGGCGCCTTAGAGGCTCTTAGCCGAGAGGTTCCTGGCCCCATCAGGCATCAGAATTCGGGAGGGCTCCAGCGTCCAGCGCGACACCGATGCCGACGGTTTCGCTGCCCACGCGGGAGGCCCTCTCTTCGACGTATTGCCGGCGACTCGCCGCAGTGTTCGGCAGCGCCTTATCCTCAAGCCAAGCCAAGAACTCGTCCGGCCGGATCGTTACGATCTGAAGGGCGCGACCCCTCGCGAGCCAGGCATTGATGACGTTCAGCGCTGACGCATGCCAAACGTCGTAATCGCTCGGCATGTCGTCGTGGTCGTGAGCCAACTCCCAAAGTCGCTTAAAATCTGCGCGTTCGTACCATGGTAGCGCGACCGTATACGCCTCTACTGTGGGTTTCATTTTTTTGGCCGATCGTCCGCGTGCGACGCGATAACTGAGGATGCTAACCGCCCAATCGGGGGTTGTCGGCTCGCGCCATCAGGCGCTTCCAACTAACGTAAGTCAACCCAAAGGTGCGATTTGCAGCAAAGGCAGAGCAGGCCACCTGCCCGGCATAGGGCTTCGCTACGTTGGCGCCTCTGCCGGGGAACCAGCTTCAATCAAGTCGTTATAGATGGAGACCAACCCAAAGGCTCCGCGGCCGACCGTTACGATGGCCGCCAGGCGCTAGATTGTCGCTAATGGCGCTAGGAGCTCCAATTGCCGAGCGATAGTGTTTTTCCGCTTCGCGCGTGAAATGGGCGTTACTGCCGATCCGTCGGCCAGGCGTGTCGTTGCGTGAGATGGGTCGAAGGTGTACGCGCCGGGCTTTGAAATGAACAAATAGCGCACGCTAGGCGTAGTTCCTTGGAGCGAGGAATTGCGATGAGACACGACGATGGGCGTCCGGAAACGAAGCGTGAAGCGCGTTCGATCGCGCGGCTTATGATCATCGCCGCATTGACTGCTGCAATCCCGGCCATTGCGGTAGCTGCAGCCTGGGTTTGGTGGAGCTCCGGCTCATAAAGATCGCGCTTGCGGAACTTGACTTATTGGCCATCTTTACACGGATGGGCTTTTCGACGAGCTGAAGAAGCTCGGCGAATGGGGCACTCTACGCGGAGCAGCTCCAGCGTGAGACTGGGCGTTATCGGGCCTCCATCGGTAATTCATCAGGTTCAGCATCTGCCATTGCCAGGCGTGTCGGCGTGAAAGCTGATGTGCGTTCTCGAATCGGCTCGCAATTAGCGTGGTGGAAGCACCAAACGCCAGATCGCATTGCCGACATCGTCGGCGACAAGGAGGCCGTTCCGACGATCGACCAGGACACCAACCGGCCGACCTCGCGCCTCGCCCTTGTCGTTCAGGAAGCCCGTCAGGATTGGTCGCGGCATGCCGCTTGGCTTGCCTTCGGCGAAAGGCACGAAGATCACGCGATAACCAACCGGGTTAGCTCTATTCCAGGAACCGTGCTGACCAATGAAGGCGCCGCCGGCATAGGCCGGGCCGATCTGCCCCTCCTTTGCGAATGCTAGCCCCAGCGATGCGGTGTGGGAGCCCAGCGCATAGTCCGGCTTGATGGCATTCGCTACGAGTTCGGGCCGCGGCGGCTTCACCCGCTCGTCGACGGTGTAACCGTAGTAGCTGTAAGGCCAGCCGTAGAAGCCGTCGCGCTTCACCGAAGTCATGTAGTCCGGCACGAGATCGTCACCGATCTCGTCACGCTCGTTGACGGAAACCCAGAGTTCCTTCGTGACCGGGTTCCAGTCGATGCCGACGGGATTGCGCAGCCCGCTCGCGAAGAGCTGGGTGGCGCCGGTCTTTGGATCGATCTCCAGCACCGCCGCGCGGTTCTGCTCTTCCGCCATGCCGTTCTCGGCGACGTTGGAATTGGAACCGACGCCCACATAGAGTCGCGAGCCGTCGGCGCTGGCGACGAGGCTCTTGGTCCAGTGATGGTTGCGGCCCGCTGGCAGATCCGCGACCTTGACGGGCCTGGCGTTGCTTTTCGTCTCGCCTGCAACATAGGGCACGCGCACCACCGCGTCGGCATTGGCGATATAGAGCTGGTCGCCCACTAGAGCCATGCCGAAGGGCGAGGTCAGGTTTTCCAGATATACGCTCTTCGTCTCCGCGACGCCGTCTGAGTCTGCGTCCCGCAGCAGGCTGATGCGGTTGGCGCTGGGGGTCTTGGAACCGGCGCGCTGCATGAAGAGCCCCTGCACCCAGGCGCGGATGCCGCCCTTCTTCTCCTCGGGTTTGGGAGGCGCGTCGCTCTCGGCGACGAGAACGTCGCCATTGGGCAGTTCGTAGAGCCAGCGTGGATGTAGCAACCCGGTGGCGAAGGCAGTGACCTGACCGCCGGCGAGCGGCGTCGGCTTTTCGCCTTCCTTCCAGCCGACGGCCTTGGCGACCTTGATGGTTGGCAGCCAAGAGGATTTCGGAGCCGGCAAGGTCGGATTCGGCCCGTATCCAGCCTCCTCGGGCAATGGCTTATCGCCGCATGAGGCAAGGGGCAGCGTCAAGGCGACGACGCCGACAAGAAGAATGAACTTGTGGGATCGTGCCATGCTGGCCTCCGCATCCGGCTGTGATCGTTCGGAGGTCAACGTGGAGAACCTACAGAGGTTCGCAGGCGCTCAAGTTTAGCGGCGGGGGGCGGGAACTGCGGCGCGAACTCCCGGTTGTCGGTGCAGGGGGAGCTTTCGCTTGCGGCATCTGCAGAGATCGGACGCGACTCAGAACGTCACCGGGCCCGTGCTGGCCGGTGTCGCTGTGCTCGCGCTGGTCGGCGTTGCGAGCGTGCCGTTTCTCGACCTCGGTCCCCTGTCGCTGCAGATGCTGCAGCATCTCACAGTCATGAATATTGCCGCGCCGGTCCTGGCGCTGGGCGTGCCGCCGGCTCAGGCCATGCGGCGTGGCTCCCTTCTCGCTCCCGCGACCTTGCAACTGATCGTCCTCTGGGCCTGGCATATGCCGACGCTCCAGCAGCTTGCGGCAGGCTCGGCTTTGGCCCAGCTCGGTTTTATGGCCATGCTCGCCGGCAGCGCAGTGTGGTTCTGGCACGCGGTCATCGGTGCGGCCCGCACGGGTGGATGGCAGGCGCTGGGCGCGCTGCTCTTGACCGGGAAGCTCGCCTGCCTGCTAGGCGCCCTTTTGATCTTCGCGCCTCGGGATCTCTACGGCCTGCCCGGTCTTGCCCTGGCGCTGTGCATCACCGGCCCGTCAAGCCTGGACGACCAGCAACTCGCCGGATTGCTGATGGTGACGGCCTGCCCCCTGAGCTACCTCGTCGTCGGCGTTGCGCTGGCGGCGCGCATGCTGACCCGGCTCGACGGAGCCCGGAGCCGATCAGATGTCTCCGCTCGCGCGAGCTAGGCGGATCGCGGCATGGGTGCTCGCGACACGCGGCCAGCTCGCGCTGACCGCGGCCGCGACTATCGTGGCAGTCGTTGTCGTCGGGCTGCTCTTCGCCTGGTCGGGCGTCTACAATATCGCCGCCAGCCGAGGCCATCTCGCGATCACGGACTGGATTCTACGCTTCGGGATGGAGAACTCCGTCAAGGCGCACGCGCCGGACGAGGCGCTTCCGGAAGGACAGGACGAGGACCGCGTCAGGCTCGGTGCCGGGCACTACCATGCCGGTTGCGCCTATTGCCACGGAGCACCGGGCACGCCGGTGAGCCCTGTCGCTGCGAAGATGCTGCCGCCGCCGCCGAACCTGAAAGACAAGGTCGGGGGCTGGAAGGATGGCGAGCTGTTCTGGATCGTCAAGCACGGCCTGAAATACGCCGGCATGCCGGCTTTCCCGTCGCTGGAGCGCGACGACGAAATCTGGGCCGTGGTCGCCTTCCTGCGCCTGCTGCCACAGCTCGACCGTGCTGCGTATCGCGAGCTGGCCTTGGGCGAGGTCGAGCCGGAACGGGCCAGCGGCGCCGAGATCGCCGAGAGCGGCGACGATCAGGATGCGATCGGGGCCTGTGCGCGCTGCCACGGCAACGGCGAGGGCCCGACGAGCCGGCTCGTGCCGCTGCTGCACGGCCAGCCGGCGGCGATGATCGAGAACGCGCTCCGCGACTATGCCGCCGGGTTGCGCGACAGCGGCATCATGCAGACCGCCGCGACCGACCTGACCGATGGCGCGATCAGGAAGCTCGCAGCCCATTATGCCGGACTGCCGCGGCCGGAGATCGAGCCCGAACGAGCGGACCCGGAAACCCTCGCGCGCGGGGAGAAGCTGGCGCGCGAGGGAGATCGCTCCCGTGGCGTGCCCGCCTGCCTGAGCTGCCATGACGAGCAGGCGATTCCGACATTTCCGCGCCTGGCAGGGCAATCCTCTCGTTATACCGAGGGGCAGCTTGCGGCCTGGCGGGCTGGCCTGAACGGCCGCAGCCCGACCGGGCGCATCATGGCGCCGATCGGCCGCCGCCTCACAGCCGAACAGGCCCGCGACCTCGCCGCCTATTTCGCCAGCGTGACGCCGGCAGGGCAGCCGCGGCGATGAAGGTTCTGCGCGCTCTCGTGCTCGGCACTGGCCTGCTTATGCTGACAGCCTGTCAGCGTCAGTCGGCGTTGGCGCCGGCCGGCGAAGAGGCTGCGCGCGTCGCCCTGCTCAGCTGGATCCTGTTCGCCGGCGCGGCGGTGATCTTTGCTGTCGTGCTTGTGGCGCTGGGGTTCGCGATCGCCGGCCCGGAGCGGATACGGCGGTGGCTGCGGGCCGAGGCGGCGATCCGGTTGTGGGGGATCGCCTTTCCGGCGGTCACGCTTGCCGTGCTGCTCGGCTACGGGCTCTGGCTGATGCGCGAGACGGTCGCGAACCCGCGCCAGCCCGAGATGCGCGTCGAGGTCACGGGGGAGCAGTTCTGGTGGCGCGTCACCTATGACGGCCCGGCCGGCAAGCCGGTCGCCGAAGCCAACGAGATCCGCATCCCCGTCGGTGTCGAGGTCGAGTTCGTGCTGCGCAGCGCCGACGTCATCCATTCCTTCTGGGTGCCGAGCCTTGGCGGCAAGCTCGACATGATCCCGGGACGGACCAACCGGATGTGGCTCAAGGCCGAGCGCCCCGGCATCTATCGCGGCCAGTGCGCCGAATATTGCGGAACCGCCCATGCGCAGATGGCGCTGGAGATCGTGGCGATGCCCCAGCCTGAGTTCGACGCCTGGCTCGCCGCGGCCGATAGCCCTCCCGCGCCGGCCGGCGAGGCCGTGGAGCGCGGAGCTGCTCTCTTTCTCGCCTCGGGCTGCGGCGCCTGCCATGCCGTGCGCGGCACGCCGGCCGCAGGCGCCATCGGCCCGGATCTCTCCCGCATGGGCGGACGGCGCTTCCTCGCCGCCGCGACAGTGCCGAACACGACCGAGAACCTCGCGCGCTTCATCGTGGAGCCGGCCGCGCTCAAGCCGGGCAGCCTGATGCCGCCCTTCGCCATCCTCTCGGGCGAGGAGCGACAAGCGATCGCCAACTATCTTGCGAGCCTGAAATGACGGCCTCCGACTCTCACGCTCCGGACGAAGCGGCGGGCCTGCCGTCCGCGCTGCCGCGGCCCGAGGGCGAGCGCGAGCGCCTCGAGGCCGTCTGGCGCTCGCCGCGCGGCTGGCGCGTCATCACCGAGGTCAACAACACCGTCATCGGCTATTTCTACATCGCGACGGCGTTCCTGTTCTTCCTGCTCGCCGGCATCCTCGGCCTGCTGATCCGGCTGCAGCTCGCGGTGCCGGGAAACGATTTCCTCTCGCCTCAGACCTACAATCAGATCTTCACCATGCATGGCACGGTGATGATGTTCCTGTTCGCCGTGCCGGCGGTGGAGGCGGTGGGCATCCTACTGCTGCCGCAGATGCTCGGTGCCCGCGACCTGCCGTTCCCGCGCCTCGGCGCCTTCGCCTTCTGGGCCTATTTCGTCGGCGGCCTGGTGTTCTTCTGCACGCTGTTCTTCGGCACGGCGCCGGATGGCGGCTGGTTCATGTATCCGCCGCTGACTGGCGAACGCTTCTCGCCCGGAATCGGCGCCGACTGGTGGCTGCTCGGCATCGGCTTCATCGAGATTTCCGCGATCGCCGGTGCGATCGAGATCATCGTCGGCGTGCTGCGCACGCGCGCTCCGGGCATGACCCTGACGAAGATGCCGATCTTCGCCTGGACGCTCCTGATCTTCGCGGGGATGATCGTCTTCGCCTTTCCCGCCGTGATCCTGGCGACGATCCTGCTGGAGCTGGAGCGGGCCTTCGGCTGGCCCTTCTTTATCGCCGAGAAGGGCGGCGATCCGCTGCTCTGGCAGCACCTGTTCTGGTTCTTCGGCCACCCGGAGGTCTACATCATCTTCCTGCCGGCGGCGGGCATGGTCTCGATGATCGTACCGACCATGGCGCGGGTGCCGCTGGTCGGCTACCGCCTGATTGTGGTGGCGCTGATCGCGGTCGGCTTCTTCTCCTTCGGGCTGTGGGTCCACCATATGTTCACGACAGGGATTCCGGCGCGTTCGCTCGGCTTCTTCTCGGCGGCGAGCATGGCGGTGGCGATCCCGAGCGGCATCCAGGTCTTCGCCTGGATCGCCACCATCGCGGCAGGCCGGCTCAGGATCACCGTTCCGTCGCTCTTCGTGATCGGCTTCCTGATCATCTTCACACTGGGCGGGCTGACCGGCGTGATGGTGGCGATGGTGCCGTTCGACCGGCAGGCTCATGACAGCTATTTCGTCGTCGCCCACCTGCACTATGTGCTGTTCGGCGGCATGGTTTTTCCGCTCTTCGCGGCGATCTACTACTGGGCGCCGGCCTTCAGCAGGCGCCCGCTCTCGGAACGGCTGGGGCGCTGGTCCTTCGGCCTGATCTTCCTCGGCTTCAATATCGCCTTCCTGCCGATGCATGTGACCGGGCTGATCGGCATGCCGCGACGCGTCTACACCTATCCGGCCGGAATGGGCTGGGAGACGCTCAACCTGGTCTCGACGCTCGGCGCCTTCATGCTGGCCGCGGGCATCCTGGTCTTTCTCGTCGACGTCATCAGCAACATCCGCCTGACGACCGCGGAACCTGCCGGCAATGTCTGGGATGCCGGTTCGCTGGAATGGCTACCCAACCATGCCTTCGGCACGCGCAGCATTCCCAGGATCGACAGCCGCGAGCCGCTCTGGGATCGGCCAAGCCTCGTCCGCGAGGTCGAGGCGGGCGCGCATTACCTGCCCCGAACCGCGACCGGCGGGCGCGAGACGATCGTAACCTCCCCGGTCGAGGCCGAGCCGCAATATGTGATGCGGCTGACAGGCCCGGGCTATGCCCATTTCGCGGCGGCGGTCTTCACCGCCGGCTTCTTCCTGCTGCTGACGGTCAAGGCCGTGGTGCTCGCCGGTCTCTGCGGCATCGGGGCCATCGTCGCGATCATGCGCTGGATGTGGGAATGCGATCAGGCGCCGGTCGGCGAGATCGATATCGGCGGCGGCGTCAGGCTGCCGAGCTATGCCTCGGGATCGATGTCGCATAGCTGGTGGGCGATGGTCGTGCTGATGCTGGTCGCCGCCGCGCTCTATCTCTCCTATCTCTTCGGCTATCTCTATCTCTGGACCGTCGCACCGCAAGTCTGGCCGGGGCGAGAGCAGCTTTCGGCACTCCCGGCCCTACTGGTGCCGATGGTCTTGCTGATTGTCAGCGGCCTGCTCCTCGAGGCCTCCAGGCGGCTGCTCGACGGCGGAGGCGGGCGGCGCGGCATCATCGCCGTCCTCTTGCTGCTGGGAGCGATCGCTCTCGTCGGCGCGCTCGGCGTCGACATTCTGCAGCATTGGCGGGCGGGCCTCAGGCCGCAAACAAGCGGTTACGCCGCCATGGTCTATGCGAATGCCGCGTTGCAGGCGCAGATCGCGGGGGCCGTGCTGCTCTCTGCCGGATTCGCCGCAGCGCGGCTGGCGACGGGGCGGGTCGACCGCATACGCCGCGTCGTCTTCGACAACCTTGCGCTGCTCTGGGCCTATTCGCTCGGACAGGCCGCCTTCGGCCTCGCGCTGACACATGGCTTTCCGCGGCTGGTGGCGACATGAGAGCGGCTTCGTCTCTGCGCTTGGCCGCCAACGTCATCGTCGGCCCGATCCTCTGGGCCACTCATTTCCTCGCGGTCTATGCCTCGGAATCACTGCTCTGCCGGGCCGGCCTGCCGGGCTGGCACAATAGTTTGGCGACGGGGGCCACCCTGGCGGCACTGATGGTTATAGCTTGGCACTTTGCGAGCTTGTGGCGCCGGACAAAAATTGCGGGAGCCTGGCATGAACGCACCCACATCGCGATCGCCTTGGACGTACTCTCGGCGCTTGCTGTCTCCTTTACGGCACTGGCGGCCGCAGCCTTGCCGGCCTGCGTCTGAACTTGTGATGCGTGAGATGATTCGAGGCATGCGTCTGCGACTCGCGGTTAGTTTGTGGGATGAACCTGAGCAGTCATGAGGAGCGAGATTCCCGCTGGGAAACCCCGGCCGTCGAAGAAAATTCTGCAGCAAGGAGGCGATCGCCTACGTCTACGCCGGCGAAAGCGAGCGGGAAGCCTGTCGAGCCCGTGCGATTAGAGCGGCTCTGATACGACTAAGACGGTCGTTCTCGAATCTGCAGCGGGTGGCGACTTTCGGCAATGGAACTACCGCTGCGTACATCGTCGCTCGGGAACGGGAGGATCGGTTTGCGACGACGCGCTCGAACCCTGAGCCAGACAACTTGCCCGGCTCGCATTGGCGTATTCAGGAGGTGGGCTAACGCTAACGCTGAGATAGGATTCAAAGGCATAAATCGCCCCAAATTCGGAGGGCATTCCCTTCGCACCCGCCCGTAACCCGGAGCCCCGAGGGCACGGCTTTGGTTTGGCTAGAACACGATCATTCTATGGACTAGTAGCAGCCTGCGGACGTCCTGACTCTGGAGCCGGCAAAGTGGCGGCCAAGACCAATAGGAGGTCGGAAATGGCAAACGGAAACCGTGAACTGCTCGACGATCGGATCGCGCTCCTGCGAAGGCAGGTCTCGGACCTGACTCAGCGGGCCTCAGCTGCTGATCCACCCCCGTTGAATTGGTCCACCCTGAACTATGTCTTTTGGCAGACAGGAGGACCGCAATGCCGAAGAAGCGTCACAAGCCCGAAGAGATTGTCGCGAAGCTGCGCCAGGTCGATGTGCTGGTCTCGCAGGGTCAATACGTTGCCGATGCGATCCGCTCGATCGGCGTGACGGAGGTTAGTTATTACCGCTGGCGCCGAGAGTTTGGCGGCCTGAAGACGGATCAGGTGAAGCGGATGAAGGAGCTCGAGGCCGAGAACGCCCGGCTTCGTCGCGCCGTCGCGGACCTGACGCTCGACAAGCTGATCCTGAAGGAGGCGGCTTCGGGAAACTGGTAAGCCCCGCGCGTCGCCGTGCCTGCATCGATCATGTTCGGCTCGTCCTGAAGGTGTCGGAGCGGCGGATATGCCATGTGCTCGGACAACATCGCTCGACCCAGCGCCGGATCCCGCGCGGACGCGACGACGAGGAGAGGCTTACGGCCGACATCGTCGAACTGGTCCGCCGCTATGGCCGCTACGGCTATCGCAAGATCGCCGCGCTGCTGCGCTCGACGGCAGGCTGGGTGGTCAACGACAAGCGGGTTGAGCGCATCTGGCGACGCGAGGGGCTGAAAGTTCCAGCCCGACAACCCAAACGCAGCCGTCTCTGGCTCGCGGACGGAACCTGCATCCGCCTTCGCGCCGAGCGGCCCAATCACGTGTGGTCCTACGACTTTGTCGAGGACCGCACCCATGATGGGAGAAAATACCGGATGCTGAACATCATAGACGAGTTCACGCATGAATGCCTGGCAATCCGCATCGATCGCAGGCTGAAGGCGATCGACGTCATCGACGTGCTCTCGGATCTGTCCATCCCGCGCGGCGTGCCGGAGCATGTTCGGTCAGATAACGGGCCCGAATTCGTCGCCAAGGCCGTGCAGGACTGGATCGGTGCGGTCGGCGCCAAGACCGCCTATATCGCGCCCGGAAGCCCCTGGGAGAACGGCTTCAACGAGTCGTTCAATGCCCGGTTGCGAGACGAGCTTCTCGACGGCGAGATCTTCTATACCCTCGCTGAAGCGAAGATCGTCATCGAAAGCTGGCGGCGCCACTTCAACACGGTGCGCCCGCATGGCTCGCTCGGCTACAAGCCGCCGGCTCCGGAAGTCTTCGTGCCCGCCATGACCGCGCGGGCGGCTGCGCTATCCAGACCGGCTACGCCGCCTGCGCTGGCGCCGAGGCCAACCGTCCACTAACAATCCCCATGGACCTCTCGGCGGGGGCGGATCAAGTGTCACGTGCGCTGCGGCCTCGATGTACCGGCTGTGGATATCGTCGGGGTCTCCGGGCAGCCCCCGGCGCGTCAGGACCAGCGGGCTGCCTCGCTTTGCAAGGATGGCGACGCCGTTCCAGCTCTTCTGGCCCTGCCAAATTGCCTCATACCCCGCCTGCCGCAGTTCCCGCTCTGGAAATCGGGCGTCGGAATATTTCAGCTCCTGCAGGCAGACCACATCCGGCCAGTCCTGCTTGAGCCAACGCAGGAGAACCTGAAGGCGGCCGTTGATGCCGTTAACGTGTAAGTAGCGATTTTCAACGGCGCCTGTCCTCGCGACGCGCACTCCCGGCCAAGCCCGTCACAGGTGCTCCCGCAAAAACGCCTGCGTCCTCGATATCGCGTCAGGCCAGCTCGCTACGGAGAGCCCGTGTCCTTCGTCTGGATAGATGTGGCTCTGGACCTGGCCGCCATTGCTCTTGATCAGTTTCTCGATCGCGCCGGCGTTCGATACCGGAACGACGCGGTCGGCGTCCCCATGCAGAATGAGCGTAGGAGGAAATGATGCCCTCTCCAATCCTGCCGGGAGGAAACCGAAGAAGTCAACGACAGCCTTGACCCTGCTGTCGCGAGCGGCGAGTGCCAGAGCCAACGCTCCGCCGAGCGAGAAGCCGACAACAGCGAACCGATCCTGTCTTTCGACCTTGATGGCCTCGATCGCTTCAAGCCAGATCGGAAACTTGGTCTTGATCTCACAGTGGCGGGCTCGGCGATCGCCCGTTGCCTGGAAATAGCGCGGTAGCCAGACACTGTAGCCGGCGGCGACGATCATCTGCGCGGCGAACTCGTATCGACCGCCGTTGGTCAGACCATCGGAGCCGTGAAGAAGGATGACGCTGCGTCCAGGAGCCATCGGCCCGAAGCGATCGACCGCGATGCTCGCGTGAGCCGGGCCAGCGACGATTGTCGCGCCTACGCTTGCCACGAAATGGCGTCTGTCCATCAGTCGGTGGCCTCGGACCATCGCTCTTTCGCCTCAGTAGCCGGGACGATCAGCTTGATCGTGTCGCCTTCGATGCCGATGACGAGCCCCAGGTCGATGTAGTGGTGAGCGCCGCCCGACTCGGGGTCATTCTTCTTGAGTTTGATGAGCTGGCCGCTCAGAGCGTCGACGGTTCCGACGTGACCTCCATCGGATCCGATCACGCGCTGGCCTTCCTTAATCTGCTCGACGAACATCATCGCTGGATTTCCTTCCTGAAGCTGTCCCGGAGCAACGGAGGGTCGTGTGCGGAGGTTCCGCCCGGCGCAGCGGAACCATCGCTCGCCCGCGAAGTTTGCAGCGGCGATGCAGTTCGTCAGGGCAGGCGTTATGGGTGCGGACGGATTTCGGTGCGATAGTTGCGGCTCGCCTAGTATCGCCGTGCCCTCGGACCTACGGCCCACCAGCGATGTGTGTTGCGGCGGCTGCTCCCGCCGCCTAGCGACCTGGTCGGAGTATCGCGCCTTCGTGGCGACGGCAGTCAGAAAGGGCGCGAAGGGCCGTCGGCCCCTCGTCGCTGATCCGCTCTCCGCATAGGTTTCTCTCGCGGCTGTGAAAGCTTGGTGAGCCCGACGGCGCCCTTTTGCCTGCGATGAATAAAGACGAGCTGCAATGTCGAAATGCATCAGGCTGTTGAGCGGTCGGGAACTCAGGCACCTCACGGCAGCGAAAGCCTATTTCAGCGGACTGCGCGAAAGCACCCCGATCGGATCTCCAGTTGCCTTCGACGCGGCATTCTGCCGGAAGCTGCTCAGGTCTTGCGCAACTTGCCGAGGTTCCCTGGAAGGCCCGACAACCGAAGATCGTCCGGACGGTTCAACCCCTCCGCCGGCTCGGGTCCATGATTGTTCGCTCCCTTGTGCTCCTCATCCCAGGCTCGGATAGCTGCGACCAGACCGGCATGTTCGGCCGCGGAAGGAGAGCCCTTGGGCGCATCTGAAAGCGAGCTCGCCCGCGCGACCGCCGCCTCGTAGTCGTCGTGGTTCGAGATTTTCACGCTATTCTCCTTTCCCGTCATGCAGCCAACAGCTTGTCGATGGTCATGGGAAGATTGCGCAGGCGCTTGCCTGTCGCGTGGTGGATCGCATTCGCGATGGCGGCCGCAGTGCCGACGATGCCGATCTCGCCGAGTCCCTTGACGCCGATCGGGCTCGCCTTGTCGTCGTGCTCTTCGACGAAGACCACGTCGATGTCGTAGATGTCGGCGTTTGCCGGGACATGATATTCGGCCAGCGAGTGGTTCACGATGCGACCGAGGCGATGATCGGTCAGGGTCTCCTCATGCAGCGCCATGCCGATGCCCCAGACCACACCGCCTATGATCTGGCTGCGGGCGGTCTTGGGATTGAGAATGCGGCCGGCCGCGACCGCATTGACGATGCGCGTGACACGTATCTGCCCGAGTTCCTCGTCGATCCGAACCTCCGCGAACACGGCTGAATGAGTGTAGGAGGCGTAGCGCATCGCCCCGATCAAGCCGGGGCTGGCGCTCTTCTCCGCCTCCAGTTTCGTTTCGCCGGACGCCGCAATGACCTCGGCCAGAGAAACGGATTTCGCGGGATTGGTTCGTAGGAGTATGCGGCCATTCGCGAACGCGATGTCATCCTCGCCGGCATCCGCGAGCGGCGAGCCATCGACTTTCCGCGCCAGCTTGAAGAGCTGCGCCTGCAACTCTTGGCACGCTGCCATCACAGCGCTGCCAGCTGAGGCCGCCGTCCACGACCCGCCCTGCACCGGCGAAGCCGGAAGGGTAGAGTCTGCCAGCCTCACGGTGACCTGTTCCATCTCCAGGCCAAGCGTCTCGGCGCCGATCTGGCTCAGGATGGTGTAGGTTCCAGTGCCGATGTCGGAGGTCGCGCAGGAGAGCTCCAGGCGGCCATCGGCCGTGAAGACCGCGCGCGCGGCTGTCTTCATCATGCCTGCCTCCCAGACGCCGCTTGCCATGCCCCAGCCGATCAGCTCGCGGCCGTCGCGCATCGAGCTCGGCTGTGCGTTGCGCTTGCTCCAGCCGAACCGTGCTGCGCCCTCGCGATAGCAGGCCCGGAGCTCCTTCGAGGTGAAGGCCTTGCCATTGTTCTCATCATGGTCAGTGTAGTTCCGCAGGCGCAGATCGATCGGGTCGATATTCGCGGCGATCGCCAATTCGTCCATCGCGCTTTCGAGCGCGAACAGACCGAGCGGTGCGCCCGGCGCCCGCATGTCTCCGGGAGAGTAGATGTCGAGCTTGGCCAGTTCGTAGCGCAGGTCGACATTAGGCGCGTGGTAGAGCATTCCCGACCAGTTGACGACGTTCTCCTGGTGATCCTCGAACTGCGAGGTCGCGGCGACCGCGTGGTGCTGGATCGACACCAGCTTGCCGCCGGCATCGGCGCCGAGCGACACGGCATTGATCGTCTCCGGCCGGTGGACGTGGCTGAACATTTGCTGACGCGTCAGCTCGACGCGCACCGAGCGTTCGAGCGCCAGTGACGCCATCACGGCGAGGAAGAGCTGGTGCTGTGGGCGCAGGCCGGAGCCGAAGCCTCCACCGACGTAAGGCGCGACAACGCGGACTTCGTCGCTCGAAAGCCCGAAGACGCTGGCGACATAGGCTTGGCTGTTCTGCACGCCCTGAGTCTTGTCGTGGACCGTGATCTTGCCCTTCCCCTCCCAGATCACAGTCGTCGCGTGCGGCTCCATCGGATTGTGGTGCTCGGCCGCGATGGAGTACTCCGCACTGACGCGGACCGTAGCCTCGCTGAACGCTCTGACGGCATCCCCGCGCGGGTCGGGCGGAGGGGCGATGCCCATGCGCTTTTTGGGGGGCTCGTAGGCATCGCTGCGGGCGATGCTCAAATCCGTCATATGCGGTTCCTCCTCGTAGGAGACCGAGACGAGAGCGGCAGCTTCGCGGGCGGCGTCGAAGCTGGTCGCCACGACCAACGCGATGGGCTGCCCGCTATACTGGATCTCGTCGCTGTAGAGGGGGCGGAAGGGCGAGCCGGGAGGTCCGACCTGGTCGCGGTACTTGTAGGTGAACCAGGCGGTCTGAGGCCGATTTTCGTGCGTGAAGATCTTGATCACGCCGGGTGCCGCTTCCGCCGCGCTGACATCAATCGAGCGGATGCGCCCGCGGGCGATCGAACTCTCGACGATATAGCCGTAACCGAGACATTCGGCGGCGAACTCGGCCGCGTAGGTCGCGGCGCCGGTTACCTTGGCCGGCCCATCCACGCGGTTGCGGGGAGAGCCGATATGCGGATCGTTTCTCAGCATGGCGTTCTCCTCACGCGATCCGCTTGTCGGTCAAGGACTGCGGTGTGCCGGCCGCCGCCTGAGACAGCGCGCGAACGATCGCGCGGCGCGCGAGATCGATCTTGAAGGCGTTGTGTTCGTGCGGCTGGGCGCCTGCGAGCAGGATATCGGCGGCGCGGGAGAAGGGTGCGTCGTCAGTGGACATGCCAACGAGAACCTCCTCGGCTTCCAGCTTCCGCCACGGCTTGTGCGCGACGCCGCCCAGCGCCAGCCGCGCCGCAGCGATCCGCCTGCCGTCGACCTTCAGTGCCGCCGCCACCGAGACCAGCGCGAAGGCGTAGGACAAGCGGTCGCGCAGTTTCAGGTAGGTGTAGTTCCCGGCGAAAGCTGACGCCTCTCGCGGCAGCGTTACCGCGACGACGATCTCGCCTGGGCGCAGGGTGTTGTCGCGCTGAGGTTCGTCTCCGGGAAGGCGATGGTAGTCGGCGAAGGCGATCCGCCGCTTGCCATCCGGCCCGACAACCTCGACCTCAGCATCGAGCGCTGCCAATGCGACGCACATGTCCGAGGGATGCGTCGCGATGCAGTAGTCGCTTGCACCAAGGATGGCATGGATGCGGTTGACGCCACCGATCGCGCTGCAGCCCGAACCCGGTTCGCGCTTGTTGCAGGGCGTGGCGACGTCGTTGAAGTAGTAGCAGCGGGTGCGTTGGTTGAGATTGCCGCCCGTCGTGGCGGCGTTCCGCAATTGCGGCGTCGCACCTGCGAGCACGGCATGGGCCAGCAGCGGATAGCGCGCGTTGATGCGCTCGTCATAGGCGACGTCGCTGTTGGGCACGAGCGCGCCGATGCGCAGCCCGCCATCCGGGGTCTCGGAGATGCCGCGCAGTTCGTCGAGACGGGTCACATCGACCAGTTCACCCGGGCGCTCTACCTCGTATTTCATCAGGTCGACGAGGTTCGTCCCTCCTGCGATGATCGCTGCGGCCGGGTTGCCCCGGAGATGTGAGATCGCGTCCGCAAGTGTTTCTGCGCGATGATAGGAAAAGCGGTTCATTCAGCGGCCTCCCGACTTACGCCCGAGCGCTGGACCAGCACGTCCTCGATCGCGTCGACGATGTTGGGATAGGCGCCGCAGCGACAGATATTGCCGCTCATCAACTCGCGGATCTCGTCTCGCGTGGCGGCATGCCCTTCCTCGATCAGCGCGATGCCGGAGCAGATCTGTCCAGGCGTACAGTAGCCGCACTGGAAGGCGTCGCGCTCGATGAAGGCCTGCTGCAACGGGTGCAGTTGGCTGGCCTGCCCGACGCCCTCGATCGTGGTGATCTCCTTGCCATCCTGCATGACGGCAAGCTGAAGGCACGAATTGATGCGACGGCCGTCGATGAGTACGGTGCACGCGCCGCATTGCCCGTGGTCGCAGCCCTTCTTCGTTCCCGTCAGGCCCAGATCGTGCCTGAGCAGGTCGAGCAGCGTGTTCGACGCCTGCACCGCAATGCGGCGCGGCTCGCCATTGATCGTGATCTGGATTTGAATACCGGGCGAGCCGGGTTGGGTCTGGGACATCCGGAACGCTCCGATCCGATGATGACGACCCCCCGGCCGCTGATGAGGTTCAACAGGGCGCCTCGATTGAAGTTCCCTGGAATTGGAATAGCTCGTGCGTCGTCGCCGCTCAGGCGGGCAGATCGACGTCCTCCAGTTTTCGAGGCTGGTGCATCGGGCAACCGCTGTGCTCGGATCGGAAGCGCGCCGAGCTGCGATAGGCAGCCTTGCGCAACCGCATGATCGAACCGAGCGGACGATGCGCCGCGAGCCCATGCCAGGGACTGAAGAACTGACCGTCATCGATCGCGCGCGACTTCTCCTCGTTCCAAGCGACCTGCGAGGGGGCACTGATCGTCGCGACGGTCCGATATGGACTCTGTTCCTCCGGCCACTCGACGCTAGCGTCCTCGATCGGCATCGTCTCAAGGTCGGTGCAGAGCTGGACGCGGAGCTCCCAGCGGCCGCCATGATGGGCGAAGAAGGCGTTGCAGGCCTCGCGAAGCCCGTCCGGGTGCCCAAAGACCTTGACCGGCTGATCGGTGAGGCTGGTCAATTCAGGGAGGACGGGGACGAGCTGGACCTTGGCCATGTAATCCCCAAACAGGATCGGCGCGGCGCTGAAATAGGTCTCTCCGAGCGGATGGACCGCAGGGTGGGCGCCGAGCTGCTTGAGCGTCGCGCTCTCGCCGCCAACAGCTTCGACCGCGCTCTCGATGCCGCGGAGGGTGTAGCTCAGGGCCTTCTTCAGGAACTGTAGCTTGTCTGTCGTCGCGGCGAGCAGTTTCAGCTTACCCAGGAAAGCCTTGCCGGTGGGAGCGGCGAAGACGGGGCCATTGACGAACACGAAATCCTGGACGACGTCATTCTCCGAACCCGGCAGCCTTTCGCCCTCAACCCCGATCACCTTGAACGCCAGACCGCGAGGCACCGAGACGTCGTCGTCGAGGACGTCGCCGGGGATCGTCGAGAGCCGCATGATGACGGGGTAGCGGCCGGGCGCGGAAAACAGGCCCTGGGCGAGTTCGGGCGGAAGGTCCGGGGCTACCGCCAGTTCCCCTTGGAGCAGCGCATGGCTCTTGGCGTGGACGCTGCGCAGCGCAAGACCCTCTTCCTTGAATGTCGTTTCGCTGATGCTGCGCAGCGTCGAAACGAGCCCATCCTCCGTCGCGCGCTCCTGCGGCTCGGGTTGTTCGAACTCTGGATGATAGACCAGAGGCGGGGTTGGTAGCTCGCTTTGGCGGGACATTGGGGGCTCCTGGGTGAACCCTTGCCAAACACCATTCGAGCTCGACCAGTTCCAGACCATCGACTTTGAGCGCCGATGCGCCCCCGTACGGAGCTGCGCCCTGATGCGGTCCTTGATAATTCGAGTATCCGCGCATCGTCTCACTGCGGCCGCTGCAAAAGGGGAACATCCCTTGAATCGGGCTGTTCTGCTCAGAGTCAAAGCGCTGGGGGAACTGCGCTCGTAGACGGCGGGAACCATGTCCCGCGTCTGCGCTGCCCAATCCTCTGGAGAGCATAATGGTCCGCACCGTCTCGGATTTCATCTGGAGCCGACTGCACGAATGGGGTGTCAGGCGTGTGTACGGCTACCCCGGTGACGGCATTGGCGGACTGATCGCGGCCCTGCGGCGGCGAGAGAAAGACATCGAATTTGTCCAGGCCCGGCACGAGGAGATGGCGAGCTTGATGGCATCGGGCGAGAGCCGCTTCACCGGAAAAGTCGGAGTGTGCATCGCCACGTCGGGACCGGGAGCTGTGCACCTTCTGAACGGCCTCTACGATGCGCGGCTTGATCACCGTCCCGTCGTGGCGCTGGTCGGGCAGCAGGCTCGCTCGGCGATGGGCTCCCACTATCAGCAGGATCTCGATCTTCAGTCGCTCTTCAAGGATGTTGCGGGCGCCTATATCGAGACAGCTTCTGTCGCTGCTCAGGTGCCTCATCTCATTGATCGGGCCTTCCGGATAGCCGAGGCGGAACGTCGCGTGACCTGCGTCATTCTGCCGAACGATCTTCAGCTCGAAACCATGGAAGAGCCGACGCGCGAGCACGGTATGACCCATTCCGGTGTCGGGATCGAACTTTCGCCCGTGGTCCCGGCAGGGCCGGCTCTGCAGCGCGCGGCCGATGTGCTCAATGCAGGACAGAAGGTCGCTATCCTGGTTGGAGCCGGTGCACTAGGCGCGACCGATGCCGTGCTCGCCACGGCGGAGAAGCTGAAGGCCGGCATCGCCAAAGCGTTGCTCGGCAAAGCCGCTGTCCCGGACGACGTGGCGTTTTGCACCGGGTCGATCGGATTGCTGGGCACAAAGGCCAGCTGGGATCTGATGCAGGGCTGCGACACGCTGCTGATGGTCGGTTCGGGCTTTCCGTATACGGAATTCTTGCCGGCGCCGGGACAGGCCCGCGGCGTCCAGATCGACATCGATGCAGGCATGTTGGGTTTACGCTATCCGATGGAGGTCAACCTCATCGGCGACGCCGAGGCAACGCTGGAGGCTCTCATCCCTCTGCTGAAACCCAAGGCGGACGGCGAATGGCGTACGACGATTGAGGCGAATGTCAGCGAAGCCTGGCAAGAAGCCCGGGACAGCGCATCGGTTGAGGCCTCGCCGATCAATCCCCAGCGCGTGGCATCGGAATTGTCGGATCGCCTTCCGGACCACTGCATCGTCACCGCCGACAGCGGGACCACGACCGTCTGGTATGCCCGGCATCTCCGATTTCGGCGCGGGATGATGGGATCTGTTTCCGGAACTTTGGCCACGATGGGCTGTGCCATTCCTTATGCGATTGCAGCGAAGTTTGCGCATCCTGGCCGGCCTGCGATCGCTCTAGCCGGCGACGGCGCGATGCAGATGAACGGTATGTCCGAACTCGTGACGATTGCGAAATACTGGAAGCGGTGGAGTGATCCCCGCTTGATTGTCATGGTGCTGAACAATCGCGAGCTGGCCTATGTGACCTGGGAAGAGCGCATCCAGGCCGGCGACCCAAAATGGCCGACCAGCCAGGATCTTCCTGATATCCCGTACGCCGATATCGCGAAGCTCATGGGTCTGGGCGGGCGTCGCGTCGAAGACCCCGAGCAGGTCGGGCCGGCATGGGACGAGGCCCTCGCAGCCGACCGCCCCTTCGTTCTCGACATAGTCACCGATCCAAACATTCCGCCGTTACCGCCTCACATTACCTTCGCTCAGGCGCGTGGATTGGCGGGCGCCCTGATTAGCGGCGATCCCGAAACCGGCAACGTGGTCACCAATACCGCGCGTTCGCTCATCGGGACGCTTTTGCCGTCGCGAAAAGATCGCTGAGTACCCCCGCCGCAGGTGGGTTCGCCAGAACGGCCTTCAGCCTCAAAAACGATTGGATTTCCAAATGACGCTCAAGATCTTGGCTCTCAATTGTACCCTGAAATCCGAAGGTGAGTCTTCAACCCAGCGCATCCTGGAATTGGCTCTCGATGAGTTCCCCGACAACTGTAAGCAGGAAATCGTTCGAGTCGCCGCGCTCAACATCAAGCCGGGTGTCTCCTCCGATGAAGGGAAAGGCGACGACTGGCCGGCACTCAGGCGCAAGATCGATGCTTGCGACATCCTGCTGATTGGCACCCCGATCTGGCTCGGGCAGACGTCGAGCGTCGCCAAGCGGGCGCTGGAGCGCATGGATGCGTTCCTCGACGAAGCGGACGATCAGAACCGAACGCCTGCCTACGGCAAAGTCGCTGCCATCGCGGTCGTGGGCAACGAGGACGGAGCCCACCACGTCTCCGCCGAAATCGCCCAGGCATTGTTCGACGTCGGGTTTACGATCGCGGCGGGCGGCCCGACCTATTGGGTCGGCGAGGCGATGGGCAGCGTGAACTTCATCGATCTCGACGAAATTCCTGAAACGACCGCCAAGACGAACCGCATGCTCGCGCGCAATGCAGCACATCTAGCCGGGTTGCTGAAGCGGCATGCCTATCCGGGGTACTGAGAGAAAAGAACGCCGTTGGGGCGCTGCCCCGGCGAACTCGAACCTTACTCGCCCAACTGGGCCCGCCTTTTTCGCCACGTGGCAGAAGTCTGCGGCTTCACAAAGACCGAGACGATGTCCGAGCGGCGTTTCCTCAACCTCGCTTCGATGCGCTCCACGCAATCCTCGATATCACCGGTGGATCTGTCATCCTTGAATTCGAGACTGAGAGCCACGACGATCTGGTCGGGCCCCAGATGAACCGTTGTCAGGCCGTTGACACGCTCGATATCCGGATCACCCTCGACCGCATCCCTGATCTCTTCCTGCACATGGGGCAGAGCGGCTTCCCCGATAAGCAAGGCCTTGCTTTCCCGTGCGAGGAGCACCGCGGTGGCCGCAAGAATGATGCCGATCAGGATCGAGGCCACTCCATCGAGCTCGGGCCGCTCGAAGTAGGCCGCTGCGCTAATGCCAATGAAAGCGATGAGCAAGCCTAGCAGTGCTGCGGTGTCTTCGAACAGCACCGTGAAGACGCTCGGGTCCTTGCTCTGGCGCACGGCGGCGAAATACCCCAGTGAGCCGTTGGCCTCCCTGAACTCCTTCAACGCAATCCGCCAGGAATAGCCTTCGAACAGGGCCGAGAGGCCGAGCACGACATAGTTCGCGGTCAGGTTCGTTGCTGGATGCGGCGTAACGACATGCGTCACGCCCTCGTACAGCGATACGCCGGCCCCAATCGCGAAAACCAGCAGCGCAACAATGAAGCTCCAAAAATAGAGTTCACGGCCATGCCCGAAGGGATGCGTGAGATCGGGTGGCCGAGCGGCCCGATTCAAGCCATAGAGCAGAAGCGCGCCATTGCCTGTGTCGACCAAGGAGTGGACGCCCTCCGACAGCATCGCCGAGCTGCCCGTCCAGGCCGCAGCGATGAATTTGGTCACCGCGATCAGGAGATTGCCTGCCAGCGCCGCATAGATGACTTTTCGTGATCCCGAATGCGCCGCCATGCCGCCTCCCGCCTCGGCGCAACGAGCGGTCACGACAAGGGTTCCCGACCCGCATCGACGAGCACAAATAGAGGATGGTCTCCCGTCGCCTTTGCTCAGAGGACCCGTCGAGCGCCGCTCTGCTACGCGACAAGCGTGCCGCGTTTTCGTCAAGCTCGCGTCCCCCGATGCCCTGATCGAACTCCGACGACGTGAGGCAGATTTCCCCGAACCCGAAGCCCCGGCGCAGGCGAGGCTGCTCTAAGTCGCGGCAGCGCGGATCCCCTCTCCAGATCACACGCCGAGACGCAATCGATCAACGGAAAGGAGGGCCGGCGTGACCAACCCGGCGGCGAGCATGATGACGACAAACGTCCTCAGCCAGACGGCGCGGGTACGGGGTGAAAAGATCCAAGAAATCTGCATGCTTTTGCGACGTCACTGGCCGGTTTTAGCGGAACGCCCCATCCAGCCGTGAAGTGTGGCAGTGGGTGAATATCGGAGTGCGCCCGCATAGTAGGCGACCTTGCCGATCAGTGCTCTCGAGGCGGCCCGAGCGCCGGGAACGCGATGCGTCGAGGTTAACATTCCCGATTAGGCGGCTAGTTTGGCGGCGTCCATTTCGATTTCTGCGACGAGGCCGGAAGCGCGCCAGTCGAATTCCATGCGGGCGCCGAGCTGCGATTTGGCCGCGCGGTCGACGAGCAGGCTGCCGAACCCCTGCCGTTGGGGATTGCTTACGATCGTAGGCCCCCCTTGCTCCTCCCATCGCAGTAGAACGCGTTCGCCGGCAGCCCGGACGGTTACCCGCACCTTGCCGGCATTGGTAGAAAGAGCTCCGTGCTTGACGGCGTTCGTGGCGAGTTCGTGGAACACGAGGGCAATGGCGGTCGACGACGACTGGCCCACTTCGACTTTGTCGCCGTGAACTTCGATACGGCTCTTCCCGCCGCCGTTGTACGGCGCGACCAGACGGCCGATCAGTTCAGAGAGAATGTCAGGTGAATGGTCGCCCACTTTTTTGAGGACGATGCTATGGGCTCGGCTGAGGGCCGAAATCCTTCCGACAATCTCGTGGGCGAAGTCAGCCGCTGCTGGCTCCTCCCGCGCAGCCATCGATATTAGGCTGCCGATCACGGTGAAGATGTTGTCGATGCGATGCTGGAGTTCGCGGGCAATCAACTCGCGCTGCTCCTCCGCAGTGCGGCGGGCCGTGATGTCGATATGGGCTCCAATGAGCTTCATTGGCTTCCCGGCATCGTCACGCTGGATTTCGGCCTTGGCCAGAATCCATCGCAACTCCCCGTCCGCGGGCCGAATAATCCTGTATTCGGCCTCGTACTCGCTGTCGGAACCGAAAACGCTGCGATGGAAGTGGCTGACGACACGCTCGCGGTCTTCCGGATGAATCCGCGCGACCCACGCCTCGTGCGTTTCGTCGGCCGCCTCGGGCGGCAGGCCGTGAACCGCGAGATACTCCGGCGAGCGCTTATTGCGAAACGCACCTTCTCGGAGGTCGACCTCGAGGCCACCGATCTGGCCGATACGCTGGACGCGCGCAAGCTCGGCCTCTCGCGAGCGCAATTGTCTGAGGGCCTCGTCTAGCGGCAATTTGCCCCCCCTGCTCAAACTGATATTCACTTCGGTAACCGTCGCTGTTGCCGTTCGCTACCGTTTTCTTGCGATCGGCGACCGATAACCGGCTTGCAGATCCTACACTCGATCTTTCGCGGAGACCTTCCAGGCGCCGGCTGTGATTTGGCGCCCGGAGCTTGCCGTAGACGAAAACTCTACTGCGGCGCATCGCCTCGGCAGATGCAGCGAGCGCATGCGGTGAACCTCGTTCGCTCGCGGAGGAACCAAAGAAGTGCGGCTGAGTTCTTCGCCGTCTGGACAGGGCTTTCTGCAAAATGGCGCAAGCGTTGGTCGTGTGTCGGGTGGGCACGCAGTGGGCATTCCGTGATGTGACCGGAGCGTTCTACGGGCATTCTTCTGAACTGCATTCCACCATGGAATTGGCGCAGCACATGGCTGCGCGGGCTGGTAGCCATGTCGTCCTCAGCGCAGAGGCAGACGAGGCGCTTCGCTCCTCGACATGTTCCAAGGGGTTTGACTCCGGACGGGCCGCCGAGAAAAAACCTCGTCCTCGTTTCGGATTGCTATGGGCGCGCCTTGGACAAGTGCGGCGGAGAAAGTGAAACCGACAGTCGACGGGTTCACGGTCGCTCTGCCTTGGTACGAGCCCGAGGACTTGGAGCAGCTCTGGTATCTCGCGCATGAAAGGCGGAGATGCCGAAGGGTTACGACTTCTGGCACGCTGCTGCGACGAGGGTCATCAACGAATGGCTGGCTCGTGGAAGGGGGCTTGAGATCGTTAGGCTAAAGCCGGACGAGTTCCTTTCGTGGCCCGACGCGCAGGGGCTGCCGAATACCGCCGCCTCACGCTTGAAGTACGTCGAGGAGCGAGCATCGGGAGCTCAAGGTCCTTCCCCAAACGGCACGCCTGAGGGCCAGCCCAACCTGCCGCCGTCGGTGCATTAGCACCGGACTCGACACTGTTGTTCCCCGAACACGTCGACCTGTGTGTAAGGTCAGCCAGAGACCGTCGCGATATGATTGGGGACGCCACCCAGGCGCCGCTGCCAGCAGAAATGGCACCTCGGAACTAGTAGCCTCGCGATCCATTGATCCGCTCAAGGGAGGATCGAATGGCAGACGACAGGACCAACCGCGGCTACCGGGACCGCTCTCGCATCGATGTGAGTGAAGACTTTGAAGTCCGCTACTGGACCGACAGGCTCGGCGTTTCCAAATCGCAGCTTGAGGAAGCAGTCCGAGAGGTCGGCCCCACGGCGGAAGCCGTGGAAACCGAACTTCGCAGGAAGACCCTGGCGGCCGGTCCGTGAACGAGACTCTCACGATCCGCAGACTGGGTGACGACTGGCTCATTTGCGAGCCCGGCTCGCGCACCCGCATTGTTTCGCCCGGCAGCGGCGTGGTGGAGCACATCGTGGCCGACTGGAACGCAGAGGAGACGAAGCCTGTGAATATCGATTCGATCGCGGCCTACGAAGCGGCGGCGGCCAAAATCCACTAGCTTGCTGATGCCAGAGAAGGGTCGCCGGAGGCGGCCGAGTTGGCTGCTTTGGTCGCGGCGGTGAAGAATTGGGAGGAGCGCGGGCAGGGCGCTGGGGCAACGCCAGCTCCCGGAAATTACAAAACGCCCGCGCGGCCGGGCCAGCCAGGCAATGAGCGTGAAGAGAGGCAAGGCCCCAATCCCCGCTCAGCCCACTCCAGCAGTCCCCATCCGCCATACGACGTCAACGATCAGGAGGGCGCGGCGGCGGAAAAGCATGCCGCGGGGGCATCCGATCACCAGGAGTCGGCGGCGCCCGCCAATCGCCCGAGCGGAAACATCAGGTCGACATAGCACGAGCGAACGGCCATCTCACATGACGACGGATCCAATTCGGACCTTCGAGGAACTTGCGCTGGCCTTGAAGCGCTTCGAGGAGCTGTTCGGAGCCGCCGAAGGGTCTCCCGCGGCTAGCGAGCTGCGGAGTGTGTCCGCGCGCCTCAGGAGCTTCGAAGACAGGGTCGCGGCCGCACTGGCAGCTCAAAAGATCCGATCGCGGTGCACACTCGATCGATTGTCAGCCTACTGTCAGAAGCCAGCGAACTCGCCGTAGCCGGAATGCCATCGCCAGACCCCCCGTACCCCTCCGGGCCAAACCATAGCTCTGACGAGGCGCGCGTCAGCGGACTAAGCGTAGATAGGCTTGAAAGTGCTGGGATATTGGCTGAGCGCCTCATCTCGCTCTGCCTTGCGAGAAAGGAGCGCGTTGTGGTGGCGGAATCGTGCACCGCCGGCTTGCTCGGCCAGACGCTCTCATGCTGTTTCGGCGCTGCGACTGCCTTCGAGGGCGGTTTCCTGACTTATACCAAGGAAGCCAAGTCGCAGATGCTGGGTGTACCGAGGGATTTGCTTAGGGGCTGCACCGCGGTTCACCGCCGCGTCGCAGTCTCGATGGCCGAGGGGGCGCTCGCACGGAGTCCCGGCACGGTCTCTCTGTCGGTTACCGGGGTTACCGGCGACGCTCCAGACGAGGACGGCAACCCAATCGGTCGCGTGATTGTAGGTTGCGCGACCGCAGCAGGGACGCAGACAATCCACTGCGAGTTCGGACGACTGACTCCGTCCGCGCTCAATCAGTTGGCGGTCGCTGCCGCGCTGGCATTCGCCCTGCGCCAACTCGGAGATGAGAGTGTCTCTCCAGCCTTCTAAACCTTCGCGCCGTCGCGGTTGCCCTCGAATTGGTCCGTGCCCTGCAGGGCCGACAGCCAGTGCTCCCGTCGTAGCACCCACAGCTCGTACTGCGGGGTAAGCGTGCTCGGAGCGTCGTCGAGCGAACCGATGCGGATCTCGATCTCGTTGCTGCCATCGCTGGACGAGAAGAGCGTCGACCCGCAACTTGGGCAAAATGTCCGGTGATCGGTCGAGCTTGTCCACTGACTGGTCTCGCCCGTCACTCGAACCGCGTCGCTTGGCCATACCGCGAAGGTCATAAAAGCCGACCCCGTCTCGCGCCGGCACGTCTGGCAGTGACAGAGGCCAGTCCTGGTCGGGTTCCCGGCCGCCCGGTAGCGCACCGCGCCGCAATTACAGCCGCCGCTCCTTACCAACGCCATCGGCGCTACTTCTTCACGACCGGGCGGCCCGGGTCGATCGGGCTCCAAGAGGCGGAGGGCTTCCGATCGCCGTCCTCCGTCGCGGGAGGAGTTTGTTGAGCGGGTTTGGGCTGCCCCGCCGCAGGCGTGCCCGAGCCGGGCCGAGGCCTGCTGTCCGTCGCTCGTCGAGGTTGGCCGACTGTGTCGTCCTTGGGGTTGGACATTGCGCTTCCTCCACGTGTTCTCCGCGAAGAATTGCGAACGCGTTGTTTGGTTCCGCGAAAAACAGGAGGGCTAGGACGGCTTCCTGCCTCGTGAACTCTTTCGGCGGCAAGATCGGAGCATCGCATGCCTCCGCCATTTCAAGACCGAACAGCGTTTCGCCCTCGGGATCGGGCGAAACGTCAGGCAGCTGCGGCAAGTCAAGAAATTGGACCCGCTCAGATGCCTGACATCTCGCCAAGGGCGTGAAGGAACAGCAGGCATCCCCGAGGTGTTGCGATCTCACCGTCACCCTCGGGATCGCAGCATGGAAATCCGCGTCGGCTACCGCATAGAGATCACCACGACGCAGCCTCTGTCGTGCATGACGCTGCTCGACCCGCACCTCAGCCGCAGGGGCGATGTGGTCGGCGCCCCGACGCCTCGAGTCACGTCGCTTGGCGACGGCACTGACGTTCCGGTCCGCGAATACATCGACGGGTTCGGGAACAGGTGCCGGCGGCTCATCGTGCCCACGGGCGGCGCACTCTTCACAAACGACATGATCGTCCGTGATGCTGGCGTCCTCGACCAGTGGGACAAGGACGCGCCGGAGGTCCCCCCGGACGACCTGCCGTCCGAGATACTCGAATTCATGCTGTCGAGTCGGTACTGCGAGGTCGACGAGTTGTTGGCCACGGCATGGAGCCTGTTCGGCAACTTCGCCCCTGGCTGGAATCGCGTCCAGCAGATCTGCAACTACGTCAACGCGCAGATTGGGTTCGACTACCAGTTCGCCAGAAACACGCGGACCGCTGCGCAGGCGATGAATGAGCGTGTCGGCGTCTGCCGTGACTTCACACACCTCGCCATCGCGCTATGCCGGGCCATGAATATCCCCGCCCGCTACTGCAACGGATTCCTCGGCGATATCGGCGTTCCGCCGGACCCCGCGCCGATGGACTACAACGCTTGGTTCGAGGCGTATCTCGGCGGCCAGTGGTACGTTTTCGATGCGCGCCACAACGTCCCGCGGATCGGTCGCATACTGGTGGCACGAGGACGGGACGCTGCCGACATCCCCATGATCCACACTTTCGGACCTCACATGCTCCAGCGCTTCGAGATCGTAACCGAGGAGGTCGTCGCCGCCGCGGTGTGATCCGGAACATCCCAAATAAGGTGGCGTTGGAGCCCACGACGCCGCATGGGCGGTAAGGTTATAGGAGATGCTCCGATGGGTAGCACGACCGACAAGATCAAGGGCATGGCCAACGAGGCCGCCGGTAACGTCAAGCAGGCCGCCGGCAAGGCGATGGACAAGCCCGGGCTGCATGCAGAAGGCGTGGCGCAGGAGCGTAAGGGCGAGGCCCAGCAGGCGCTCGGCAAGGGCAAGGAAGCCGTGAAGAACATCGTCGACAAAGCCTGAACGTCTGCGTTTTCGCAGGTGGGGCGGTCGCCGAAGGGCGCCCGCCCTTTTTTCTTTTGAAGCCTCGGCGAGAGCATCGCCGAGGCTTCGCAGCATCAGGCGGCCTTCGCCACGGCAGCGCTGTTGGCCGGACCGCCGAGCTGCGTCAGCGTCTTGTCGGTCTTCGTCTCCTCGGCGAGCGTGGCGTCCAGCAGCTTCACTGCGTCCTTGTGGCCAAGCTGCTGCGCCCACGCTTTGAGCGTGCCGTAGCGGGCCATCTCGTAGTGCTCGACAGCCTGCGCGGACGCCACCAGGCCAGCGTCGATCGCGGGGCTGTCGCCGTAATCCTCGATGACCGCCTTACCTTCCTCTATGATCCCGAGGATTGCGTCGCAGGTCTTGCCGCGCGGGGCCTTGCCAATCAGTTCGAAGACCTCCGCGAGGCGCTCGACATGGCCCTCGGTCTCATCGCGATGGGTTTCGAAAGCCTTCTTGAGCTCTGCGGACTGCGCCGCTTTCGCCATCTTTGGCAGGGTCTTCAGGATCTGCTTCTCGGCGTAATAGACGTCCTTGAGCATGTCGTGGAACAGGTCGTCGAGCGGCTTCGGGGTCGTGGCCATGGTCGTTCTCCGGCGATGAGTGGGTGGTGGAGGCCAAACGGGCGCCAGGCCCCCGTGTTCCTTCCCATTTGAAGGCAGGGGCTTGGAACTTTGGTGGTCAACTTGCCGTTTGGTTGTGCATCGCGGCAAACGCCGCCGCCTGCCTAATGGAGACCATCATGAAAAAGCTGCTTATCGCAACGTTGATCGCCTCCGCGACGTGCTTCGCCGCCCTGGCCCAGACGTCGACGACATCGCCCATGCCGGCGCCCAAGGCCGATGCCGACAAGAACGCCCCGCTGCCGGGTGCCAACAGCTTCACCGAGGGCCAGGCCAAGAGCCGCCTGGAGTCAAACGGCTATTCCAACGTCGGCGCCCTCAAGAAGGACGACAACGGCGTCTGGAAAGGAACGGCCACTCATTCCGGTGCGCAGGTCAATGTGTCCGTCGACTATCGCGGCAATATCACCCGCAACTGATCCGTACCGCTCGCACCCCGAACTTTGGAGAACGACATGACCCGCACCCTGACCCGATCCTACGATAGCCACGCCACGGCCCGTTCGGTCGTCGAACAGCTGGAGGCAGCCGGCGTTTCGAGCAGCGACATCAGCATCGTCGGCCGAGATGGCGAGACCGGTGAGACCAATGCCGCAGAGGGCGCCGGCATCGGCGCGGGCGTCGGCGGCGCCGCTGGTCTGCTGACCGGTCTCGGACTTCTCGCGATTCCCGGCGTTGGTCCCGTCGTCGCGGCCGGTTGGCTGGCGTCCACGGCGGCGGGCGCCGTCGCCGGTGCCGCCGCCGGCGGACTGGTCGGATCCTTCGTGAAGGAAGGTCACGACGAGGACGAGGCCAACTATTACGCCGAGACGGTTCGCCGCGGCGGCTCCGTGGTTTCCGTCCGAACCAAGCCGGAGCACGAGGCCACCGTCCAGGCGATCCTCGACGGCGCCACGCCGATTGACCGCTCGACCCGCGAGGCCGACTACCGCGCTGGCGGCTGGTCGCGTTTCGATGAGAACGCCGATCCGTATGTCCGCGACGCCACGGCGGCCGGGCGCGTGCCGCCAGCGGTCATCTGATCGAGCCCACCCTCGGATTGATGAACGGCCCCGGTAATCCCGGGGCCGTTCCGTTGGCAGGGCGTTGGTGACAATGGAGTCTAATGTTCGCGGCTATTGCCGAGGATGCGTTTTGATCTAGCACGAGAGACAGCTTTTAACCCCCTCAAGACCTACCAATGGGCATGCGAAGGCCTTTGTGGGTGGTAGGCCTACCAACGCCGGATTCGGGCGTTCCTGACCAGGCTTGATGACCCACGGGCGGCCACGTCCCGGAATTCATGTGAATCCATGCATTCCAAATGATATGATGCTCTCTCAGGAGGTTCTGATGACCGCAGTAAGAGAGAAGGCGTTTTCAACATCGCTAACTGGCGATGTCGCGATGCGCGTCAAAATGATTGCACATCGCGAGAACCGCTCACAGGCGAACGTTATCGAGAGTGCCGTGAAGGCGTTCACCCTCCTGCCCAAGGAGGTTCGTGACGTCCTCCTTGATGCGAGCTCGGATGCCGACAAGGGCCGCAAGCGTCTGGCCGAGATCGGCCGGCGGATCCTGTATCAGGATGCGGTGCAGCGGTTCGGCGAGGCGATCGAGAAGGCGGCCAGCCAGATGAAGATCGAGGCGGATCCGGAGGACTATGACGACGCGGTCATCACGGAGAGCTATCCGCGACGTCCCCGCTTCGGGTCGTCCTCGATATCAATTTCTTCGTCCGACTAGCTAAGGCCAGTCTCCAGAAACGATCCAATACCGCCGTTCAGCGCGTATTTTCCGCTATCGCGGCGGGCTGGATCTCCGGACGACCGGTGCAGCTCGTCGCGTCGTTTCAGATGATCGACACGCTCTCGCAGGTCCTTCAACGCCTATCGGTGGAGGATGACGTTGCCGATGAGGTCGCCCGGACCGTGATTGACATGATGGCGAGGGGGCCAGAACAGCTAAGCCCCTATGTGATCCTCGGCGGCAGTCCTGATCTGACGCTCAAGGACGCTGAAGACGGCGGAGGGCTCGCCACAGCGTTCGCTGCCCGCGCCAACTTGCTCGTCACCGACAATCTGGCCGACTTCATGCCGGCTGGATGCGAGTGTTTCCAAACATCGACTATGCGGCTGACCGATGGCACCGAACGGATTCTCACCTGCCAGATCGTAAAGCGGAGCGACGGCCATGAGATCGTGGTCGCGCACCCTGTCGATGTCCAAAACTGGGTCGGCAAGCAGCTCGATGCGACAACGGACAATGTGCGAGCTTTGTTCACCGGACGAAAGCACGTTCCCGCGAGCTCGCAGAAACAGCCGTAGACGCAAGCTCTAGTATGGTAGGCAGGGGTCAAAACCGCTGCCCTACCAATCCGCTGCTGGCGCCTACTCCGCCGCAATTGCCGCCAGCTTGGTAGCGACTGGTATCTCGACCAAGGGGTATAAAAGGCGCGGAACTCCACGACGAAGCCGATCTCAACGCCAAGATCGATCCGCATTGCTTTAAGGTCATGCTCGTCGGCCTTCGGTGGCTGCCACGCGCGGAGGCAAGATGAGGTGGGTTGGAACCTTTGCCGTAGGCTGCTGTTCGCAAGGTTTAACCACCCAAACTGTGGAGGCAGGCATGCCACGGGGTGAAAAATCCAAATACACGGACAAACAGGAGCGCAAGGCCGACCACATCGCCAAGGGCTACGAGAATCGCGGAGTTTCCGAGAAGGAAGCCGAGCGCCGGGCGTGGGCGACCGTCAACAAGGATGATGGCGGTGGGAAGAAGGCGGGCGGGTCCGGCCGCGGGAAGGAAACCGGCCATCCCGCCGCGCATAAGGGCGGCGAGAAGGGCGGCAAGGCTTCCGCCGAGCGCAGCGCCGCCGATCGATCGGCATCGGCAAAGAAGGCGGCGGCGACGCGAAAGCGCAATGCCGAGCACAGAGCTAACCACTGAAAAGAGGTTGGAACAGCCCGGCGCCTGGGTGGTTCACTCCATGACCGCTCAATCGGTCGTCTCACCTCAAACCGAGATTCTCCGATTTTTCGGAGAGCAATATATGGAGCGAGTGATGGCTCATAACCAAGGCTTCGCCAACAACCCCCGACAAGGCCCGCGAGGCGGGTAATAAGGGAGGCGAGCACAGCCACCAGAACGAGCGCGGGCAGCAGTCCGCATCGAATAGCGATCGCCACCAGAGCGGATCGGACGGCACCGAGCGTGGCGGAACGGGCAACTTTGCCAGTGCCCGCGAGCGCGCGTCGGAAGCAGGTCGCAAGGGCGGCCAGAACTAAATCAGCGTCGCAGTGCGAATTGGGTTGGGCGGGTCCTTCGGGGCTCGCCCTTTTCACAGTAGGGAGGCCAGAATGCTTCAAGTTCAGAAGATCACCCGAACATACGAGACGTTCGAAGACGCCCGAAATGTCGCGGTCCGCCTGGCCGAGGCTGGCATTCAACCAGAGAGCATCGGCCTTCTCGGGCAGCAAGCCGGCGGAGACGACAATACGGCTTCAGCGGCGGGAGTAGGAGGCGCTGCTGGTGCCGCAACGGGGCTCGCTCTTGGCTTGGGCGCCCTGACCATTCCGGGCGCCGGGCCGATCATTGCGACCGGCTGGTTCCTGTCCGGCGCGGTTACCGGCGCATTGGCAGGAGGCGTTTTGGGCGCGCTTGTCGATGCCGGTGTACCGGCGAATGACGCCGAACGTCACGCCAGCGAACACGCGCTGGGTCGGTCTGTTGTCTCCGTGCGTGTAGAAGAGCCCGACGTCGCGCTGGCAACGCGGATCATGGATGCCGCAATGCCTGTTGAAGCAAGTGAAGCTCCTCAAGCCGACCTCGCTAAGGTCGTATCCTGACGCCCATTCTCGGCCGCAAAGGGGGAACTAGTCCTGGCCGAGACGGTTCGACGACAAAGCGCTGGGGGGCGATTAGCTGCGGCAGCGCCGCGGCCCGACGTAAGGAATGTCGAATGCTCAAAGATGCCATGATCCACGAAGACGGCCTTCCGGGGCATGAATTCGCCCTGACACCGAAGCCGGACTGGGAGCCGCGCTATCCGGGAAGCGATCGTCTCAAAGGAAAGGTCGCGCTCATCACGGGAGGGGACAGCGGCATCGGCCGAGCGGTTGCCGCGCTTTACGCTCGCGAAGGAGCGGACGTCGCCTTCGTTTACCTGAGCGAACGTGATGACGCGCAAGAGACGGTGCGCATCATTGAGCAAGAGGGGCGGCGAGCCATCGCGATCGCTGGCGATATCGGTGACAAGGCGTTCTGCAGCACCGCCGTGTCACGGACGATCGAGCAATTTGGGAAGATCGATATCCTGGTCAATAACGCCGGCGAGCAGCATCCGGACAAGGATATCACTGACATCACCGAGGAGCAGCTTCGCCGGACGTTCCAGACCAACATCTTCGGCATGTTTTTCATGACGCAGGCGGCGCGTCCGCATCTGAAAAGTGGCGCCGTCATCGTCAACTGCACATCGATCACCAGCTACCAGGGTTCCAGCGAGCTGCTTGATTACAGCTCGACAAAGGGCGCCATCACGTCGTTCACGCGAGCCCTTTCAGAGAACCTGGTTGGGAAGGGAATACGTGTGAATGCGGTGGCTCCCGGGCCGATCTGGACGCCTCTCAACCCGATGGGCGGAGCAAGCCCCGAGAAGCTGAAGCATTTTGGCAAAAGCACGCCGATGAAGCGGCCGGGACAGCCGAACGAGGTCGCGCCTAGTTTCCTGTTCCTGGCTTGCGACGATTCTAGCTACATGTCCGGTCAGGTGCTTCACCCGAACGGCGGCACGGTCGTGAACGGGTAGGTCAGGCCAATGGCGATCGACAGACCACCCCCGCCCAAAGCAAGAAAGGCAGCTATCGGCGTCGCTGTCGTGGTTGCCTTAATCATCGTGGCGATATTCATCGGCTTCAACCTGAACCATGCTCAGACGCAGCGTCAGCTGCAATCCGGCCGCGTCGATCCAAGAGATGCTCCGAAGAGCCCCACGGATCTGCAGGCGCCGAGGCCTCCTCAAAAATGAATACGCTACGCTGAAGACGAAATATATGGGGGAGGACGCCGAGTTATTGATCCAGCGGCTTACGGCGCTCGATCGATACCGCGCCAAGCCGGCGGTCATTTAGGTGGACTCAGAGGTGTGAATTTCACCTCGGAACTTGACTCCTTGAAGGCGATCGTTCTCATAATGTTCTCATTATTGAGGACGCGACCATGCCCCCAGTCGTGCTGAAACAGGCGCCTGCTCCGAAGCCTATGGAGCAACAGATCGATTCCGTCCTGGCGGAGTTCGAGGGCGATGCCCGGGCTGCCATCGGGGCGTTGCTTCACAACCGCGATGAGCTCTTGCGGGATGCCGATCGGGCAGCTTCACTGGGCTTTCTTCGCGGTCGGTTCTCGGAAAGAGCGCGGCCAGTTCGGGAATTGAAGGCATGAACGCCATCGCTCCGATCAGCTATCTCGACGCGCTCAACCCGGCCCAGCGCCGCGCGGTGATCCATGGCGTTGGCGCGGCGGTTTCCTCGCCGCTGCTCGTCATCGCGGGGGCCGGCTCGGGCAAGACCAACACGCTTGCACATCGCGTCGCCCATCTGATGGTGAGCGGCGCCGACCCGCGGCGAATTCTGCTGATGACTTTCTCACGTCGGGCTGCGTCTGAGATGGCAAAGCGCGTCGAGCGGATCGCCCGGAAGGTGCTCGGCGATGGTGCCGGCGTCCTCGCCGACGCGCTCACCTGGGCAGGCACCTTCCATGGTATCGGCGCGCGCTTGCTGCGCGACTATGCCGAGCAGCTCGGCCTTGATCCCGCTTTCACGATCCATGACCGGGAGGATTCCGCCGACCAGATGAACCTGGTTCGGCACGAGCTCGGCTTCTCAAAGACAGAGTCGCGGTTTCCGACGAAGGGCACCTGCCTGGCGATCTATTCGCGCTGCGTGAATGCCGAGCTGCCGATCGACGACGTTTTGCGCCTGTCCTACCCTTGGTGCGCCACTTGGGCCGCCGAGTTGAAGGAGCTTTTCGCGGCCTATGTCGAGGCCAAGCAGAGCCAGAACGTCCTCGATTACGACGACCTGCTGCTCTACTGGGCCCAGGCCGTGACCGATCCCGATATCGCAACGGACATCGGCGGCCGCTTCGACCATGTCATGGTGGACGAGTATCAGGACACGAACCGGCTCCAGTCCTCGATCCTGCTGGCGCTCAAGCCCGACGGGCGCGGCCTGACCGTCGTTGGTGACGATGCCCAGTCGATCTATTCGTTTCGGGCGGCGACGGTCCGCAACATCCTCGACTTCCCCGCCGCCTTCGTGCCGCCGGCTGAGGTTATCACGCTCGATCAGAACTACCGCTCGACCAGCGCCATTCTCTCGGCTGCGAACGCTGTCATCGATTTGGCAGCGGAGCGCTTCACCAAGAACCTCTGGACCGATCGTGCGGCAGGATCGCCGCCGCAGCTCGTGCATGTTCGGGATGAGGCTGATCAGGCGCGCTTCATCGCCGAGAAGGTGCTGGAGAACCGCGAAGGTGGATCGACGCTAAAGCAGCAGGCCGTCCTGTTTCGCGCGTCGCATCACAGCGGCCCACTCGAAATCGAGCTCACGCGCCGGAACATCCCCTTCGTCAAATTCGGCGGGCTCAAGTTCCTCGACAGCGCCCATATCAAGGATCTGCTGGCGCTTCTGCGTTTCGTCGAAAACCCGCGCGATAAGGTCTCTGGCTTTCGGGTGCTGCAGCTCCTGCCCGGTGTCGGCCCGACATCGGCGCAACGCGTCCTTGAGTATGTTGCCCAGACCTCGGCGCCCCTCGAGGCACTGGAGAACGCTCCGGCTCCGCCGCGGGCCGGCGACGTCTGGTCGTCGTTCGTTTCCGCGGTCTGCGAGCTGCGCGCCGGCGCGACGGGTTGGCCGGCAGAGATTGAGCGCGCTCGCCGCTGGTATGAGCCTCATCTGGAGCGCATCCACGAGGACGCCAGCACCAGGCAAGCCGATCTCGTGCAACTCGAACAGATCGCCAGCGGCTATCCGTCGCGTGAGCGCTTCCTGACCGAATTGACGCTCGATCCGCCGGACGCGACCAGCGACCAGGCCGGGGTACCGCATCTCGACGAGGACTATCTCATCCTGTCGACGATCCATTCGGCAAAAGGGCAGGAATGGAAATCGGTCTTCGTGATGAACACGGTCGACGGCTGCATCCCTATCGACCTTGGTGCCGGCGCGCGCGATGAGATCGAGGAGGAGCGTCGGCTGCTCTATGTCGCGATGACACGAGCCAAGGACGACCTGCATCTCGTCGTGCCGCAGCGCTTCTTCACACATGGACAGTCGGCGACGGGTGACCGACACGTCTATGCCAACCGCACCCGCTTTATTCCGAATGCGCTGCTCGGCCAGTTCGAGCGGACGGCTTGGCCCATCGCCGCCGCGGAAGTCTCGCGGGCGCCGTCTGGTGGCCCGAAGGTCGATGTCAGGGCAAAGATGCGGGGTATGTGGCGATGACTGGGCACTGGCCGCACGAGGTCGAGATCAAGCTGGAAAGGACAACCGCGGCCGAACGCCTACGCCGGATCGAGGCATGGTGCACCGTTTGGCAAATCGGCTTCCGCGTTCTGGCGCATGCCGCCCGAGAACTGTTGCGAATACTCAAGAGCTATCTATGCCTCCGACCATTGCCGTGGAGCAAGCCAAGGGCTTTGGGCTCTGGATGCAACCCGCGGTGATGTTTGGTCGCGGAGACGAGGTCGTCGACCTGGCGCGCACAAACCTTTTGCCGCGTTGAATCTGGCTAAGAATCGCCAAGCGACCCGAATGATCGAATTTCGTTCATTCGGGCTCGTCGATATCGATCCACGAACACGATGTCCTCGCTTCAACCGACGTCTTGTTCGACACCCGGATCCTACGCAGCGTCGGGGATTGGCCCAAAGCCGACGGAAGATCCGGTTCTTGGCCGCTTGGGCGCTCGGCGCACGCGCCGCTAATGGCTTCCGACAGCGCATGACTGCTTGCTCAGATTTTACCTTCCGCGCGGTACCGGGTGAATAAGTCTGCCGGCGGCTTGAAAAGATGACGACGTCGCGTGGCCGCAGTGCGAGGTCTTTAATCTCAAAGCTACGCGATCAACATCATCCTTTCAAAGCCGAGCTTTAGGAAGTCAGGAGATGCTTTAAGCAATCGTGACAAAGACATGTGGGGTTCATAGGATTGGAAGCGGGCCGGAATCGATCGTTGCGGCAGGCTGTGCTCGATACCGCTGTGCCGCCTTGTTACGCGCGGCAGGAGCCATCAGCCTTCGCAGGCGGTTTCAGGGGAACTCCATCCCCATCTGATCAGGCAATTCTGGGAAGCTGCCAGCGGCAGCGGAAGCCAACTATGCGCGATGCGGCGTTGCGCTCAAAGTAGGTGGAAGCCCATCCAGAGCGCCATGAAGACCATCATCAGGTTTTCGGTCAACGAGACGAAGCCGAGGGGCACCTTGCTGGAGCCGCCGACGCAGGCGCATTTCAGCTCTCGCCCATCGACATAGACCGCCTTGATGACCGAAACGGCGCCGATCGTGCCGATGATCGCGGCAAGTGGCGCCGAGAACCACGTCGCCAGCCCTGCCAGCATCAGCACGCCGGCGGCGAGCTCCGCATAAGGGTAGATGTAGCCGTAAGGCACCCAGCGCCGCGCCAGCAGATCGTAGTTCAGGAACATCGTCGAGAAGGTCTCGACATCCTGGAGCTTCAGCATCGCAAGCAGGCACATGCTGGTCGCGATGAACCATTCGAGCGAGCGGCCGAAAGCGAGCATGCCGAAGGCGGCCCACTGAGCCGCAAGGGCTATCAGAAGCGCAACAGCAAAGACGGCGATGACGGGCCGGTAAGAGGGGACATCGGGATCGGCGACAGACAAGCCGAAATGGCGCCGCAGATCGTCATATCCACCGATCCGAGCGCCCTCGATGAAAACCTGGGGTGTGGTCTTCACATCGTGGCTGCGCTTGTATGCGTCGGTCTCCTCGCGCGAGCGCAGCGGGTGGTCCTCGACGGAAAAGCCTTTCCGTTTCAGCAGGTCGAGCGCCTTGAGGCCATAAGGGCAGACATGTTCGGGCGTGACCATCCGGTAGAGTTCAGCAGACGGCATGAGCCGATCCTCCGTATGCGGGCGTCACCGCGCCTTGCGTTCCAGGTCGCCGATCAGCGAGGTCATCTCCGCGATCTCCTTGCGCTGGGTCGCGATGATGCCGTCGGCGAGCTGCCGGACGCGCGGATCCTCGATCTGCGCGCGTTCGCTGGTGAGAAGCGCGATCGAATGATGGGGGATCATGGCCTTCAAATAGGCGACATCGCCGACCGTCCGCTGGCTGCGCACGGCCCACAGCGCGCCGGCGAAGAGGATGGCGGCACCGACCAGGATCGCGATGTTCGCGGTTCGGTTCCGGTACATCGAGGTCATGAAACCGAGCATCACGACAGCCATCGACGCCCCCATGACGAGCGCCATCCAGAGCCGCGTCTGGCTGAACCAGACATGGTCGAACGCATAGCTGTTGACGTAGGTGAGACAGAACATGATCGCGGTCGAAACCGCGATCATCGCCAGGAAACGTAGGTATTGCATCGCGATATCCTCCGTGGCGCCTGCGGCCATGATGGAGCAACGGGTGAGATCCAGAGAAGGTCCGCCTGTTACCGAATGCAACAATCCGTGCGAGCGGGAGCCACCATCGTCTTCGTACTGCTCAGGACGCTAGCGCCATCGTCACGATCGAAGGCGTTAAGCTTCGCGAGCGCCCGTTTTCCGGTGATCCGCAGAAACGCCACACGGAGGGCAAAGGCCAGGAAGCCGGCGACTAAGGGCCCTGATGACGCCTTCCCGGTCCTGAAAAATCAGGCCTTGCCAGTTCATGCGTCATGCTGTTGCCGGGCCCCGTCGACAGCATCTTCATGGCCCCTTGCGGCCAGCGCGCGGAAGCCTCTGGGCTTCGCGATCATCCTTTGCGTCCGAGCCGAGGCCGAGGCCCCGACCAGCGCTAACGTTGCCCTTGGCCCCGCCGAGATCGAAGCCGGGACGGTTGGTTTCCGCGGCCTGCTTCGCCTTGTCCTCATCGGTAAGGGGCTGCGGCTTGATCTTGTCCGCGCTCATGACGACTGCTCCTCATCGAATTTAGGTCGCCGGTTCGCTGGCGTATCCTTGTACTCGTCCACCTGCACGCCTTTTCCGTCGAGGCCCCTGCCGGGTGAACGTTGCGCCTTGTCGCGGTTGCTGAGGATATCGTTCTTGCGAACGTCCTCGTCCTGCAATTCGGTCAATGCGCCGGTTCCGCTTGTCTGTCCTGCTGGCATTATAGCCTCCCTATGGCTCCGTTGGAGCGGAGCGACATGGAGACAACCCCTCAGTAGCGGAAAGGCTCCGTATGATCGTCTCGCAAGTCGACCGAGGTCTTCCCTAGAAAGCGCCTGCGAGTGTCGCGGTCGTCAGTAGGCGGTGTCGGGCACGGATTAAAGCGGCGCGATGGATCGAGCGAACATTGCCCTGACCACAAGCACAACGATGATACCCCACCAAAGTCAATGATTGCCCGACGGATAGGCACGGCAAGTCAGAAAGATCCTAGCGCTTCTTGGCGTTGGCGCTCCAGATCCCGAACTCCGGCGGGTCGATTAATCGGTATGATAGATGAAGGTCGAGCCGGAGAGGGCGAAGGAGTGCTGAGCCTGGGCCCTTTTCATTGGCAGCATCCGGCTACCCAGAGAAACGCGAAGCTCGATGGTCGGCGGGATGATCCTCATTGCAGCAACGCGGGAGGTCGGGAAGCGGGCAGATTATATATTAGGAGTGATATGAGGCTTCAGTTCGGCCCGGAGGAGCGCTGGACAACAGCTCTCAGGCTCAAGCCCTGAATGACGATCGTGAAGATGACGGCGGCGTAGGTCGCGGCCAGCAGAATTGGCTTTTCGCCGACGCCAGGCAATGACAGCGCCAGCGCGATAGAGATGCCTCCTCGCAGACCGCCCCAGGTCAGAATGGGGATCGTGCCCCTAACGAATTCGGTGCGTGAGCGCAGCGCCAGGACCGGGATCGAGACGGCTAGGAAACGCGCCAACAACACAAGTGGTATGGCTGCCACTGCGGGCCAGAAAAAGATCCGGTCGAAGCTGAGCACCAGAACTTCCAGCCCAATCAGAAGGAATAGGACCGAATTCAGAACCTCGTCGATCAGGGTCCAGAACGCGAAGAGATAGCGCTGAGTCTCGTCGCTCATCGCATCCCTTGGGCCCTGGTTGCCGATCAGGATGCCGGCGACCACGACGGCGATCGGCCCGCTCATATGAAGCTTCGAGGCCAGGGCGTAAGTGCCCATCACGAGCGCCAGCGTAATCAGCGTCTCGATCGGGTAATCGTCGATCGCGCGTGTGGCGCGATAGGCGACATAGCCTGTGATCAGGCCGAGGATGGCGCCGCCGAGCGCCTCGACGAGAAAAAGATGCGCGACGTGTGCAGCATTCACGGCACCGTTACTCGCTCCCGCTGCGATTGCGACGAGGACCGTGAAAATCACGACGCCGACGCCGTCGTTGAAGAGCGATTCTCCGGCCATATCGGCTTCGAGCGTTTTCGGAACGCTGACTGATTTTAGCGTGCTCAGGACTGCGACCGGGTCGGTCGGGCTGATCAGGGCGCCAAAGACCAGCGACCAGACGAGAGAAACCGGTGCGCCAAACACGGCTGATAGCCACCAGAAGCCGACACCGACAACGCCTGTCGAGATCACGACGCCAATGGTCGCCATTAGGCCGACGGCCCAGGCCCTGCTCTTGAGGACGCCGAGATTAACGTGGAGCGCGCCGGCAAACAGCAGGAAGGCCAGCATGCCGTTCAGCACTGCCTCCTGGAAATCAATCTGCCGGAGGAGACTTCGCAGATCATCGTAGAGGGAGATGTTCGGTACGGCGATCTCGACCCCGATCAGGATCAAAGACGAAGCCAACCCCATCACGAGCAGGCCGATCGCATGCGGAAGGCGGATAAAGACGTGATTAAGCCAGCCGAAGATGGCGGTCAGGACAATCAGGATGGCAATGAGGTCGAAAGCTGACAGCATCGCTCTTGGATCCTGGAAGCGTGGCATGCCACTACGGAGTACGGCGACAGGAGGGCTCCATCGCTCATCGCCGATCGGGCCAGACATCGCAACCTGACGCGATGGGCCCGCAATATATCAACCGGCTCCTCTTATGAGCATAGGACCAGGAAAAAATCCGGACAGAACTCGGCACCCTTATAAAATCTCGCTGGCTCTGGCTCGCGTTTTAACTCAGCCGGCGTCGAGAAGTTGATTGCGCCACTGCGTGATCTGGTTCGGATGCACATCGAACTTCTGTGCCAACTCGACGGTCTTCTTTTCGACCCTGACGGCTGCAAGGGCCACCTTCGCCTTGAAGGCCGGCGTGTGGTTCCGCCGCGGTCGTTTCGCAATGGTCTCTCCTGTCGCCGCCATCATGCGCCTTCAGGCAGAAACTCCACTTATCCCGACTGTCCAGTTTTCCCGAGCCTGCTCTGATCGCTTTCCTTCAATCTGGACGCCGCCATGAAGCGGTCGACGGAAGGGCGCCCGTCGTGAAAAGCTATTTCTTTGACGATTGCGTCCCAGCGGCATCGCCGGCAGGCACTGACCACGTTGCAGTCCAGGTCTCGCTCAGGGTGCGATTCCGCGCTCTCAGGAACATGCGAAGCTCGGCCGACTGGCCGTCGGGCAGCGTCGCGTCGACGATGGCGCGCACGCCTTTCAATGGCGCATTGAACGTCAGGATTTTCGTGGTGATCGCGCCGGCCGTCGTCGTCGCGACGAGCTCCAGGCGGTCGGGCTCGCTCTGGTAATAAGCGAGGTCGCCGCCGGCGAAATCGACGATGAAGCGTTTCGTGCCTTGCCCTTGGGAGACGCCGTCCTCGATATCGGAGCCGTTGAAGCTCTGCTGCACCTGCGCATAGGGGTGCAGGTGCCAGGTCGTTGACAGTGCCGAGATGCGGTAGCTGAATGCGGCGGCTTCTCCGACGGGCAGCGGCTTGCCGGGCGTCCAGCAGGCGACGATGTTGTCGAAGGCTTCGTTATTCGTCGGGATTTCGATGAGGTCGACCCGGCCTTCGCCCCAGTCGCCCTGAGGCTGGACCCAGTAGCCGGGCCGCGCATCGTAGCGCGCTTCCAGGTCCTGATAGCTGCCGAAGTCGCGGTCGCGCTGCATCAGTCCGAAGCCGCGCGGGTTCTTGTCGCCGAAGCTCGATATGCGCAGTGCCTTGGGATTGCGAATGGGGCGCCAGATCCATTCTCCGCTGCCGGATTGCAGCATCAGCCCGTCCGAATCGTGGATCTCGGGGCGGAAATCAGTCCGCTGTCCGAGATCACCCTCGCCAGCCTGGAACATCGAGGTCAGTGGCGCGATGCCGATCCGCTCAATCTCCCGGCGCGGGATGATGGTCGCCGTGACATCCATATGCGTGTCCCGGCCCGGGCGGACGACATAGCGGAAGGCTCCGGCGACCGAGGGAGAGTCGAGCAGGGCGTAGATGACGAGCTCGGTCGTGTCGCGCGATGGCTCTTCCACCCAGAGCGCCCGCATGAACGGGAATTCCTCCGCCCCCTGGCCGCCGACATCGAGCGCCAGCGAGCGCGCCGAAAGCCCGTAGCGGTGCTCGCGGCCGATCAACCGGAAATAGCTCGCGCCGAGGAAGGAGATGACCTCGTCCTGCACCTTCGGATCGTTCAGGTTGGTGGTCACAGCGAAACCCGCGAAGCCCAGCGCCGGCGACAGACCCTTGGGGACGGGCACCTTGCCGTATTCGAACAGGCCGGTCGTGAACGGGATCGGGATCGCATTGCCGTGGTTGATGATGTAAACCTGAACCGGCTTGTTGTGCAGAAAGCCGAGATGGAAGGGCAGCAGGCGGAAATCCGAGCCGCCCTCGCGCCAGAAGGCCTTGTCGCGGCGGAAGCGGATTTCGCGGTAGCTATCATAGGTCAGCTTCGACAGCTCGTCGGGGATCTTCGCACTCTCGACATCAAAGGGCTGCTTCGCCAAGGCCGTTGCTTGCTGTACGACGTCTCTATAGCCGAAGGTTCCTTTGGGTGCCTGGGCCTGCACCGAATGGCTTGCGAGCGCGTAAGCGCTCGAAGCCAGAGCGAGAAACGCGCGGCGGGATGGTGCATACACGGATAATCCCCCCGGATTGAAATTGACCTCAATACGCCGACCTTAAAACGCTGCTAATCTAAGCTAGTTCCGCAGACCCTACTTCCCTCTGCGGCCTTCGATCGTCGCCCGGTAAGCGCTTTTGCAATCGAACTTTTGGCGACTGACCGCAGAGGGCAGAGCGGCAACTGCAGGTGCCGCGACTGCGAACCTTGCGCGCCGTGGGCTCCGAGGCCGGCGTACTGGCAGCGTTATCAGGTGCAATCACATTGCGCGCAGGTGATGGCTTGGGCTGCCGATGTTGGTGGGCATCGGCAACAGCTCTATTCCTTCACCCTGCACCCAAATGGGAACTCGTAAAAACCACTGGCGTTGAGCGATTTCGGAGGATCGCTCCTTGACCGGCAAGCTTCAAAGTTATCGCGCCAAACGTGACTTCAGGAAGACGAAGGAGCCCAACGACGACGTGGCCGTGTCATCGTCCAACCGATTGCGCTTCGTCGTCCAGAAGCACGACGCCACGCGTCTTCACTACGACTTGCGCCTTGAACTCGACGGCGTCTTCAAGTCATGGGCCGTGACCAAGGGGCCTTCCCTCGATCCGCAGGACAAGCGTCTCGCGGTCGAGGTAGAGGACCATCCGCTGGCGTACGGCGACTTCGAGGGCACGATCCCGAAAGGTGAATACGGCGGCGGGACCGTACAGCTCTGGGATCGCGGCTATTGGCAGCCAGAGGGAAAACTCAGCCCGGAGCGCCAACTCGAAAAGGGCGATCTCAAGTTCACGCTCGAAGGCGAAAGGCTCAAGGGCAGTTTCGTACTCGTACGGATGCGTCGCGATCGGGACGGCGGCAAAAGGACGAATTGGCTCCTCATCAAGCATCGGGACGCGCACGCGACCGAGGGGAATGGCGAGGCCGTGCTGAAAACCGACACCTCCGTCGCCTCCGGGCGGAAGATGGCGGCTATCGCGGCAGGCGAGGGCCGCTCACCCAAGCCCTTCCTGCTGGCTAAGGATGTGCTGGCGCCTGATGCGGAGTGGGACAGCAGCGAGGGCCTCGCCGCTCGGCGCCGCAAGTCGCCCGCGACAGAGCGTCCAGTTCGCAAGACCAAGCCTGGCAAGATCCCCGCGTTTATCGAGCCCCAGCTCTGCCGGTCGGTGGACAGGCCCGCCAATGGGTCCGGCTGGGTGCATGAGATCAAGTTCGACGGCTACCGGGTCCAGCTCCGCGTCGAGGCTGGCAAGATCACCCTCAAGACCCGGAAGGGGCTGGATTGGACATCCAAGTTCACGGCGATCCAGAAGGCTGCTGCAAGCCTCCCGGATCTTATCATCGACGGTGAGATCGTCGCGCTTGATGAGAACGGGTCCCCCGATTTCGCTGCGCTTCAAGCCGCGATTTCGGAAGGAAAGACCGACGATCTCGTCTTCTTCGCCTTCGACATGCTTTTCGACCGCGACAGGGACTTGCGGGAAGAAACGTTGCTGACCCGCAAGGAGCAGCTCAAGGCCTGTCTCGACGACAACGGCGACGGCGTCATTCTTCGCTATGTCGAGCATTTCGAGACGGGCGGCGACGCGATATTGCAATCCGCCTGCAAGCTGTCGCTGGAGGGCATCGTCTCCAAGGCCGTCGACGCGCCTTATACGTCGGGGCGCAGCGACAGCTGGACGAAGGCGAAGTGTCGCGCCGGGCATGAGGTTGTGATCGGCGGCTGGGCGACGACGGCGGGCAAGTTCAGATCGTTGCTGGTGGGCGTCAACCGGGGCTCGCACTTCATCTACATCGGCCGCGTTGGGACCGGTTACAGCGCGTCGAAGGTCGAGGCCCTGATGCCGCGCCTGCAGGCGGCGGCTGCGAAAACGTCGCCTTTCACCGGCGCGGGTGCGCCGAAGCGAGAGACAGGTGTGACCTGGCTCAAACCGGAACTCGTCGCCGAAATCGAGTTCGCTGGCTGGACTGGCGACGGCATGGTGCGCCAGGCGGCTTTCAAGGGCCTGCGCGAGGACAAGCCGGCCGACGAGGTCGAGACCGACCTGCCTGCCGACCCCGCTAAGACGGAAGCGCCGACACCGCGCCCGTCGCGCTCGCGCGGCGGCAGGGCCGATGTGATGGGCGTCGGCATCAGTCACCCCGAAAAGGCGCTCTGGCCGGACGCCGAGGACGGCAAGCCCGTCTCCAAGCAGGATCTCGCCAAGTATTTCGCTGCCGTCGGCGCGTGGATGCTTCCCCATATCAAGGGTCGGCCCTGCTCGCTGGTGCGTGCGCCAGACGGGGTCGGTGGCGAGACGTTCTTCCAGCGCCATGCGGGAATGGGAACGTCGAATCTTTTCGAGCTTGTCCGCGTCTTCGGGGATAAGAAGCCCTATCTGCAGATCGACCGCGTCGAGGCCCTGGCGGCCGCCGCCCAGATCGGCGGCATCGAGTTGCATCCGTGGAACTGCGCGCCGGGCGACCCCGAGACGCCCGGCCGCCTCGTCTTCGATCTCGATCCGGGGCCGGGCGTCGAGTTTGCCGACGTCATCGACGCCGCGAAGCAGATGCGCCAGCGATTGGAGGCGCTCGGGCTGACGAGCTTCTGCAAGACGACCGGCGGCAAGGGGTTGCACGTCGTCGCGCCGTTGGCGACAGGCAAGCGCGCGTCCGTCGATTGGCCGGCGGCGAAGGACTTCGCCCGCTCGCTCTGTGCGGAACTCGCGGCGGACGAGCCGTCGCGGTACGTCGTCAACATGGCCAAGCGTCTGCGGAACGGGCGGATCTTCCTCGACTATCTGCGCAACGACCGCATGGCGACGGCGGTGGCGCCGCTGTCTCCGCGCGCGCGGCCTGGCGCGCATGCCTCAATGCCGCTGGCCTGGGCACAGGTGAAGGCCGGTCTGGATCCGGCGCGCTTCACAGTCAGGACCGTGCCGGCCCTGCTGAGGAAGACGACGGCGTGGGAAGGTTACGACGACGCCTCGGGGTCGATCGCCGATGCGATCAAGAAGCTCAGCAAACGCGCCAAGGCCGCCTGATGGATTTCGCGCCGCTACGTGGAGGAACGATCTCCGCCGTTCCGGCGTTCAGCCGAGCAGATCGGGAGAGCTCACATGGCGCCGCGGACCTTCTGGAAGGGCTATCTCAAGCTTTCGCTTGTGACCTGTCCCGTCGCGATGATGCCAGCCCGCTCCGAGAGCGAGAAGGTCCGATTTCATACCCTCAATCGAAAGACCGGCCACCGAATCATGAGCCGGTTCGTCGATGCGGTCACGGGCAAGCCCGTCGCCGAGGATGACGAGGTCAAGGGCTATCCGAAGGGCGACGACGACTATGTGATGCTGGAGGAGGACGAACTGGACGCTGTCGCCCTGGAAAGCACCCGCACGATCGACATCGAGACCTTTGCCCCACGGTCGTCCGTCGGCTGGATCTGGTACGACACCCCGCATTACCTTGTGCCGGACGGAAAGGTCGGCGAGGAGGCCTTTTCGGTCATACGCGAGGCGATGAAGCGCACCAGGACCGTCGGGATATCGCGCGTGGTGCTGTATCGCCGCGAGCGCGCCGTTCTGCTCGATGCACGCGACAACGGCATCGTGCTCTGGACCTTGCGCTATGGCGACGAGGTCCGGCCGGAGAAGGACTATTTTTCCGGCATCAAGGATGCCAAACCAGACGCCGACCTGCGGCCGCTGATGGATAAGCTGATCACCAGCCGAACCAAGGACTGGTCGCCCGACCTCGCGCAGGACCCGGTGGAGGACGAGCTGCTTTCCATCATCAAGGCGAAGCAGAAGGGCAAGAAGCCCGCCAAGGCGTCCAAGCCTCAGGCGAGTGACAGCAACGTCGTGAGCATCATGGACGCGCTGAAAAAGAGCCTGGAGCCGCGCCGGAAATAGTCAGCTCGCCTTCTTGCGGGCCGCGGGCGCCTTTGTGGACGCGGCCGCTTTTGTCGGTTTCCTGCTCGCGCTTTTTCCGCTGCCAGCGCCCGCGCTCTCCCGCAGCGCATCGAGGAGACTCACCACCTTGGTCGGCTCCGGTCGCTTCTGCGGCTTCATCTTGCGGCCTTCGATCTTGGCCCGCACGACCTCGGCGAGCGCCGTCTCGTAGCGATCGTCGAAGCCCTTGGGATCGAACTTGCCAGCCTTGGTCTTGATGATGTGCTCGGCAAGATCGAGCATCTCTTCCTCGATCTTCAACTTGGGGACATCGCTGAAGGCATCCTCGGCGGATCGCACCTCGTAGTCGAAATTAAGGGTGGTCGCGATCAGCCCCTTGTCATGCGGCCTGATCAGGATCGACCGCATCCGCCGGAAGATCACCGTTCGTGCGAGAGCTGCGGATTGCTTTCCCTTCATGCCCTCGCGAATCAGAGCGAACGCCTCGGCGGCCACGGGCGTGCTGGGCGCGACGTAATAGGGCCTGTCGAAGAAGATGTCGTCGATCTCGTCGCAGGGCAGGAATGTCTCGACAGCGAGCGTCTTGTCGCTATCGGGGACGGCCGCCGCGATCTCCTCCGGCTTGAGGACGGTGTACTCACCGTCGCCATTGTCGTACCCCTTGACCTGATCCTCGGTTTCCACAGGCTTGCCCGAGACCTCGTCGATGAACTGACGATGGACGCGGTTTCCGGTTTTGCGGTTCAGCGTGTGAAAAGAGATGCGGTCCGAGGTCGAGGCGGCCGTGTAGAGCGATACGGGACAGGTCACCTCGGCGATCTTGAGGACGCCTTTCCAGACCGCGCGCGGAGCCATGGCTTCGTTCCTACATTTCGCGCTGTGAATAAACGCAGGCGAGGAACTTGCGGGAGGCGAGACTGGTTCCGCTCCCAAGCTTCAGTCGAGAGAGGCCTAGCGTAGTACGCTCTTATAAGGAGAATGACGCACTTATGGGGTGCGTAACAAACGGAGAGTGTGACGGATGACTTTTCATAGGGATTGCATCTTGGGGTGTTGGGTCCGAAGCTGAGCTTCGAGGGAGGCGAAGTTATGCGTACGCCTGACAACTCAGAAGCCTCTAAGGCTCGGATCAACGGCATCCTGATCCGCGGTGCCATCGTCGTGGCGATCGCTGCGGCGACGGTGCTTCCACTGATACGCTAGTCGTTTCAGGCTGAAGACGGGCGTCAAAGTCAGCGCCATCTGGGGCTCGCGTTGACGGAATGCCTTTGAATCTGACCGAGATAAAGGCTTTGAACGCTCTGGAGCTTGCTCCGCGCCTGATCGGTATGAAGCTGTTCGTCGACGGCGTCGGAGGAACAATCGTTGAAACCGAGGCCTATCTCGCCGACGACCCAGCTTCGCACAGCTTCCGAGGTCCGACACCGCGAAATGCTGCCATGTTCGGGCCTTCCTGGCACGCTTACGTCTATCGGTCCTATGGGCTTCACTGGTGCCTGAATATTGTCGCCGCGGGCGATGGCGCGGTGTTGATCAGAGCCATAGAGCCGACAGACAGGCTAGCTGACATGCGGGCGCGTCGCGGCAGCGCGGACAACCTATGCAACGGGCCAGGGCGCTTAGCACAGGCGCTTGGGATAACGAGCGTCCATAATGGACTGAGTTTGGAACGGGCGCCTTTCGCGATATTTGACCGTTCTCATGAGCCCGAGATTTCATGCAGCACTCGGATCGGAATTTCGAAGGCTGCGCATCAGCCATGGCGGTTTGGACACGCCGGCTCGCGCTTCTTAAGCCGCGCGATCTTCGAAAGGTAGGCTACCGGGCAACCGCGGAATCCGCAGTTATAGCTGAGACCGTCCGGCTAGGAAGGCTTCGGCCTCGAGGCGATCATTTCCGCCCTCTAACTTTCAGAAAACAAGTTGGGTTGGGGTATATCACCGGTCGCAACCTGGGCCGGCGTCTGATCGCTCCGAGTTGAATCGGTCGCCATCGGCCTCGGCGAAAATCATAGCGAATTGCCGGGAGCAGCCGAGTGCATCGTCGATGAGACTGGGCGAACCGCCAAGTTGAAGGAGCGAGGCGTTTTTGAACTTGAGGTATCGGCCCGCGGCTGAAGTCCTAACAGAATTGCGAAGCTTGATCTTGGAGCGGGGGCGCTCCGTACCGCCGGTATCCGCACCTCTGATGCTTGAAGCAGTTACTTCAAGGAATCAGGCAAGCCCTTTTCGGGCGAAAGACGTCATCCGGAAAAGAATCTGGAAACTCTAAGTCTAAATGAGCGGCCGATGCCTCTCTGGTGAAGGACGTTTTCACCAATCCTCGGCAAGTGTGGCTCGGTGGAGGTGGCGATGCCGACAAAAGATGAAGTCTACGATGCCGCTGACCGGATGCGAGCGAATGCCGAGCGGGTCTCAGTCCGAAGCGTGCAGAAGGCACTCTTGAAAGGCGGCTCGTACCGCTCAATTGGGGAACACTTAGCTGCTTGGAAAGCCGAGCGTTGCTATCAGCACACGTTGGAGAACGCAGGTCTTCCTGAACCGCTTCAGCGGCAGCTAGCTGTGCTGGGAAAGGTTCTCTGGGAGCAGGCGATGCAGGAGGCGACACGGCAGTTCGCGGCGGATCGCGCTCGCGTTGAGGCTATCCGGGCCGGCGAAGAGCAACTGAGGGATGAAGGCCTCGCTCTGGCTGATGTAGCTGAATCCCGCATCGCCGCAGCAGAAAAAAGAGCCGAGCAGCTCGCATGCGAGCTCGCAGTGGCCCGCGAACAGATCAAGGGGCTGAGACGGAAGCGGAAGGTGGTCGACGCATCCGGACCGGGCGCTGCCGCTATCCGACGGGATGAGCGTAAATCTTCCGGCGAGATTTGGGACGAGGTGATGGTTCAGACCCATGCCTGGATGGAGCGGATGAACAATGCGGGTAGGGGCGATGGCAACTTCCAACCTGCAGAGCTGCTGGCCGCGATTCCCAAAGATCTGCTGGAAAAGGCGACCAGCCGTGGCGAGATTCTCGACGCCGCGACGCTTTCCAGTCGAATGGCAACGCGAGCGAAACATAGGAAATTTTTTGTGCGCGAGGTGGCGACAGGCTCGTTTGCTTTGCTGCCGGGCTATCACCATGTCGGTAACAGGTAACGGCAGCGTGGCGGCGTTACCTGTTACCGACAGCAAGCATTCTCAAATCGAGGTCTAATTTTCGATGCTGCTCCAATGCGCTGATAGAGTCGCCTGGGCCTACCAAATGGACCACGTTCGAATTGGGTACGATAACCGCGCGCAGATCTGCATCCCTGACTGCCAGCTAAAAGTAGGCTCGCCCGTGGGAGTTTGGATCGATGATGACGCCATCGCGATCGAACAATTCGGGGTTGAAAGGTATCGCTGGCCGGTAATGAACTCGACGAGCGGGAAGCTAGTAACCGCAGCAGGATTGGAAGTCGTGGAAGACCACAGCGGCTCGCAGGGACCTCATGGGCGGCTTGGACCGACGCTTCACACCAACATCGCGATGTTCGATCATGTGAGAGAAATTTACGACATAATGATCGACATCGGCGACCGGCTGGATTTTAGCGGCGTCACCTTCAAAATCGATGGGCTCGCGGAAATCTCCGTTCCAGTGACCGGATTGAATGCGGGCTCCTCATTCAAAGTCGGAATAGGCGAAAAATTTCTATCCATCCTGCAAGATGGCGAGGAAATGAGCAGATTAAAGATCGATGACCAGGTGCCCCGTGCCCTGCGTCGAGCTACTGCAATAAACATCGTCGAGCATTGGGAAAACGGCGTCGATGAACACGATGTACCGGTTCTTGCGTATATTGGATATCCGGTGCTCGAACTTGTCGAGCTCGTGGAGCCGCCGGCACATTGGTGATTACTGATTGACAACCGATTGCCTTCGGCTTCGCTGTATAATTGAGAGCAATTCTGGGTAGACGCGAGGAGATTTTGTTTTCTTCCGGTGGATTCTTCGGCTTCCTTGAAAGCATCGAGCAAGGATACAATTCGGAACTCGTGGATGACCCGGCGGGAAACCTCCTCCCCTCGGGATGGAGCGTGCATAATAGCCCGGTGCGATTTAGATTCAGTGCTGTGAGTATTTCAGCGTTCGATCGCATTGTTACACAAATTACACCGATGCCGATATTTCCGCTTGCGGCAGATAGGGCTCTCCGGCTCAGTCAACTTCAAAGAAACTTGCATGCCGAGATGTTGCCCGTCTTGGACATTTATCTGTCCGCTTGGCTGCCTCAGACGAGGCATGTGCGAGAGTTTGCGCGGCTCGGAGGATGGTGCGCAATCCAGGTGCGTTCAAAACGCCGGCGGCGGTCACCCCCGAGGCCGGAGAGGAGCTGATGCGTGGCTATCTAGACAGCCTTGATCCCGTATCCAGATGGAGAGCTGCGCAGTTGCGGGACGTTTTTTCGCTAGCTCATGTTGGAGATTGGGGTGAGGAAGAGGACGGCTCGGCTGCACCGGTGTCTCCGCCTCGGCCCTCCTCTGGCGAGGATCCATTTGTCATTGAGGTCGTATCGAGCCACCGCAGCTATCAGGCCCAGGAGCGGTTTCTCCAAAGTGACGAGGTAATGACCGAGGACGTGGAAGGGCAAGCTACACAGTTTCTGACGGAATGACCGTGAAGCCTAAACGCGAAGCCATAACGGCGCGGACAGAGAGCTCAGCCCTTCCAAATCCTCTTGATGGGGTCGCGGGTCTCTCTGGCGTGCGCGTTCATCATGTCGGTCAGGGGGACGCGTTGAGCCTCTTGGACAGCGATCAGCAGTTAGTGCTCCGGGTCGATTATGGTGGCAAACAGAGCAGCCCATTTCCGTCCGATCACGGGAGGGAGGCGAAAATCAATGCTGCCTTACCCATCCATGGCGGCCGGCACCTATTCCTGTCACATTGGGACGAAGACCACTGGTGCTCCGCGCGAGAAGGCACAGCCGTACTCAAACAAGCGCGATGGCTTGTGCCAAGGCAGCTGACTTCACCGCGCGCAGTCCTGCGATCGACGCAAGTATCGACGATACATTGCATTCCCGAAACGCTGGTGGGCAAGGCCGTGAAATTTGAGGCGGCTAGAGGCGATGCATTCTGGCTCGAAAAGCTGGGAAAGTTCGATGCCGATGCTGGCAGTGAGGATTGCAATTTAACTGGGCTCGCATTCGCCGCGACCTCTCTGGCTCGCGAAGTCATCTTGATGCCGGGCGACGCGCCATTTCATCGCGTCCAGCACTATTGGTATCTGAAAGCGAGTGGGTACCGGCTACGAGGCCTGTTGGCGTTCCATCATGGGGCGAAGACGCACTGGACCTCGGACACTGATGAGTTGCTGAGAGATTGGCCGCCTTCCGACAATGGGCAGATGGTCGCGTTTTCATACGGCAATCCCAATAAGTATGAGCACCCTCATCTCGAACGCTATCGAGAGCTTTTGCCCCAGGCTGGATTTTTGGGCTCTCCTCTAAGTCGGGATGGCTACGTAGATCTGCTGTTCGTCTGAGTTCTGTTGGCCCTTTTTCGCGTCGGGCGACGGTCCACAACGGACTTGGTCCTAAAATGCAAAATGCCCGCCGGGAGGCGGGCATTCGCTCTTCAACCGAAGCTCAAGGGGAGGGGATCACGAGCTTCGGGAGAAACTACCTGGAACGCGCCGCGCCGGATGACGCGGTGGTTCTACATCGTCAGGCAGCGGCGTGCGAGCGCGCGACGAAGTCGATCTCGGAGCGCGACACGCCGAGGTCGGCGAGCTCACGGTTGGAAAGACGCGACAGCTCGCGAACGGTCTCGCGGTAGCGGATGAAGGCGCGAATTTTGGCAGCGATTATAGTGACGAACATGGTGATCTCCCTAAGCAGCTCTTCCGGACCGGGGCGGTGCCCACAGCGACAATCTCGTTGTGCGCTGCACATAAACCGATCACGCAGCTGCAATAAGACGGTGCAGCACAGCTCTGTTATGCATGTTTATCATGTCAATCTCATGAATCTCCTGAATGTCGCTATTGTCATGCGTCTGGCGCATTTCCTTGGAGGCGCTATTTTCTGCGAGCAATTAGGCGTCAGGTCCTGCTCGGACAGTACCGTCTCAGACCCATTCGCAGGCACGCTTTGACCGCTGGCTGATGGGGCCGCAAGGGCGCGGAGCTCGTCTGATTGGGTCAACTCTCACCAAAGCGAAGGAGACCTTCCGCTGCGAACTCCTCCTACACTTCAAGCTGGGCCACCGTCTCGTCATTATTCGCGCGGATAGCTTTGCGGGGCTTGGTGTGGCCTGGGACTGTTGGGCACGAAGCTCCAGGGCTCGAAACGCAGGGCAGCCACGGCGGTCTGTATAAACTGACATCTCCCACGGGCGATCTTTGAACGCCGTCGCCGGATGGCAATTCCTCGTCGGAGGCTGCTTTGATTCCAGAAACCGCCCAGGACCATGAAGGCCCAAGGCGCCTGCCGTCCTAGCGATCATCCCAAAGTGCTCGACTAGCGGAAAGTGCCTATTTCCAATTCAGTCGCTGCTATGCGGCTACAAAGGCGGTCCTGGCTATCGTCACGTTGCCTCTGGGGAATGCATCGGCTTTCGCGATCTCACAAAGAAATGCGGTAACCCGCCTGTTGCAGAGTGCGTTTTCGAGAATGCGCCGGGCACAGGCGCCAACCGGGAATGCGTACTCGGGGGACCGCGTCAGACGCGATGAATTCGGGGCTGCGATCGCCGGCCGCTGTACATTCGCATAGTTAGGGTAAGCGCTCCTTGGAGCAGACGATCCGGTTCTTCAACTAACCAACGAGTTCGGTGCTCGGGACGTCATACATTTGCGCGCTCAGCCGCGATTCCAGTCGATGATCGAGGAGAGCGATGAATATGTCCCGACCGCTCTCGACCGTTGCGACTATCCGCCCGCCTTCATCGAACGCGATGTTCAAGTTCATATCTGCGCATTGGGCCCGTAGGCGCTGCATGAACGCGACGTCGCGATAGTGGCCTTTCTGCTGGATCGCCACTGCGCGGCGGAGATGGATTTTGTTCGTCCCAACATATGCTGTCAGCGGCCCCATATCTGCGAAGATCGCAGCAAATTCCGCTTCCGTCCGAAGCTCCTCAAACACGCGCTCGTGACCCTCCCTGTAGGCCAGGAGAGATTCGAAGCGTGGCTTGCTGCGGATAAAGATCCGGTCCGTCAGAACAAAAAAGTCGAAGTCGGGGCGGATCGTGAAGGCAGGATCGTCGTCGACGTCCAGCTCGTCATCCGAGTAAACCATCCGGATGAGGCCACCTGACTTGCGTGTGGACCAGGAAGCATCAGTTTTGCGAACGGCGAGCATGACCTGGTCTGCGAGCGCGAAACGCGCCACGTAGAAGTCAGTGTCCTTCAAGTCGGCGAGGTTGCGGACTTTGAGGCCGTCCGTCGGCTCCATGATTTGAGCCGCGATTCTATGAGCTACGGTTTCATCCGTATCGATGATTAGTGCGCTGCCCTCGTTGTTCTGAGCAAGAACGCCGTACTCGATCGTTTCCGTTATTCCTTCGAGATTGGTTTGAACGGCGTCCCTAAGCCGGCCTGCGAGGTCCTCGGTGATCCCGATCCAGCGGCCGCGAAACTGGACTTCGCCTTTAGTCCTTGGCTTCCTGAAGACCCAAACTGTCACTTCGGCTGCCTGCAGGTCGAAACTCTGCAGGTCCTGTAACGTCGTCATCCTCGCCCCCTCAGATCTCGTCGGTGACGATCATCACATCCTGTAGGCCATTTTGACGATAGCTCTGGCCCGCGCTTATCGAGGTTTTCGACAGCATTCGCCCAACATGGACCACTTCGCCGCCGATGAAAGTGTATTTGATCTCGTAAAGCTTCCAGCCAAGGACCGTCAGGAGTGGGTTCAGCGCAATCTGGCCGGCCTTATACGTGATCCAAAAAATCCACCCGAGGAATACGACAAACCCGAGCATCTTCGATGTCTGCTCGTAATCCAGGCTCATGAACGAGACGACGTAGGGGATCACATAATTGATCAGGTCGGCAGGAACGTGCTTGCTCTCAACGACTTTCACCGTGTGACCACGGGGCAGCAGTTTGAACGCTGCCGCTGTCACGACCACGCCGATAGCGCAGATTGCGACGGCAGGGAGCGACCGCCACGGTTTCTTCAGCAAATCGGCGCATTGCCACTGCTCAAGGGCCAATAGTGATGAAACGCATAAACCGAACTGTTCGGTTTGCAGGTCTTGAACCAGCAAGATGATGCTGAGCGGAAGGTACGAGCCGAGGAAAATTGCCACTGCAACGGCGATGCGAAGCTGCATAGGTGCGAGGCCCAACCTGTCTCAGTGTATGGTCACGCCGACTTCGAGAGGATCGTGGAGCCGACATATCCATAGTGGCGAATGATCTGGTTTGGAGCCAGAGGCAGCGTGGATCGGGCTTGGGAGAACGCTCAGCTCTTTGCATTCGAGCCCGTCATTCCGGTGAGAGAACGCAAGAATGCCTGGCCAGGAGCTCTCATCTCCCCGCCAGGCTGATTCACTGTAGGAAGGTGACCCAGGCGTCCTGGATGCGACCAGAGGCAAAGTCTTCCTGCATAGCGAGCACCGGGCGCTTCCGCCCGAGCTCGGTATCGATCTCAAAATCCAACGGCTCGTACCAGAGATCGTCGAAATCTTGATCGGGCAGCAAAAACGGCGAGGACCGATCCGAATTACGGATGCCTCCCGCGATCAGGGCTGCATTTGGAGACAGGGTCTCCGGTGAATTTCCGAGCTTGCGCATCGGAGCCTCCTGCGAGTGTGTTCGCAGAGCTCGCGCCCGATGAACGGTCCATGCTCGGGGAAGGTCGATTAGCGCCGGGCACAAGTCTCACGGACGAGCCGTGCATCTTGTCGTCTGCGGGCTGCTTTGGAGGGGCGCCTAGCCCTCCGTTTGCACCAACGGTGCGACGGCAGGGAGCGTTCCTGCATTGCGGCCCTTGGAAGGGCGTATGGTCGAACCGTTGAGCATGCCGCTCCTATAGGCCGGGCTAGTGCGCTGCCGATAGTGGTGAGGGAAGCCTGACTGGCGCATTGGCTGAAAGCTCCTTGAGGCTCCGGATAAAATTGAGCGGACCCGCAGATGCAGCCGGCTAAAGAAAATGGCGTTAATTTCCAAGGTTTGGATTCGAACCGTGACAACTTATGGGTTTGAAACGAGAATTCGGGAGCTTTTCCAGGACGATGATTTTCGGACTTTGGCTGAGGCGGGGCCGCCAGCACTCTCCGCGCGCCGCCTGAGCCGAAGTCGAAAAAATTGGAGCGGCTGATCTCGGGTGCTGCGCGAACCTGCCCATCTATTGGCGAGGCTCGCTCTACGGCGGCGGGGGTTGGGCTGGCTATCCACCGCTGCTCCGGCAATCACGGCGAGCAGAAAAATCTCAGGCGAGCGTTGGCCCTGTCCCGCGGAGAGCAGGAGTCGAGGAACGAGGCAAAATCGAGCGTATGCATCGAATGTGATCCGACGCCTTCAGCCGAAAGAGGCTCATGGACTACTGCTTCGCCGTTGCCCAAGCGGGCGGTCGAAAATAGCCCTGCAAACGCGGAACCGAACTACGTGATTGAAAGGTTGATTGACCGCAGGATGGCGGAAGAACTCACAAGAATGATCAAGGGAAGCCCTGCCGCCCATTGATGGCATGCAGCTACGCGTAGGATCTTAAGACAATCCTGACGTCAATGCCGCTGCCCTTCAGCTCCCTGCAATTCTACCTCGAACCGCAACAATTGCTCGAATAGCGGCATCTTCCGGAAATCCTCATCCAATGCCCAGGGCCAAGTCCCCTCCCGCTTTCGGCTTTCCATGACGCCCAGCCATGTCAATGTTCGCAGTGCCCGCGCCACCATTGCGTATTCAGGTAGGTCGGCGGGGGGGATCTTCACCCAAGATGCCGACCATAGAGCAATTGGACGTGAGTTCTTCCGCGCTGCACCAGCTATGGGCCGCGACCGACAGGCTCCAGAGGACCACGCCGATGTGGGGTTGCGGCCAGGAGTCGATGGGTATCCCGTCGAACATCTGAAGGCGTATTTTCCAGAACGCCGCTTGAAACAATTCAGCTAGCAGTGCGGGGGCTGCTTCGGGGGCGAGCAAGGTCTTGGCTGCTTCACTCGGCTTCAAAATCCCTGAGCGCTCCTGCAGGAGCCTGCTCGCCTGTAGCATGAACCTCGTAAAGGTAACCCCGTGGGCATCACCCTCATTGATGACCTTATTAGCGGCGAGGACGTCTGACTTCTCGTAGCCTGGCCATTCGGTCTGGTCGAAGACTTACCAGACATCGGCACGCTTCATGCGTCCGCCAGGTGTGAGAACAAGGCCGTTCTTCTCAACGGCCCGGGATAAAAGGAGCCTTGCCGCTTTGACCATAGGGGAGCGGAGAGCGGCTTCCACCTCGACATGATTGGGCGTGAGCCGCAGCGCATGCGGGAACTTGCCGGGAGGCTCCACAAGCGCCTGCAGAGAGTGGGGCTGGAGATGCATCCAGACGGGTGGAGGATTCGTGACATGAGGAGCTTAGGCCGGCAGAAGAAAAGGCTCAACAGCTGGCCGAGAATGCGCTCGAAAATGAGGTCTAGCCGAGCACGCGGGGCAAGCCAGCGAAGGGGTAACAGCTTTTTTGGAGGTTTCTCTCACGCTAGATCGAGGTGGCGGCCATTGCGACCCATCCCTCAAGCGCCACGATACCTCCCGCTGTGCACCGCCAAACATGTTTCAAATTATGGCTCCGAAGCGGGACACAAAATGGGTTGGAGATCGAAATTCCGTTGATCGATCAGGTGTCACAGTTTCACGATCTGAGTGACGAGGCCGCCTGCGTCGGCGGCACTTTCATGCGAGGACCAAGCGTTCGCTGTCCGGTGGCGGCTCGTGGAAGCGGCAGTCGATGGCGATTTTTCCCTTAAGGGCTCCGAAGCGTCGCTTGCCCCGTGAGTTGATCGGTACCAAGCGTACCGGAGGTACGCCGCTGCGCGTTATGACCACGCAGACCCCTTGGAGAGCGTGATCGATCAATTTCGGTGGGTCGGCCTTGGCCTCATCAATCGAACTCTCGATCACGATGACAGCTCCCAGGTCCGGATAGGCGCGACCGTGTTTCAAAATATGGCTTCGAATTCGACCATAAAATGGGTTTGAACCGAGGAAATGTTCAGAAAATCAATGCTCCAACTTGCAGAGTAAGGCTCGTCTCTGGGCTGACTGCACTCTCGCCCTACGGGGCGGGATGCTCGACCTGGCGAGGCAGGGGCTTCATCTGCGCGAGACCGGCCCGGCGCGGCTCATATCCGCGCAAAGGCGGAGCTCGGCTCATCATCCGCTGGGGTGATCCAAGGGAGATTGGCCGGGCGCACGCAAGTTTCAAAAGACGGCTTCGATTTGGGACATAATATGGATTCGAAGTCTGATTCTTGCTGGAAAAGTAGGGCGCCGATTTTCCTGAATTGAGGGCGCTGCAGGAATCTACCGCTCATTCCTGCGGCCGATAAGAGGCCCGCAGCCGCAGGAGAACGCGGCGCGCGACCTTGCTAGACGTCCAAGAGCCGAAAGCGCGGACGAAAATCGACTTCGCTGGCCTCGGAGGTGGCGCTCAACCAACGAATCAGATCTCAATTGAGAGCACCGGTTGCCCTGAATCGTGGCGATCGCGGAATTTTCCTCGGCGAGGGGGAGTATACGCCCGATTTTAGGCCTCCGAGTCACAGCCGAAGTATGTGTTTCAAATTATGGGGGCAGGGAGGGCGAACATGACCAGAATATGGATTCGGTCGTGTCAAAATATGAGTGCCTGCCGAAGGAAAAAGCTCTTTATTTTCAGAGAGCGCGTTTCTAGATATGCCTAGGTGCACATTTCCACGCAGGCATGAAAAAGCCCCGCATCGGTCTCCCGATGCGGGGCTTTTCGTTGGCAAGTGCCTCAGGCGACGAGGGCGAGCTCGGCATTGGCGTTGCGGATCGCCTCCGCGCGCGCTTCAGGGCCATAGCCCAGCTTCTCGGCGCGGATGAAAGTCACGTCGGTGATGCCCGCGAAGCCGAGCATGGTGCGCAGATGCGGCTCCTGCGAATCCATGGCCTGGGCCGGGCCGCTGCTGTAGAGGCCGCCGCGGCTCTCGACGATGATGGCGCGCTTGTTCTTGAGCAGGCCCTCGGGACCGGCTTCGCTGTAGCTGAAGGTGATGCCGGCGCGCAGCACGTAGTCGAACCAGCTCTTCAGCGTCGAAGGAATGCCGAAATTGTACATCGGCGCGCCGATGACGATGGTGTCGGCCGCTTTCAGCTCCTCGACCAGGGCGTTGGAGAGGGCGAGCGCATCCTGCTGCGCCTTGGTTCCGTTGATGCCGGCGCGAACGGCCGCCGTCGTCTCGGCGTTCAGATGCGGGATCGGGTTGGCGTCGAGGTCGCGCTCGACGACGTGAACGCCGGGATTCTGCGCGCGCAGCCGGGCGACGGTCGCCTGGACGAGCTGACGGGAAACCGAATCGGCGCCCGACGCGCTGCTGTTGAGGACGAGGACGGTAGCCATGATGAAAACTTCCTATCTGGCAGGAGTGATTTCGATGACCCGGAAGGTAGTGGTTCACGAATGGCGCTAGAACCGCCATAATCGGAACCAGACTGTTGCTGCTAGGGGAACACCGATGGCGGAGCTCGACGATATCCGAAGCTTCATCGCCGTGGTCGAGGCGGGCGGTTTCGGCCGGGCGGCGCAGACGCTGGGCCTGGCGAAATCGATCGTCAGCCGGCGGGTGAGCCGGCTGGAGGAGGAGCTCGGCACGCGCCTGCTCAGCCGCACGACGCGCGGCGTCGCAGCGACCGAAGCCGGGCTCGAGTTCAAGGCGCGCAGCGAGCGCATCCTGGCCGAGCTGGAGGAGGCGCGGGAGGCGGTGGCGCAGCGGGCTGGCGGCGTCGCCGGGCGCTTGCGGCTGGCGATGCCGATGACCTTCGGCAACAGGCATGTCGCGCCGCTGCTCGGCGAGCTCGCGCAGATGTATCCGCGGCTCGAAATCGATGTGCAGGCGAGCGATCGTTATGTCGATCTGATCGGCGAACGCTTCGATGCGGCGATCCGGATCGGCTCGCTGAAGGATTCCAGCCTGATCGCCCGCAAGATCGCACCGGTCCATGCTACCGTCGTCGGCAGCCCGGCCTATCTGGCCCGGCGCGGGCGCCCGGCCATCCCCGCCGACCTCAACGACCATGACTGCCTGCTCTATAGCGGCACCAACGATCAGGACTGGGTTTTCCGGACCGGTAAGCGCTGGATCACGGTCAGGCCCCCCGGCCGGATGCACTCGGACAGTGGCGACACGCTGCTCTCATGGGCTGTGGCGGGGCTCGGGCTGACGGTGCTGCCGACCTTCATCGCTTCGGACGCGATCCGTTCAGGCGCGGTCGAGCCGATTCTGCTGGATTATCCGATGCCGACGCGGGCGCTCTATGTCGTGCGCCCGCCCGGCGCCTATGTGCCCGGCAAGGTTCGGGTGCTGATCGACCTTCTGGTCGAGCGCTTCGGCGGTACGCCCTATTGGGATCCCTGCCAGATGGAGGCGCACCAGCGCGGCTTGAGGCTCGATGAGCCATTGAGCGAGCAGCTTACGCCCGTCACGAAACCCGAGCATCAAGCGGCGTGATCCCGCGCATCACGCGAATTCGCGTGGCTTTGCAGCGGGGATTCGGCACTCTGCCGCCGCGTTGAAACGGAGGTCGCGATGCTGCTCGTCGGAATGCTGGATAGCCCCTATGTCCGCCGCGCGGCGATCACGGGGACCTTGCTGGAGGTGCCGTTCGAGCATCGCTCGGTCTCGGTCTTCCGGCACATGGAGGAATTCCGGGCGATCAACCCGCTGATCAAGGCGCCGACGCTGATCACCGACGATGGCATCGCCATCAGCGAATCCCTGCTGATCATCCAGCATTTCGAGGATGTCGCGGGACGCTCGCTGCGCCCGCTCGAAGGCGTGGCGCGGCGCCGTGATCTGGCGCTGACCGGCATCGGCATCGTCGCGGCCGACAAGGCGGTCTCGATCGAATATGAGCGCAAGCGCCCGGAGGCGCAGCGCTACGCGCCCTGGCAGGAGCGCATCGTCAGCCAGCTCCATGTCGCGCTCGATCTGCTTGATGCGGCCGCGAAGGAAGGCGAGTTGACGGCCGGGCCGGAATTGCTGCCGAGCGATGTCGCGGCCGCCATCGCCTGGGGCTTCTGCCGCTTCGTGATCCCGGAATTCGCGCCGGAGGAGCGCTGGCCGGCCTTGGCCGACCAGGCGCGCGCCTGCGAGGCACTCGACGTGTTCAAGGCCTGGCCGATCGACCGGGAATGAACGTCAGTTCTGGACGAAGTTCGTCGGCAGCGGGCGGACGGCCGGGCCGGAGAAGGTGCCAGGCTTGGCATCGACCGGGTCGGCATGGCTAAAGCCGAGCGCCGCGGCCGGGCTCGGGCCGGCAATCGGCGCGCCTGACGGGCCGGCGGCCTTGGCACGGGCGGTCGCGACATTCACCGGCTTGCCGGGTGTGCTGCCGGTGCGGGAGACGGCGGCGAACAGGGAGTTCAGGCCGCCGCGGTCCAGCGCGGCGGTATCCTCGGGCTCTTCCGGAACCGGGACGGAGCGCTGGGTCGCGGTCGCGAAGCTTACGCCGCCCTCGCGTGGCCGTACCGGCGGCAGTGATGCGGTGACGAGGCGGCCTTCCGCGGCTTGGGCAAGCGGGGCTTCCGGCGCTCCGGTGCCGCGCAGCGAGGCGATCGCGGCATCCGCCAGGGCGGTCGGCCGCATCGGCGGCAGCGGGGCGTTGGTGGGCTGGCCGGCGACGACGAGCTCGCTCGGGCCGGCCACTTCGCCGGGGCGGCGCGGCGGCAGAGAGGCCAGCACCAGCTTCTGGTCAGGCTGCGGCGCGAAGGCCAGCGCGCCACCGGCCGCGGGCAGGGCGGCGATCTGGACAGGTGCGCCGTCGTCTGCGGGCACGGAGAGGCCACGCGGCCGCGCCAGGGGCAACGGCGCATCGATCAATTGCGGCCGGTTTTCCTGCACGCGCTGCGGTGCTGCGGCGACGGCCGGCTGGGGCGCCGGTTCCGGAGCGGGCTGAGGCGGAGCGGCGTTGACCTGCGGCGCCAGGCGCTCGGAGCGCTCGCGTGTCAGCGAGCGGGTCACAGGTTCTGCTGCGGGAGCCATGGCGACGGCGAAGCGGCCACCATCGGACGAATTGCCGTCGCTGTAGCCGGGGCTGGCATAGGCCATGACCGCCGGCTGCTGACGCGGCGCGGCGCGGCGGCCGCGTGCGGTTGGGCGGGCATCGGCCTCCTCGTCGTCGCCGCCGAACAGCGAGGCCCAGAGGCTCTTGCGGCCCGAGGCCATGACGGCGCCCTCGTCGAGTTCGGCCGTGGCATAGCCGGCGACCGCGCCGCCGCCCGACAGGATCTCTGCCTTGGCGAGCTCATAGCCGGCCATCGGCTGGCCGTCTGCCGGCAGATGGACGGTCTTCTCGTCGGGGAAGAGGCGCACGAGCTGGTCGCGCGTCATGCGCGGCCAGGAGCGGACCGAGCCGACATCGAGATGGACGAAGGGGGTATGGGCGTTCGGGTAGAAGCCGACGCCGCCGCGCTGGAGCCGCATGCCGATCTCGCGGATGCGGGCGGTCGGCACGTCCGGCAGATAGAAGTCCATCGCCTTGCCGAGCATGTGCTGGCTGTGTTTGGCGACGGCGCGTGAGCGGCGGCGCAGCATCGCGTTGGTGCCGGGCGCCCGATAGGAGGAGACGACGTGGAAGGGCTGGTCGGAGCCGAGCTGGCGCTGGACCTCCCAGACGACGTCGAAGAGCCGCGGGTCCATCCGGGTCGGCTCGTCGGTGCGCCAGTCGCGCAGCGCCCAGTTCAATTTCTCCAGCCCGGCGGAATCGTAGCGGCCGTCACGCTTGAAGGTGACGGTCGTCTCTTCCTTCGTGTGCATGTGCCGGATGGTGATGGTGCGGGTATCGCCATTGGCGGCGGCGTCCTGCGTGCCGCGGATGCCGACCAGCGAGGCGACCACGGCCAAGCCAAGCGCCAGCGCCTGTCGCGCGGTCGGCCTTGTGCCGGACGGCGCGCATCCTGCAAGCGTGGCGGTTGTCCTGCCCAATCTGTCTGACCCGTCTCGGTGCCCCCGCCGAAGCGGTGCGATAAACGTGAACGAACAGTTGCGGAGAAGCGTTAACGTCTCGTTAGCGAGCCGGCAATCGCCACGCCAAGAAATTCCTGCCGAACGTGGCTAAAGTCGGATCATGGCGAAAAGGTGCCCATAAGATAGGGCACCTCTGCCCAGAGACCCTCAGCCGCCCTGGTGCTCCAGCGCCTGCCGGACCAGCCGGTGGAAGCCGTAGACATCGTCGAAGCGGGTGATCTGGCCGTCGTCGCCGACGACGATGGTGTTGTAGACGAGGTGGATCGGCAGGGGCTGCGGCAGGTTGATGCGGCGCTCGCCCGAGCCGATCAGGCGCTTCAGCCGCTCATGCGACCATTCCGGGCCGAGCACCTGGTCTGCCAGCGCGAAGGGGTTCTCGACGCGGACGCAGCCATGGCTGAGCGCGCGGCGCTCGCCGGCGAAAAGGCGGCGATTCGGCGTGTCGTGCAGATAGACCGCATGCTCGTTCGGGAACATGAACTTGATCCAGCCGAGCGCGTTGCGCTCGCCCGGCGGCTGCCGCACCGAGATGCCGCCGCCCTTGGTGCGGGTCACGACATAGCCGCGCTTGGCGGCGTATTCCGGATCGGCCGCGAGGCCCGGCAGGAATTCCTTCTTCAGGATCGAGGGCGGCACGTACCAGGACGGGTTGACGATGACGTGGTCCATCTTGTGCGAGAAGATGGGCGTCGCCGATTCCGGCTTGCCGATGATGGCGCGGGTCTCGTGCACGACCTTGCCGGAGCGGATGACACGCACGCGCATCTCCGGGACATTGGCCATGATGTGGTCGGTGCCGAGATCGGGCGGCAGCCAGCGCCAGCGCTCCATTTGGGCGATGATGTCCTCTTCGCCGCGCGCGCTGGCCGGCTTGCCGAGCGCGGCGAGCGTGCGCTCGCTGAGGATGCCGTTGGCCGGCAGCCCGGCCTTCTTCTGGAAATCGGTCAGGGCCAGCGCGGTCGAGCGGTCGAAGACCGGCTCCTCGCTGGGGCCAAGGCCAAGGCGGGCGCGCACCAGCGGCACGCGATCGTCGCGCATGCCGAGCTTGAGCGGCGGGCCGGCGGGAATGCGCACCAGCGGCGTGTCGTCGAGATGCTCGCGCATCTCCGCGAGCTTGGCCTTGAGGCGGCGATAGCCCTCATGTGGCGGGTTGTAGGCGGCGAGCACGGCACCGGCATCGGCCGCGCCGGCCAGCTCCGAGAGCACTTCGGTCGCCGAGGGCAGGTAGAGGGTCGGGGTGATCAGCTTGGAGAGCTGGCGCGGGTTGAGGCGGCCGCCACGGGCGTCGCGGGCATAGAGCACGGCGATGGCCGAGAGACGGATATCGGCCTCGGCGAGCTTCGCCCTGTCGCTCGCCTCGAAGACGGGCAGCGCATAGTCGTTCGGACGCAGGCCGTCCTCGCCGGCGCGGCCGAGCTGTGTCGCGATGCGCTTGCCGGCCTCGTTCCAGCCCTTGGCGCCGACCCAGAAGGGGCGGTTCTCATTGGCCTGATACGCCGCGACGATTTCGTTGCGCTCGCGCTCGCCGAGGCGACGCAGCGTCAGCGCCTCAGGCAGGGCAGCGGCGATGGCGGCGGAGAACTCGGAGCCAGGCGGCAATTCGACGACGACCTTCGGCACGTCCGGCATGGGCACCAGCGGCTCGACGGTGCGCAGCGGCCCGGCCTGTGGGGCAGCCTCAGTCGGAGCCGGCGATTTGACGACGGGGGTCAGGGCCGGGTCGGCGGCCGGCATCTCGATCGCGGGAATGTCGAGCGTGACCGCTTCCTCGGTGATGTCGAGGGGGGCGGCGGCATCCTGCTTCGCGGGGTCCAGCAGGCGGTTTCCGGGGATCACCGTGCCGGTGACGATTTCGGCATCGGCGGAATGAGCCGGGGCGGTCGCGGTCTGCGCGGCGGGGGGCGGCGGCGCGACATCGGACAGGCTGAGTTCCGGCTGCTCCGGCAGCGGGATGCCGAGCGTCGCATCGGTGGTGAGAGGGGTCTCGGCGCGGAGCGGGAGGCATCCCAGGATGATGGCCAGGGCGGATGCCGAGGTCAGTTTCGCCCAATGGCGAGGACGCATGGTCGCTATCCCGATTGCTGCCGAACCCCGCCATTCCTGCGTGACTCGGCTGGTTGAGACAAGATGCGGCGGTGCAACAGACCGCCCCATTTCGATTGGTCGCTGCTTATGCCGCGTCGGTTTCATCGCCGTTCGATTCGCTCTCGATCAGCCCGTAATCCTTGAGCTTGCGGTAGAGCGTCGAGCGGCCGATGCCGAGCTTGCGCGAGACCTCGGACATGTGGCCGCGGTAATGCGCGAGCGCGAAGGTGATGATCTCGCGTTCGAGGTCGTCGAGCTTGCGCATGTCGGAGCCGGTGACGAGGTCGAGCGCGTTGGGATCGCGCACCGGCATCTGGATGATGCGTGGCGGCGGCTCGCCTTGCGTCTCGGGGCGGGCGAGCGGGGCGGGGGCCGGCGGAATGCGAACCTCGTAGCCGTCCATCTGCGCGGCGATCTGCGGGAATTCGGTGACGTCGAGCTCCGGACCGTCGGCGAGGACCACGGCACGGAACACGGCGTTCTCGAGCTGGCGGACATTGCCCGGCCAGTCATAGCCGGTGATCAGGGCGGCGGACTCGGCCGTGAGGCCGGTCAGCTTGCGGCCCTCCTCGGCGGCGAAGCGGGCGAGGAAGCCGCGTGCGAGATCGGCGATGTCCTCGCGGCGCTGGCGCAAGGGCGGCAGCGTGATCGGGAAGACGTTGAGGCGGTAATACAGGTCCTCGCGGAATTCGCCGCGCTTCACCTGGTCGAGCAGGCTCTTGTTGGTAGCCGAGATCAGGCGGATGTCGACGCGCACCGATTTCTTGCCGCCGACGGGGTCGACCTCGCCTTCCTGGATGGCGCGCAGCAACTTGACCTGGGCGTCCAGCGGCAATTCGCCGACCTCGTCGAGGAAGAGCGTGCCGCCATTGGCCTCGACGAACTTGCCGAGATGGCGCTCGGTCGCGCCGGTGAAGGCGCCCTTCTCGTGGCCGAACAGGATGGATTCGACGAGGTTGTGCGGGATCGCACCGCAATTCACGGTGACGAAGGGCTTGCCCTTGCGGTCGCTTGAACCCTGGATCGCGCGCGCCAGCACCTCCTTGCCGACGCCCGACTCGCCCTCGATCAGGATCGGGATGTTCGATTTCGCGGCACGCTCGGCCAACCGGACGACGCGGGCCATGTCCGGGCTCTTGGTCGCGAGATCGCGGAAGCCCAGCGTGTTCGAGGCGCGGCGCTTGATATGGCGCAGCTCGTGTTCGAGCGCACCGAGCTTCAGCGCATTGCGTAGTGAGACCTGCAGGCGCTCGGCGCCGACGGGCTTCACCACGAAATCGACGGCGCCGGCCCGCATGGCGGAGACGACGGTCTCGATCGAGCCGTTGGCGGTCTGGACGATGACGGGGATTTCGATTCCGCGTTCGCGCAGGGCCGCCAGCACGCCCATGCCGTCGAGGCCGGGCATGTTGAGGTCGAGGACGATGGCGCTGAAACGCTCGCCCTCGGGTACGCCGAGCAAGGTCAATGCCGCCTCGCCGTTGTCGGCGCTGACGACATCGTAGCCGAAGCGCTTCAGCATAGCGTCGAGCAGGCGGCGCTGGACGGGATCGTCATCGACGATGAGGACGGTGTCGGTCATGGCACCTCGAAAGCCCGTGCAGCATGAAAGAAATCTTGGTCACAGGCGGAATCACCTGTTCCGTTCTGGGGCATGGTCGGCGAGAAGGGTTAAGCGGGGTTTAAGCCCGAGGCCGGTGGCAAGGATGCGTGCCGCCGCCGTTGATCCCCCGGCCCGTGCCGGCCTAAGGATGGGGCTCGTTTCAGTGCGCAGAGGTATCGAGCGAATGGGTTTTCATGACACCGTCCTGCGTTCCGCGGCCAAAGCGGGGGCGGCCAAGTCGGCCAGGGCGACCGGCGATCTGCCGGAATGGGACCTGACCCATCTTTATCCCGGCATCGAGTCGCCGGAGTTCAAGGGCGATCTGGAGCGGGGGCTTGCCGAGGCGCAGGCGCTGGCCGGCCGTTATCGGGGCAAACTCGCGGAGCTGGCTGCCGCGGCTGATGGCAGCACGACGCTGGCTGCCGCGGTGAAAAGCTATGAGGGCCTGAGCGACCTGCTCGGCCGGATCGGCGCCTATGCGGGCCTCGTCTATTCCGGCGACACCACCGATCCGCAGCGCGCCAAGTTCTATGGCGACACGCAGGACAAGTTGAACGCCGCGATCACCGAATTGCTGTTCTTCGAACTGGAGCTGAACCGGATCGAACCGGACCTGCTGGCGAAGGTCGCGAGCCAGGCGCCGCTCTCGCACTGGAAGCCCTGGATCGACGATCTCGCCAAGGACAAGCCGCATCAGCTCGACGACCGGATCGAGGCGCTGTTCCACGAGAAGTCGATGACCGGCGCGGCGGCCTGGAACCGCCTCTTCGACGAGACCATCGCCTCGCTGCGCTTCACCGTCGACGGCGAGGAGCTGACGCTGGAACTCACGCTGAACAAGCTGCAGGACAGCGATGGCGAGGTCCGGCGCAAGGCGGCGGAGGCGCTGAGCACGGTGTTCCGAAGGGAGCTTCGGACCTTTGCGCTGATCACCAACACGCTCGCCAAGGACAAGGAGATTTCCGACCGCTGGCGGAACTTCGAGGATGTCGCGGATTCCCGCCATCTCGCCAATAGAGTCGAACGTGAAGTGGTCAACGCCCTCGTCGCCGCGGTGCGCGAGGCCTATCCGCGCCTGTCGCATCGCTATTACCGCCTGAAGGCCAGGTGGTTCGGCCGCGAGGAACTCGATTTCTGGGACCGCAACGCGCCGCTGCCGCAGGTCGAGCAGCGCACGATTCCCTGGACCGAGGCGCGCGAAACGGTGCTCTCCGCCTATGGCGCCTTCTCGCCGGAGATGGCGGCGATCGCGCAGCGCTTTTTCGACGAGCGCTGGATCGATGCCCCGCCCCGCCCGGGCAAGGCGCCCGGCGCCTTCGCGCATCCGACCGTGCCGTCTGCGCATCCCTATGTGCTGCTGAACTATCAGGGCAAGCCGCGCGACGTGATGACGCTGGCCCATGAGCTCGGCCATGGCGTGCATCAGGTGCTCGCGGCGCCGAACGGGGCGCTGATGGCGCCGACGCCGCTGACCTTGGCCGAGACGGCGAGCGTCTTCGGGGAGATGCTGACCTTCCGCAAGCTGCTCGATTCGACCAATGACAAGAAGCAGCGCAAGGCGATGCTGGCGGCCAAGGTCGAGGACATGATCAACACGGTCGTGCGCCAGATCGCCTTCTATACCTTCGAGCGCAAGGTCCATGAGGCCCGCCGCGAAGGAGAGCTGACGCCGGAAGCGTTGTGCGAAATCTGGATGAGCGTGCAGGAAGAGAGCCTGGGCCCGGCGATCCGGTTGTCGAGCGGCTACGAGCCCTATTGGTGCTACATCCCGCACTTCATCCATTCGCCCTTCTACGTCTATGCCTATGCTTTCGGGGACTGCCTGGTGAATTCGCTCTACGGCGTCTACCAGAACGCTGCCGAGGGCTTCCAGGAGCGCTATTTCGCGCTGCTCTCGGCCGGCGGCAGCAAGCCTTATGGCGAGTTGCTGGCGCCCTTCGGTCTCGATGCGAAGGACCCCGGCTTCTGGCAGATCGGGCTCCGGATGATCGAGGGCATGATCATCGAGCTTGAAGGTATGGAATGAAGGCTCTCGTCATGGCCGGGCCTGCCCCGGCCATGACCGGCCCTATCAGAACTGCACCCTGAGCCCGACCAGCGAGACATTCGCGGTGTAGTCCGAGCCCTGGGCTGTCGAGTTCAGGCGCTCATGGGTGAAGCTTGCGCGCACGGAGAAGGTGCGCGTCAGCTTGTATTCGAGCCGCGCGCCGACATTCGCGTAGTCCTCGCGCAGTCCCTGCCCGTCATACTCGGTCCGGCTGAAATTGGTGAAGCCGGTGACGGTGAGGTTGCGGCGCAATGCATGCGCCACTTCCAGCGTGGCGCGCCGCACCGTGGTGCCCGAGGAGCCGGCGATCGTGGTGTCGCCGAGTTCGGCGCCGCCGCGCAAGGTCACCGTGGTCAGCGGCGTCGGCGACCACAGCACCGCAGCATCGCCGACGAAGCCGCGCAGGTTCTTCAGGCGGTTGTCGTCGTATTTGCGATCCTGATAGCCGCCCGAAACCTCGCCGGTCAGCTGCCGGCTGATCTCGAAGGTGGAGCCGACACGTCCCGTTATGCCGTTCGAGGAGCGCATGTAGCCGCTGGAATCGCTCTTCTCGTCGAACTCGCGCTGGTCGATCTCGGCCTGGACGAAGGGCTTGAAACCGGGCGTGACCTCATAGGCGGCGCGCAGGCGCAGGCCGTATTGCGTCATGTTCCGGTCCTTCTGCGACAGCATGGCGCCGTTGGAGAGCCGGGCATCCTCGTAGTCGCTGCGATCGACCGAGCCGCGCAACGTCAATTGCAGGCGGTTGAAGTCATGCGTGACGCCAGCCGAGCCGCCATACTGGTAGATCTGCGGGCGGCCGGTGACGGCGGCGGTCAGGTCGGGCGAACCGGGCCGCTGCGTGTCGAGCTTGAGCCGCGTTTCCAGGAGGATGCGGGTGTCGCGCGTCGCATCGAGCCGCAGATCGAGACCGCCTTCGGCATCGGGGCGCGAGGCATCCTTGGCGCGGAAGAATTCCATATAGCCGCCGCGCAGCTTGCCCTTCAGCTCATGGACGTTCCAGTCGGACTGGATTTCCAATTCGCCCTCGTGGCGGCTATAGCCCGAGCCCTTGGTGCCCGGCGCGGAGCTGCGCTGCGGATTGGTGTCGTAGCCGATCGAGTTGGTGACCGAGGGCCGCAATGTGATCGAGCCGAGGCGGATGCCGAGCGCGGCATAGGGGTCCTCTTCGCTCGCCGCACGTCGCCGTGGTGGCGGTGGCGGAGGGGGAGGCGGGGGCGGCATGGTCGTCACCGCAGGGGGCGGCGGACGGAACTGGCGCTGGGTGACGCCGCGCAGGGCCGGCGCCTGAATCGGTTGGCTGGCGCGCGGTGGCTGCCGCCCCGAGACGGCCGAACCCTGCCGCTGGACCAGTCCGGCGGGATCGCGGATGGCTTCCGGCTCGGCCGTCGCGGGCGAGAGGGCAGGCTGGGGCGTTGCCGGCTGTTGCGCGACGTAGGTGGGCGTGCCGGTCCTGAGATTGGCGCGCGGCATCTGCTGCGCCTGCGCGACTGCGCAGGCGAGTGCCAGCGCGGCCAGGGCCGTGCCGGACAGAAGCAGGGTCGTCGCGCGGCCGGACACGGGCGTCGCAGGGCTCCAGATGGCGGGCGCGCGGATGGCGCGCATGGTTAATGGAGTTAGAACGAACAGGGTTAAGGAGCCGTCAACGCCGCCCGAGCCTGTTGGCGGATGGTGGAAATGGCTGGCGCCGCCGTGCTACAGCGCCGGCCATGACAGCCGATATCCGCGACTCCGCCCTTCGCACCATCGCCACTGAGCGCGCCGGTCTCGACGCGCTCCACGCCGCGCTGGCGGGCGGCCTCGGCGGGCCATTCGCCGAGGCAATCGCGATGATCCGGGCCTCGAGCGGGCGCGTGATCGTTTCCGGCATGGGCAAGTCCGGCCATGTCGGGCGCAAGCTCACGGCGACGCTGGCCTCGACCGGCACGCCCGCGCATTTCGTCCATCCGGCAGAGGCGAGCCATGGCGATCTCGGCATGGTCCAGCCTGAGGATGTGGTGATCGCCCTGTCCTGGTCGGGCGAGGCGGTCGAGCTTGCCGCGCTCGTCGGCTACACCCGCCGCTTCCGTGTCGGGCTGATCGCGATCACGGCCAATGCCGAGAGCACGCTGGGCAAGGAGGCGGATATCGCGCTCGTCCTGCCGAAGGCGACGGAGGCCTGCCCGAACGGGCTGGCGCCGACCACCTCGACGACGATGCAGATGGCGCTCGGCGACGCGCTGGCCGTGGCGCTTCTGGAAGCGCGCGGCTTCTCGCGGCAGGATTTCTTCGTCTACCATCCCGGCGGCAAGCTCGGCGCGCAGCTCAAGACGGTGGAGAGCATCATGCATCGCGGTGCCGATCTGCCGCTGATCGGGCTCGACACCCTGCTGCCGGACGTCATCGCGATGATTTCCGACAAGGGTTTCGGCTGTGCCGTGGTGATGGATCTGGACGGCAAGCTCGCGGGTGTCGTCACCGATGGCGACCTGCGCCGCAAGGCGGCGATGGGCGGCGGCGTCTCGCTCAGGGCTCGCGACATCATGACGGCGAACCCGCGCCGGATCGGTCTCGATACCCTGGCGGTCGAGGCCTTGGAGCTGGTCAATCGCAGCCGGATCACGGCTCTGATCGTGGTCGATTCCGAGGATTGCCCGGCCGGGCTGGTCCATGTCCACGACCTGCTGGCGATGGGTGTCGCCTGATCGGGCTTGCAACGCGGCGGCATCGCGCTATCTAAATCTATAGAGACTATAGATTTAGAGGTGCTGCCATGACCGCGACCGCCAAGCTCGAGCGCGTGATGCCGATCGGCGCATTGGCTGATCGCACCGGGGTCAAGGTCGAGACGATCCGCTATTACGAGCAGGTCGGCCTCCTGCCGCCGCCAGAACGCTCCGAGGGCAACCAGCGCCGCTATGGCCGGCGCCATGCCGAGCGGCTCGCCTTCATCAAGCACGCGCGCGATCTCGGTTTCGCGGTCGAGAATATCCGCACGCTGCTGAAGCTCTCCGACACGCCCGGCATGGCCTGCGACGAGGCGCATGCGATATCGGTCGCCCATCTCGACGAGGTCCGTGACAAGATCGCGAAATTGCGCTCGCTGGAGAAGGAGCTCGAGCGGATCGCGACGACCTGCTCGGGCGGGGTCGCGGCCTGCGATTGCGCCATCATCGAGGCGCTGGCCGATCACGGGCAGTGCGACCACGCCCATCATTGAAGCAGCGGCGCAGCCCCGAAATCCACCCTGCCTCTCGTCTCCGGGCCGAAAAGGCTTACATAGAATTCCTGCTAGGCGGCTTTCGGGCCGCCTCGCCACGCCAATCCGGGAGGGCGCGATGACGACAGGGCCCACGCTGCCAGGGGCTAGACTCCGAAAAGGGAACAAAACCCGATTCTGCCGGAGTCAGCGATTCGGCCCCGCTTCGTTCCAGACTCGTTCTTGGTGGGTCTCTGTCTGAGACTTGCATAAGCCCCGTCCACGCTCCCGCCCGCATGGGCGGGCGAGAAGATCGGCTCCTGCGCCTTGCTTCCTTTTCGTTCGCTGCCGCCCGCCGCCCGCGCCAACAGCGTCACGGCCGTGCTGGGCCCGACCAATACCGGCAAGACCCATCTCGCCATCGAGCGCATGGTCGCCCATCCCACCGGGATGATCGGCCTGCCGCTCCGCTTGCTTGCGCGCGAGGTCTACCAGCGCGTCGTCGACAAGGTCGGCGCGCAATCCGTCGCTCTCGTCACCGGCGAGGAAAAGATCAAGCCGGAGCGGCCGCGCTTCTGGATCTGCACGGTCGAGGCGATGCCGCGCGATCTCGCGGTCGATTTCGTCGCCATCGACGAGATCCAGCTCGCCGCCGATCTCGACCGCGGCCATGTCTTCACCGACCGCCTGCTCAACCGGCGCGGCCGGGCCGAGACCATGCTGATCGGTGCCGCGACGATGCGCCCGCTGATCGAGCAGCTCATGCCGGGCGTGAACGTCGTCACGCGTCCGCGCCTGTCGCAGCTCACTTTCGCCGGTGACCGCAAGATCACGCGGCTGGCGCCACGCTCGGCCATCGTCGCCTTCTCGGTCGAGGAGGTCTATGCGATCGCGGAGCTGATCCGCCGGCAGAAGGGTGGGGCGGCCGTGGTGCTGGGCGCGCTCTCGCCCCGGACCCGCAATGCCCAGGTCGAGCTCTACCAGTCCGGTGACGTCGATTATCTCGTCGCGACCGACGCGATCGGCATGGGGCTCAATCTCGACGTCAACCACATCGCCTTCGCGGCGGACAGGAAGTTCGACGGGCATCATTACCGCAGGCTCAATCCGGCCGAATTCGGCCAGATCGCCGGGCGCGCCGGGCGGCATCTGCGCGACGGCACCTTCGGTACGAGCGGGCGCTGCCCGCCCTTCGATGCCGAGCTGGTTGAGGCGATCGAGAACCATCGCTTCGAGCCGATCCGCCAGATGCAGTGGCGCAATTCCGATCTCGACTTGCGTTCGGTCGGTGGCCTCCTGGACACGCTGAACCTCCAGCCGTCGGAGCAGGGCCTGACGCGGGCGCTGATCGCCGAGGACATGACGACGCTGGAAGTGCTGGCGCGGGACCCGGATGTCGCGAAGCTGGCGCAAGGGCGCGCGGCGGTCGAGCGGCTCTGGGAGGTCTGCGGCCTGCCGGATTATCGCAAGATCTCGCCGATGCAGCATGCCGATCTCGCGACGACGCTGTATCTCAGGCTGATGCGCCATGGCCGGCTCGATGCCGACTGGTATGCGGCGCAACTGGCCGCGCTCGACCGCACCGATGGCGAGATCGACACGCTCTCGGCACGGATCGCCCAGGTCCGGACTTGGACCTATGTTGCGAACCGTCCTGACTGGTTGCCTGATCCAGAGCATTGGCAGGGCATGGCGCGTCTTGTAGAGGACAAGCTGTCGGACGCTCTGCACGAGCGGCTGACTCACAGATTTGTCGATCGGCGCACCAGCGTGTTGATGCGCCGCTTGCGGGAGAATGCGATGTTGGAGGCTGAGGTCACCGCGACGGGCGACGTGCTCGTCGAGGGCCAGCATGTGGGGATGCTGCAGGGCTTCCGCTTCACGGCGGACCCGAAGGCTGGTGGGTCCGAGGTCAAGGCCCTGAACCTGGCGGCGATGAAGGCGCTCGGCGCCGAGATCGAGGCCAGGGCGGCGCGCGTCGTGCTGGCGGGCGACGATGCCTTCCTGCTGTCGCATGACGGGCTGGTGCGCTGGACCGGCGAGCCGGTCGCGCGCCTGACCGCCGGCGAGAAGGTTCTGGAGCCGCGGCTGCGCCTGCTGGTGGAGGAACATCTCGGTGGCCCCGCGCGCGAGCAGGTCGAAGGCCGGATCAGCCTCTGGCTGAAGAATCACGTCACCAAGCTGCTCGGCGCCGTTCAGGTCCTCGAGGCGGCCGAGAACGTCACCGGCATCGCGCGTGGCATCGCCTATCAGGCGGCCGAGGCGCTGGGTGTGCTCGAACGCTCCAAGGTCGGCGAGGAGATGAAGGCGCTCGACCAGGAGGGCCGTGCGGCCCTGCGCCAGCTCGGCATCCGCTTCGGCGCCTTCCACATCTATATGCCGGCGCTGCTGAAGCCTGCGCCGCGCGCGCTCGCCGCCCAGCTCTGGGCGCTGAAGCATGGCGGGCCGGAGACGGCCGGGCTCGACGACATCGCCCATCTCGCGGCTTCCGGCCGCACTTCCTTCCCGGTCGACAAGGCCGTTCCGAAGGGCCTGTACAGGGCCGCCGGCTACCGCGTCTGCGGCGAGCGGGCGGTGCGCGTCGACATCCTCGAGCGCCTCGCCGACCTGATCCGTCCGGCTATCGCCTATCGCCCCGGCGTCACGCAAGGCACGCCCCCGGTCGGCGCCGCCGATCAGGACGGCTTCGTCGCCACCGGTGCGATGACCTCGCTGGTTGGCTGCGCGGGCGAGGATTTCGCCTCGATCCTGCGCTCGCTCGGCTATGTCTCGGTCAAGCGCCCGGGACCGGCCATCACCGTGCCGCTGGCGCCGCCCCCGGCCGCGACCGCGCCGGCTCAGCCTGTCGCCGCTGCTGAAACGGAAGCGGCTTCCGTTGAGGGCGATGCCGTCGAGGCGTCCGCCCACACCGAGGGCCCGAGCGAGCCGGCGACCGCGCTGAACGAAGACGGGCTGGCCGAGGGCGAGACGCTTGTCGTCGAGGCCCCGGCTGTCGAGACGGCTGATGCGCCGATCGCGACCGAGGCGGAGCTGGATACGGCGCGCGAGCCGGTTCCGGCCGATGCGATGGTCGCGCTTCCGGCTGCCGCTGCCGAAGAGACCGCCTCTGCCGAAGCCGGTGCTGGCGAGACCCCTGCCGTCGAGACTGCGCCGGCCGAGCCCGAGCTGATCGAAATCTGGCGACCGCATCGCCATCAGGGCGGGCGTCGGCCGGAACAGGGCAATCCGCGCGGCCGTCGTGAGGGCGGTGAGCGTCGCGAGGGAGGTGAGCGCCGTGGTGGCGACCGACCGCAGCGCGAGGGTCGCCCTGGTGGCCCGCGCCGTGACGGACGGCCCGAGAACCGGCCGACTGCTGCGGCTGGCGAGGGCGCGCCAGCGCAGCGCCAAGAACGTCAGGATGCGCGCCCGCGTCAGGACGACCGCCCGCGCCGCGATGACCGGCCGCAGCGGCAGGATCGTGCGGAGGGCAATCGCGGTCCGCGTCCCGATTTCAAGCGCGACGGCCGTCCCGGCGGCCCGCGTCGCGAGGAGCGGAGCGGGGCTGAACGCTTCCAGCAGACGCCGCGTCCGCGTCCGGCCAATCGCGAGCCGGATCCGGATTCGCCCTTCGCCAAGCTTGCGGCTCTCAAGGCCCAGCTCGAAGGCAGCAAGAACTAAAGCGGAGGAGGCGCGGGCCGTTTGCAGGACGATCGTCAGCGCCTGGACAAATGGCTCTGGTTCGCGCGCTTCGCCCGCAACCGCCCGGCGGCTGTGCGCCTGGTGGAGGACGGCCATGTCCGCATCGAGGGGCGCCGCTGCGACAACCCGGCGCAAGGCATCAAGCTCGGGGCGGTACTGACGCTCGCCCTGGCTCATGCGACGGTGGTGGTCAGGGTCCTGGCTTTCGCTGAGCGGCGCGGCTCTTTCACCGTGGCCCAGCAGCTCTACGAGCGGCTCGACGGCGGCAGCGGCGATGCGTCGCTTGCGGAGGCGGGGGACGAGGATTAAATCCGCGCCCTGTCTGCGGCGGATGCTGAAATCGGGCCGGGGAGGGAAATCTTCCCCGCAGCGTCCCTGCAATGACAGATCGTTCTGCAAAAGATCACGAAAACGACCTTGAAACCTGCGCCGGGCAAGGGTTTATGGGGTTGTTTAGAAGTGTTGGAAGGGCCGGCCCATGACCTATGTGGTCACCGAGAATTGCATCAAGTGCAAGTACATGGACTGCGTCGAGGTGTGCCCGGTCGACTGCTTCTATGAGGGCGAGAACTTTCTCGTCATCCATCCCGACGAATGCATCGATTGCGGCGTCTGCGAGCCCGAGTGCCCGGCCGAGGCAATTAAGCCCGACACGGAGCCCGGCCTCGAAAGCTGGCTGCAACTCAATGGCAAGTTCGCCGCGAGCTGGCCGAACGTCACCCAGAAGAAGGACCCGCCGGCCGACGCCAAGGAGTTCGACGGCGTGCCCGGCAAGCTCGAGATGCTCTCGCCGGAACCGGGCGAAGGCGACTGATCCGGCCGCCGTTCACCGGCCGCGCTGCATTAACCACGACCTCGCCATGCCAATGCAGGGGAGCGCCGCCCGGCGTTTACCTTTGATTCGGCGTGTTTTTTGTGTTACAAGCTAGTCCCAGTCGAAGTCGTTCCGCATGCCCCTGCGAGATTCAGCAATCGGGGCGCCCCCAAGAGATCACAGACGATGGAAGAGCCGGCCACGGCGCCGGGGCTTCGGTCGTCGTTCTCGTCAGGGGCCCAATGAAAGAATCGACTAGGGAGCGTGAAGCGGTGCGTTTTCCAAGCGTCGCATCAGGCGGAAAGTCTCCTGCCACCCGGCCGGAGGCCAGATCATCACGTGCTCGCGTCGAGCGGGCCGGTCAGGAGTCGTAACGGCATGTCCACTGCGAAGAAAGCTGTTGTGCGCCAGGGTTTCAAGACGGGCGAGTACGTCGTCTATCCGTCCCATGGTGTCGGTCAGATCACGGCGATCGAAGAGCAGGAAGTCGCGGGTTTCAAGCTGGAACTGTTTGTCGTCAGCTTCGCCAAGGACAAGATGACGCTGCGCGTCCCCACCGCCAAGGCTGCCAGCGTTGGCCTGCGCAAGCTCGCCGATGCCGAGTCTGTCGCCAAGGCGCTGACCACGCTCACCGGCCGCGCCCGCGTCAAGCGCACCATGTGGTCGCGCCGTGCGCAGGAATACGAAGCGAAGATCAATTCGGGCGATCTCGTCGCCATCGCCGAAGTGGTGCGCGACCTCTATCGTTCCGAGGCCCAGCCCGAGCAGTCCTATTCCGAGCGTCAGCTCTATGAGGCCGCTCTCGACCGCATGACCCGCGAGATCGCTGTCGTCGACGACGTCACCGAGACCGAGGCCCTCAAGAAGATCGAAGGCCAGCTCGCCAAGTCGCCGCGCCGCGCCGGCAAGGCCGAGGCTGAAGCCGACGCGGATCTGGAAGGCGACAACGACGATATGGCGGAAGAAGCCGCCTGATCGACGTTCTATTCATTGTCTTCGAAGAACCCGGCGGGCGACCGCCGGGTTTTTTTGTTGGGTTCAGTCCAGCGGCGCTACGCCGTTCCCGTCCCAGCCTTGAGGAAGGCCACCGTCCGCGCCCAGGCCTGCTTGGCCGTCGCGGCGTTGTAACGCTCGGCGCTGGTGTCGTTCATGAAGGCGTGGTCGACATCGGGATAGACGATGGCCTCGTACTGGATGTCGGCAGCCTTCAGTGCCTTCTCATAGTCGGGCAGCATCTGGACGAGGCGGGTGTCGCGCGAGGCCTGCTGGATCAGGAGCCGGGCCTTGATCTGCGGCACCTTGGCGAGGTCGGGCGAGCGGCCGTAGAAGACGACGCCGGCCGAGAGTTCCGGGACCGAGACGGCGAGGTCGTTGACCGAGCCGCCGCCCCAGCAGAAGCCGACGGCGCCGGTTCGTCCGGTCGCATCCGGGCGCGAGGTCAGGTATTTCAGCGCGGCGCGGCCCTGGGCGACGACCGCCTCGGCGGGAAGCTGCGGGAAGAGCGCGCGAGCCGCGTCCGGATCGGTCGGCGTGCCGCCGAGTGGGGTAAGGAAGTCGAGCCCGAGCGCGGTGAAGCCTTCCAGCGCCATGCGGCGGGTGATGTCCTCGATATGCGGATTGAGACCGCGGTTCTCGTGGATGACGAGGACGCCGCCGCGCTTCGCCTCGGCCTTGGGCGTGACGAGATACCCCTTCAGCGCCACGCCATCGACGGTCTGGTCGAACCGGCTTGCCGTGATGCGGGCATCGTCCGGCGCCACCTGCTGGGCATGTGCGTAGTTGGGCTCCAGCAGGGCGAGCGCGGCTTCCGCCGCCGCCGTGGTGCCGGCGATGGCGAGCAGCCGGTTCATGAAGACGCGGCGGTCGAGCGGCTTATGCGTGTATTCGTCGTAGAGTTCGACGATCCGGCGATCGAGCGCCATTCTTGCCTCCCTTGGTCATGGCCTTGCGCCAATCATAGCGCCGGGCGCACGCGATGCAGGAGGGCGTTGGACGGACTCGCGGCCTTGTGAAGGCAGCAGGGCTATTCGGCGACGACCTTGTAACGCTGGCCAGGCGTCAGCGCGGCATTGCGGTCGAGCCCGTTGAGGAGTTGGAAGAGCTCGCCCGGTCTGTCCTGCTCGGGCATGCGCTCGGCCATGCTGGCGATCGTGTCGCCGGCTTCGGCCGCGACCAGCCGGATCTGCATCGGTCGGACGGCCTGAGCTTCGGCCGGTGTCATGACCCGGAAGCTGTCGACGATGCTGCGCATCTGCCGCTCAGGGTCGCTGCCGCCGCGTGCAGCCAGGATAAAGCGATAGACCCGGTCGCCGATCTGCACGGCGGCGAGCCTGAAGGTCCAGTCGGTGCCTCGGCCATGGGCGCGGATGGCGGGCTGGCCGGCGATCTCGATCTTCTCGATGCCGGTGGTCTCGACGCCCTCGATCCAGCCGGCGGCGACATAGGATTCCAGCGTCTGGCCGCTCTTCAGCGTGACGGAATCGAAGCGCAGGGCCTGAGCGCCATTGGCGCTGACGCCGATGACCATGTCCTGGGCGGCTTCCAGGCTGAAGCCTTCGGGCGCGCTGAAGCCGATGCGCAGCGCGCTGTTAAGATAGCGCCGCCCGCGGACAACGCCGTCACGCGGATCGTCGCCATAGGCCAGGCCTTCGATCACGCTCAGCCAGCGATTGGCGTCGCGCTCGCCGATACCGGGCGCACCGATCTGGCGGGCGGCGGCGGTGACGGCGGCGATCCGCTCCGGCGTCTGCGGATGGCTGGAGAGGATGTCGAGCCGCTTGTCGTCGGGGCTCTGGTTCTGGCCACTGCTGCGGAAGGCGGTGTTGCGGCCGAGCGTGGCGAGGAAACGGCCGGCGCCATAGGGGTCGTAGCCTGCACGCGAGATGTTGCGGACGCTGATCTGGTCCGCGGTCAGTTCCTGCTGGCGCGAGAACCTGGCGAGCGAGAGCTTGGAGCCTGCGCTGACAGCCGCGCCGCGCGCGGGGTCCTTCAGGACCTGCGAGACGACCTGGTTCACCAACGCCGATTCCGCTTCCTTCTCGGCTCGCTCGACGGCGTGCTGCGCGGTGACATGGGCGATCTCATGCGCCAGCACCGAGGCGATCTCGGAGGTGTCGTTGGCGAGCGCCAGCAGGCCGCGCGTGACATAGAGCCGGCCGTTGGGCAGCGCGAAGGCATTGACCACCGGCGAGTTCAGGATGGTGATGTCGTAATGGCCGATCTGGCCCTCGCCGGCCTTGGCGAGGCGCTGGACGACATCGTCGAGCGCGGCGCGGGCGCGCGGCGCGCGATATTCGCCGCCGAAGGCCGCGAGCAGGCGCTGGTGCTCCTGGTCGGAAGCGCGCTGGATCGTGCTGATACGCGGCGCGATCTCGTTGTCGGAGGTCGCGCTCGCCGGCAGCAGCGGGCTCTGGTCGCCGAGACAGCCGACGAGCAGGAAGCCGGGCAGCATGATGGCTGCCAGCCGCTTCGAAAGTCGCGAAAGCGATGCTCGCCAGGTCTGCTGCATGTCCTCAGTCGATCAATTCCAGAGCGGTTCGCGAAGCGACCTCCAAAAGAAGGCCGTCGCGCCCGGACAGGACACCATAGGCGCGCAGCCGTTTACCGCCGAGATCGCTCGCGGTCCAGCCGGCGCTCTTCAGTTCGCGCCAGAGGCTGCGCGAGAGGACGATCGAGGCAGCCTCCTTCGGGCGGCGGGAGAAGTTCAGGTAGGTCCGCTGGGAGCGCTCGCCGACCGAGGCGATCCGGCCTTCCAGCATGACGTAACGCCCCTCCTGCGCCTTTACCGCGGCGAGATCATGGCCATCGACCGCCGTCAGCGGCGAAACTTGCGTCCGAGATGTTACCGTTTTCTGAATGGGCGCCTTCTGCGGCACTGCGCAGGGGGATAAGCCGGGCTCGGGCATGGGCAAGGCCACGCCCTGCCGCAGCAGCCATTCAGCGAGGTCCTGAGCCGGTTCGCCCGGTGTCGCTGACGGGACGGACAGCCGCGCCGGCAGCCGCCCCCAGCGATCGGGCTCGCCGAGAACGGCAAGACCGAGCGGGCGGCCTAGGAAGCCGCGCAGGCCGGCATCGAAGCGCGACGTCTCCTCGGAGCTCTGGCGCGGCGCGAGACCGACAAGGCGGAGCTTCCGGCCATCGCCCAGAAGCAGGTCTCCTGCGGGATCGAGCCCGGTCAATTGCACGCTCATGGTTGCATCGGCGCCGGGCACGCAGCCGTACGCGGCCCCTGCCGGCATGACGGCAAGGGCCGCGAATATGACGATGGCAAGAAGGGACTTCACCCGCATCGCGATTATGCTACACGGAGTTCTGTGCCTCCCGGTAGCTCAGCAGGATAGAGCAACGGTTTCCTAAACCGTAGGTCAGGGGTTCGAATCCCTTCCGGGAGGCCATTTCCAAGGCAGTGGATAGCAGTCGATGTTCGGGCTGCCCGCGATCGCTGCGCTCAAGGCCGGCGCGACACGATGCCGACGACGATCACGACTGATGCCATCATGCAGCTGACCGTGATCAGCGACGTCGAGAGGGAAACCGTGGTCATCACCGCGCTCACCACGATCACGCCAACCGCGTTTGCCGTCCGCAGCAAGGCGAAGACCTCCGCACGTCGCTTCGGCGGCGCGAGCGTATCGAGGACGAGCGAGTAATAGGTGCCCAGCGGCGCCAGAACCGCGCCGATTAGGACGGCGGCGACGACCGTCACGATCATCGAAATCTGAAGTGCCGCCAGGATCGCTCCGGACGTCATGATCGCCAACTGGACCAGGACCGCCCGTCGGCTCGCCATGCGGTTTCGGATGCTGACCCAGATGCCGCCTGCGACCGAAGCCAGGCAGAGCGGTACGGTGAACAGGATCGCCAGCGACGGTGCGTAGCCGAAATGCAGCGCCAGTGCGACGGCGCCGATCTCCAGCGCGGCCACCGTCGCTCCGCCTGCGGCGGCGCACATGAGCCAAAGCAGGATCGACGGACTGAGGATCGACGCGTCCGGGGCATGGACCTCGTCTGGCGAGGCCTCGGACCGTACTGTCGGAAGCAAGAGCGCTGGGATCGTGCCGAGGATCGCGATGGCCAGGACCGCAAAGACGGGCGAGATGGTGCCCAGCCCTGAAGCTGCCACCGGCGCCAGAACGAATGTGGTCTCGTTCAGCGTTGCCGCGATCCCCAGCGCACGAGGAAGCTTCGCCGCCGGCGCGAGCGCGTTGAGGATCGTCCGCAGATATCCGGCAGCCGCGCCATTCACCAGCCCGGCCAATGCCGATGCCGCGACCAGCCAGATGACGGGCGTTGCATAGTGCGCGAGCAGGGCAAGCGTGCCGAGCGCGATCGTCCTGAACACCACCAGCAGCCTCAGGAATGTCGTGGGTGCGAAGCCGCGGCCCAGGCGTGTGATCGGGATGGCGCCGACCACCTGGGCGAGCGTCATCGACAGGATCATGGCCGCGCCGGCGCTGGTGTCGCCGGTGAGCGCCAGGGCGACGAGCGCGAAGGCGACGGGCCCCGCCGCCTGCGGAACCGTCATCGTCGCAGAGGATATGAACCACCGGATCAGTGGCGTTGCGTTGATCGTGCTGGTCGAGGATGTCGTCATGGGCCGGCCCGAAAGGAAGGGGCCGGGCCGTTCCCGGACATTCTGTATCCCAGGACGGGATCGAGGACGTTACCTCGCGACAAGCGCTTTAGCTTTCGCAAGCGGGACTGGCAAGCTTGCGACCCGAGGCGATGGCGGTCGCAGCGCAAACCTCCCAAAATCGGTGGCCATCGCTGCGATTGTTGCTCTAAGCAGGGGGCATGGAGACCGTCTCGCCGCATGAACTCTTCACCCATGTCCGCATCGTCATGGGCATGGTCATCGGGCTCGGCATCACGCGGATGCTGGCGGGCCTCGCCGGCTTCATCCAGCATCCCGGCCGCCACCGCGTCTCGCTGCTCCATATGCTCTGGGCCGGCTCGATCCTGCTCGAACTCGTGCTGTTCTGGTGGTGGGAGTTCGGGCTGTCGCGCATCCCGGTCTGGAGCTTCGGCGTCTATCTCTTCCTGATCTGCTATGCCGTCGTGCTCTACCTGATCTCGGCGCTGCTGTTCCCGGACAATATCGCCGAGTATGCCGGCTACGAGGACTTCTTCATCCGGCGGCGGCACTGGTTCTTCGGCTTGCTGGCGGCAACCTTCGTGCTCGATGTCGTCGATACGCTGATCAAGGGCAGCGAGCACTGGAGCCAGCTTAGCGGCGACTATCTCGTGCAGGTCCCGATCGGGTTGGCGCTCTGCCTCGTCGCCTATGTCTCCGCGCGGCGCTCGGTCCATATCGCGCTCGCCAGCGCGCATATCCTCTACCAGAGCTACTGGATCGTGCGGGTCGTCTACACGATGGGCTGACGCAGCCTCAGCGCCTTCTCTCGGCAGCGTCGGCGAAGGGCGCGAAATGCCGGGCGACCTGCCGGTAGACATCCTGCTTGAACGGGATGATCAGCTCCGGGGTTTCGGCGAGCCGTGCCCAGCGCCAGGCGTCGAACTCCGGCTTGTGGCCGCCGGCCGGTGTCAGGATGTTGATCTCGTCCTCGGAGCCGGTGAGGCGGAAGGCGAACCATTTCTGGGCCTGGCCGCGCCAGCGGCCCTTCCAGGCTTCCTTGCCGATATCGACAGGCAGGTCATAGGCGAGCCAGCCCGGCGCCTCGCCGAGAAGCTCGACCGAGGTAACATTGGTCTCCTCCGCAAGCTCGCGGCGCGCGGCTTCCAGCGGCGTTTCGCCCGCGTCGATGCCGCCCTGCGGCATCTGCCAGGCATGGCCGGGCGCGACATGCTCGCGCTTGGTCTTGTCGGCGCGCCGGCCGACGAAGACGAGGCCCTCGGCATTGAACAGGGCCAGGCCCACGCAGGGGCGATAGCCTTCGGGGGCCTTGTCGGTCATTGCTGCGATCCGGTGGGCTTGGTCGATCCCGTGCCGATCGATCCGGTGCTCTTGGGCGAGCGGAAGCCGCGGGCCGCGCTGACCGGGACGATGACGAGCTTCTTGGCTTCCAGCGACTGTGCCCAGCGGTTGATCCGCTCGATCGAGACCGGCAGCGCGCTGGCGGCAGCGACAACGACGCCCTGCTCGCGGGCGAGGTTTTCGAGCGCGGCCAGTTCCTTGTCGATCGCGTCGGGGCGGGTGACGCCATCGATGACGCGGTCGATCTTCAGAGAGGGAATGCGGGCACGATCGGCCGAGCCGGCGAGCAGGCTGCGCGGGGAGGAGCCGTCATCGACGACCATCAGGCCGCGGCCCGCAAGCTCACGCAGGACCGGGGAGAGGGCGCCTTCGTCCGCCGTGAAGCGGCCGCCGAGGAAATTGACGATGCCGACATAGCCGGTAAAGCGGCCGAGCGCCCAATGCAGCTTGTCGAGGTTGTCGGGTGCCTTCGGGCCGGTCAGCAGCGTATGCGGACCGGGATCGTTGTCGGGATAGTCGAAGGGCTCCATCGGCAATTGCAGGAAGACCTCGTGGCCTTCGCCGCGGGCGCGCTGGACGGTGCGTTCGAGCTCGGTGCCGTAGGGCGCGAAGGCGAGCGACACGGCCGGGGGCAGCTTCGCGATCGCATCGGCCGTGCCGCTCTGGCTGATGCCGAGCCCGCCGACGAGCAGCGCGATGCGCCCGGCCGGCTTGGTCGCAGGCTCGGGGCCGAGCGGGCGGGCATAGATCTTGGCTGGGGTTGCGCCCTCCGGGCCAACCTTCGGCAGCAGGCCGTAGCGCGAGCGCTCGACAAGGTGATTGTCGGGGGCCGTCGCGAGCTTCTGCGTACGGGCCTCGTCGGGAATGGTGATGACGATGGCTTCCGGCGCATCTTCGCCGGCGCGGGTCACGGTCACGCCCGCGCTGTGCTCGAGCTGGGCTGCGCTGGCCGGGCCCTGCGGCGTCGCCGCGACCGGGCCGGGATTGGCCGGAGCGGATGAGACCGGGGCAGCGCGCTTCTCGATCGCGGCCACGGCCATCGGTTCGCCGCCATCGGGGTCACGACGCAGCGCGACCGTCAGCACGAGCCCGAGAATAGCCGCGCCGACGCAGCCGGCCGCCGCCGTCGCGAGCCAGCGACCCCAGGGCCTGCCAGAGGCCACCGGGCAATCCTGGCCGAGCGGTCGATTGAGCTCCGTCAGCGGCGTTCCGGCCGGGAGAGGCCGTCCTCGAAATTGCGATACGGACCCGAATCAGCAGCCCGCGCGCCAGAGTACGCGCCGATCAGATCGCATCGCAATCTGATCGGACACGCGTTCACGGTCTGGAACCGAGAGCCGGATCGGCTCTCGCGAAGGCGTCTGGAGCGCCCGCAGGCTCAGTTCGGCTGCTTGGGCGCCTCGGTCGTCGCGGGCGCGGCCGGAGCGGCGGGCTTGTCGGCGGCGGCCGCAGCACCCGTCTTGACCCCGCGCAGCTGGTTCAGCGCGGCGATGAGCTGGGTGTCCTTGGTGGCGTCGGACGGGACGTAGGAGCTCGAGCCGGACTGCTCCTCGCCCTCGCCGGCCTTGAGATGGCCCTTGAGCGCGGCTTCGCCCTTGTTCTCGACGAGCTTGTCCTTGATCTCCTGCGGGATGTCCTGCTGGACCTCGATATCCGGCGTGATGCCCTTGGCCTGGATCGAGTTGCCCGACGGCGTGTAGTAGCGCGCCGTGGTCAGGCGCAGGCCGCCATTCGAGCCGAGCGGGATCACGGTCTGGACCGAGCCCTTGCCGAAGGAGCGCGTGCCCATCACGGTCGCGCGCTTGTGGTCCTGCAGGGCGCCGGCGACGATCTCGGCCGCCGAGGCCGACGAGCCGTTGATCAGCACCACGACCGGCTTGCCCTTGGTCAGGTCGCCCGACTTGGCGTTGAAGACCTGGGTCTCCTCGGCATTGCGGCCGCGGGTCGAGACGATCTTGCCGCGATCGAGGAAGGCGTCGGAGACCAGCACGGACTGGTCGAGGCGGCCACCGCGGTTGTTGCGGAGGTCGATGACGAAGCCCTTGAGCTTGTCGGCGCCGATCTCGCTCGTCGTCTTCTCGATCGCCTTGCGCAGGCCGTCATAGGTCTGCTCGGAGAAGGTGCCGATGCGAATGTAGCCGATATCGCCCTCGACGCGCTCCTCGACGGCCGGCACGACGATGGTCGAGCGGGTCAGGGTGAATTCGAGCGGTTCGGTCTTGCCGGGGCGGTCGATCTTGAGGGTGACCTGGGTGTTGATCAACCCGCGCATCTTCTCGACCGCCTGGGTCAGGGAGAGGCCCTTCACCTCCTGGCCGTCGATCTGGCGGATGATGTCGTTCGCGAGGATGCCGGCCTTGGAGGCGGGCGTGTCCTTGATCGGCTTGGCGACCTTGAGGACGCCGTCCTCCATCGTCACCTCGATGCCGAGGCCACCGAACTGGCCGCGCATGTCGGTGTCCATGTCGCGGAAGGACTTGGAGTCGAGATAGGACGAATGCGGGTCGAGCGAGGAGACCATGCCGTTGATGGCGGCCTCGATCAGCTTCTGCTCGTCGGGCTTGTCGACGTAATCGGTGCGGATCTTCTCGAAGATGTCGCCGAAGAGGTTCAGGCTGCGGTAGACCTCGGCCGAGGCCGCGACCGCGCTGGTCGAGCTCAGCAGCCTGGTCTGGGTGGCGAGACCGGTCAGGCCCGCGCCCATGATGGCGCCGGCGAGAACGAGGGAAACCTTGCGCATCATCCGCGAACCTTTTCGCCTTGCGATTTCGTCCACCACGGCGTCGGATCGATCGAGACGCCGTCTTTCCTGAATTCGATATACAGAACCGGCTGCCCGGTTCCCACCCCTACTGTCGTCGCCGCAGCTTCCGACGTTTCGCCCATCGTCGCAACCGGCTCTCCCGCCAGCACGAACTGATTGAGCGCAACGTCGATCCGCTGCATGCCGGCCAGCAGGATGTAGTATCCTCCGCCCGCGTTCAGGATCAAGAGTTGCCCGAACGAGCGGAACGGTCCCGCATACACCACCCAAGCGTCGGAAGGCGCCGAAACTAGGGCGTTGGCGCGGGTTTCCAGAGAAATCCCCCGGATGGTGCCGCCAGCGCCGTCAGGATCGCCGAAACCACGCAATCGTGATCCTGCCGCCGGCAGGGAAAGCAATCCCTTCGCCTCGGCGAAGGCGATCTTGGGGGCGAGCCGCGCGGGGTCCTTGAAGGCAAGTGCCGTCATGCGCTCGCGCTGCTCACGCGTCTCCTGCTCGATCGCCTGGCGGGCGGCATCGGCCGCCTTGTTCGCGACGGAGATTTCCTTTTCGATCTTCTCGACGAAGTCCCGCATCGAGCGGGCCTGGCCGGCAAGTTCCTTGCCGAGCGCGGCCTGTTGCTCGACATCCCGGGCGGCATTGGCCTCGCGCTCGCGCCTTGCCTCGATCAGGGATGCCAGACGCTGGCGCTCGCCTGCGATCTGCTCCATCTCGGTGCCGATCCGGCCTTTTTCCGTGGCGATGCCGTTGCGCAGGCGGACGAGTTCGGCGAGGTCGGTGCCGAGGATCTCGACCTCCTGCCTGAGGTCCGGCACGACGGCGCCGAGCAGCATCGAGGCACGCACGGCCTCCAGGATATCCTCGGGGCGGACCAGCACGGCAGGCGGCGGGCGGCGACCGATGCGCTGCAGCGCGGCCAGCACCTCGGCGATCAGGTTGCGCCGGCCGTCGAGCGAACGGCGGATCGCGGTCTCGCTGGATTGCAGCAGGGCGAGCCTTGTCTCCAGCGCACCAAGCCGCTCCTCGGCTGCCTGGGTCCGCGCGGTGGTGTCGAGCAGGGCCTTGTTCAGGGCGGCGCGGTCCGCTCGGATCGCGGCCATTTCCTTTTCAAGCGCGGCGCGGGCCTCGGTGTTGCCGGCGAGGCGCTGCTCGATCGCCTTGAGCTCGCTCTCGCGCGCCTGCTTCTCGACGAGCTTCTGCATCGCCTCGCGCTGAAGGGCTTCCGGATCGGGCTGCGGCGTCTGGGCGAGCGCGGCACCTGATGTCGCCAGCAGGGCGGCAAGGCACAGGCCGCGCAGTCCGGGGCGAATCAGCGAGCTCATACGCGATGATAGGGGTGACCGGAGACGATCGTCATCGAGCGATAGAGCTGTTCGAGCACGAGCGCGCGCACGATCTGGTGCGGGATGGTGAGGGCGCCGAAGGCCAGCGTGATGTCAGCCTTGTCGCGAATCTCCTCGCTCAGGCCGTCGGCACCGCCGATGATCAGGCTGGCATGGCCGGTGCCGGAATCACGGGCGCCGGCGAGGCGGCTGGCGAAGGCCTCGCTGCCGAGCTGGCGGCCGCGCTCGTCGAGGGCGATGATCAGGCCGGGCTGCGCCTTCGCAAGGATGGCCTGCGCCTCCTCGCGCTTGCGCTCCTCGGAGCGGCGGCCCCGGCCCTCGGCGATCTCGACGATCTCGGGGCCGCTGAAGCCAATGCCGCGGCCCAGCGCGACGCCACGCTCACGATAGCGCTCGCAGAGTTCGCGTTCCGGCCCATCCTTGAGCCGGCCGACGGCGATGACCGCGAGCCGCATCCGGAGACGACGTCAGCTGTCGAGGCGTTCGTTCGGCCGGTCGGTGCCCCACATCTTCTCGAGATTGTAGAACTGGCGCACTTCGGGCCGGAAGACGTGGATGATGATGTCACCGGTATCGATCAGCACCCAGTCGCAGGCAGGCATGCCTTCGACGTTGGGCGTCGGCAATCCGGACGCCTTCAGGGCTTCGATCAGGGCATCCGAGATGGCCGCGACATGGCGGTTGACGTTGCCCGAGGCGATGATCATCGCGTCGGCCAGCGACGTTTTGCCAACGAGGTCGATCACCGTGATGTCCTCGGCCTTCATGTCCTCCAGGACACGCTGGGCAAGGGCGATGCTATCGGCAGAGGGATTGTCCGCGATAGCGGCCTGGGGAAGCGGCTTCGGCTCGGCTTCACCAAGGGTTTGACGGGTCAGTGACGTATCCTCTCGATCCTGATGCGCGGTTGGCGCGATGGGTCCAAAATAAGCCGGAAGGCGCCGGAGTTCAATCGCGGCCGGCCTGTTTGCGCAGCATGGTGGAGGATAACGTCGAACGCTTGCCATGCAGGAAGACCCAGGCCGGAGGCCGCAGGCGTGGCAGGCTTGCGGCCCGGTTCTCGGGCAAGCGCCAGCGCGAGAGCCAGTTGGCGGCGGGCGAGGCCATCGCGCTATGGGTCGAGCCTGGCCGGTCGATGATCGCGATCGGCATCATCCGGGCAATAGTGCGCCATTCGTTCCAGCGGTGGAAACCGGCGAGATTGTCGGAGCCCATGATCCAGACGAAGTTCACGCCGGGGCAGCGCCGCTTGAGCGCGCGCAGCGTATCGGCAGTGTAGCGGGTGCGCAGCATCGCCTCGACGCCGGTGACATCGATGCGTGCATGGCCGGCGACGGCACGTGCCTGCCGGATCCGTTCGGCGAGCGAAGGCAGCTTCGCGTTGTCCTTCAGCGGATTGCCGGGCGTGACCAGCCACCAGACACGGTCGAGATGGAGGCGGCGGAGCGCGGTGAGGCTCGCCAGCCGGTGCCCGTCATGGGCCGGGTTGAAGCTGCCGCCGAACAGCCCGACGCGCAGGCCGGGCGTGAAGGAGGGCAGCCGGGACGGCAGGCGCGGAAGCTCGCTCGTCATGCGCCGGGCTTCGTCTCAGGGCCGGGTCTGGCCCGCGCCATGGACGCGGTATTTGAAGGAGCAGAGCTGCTCGACGCCGACCGGCCCGCGCGCATGCATGCGGCCGGTGGCGATGCCGATCTCGGCGCCGAAGCCGAACTCGCCGCCATCGGCGAACTGGGTCGAGGCGTTATGGATGACGATCGCGGAGTCGACCTCGGCGAGGAAGCGGACGGCGGCGACCGCGTCGGAGGTGACGATCGCATCGGTGTGATGCGAGCCGTAGCGCTCGATATGGTCGATCGCGGCATCGAGACCGGGCACGGCCCTCACCGCGATGATCCGGTCGAGAAACTCGGTCGCCCAGTCTTCTTCGGTGGCGGCGGTCACGCGCGCATCGACGGCACGGGCCGCCTTATCGCCGCGCACGGCGCAGCCGGCATCGAGCAGCGCGGTGACGAGCGGGGCGAGATGGGTCGCTGCGCAGGCCTCGTCGACCAGCAGTGTCTCGGCCGCGCCGCAGACTCCGGTTCGGCGGAGCTTGGCGTTGAGCAGGATATCGCGGGCCATGGCGAGATCGGCCTTCGCGTCGACATAGACATGGCAGTTGCCGTCGAGATGGGCGAAGACCGGCACGCGCGCCTCACTCTGGACGCGGGCGACGAGGCTTTTTCCCCCGCGCGGCACGACGACGTCGATATTGCCGTTGAGCCCCGAGAGGATGTCGCCGACGGCGGCGCGGTCGCGCGTCGGCACGAGCTGGATGGCGTCGCCGGGCAGGCCGGCGGCCTCCAGGCCTTCGCGCATGGCGGCGGCGATCTCGGTCGAGGAGCGGAAGGAATCGGAGCCCGCGCGCAGGATCGCGGCGTTGCCGCTCTTCAGGCACAGCGCGCCGGCATCGGCGGTGACATTCGGCCGGCTCTCGAAGATCACGGCGATGACGCCGAGCGGCGTCGCGACGCGCTCGAAGCGCAGGCCGTTGGGGCGGGTCCATTCCGCCAGAACCCGTCCGAGCGGGTCGGGCAGGTCGGCGACCTCGGCGACGGCGTCAGCAATGGCGACGAGGCGCTTCTCGTCGAGGGCGAGGCGGTCCATGAACGAGGCGCTCAGGCCCGCGGCCTTGCCATCGGCGAGATCCTGCGTATTGGCGGCGAGGATTCTGGCACTGCGGGCGCGCAACGCATCGGCCATGGCGAGGAGAGCTGCGTTGCGCAGCTCGGCCGGGCTCAGCGCGACCTTGCGTGCGGCGGCGCGGGCGCGGCGGCCGACATCCTGCATGACGCTGCCGATATCGGCGGTCTCGTTCGTCGCGATGATGCGCAAGGCGCTGTCGCCGGTCATCTTGTTCAGTCCGATCGCCGCCGGGAAAAGCCGGCTCGTGAGAAAGCTTAGCCCAGCCCGAGCGCCATGTCGTCCCGGTGGATCATCTCGGCGCGGCCGGGATAGCCCAGCACGGTCTCGATGTCGCGGGAGGCCTTGCCGAGCACCAGAGCCGCTTCGGAGGCGTCATAGGCGACGAGGCCGCGGCCGAGCAATTGTCCCTCGGGATCGCGGATCAGCACGGCGTCGCCGCGCGCGAACTCGCCTTCGATCCGGGTGACGCCGACCGGCAGCAGGCTCGCGCCGCCGCGTAGCGCACGGGCCGCGCCGGCATCGAGATGCAGCGTGCCGCGCGGCTCCAGAGAGCCGGCGATCCAGGTCTTGCGGGCGGTGGCGGGGGTCGAGGCGGTGAGGAACCAGGTGCAGCGGCCGCCCTCGGCGACGCTGGCGAGCGGGTTCTTGGCCCGGCCGTCGGCGATCAGCATATGGGTGCCGCCGGCCGCCGCGATCTTGCCGGCCTCGATCTTGGTGCGCATGCCGCCGCGCGAGAGCTCGGAGGCCGCGCCGCCGGCCATGGCGTCGATCTCCGGCGTGATGCGCTCGACGACGGGGATATGCCGCGCCCCCGGGTCCTTCGCGGGCGGGGCCGTATAGAGCCCGTCGATATCGGAGAACAGCACCAGCAGGTCGGCGCCGGCCATGGTCGCGACCCGCGCCGCGAGCCTGTCATTGTCGCCGTAGCGGATCTCGGTGGTGGCGACGGTGTCGTTCTCGTTGATGACGGGGATGGCGCGCAGGTCGAGCAAGCGCCCGAGCGTCGCGCGTGCGTTGAGATAGCGGCGGCGCTGCTCGGTATCGGCCAGCGTCAACAGCACCTGCCCGGCGGTGAGGCCGTGGGCGCCGAGCGCCTCGGCCCAGTTGCGGGCGAGCGCGATCTGGCCGACGGCGGCAGCGGCCTGGCTTTCCTCCAGCCGCAAGGGCCCGGAGGGCAGTCCGAGCACGGTGCGCCCCAGCGCGATAGCGCCGGAGGAGACGACGAGGACATCGGCGCCGCGCTGGTGGAGGTCGGCGAGATCCTCGGCCAGCGCTGCGAGCCAGGCATGGCGAAGGCGGCCGCGGCTGCGGTCGACGAGCAGGCTGGAGCCGACCTTGACGACGATGCGGCGGAAATCGGAGAGCTGAGGCGTCTTCACGGGAGCACGACGTTGTTGCGGCAGTCGCCCTGCCTGTTGGGGAAAATGCGGCGCTTGTAAAGCATAGAGCTGCTTTTCAGGCGCCAATACCGCCCGCCACGGGCCGTTTGCATTGACAGGGCAGTGCGGGCTGCCCATATGCAGGGCTTGGCCCGCCCGCTTGATGGGTGCCGATCCTGCCGTTCTCATGCGTTTGAAGCGTGCAGTATGCAGGACCTGCCGCCCGATAAGCGCTGGAAGCGGGGCTGCCGCGCGTCGATTTCGATACCAATCCGGCCGGATCTGGATTATCTCGCCCGCGCAGGCCGATGAACGCCCGTAACAACCCGAGAGAAGATCACCCTTGAAGAACCCGAACGACCGCAGCTTTACCGACCGCCAGTCCAATTCCGCCAATGCCAAGAAGGCGCTGCTCGAGCGTTTCCAGGCCCGGCCGAAGGCCGACGACCCGGTGATGGTGCAGCGACGCGAGGAGCGGGAAGCCATCGCCCAGGCTCGCGCCGAGCGCGAAGCCGAGAAGGCGAAGATCCGGGCCGAGAAGGAGCGCCTGGAAGCGATCGAGCGTGCGCGCATCGAAGAAGAGAAGCGCCAGGAAGAGCTCGCCCGCGAAGCCGCCCGCAAGGCCGAGCAGGCCAAGCGCGATGCCGAGCGTCCGCGCAAGGTATTGCTGGAAGCCGTGCAGTACATGCAGATGCGCACGGCGGGCAAGCGCCGCTGACGCCGGGAATTTCCGCATAGCGATGAATGCGATTTGGGGCGCAGCGAGCGCCCCTTTTCATGTCTGCTTAACCGCGTTGGCAACGCCCGCCCCGCGCAATGGCTGCTTTTCGGGCAAAAAACTCCTATCCGATCCGCGCCGGCCTATCGGCAAATCCGCGCATGCAGATTAATGTGCGCGCCGGGTTGAACCTTTTCCCCGCTCGCCGCGACAACTGGATGCGAGCCGGGATGCCTGGCCTTCGAGGGGCAATGCATACGGAATCGGACGAGGATCTCGTCAAACGGATCGCCTCCGGCGACCGGCTCGCGATGAAGGTGCTGTTTTCGCGGCATCAGGTGCGGGTCTACCGTTTCGTGCTGCGGCTCGTCCGCGACGAGACGCTTGCCGAGGATGTGATCAGTGACGTGTTCATGGATCTGTGGCGACAGGCGGACCGGTTCGAGGCGCGCGCCTCGGTCTCGACCTGGCTGCTCGCCATCGCCCGGAACAAGGCCTGGTCGCTGCTGCGCAAGCGCCGCGATGCCGAGCTGGACGAGGATTATGCCGAAAGCCTCGAGGACGATGCCGACGGCCCCGAGATCGTGCTGCAGAAGCAGGACAAGGGTCTCGCCATCCGTGCCTGCCTCGAACGGCTCTCGGCCGAGCATCGCGAGGTCATCGACCTCGTCTATTACCACGAGACTTCCGTCGAGGAGGTCGCGCGGATCGTCGGGATCCCCGAGAACACCGTCAAGACCAGACTTTTCCACGCCCGCAAGAAGCTGGGCGAGATGCTCAAGGCGGCCGGCATCGACCGCGGCTGGCCGTAAGATTTCCGATTTTATCAGGCGCGGCTCCGCCGCAAAGGGAGTGGCGTGATGAACGACAGCATCGCCAGCGATCCGAAGCGCCGCGAGCTCGAGGAGCTGCTGCCCTTCTACGCCAATGGCCGGATCTCCGACGCCGACAAGCGCCGCGTTGAAACCGCGCTTGCGACCGATGCAGAGCTTGCCGCCCGGCTCGACCTTATCCGCGACGACATGGCCGAGACGGTTCTGCTCAACGAGAGCCTCGGTGCTCCCTCTCACAACGCGCTCGAAAAGCTGATGGCCGGGATCGAGGCCGAGGCCCGTCCGGTGCCTCTTCTAGCCCGCGCCCAGGAGGGTAGCCGCGGCTTCCTCGGTTGGCTGGGCGGGCTGCTCGCCGCGCAGTCGCCGCGCCGCCTCGCCTATGCCAGCGCTGCGGCGATCGCCCTCATCGCGTTGCAGGGCGTGGCGATCACCGGGCTTGCGCTGCGTGATGGCGGCCCCGGTTTCCAGACCGCTTCGGCTCCTGGCGCACGGCCTTCGGAAAGCTATGTCCTGCTGAGCTTCTCGCCTGAGGCGCGGGCCGGCGAGATCGCCTCCTTCTTCAAGCGCTTCGACGCCTCGGTGGTCGATGGCCCGCGCGCCAACGGTTTCTTCAAGGTGCGTGTCGGCGACGCCTCGCTGTCCTCCGCCCAGGTCGATGCGATCGCAGCGCGGATGAAGGGCGAGAGCGCCATCGTCAGCTTCGTCGCGCCGGCGCCGTGATCCGGCTGGCGCGGTTGCTGGGCGCCATGGCATGATGTCGTCGTCGCAGAAGGGTCAGGTCATGCTGCCGTCCCCGTTCGCCCGCCGGAAAACCTCGGTTCGGTGCCTTGTCGGCGCCAGCCTTCTCGCATGCGCGCTTGTGTTCGTGCCGGGGCTGGCCTTCGCCCAGACAGCGGGCGGGACTGGCGACGGCAAGCGCATCGCGCCGACGACGAGCCCGCAGCAGCCGGCTGCCGGTGGAACCAACCGTTCGATGCGCGTGCCGCCGGGCTCCTGGCTGCAGCCACGGGCCCAGCGCAGCATCGTTCCGGCGCTCGACGAGAACCGGTTCGTCCCTGATGAGGTGCTGTTCGAGCTCGCGCCGAATGTCGAGGCTGAAGCCGTCCTGCGTCGTTACGGCGCGACATTGATCGCACGCCAGCGCTTCGATCTGGCCGGCGTCACCATCATCCGGGCCAAGCTCGAAGCGGGGCGCGATCTGCGCGCCGTGCTCACCGAAATGGGCGACGACGCCAATATCGCCGGAGCGCAGCCGAACTTCCTCTTCGAGCTGCAACAGGATTCGCTATCCAGACCGGGGCCGGCTACCGCGTCCTCGGATGCGAGCGCGCCTGCGCCTGTGCAGGGGGGGCGGGTGACCGATCCTGCGACGGCGGCGCGGGGCAATGCGGCGGTGCGGCGCATGCTGCCGCCGCAATATGTGGTCGACAAGTTGCGCCTGAGCGAGGCGCGCAAATTCGCTCAGGGACGCAATATCCGCGTCGGCCTGATCGATTCCGGCGTCGATATGGAGCATCCGGAGATTCGGGGTTCCGTCCTCGGCTATCTCGACGCGATCGACGGGCTGGCGACGCCGCATGCCCATGGCACCTCGATGGCCACCGCGATCGTCGCTCATGGTGAGCTTCAGGGCATCGCTCCGGCGGCTCTCCTCATTGTCGCCCGTGCCTTCGGCGGCCCGCAGGCAGCCTCGGCCAACGGCAAGTCATTCCAGATTCTGACCGCGCTCGAATGGATCGTCCAGCAGCGTGCCAAGGTGGTCAATCTCAGCTTCGCCGGCCCGCAGGACCGCCTGCTGTCGAAGGCGCTGGCCGGCGCGAAGGAGCGCGGCGTGATCACCGTCGCCGCCGCCGGCAATGGCGGCGCCCGGTCGGCCCCGCTCTATCCCGGCGCCGATCCGAGCGTGATCGCGGTGACGGCGACCGACGCCGAGGACAAGGTCTTCAGCGACGCCAATCGCGGCGCCTATGTCGCGATCGCAGCGCCCGGCGTCGACGTCCTGACGGCCGAGCCCGGCGGGCGCTATGCCTTCACCTCCGGCACCTCGATCGCTGCCGCCCATGTCACGGCGCTGGTCGCGCTCCTGCTCGAAAAGCAGCCGGAGCTCGATACGGACAGCGCCCGCCGGGTGCTTGCCGAGAGCGCGACCGATCTCGGCTCGCGTGGGCGGGACCCGGTCTATGGCGCCGGGCGGATCGATCCGCCGACGGCGCTCGCCCGCGTGCTGCCGGTCGCGACCGCGCGGCCATGAGGCGCAAGCGGGCTTGACCTTCTTTGCCGCATCGGCCTGATGGCGCGATGCCGCGCCCGAAACTCCTTTTCGTCGCCACCGAGGACTGGTTCTTCGCTTCGCATTTCCTGCCGATGGCGCGGGCGGCGCGCGAACTCGGCTTCGACGTCGCGGTGATCGCGCGCGAGCGCAGCCATCGGCGCGTGATCGAGGCGACCGGCGCCCGGCTGATCGGACTGGAGGCGGAACGGCGCAGCCTTGATCCGCGGGCGCTGTTCAAGCAGGTCACGGCGCTGAAGCGCCTGATCGCAGCCGAAAAGCCCGATATCCTGCATTGCATCGCGCTGAAGCCGATCGCGCTCGCCGGGCTTGCCGGCAAGCTCGCGGGTGTCGAGCGGCGGGTCTATGCCCTGACCGGGCTCGGCTTCCTCGGTGCGAAGCAGGGTGCTCTCGCGGCGATGGCGCGCTTTGCGGCGATCACCTGGCTGCGTGGCGCCATCGACGGGCCGCAGGTGCGTTTCCTGTTCGAAAATCCTGACGACCCGGTGACGCTGGGGCTCGATCCGCAGGACGCAAGCAAGGTCGCGATCGTTGGCGGTGCCGGCGTCGACCCGCTGATCCTGATGCCCACGCCGATGCCGCCGGCGCCGCCGCTCAAGGTCGCGCTGGTCGCTCGCATGCTCTGGTCCAAGGGCGTCGATCTTGCCGTCGAGGCGGTCCGGCTCGCGCGGGCCGAGGGCGCCAAGGTCACGCTCACCATCCATGGCGCGCCCGATCCGTCCAATCCTAAGGCCATCCCGGAGACGACGCTGAAGGAATGGGCGGCGCGGCCTGGGGTCGAATGGGCCGGGCCGACGCGCGATATCGAGGGCGTCTGGAAGGCGCATCATCTCTGCATCCTGCCCTCGCGAGGCGGCGAGGGCTTGCCGCGTACGATCCTGGAGGCGGCGTCCTGCGGCCGGGCAATCCTGACGACCGACGTGCCGGGCTGCCGCAGCTTCGTCCGTGATGGACAGGACGGCATGGTGGTCCCGTCCGACGATGCCGCGGCGCTGGCCCGGGCGCTCGTCGCCCTCGCAGGCGCGCCACGCCTCGCCGAACGGATGGGCGAGAGCGCGCGTGCGCGGCTGCTCGATGGCCATACCGAGCGCGACGTGATGAATGGCGTGAAGGCGCTCTATCTTGGCCTGTTGGGACGCACCGCGCCGGACGCTGCGACATGAGCGGCGAAGCAGTGCTCGATCGCGAAGCCTTCATCCGCTCTCATACAAGGCTGCTGCCGGTGCCGCATGCGCCGGAGATCGCATTGCACGTCGCCGAGGAGGCGACGGAACTCTGGCAGAAGACCGAGGACGAACTCGCCGTGATTGGCCTGCCGCCGCCGTTCTGGGCCTTTGCCTGGGCCGGCGGGCAGGCCCTGGCGCGCTACCTGCTGGACAATCCGCAGATCGTCGCCGGGCGGCGGATGCTGGATTTCGCCTCGGGCTCGGGCCTCGTCGCCATCGCGGCGGCGAAGGCGGGGGCCGGGCCGGTCGAGGCCTGCGATATCGATGCCTTCGCGGCAGCGGCTATCGGCATCAATGCGGCTGCCAATGGCGTCACGGTGGCGCTGCGTTGCGATGACCTGATCGGCCGCGACGAAGGCTGGGACGTCATCTGCGCCGGGGATGTCTGCTACGAGCGCGAGATGGCGGAGCGGGTGATCGCTTGGCTGGAAGGGTTGTCGGCGCGCGGGGCGACGGTGCTGATCGGCGATCCCGGCCGCAGCTATCTGCCACGCGAAAGACTGGAAGCGCTCGCGACCTATGAGGTGCCGGTGACGCGCGCTCTGGAAGATGCGGAAATCAAGCGCAGTTCGGTCTGGCGGCTCGCCCGGTAGGGCTTGCCGCCAGACGAAGAGGCCTAGGCCGCGCGCCGCCGGGCCGCGCTCACGCTGCTGATCGCGCCGCCTTGCTCGGTCCGGAAGGCCGAGACCAGCCGGTTGAGCTGATCGATCTGGTCGAGCAGGACCTTCGCCGAGGCGGCGCTTTCCTCGGCCAGCGCAGCGTTCTGCTGGGTGATCTCGTCCATGTGGCTGACGGTCTGGCTCATCTCGTCGATGCCGTTGGCCTGCTCGCTCGAAGCCGAGGCGATCTCCTCGACCGTGCTCGAGACCTTGGCCGAGGCCGCGACGATCTGGTCCAGCGTCTCGCCGGCTTGGCGGACGAGCTTGACGCCCTCGGCGACCTCGGCGTCCGAGGACGAGATCAGGCCGGTGATGTCCTTGGCGGCGCCGGCCGAGCGCTGGGCCAAGGCCCGGACCTCGGCCGCGACGACGGCGAAGCCGCGCCCGGCATCGCCGGCACGGGCAGCCTCGACGGCGGCATTGAGCGCCAGCAGGTTGGTCTGGAAGGCGATGCCGTCGATCACGTCGGTGATTTCCGAGATGCGCTTCGAGGCGCCCTCGATCCGGGCCATCGCCTCGACGGCCTCGCGGACGATATCGCCGCCGGTGCGCGCGACATTGCGGGCTTCGTCGGCCAGCGTGACGGATTCGCGCGAGGCCTGGGTCGAGGTCTTGACCGAGGCCGCGAGCTGCTCGGTCGTCGCCGCGCTCTCCTCAAGGGCCGAGGCCTGCTGCTCGGTGCGCATCGACAGGTCCTGCGCACCGGTGCTGATCTCCTGCGAGGAGGAGGCGATCGCGGCCGAAGTCGCCTTGATCGTGCCGACCATCTCCTGGAGGCGCGCCATCGCACCGTTGAAATGGTCGCGGATCTCGGAATATTCGGCCGGGATCTCGGCGCTCATGCGATAGGTCAGATCGCCATCGGCCAGCGCCGCCATGCTCTGGCTGACGCAGGCGATGGCCTGCTCACGCTCGGCCGCCTTGGCCTGTTCGAGGGCGCGGGCTTCCGCCTCGACCTTCAGCCGCGCCTCCTCGGAGGCTTCTAGATAGACGGTGATGGCATAGTCCATGTCGAGCATCGCCGCCTTGACGATGGCGGCGATCTCGGCCGAGCGCTCGGCGGCGCCGGGCATGCGTTTGCCGAGCGCGTTCTTTGGCCAGCGGGCTTCCAGCACGCCGGCGAGCAGCTTCTCGATGATCAGGGCATAGCCGCCGATATACCAGCGTGGCTCCAGGCCGATGCGGGCATGGACCTTGCCGACCTGGGTGACGGCGCCGATGTATTGCTCGTCGAACTTGCCGGTGGCGATGCCACCCCAATGCCTGGCCTGGCGCTGCTTGGCGCCCTCGATATGCTGCTCGTTGCTGAAGAACGCCTTCGTTTCCGGGAAGGCGCGCAACTGCGCGTAAAAGGCGTCGAGCGCGCCCGGAACGGACGCGCCAAGGGCGTCGCCGACATCGCGGATGCGCGCCTGCGCTTCCGGGCCGAGCTGCATGAAGGCAAGCCGCTTGCCGAGATGATCCATTGCCGTCATCAGGAGGTCCCCAGCCTCGGGCGGAACCGTTCCCGCCGGAGGCCAACCATGGCCCAGCAAGGTTAACAACCTATGAGGGCATGTCTTGATCTGGGTCAATTTCTACAGCGATGTTGCGTGTTATCCCATGGTTGAGGCCTGCGCCATACTGCCGCCGATCGCAAAAAAATCTGCAACTGGAATGAGATAAATCAGATTCTAGCTGCCTTCGTGTCGCTCCAGAAAATCCTCGACGGAGAGGTGGCGGAAATCGGCGAGGGCTGTCCTCAACCGGGCATGGTCCCAGTCCCACCAAGCGAGATCCTGCAATCTTTCCGCGATATTCTCGGCGAATCGGCGGCGCACCGGCCTGGCCGGATTGCCCGCGACGATGGTGTAGGGCGCGACATCCTTGGTGACGACGGCGCCGCCCGCGACCACCGCACCGGTGCCGATCGAGCGGCCGGCGAGGATGATCGCGCCATGTCCGATCCAGACATCGTGGCCGATCGTCACCGCATGCGCCCGACGCCAGTCGAAGAAAGCCTCGTCATCTTCGGCATCGTCGAAATAGGCGGCGGCGCGATAGGTGAAGTGCGACTGGCTGGCCCGGTGCATCGGATGGTTGCCGGGGTTGATCCGGGTCATCGCCGCGATCGAGCAGAACTTGCCGATTGTCGTGTAAATGACATTCGCGTCGTTCACGACATAGGAGTAGTCACCCATCGTCGACTCGGCGAAGCTGGTGCGCGCACCGATCGCGGTGTAGCGGCCGAGCGTCGCCTGCCTCACCTGGGCGGTCGGGTCGATCAGCGGTTCGAGTCCCAGTTTCTTCGCGGCCATGTCCTCATCCTCTCCTGATATCGCGATTCCTGCCCTGCAGGCGGGCGTGCTCGTTCTCGTGGTCGGCCCCTCTGGAGCGGGGAAGGACACGCTGATGGACGCGGCGCGGGCCGAGCTCGCGGCCGATCCGCGCTATCGCTTCGCCCGCCGCCTGATCACCCGGCCGGCCATGGCCGGTGCAGAGGATCACGATTCCTGCGACGAGGCTGGCTTTCGCGCGATCGAAGCCGATGGCGGCCTCGCCCTGAGCTGGCGAGCGCATGGGCTGAGCTACGGCGTCCCGGTGACCGAACTCACGGGCATCGGCGTGGGTGCGGTGGTGATCGTCAATGTCTCGCGCGCGGCGATCGCGGTCGCCGAGCGGCTGGCGGAACGCGTGGTCGTGCTCAACATCACCGCCCCGGTCGCGGTGCTGGCGCAGCGGCTGGCGGCGCGCGGGCGCGAGAGCGAGGCCGATATCGCGGCGCGGCTGAAGCGTGAGGCGCCCCTGACGGCGGAGCGCGCCGAGATCGTGACGATCATGAATGACCGTAGTGTTGCCGAGGCGGCGGCGGAGCTGCTGGCCGTCCTGCGCGCTCTCGGCGGGCATAATTCCTAACCGAAAGAATAGGAATCGAGCAGGCGAAAGCGGCCGGCGCGATCGTCCTGCTTGAACAGCGCGAAACGGTCGATCCTGACCGGGCCGGCTGGAAGCGCCGCTGCATAGGCGGTTTCGAGTGCCTGCTTCACGGGGCCCGTCTGCTCTCCCGGCAGGGAGCCGGTCAGTGTCATGTGGAAGCGGAAGGCGTCACCGACATAGGGGTAGCCATAGGCTTCGAGATAGGCGTGCTGCGCCGGAGTCAGCGGGTTCTTGAGGCGCCTTGCCTTGTCGCCCTCGGACATCGGAGCCCGGAAAAGCTCGAAGGCCTGCACGATCGCGAAAGCGAAGCGCTGCAGGGCCTCGCTGGGTTCGGAGGGCGTCAGGGCCACGAAGGAGCCGAGCGCGGTGACGCTCAAGCCCGCCAATTCCACGGCGTCGAGCCCGGCGGCATGATTGCGCGCGAAGGCGCGCAACTGCTCTTCGCTGCGGCCGTCGGCCAGCTCGAAGGGCGCCTTCAGCGTGGCGTGGAAGCCGTAGCGGCGAGGCTCCTCGGTGAAACCCGGCCACAGGGCCGGATCGCATCCCGGCGGAGCCGCGAAAGGCAGGTCCTCGCCGGTCAGCGCGTCATAGCCAAGCGTCGCGCTGCCGAAGCCCCAGAGGGCGCTCTCGGCAGCGGGGGCGTAATAGACGGCGTAGCGCGGCTTGCTCAAAATGCGCGCTCGCCTTGCGACCAGACCGCGGCGATCACCGGCGTCGCACCCAGCACCTTGAAGCGGACGAGATCGGCGCGCAGGCCGGTCTTGAGATGGCCACGATCCCGGAGGCCGAGGATGTCGGCGACCTTCCAGGTCACCATGCCCATTGCCTCGGGAAGCGCGATGCCATGGTCGGCATTGAGCTTGACCACGGCCTGCAGCAGGCTCGCCGGGACGTAATCCGAGGAGAGCCCGTCGAGCAGGCCTTTCTCGGCCAGTTCCGATACCGAAACACCGCCGGAATGCGAGCCGCCGCGCACGACGTTCGGCGCGCCCGCGACCGTCGCGAGGCCGTGCTGCTTGGCGGCGGCGGCGGCCTCGACCGTGGTCGGGAATTCCGAGATAACCGCGCCCGAGGCGACCCCCTCCTCGACATGCTCCGGAATCGTGTCGTCATGGGTCGCGAGCGGGATACCGCGCGCGCGGAAGATATCGACCACGGCCTGCCAGTTCTTCGCGACATTGGCGGCGCCTTCGCGCTGGCGCATTTCGACGTCCTCCTCGAACTCCGCCACCGTCTTGCCGTTGCCGACAGCATACGTCTTGAGGTGCTGGAGATCGCGCCACTGGCGCTGGCCGGGCGTGTGGTCCATCAACGAGACGAGCTGGACCAGTTCGTCATCCTGATAGGGAGCGATATCGGCGAGAAGTCCCGGGCTCGTCAGCTCGCAGCGCATGTGGATGCGGTGGTCGATGCGGAAGACGTTTTCGCTCTGGCCATAGGCCAGCGACTTCATCACGTCGGCGAAGATGTCCTTGCGATAATCCTTGGCCGAGAAGGGCGTGCCGGCGCAGACCGCGTCATAGACCGTGGTGACACCAGCTGCCGCCATCTGCGCGTCATGGACAAGCGCGGCTGCCAGCCCGTTCGGCCAGAAGACCTTCGGCCGAGGCATGAAATGCTTTTCCATGTTGTCCGTGTGCATTTCGACGAGGCCGGGCGCGACATAGTCGCCGCCGAGATCGATGGCGCCGGGCAGGGAGGATTTGCCCTGGTCAACGGCCGTGATGCCGCTCGCGTCGAAAGCGATCGTGCCGGTGACGACCTCGTTCTCGAGGATCAGCTTGGCATTGGTGAGAACGGTCTGCATCGTCAGGCCTTCCGGAAAGCAGTGATGTCGAGATAGCGCGTCGCGACGCGTTCGCGAACCGCCTCGTCATGGAAAATCCCGACGATTGCCGCGCCGGCGGCGCGCGCCTCGGCGATGAGCTCGACGACGACGTCGCGGTTGGCGGCGTCGAGCGAAGCGGTCGGCTCGTCGATCAGCATGATCGCCGAGGGATCGACGAAGGAGCGGGCGATATTGACGCGCTGCTGCTCGCCGCCGGAGAAGGTGGCGGGCGCGAGGTTCCAGAGCCGCTCCGGCAGGTTCAGCCGGGCCAGCATGGCCTTGGCGCGCTCGGTCGCGGTTTCCGGCGTGGCGCCGCGCGCCAGCAGCGGGTCGCGGACGATATCGAGCGTCGAGACGCGCGGGATCACGCGCAGGAACTGCGAGACGAAGCCAAGCGTGCGGCGGCGGATGTCGAGCACGGTGCGCGGAACGGCGGCGACGATATCGACGGGGCGCCCGGCATGGGTGATGCGGATCGCGCCCGAAGTCGGCTTGTAATTGCCGTAGAGGATGCGCAGCAGGCTCGACTTGCCGGCACCGGACGCGCCCGCGAGCACCAGCGCTTCGCCGGCCTCGACATGGAAATTGACGTTGTCGAAGACGGGCAGACGCGCTCCGCCCTGGTTGTGCAGGGTGAAGGTCTTGGCGACGTTCTCGACCTGAATCATCGTGGTCATGGGGTCAGTGCCTTGTGCCGACGAGGTGACGAGGGTGTGACGAGGTCACACGCTCAGCACCGCCGAGGTAAGAAGCTGCGTATAGGCGTGGTGCGGATCGTCCAGCACCTGGTCGGTCAGGCCCTGCTCGACGACGCGGCCGTCCTTCATCACCATCAGCCTGTCGGTGAGGAGGCGGGCGACGGCGAGGTCGTGGGTGACGATGATCGCGGCGAGGCCGAGATCGCGCACCAGCACGCGCAGCAGGTCGAGCAGGCGGGCCTGCACGGACACGTCGAGGCCGCCGGTCGGCTCGTCCATGAAGACGAGGCGGGGTTCCGAGACCAGCACGCGGGCGATCTGCAGGCGCTGCTGCATGCCGCCGGAGAACTGGCGCGGCCGATCGTCGATGCGGGCGCCGGCAATCTCGACGCGGCTCAGCCAGTCGAGCGCGCGCTCGCGGATCTGGCCGTAATGCCGGTCGCCGCGATCCATCAGCCGCTCGCCGACATTGCCGCCGGCGGTGACATCCATGCGCAGCCCGTCGCGCGGGTTCTGGTGGACGATGCCCCAGGCGGTCCGCATCAGGCGGCGGCGCTCCTGCTCGGAGACCGAGTAGATGTCGAGCGGCTCCGTGCCGCCCCTGAACAGCACCTCGCCTTCGTCGGGCTTGTCGATGCCGGCAAGGCAGCGCAGCAGGGTCGACTTGCCCGAGCCGGATTCGCCGACGATGCCGAGCACTTCCCCCGGCCAGAGGTCGAAGGAGACATCGGCGCAGCCGATGCGCTCGCCATAGAAGCGGCTGACGCCGTCGACGGAGAGCAGGGGGGCGGGTTCGAGCGCGAGCTCGGCCGCTGCGACATGCAGGGTCATGGGTTGGTCTCCTCGACCAGGCCGCTCGCGGCCGCATCGCCCAGCATCGTGCCGCGATGGCCTTCCACCCGGCGGGTCTCGCAATAATGGCTGTCGGAGCAGACGAACATGCGCCCGCCCTGGTCGTCGATCACGACCTCGTCGAGATAGCTGTCGCCCGCGCCGCACAAACCGCAGGGCTGGGTCCAGCTCTGGATGCGGAAGGGATGATCCTCGAAATCGAGGCTCTTCACGCTGGTATAAGGCGGCAGCGCGTAGATGCGCTTCTCACGGCCGGCGCCGAACAACTGGAGCGCGGGTGACATGTGCATCTTCGGATTGTCGAATTTCGGGATGGGCGAGGGCGCCATCACGTAGCGATCATTGACCATGACCGGGTAGTCATAGGTCTTGGTGATCTCGCCATAGCGGGCGATGTCCTCGTAGAGCTTGACCTGCATCAGCCCATACTCGGCCCAGGCATGCATCTTGCGGGTCTCAGCCTCGCGCGGTTCCAGACGGCGTAAGGGTTCGGGCGTCGGCACCTGATAGACCATGACCTGTCCGCTTTTCAGCGGCGCCTCCGGAATCCGATGGCGGGTCTGGATGATGGTCGCCTCATCCGTCGCTTCGCAGGTGCGGGCATCGGCCGTGCGCTCGAAGAACCTGCGGATCGAGACGGCGTTGGTGGTGTCGTCGGCGCCCTGGTCGATCACCTTGAGCGTGTCGGCCGGGCCTATGATCGCGGCGGTGATCTGGATGCCGCCAGTGCCCCAGCCACGGGCCAAGGGCATCTCGCGGGAGCCGAACGGCACCTGATAGCCGGGCACCGCGACCGCCTTGAGCAGGGCGCGGCGGATCATCCGCTTGGTCTGCTCGTCGAGATAGGCGTAGTTGTAAGCCGGCTTGGTATCGTCCGCCGGCATCTGATGGATGGTCATTCCGCAGCCTCCGGCATTGTATCAGGCTCTTTGGCGCCCTGCTCGCGGGCCAGCCGTTCCTCCCGCTCCCTGCGAATGCGGCGGATCAGTTCGAGCTCGCCCTGGAAATCGACATAGTGCGGCAGCTTGAGATGCTCGACGAACCCGGCCGCCTCGACATTGTCGGCGTGGTAGAGGACGAACTCGTCCTGCTGTGCCGGGTAGTTCGTCGCCTCGCCGAAATCGCGCGCCTTCAAGGCGCGGTCGACCAGCGACATCGACATCGCCTTGCGCTCGCTATGGCCGAAGACGAGGCCGTAGCCGCGGGTGAACTGCGGTGGCACCTCTTTCGAGCCCTGGAACTGGTTGACCATCTGGCATTCGGTCAGGGTGACGTCGCCGAGATCGACCGCGAAGCCGAGCTCCTCCGGCACGAACTCGACCGCGACCTCGCCGACGCGAACCTCGCCGACGAAGGGATGCGTGCCGCCAAAACCGCGCTGCACGGAATAGCCGAGGCCGAGCAGGAAGCCCTCGTCGCCGCGCGCCATGGATTGCAGGCGCACGTCGCGATCGGCCGGGAAGGAAACGGGATCGCGCGTGAGGTCGAAGGGGCGCGGATCGCCTTCCGGCGGCTCCTCGGCTTCCATCAGGCCCTCGGCGCCGAGGATATCGGGCACACGCGGCATGGTGGCGTCGAGCGGGGTCGGGGCCGAGCGGGGCGCGGCCTCGCCGCCTTCGTCCATCAAGGCGAAGTCGAAGAGCCGATGGGTGTAATCATAGGTCGGGCCGAGCACCTGCCCGCCCGGCAGATCCTTGTAGGTCGCCGAGACACGGCGGCGGATCGCCATGGCGGCGGTATCGAGCGGCTCGGAGGAGCCGAAGCGCGGCAGGGTCGTGCGATAGGCTCGCATCAGGAAGGCGGCCTCGATCACGTCGCCCTGCGACTGCTTCAGCGCGAGCGCAGCGAGGTCCTGATCGTAGAGCGAGCCCTCGTTCATCACGCGGGCGCAAGCCAGCGCCTGCTGCTCGCGGATCTGGGCGACGGAGATTTCCGGCACGGCCGGATCGCCGCGTCGCGCCTCGGCGACGAGGTCATGCGTGGCGAGGATGGCGGCCTCGCCGCCTTTGACTGCGACATACATCAGCGAACCTCCTCGATCTGCGTCGAGCGCGGCAGGCCGATCAGGCCCTCGCCATGCGCGAGCAGGACATCGACGCCGAGCGGATAGAGCGCGCCGTTTTCGCGGAGCTCATCGATGAAGCCGGGGCGCAGGCTCTGCGGCGTGATGTTGCGCGAACCGAGGATGCCGGGGCCGGAGAGAGCGAGGGCGGAGCCGCCTTTCAGCGCCGTGACTTGTACGATCACGGTTGTCGAGCGATCTGGGAACTGGTCCGTGCCGAGGTTGAAGGCCGAAAGCTTCGGTTCGTAGACCGTGCCGTCGATGACCGCGAAGGCGGCTTCGGCAGGACTCTCGACAAGCGACGCGCCGCAATGGAAGCGTAGCCAGGCGCCGGCCGGGCCGTTGCGCAGGGCTTCCGGCAGCCAGACCGGAGTCTCGTAATCGGCCAGCGTCAGCAGGGCGGTCGCGGTTGCCGTCGTGAGACCTTCCGGCGGCGTGATCTCGCTCGCGACGTTCTGCAACGTGCCGGGTTCGGAGAGCGCGGCGAGCAGGGCGCGGAAGGCGGCCTGCGACTGGAAGACCGGGTGGGAGAAGCCAGGAGCGATCATGGTTCCGGCCGACATCACGAGCCCCTGACCAGTGTGAAGAAATCGACCTTGGTCGCCGCCGCCTTGCGGGAGGCGAGGTCGCGGGCCGAAGTCTGCTGCGCAGCGAGGGTGGCGACGCCCTGATGCAGGTCGCTGCCCTCGGCTTCATCCTGCAGGCGAGCGTCGAGCAGCGCGGCGAGCCGTGCCTTCCGGCCGTCGCGGCCGAGCGCATAGGAGAAGCCCATCCGCCCGTTCGAGAGGCGGACGACGCAGCGCGTCACGGTGGCTTCACCGAGATTGAAGCGGCGGCCGGCGCCGCCGGCCCGGCCCTCGACCATCACGGTGCCGGTCTCCGGCGCCTTGAGCAGGTCGTGATCCGGCGGATCGCCGAGCAGGGTTTCGATCTCGCTGCGGGAGGCGCGCGCCAGCGTCGCCATCCAGCTTTGCCTCGGGGTTCTTGGGCTCATCGGCGCGGGCTCGCTGGTCAGTTCCGAATGTCTAGACTATGCTAGGTGAGTTGATGGCAAAGGTCTATACTTTTTGGGCGACGATTTGATGACGGATACGGCACTGGCGGAGCGGGACGGGGGAACGGCCTGGAGGCGCATCGCCGATGAACTGGCGGAGGCGATCAGCCGGGGCGAGTACCAGCTCGGCGACACGTTGCCGGCCTCGGTCGCACTGGCTGAGCGCTACGGCGTGCATCGCCATACGGTGCGGCAGGCCTTCCGCCACCTTGCCGACCAGGGGTTGGTGACGGTTTCGCGCGGACGCGGCACGCAAGTGACGGCGCCGCGACTGCCTTACCCGATCGGCCGACGCGTCAGCATGCGCACCAACATGGGCAAGCTCGGCATCACAGGCACGAGCCGCATGCTTTCGGCGGAGGTGGTCGTCGGCGAGGCGGGGGCCTGCGCGGCGCTCAAGCTGAAGACCGGGACGCCGCTCTGGCGCGTACGGGGCGTGAGCCTCGCCGACGGCGTGCCGATGGGCACCGGCACGCACTGGCTTGCGGTCGAGCGCTTCCCGGATTTCGACAAGGCCTATCGCGAGGCGGCCGGCTCGATCACCGCCGCCTTCAAGATTTATGGCATCGCGGATTATGTTCGCCTGTCGACGCGCCTGACGGCGCGGCTCGCCGACGAGCGCGAGGCGGAACTGCTGGAGATCGCGCCCGAGTCCGCCGTGATGATCTCGACGGCGGTCGACGCCTTGCCGGATCTGACGCCGGTGCATCTGGTTTCCAGCGTCTTCGCCGCTGAGCGCATGGAAATGGTGATCGAGCCGTTCGGGGATACGCCCTCGCCCTGACGGGAGAAGGCGTCAGCTCGCCCGACGGCCGATGATAGCGAAGCGCAGCTTGCCCGACAGGAAGTCGATGGCCGAGACCGCGGCGAGGACGAGCAGGATCAGGAAGGAGACCTGCTGCCATTCCAGCGTGCGGATCGTCTCGGCGAGATAGAGGCCGATGCCGCCGGCGCCGACGATGCCGATGATGGTCGAGGAGCGGGTGTTCGACTCGATGTAGTAGAGCACCTGGCTCGCGATCACCGGCAGCACCTGCGGCAAGAGGCCGAAGCGGATTTCGTGCGCCTTGCCGCCGCCGACGGAGGAGACGCCCTCGACCGGCTTGCGGTCGGCGGCCTCGATCGCTTCCGAATAGAGCTTGCCGAAGGCGCCGAGATCGCTGGTCATGATCGCGAGCATGCCCGCGAAGGGGCCGAGACCCACGACATTGACCCAGATCAGCGCCCAGATCAGCGCATCGACGCCGCGCACGGTGTCGAGCGAGCGGCGGGCGAGGAAATGGACGACGCGGTTGGCGACGACATTGCGCGCCGCGATGAAGCCGAGCGGCAGGGCGAGGATGGCGGCGAGAACCGTGCCGAGGAAGGCGATGGCGATGGTCTCGAACAGCGCCTTCACGAAGATGACGGCGCGCGCCCAGGAGCCGGGATCGGGCGGCAGCATCAGCACGACGAAGGTGCCGAGATTGCCGAAGCCGGACAATATCTTCCAGAGCGAGGTCTCGAGCGTCGTCAGCCCGTAGACGAAGAAGCCGGCGAGGGCGGCGATGGTGCCGATCGTCGCGAGCTTCGTCTTGAGCGAGCCGCGGATCGCGGCGTCGTGACGGCGCAGGATGTCGGCGCGCTCGGCCGTCGAGAGGGCGAGGCTCATCGGCCATGCTCCAGGCTGAGAAGGGCGTGGCGCAGACGCTCGGTGGCGTAGTCGATCAGCATCACCGCGACGATGATCAGCAGCAGGATGGCGCTGACATCGGTGAAGTAGAACTTGCGGATCGCCTCGATCAGGTCCTGGCCGATGCCGCCTGCGCCGACGAAGCCCATGATCGAGGCGCCGCGGACATTGATCTCGAAGCGCAGCAGCGCATAGCTCGCGAAATTGGAAAGCACCTGCGGCACGACGGCGAAGCGCACGATCTGCCACCAGCTCCCGCCGGCGGCGGTGACGCCGTCAACCGGCTTGAGGTCGATATTCTCGACCACTTCGGAGAAGAGCTTGCCGAGCGCGCCCATGGTGTGGATCGCGATGGCGAGCACGCCGGGCAGAGGCCCAAGGCCGAAGGCGATGACGAAGATCAGCGCGAAGACGATCTCGGGAACGGTGCGGCAGAATTCGAGATAGCGGCGGACAGTGAAGCGCAGCCAGGTGGCGCGGCCGAGATTGGCGGCGGCGGCGAAGCAGAACAGGAAGGCGCCGGCGGCGCCGAGGATCGTGCCGACATAGGCGATGAGCACGGTCTGCCAGAGCAGCTTCAGCCAGCCCTTCAGGCCCCAATACCATTCGGAGAGGTCGGCACTGATGCTGGAGAGGCGCAGCGTCGGCAGCGTCTCGTAGATGTATTTCGGGAAGCGATGGATTTTCTCGAAGAACTTAGCGAGATCGACTTCCGCGCCGCGCGCGGACAGGAGCACGCAGGCGATGAAGACGACGATGCCGATCAGGGCCTGCCGGCGCTTGGCGGATGAGGCCTGCCGATAGGCCTCGGCATGGGCCCGGATGGCCGGGTCGTTGCGGTCGATCGCGAGGGTCATGAGATTTGCGTCCGTTGCCGGAGAGGGCGCCGGGTGGTGGCGCCGCAGCCGTCATGCTCGCCCCTGTGGCCAGCATCCGCGTCCTGAGCGCCGCATGCGATCGGCGCAGCGAAGACGTGGATGGTCGGGACAAGCCCGACCATGACGGCGAGTGCAGGCGTGCTGCTTACGAGGACTTCTTCTTGCGGAGGTCGTCGACGAACTTGTTCAGCTCGATGATCGGGTCGTAGGCCTTGTTGTCGACGGCGACGAGCGGGCCCTGCTTGCCTTCATAGATCTTGTCGAAGGCGGCCTTGTCCTTGGTGGCGAGGTTCAGGACGGCGTCGCGGATCTTGGCCTTCAGCTCTTCCGGCATGTCGGTGAGATAAGCCATCGGCGAGTTCACGATCTGCTCGGACTTGTAGATGATCCGGAAGTCGTCGGCCTTGGCCATGTTCTTGCGGGCCATGCGCTGCAGGTTCGATTCCTGCTCGTCGTTCCACCAGTTGGCGGCGACATCGACCGTGCCCTGCTGGAGCGCGATGATCGCGTTCTCATGGCTGCCGGTATAGACGACCTTCGAGAAGAAGCTTTCCGGCTCGATCTTCATGCCGTTCAGCGCGAAGCGCGGGACGTTGTTGCCGGAGGTTGAGTTCGGATCGACGAGGCCGAGATTCTTGCCCTTGAGGTCCTCGACCTTCTGATAGGGCGAGTCCTTCTTCACGTAGAAGACCGAGTGATAGCCCTTGGTGCCGTCGAGATTGGTCTCGATGGCGAAAGCATCGACCTTGGCGCCGGTCATGCGGGCGCGGGCGAAGGAGGACGGGCCGTAGGAGGCGATGTGGATGTTGCCGGTGCGCTGGCCCTCGATGATCGCGGCGTAGTCATTGGCGATGCGCAGCGTGACCTTGGTGCCGAGCTCCTTCGCCAGATACTGCACGAAGGGGGTATAGCGCTCGGTGACGCCCGAGGCGTTCTCGGAGGGGATGATCGCGAAGACGAGCTCGGGGTATTTCGCCTTCCAGTCCTGGGCGAAAGCCGGGGCGGCGGCGAGGGCGAGGCCGGCGGCGGCGAGCCTGAGGGTATGACGACGGGTCAGCATCGATGTGCTCCTGGTTGCAGTCGTAGTCGGGATGGTCTTCTCGCGGCGACGGCCTTCGGGCCGGTCCGGCGATCTCTGGAAATCAGGCGATCTTCTGGCGGGCGCGCTTCGCTTCGGAAGCGGCGATGGCGTCGAGCGCATCCAGCGCCTCGGCGCCGGCATCCTTTGCCTCGATGCCGTAGAGTTCGGCCGCGATCTCGCGGGTCAGCGCCTGCGGTACGTCGTCGAACACGACCTTGCCGGCAGACATGCCGATCAGGCGGTCACAGTATTTCGCGGCGATGTCGAGGTCGTGCAGGTTGCACATCACGGTGATGCCGTCCTCGCGATTGATGCGGAACAGCGCGTCCATGACGACCTGGGTGTTGCGCGGGTCGAGCGAGGCGATCGGCTCGTCGGCAAGGATGATGCGCGGCTCCTGAACGAGGGCGCGGGCGATGGCGACGCGCTGCTGCTGGCCGCCCGAAAGCGTCTCGGCGCGCTGCGCCAGGAGATGGCCCATATCGAGACGCTCGAGCGCCGCGATGGCGCGGATCTTGTCGTCCTCTGAGAAGCTCTTGACCAGCGTCAGCGCTGCCGAACGATGGTTCAGCCGGCCAAGCAGGACATTGGTCAGCACGTCGAGGCGGCCGACGAGGTTGAACTGCTGGAAGATCATCGCGGTATCGCGGCGCCAGCGCCGGAGCGAGGCGCCCTTCAGCCCGGTGACGTCCTGCTCCTCGCAGACGATCCGGCCGGAGGTCGGCTCGGTCAGGCGGTTCAGCATGCGCAGCAGCGTCGACTTGCCGGCGCCGGAGGGGCCGATGACGCCGACCATCTCTCCCTTCGGCACGGTCAGGGTTACGGTGTCGACCGCGTTCCTGTCGCCAAAGCGCTTGGTCAGGCCTTCGATGCGGAGCATGGACTGGTTCTCGGGCACGATGCGGGCATGAGCGCATCCCCACCCGGTCAGGCCGGCGGGGCAGGCGTCTCGATCGCGGCGAGCCCTAGCGGCCACGGATGACAGCGGCGTGACAGGATGTGGAAGGCCCCGAAACGGGCGATTTGCACTTCCGCGAGCCGGTCAACGTTTCGTGAGGTCTCCAGAATGCGCTTGGACGATCCACGGCTTAGCGGCAGGATGATTGTGGATGTCTGTGTGCGGCGGAGATGCCCGTGACGTTGGGCCTCTTATCGGCAAGCATCTTGCATTGATGCCTGCGAGGCCGAAACGATACGGCATCGGCACAAGAACCGCTGTTTTTGTGCCGCTGTGGCGCGCCGGCATCTTAGCAACGCCTTTCGTTCCATTTAAGACCAATGGGCGGCAACGGAGCCTCCAGCCTGATGAAGCGGTTCGTTCTTCTTGTTCTCGTCGCCGCCATCGCGGGCGGCGGCTATTACGCCTACCGCAACCAGCGCACCGGCACCCAGCAGGCGCAGGCGAGCGCGGTCTCGGGGCCGCGCGGCGTGCCTGTCGAGGTTGCGTCCATCGAGCTGGCGACCGTGAGCGAGGAGGTCGAGGCGCTCGGCACGCTGGCCGCCGATGAATCCGTTGTCATCGCGCCGGAAATCGCCGGCCGGGTCATCTTCCTCGGCTTCAAGGAAGGCGAGCGCGTCAAGGCCGGGCAGGAGCTGGTCAAGCTCGATACGGCGATCCTCGATGCCGAGCTGAAGCAGGCGATGGCCGATCTCGGCCTCGCCCGCGACACCAACGATCGGCTCAGGGGGCTGGTCTCGCGCGGCTCGGGAACGCAGGTCGCACTTGAAGAATCCGCGGCGAAGCTTGCTTCCAGCGAGGCCCGCGTCCAGCTCGCCAAGGCCAAGCTCGCCCAGTCGACCATCGTGGCGCCTTTCACCGGCGTCGTCGGCCTGCGCTCGGTCGGCGTCGGCGACTATGTCTCGGTTGGCAAGCAGTTGATCACGCTGACCAGCATCGACCCGATCAAGATCGATTTCCGCGTGCCCGAGATCTATCTGAGTCGCCTCAAGGTCGGGCAGCCCGTGCAGATGAAGGTCGATGCCGTTCCTGACCGGAAGTTCCAGGGCCAGATCTACGCGATCGACCCGGTGGTCGACGTCAACGGCCGGGCGATCCGCCTGCGCGCCAATATCCCGAACGCCGATCTCGCGCTGAAGCCCGGCCTCTTCGCCCGGCTCGCGATCACGGTGGACTATCGCGAAAAGGCGATCGTCGTGCCGGAGATGGCCGTGGTGCCGGATGCGGTCGGCAAGATCATCTACGTCGTCGACAAGGGCAAGGCGAAGAAGGTCGCCGTCGAACTCGGCAAGCGCCTGCCGGGCAAGGTCGAGATCGTCCGCGGGCTGACGCCCGACATGCAGATCATCACCGCCGGCCAGATGCGCCTGCGCGACGGCGCGATCATCGCGATCAAGGACAAGGTCGTCCAGACCAGCCAGCTCTAGGATCGCCCTCATGAGCTTCTTCGAACTCTTCGTCCGCCGGCCCGTCCTCTCGACGGTGCTGAGCCTCCTCGTGATCCTGATCGGCATCGTCTCCTACGGTCGCCTGACCGTTCGCGAGTACCCGAATATCGACGAGCCGATCGTCTCGGTGCGTACCGATTATCGCGGCGCCTCGGCCGAGATCATCGAGACGCAGGTCACCCAGATCCTGGAGAACTCGATCGCCGGCATCGAGGGCATCGAGATCATCTCCTCGGCCAGCCGCCAGGAGCGCAGCTTCATCCAGGTACGCTTCCGCCCGGATGTCGATCCCGACGTTGCGGCTTCCGACGTGCGCGACCGCGTCAGCCGCGTGCGCAGCCGCCTGCCGGACGAGATCGACGAGCCGGTCATCGCCAAGGTCGAGGCCGACGCGCAGCCGATCCTCTATCTCTCGCTGACCAGCTCGAAGGACGGGCCGCTCGAGCTCACCGACTTCGCCGATCGCTTCATCTCGGACCGCGTTCAGAACGTGACCGGCGTGGCGGAAGTCCGCATTCTCGGCCAGCGCCAGTATGCGATGCGCATCTGGCTCGATCGCGCCCGCATGTCGGCTTACGACATCTCGGTCCAGCAGATCGAGGCGGCCGTCCGGGCGCAGAATGTCGAGATCCCGTCCGGCCGGATCGAGAGCAACGACCGCGAGTTCACGGTGCTCTCGCAGACCAGCATGACGACCCCGGCCGAGTTCCGCGAGATCGTCGTCAAGGACGCCAATGGCTTCCCGGTCAAGCTGAAGGACATCGCCAAGGTCGAGCTCGGCGCCCGCGAGGAGCGCAATGCCGCCTGGTTCAAGGGCACGCCCTCGGTGACGATCGGCATCGTCAAGCAGGCGACGGCCAATCCGCTCGACGTCTCGGCCGGCATCGAGGAGGCGCTTCCGGGCATCATCGAGGACCTGCCCCAGGGCATGTCGATCGCCAAGTCCTACGATACCTCGGTCTTCATCGACCGTTCGATCAAGGCGGTCTACCAGACGATCATCGAGGCGATCGTACTGGTCGTGCTGATCATCTTCATCTTCCTGCGCTCGGTGCGCGCGACGCTGATCCCGCTGGTCACGATCCCGGTCTCGCTGATCGGCTCGTTCGCGCTGATGTACGCGTTCGGCTTCACCGTGAACACGCTGACGCTGCTCTCGATGGTGCTCGCCATCGGCCTCGTCGTCGATGACGCCATCGTCGTGCTGGAGAACGTGCACCGCCATATCGAGGACGGCATGCAGCCGACCCCGGCGGCGATCCGCGGCATCAACGAGATCGCCTTCGCGGTCGTGGCGATGACGCTGACGCTGGTCGCGGTCTATGCGCCGATGGCCTTCTCGACCGGTCGCACCGGCAAGCTCTTCATCGAGTTCGCGCTGACGCTGGCCGGCGCCGTGCTGGTCTCGGGCTTCGTCGCGCTGACGCTGACGCCGATGATGTGCGCCAAGCTCCTGCGCCATCACGAGAAGCACAACTGGCTCTACAATGTGCTGGAAAGCGGCTTCAACGGGCTGTCGCGCGGCTACAAGGCCTCGCTGCGCGGAGCGCTTTCGATCCGCCCGCTGGTCGTGCTGCTGGCGCTGGGCGTCGCCGGCAGCGGCTATTATTTCTTCACGCATCTGCGCGCCGAACTGGCGCCGGTCGAGGATCGCGGCACGATCAACGCGGTCGGCGTCGCGCCGGAGGGCGCCACGATCTCGTTCACGGCCGACTATGCGCGCCAGGTCGAGCAGTATTTCAGCAAGATTCCCGAGGTCGATACCTATCTCGTCATCGCCGGTTTCCCGGACGTGACGCGCGCTATCGGCTTCGCCCGTCTCAAGCCTTGGGAACAGCGCCAGCGCAAGCAGCAGGACCTCGTCGCCGAGATCAACCGGGGGCTGTCGCAGATCCCCGGCATCCGCCTCTTCGCGACCAATCCGGCCTCGCTCGGGCAGGGCCAGGCGAACAGCAAGCCGGTCGAGTTCGTGCTGCGCTCGTCGGAGCCCTATACGCAGATCAAGGCCTATGTCGATCAGCTGATGGCCGATATCTCGGGCTCGCCGGTCCTGACCAATGTCGAGACCAACCTCATCCTCGACAAGCCGCAGATCAAGGTGTCGATCGACCGGCAGCGCGCCGCCGATCTCGGCGTCGGCGTCGATATCATCGGGCGCACGATGGAGACGCTGCTCGGCGGCCGGCAGGTGACGCGCTTCAACATGAACAGCAAGCAGTACGATGTCGTGCTGCAGGTCGAGGGTTCGGAGCGCAACACGCCGCAGGCGCTGCAGTCGATCTATCTGATGGGCCGGGGCGGCGCCGTGGTGCAGCTCTCCAGTCTGGTCAAGATCGACGAGAACGTGGCGCCCAAGGAGTTGACCCGCTTCAACCAGCTGCGCTCGGCCACGATCACCGCGATCCCGGCGCCCGGCTATTCGCTCGGCGACGCGCTCAAGGTGCTGGAGGACAGCGCGGCGCGCGTGCTGCCCTCCTCGGTGCAGGTCGATTATTCCGGCCAGAGCCGCGAGTTCAAGCAGTCGGGCGCGAGCATCTTCATCGTCTTCCTGCTGGCGCTGGGCTTCATCTACCTGGTGCTTGCGGCGCAGTTCGAGAGCTTCGTCGACCCGGTCGTGATCATGGTCTCGGTGCCGCTCTCGCTGACCGGCGCGCTGGCTGCGCTTTACTACACGGGCGGGACGATGAACGTGTACAGCCAGATCGGCCTGATCACGCTCGTCGGCCTGATCACCAAACACGGCATCCTGATCCTGGAGTTCACCAACCAGCTCCGCGAAGAGGGCCGGGAGATGCTCGACGCCCTCGTCGAGGCGGCGGAACTGCGCCTGCGGCCGATCCTGATGACCACGGGCGCCATGGTGCTCGGCGCGGTGCCTTTGGCGATCGCGACCGGCGCCGGCGCGGAAAGCCGCTCGCAGATCGGTTGGGTCATCGTCGGCGGCATGTCCTTCGGCACGCTGCTGACGCTCTATGTGGTGCCGGTCGCCTATAGCTACCTCGCCCGCACGGTCCATGGCTCGCGCCATGCGCCGCATGAGGAAGAGCACGGCGCTCAGGGTGCGCATCCGGCCCCGGCGGAGTAAACGACACCCGCTGTCATCCCGTGCGCGCCGCAGCGTGCAACGCTGCTGCGCAGACACGGGACCGCGTGACGAGAGGGCGCTTTTCCGGGGGGGGACGGTCCCGCATCTGCGCCGCAGCTACTCACGTGCCGCAGCGCGTGCGGGATGACGCGTGGGGAGCGCTACTGCAGCCTGACCGAGACGCTCTCGCTTGCTCCGGTCGCGTCGATCACCGAAATCCGCATGAAGCCCTTGCCGGGTGGCTGCCATTGCGTCTCGCGGCGGCGCTGCGGCTCGGTCACCGGTGTGCCGTCGACCAGCCAGGTATAGGGCGGTGAGCCGCCGGCGACCTTGAGATTGAGCCGGCCATTGCCGTCGAGCGCGGCGGCGGAGAGGTCGATGCGGGCGCCGTCCGGCGGGAAGGCGAGCTTCAGCGCCGGCGTCGTCATCGCCGTGACGGTCTTGGGAACGTCCTGCCGGAGATGCCGCAGCGGCGGCGGCAGATGACCGGTGCTGGCGACGATCGCATCGGCCGGCTGCGGGAAGGGACGCGGGTCGATGCCGAGCCGGGCGAAGGCGTCGAACAGGATCGGTGCTGCGACCGTGCGCCCGACAAGGCCGGGCACGGCGCCGTTATCGGCACGGCCGACCCAGACGCCGATCGTGTGCTTGCGGTCGAAGCCGACAGCCCAGGCGTCGCGATAGCCATAGGAGGTGCCGGTCTTGTAGGCGACGCGGCCGGGCACGGCATTGAGCGGCGGAGGCGCACCGAGCAGCGTATCGGCGACATACCAGGCCGCGACGGGATCGACGAGGCGCGGGGCCGTTCCCGTTTGCGTCGCCTGCGGCCGAAAGCGCAGTGGCAGCATCTCGCCGCCGCGTGCCAACCCGACATAGGCGCGGGTCAGGTCCTGCAAGGTGACGCCGAGGCCGCCGAGACCGACGGCAAGGCCGGGCGCGCCGCTGTCCTTGGGCATGGCGATGGCGACGCCGGCGTCGCGCAGGCGCGAGAGGAAGCGCTGCGGGCCGAGCGCCGAGAGCAGTTCGACAGCGGGCACGTTGAGCGAGAGCTGGAGCGCCTTGCGGGCGCTGACCATGCCCTGGAAGGTCATGTCGAAATTCTCAGGCGTATAGATGCCGTAACGCGCCGGCCGATCCTCCAGCATCGTCTCGGGATGGGCGATGCCGTTGTCGAAGGCGAGCGCGTAGATGAAGGGCTTCAGCGCCGAGCCCGGAGAGCGCAGCGCCCGCGTCAGGTCGAGCGCGCCGGCGCGCTCCGCCGCGAAATAATCGACACCACCGACCGAGGCACGGATCTCGCCGGTCTCGTTGTCGACGGCGAAGATCGCGATCGAGACCTGGGGAGCGAGTCCGAGGCTGCGCTCGCGCGCGAGCCCTTCGAGCGCGGTCTGCAGGCGCGCGTCAAGAGAGAGCTTCTGGACGCGCTCGGCCGGCGCTTCGGCCACCGCCTGCTCGGCGATATGGGGGCTGAGATTGGGGAAGGGGCGGCGCGCGTTCGGGATCGGCTCGTTGCGGGCGGCGGCGACCTCGTCACGCGTGGCCAGGCCCGCCTGCTCGACCCGTTCCAGCACGCGCTCGCGCGCCTTGCGCGCGGCCTCTACGAAACGGTCCGGCCGGCGCGTCTCCGGCGATTGCGGGAGGGCGATGAGCAGCGCGGCCTCGGCGGTCGAGAGCCGCTTCGGCTCCTTGCCGAAATAGGCGAAGCTCGCGGCACGCACGCCTTCGAGATTGCCGCCGAAGGGCGCGAGCGTGAGGTAGAGGTCGAGAATGCCGGCCTTGTCGAAACGCCGCTCCAGCTCGACGGCGCGCACGGCTTGGCGGAGCTTGGCAGCGAGCGTGCGTTCTTCGCGTGGTTCGAGCAGGCGGGCGACCTGCATGGTCAGGGTCGAGCCGCCGGAGACGACGCGGCCGTTCATCAGCATCTGGCTAGCGGCACGCATCATGCCGAGCGGGTCGATGCCATGATGGCTGTCGAAGCGCTTGTCCTCGAAGGCCTTGAGCATGGCGAGGTAGCGCGGATCGACATCCTCGCTGGTGACCGGGAGCTTCCAGCGTCCATCGGTGGTCAGGAAGGGGCGCAGCAGCTTGCCCTCGCGATCGAGCACCACGGCCGAGCGATCGGCGGCGGAGGAAAGGTCGAGCGAGGGGAGGGAGCGGGCGTAGAGGGTGAGGGCGGCACCGGCTGCGATTACCGAGATGGCCAGAACGCCGGTTGCGACCTTCAGCTTGCGGAAGCGTGGCCGCTTACCTTCTCCCCTCAGGGGAGAAGGTGGCAGTGCGAAGCGCTGACGGATGAGGGCTGTCAGGCGGGTCGGCAAACGATCAAGCGTCGCGCCGGCCCTCACCACATCCCTCTCGCCCAAGGGGAGAGGGGACCCTGTCGCGCTCGCCTTTTCCGATTGCGCGTTCACGATCCTACCGCGCCGAGGTGATCTCCACCGCGCCGAAGCCGGTGCGGCCGAAGCGATCCGGCCGGTACATGTCCTCGATCACGGCGGCGGGGGAGACGTAGCGGCCGGGCGAGACGGCCCGCGCGATATAGGCGACGGTGTAGGAGAGCTTGTCGTTCCGCGAGCCGGGGCGCTCGAAGGCGGCGACATAGCGGTCGTCGCGCGCCTCGGTATGGACCGGGTAGACCTCCTGCTTGAGCCAGTCGAGACCCGCGACCGAGGCGCCTTCCGTCAGGTTGGCATTCTCGATCTCAAGCCCGGCCGGGACAGGATCGACCAGCAGCAGCCGGCCATAGCGCGGCGCCGCTTCCGCCACGGTCAACGCCACGACATAGCGCTCGTTCTGGCGCAGGCGGGCGGGATCGGCCTTCTCGCCCTTCATCGTGTAGATCACGCGCTCCAGCCCGAAACCCTGGTTCAGGGCCGGTTCCGGCGCGGTCGGGATGCCGGCGACGGTGATGACCGCCTGGGCATTGCCGGCGCCGGTTTTGGCGATGGTCAGCGACTTCGCCTCCAGCGCCTCGGCGGAGAGCGTGCGGTAGAGCGCACCCTTGCGGGCGGTGCCGTCGACCGTCAGCGTCATGCCCTCGGCGTCCTTGGCCATGGCCTGCGCCGCCAGCACCATCCACATCTGCTCCTGCGTCGAGGTGTAGCTGTAGCGGGCGCTGTTGCGGGTGGCATCGACGATCGAGACGGCGCGCGAGATATCGGCGCGCTCGCCATTGGCTTCCGCGATCAGGGCGAGTACGCCGGCGCCGTCACGCAGGCGGGAGCCGTAATCGGGACGGGAGAAGCCGTCGTCGCTCGCCTGCTGGAGGAGGCCAAGCGCGCTGCCGAAGGCGGCGCGGCCGCGGCCGCGATCGCCCAGCGCCGAGAGCGCTGCGCCGATCTGGGCGCGGGCGAGCGGCGTCGCGAAATCGCCGAGCTTGTTGTCGGCGAGATAGCGCAGGTCGCCCATCACCGGCCGGCCGTTGCGGGCGAGCACATAGAGCGCATAGGCGATGCCGGCCGCTTCCTCCTTGTTGATCTCGCTGGTGTTGACGACCTGATTGCGCAGGCGGTCGAGCGCGAGATTGAAGGCGATCTGCGGTACCGCGAACTGCTTCTCGCGGGCCCGGGTCAGGAAGTCGGTGACGAAGGCATCGAGCCAGAGATCGTCGCCGCCGACGCCCCAAAGGCCGAAGGAGCCGTTGCCGCCCTGTCGCGCGAGCACGCGCTCGATCGCGTTGACGACGCGCTCATCGGCCTTGTCGTCGAGCGCGAGCTGCTCCAGCGAGGCGAGCTGGTTGACCGCCAGCAGCGGCAGGGCGCGCGAGACGGTCTGCTCGGTGCAGCCATAAGGGTAGCGGTCGAGCGCCTTGAGTAGGGCGGGTACGTCGAGCGAGCCGAAGGGCGAAACGGTCACCGAGACCTGGCCGGAATTCGGCACGAGATCGGCCAGCAGGTCGGATGAGACGGTGATCGCCCCGCCATTGCCGGGGATGGCGCGGACGATGCGGCGCGCGATCGTCGCGGCCGAGGGCTGCACGCGCACGGCGAGGTTCTGTACGGTGCCGATGCCGTTCGGGCCGGAGACGCGCACGTCGAACTCGGCGCGGCCGAGGCCGGCGGCGGTGACCGGGATCGTCATCTGCGTCTTGGCGCCGGCGCCGAGTTGCATCGTGCGGCGAGTTGCGTCGGCGGCAACCAGAACCGGGCCCTTCACGTCGAGATCGACGGTGTAGGAACCGGCCGGACCCTCGACATTGTCGACCTGGAGATGGAAGCGCGACTGGTCACCGATGGCTAGGAAGCGCGGCAGCGTCGCCTGGGCGACGACCTGGTCGCGGATGATCACGTCGGCGCTGGCCTGGCCGGTGCGCCCGGCGGACCAGGCGACGCCCATCACGCGGACCGAGCCGTTGAAGGCCGGCAGGTCGAAATCGATCTTCGCCGTGCCGTCGGCCCCAACCTTGACCACGCCGGAATAGCGGGCGAGCGGGTCCTGCGTCGGCTTCTCGCCGTCCATCTTGGGCGCGGCGTCGCCGCCGGTGCGAATCGCACCGCGCGTGCCCTGCATGCCGTCGATCAGGTAGCCATAGAGGTCGCGCAGGTCATGGCCGAGCTGGCGCTGGCTGAAGAAAAACTTGCTGGGATCCGGGCTTTCGTAGCGGGTGAGGTTGAGGATGCCGATATCGACGGCGGCCAGCGTGACATAGGCTTCCTCGCCGGCCTTCATGCCGGTGACCTTGACCGGCAGCGAGAGCGTCGTGAGCGGGCGGACCAGCTTGGGCGCGCCGAGATCGAGCGCGAGCGTGCGCGTCTCCTTGCCGATCTGGAACCAGGAGAGGCCGATGGCGCGGCCGGGCAGGCGCTTGGCGGCGGCGTCCATCGGACGATGGGCGAGCACGACGAGATAGGCGCTGGCGCCCCATTCGGCCTTGACGGGAATGCTGGCCGAGGTGCCGCCCTCGGTGATGTCGATGGTGCGGATATCCGCGACCTTGTCGGTGACGACGGCGAGCGTCGCCTTGCCGGCGAAGCGTGGCGAGAGGCGGACCTGCAGGCTCTCGCCATCGGCGTAAGACGCCTTGTCGAGCGCGACATCGAGCACATCAGGCGTATCGGCCGTCTTGTCGCTCTCATAGCCGACGCTGAAGGAGACCGAGGTCTCGGCCGCCTCGTTGCCGTCGGAGGTGACGTCGAGCCGATAATTGCCCCATTCGACAGGCGCGGCGATCTTGGCGCCGGCCGCTTCCGCCACCGCGACCTCGCCATCGGCGACGCGGCGGGTGGTCTTGACGCCCTCATAGTTCCAGCGGCCGTCCTGGAAGAACCACTGGTAGTTGCGGCGGACCTTGGACAGCACCCATTTGACGCCGGGCCGGGCAAGGCGCTTGCCGTCTCCAGTCGCCATGATGACTTCGAAATTCGCGGTCTGGCCATTGCCGAGGTCGCCGTCGCGGAACAGCTTCTTCACGCCGATGGCGGCGCCCTTCGGCACGATCGGCAAGGTGACCGAGCGGGCGATGGCGCGCCCGCCGGGCTCGCCGACGCGCACGGTCACCTCGACTTCGAGCGGGCGGTTGGTGTCGGCCTGCTGGACGGGATTGGTGATCGTCGCCTTGCCGGCGGCGTCGGTCGTAGCGCTCTCCTCGAACTCGCTCTGGACCGGCTCGAAAGCCTCGTCGGTGAGGCCGACCTGATAGTCCTTGAAGCCGGGGATGGCGCTGGCGTCGGCAGCGCGGATCGTCATCGAACCGGTGACGTCGAGCTCGGAGCCCGGCGCGCCATAGAGATAGCGGGCGGCGACGTCGAGCTCGGCCGGCTGGCCGGCCTGGAGCAGCGGGGCCTTCGGCGTCAGCGTCAGCTCCAGCCGCTCGGGCACGTAATCCTCGACGAGGAAGGAGGTTTCGCCGATCGCCTGGCCCTTCGGGTCGGAATAGGCGAGGACGCGCCAGGTGCCGGTCGCCGAGCCCGAGACGAGCTGGATCGAATGGGCACGGCCGCCCGCGCCCTGATCCTCGACCTGGCGGCGGCGATGTTCGACGCCGTCGGGACGCTTGACGACGATGGTCAACGGCAGGCCGGTGACGGCGGCGCCCTTGGCATCGCGCAGGAGCGAGGTGAGATAGACCGTCTCGCCTGAGCGATAGACGCCGCGTTCGGTATAGAGATAGGCGTCGAGCCCGGCGGGGGCGACACGGCCCTTCACGCCACGATCGGAGAGGTCGAAGGCGGTCTGCTTGAGGTCGAGGAAGCCGTAATCCTCGGCGAGAGAGGCGGTGACGAGGCCGGGCGCATTGCCGCCCTGGCCCTTGCCCAATCCGGCGTCGAAACGGGCATAGCCGTTGCCGTCGGTCTTCGCGGTGCCGAGCACCTCGTTGTTGCGGGCGATCAGGCGCAGTTCGGCATTGGCGATCGGCTTGGCGTCGGCCAGCGAACGGGCGAGCACATGCACGCCGTCCGGGCCGGTGAAGGAGGTCAGGCCGAGATCGGAGACGACGAACCACTGCGTCGCGCGCGTCGAGCCGTCGTCATAGGAATCGCCGTCGTCGCTGGTGGGCGCGGCGGCCGGACCGCCCGAGGGCTTGGCGAACATCACGTAGACGCCGGGCTTCAAGCTGCCGACGGCTTCCGTCACCGGGAAGGCGGTGATCACGTCCTGATTCAATTCGGACTTCACGTCCATCGTGCCGGTCCAGACGGTCTGGCCCTTGTCGCTGGAGATTTGCCGGGCGGAATAGGAGCCGATCTGGCTGAGGAAATCCTCGGAATGGACGGAGTTGATCAGGTTGCGGTCGCCGATCCGCATGACTTCGAGATCGAGCTTGCCGGAATTGACCGAGACCACCGGGATGCCTTGCTGGCCGGTGCGCGGCAGCACGTAGTTCTTGCCAGTGAAGCGCACCGAGGGCGTGCGATCGCGGACATAGATCTCGTAATCGGCCGATTTCAGCAGGGTCTCGTCAGGGATGGCAGAGGGCACGCCCTGACGGATGACGATGGCATAGCGCTCGCCATGCTTGAGGCCGTCGACGCAGATCTGGCGGTCTTCGGCGCTGACGGCGAAATCGCCCTTGCCGCCCGAGATCGCCACGTATGGCGCGACATCGACGCGGCCGCGCGCCAGCGCCTCCGAGAATTCGAAGCAGGCGCGCGGGGAGGCGGCGTCGGAATCGGTCTTGTTCGAGAGCAGGCGGAAGCCGCGCTTTTCGCGCAAACTCTCATAGGAGCTCTGCAGGGCTGCGTTGGCGGCGAGGTCGAGGCTGAGCCGGTAGGTGGTCAGCGCCGGGCGCCAGAGCTCGTTCTTCTCGAAGGTGCGGGCGAGCACGCCGAGCGAGGCCGCCTCGTCATTGCGGTTGGTCGAGCGCTGATAGGCGAGATAGGCGGCGGCGACCGCGCGCTCGCGCAGTTCCCAGCGCTCGCGATAGTCGCGCGGCTCGATCGCATTGGCGGCGCGCGCCATCAGACGCCAGCCGGCGGCATTGCTGGAATCGGCGACGATCGCGGCATTGGCCTGGGGCAGGGCGGAGCGGGCATCGCCGCGGCCGAGCGCGATCTCGCCGGTGCGGATGGCGTCGATAGCCGAGCGGTTGCCGGCCGCGACCTCGCGCTTCAGCCGCTCTTCCAGGCGTTGGCCGTCGGCCTGCAGGTCGTTGCGGACATAAGCCTTCTGAGCGAGGGCAGGGGCCGCCGCCAGCGTGAGCGAGAGGGCGAGCGCGAGACGGGAAAGCAGGGTCATCGTCGGTCCTCTTCGTCGATCGGCCAGCCAAGGATCAGCGGGCATGGCTTCAGGCCGATGACGGCGTGAGACGGGGCCGGCAGGCTATCACCGTGCCGCGGGCGTTCAAGTCATGCGAATGCAGGTCGTGCGAGGTTAGGTGATGTCGCTACGAGAGTCGTTCGCCATGGTTGCGGCGCGGCGCGTTCTGACGCTCAATGCAGCCGCTTCGCCCGTGCTCAAGGACGAGACCCATGCTGCGCGCCACTCTCCAACCCCAGCGAATCACACTGCTCCGCAGTGTAGCGCTCTCGCTCGCGCTGCTGTCGGCGCCGTTCGCCAGCGCGCAGGCTCCCGCTCCAAATCCGCAGATGGCGGCGGCGCAGGCCGGATTCGAGGCGCTGCCCGAAGCCGAGCGCAAGGCGATCCAGAACGACCTGATTTGGGCCGGACAGTTCAACGGCGCGGTCTCAGGCTCCTATGGTCCGCTGACCTTCCGGGCGATCAATGCCTTCAAGGGCACGCGCGGTCCGGCCGACGGGCTGCTGCCGCCGGCCGAGCGGTCCGCGTTGGCCAAGGCGGCGCAGGCAGCGCGCGATGCGGCCGGGTTCAAGGTTCTGGCCGATGACAAGACCGGCGTGCAGATCGGCATCCCCACGAAGCTTCTTCCGAAGCGCGACGTGACGCCCTCCGGCGGCAGCCGCTGGCAGAGCGCCGACGAGAAGGTGACGCTCGACACTTCGACCACCTCGCCGGGCGGCGATGATCTCGCGGCGATCTTCGAGAAGGCGATCACCGTCAGCCCGAACAGCCCGCGCAAGATCACCTACAAACTGCTGCGGCCTGATTTCTTCGTCATCACAGGCGAGACGCCGACCGGGCGGTTCTATCGCCGGCTCTCGGCCGGGCCGCAGGGCCTGCGCGGCTTCTCGATCGGCTATGACAAGGCGCTGGCGCCGACCGTCGACAAGCTGGTCATCGCGATTGCAGCGAGCTTCGAGCCCTTCCCGACCGGGGCGGTTCCGGCCCAGCCTTCGGCGGTTGCCGGCACGGCGGCCAGCCCGTCCTCGGGATTGTCGTCGCTGCTCGCGCCGGCTGCGCGCAGTAATGAGCGCTATGGCGTCGCGCTGGCGCTGAACGAACGGATTGCCTTGAGCGCGGCTTCAGCGGTGGATAGCTGCCGCAGCCTGCGTGTCGGCAATCGTAACGCCAAGCTGCGCCTCAAGGATGACGCGAGCGGGCTCGTGCTGCTCGATCTGGAAGGCGCGGGCGCCGCGAAACCGCCGAGCCTGCGCAGCGAGACGGCGGGCGCGTCCGAGGCGCTGGTGCTGGTCGCCTATGGCAACGATGCCGGCAAGCGGGCCGCCGTCGCGCTGCCCGGGCAGGGCGTGCAGGCCGCCGGCAAGCCGGCGCTGCGGGCGCCACTCCAGCCGGGGCAGGCGGGTGCGCCGGCCTTTGACCGGCAGGGGCGGCTTGTCGGCATCGTGACCGACAATCCGTCCGACAAGATACTGATCGCCGGCGTCGCGCCGCAGCGCAGTTATGGCTTCGCCGATGCTGCTGCGATTCAGGCGATGCTCGGCAAGGCAGGCGTGTCGCTGCCGGCTGCTGCGGCCGGATCGGAGCTCAGCACCGGGGCGGTGGTGGAGCGGGTTTCCGGCGCGGTCCAGCCCGTCGTCTGCGGACTTTAGTCTCGGCCAAAATGAGAGGTTGTCACTGGCCGCGCGATCGGCTCAGATGACGCCCGTCACATCAAGGGAGCCCCGTCGCGGACGAGGAGCGCCCAGACACTAAATCGATTTAGCGGAGGAACTGGGGAATGACCGATTTCATCGACAGGCGAACTGTGCTCAAGGGCGCGGCGGCAGCCGGCGCGAGCCTGATCGCGGCGCCTGCCATCGCGCAGGCAAACTACCCGTCGCGGCCGATCACCATGGTCTGCCCATGGGGCGCGGGCGGCGGCACGGACGCGACCGCGCGCATCGTCGCGCAGCTCCTGGAAAAGGACCTCGGCCAGCCGGTCAACGTGGTCAACCGCACGGGTGGCTCCGGCGTGGTCGGGCACTCGGCCATCGCGACCGCGGCGCCGGACGGCTACAATATCGGCATGCTGACGGTCGAGATCGCCATGATGCACCATCAGGGCCTGACCGACCTGAAATCGACCAGTTACACCTCGCTGGCATTGATGAACGAGGACCCGCCGGGCGTGCAGGTCTCGACCGCCAGCCCCTACAAGGACATCAAGGCGCTGGCCGACGCGATCAAGGCCGCACCTCCCGGCAAGCTCAAGGCATCGGGCACCGGCCAGGGCGGCATCTGGCATCTCGCCCTGATCGGCTGGCTCGTCGCCATGGGCCTGAAGCCTGATCATGTTGCCTGGGTCCCGTCGAACGGCGCGGCGCCCGGCATGCAGGATCTGGCGGCCGGCGGCATCGATATCGTCACCTGCTCGGTGCCGGAAGCACGCGCGATGATCGACGCAGGCAAGGCCAAGTCGCTGGCGATCATGGCGAGCGCACGCAACCCGCAGTTCAAGGACGTGCCGACGCTCAACGAGACGCTCGGCATCAACTACTCGATCGGCGCCTGGCGCGGCATCGGCGCGCCGAAGGGCCTGCCGCCCGAGATCGCGGCCAAGCTGACGGCGGCGCTGAAGAAGGCCTTCGACTCCAAGGACTATCAGGACTTCATGAATTCCCGTGGCTTCGGGATGAAGTTCGCGGACGGGCCGGGCTTCGCTTCCTTCATGGCCGCGAGCGACACCTCCATGGCCTCCGCCATGAAGGCGGCAGGTCTCGCCAAGGGCTAAAGCGGCACCAGACCAACGACGCCGGGAGCAAGCAGCTCCCGGCGTTTTCGTCTCGTCATGATCTGATCGTCCAGGGAGGTTGCGCCCTTGCAACTATCCGACCGCATTACCGGCTCAGCGATCGCCGCGCTTGGAGCTACCGCTTTCTTCTACGGCTCGAAACTGCCGCCGGTGCCCGGCCAGCAGGTCGGGCCCTCCGCCTTTCCGATGGTCGTCGGCGCCGGGCTCGTCATCTGCGGCAGCCTGATCGTCTTCGGGATCGGGCGCCATTTCGAGGAGGTCGCCGAGGCTGACGTGGTCAGTCACGCGACGCCGGAGGAACTCGTGCCGGTGCCGGCCTGGCGCAACTGGCTGGCCCTGCTGCCGCCGGCCCTGCTCGCCTTCTATGCGCTCGCCTCGGAGACGCTCGGTTTCCTGCCGACGACCGCGATCATGGTGCTCACCTGCAGCCTCGCCTTCGGCGCGAAGCCCAAGCTCGCGGTGCCGCTCGCGATCATCGCGCCCTTCGTAATCAACCTGATCTTCCTCAAGCTGCTGCGTGTGCCCTTGCCCGGCGGCATGCTGCCCTTCCCCTGGTGAGCGAGGCCTGACGATGGATACCGTCATCAAGGCCTTCGGGCTGGTTTTCCAATTCGACGTGATGATCGCGATCGTGGCGTCGGCCTTCTACGGGCTGACTGTCGGCGCGTTGCCCGGCCTGTCCGCCACCATGGCGACGGCGCTGCTCGTGCCGGTCACCTTCTATCTCTCGCCGATCGCGGCGATCGCGACGATCATCACGGCTTCCGCCATGGCGATCTTCTCCGGCGATATTCCGGGCTGCCTCCTGCGCATCCCCGGCACGCCGGCCTCGGCCGCCTATACCGACGAAGCCTACGCGATGACGCGCAAGGGTCAGGCGGAGACGGCGCTCGGCATCTGCCTGTGGTTCTCGGCGCTGGGCGGCATCGCCGGCACGCTCTCGCTGATGCTGATCGCGCCGCTTCTGGCCGAGATGGCCCTGTCCTTCTCGACCTATGAGAATTTCTGGCTCGCGATGCTCGGCCTGATGTGCTCGACGCTGGTGGCGCGCTCCTCGCCGATCAAGGCGATCGCGGCGATGCTGCTCGGCCTGCTGATCACCTGCATCGGCATCGACAATCCCGGCGGCGTGCCGCGCTTCACCTTCGGCTCGACCAACCTCCTGGGCGGCATAGAGGTCATCCCGGCGCTGGTCGGCGTCTTCGCGCTGGCCGAGGTGATGCGCTCGCTGACCGAGCGCGACCCGCCGAAGATCGAGAACCGCAAGCTCGGTTCGATCCTCAAGGGGCAGTGGAAGCTCACCAAGGAATATCCGAAGCAGCAGGCGCGCGGAAACATCGTCGGCATCATCATCGGCGTGCTGCCGGGCGCCGGCGCCGACATGGCGGCCTGGGTTAGCTATGCCATGGCCAAGCGTTTCTCGAAGACGCCGGAAAAGTTCGGCACCGGCCATCCGGAAGGGCTGATCGAGGCCGGCGCCTCCAACAACGCCTCGCTCGCCTCGGGCTGGGTGCCGGCGCTGCTCTTCGGCATTCCCGGCGACACAATCACCGCGATCGCGATCGGCGTGCTCTACATGAAGGGGCTGAATCCCGGGCCGACGCTGTTCACCAGCCAGGCCGAGAGCATGTACGCGCTCTACATCATCTTCATCCTCGGTAACATCATCATGATCCCCTTCGGCATCATCATGATCCGGCTGGCGAGCAAGGTCGTCGGCGCGCCGCGCTCGGCGGTGATGCCGGTGATCATGATCTTCTGCGCGGTCGGCGCCTTCGCCACGGCGGGCAACAACCTGTTCGCGGTCTGGTGCGTCGCCTTCTTCGGCGTGTTCGGCTTCGTGATGGAGAAGAACGGTTATCCAGTCGCGGCGATGGTGCTCGGCATCGTCATGGGCACGATGGTGGAGCAGAACTTCGTGACCTCGCTGATCAAGTCGGACGGATCGGTCCTGCCCTTCTTCGACCGGCCGGTCTCGTCGGTGCTGGCGGCGATGACCTTCGCCGCGCTGCTCTGGCCGGTTTTCGCCTGGACGCGCGACTGGCTGAAGGGGCGCAGGCGGGTGGTGGGGGGGGGGGGGGGGGGGCCCGCCCCCCCCCCCCCCCACGCCTCACTTCTTCAGGAAGGCCATGAAGGCCGCCATGGCCTCGGGCGATTTCAGGCGCTCGCCGAAATGGCGGGCCTCGGTCGCGATGGTCTCGGCCACGGCCTGGGCCGAACCACGCTTCAGCAGCATCTTGGTCAAGGCCAACGATTCCGGCGGCAGCGCGGCCAGCGCCTTCGCCTTGGCGAGGCCGGCTTCCAGCGCCGTGCCGTCCTCGGTCACCGTGTTGACGAGGCCGGCCGCGGCAGCCGTCTCGGCATTGAAGGCCTCGCCCAGCATCAGCAGCTCGGCCGCCCTCTTCGAGCCTGCGACGAGCGGCAGCAGGTAGCTCGATCCGCCTTCGGGGCATAAGCCCAGCGTCACGAAGGGCAGGCGGAAAGTGGCCGAGCGGGCCGCGAAGGCGAGGTCGCAATGCAGCAGCATCGTGGTGCCGATGCCGACCGCGAAGCCTTCGACCGCCGCGACGATCGGCTTCTTCGCGGTCGAGATCACTTCCAGGAAATCGATGGCGACGCGCGGGCCCTCGCCGGCCGCGGCGGCCATGGCGAAATCCTTGATGTCGTTGCCGCTGGTGAAGGTGCCGCCGGCCCCGGTCAGCAGGATGGCGCGCACGGAGGCGTCGGCCTCGGCGGCAGCGATCGCCGCGATCAGCCCGGCATAGCTCGCGCGGTCGAGCGCGTTCTTGCGCTCCGGCCGGTTCATGGTGACCTGCACCACGCCGGCCGCGACGGTTTCGCTCAGCACTTCGCTCATCGGTCCGCTCCTGATTGTCGTGCCGGGATCGCATGGGCCTTCGCCGGGGGTCAAGCGAGGCCGGATGCGCCTTTCGTCGCCGACCGGCGCTTGACATCGCGCGGCCCGGATTCTCCCTTGCCTGCCCAGACGCCTTCGCTGCCTTGGCTTGCGAGTCGGGCGCAAGATAGGGATTGCGGAGACGTCGATGACGAAGGTTCAGCTTGAAGTTCGCGGCAAGGTCGCGATCGCCACCATCGACAACCCCCCGGTCAACGCTCTGGGCGCGGCCGTGCGTGAAGGGCTGGCGAGCGCCATCAAGCAAGCCAATGCCGACAAGGCGGTCGCCGCGATCGTCATCGCCTCCGCCGGCAAGGCCTTCATTGCCGGCGCCGACATCAGCGAGTTCGGCAAGCCTCCGGCTCCGCCGTTGCTGCCTGATCTGCTCGACGCGATCGAGGCGTCAACCAAGCCGGTCGTCGCGGCGATCCAGGGCGTCGCGCTCGGCGGCGGCCTGGAGGTCGCGCTCGCCTGCCATGGGCGCGTCGCGCTGCCGGCAGCCAAGCTCGGCCTGCCCGAAATCAAGCTCGGGCTCATTCCCGGCGCCGGCGGCACGCAGCGCCTGCCGCGCCTGATCGGGGCGGCCAAGGCCTTCCCGATGATGCTCTCGGGCGAGCCGATCTCGGCTGGCAAGGCGCTGGAATACGGTTTGCTCGACGAGGTGGTTTCCAGCGATGTCATGGCCGCCGCGATCCGGCTGGCCGAGGCGCTGGCGGCGGAGGGGCGACGCCCGGTGACGAGCGCAGCCACCGGCGAATTGACCGAAGCGGACCGCGAGGCTTTCGAGGCCCTGGCGAAGGACGCCGTGAAGAAGGCCGAGGGCATGCCAAACGTGCCGGCGCTGGTCGAGGCCGTGCGGGCGAGCTTCATGCTGCCTTTCGCGGAAGGAGCGGCGGTGGAGCGCAAGCTCTTCCTGTCGCTGCTCGTCGACGAGCGTTCGAAGGCGCTGCGCCATGTCTTCTTCGCCGAGCGCGAGGTCGCGAAGGTTCCCGGTATCGGGCCTGAGGTGAAGCCGCGCGAGATCACCAGCGCGGCCGTGATCGGCGCCGGCACCATGGGCGGCGGCATCGCGATGTGCTTCGCCAATGCCGGCATCCCGGTAACGCTGATCGAGACGGCGCAGGCCGCGCTCGACAATGGCGTCAACCGCATCGGCGCGATCTACGACATCTCGGTTTCGCGGGGATCGCTGACGCCGGAGGCGAAGGCCGGGCGCATGAAGCTGATCAAGCCGGCGGTCGGGCTCGCGGCTGCGGCCGGCGCCGATATCGTGGTCGAGGCGGCCTTCGAGGAGATGGGCGTCAAGCAGCAGATCTTCGGTGAGCTCGACAAGGTGGCGAAGCCCGGCGCGATCCTTGCCAGCAACACCTCCTATCTCGACGTGCCCACCATCGCGGCGGCGACGAAGCGCCCGCAGGATGTGATCGGCATGCATTTCTTCAGCCCGGCCAATGTCATGAAGCTCCTGGAGATCGTTCGGCCGAAGGGTTCGGCGGACGATGCCATCGCGACCGCCGTCGCGCTCGGCCGCAAGCTCGGCAAGGTGCCGGTCGTGGTCGGCAATGGCTTCGGCTTCGTCGGCAACCGCATGCTGGAGCAGCGCACGCGCGCCGCCGAGCGCCTGCTGGTCGCCGGTGCCCTGCCGCATGAGGTCGATGCCGCGCTGGTCGGCTTCGGCTTCAAGATGGGGCCCTTCGCCATGGCCGATCTCGCCGGCAACGATATCGGCTGGCGCTCACGCAAGGCGCGCGGTCTCAAGGCCGCGGTGGCCGACGCGATCTGCGAGGCCGGCTGGTTCGGCCAGAAGACCGGGCGCGGCTATTACATCTATCCGCAAGGCGCGCGCGCCGGCCAGCGCTGCCCCGAGGTCGAGGCGCTGATCGCCCGCATCTCGGCCGAGCAGGGCGTGACGCGGCGCAGTTTCACGCAGGAGGAGATTCTCGCTCGCCTGCTCGACCCGATGGTGAACGAGGGCGCGCGCATCCTGGAGGAGGGCATCGCGGCGCGGCCGGGCGACATCGATATCGTCTGGATCAACGGCTATAACTGGCCGGCCTGGCGCGGCGGGCCGATGTTCTGGGCTGACAGCGTCGGGCTCGACGTCATCGTCAAGCGGCTGGAAGCGCAGGTTGTCGAGATCGGTGACAAGGCGCTGGAGCCGGCGCCGCTGCTCCGGCGCCTCGCGGCAGAGGGTAAGGGTTTCGCCAGCCTGAAGGGGTGATGGGGCGCGCTGTCATTGCGATGAGCGAAAACCGCTCTATCCTCGCCTGATCCGATAACCTTCCGAGGAGAGCCGCTTGGCTTCGGGGCTGTTTGCGCTGCTGGACGACGTCGCCGGCATCGCCAAGATCGCGGCGTCCTCCGTCGACGATGTCGTCGCACAGGCCGGCAAGGCCGGAGCCAAGGCTGCCGGCGTCGTGATCGACGACGCGGCGGTGACGCCGCGCTATGCCGTCGGCTTCGCTGCCGCCCGTGAGCTGCCGATCATCTGGCGGATTGCGATGGGCTCGCTGCGCAACAAGCTGCTCATCCTGCTGCCCGGCGCGCTCGTTCTGGCGCTGGTTGCACCCTGGGCGATCACGCCACTATTGATGGCGGGCGGCGTCTTCCTCTGCTTCGAAGGCGCTGAGAAGCTCCTGGAGCTGGTCATGCCGCATGGTGCCCATGGCGACGGCAAGGCCGGCGAGGCGACCGGCGATCCGGCGGCGCTCGAACAGCAGAAGATCGCTGGTGCGGTGAAGACGGATTTCATCCTCTCGGCCGAGATCATGGCGATCACGCTGGCCGGCGTCGCCGACCAGTCCTTCTGGATGAAGGCGTCGGTGCTCGCCATCGTCGGCATCGGCATCACCGTCGTGGTCTATGGCGTCGTCGCGCTGATCGTGAAGGCGGATGATGCCGGCATGGCACTTGCCGCCAACCAGCGGCCGGCGACGAGCCTGCTCGGCCTGCGGCGGCTGGAAGCCGGCGAGGCGGGAGCGCTCGACCGCGCCCTGTCATGGCTGACGCAGCCTTTCGGACGCGGCCTCGTCGTCGCCATGCCGCATTTCCTCAACCTGCTCGGCGTGGTCGGCACGGCCGCGATGCTCTGGGTCGGTGGCGGCATCATCATCCATGGGCTGGAAGAATATGGCCTCAGCGGCCTTGGCCATGGCGTCCACGATCTCGCGGTCGCGGCAGGGCGCGCTTTGCCGGCAGCGCTGGCCGGTGCCGGCGAATGGCTGGCCGGGGCGGCGCTCGCGGCCGTGTTCGGTGTGATCGTCGGCGGCCTCACCATCGTCGCGATGCACTGGCTGGTCGGGCCGGTGGTGAAGCTGTTCCGGAAGGATGCGGCGGCACAGACGGGCGTCTGACGCGCTTCAATCCAGCCAGGTTGTGAAGCCCTCGACCGGCTCGCGTTCGGGCACGAGGCGGTTGGCCGGGGCGTCGGGATCGGCCTTGCCGATGGCGATGCCGCAGACCACGACCTCGTCCTCGGGGATTTCGAGCTCGCGCCGGACGATCGGGTGGAACTGCGCGAAGATCGCCTGCGGGCAGGAATCGAGCCCGTGACCCTGTGCGGCGATCAGCAGGGTCTGGATAAACATGCCGAGGTCGAGCCAGGAGCCGATCTCCAGATCGCGATCGATGGTCAGCATCAGCGCGACCGGCGCATCGAAGAATCGCAGGTTGGCGGCGGTCTGGCGCTTCATGCCCTCGGTATCGCCCTTCACCACGCCGAGCAGGCTGTAGAGGTCCCAGCCGACCTTGCGGCGGCGCGCCAGATATGGCTCGCGGAACTGCGCGGGATAGTAGCGGTATTCCTCGACGCCGGGGCGCCCGCCGGCATCGAGCGCGCCGAGCAGCGCGGCTTCGAGGCGAGCGCGCGATTGCGGGCCGATCACACGGAGCTTCCAGGGCTGCATATTGGTGCCGGAAGGAGCCTGCGCCGCCAGGTCGATCAGGCGGCGGACGAGGGCTGGCTCGACCGGATCGGGCAGGAAGGCGCGGATGGCGCGGCGCGCGCGGATGGCACGCTCGATGGCTTGGTCAGGCGTCATCTCGTCGATCATGCCCTGCGCATTCCCCGATCCGTCATGGTGCGTGAGTCTGGCAGAGCCGCTCGTTCGGCGCCATAGCCCTAAAGTCGCCGCTCAGGCCGGCAGGATGCGCCCGCGATTGAGGATGTTGCCGGGGTCGAGCGTGCGCTTCAGCGTCGTCATCAGCGCGAGCTCGGCATCCGAGCGGCTCATGCCGAGATAGGGCCGCTTGAGCACGCCGACGCCATGCTCGGCCGATATGCTGCCCTGCTTCTCGCGGACGAGCTCGTAGACGATCTCGGCGAAGCCGGAGAGATCGCCGGTCTCGTCGTGGAGCGAGAGATGCAGGTTGCTGTCGGCGAGATGGCCGAAGACGATCGGGAAGGCCGTGGCACTGCGCGCCTTGACCCGCTGGCGCAGCAGGGCGACCGCATCCGCCATGGCGCCGAGCGGTATGCTGACGTCGAAATGTACGCCGGGCGGCAGGTCGCGATAGAACTCGTAATTTGCTTCGCGATAGGCCCAGAAGCGCTGCCGGTCGCGGCCGGATTGCGCGATCAGGGCATCGTCGAGCAAGCCTTCTTCCGCCAGCTCGGCCAAGGCTTCGGCGAAGGTCTCCTCGCCCGTGCTGCCCGGCCCCATCGCGGCCTCGATGACGAGGACGAGTTCGGGCTCCCCGGCAAAGGGAACGGGCAGGCCGCCCTGCTCGGTCGCGGCCTTCATGTATTCCGACCACATCGCCTCGAAGGCGAGCAGACCGCCGCCGAGCTGGCCTTCAAGGCGGTTGAGCGCCGCGAGCGCATTGGCGACGCTGCCGGCGGCGCAGAGCGCGGTCTGCGTGCCGGTGACTGCCGGTTGCAGGGCGAGCAGCACGCGGGTGACGATGCCGAGCGTGCCCTCGCTGCCGATGAAGAGCTGCGTCCAGTCATAGCCGGCATTGTTCTTCACCACCTTCTTGAGATGGCTGACGATGCGCCCATCGGCCATCACCGCTTCCAAGCCGAGCACGTTGCGGCGGGTCATGCCGTAGCGCAGCACCTGCACGCCCCCGGCATTGGTGGCGACATTGCCGCCGATGGTGCAGGTTCCGCGCGCGCCGAGATCGACGCCATAGAGGAAGCCGGCAGTCGCCGCCTTCTCCTGCACGACCGCGAGCGGCGTGCCGGCGAGCACGGTCATGGTCCGCGTCACCGGATCGATCTCCTCGACGCCGGTCATCTTCTCGAGCGAGAGCGCGACTTCGCCGGCTTGCGGCGCCGCGCCACCAGCCAGGCCGGTCATACCGCCCTGGACGACGACGGGAAACGCATGCCGCGAGCAGATCGCCAGCACCGCAGCAACCTCCTCCGTCGTCCTGGGCATGACGAGGAGGGCCGGTAGGCCCTCTTCGGCCTTCGAGGCGTCCTTGCGGTTGCGGGCGGGGATCGCCTCGCCGCTGCGCAGGCCACCGGAGCCAACCACCTCCGCCAGCGCCGCGAGCGCGTCGTCGGGAATGGTCATGGCAGGCTCCGTCGGTTCGTCAGTCGGCTTTGCGCGCCGCGAGGAAGGCGGCGTGTTCCTTGACCAGATCGCCGGCCAGCGCCTTGGCGATCAGGGCGCGGGTATTGGGCAGGCCGTAGATCGCGGCGAAGGAGCCGAAGCGCGGGCCCTGATCCTCCCCGAACATCACCTGATAGATCGCCTTCCACCAGTCGCCGGAGACGCCCGGCCGCTCCGGCGTCGCATTCTTGGCGGTGAGGTTCTGGTAGCGCGGGATGGCGCGGGCGACGTCGAGCGCCGTGTCCTGCACCATCTCGGGCGTCGGATCGGCCGGCAGGGCTGCCAAGGCGGCGTCGAGCTTGGTGAAGGCGTTGCGTTCGACCTCGTCGGCCGCGCGATAGTTTTTCGCCGGCTTCACGAAATCGCGGAAATAGGCGATCGCGTAGCCGACCAGCGCGTCGAGGCGGGGATGCGTCTCCGGCGACATGCCCGGCGCATAGCGCTGGAGGAAGCCCCAGAGCACGGCCTTGTCCTCGGAATTCGCGACGGCGACGAGGTTCATCAGCAGGCCGAAGGTGACCTGCGTGCGGACGGTGTTGTCGCCTTCGCCCGAGGCGATGACCTCCGGCGCCGGGGGATTGCCGGCATGGATGTGCCAGACGGGGTTGCCGAGGCGGTTCTTCCAGTCCTGCTTCTCGTAGCCGCCGAGGAACTGGAGATATTCGTCGACCGCGCGCGGGATCACGTCGAAATGCAGCTTCTTGGCCTCGCGCGGGCGTTGGAACATGTAGAGCGCCAGGCTCTCCGGCGGGCCATAGGTCAGCCAGTCCTCGATGGTCAGGCCGTTGCCCTTCGACTTCGAGATCTTCTGGCCCTGCTCGTCGAGGAAGAGCTCGTAGTTGAAGCCGTCCGGCGGGGTGCCGTCGAGCGCGCGCGCGATCTGCGAGGAGACCTTGACCGAGTCGATCAGGTCCTTGCCGGCCATCTCGTAATCGACGCCGAGCGCGACCCAGCGCATCGCCCAGTCCGGCTTCCATTGCAGCTTCACATGGCCGCCGGTGACCGGGGAGACGAAGCGCTCCTTCGTGTCGGGATCGGTCCAGGCGATGGTGCCGGCCTCGACATCGACCTCGTCGATCGGCACCTGCATGACGATACGCGTCTTCGGGTGGATCGGCAGGAAGGGCGAATAGGTCGCGGCCCGCTCCTCGCGCAGCGTCGGCAGCATGATCTTCATCATGGCGTCGTAGCGGGCGAGCATCTTGAGCAGCGTCGCGTCGAACTCGCCGGCACGATACGAGTCGGTCGAGGACTTGAACTCGTAGTCGAAGCCGAAGCTGTCGAGGAAGGCGCAGAGCCGCGCATTGTTGTGGCGGCCGAACGAGTCATGCGTGCCGAACGGGTCCGGCACCTCGGTCAGCGGCTTGCCGAGATTGGCCGCGAGCAGCTCCTTGTTGGGCACGTTGTCCGGCACCTTGCGCAGGCCGTCCATGTCGTCTGAGAAGGCGACGAGCCGCGTCGGGATCGTGTTGCCGGTCAGCACCTGGAAGGCGTGGCGGACCATCGATGTGCGCGCGACCTCGCCGAAGGTGCCGATATGCGGCAGACCGGAAGGGCCGTAGCCGGTTTCGAAGATCACCGATTTCTTGCCGGATTTCTCGATGCGGGCCACGAGCTTGCGCGCCTCCTCGAACGGCCAGGCGGCCGAACGCTGGGCGGCGTCAACGAGGGCTGCGTCGAAGGCGGGCATGAGGGGCGGTGTCCTCTCCTGAGTGAGAAAGCGATATCGCTTATGCGAAGAGCCGGCTTTCGCAGATTGCGAAGGGTGCCGTCAATGCGAGAAGGCACTTGAGATGCGGCAAACGAGGGTGCGGCCCTCGCGCAAAGCGCCTTGCCGGCTCGGCATGACCGTATAGGGTCTGCCTCGCCTTTTTCCAGTTCGACGACGCCTTGAAAGGATGCCCGCCTTGGACCGCGACCTGCTCGACAAGCTGACCGCCTGGCGACGCCATCTCCACGCCCATCCCGAACTCGGGCGCGAGGAGAAGATGACCAGTGCCTTCGTGCAGGAGAAGCTGACCGAACTCGGCGTGCCTTTCGTCGCCAATGTCGGCGGTTACGGTGTGGTCGCGACGCTGAGGAAGGGCTCGTCCGAGCGTACCGTGGGCTTACGCGCTGACATGGACGCGCTGCCGATCCAGGAGGTCAACGATCTCCCCTACAAGTCGAAGACGCCCAATGTGATGCATGCCTGCGGCCATGATGGGCACACCACCTCGCTGCTCGGCGCAGCGGCGCTGCTCAAGGCCGATGACGGCTGGAGCGGCACGGTGCAGTTCGTCTTCCAGCCGGCGGAAGAGGGCACGGGCGGCGCGCTCGCCATGCTCGCGGACGGCGTTCTGGAGCGTTTCCCGATGGAGCGCGTCTTCGCGCTGCATAACTGGCCGGGGCTCGCGGCCGGCACCGTCGCCGTGCATCGCGGCCCGGTGATGTCCGAGCCCGGCCGCTTCAAGATCACGCTGACGGGCAAGGCTGGCCACGCGGCGCTGCCGGAACAGACCCATGACCCGATCGTCGCGATGGGGCATCTGATCGTCGCCTTGCAAACCATCGTCTCGCGCAATGTCGACCCAATGGAATCGGCGGTGGTCTCGATCGGTCAGGTCCATGGCGGACTTGCCTCCAACCAGATACCGACCAATGTCTTCATCGAGGGCACGTTCCGCACCTTCGTTCCGGCCGTGCGCGACCGTTTGCTGGCGCGTCTCAAGGGCATTGCCGAGAACATCGCCGCGACCTTCGAGATGACGGCCGCGGTCGAGTTCACCTATGGCGTCGCTACGATCAACACGCCTGCGGAAGAGGACATGGCCGCCGCTGCCGGCGAGGCCGCCGGCCTGCCCGTCCGGCGCGACATGAAGGCGAGCACGACCGGCGAGGATTTCGCCTATTTCCTGGAGAAGCGTCCCGGTTGCTACATCTGGATGGGCAACGGCCCCTCGGTGAATGGCGGCGACCTGCACAACGATCGCTACAACTTCAATGACGAGATCCTGCCGGCAGCGTCCGGCTGGCTCGCGGCGGTGGCGAAGCAGGCGCTGGCCAGCAACGCGCCCTGACGGTCAATAAGGACTGACCGGAAAAAAGCGCAGATAGAGACGGGCATAGGTGCCGTCGTCCCAGAGGCCCTGCAGCGCATAATCGATCGCGCGCTTCAGGGCGGGCTCGTCCTTGCGCAGCAGGAAGGCGACACCCTCGCCGAAATAGCGGCTTTCCAGGTAGGGGCCGCCCGAGAAGGCGAATTCGCCGCCGCTGCCGGCAAGCGCCAGCGACAGGGCCACGCCATCGCCGAAGACATATTCCGCCTCGCCGCTGCGAAGCGCCGCGATCGCGGCATTCAGATTGGCGCTTTCGCGACGCTGCACGAAGGGCATGAGCCGTTCGAGGAAGGCGAGATGCGCCGTGCCGGAGACAACCGCGACGCGCCGTCCCTGAAGAGCCGCACCGTCGAGCGCTACACGAGCGTTGCCGCGCGTGGTGATGAAGCGCGCCGGGGCACGGAAATAGAGATGGCTCGCGGCGAAGCGTTCACGCAGGGCCGGCGTCAGGTTCATCGCGGCGGCGAGCACGTCGCCACGGCCTTCGGCCAGCGAGTCGGTCAGCGTATCGAAGCGGCGCGGCTGGATCGTGCAGGTCCAGGCCAGCTTCTCGCAAGTCGCGCGGGCGAGCTCGACCGAGAAGCCGGTCAATGCACCGTCCGGCCCGGCGAAATGGAAGGGCGGGTAATCGTCATCGGCGAGGAAGCGCACGACGCGCGGCGGGCCGGGCTCCGGCCGGTCGAGCCGGATGCGCGGGTCCCAGAGATTGGGGATGGCGATGCGCGGCGGCTCCTGCGCCAGGGCCGTGGCGGCGGTAAGGAGCGAGATTGCAAGGGTGAGCGCGCGAAGCATCGCGCCTATGTGGCGTGGGATGCGGATACGGATCAAGACCTTGCCGCCATGCTCGGGCTTGTCGCGAGCATGGCGGGATAGTTTCAGCCCAAGCTCGCCGCCGTCGCCTTCGCGCCCTTGTCGAGGAGTGAGGCGAGGTGAGCGGTCAGCGGTTTTGTAAACCGAAGGTCGCCCGGCAGGTCGGTTCCGAAGATCGCCTCGATGCCCGTGAGCGCCTCGACCAGCGCCCTGGCATCGCGTCCAGCAGTTTCCGCGCGGCGCTTCAGCTCCGTGACCAGCGGATCACGGACATCGATGGCACTGCCCTTTTCGTCGGTGCCGGTGACGTAGCGCATCCAGGCGGCGACCCCGAGCGCGAGGTGGTCGATTGGGGCTCCCGCCTTCAGCCGCTTGCGGATCGTGCCGAGCAGGCGCTGCGGCAGCTTCTGCGAGCCGTCCATGGCAATCTGCCAGGTGCGGTGGCGGATCGCCGGGTTCTGGAAGCGGGTGAGCAGCGCCTTGGCGTAGTCCGCCAACACGACGCCCTGCGGGGCCGGCACGGTCGGGATGATCTCGGCCCAGAGCCCTTCGAGGAAGCGGGCGAGGACGGGATCGCCACTGGCCTCGGCCACCGTCTCATGGCCGGCGAGATAGCCGAGATAGGCGAGCGAGGAATGCGCGCCGTTGAGCATGCGCAGCTTCATGAACTCGAAAGGCGCGACCTCCGAGACCATCTGGGTGCCGACTTCGTGCCAATCCGGGCGGCCGTTGGCGAAGACGTCCTCGATCGCCCATTGCCGGAAGGGCTCGCCGATGACCGGAGCGGCATCCTCGACGCCGATCAGCCGGGCCACCTCGGCGATATCGGCATCGGTCGTGGCAGGGACGATCCGGTCGACCATCGTCGCCGGGAAGGCGCCGTTGGCCTCGATCCAGGCGGCGAGCTTGTCATCGGTGAGCGCCGCGAAATCGCGGACGAGGCCGCGCAGGACATGGCCGTTGGACGGGAGGTTGTCGCAGCAGAGCGCGGTGAACGGCCCGAGGCCCGCATCGCGGCGGGCCTTCAGCCCGGCGACGAGGATGCCGACGGCCGAGCGCGGCGCGAGCGGATTGGCGAGATCATGGACGATATCGGGATGGTCGGCCTTGAGCCTGCCGGTCGCCGGATCGTGGCAATAGCCCTTCTCGGTGACGGTGAGCGAGACGATGCGGGTCTCGGGTGCTGCCAGCCTCGCGATGAGTGCTGAGGGGCTTTCGGGCGCGACGAGGACGTCGAGCACCGAGCCAATCACGCGCAATTCCGGCCCGGTCGGGGCGAGCTTGAGCAGTGTGTAGAGCCCGTCCTGCGGCTGCAGCCGGTCGCGCTGGTCGGGGCGCTGGAGGCTGGCGCCGACGATGCCCCAGGCACTGAGCCGCTTCTCCAGCGCGTCCTCGGTATACTCGGCGAGGTGGCCACGGGCGAAGGCGCCGAGGCCGAGATGGACGATGCCGGGCTTGAGTGCGGCGCGGTCATAGGTCGGGCGGCGGACCGAGGCCGGCAGGCCGGCGAGGCTGGAAGCGGAGAGGCGGGTCACAGCTTGTAGGCCTCCTTGGCGAGGCGATAGGCGAGGTCATAGGCGACCTCGGCGGCCTCATCCTCCTCCAGCCGGTGCTCGGCCACGAGCTTGGCGAGATAGGCGCAGTCGACGCGCCGCGCGACATCGTGGCGAGCGGGGATCGAGAGATAGGCGCGGGTGTCGTCGTTGAAGCCGACGGTGTTGTAGAAGCCGGCTGTTTCCGTCGTCAGCTCACGGAAGCGCAGCATGGCCTCGGGCGCATCGAGGAACCACCAGCCTGGTCCGAGCCGCAGCGCCGGGTAGTGACCGGCCAGTGGGGCGAGTTCGCGCGAATAGGCGGTTTCATCGAGCGTGAAGGCGATGACGGTGAGGTTCGGCTCATTGCCGACAGCGTCGAGCAGCGGCTTCAGCGCTTCCACGTAATTGGTCTCGGTCGGAATATCGCAGCCCATGTCGCGGCCGAAATGCTCGAATAGCGCGGCATTGTGGTTGCGATGGGAGCCGGGATGGATCTGCAGGACGAGCCCGTCATCGAGGCTCATCTTGGCCATCTCCGTCAGCATCTGGCCGCGGAACAGGTCGGCGTCCTTGGCCGAGACCTTGCCCTTCAGGATCTTGGCATAGAGCTTCTCGGCCTCCGCATCCGAAAGATTGGCGGTGCGGGCCGTGGCATGGCCATGGTCGGAGGAGGTGGCGCCGCGCTCCTTGAAATAGGCGCGCCGCTTGCGATGGGCGGCGAGATAGCCGGTCCAGCTGCCGATATCCTCGCCCGTCAGTTCGCCGAATTTCTCGAGATTGTCGGCAAAGCCTTCGAATTCCGGATCGACGACGCTGTCAGGGCGATAGGCCGTGACGACCTTGCCGTCCCAGCCGGAATTGTGGGCCATGTCGTGCCAGCGCAGATCGTCCAGCGCGCCCTCGGTCGTGCTGATCGCCTCGATGTTGAAGCGCTTGAACAGGGCGCGCGGGCGCAGCTCCGGCTCTTCCAGTTTCGCGGCGATCCTGTCGTAGATCTTGTCGGCATTCTCAGGCGTCAAGCGTTCGTTGATGCCGAAGACGGTCGAGGTCGCGTGCTCGAACCAGAGCCGCGTCGGCGTACCCCGGAACAGGTGCCAGTGATCGGCGAAGAGCTTCCAGACCTTGCGCGGATCGGTCTCGACCTCCCCACCATCCTTTCTGTTGATGCCGAGCTCTTCCAGCCGGACGCCCTGCGAATAGAGCATGCGGAAGATGTAGTGGTCCGGCTTGACGAAGAGGGTCGCCGGATCGGGAAAGGCGTTGTCCTCGGCATACCAGCGCGGATCGGTATGGCCGTGCGGCGAGATGATCGGCAGGTCACGGACCGTGGCGAAGAGCCGGCGCGCGATGCCGCGCGTCACCGGATCGGCGGGAAAGAGGCGATCATCGTGCAGCAGCATGGGCATCTCCATCGGTCGCACCGATCTCTAGAGCCGGGCGCGGCAGGGGTCAATCGCCTGGTATACTAGTGCGCCAGACGAGGGCTTTTGCCCAACGGGGATTGCGGTGCGGGCGGGCTTGCGCTCGCCGCGTTTCCCGCGCCATCTTCGCGCCGCAACGAGCATCGGAGCGATGGACATGACGACGCGGCGTGAACTCCTGGCAGGGGCGGGACTGGCAGCGCTGGCGGCGCAGCTCCCCATCGTCGCGCTGGCCCAGGCGAAGGACAGCGTCACCATCGCCCAGACGCTGGAGCCGCCGACGCTGGACCCGACCTCCGGCGCCGCGCAGGCGATCCGCGAGGTGACGCTGCAGAATATCTTCGAGGGGTTGGTCAAGATCGACCGCACCGGCAAGCTGCAGCCCTGCCTTGCCGAGAGCTGGCAGATCGCCGACGACAACGTCACCTACCGCTTCAAGCTGCGGCAGGGCGCGAAGTTCCACGACGACACGCCGTTCACCTCCGAGCAGGTGAAGTTCTCGTTCGAGCGCGCGGTCGCGACCGACTCAACCAATGCCCAGCGCCAGCTCTTCACGCCTATCGCCGAGATCACGACGCCGGACCCGGCAACCGTGGTGATCAAGCTGAAGCAGCCGACGGCGAATTTCCTCTTCGGTCTTGCCTGGGGCGATGCGGTGATCGTGGCGCCGGCCACGGCCGCCAATAACAAGACCAACCCGGTTGGCACCGGCCCGTTCAAGTTCGTGCGCTGGAACCGCGGCGACCGGCTCGAGCTCGCCCGCAACGACGGCTACTGGGGCGAGAAGCCGGCGCTGGCCAAGGCGACCTTCCGCTTCATGTCCGATCCGCAGGCGCAGGTCGCGGCGCTGCGGGCCGGCGATGTCGACGCCCATACCAATCTCTCGGCGCCGGAGGCCGTGCCGCAGCTCAAGGCCGATGCCAAGCTGAAGGTCACGATCGGCGGCACCGAGGGCGAGACGGTGCTCGGCACCAACAACGCCAAGCCGCCCTTCGACAACCTCAAGGTCCGGCAGGCCATCGCGCATGCGCTTGACCGCAAGACCATCGCGCTCGGCGTTTACGGCTTCGACGTCAACCTGATCGGCAGCCATTTCTCGCCGCTGCATCCGGCCTATGTCGACCTGACCGGCACGTACCCTTATGATCCCGCCAAGGCCAAGGCGCTGCTCAAGGAGGCCGGCTTCCCGAACGGCTTCAATTGCACGCTGAAGCTGCCACCGCCCTCCTATGCCCGCCGCTCCGGCGAGATCGTCGCGGCGCTGCTCGCGCAGGTCGGCATCAACGCGGCGATCGAGCCGCTGGAATTCCCGCAATGGCTGGAGCGTGTCTTCCGCAACAAGGATTACGACCTCAGCATCATCGCCCATACCGAGCCGCTCGACATCGATATCTACGCGCGCGACACCTACTACTTCCAGTACAAGAACCCCGAGTTCAACGCGCTGATGGCAAAGATCGCGGTGACCTTGCCGGAAGCGGAGCGCTACGCGCTCTACAAGCAGGCGCAGGAGAAGCTGGCGCGCGATGCGGTCAACGGCTTCCTGTTCATCCTGCCGAAGATCACGGTCGCGAATGCCGCGCTGGAGGGCATGTGGACCGACTGGCCGCTGCCGGTGACGCCGCTGGCGGAACTGCGCTGGCGGTGAGGCAGCCGGCAGACGGCGGCACGCCATGATCGGCTACATCCTGCGCCGGCTCGTCGCGCTGGGCCTGACCCTGCTCGCGGCGGCGCTGGTGATCTTCGTCGTGCTCGAAATCCTGCCGGGCGATCCGGCAGCGGTGACGCTCGGCCTGAACGCCGCGCCCGAGGCGCTCGCGGCGCTCCGGGCCGAGATGGGGCTCGACAAGCCGGCGGTGCTGCGGTTCTTCATCTGGCTCGGGGGGCTCGTCACCGGCGATCTCGGCCAGAGCTACACCTACCGCGTGCCGGTGCTTCAGCTCATCACCGAGCGCATGGCGGTGACCTTGCCGCTCGCGCTGATGGCGATCGCATTGGCCACGGCGATCGGCATCCCGCTTGGCATGCTCGCGGCTTCGCGCCATGGCCGGCTGGCCGATGCCGGCGTCATGGCCTTCGCGCAGGCCGGGCTCGCCATCCCGAATTTCTGGTTCGGCCTTCTGCTCGTGCTCGTCTTCGCAGTCGGGCTCGGTTGGCTACCGGCTGGCGGCTTCCCGGGTTGGCAGGCGGGGATCGGCGTTTCGCTGAAGGCGCTTCTCATGCCGGCACTGGCGCTCGCCCTGCCGCAGGCGGCGATCATCGCGCGGGTGACACGCTCCTCGATGCTCGACACATTGCAGGAGGATTTCGTCCGCACCGCCCGCGCCAAGGGGCTGAGCGAGGGCACGACGATGCGCCGGCATGCGTTGCGCAATGCGTTGATCCCGGTCGTCACCATCCTTGGGCTTCAGTTCTCGGTGCTGATCGCCGGCGCCATCATCATCGAGAACGTTTTCGCCCTGCCGGGGCTGGGCCGACTCGTCTTCCAGGCCATCGCCCAGCACGACCTGATCGTGGTCAAGGACCTCGTCATGCTCTTCGCCGGGCTGGCGATCCTGATCAATTTCGCGGTCGAACTGCTCTACGGGCTGATCGATCCGCGCCTGAGGCAGTCATGAGCGCGGCTCAGGACAAGGCACCGGGCGGCAAGCGGCGCTGGTGGCTCGCGCCGTCCTTCGTGATCGGCGCGGTGCTGGCTGCGCTCGTCATCGCGGCAGCGCTGGTTTCCTATGTCTGGACGCCCTACCAGCCGACGCAGATGATGATCCTGAACCGGCTGAGGGGGCCTTCCGCCACGAACTGGTTCGGCACCGATCAATTCGGCCGCGACGTGTTCTCGATGATCATGGTCGGCGCGCGCAATTCGTTGGCGGTCGGCTTGGGCGCGGTCGGCATTGGCATGGTCGCGGGGACGGCGCTGGGGCTCGTGGCCTCGGTCCGTCGCGACGGCGTCCTCGACCACATCATCATGCGCACGGCCGATTTCACCCATGCCTTCCCGGCCGTGCTGACGGCGATCATGATGACCGCGATCGTCGGGCCCGGCATGCTCAACGCGGTCGTCGCCATCGCCGTGCTGAACCTGCCCTATTTCGCGCGGCTAGCGCGCGGCGCGGCGCTGCAAGTCTGGGCGCAGGATTTCATCCAGGCGGCGCGAGCGGCCGGCTTGAACAACCGGCAGATCACGCTGCGCCATGTCCTGCCGAACATCGCCGGCGTCCTGGTCGTGCAGGCGACGATCCAGTTCGCGCTTGCTGTGCTGGCCGAGGCGGGGCTGTCCTATCTCGGGCTCGGCACCCAGCCGCCGAACCCGTCCTGGGGCCGGATGCTCAACGAGGCGCAGACCTTCATGGCGGCGCAGCCCTGGCTCGCGATCTTCCCGGGCGCCGCGATCGCCTTGACCGTGCTCGGCTTCAACCTGCTCGGCGATGGCCTGCGCGACGCGGTCGATCCGCGCCTGCGCCGGGCCCGGTAAGGCCGTCAGAACAGGGCGGTCGGTGCGAACTGGGCCAGCGCCATCAGCGCGATGCCGGCGAGACCGAGCAGGCCACCGGTCGCGGCGAGCAGGCCGACACCGGTGATGATCGCGGCCGACGAGATGACGATGGCGATCTGGATCAGGCCCGACGCGATGTCGAACTTGTCGTCGCGGGCGGCGGCGATGTCGCGCTGTGCCTCGGCCGCCTTGGCGCGGGCGGCGAGTTCCTTGCGGCCCTCCTGGGTCTCCGGCTCGGAATCGTAGCGCGCGACGGTCTGCCTCCAGCTCTCGATACGCTTGGTCAGGCGCTGCCGGGCGGCCTCGTCGGTGACCCCGGCGAGCTCGACTTCCAGCGCCTCGGCGGCGGTGCGCACGGTCGTGCCGCGAATCGTCTTGGCCTGGAAGAAGGCCCAGAGATTGGAGGCCTCGATATTCTTCGCGACGGCCTCCTGCTCGGCATTCTTGCCGCCGATCTCGGAGAAGGCGAGCGTGAGCGCCAGCAGCGCGATCAGCAGCGCGACGCGCTTGTTGCCGCCCTGGGGTGTTTCGACGGGATCAGACACGAATCACCTCTCAAGGCCACGGTGGCGGCGCTGTTTAAGGCTTTCCGTTCGGGCAGCAAGAGGGCACGATTCGGCTCTGGCATCGGCCTTTCCGAAAACCGCGTTCCGCTATTCCGGCCGATGCTCTAGCGCCCGGCGCGCGGATGGGCGGCGTCATAGGCCGCCATCAGGCGCGCCGAATCGATGCGGGTATAGATCTGCGTCGTCGAGAGCGAGGCGTGGCCGAGCAGCTCCTGGATCGCGCGGAGATCGCCGCCGCGGCCCAGCAAATGCGTCGCGAAGGAATGGCGCAGGGAATGCGGCGTGGCCGAGGAAGGCAGACCGAGCGCGCCGCGCAGGCCCTCGACCGCGAGCTGGATGATGCGGGGCGAGAGCGGGCCGCCCTTGGCGCCGACGAAAAGCGAGCCTTCCGGCGGCAGGCGCCAGGGGCAGAGCTTGAGATACTCGGCGATGGCCGCGATCACGACGGGGAGCACCGGCACCATCCGGGTCTTGCTGCCCTTGCCGATGACGGTGAGCGTGTCGCCGGCCTGAAGCGGGGCCTGGGCGCGGGTGAGCGAGAGCGCCTCCGAGATGCGCAAGCCGCTGCCATAGAGCAGGCCGAGCACGGCGGCGTCGCGGGCGAGGATCCATTGCTCACGTTCCTCGCCGGCGCGGGTATCGGCCTGGGTGACGGCGCGGGCGGCTGAGGGTTCGAGCGGGCGCGGCAGCGACTTGCCGAGGCGCGGGCCACGCGTCGCGGCGAAGGCGGCGGCAGTGAGCTTGCCCTGGCGCTCGCCGAAGCGTGCGAAGGAGCGCAGCGCCGCGAGCTGGCGCATGAGGGTGCGGTTTCCGACATTGTCGCGCCGGCGCTGGCCGAGGAAGGCGCGCAGGTCGACGGGCTTGAGAGCGGCGATGTCGCCAAGCGAGGGCGCGCCGCCGAGATGCCCGGTCAGGAAGGCGTGGAACTGGCCGAGATCGCGCGCATAGGCCTCCAGCGTCTTCGGCGAGAGGCGCCGCTCGGTCGCGAGGTGCGAAAGCCAGTTCTGCCTGAAGGAGTCGAAGTCGGTCATCGTCGCAGCATGGCGCTCCTGCCTTAACACCAGCCGAATCGGTGCTAGACACTGGCGCGATGGATGAGACGGCGGACATGATCGAAGGCGGCACGGTCGATGTGCTGATCCCGCTCGGGCTCGATCAGGCCTATAGCTATGCCGTGCCGGCCGGGCTCGTCCTCAAGCCCGGGGATGTCGTGCAGGTGCCGCTCGGGCTGCGCGAGACGGTCGGCGTCGTCTGGGATGTCGGCTCCGGGCGCGGCGGCAACCTCAAGAAGGTCACGGAAAAATACGACATGCCGCCGCTCGATCCGGCGCTGCGCAAGCTCGTCGACTGGGTCGCCTGGTACACGCTGGCGCCGAAAGGCTCGGTGCTGGCGCTGGCCTTGCGCCGGCAACCCGATGACACGCCGGAGCGGCCGAAGCTCGGCGTCAAGCTCGCTGGCCCGCCTCCTGGCCGCATGACGCCGGCACGGGCGCGGGCCATCGCAGCGGCCGAGGGCGGATTGCTGATTGGCAAATCGGCGCTGGCTGAGGCGGCCTCGGTCAGCGCGGCCGTGATCGATTCCCTCGTCGATGCCGGCACGTTCGTCGTCGAGCCCTTGCCGCGCGAGGCGATCGCGGCCTTGCCCGATCCCGATCATGCCGTGCCGGAACTGTCGGAGGGGCAGGCGGAGGTCGCGCAGGCGCTGGTGCAGTCTGTCCAGGCGAAGGCCTTCGGCGTCTCGCTGCTCGAAGGCGTCACTGGCTCCGGCAAGACGGAGGTCTATTTCGAGGCCGTTGCCGAGGCGATCCGGCTTGGCCGCCAGAGCCTGATCCTGATGCCCGAGATCGCGCTGACCGCGCAGTTCATCGACCGGTTCGAGGCGCGTTTCGGCGTCAGGCCGGGCCTCTGGCATTCGGCCGTGACCGGCCGCAAGCGCGAGCGGCTGCAGGCGGCGATCGCATCGGGCGAGGCAAAGGTCGTGGCCGGTGCCCGCTCGGCCCTGTTCCTGCCCTATAGCGATCTCGGCCTCATCGTCGTCGATGAGGAGCATGAGAGCGCCTACAAACAGGAGGACGGCGTCTCCTACCATGCCCGCGACATGGCGGTGGTACGGGGGCGGATCGAGAATGCGCCGGTCGTGCTCGCTTCCGCGACGCCCTCGCTGGAGACCCGCGTCAATGCCGAGCGTGGGCGCTACGCCCATCTCAGGCTGCCGGAGCGTTTCGGCGGGCGTGAGTTGCCGCAGCTCGGCCTCGTCGATCTGCGCCGCGACAAGCCGGAGCGCGGGCGCTGGCTCTCGGGCGCGCTGATCAAGGCGGTCGAGGCCAATCTGGAGGCGAAGGAGCAATCGCTGCTCTTCCTCAACCGGCGCGGCTATGCGCCGCTGACGCTGTGCCGCGATTGCGGCCATCGCTTTCAGTGCCCGAACTGCTCGGCCTGGCTGGTCGATCATCGCTTCCGCCGGGCGCTGGTCTGCCATCATTGCGGCCATGTCGAGCGCAGGCCGTATGAATGCCCGGCCTGCCACAAGCCTGAGAGCCTGATCGCCTGCGGACCGGGGGTGGAGCGGCTCGCCGAGGAGGTCGCGACGCTTTTTCCACAGGCGCGTTCGATCGTGCTCTCCAGCGATTTTCCGGGCGGGACCGAACGATTGAAGGCGGAGCTGATGGCCGTGGCGGAGGGCGAGTTCGACATCGTCATCGGCACACAACTCGTCGCCAAGGGCCATAATTTCCCGGGGATGACGCTGGTCGGGGTGATCGATGCCGATCTCGGCCTGACCTCCGGCGATCCGCGCGCGGCGGAGCGGACCTTCCAGGCGCTCAGGCAGGTCACGGGGCGCGCGGGACGGGGCGAGAAGCCGGGGCGCGCCCTGCTTCAGACGCATGATCCCGAGCATCCCGTGCTGAAAGCCCTGATCTCGGGCGATCCGGAGCGGTTTTATGCCGCAGAGGAGGCGTCGCGGGAGGCGGCGGGCCTGCCGCCTTTTGGGCGATTGGCGGCGCTGATCGTCTCCGCCAGCAGTCAGGCCGAGGCGGAAAGCCATGCGCGGTCGCTGGCCCGATGTGCTGACGCCGGCGACGGAATCATGGTGCTGGGGCCTGCGGAAGCGCCTCTGGCGGTGCTGCGCGGGCGCCATCGCATGCGCCTGATCGTCAAGACGACGCGGGAGATCAACCTGCAGGATTACCTGCGCGGCTGGCTGAAACGGGCGCCCCGGCCCAAGGGCTCGGTCCGGGTTGCGGTCGATGTCGATCCGCAAAGCTTCCTTTGAACGGCTGAAAGGCGCGGCAAAATCGCCGCTTATGAAGGGCAATCAGCGATTGCGCGGCCCGGAACCACATGCTAGTGCACCGCCACATTTCGGTCGCGAAGTCGTCTTGCCGGCTTCGCGCCTATGATACTCGCAGCGCCGGAACCATGCACTCCACCTTCGCCTCAGAAGGTCGCCGGTGTGGTTCCTTGAAACGAGAGACGGGAAGCGTGGCTGAAGGCGGATCGCAGGGGACATTGGTGTCGGGCGTAGCTCAGCGCTATGCCACCGCTCTGTTCGAGCTGGCTGAGGAGGCGGGTGCGATCGACACCGTCGCGGCCGCTCTGGATAGCTTCAACGGCCTGCTCGCCGAGAGCGAGGATCTCCGTCGCCTGATCGAGAGCCCGGCCTTCACCGCCGAGGAGCAGGTCGCGGCGATCAAGGCCGTGCTCGAGAAAGCCGGCATTGCTGGCCTCGCCGCCAATTTCATCGGCTTCGTCGCCAGCAAGCGCCGCCTCTTCGCGCTGCCGGGCATGATCGCCGGCTACAAGCGTCTGGTCGCCGAGGCCAAGGGCATCGTCTCCGCCGAGGTGACGGTCGCCGAGGAGCCCACGGCCAAGCGCGTCGACGAGATCCGCGCGGCGCTGAAGGGCGTCGCCGGCAAGGATGTCGATGTCTCGATCAAGATCGATCCGGCCCTGATCGGCGGGCTCATCGTCAAGATGGGCTCCCGCATGGTCGACGCCTCGCTGAAAACCAAACTCAACTCAATTCGTCTTGCCATGAAAGAGGTCGGCTGATGGACATCCGCCCCGCTGAAATCTCCGCCATCCTGAAGGCTCAGATCTCGAATTTCGGCTCGGAAGCTTCGGTCACCGAAGTCGGCCAGGTTCTCTCCGTCGGTGACGGCATCGCCCGCGTCTACGGCCTCGACAAGGTCCAGGCCGGTGAGATGGTCGAGTTCGAGTCCGGCGTGCGCGGCATGGCGCTCAACCTCGAGAGCGACAATGTCGGCGTCGTGATCTTCGGTTCCGACCGCGACATCAAGGAAGGCCAGACCGTCAAGCGCACCGGCGCCATCGTCGACGTTCCCGTCGGCAAGGAGCTGCTCGGCCGCGTCGTCGATGCTCTCGGCAACCCGATCGACGGCAAGGGCCCGATCAAGGCCAAGGCCCGCGCCCGCGTCGACGTCAAGGCGCCCGGCATCATCCCGCGCAAGTCGGTGCACGAGCCGATGGCGACTGGCCTCAAGGCGGTCGACGCCCTGATCCCGATCGGCCGTGGCCAGCGCGAGCTGATCATCGGCGACCGCCAGACCGGCAAGACCGCCGTGGCGCTCGACACGATCCTGAACCAGAAGCCGCTGAACGTCGAAGGCGCCCCTGAGAGCCAGAAGCTCTACTGCGTCTACGTCGCCGTCGGCCAGAAGCGTTCGACCGTCGCCCAGCTCGTGAAGGTGCTCGAAGAGCGCGGCGCGCTCGAGTACTCGATCGTCGTGGCGGCCACTGCCTCCGACCCAGCCCCGATGCAGTTCCTGGCGCCGTTCGCCGGCTGCTCGATGGGCGAGTTCTTCCGCGACAACGGCATGCACGCCGTCATCATCTATGACGACCTCTCCAAGCAGGCCGTCGCCTACCGCCAGATGTCGCTGCTGCTGCGCCGTCCGCCGGGCCGCGAGGCCTATCCGGGCGACGTGTTCTATCTCCACTCCCGCCTGCTCGAGCGCGCGGCGAAGATGGGTGAGGCCGCCGGCCTCGGCTCGCTGACGGCTCTGCCGGTCATCGAGACGCAGGCGAACGACGTGTCCGCCTACATCCCGACCAACGTGATCTCGATCACCGACGGCCAGATCTTCCTCGAGACGGACCTGTTCTACCAGGGCATCCGTCCGGCGGTGAACGTCGGCCTCTCGGTGTCGCGCGTCGGTTCGTCGGCGCAGACCAAGGCCACCAAGAAGGTCGCCGGCAAGATCAAGGGCGAGCTCGCCCAGTATCGCGAGATGGCTGCCTTCGCCCAGTTCGGTTCGGACCTCGACGCGGTCACGCAGCGCCTGCTCAACCGCGGCGCCCGCCTGACCGAGCTCCTGAAGCAGCCGCAGTTCTCGCCGCTGAAGATGGAAGAGCAGGTCGTCGTGATCTATGCTGGCGTGAACGGCTATCTCGACGCGCTGCCGGTCAGCAAGGTTCGCGCCTTCGAGGACGGCCTGCTCTCGCTGGTCCGCGGCAAGCATGCCGACATGCTCAACGAGATCGGCTCGTCCAAGGACCTGTCGGACGCCAACGCCGCCAAGCTCAAGGACATCGTCGCGGGCTTCGCGAAGTCCTTCGCCTGATCATCATTGCCGGCGCGGTGAGGCATCTGCCCCCGCCGCGTCGCTTCTCTGAATTGCTTCGTCGCCGCAGACAGGCGGCTGACGGGTAGGGGATCAAGATCGGATGCCGTCCCTTAAGGACCTACGCAATCGCATCGCTTCGGTGAAGTCGACGCAGAAGATCACCAAGGCCATGCAGATGGTCGCGGCTGCGAAGCTGCGCCGGGCGCAGACGGCTGCCGAGGCCGCGCGCCCCTATGCCGAGCGCATGGAGACGGTGCTGTCGAACCTCGCTTCCGGCGTGTCCGGCTCGAGCGCGCCGCGCCTGATCGCAGGCACGGGCTCCGACAAGGTGCATCTGCTGCTGGTGCTGACCGCCGAGCGCGGCCTGTGCGGCGCCTTCAACTCCTCGATCGCGCGCCTCGCCCGCGACAAGGCGAATGCGCTGAAGGCCGAGGGCAAGACGGTCAAGATCATCTGCGTCGGCAAGAAGGGCTACGATATCCTGCGTCGCCAGTTCGCCGCGGAGATCATCGAATTCATCGATCTGCGCGAATTCAAGCAGGTCGGCTTCGCCAATGCGGAGGCGATCGCCCAGAACGTGCTGGCCCGCTTCGGCAATGGCGAGTTCGACGTCGCGACGCTGTTCTTCTCGCGCTTCCGCTCGGTGATCGCCCAGATCCCGACCGCGCAGCGCATCATCCCGGCCGAAATCCCGGAAGGGACGAAGCAGACCGACGCCGTCTACGATTACGAGCCGGACGAGGGCGAGATCCTGGAAGCGCTGCTGCCGCGCAACCTGACCGTCCAGATCCTGCGCGGACTGCTTGAGAACGCCGCTTCCGAACAGGGCGCGCGCATGTCGGCGATGGACTCCGCCACGCGCAATGCCGGCGAGATGATCAAGAAGCAGACGCAGATCTACAACCGCTCGCGCCAGGCGATGATCACGAAGGAACTGATCGAGATCATCTCCGGCGCGGAAGCGCTCTAACCGCCTAATCTTCGCCGGTGGCGCAAGCCGCCGGCTGCCGTCACATCCGAATGCGCTAGTCCCGAGGTTCCGCCATGGCCAAAGCCGCTACCAAGACCACCAAGAAGACCGCCGAGAAGCCCGCCAACACCGGCACCGGCCGCGTTGCCCAGGTCATCGGTGCCGTCGTCGACGTGCAGTTCGACGGCGCCCTGCCGGAGATTCTGAACGCGCTCGAGACCGACAACCTCGGCAATCGCCTTGTCCTCGAGGTCGCCCAGCATCTCGGCGAGAACACCGTCCGCACCATCGCGATGGACTCGACCGAAGGTCTGGTTCGCGGCCAGTCGGTCACCGATACCGGTGCCCCGATCGCGGTTCCGGTCGGCGACGAGACGCTCGGCCGCATCATGAACGTCATCGGCGAGCCGGTCGACGAAGCCGGTCCGATCCTGACCTCCGCCACCCGCGGCATCCACCAGCCGGCCCCGGCCTATTCCGAGCAGTCCACCGAGGCGCAGATTCTCGTCACCGGCATCAAGGTCGTCGACCTGCTGGCTCCCTACGCCAAGGGCGGCAAGGTTGGCCTGTTCGGCGGCGCCGGCGTCGGCAAGACCGTGCTGATCATGGAGCTGATCAACAACGTCGCGAAGGCCCACGGCGGCTACTCCGTGTTCGCCGGCGTCGGCGAGCGCACCCGTGAGGGCAACGATCTCTATCACGAGATGATCGAGTCCAACGTCAACAAGAACCCCAAGGAGAACAACGGTTCGACCGCTGGCTCCAAGTGCGCGCTGGTCTACGGCCAGATGAACGAGCCCCCGGGCGCCCGCATGCGCGTCGCTCTCGCCGGCCTGACCATCGCCGAGGACTTCCGCGACAAGGGCCAGGACGTTCTGTTCTTCGTCGACAACATCTTCCGTTTCACGCAGGCCGGCTCGGAAGTGTCCGCGCTGCTCGGCCGCATTCCTTCGGCGGTGGGCTATCAGCCGACGCTCGCCACCGACATGGGCAACCTGCAGGAGCGCATCACCACCACGAACAAGGGCTCGATCACCTCGGTGCAGGCGATCTACGTCCCGGCGGACGACCTGACCGACCCGGCGCCCGCGACCTCGTTCGCTCACTTGGACGCCCGTACGGTGCTGTCGCGTTCGATCGCGGAAAAGGGCATCTACCCGGCGGTCGACCCGCTCGACTCGACCTCGCGCATGCTCTCGGCCGATATCGTCGGCGAGGAGCACTACGCTGTCGCCACCGCGGTCCAGCAGACCCTCCAGCGCTACAAGTCGCTGCAGGACATCATCGCGATCCTGGGCATGGACGAACTCTCGGAAGACGACAAGCTGACCGTGGCGCGCGCCCGCAAGATCGAGCGCTTCATGTCGCAGCCGTTCTTCGTCGCGGAAGTCTTCACCGGTTCGCCGGGCAAGCTCGTCCCGCTCGAGGACACGATCAAGGGCTTCAAGGGCCTGGTCGAGGGCAAGTACGACCACCTGCCGGAAGCGGCCTTCTACATGGTCGGCTCGATCGACGAAGCCGTCGAGAAGGCACAGCGCCTGGCCGCCGAGGCCGCGTAAGCTTCGCGCATTCTTCCTTTCGGGCGGCTTAGGCCGCCCGGAACCATGCCCGGCATGGATTGTTGACACATCTGGCTTGGCCCCCGACGTCGTCCGGCGATCGGGGTGACGTCGGAGGAAAAAAACAGGCGATGGCCACCTTCAAGTTCGAACTCGTCTCGCCGGAGCGCATCCTGTTCTCGGGCGACGTCGTCAGCGTCATCGTCCCCTCCGTCGAGGGTGAGATGACCGTGCTCGCGGGTCACGCGCCGCTCGTCGCGACGCTCAAGGCCGGTGTCGTCTTCGTCCAGACGACCGAGAGCAACGGCAAGGAATTCTTCATCAATGGCGGCCTCGTCGAGGTCAACCAGGCTTCGACGACGATCCTGGCCGAGCAGGGCCGCTTTATCGAGGATGTCGATACCGCCGTGCTCGACGCCGAGATCCTGACTGCCGAGACCCGTCTCGCCGGCTCGCATAATGACGACGAGAAGAAGCGCCTGCACGACACGCTGGTGCAGCTGCGCGAGTTCAAGCACGTCTTCGAGCAGCGCAAGGCGGCGTGATTCCGCTCTTCAGCTTCGGAATGCGAAAGGGTCGCGCGAGCGGCCCTTTTTCGTTTCTGAAACGGGATGGTCAGGCCGCCGCGAAACCCGCGAAGGCCTGTGCCACCTTCTCGTAGACCGGCCGTTTGAACGGCACGACCAGGCCCGGCATCGCGGCCAGTGGGTGCCAGCGCCATTCGCTGAACTCCGGCAGCTCGTCGCCATTGGGCTTGCCGATATCCATCGCGCTTTCGTCGCCGGTGAAGCGGAAGGCCACCCAGCGCTGGCGCTGGCCGCGGAAGGCGGCGAGCTTGTGCCAGGGCCCGTCATAGGGCGGGAAATCGTAGCTCCACCATTCATCGGTCACGGCGAGCAGCTCGGCCTGCGTGACGCCGGTTTCCTCCTCCAGCTCGCGGCGCGCGGCAGCGACGATGTCCTCGTCCGGGTCGATGCCGCCTTGCGGCATCTGCCATTCGAAGCCGGGCAGGACGATCTCGGGGCCGGCGCTGTGCGAGCGGCCGGCGAAGACGTGGCCCTGCGCATTGAACAGGGCGATGCCGACATTGGGACGGTAGGGGAGGCTCATGGCACGAGCATAGGGCGGCGTTGCGTGAAGCGGAACCGGCGGAAGCTCAATCGTTCAATTTGGGCACGACGCAGGCGAGCAGTCCGGGGAAGCGCTGCTCGATATCGTCGCGGCGAAGCGCGTTCATCCGCGTCACGCCCTCATTGCGGGTACGGATCAGGCCGGCCTCGCGCAGCACGCGGAAATGGTGGGAGACGCTCGACTTTGGCCGGTCGCCCTCCAGCGCCTGGCAGCTCTGCTCACCTTCGACCGCGAGCCGGCGCACGACTTCAAGCCGGAACGGGTCGCTCAGCGCGTGGAAGACGTCTTCGAGCGCGATTTCTTCGGAGGCGGGCAGGCGGGCATGACGCATGAGCTTCAGTCTATCACAGGGTTTTGAACTTGCCAAAGTTCGAAAAATATCGAACTATCGAAACATAGAAATCCACTGCGCGGAGCCGCACCATGCCTGGTCTGTTCGATCCCTTCAGCCTGAAGGACGTCACCCTTCGCAATCGCATCGTCGCCTCGCCGATGTGCCAGTACATGGCGCAGGACGGCGTCGCCAATGAATGGCACCGGGCGCATCTCGCCGGGCTGGCGCGCGGCGGCACCGGGCTGGTGGTGATCGAGGCGACCGGCGTCTCTCCGGAAGGGCGGATCACGCCCGGTTGCCTAGGGCTCTGGAATGACGGGCAGGCAGAGGCGCTCGCGCCGATCGTCGCCGAGATGCGCAAGGCCGGTGCGGTCACAGGCATCCAGATCGGCCATGCCGGGCGCAAGGCCAGCGCCAACCTGCCTTGGGAGGGCGACGACCATATCCCGGCCAATGACGCGCGCGGCTGGGAGACGCTCGCGCCGTCGGCGGTGGCGCATGGCGGCGGGCTGCCGCGCGTGCCGCGCGCGATGACCACGGCCGATATCGAGCGCGTGCGCAACGATTTCGTCGCCGCGGCCGAGCGCGCCCGCGATATCGGGATCGAATGGCTCAAGCTGCATTTCGCCCATGGCTATCTCGCGCAGAACTTCCTCTCGCCGCACGCCAACAAGCGCGACGATTCCTATGGTGGCAGCTTCGAGAACCGCAGCCGCTTCCTGATCGAAACGCTGGCGGCCGTCCGCAAGGTCTGGCCGGAGAACCGGCCGCTCTCGGCCCGGCTCGGCGTGATCGAATATGATGGCCGCGACGAGGAGACGCTGGCCGAAGCGATCGAATTGGTGAAGCGCTTCAAGGCCGAGGGGCTCGATTTCATCGATGTCAGCGTCGGCTTCTCGACCACAGAGGCGAAGATCCCGTGGGGCCCGGCATTCCTGGGCCCGGTTGCCGAGCGGGTGCGACGCGAGACTGGCCTGCCGGCCTCGACGAGTTGGTATATCAGCAAGCCCGAGCAGGCCGACGCACTGGTACGCGAAGGCAAGGTCGATCTGGTGACGCTGGGCCGGCCGCTGCTGGCCGATCCGCACTGGCCCTATGCGGCGGCACAGGCGCTTGGCGTGGAGAACCCGGCCTGGGCGACCCTGCCGGCGCCCTATGCGCATTGGCTGGCGCGTTACCGCGCCGCCTGAGGCGTTTCCCCCGAAATTGAGGTGATGCGACGAGGGGCCTTTCGGCCCCTCGTTCGTTTGCAGGAGGGAACAGGGTCGACCGGCTGCCAGAATGGTGCGGGTATTTTTCTTGCAGGATGGAGCAAGGACCGGCCGCAATCTGAAATCGTGACGGAACTTCCGTCATGTTGACGGCATTTCAACATTTTATGATGTCAGGAAGGCTGGAGCACGGACATGCCGTGCCCCAGACAGCATGGCGCCCGGAGGCCAGACATGCCGATCGCTTCGCTCTTCCGTTCCTCGATGCTGTGCCGACGCGGGTTCGGGCAGCTGGCGGTGGGAGCCGTGGCGGCCTGTGTCGGGGGCGTCGGCACGGCACGCGCGCAGGGCACCACGCCTGTCCGCTTCGCGCTGGACCGGCGCTTCGATGCGCTGACGGCGCCGTTCCTCGCGGCGCAGGACAAAGGCTATTTCGGCACCGAGGGCCTCGATGTCGTGATCGAGCCGGGCAATGGCGCGCGCGCCATGCTGCAGCGGCTGGCATCGGGTGCGCAGGATGCCGGTTTCGGCGACATCAACGCGCTGATCCGCTTCCGCGACGAGAACCCGAGTTCCGATCTCAAGGCGGTGATGATCGTTCATGACCGGCCGGGCTACGCCCTGATCGGCCGCAAGAGCCGGGGCATCACCACCGCACCGACGAGCCTCGAAGGCCGCAAGCTCGGCACCGCGAGCATCGATGCCAGCTTCGCGCAGTGGCCGCTGTTCAAGAACCTCAACAAGATCGACGACAGCAAGATCAGGATCGAGACCATCGGCCTGCCGGTGCGCGAGCCGATGCTGGCCTCCGGCGAGATCGATGCGCTCTTCGCCTTCGGTCCCTCCACCGCCGTTTCCCTGAAGGCGCGCGGCGTGCCGGGCGACGATATCGTGCTGATGGAAATGGCCGAGCATGGTCTCGTGCTCTATGGCAGCGCGGTGATCGTCTCCGGCAAGCTCCTCGCGAGCAAGCCGGATGCGGTGCGCGGGCTGGTGCGCGCCGTGATGCGGGGCATCCGCGACGTCGCCGTCAATCCGGGCGCCGGTGCGCAGTTCGTCCTGCGCCGCAACGAGAGCGCCCAGGCCGATGTCGAGCGCGACAAGCTCGCCGCCGTGATCGAGCGCAACGTGCTGACTCCCTATGTCCGGGCTCACGGGCTGGGTGGTATCGACCGCGAGCGCTGGACGCAGGCGCTGGGCCAGCTCGCTCTGGCGGGTGCGTTCCGCGACAAGGCGCGGGCGGGCGACGCCTTCACCGACGCTTACCTTCCGCCTGCCAGCGAACGCATGTTCTGAGCGCATCGTTACGCTGGGAGATGATACGCAAGACGTGGGTGACAGGGGGGAACGGCCTGCCTATCGTGCCGCGCCTCCCATCGGACATCTATTTTGATCCTGCCAGACCTGACCGATTACGCCGCGCTGCGCGAGGGCTTCCGCTGGCGCATTCCGGATCGCTACAACATCGCCGTCGATGTCTGCGACCGCTGGGCTGCCGCCGAGCCGGGCCGTCCTGCCATTATCGAGGTCTCCACGGATTGGCAGGTGAGTCCGGTCAGCTTCGGCTGGCTGCGCGAGCATTCGAACCGCCTGGCCAATGCGTTGCGTGCGCGCGGCATCGGTCGGGGCGACCGCATCGCCATCCTGCTGCCGCAGGGGCGGGCGGTGCTGACGGCGCATCTCGCGGCCTACAAGCTCGGTGCTATCGCCGTGCCGCTGGCGGCCTTGTTCGGGGTCGATGCGCTGGCCTACCGCCTGACCGATTCCGGCGCCAAGGTCGTGGTGACCAATGCCGGCGGGCTGACGAAGCTCGGCCAGATCACGCAGCCGTTGCCGGAGCTCGCCCTGCGCATCTCGACCGACGGCGCCGATGGCGCGGTCGAAGGCTGGGATGCCCTGCTGGCCGAGGGCAGCCCGGATTTCGCCCCGGTCGAGACGACGCCGGACGATCCCGCGTTGATGATCTACACCTCGGGGACGACAGGCAATCCGAAGGGCGCGCTGCACGGTCATCGCGTGTTGCCCGGTCATCTGCCGGGCGTGCAGATGCCGCATGAATTCATGCCGCGGCCGGGCGATCTCGCCTGGACGCCGGCCGACTGGGCCTGGGCCGGTGGCCTGCTCAACATGCTGCTGCCGGCGCTGCATTTCGGCGTCGCGGTGGTGGCGCGGCCGGTGACGCGGTTCGAGCCGGAGGAGGCCTATCGGCTGATCCAGGATCTCGGCATCCGCAACGCCTTCGTGCCGCCGACCGCGCTCAGGATGATGCGCGGCGCGGGCAGCCCGCAGGGGCGCTGGAACCTGAACCTGCGCACCGTCGCCGCGGCGGGTGAGGCGCTGGGCGCCGAGACCCTGGAATGGGGGCGCGAGGCGCTCGGGCTGACCATCAATGAGGCCTATGGCCAGACCGAGTGCAATCTCGTGCTCGCTTCCAGTGCGGCGATCGGCGTCAGCCGCCCCGGCACCATCGGCAAAGCGGTGCCCGGCCATGAGGTCGCGATCATCCGGCCGGACGGCTCGGTCTGCGCCGCCGGTGAGGAGGGCCAGATCGCGGTGCGCCGGCCCGACCCGGTGATGTTCCTGGAATACTGGCGCAATCCGGAGGCGACGGCGGCGAAATTCGTCGGCGACTGGATGACAACCGGCGACGAAGGCGTCGAGGACGAGGACGGCTATGTCCGCTTCATTGGCCGCGATGACGACGTCATCACCTCGTCCGGCTATCGTATCGGGCCGGGCGAGATCGAGGATTGCCTGCTGCGGCATCCGGCGGTGGCGCTGGCGGCGGCGGTGGGCAAGCCCGACCCGCTGCGCACCGAGATCGTCAAGGCCTTCGTCGTGCTGAAACCCGGCCATGGCGGTTCCAAGGCCCTGGTCTCGGAGCTTCAGAGCTTCGTGCGGGCGCGGCTGTCGGCCCATGAATATCCGCGCGAGATCGCCTTCCGTGACGAGCTGCCGCTGACAACGACAGGCAAGATCATCCGTCGATTGCTGCGGGCCGAGGCCTGAACAGCGCGCGGGCCAGGCGCTCGCGCATGTGAATGGCGAGATCGGCAGGCCGGCGCGGACGCTGCTGCGGGCGCCGGGTCAGGGTGATCGTGCCGAAAGCCTCGTCGCGGGCGCCGAACAGCGGCAGGCCGCCGGGCAGGAGGATCTGCCGGGAAGGCTGCGCCTTGCGCATCATGGCGAGCAGCATCGGCAAGGGCTCAAGCTCGGCATAGGCCTCGTCGCCGACGCCATGATAGAGCCAGCAGGAAGCGCCCTTTCCAAGGGTGAGCGCGGCGGCGATCGGTCTCTCTTCCAGTACGAGTACAGCGATGCGGCAGAGCTTCTGCCGGCCGAGATCGCGGCTCATGCTGCGCAGGAAGCCGGCTTCGCGGGTGTCCTGCAACGTCGCCTTGCCGGCCCGGCCGCGCGAGCCGGAGGCCTCGATCGCCAGCAGGATCTCGACGGCATCGCGCCGGTCGGCCTGGTTCGTGGCCTCGGCGAGGACGAGGCGGCCTCTGTCACGCATGGTTTCGTCGGAGGTGGCGATGCGGGCGGTCGGCGGCAGTTCGAGCCTGCGGCCGACGAGCGGCTGCCAGCCGATCGCCACGCCATGGCCCGCGGCGACGCGCGACAGCGTCGCGGCGAAGGCGCCGGCGGGGTCGATGCCGCGCAAGGCGAACGCTGCGGCGGCATGACTGAGCCCACGCCAGCCGCGCAGAAAGGCGGCGAGCGCGGGTGCGGCGAAGGTGCGGTCGATCAGCGGCGTGCCGTTCAGAAGGCGCGGATCGGCGAAGCCTTCCAGCGTATCGGGCGCAAGGAGGCGGCGGCGCGTCCGGCAAGGAACGAGCCCGACGAGGCGGCGCCGCTCCGAGCCCGGGTGACCCTGCCAGAGCAGCATCAGCTCGGCATCGCGGAAGGACACGAGATGCTGCGCGGCGGCCAGCGCGAAGCCGGGCTCGAGGCAGGGATTGGCTTCGAGTGCACGGCTCGCAAGGTCAGCCCATTCGGGACGGATGGAATCGCAGGCGCCGAGCGCTCTCAACTCGCTATAGATCGCTGCGTCGGGATGGGGAGGTGGCAGGTTCGGCAGGGCCGCCGCCGCGCTGCCTTCGGTCGCCGCCAGAGCTCTGATCGTGCTCATCCGCCCGTACCCTTCCTGGATCGTTCCGGCGCATGGCTGTGCCGGAATGACAAGGCGCGCAGGCGCGCCCTGTGGCTCGCAGGACGGGGATCAAGAAACGGGCCAGAACTCAGGCGGTTTGCGGCTGCGCCGTTGCCTGTCCGAGGAAGGCCGACCAGAGCTTGCGCACCGTGCCTTCCTCGACATCCCTGACGATCAGGACGAGGCGGGAGCGGCGGTCCGAATCCGGCCAGGCTTCGAGCTGGATCGGCGGATGCAGGATCTGCTGGACGGCATGGACGAGCAGGGGCCGGCCGGGCTCGCCGGCGATGTCCACCAACCCCTTCAGCCGCAGTAGGCGCGGGCCGTGGATGGAGCGCAGCAGGGTCCAGAACAGGTCGAAGGTGGTGCGCGCGACCGGCTGCTCCGCCGTCAGGACGAAGGCGCGGATCGAGGCGTCATGGCGGTTGACGTCATGCGGGTCCTGCCCATGGGCGTGATCGTGTCCGTGGTGGTGGTGATCGCCGTGGTGGTGGTGATGATGATGATGGCCGGGCAGGGTGTCTTCGGCCAACCAGTGACGCAGGGTATGCGGCTGCTTTGCGAGATCGTAGAGCCCGGCGTCGATCAGGTCGGCGGCAGGTATGTCCGGCGGCAGGACCGCGACGCCCGGATTGAGGCCGTCGAGGCGTTGGCGAAGGGCGGCCACGTTTTCCGCAGCCGTGAGTTCGGCTTTGGTCAGGACCAGCCTGTCGGCGGCGACGACCTGCCGGCGGGCCTCCTCATGGGCGTCCAGGGTCGCCATGCCGTTGACGGCATCGACCAGCGTCACGACGCCATCGAGCCGGAAGCGCATGGCGAGATAGGGATGATTGATCAGGACGTTGAGGATCGGCGCGGGGTCGGCGAGACCGGTGGTCTCGATGACGAGGCGCGAGAAAGGAGCGATGCGGCCGTTGTCGCGGCCGCGCAGCAAATCTTCCAGCGTGACGATGAGGTCGTCGCGGATGGTGCAGCAGAGGCAGCCGGATTCGAGGAGGATCATGTTCTCCTCGATGCCCTCGATCATCAGGTGGTCGAGGCCGATCTCACCGAACTCGTTGACGAGCACCAGCGTGCCGGCGAGCGCCGGGTCCTTGAGCAGGCGGTTCAGCAAGGTGGTCTTGCCGGCGCCGAGAAAGCCGGTCAGCAGGGTCAGCGGAACGGGCTGTGGGCGGGCAGGGTCGCCGGTCATGGATCACAGGGCCTCTAGGACATCGGGTCAATCCGATGTCCCATCAATGGGATCGATCATCCTCTCCGCGCCCGGCGGGCGCGGGATGATCTAGGCAGGCACGACGCTCCGCCTCGTTTGTTCTAGTATTACATTAGTGGCGATGGCGGCGATGACAAGGGCGCAGCCGGCGTATTGCAGCGGCCCCAGCCGCTCGGCGAGCACGAAGGCGGCGATGATCACGGCGAAGACCGGCTCGGCGCAGAAGGCGAGGCCGGCCGGACCGGGCGCGACGCGCGCGAGAGCGAGGATCTGGAACAGGAAGCCGATGATGTAGCCGCCATAGGTGATGGCGACGGCGATCGGCGCGAGCAGGAAGGTCTGGGGCGGCAGGAAGCCGCCCGTTGCCAGCAGCACCAGCCCGGCGACGGGCAGGATGACGACATGCGACCAGAACAGCTTGGGCAAAGTCGGCGTCTCCGCGCAGCGGGCGGCCGCGAAGAACTGCGCGGCGGCGCAGACACTCGCCAGCCCCGCCAAAGCGAGGCCGCGCGGATCAAGCCCGTGCAGGTCCGGCCCGACGACGAGCGCGATGCCGAGGAAGGCGACGAGCGCGATAGCCAGCCTGTCGATGCGGAAGGGGGCCGGCGTCAGCAGCGGTTCGGCCAGCACGATCAGGACCGGGAAGGTGTAGAACACCACAGCTGCCACCGAGACCGGGACGAAGGCGACCGAGGAGAGATAGGCGATGCCGACAAGCGCCGTCGCCAGGCCGAAGAGCAGGACGGGCTGGCGCTCTGTGCGCCGCAGGGCGAGCGAACCACGCCAGACGAGCGCTGCGCCGCCGACGAGGACGAGCATCAGCAGGACACGGTAGAAGACGAGGAGCGGGCCGCTAAGGCCCGCCTGCCCGGCGATCTGGGCGCTGACGATATTGGTGCCGAAAGCGGCGGCCGAAGCCAGCGCCAGGGCAAGCCCTTGGCGCCCGCTCTTGCGATCCCGCTCCGGGTCCCCAGCGTCCAACCCGGCCTCAGGCGTCGCTGGCGGGCTTGGTCTTGGCGCCGGGCTTGGCCGCAGACGGCTTCACGGCGGCTTCCGCAGGCTTCGGCTTGGCCGGCACGGCGCGTGCCGGTGGGGTCTTGATCGGTTGGGTCTTTGCCGGCTGGGCCTTGGCGGCCGCCTGCGCCTTGTCGGGCTTGGCATTGCGTGCGGCCGGCTTGATGCCGGCGGCAGCGCCAGGGCGCAGGCTCGCGGCATTGGCTGCGCCGGCCTGCACGGCGCCTTGCAAGCGCAGCGGACCGGCCTCGAAAGCGTCGCTGGAAGGCTGCACCGGCGTATTCGTCGGCGCGAAGGCATTGGTGCCGCGCGGGATCGCACCATTGCTCGAAGCGGTGCGGCGGGTCGGCGGGACGACGAGCCCGGCCGCGACCGGGGCTTCAGGATCGATGGTCGGAGTGCCGCGCGCGACACGCGAATTCGGCTGCGCCGTCGCATTGGCGGCGAGCGGGGCGGAGGCCGAACCGGGGCTGCGGCCGAAGGAGACCTGCATCGGAACTACCTCGGCGCGGGGGCCGAGCACGACGCGCCCGCGCGGCGAGCGAGTCGCGAGCGGCGCCGCCGACTGGGTGGTGAAGGCGGTGGCGAAGCGGCCGCCATCGGAATCGTTGCCGCTGGTCGCGGTCGCGGCGGCCGCGATCGGGCCGGAGAGATCGGCATCGTCGGCAAGCGCGACACCGCCGCCACGGTTGCGGACTTCGTCGCAGATATTGGGAGCGCGGGCGCCGCTGGGCGGCATCGAGGAGACGCTGTAGCCGGAACCGCCCCAGGAGGCGAAGCCCTCGTCGAGGAGTTGGGCGGCCTTGACCGTGCGGTCGGTGCCCGAGGTCGAGCCCAGCACGACGGCGATCAGCGTGCGCCCGCCGCGGCTGGCGGTGGCGACGACGTTGAAGCCGGAGGCGCAGGTGAAGCCGGTCTTCATGCCGCCGACGCCGGAATAGCGGCCGACCAGCCCGTTGGTGTTGTGCATCACCTGCTTGCCGAGTTGTACGGCCGAGGTGCCCCAGTAGTCGGAATACCGCGAGAAATCATGCATCAGCGCCATGGCGAGCACGGCGAGGTCGCGGGCGCTGGTCTGCTGGTCCGGATGGTCCCAGCCATTGGGATTGACGAAGCGGGTGTCGCGCATGCCGAGGCGCTGGGCCTCGGCGTTCATCATGGCGACGAAGGTCGGGACGTCGCCGCCGACACCTTCGGCCACGACATAGGCGATGTCGTTGGCTGACTTGACCATCATGATGCGCAAGGCGTTGTCGAGCGTGATCTCCGACCCCGGCTTGGCATAGACCTTCACGCGCGGCTGGCTTGCGGCGAGCTTCGAGACCGGGATCGCCGTCTCAAGGCCGAGGCGTCCTTCCCGGATCGCCTTCAGCGCGAGATAGAGCGTCATCATCTTGGTCGTGGAGGCCGGACGCCAGGCCTGGCTTCCGTTCTCACTCGACAGCACGGCTCCGCTGGAGGCGTCGACGACGAGGCTCGTCCCAGCCGAGGCCGGTCCGGTCAGGACGGCGCCAAGGACGAAAGCGGCGGCTGCGAGGCGGGAAGCGATCATCGGGCGGGTCTGAACCTGTCTTGTTCGGAACGGTCTTGCGGATAGCTTGGCCGGTGACGACGGCGCAGGGTTCAACGCGACGCATGCGGCAATTTCGAGACGGCCGCCGCATTCGTCCGCCCTAGAATGCATACCTACCCTCTGCGCAGCGATTTGCCTAGCTGCGGCGGCCGGTCCACAAGCGGCGGGTTCTCCTGCTTTTCTAGGGCTTGTCGCGTGGCTTTCGGCCTTCTCTGGATACCGGCGACCATCGCCGCCTCGCTCCTGCAGACCGCGCGCAACCTGGCGCAGCGCTCGCTGACCGACATCATCGGCGTCGTCGGCGCGACGCAGGTACGCTTCCTGTTCGGCCTGCCCTTCGCGATGCTGTTCTTGGCGCTCGCCTGCCTCGGCCTGCAGCGCCTGCCGCCGGCGATCGGCATGGCCTCGCTCGGTTACACGCTCTGGGGCGCGTTGACGCAGATCGCGGCGACCGCCCTGATGCTGGCGGCGATGCGCGAACGCTCCTTCGCGGTGACGACGGCCTATACCAAGACGGAGCCGGTGCAGGTCGCTGTGTTCGGCGCGCTGCTGCTCGGCGACGCGCTGACGCCGATGAAGTTCCTGGCAATCGCGATCGCGACGGCGGGCGTGATCGTGGTGTCGTGGAAGCCCGGCGAGAAGCTGACCCGTGCCGGCTTGCGGCCTGCGGTGTTCGGCATCGTCTCGGGTGCCTTCTTCGCTCTGTCCGCGATCGGCTTCCGCGGCGGCATCCAGGCCCTGCCGGAGGGCTCGTTCCTGATCCGCGCCTCGACCATCCTCGTGCTCGGCCTCGGGCTCCAGACCCTGCTGCTGGTCGTCTATATGCTGATCGCCGACCGGCAAGCGTTGATCCTCAGCCTGAGAAGCTGGCGCCGCTCGCTTTCGGCCGGCTTCCTCGGCGCCGCCGCCTCGCAATTCTGGTTCATCGGCTTCTCGCTGACGACGGCGGCGAATGTCCGCACGCTGGCGCTGATCGAGGTGCCGCTGGCGCAGATCGCCTCGCGCAAATTGTTCGCGGAGGGCACGAGCCGGCGCGAAATGCTGGGCATGGCGATGATCGTCGGCGGCGTCGGGCTCCTGCTCTCGCTGGCGTTGCAGTGACCGGGCGGGCCGGCTAGTTCTGGGAACAGCCGCCAGCCGATCCGTGCACGGCCACCATGCGCGGATACCGGCTTGCCGGGCGGCTCAAGGCTGCCAAGATAACGTGTAGCTGCACAGTAAGGGAGAATACGCCATGAGCGCTGCGATCGTCGGCTGGGCCCATACACCGTTCGGCAAGCAGGATGCCGAGACCGTCGAAAGCCTGATCGTGCGGGTGGCGGTCGAGGCCCTCGTCGATGCCGGCATCACCGCCGACGATGTCGACGAGATCGTGCTCGGCCATTACAATGCCGGCTTCTCGGCCCAGGATTTCACGGCCTCGCTGGTGCTGCAGGCCGATCCGGCGCTGCGCTTCAAGCCGACCACCCGCGTCGAGAACGCCTGCGCCACCGGCTCGGCCGCGGTGCATCAGGGCGTGCGCGCGATCAAGGCCGGCGCGGCCAAGGTCGTGCTCGTCGTCGGCGTCGAGCAGATGACCAAGACGCCCGGCCCCGAGATCGGCAAGAACCTGCTCAAGGCCTCCTACCTCCCGGAGGATAGCGAGGTGCAGGGCGGTTTCGCCGGCGTCTTCGGCAAGATCGCGGCCGCCTATTTCCAGCGCCATGGCGACCAGTCCGACGCGCTCGCGATGATCGCGGCGAAGAACCACAAGAACGGCGTCGCGAACCCCTATGCGCAGATGCGCAAGGACCTCGGCTACGCCTTCTGTCGCGAGGAGAGCGAGAAGAACCCCTATGTCGCCGGCCCGCTGAAGCGCACCGACTGCTCGCTGGTCTCGGACGGCGCCGCCGCGCTGGTGCTGGCCGACGCGGAGACCGCGCTGCGCATGCGCCGCGCCGTCGGTTTCCGCGGCATGGCCCATGTCCAGGATTTCCTGCCGATGTCGAAGCGCGACATCCTGAAGTTCGAGGGCGGCGCGCTGGCCTGGAAGCAGGCTCTGGCCAATGCCGGCGTGACGCTCGACGACCTCTCCTTCGTCGAGACGCATGACTGCTTCACCGTCGCCGAGCTGATCGAATACGAGGCGATGGGCCTGACCAAGGAAGGCGACGGCGCCCGCGCGATCAAGGAAGGCTGGACGCAGAAGGACGGCAAGCTGCCGGTCAACGTCTCCGGCGGCCTCAAGGCCAAGGGCCATCCGATCGGCGCGACCGGCGTTTCGATGCATGTGCTCTCGGCCATGCAGCTCGCCGGCGAGGCGCCGGAGGGCATGCAGCTCGACAGCCCGCGCCTCGGCGGCATCTTCAACATGGGCGGGGCGGCGGTCGCGAACTACGTCTCCGTGCTCGAACGCATCAAGTAAGCCTGCGAACGGCCGGCAGAAGCGGAACTCCCGACGTGATCGTCTTCATTGCGCTGCTGCCGGCCTATGTCCTCTCGATCTTCTATCGCTCTTTCCTGAGCGTGATCGCCGGACCGGTCATGGCCGACCTCAACATCGGCCCGGCCGCCTTCGGTTTGCTCGGCGCCGCGTGGTTCTTGGCCTTCGCGCTGGCGCAGTTCCCGGTCGGCTGGGCGCTTGACCGGCTCGGGCCGCGCCGGACGGTGGCCTTCGCCATGGCGATCGGCACCGTCGGCGCCTTCCTGTTTACGCAGGCCGGCAGCGCGGCCATGGCTGCCTTCGCCATGGCGCTGATCGGCATCGGCTGCTCGCCGGTCTTCATGTCCTCGCTGTTCCTGTTCGCGCGCAATGCCGCGCCGGAGCGCTTCGGCCTGCTGACCTCGCTGTTCATCGCGCTGGGCTCGCTCGGCAATATCGCGGGCGCCGCGCCGCTCGCCATCGCTGCCGGGCATTTCGGCTGGCGTGGGGCGATGATGGCGATGGCGATCGGCTTCCTCGTCGCGACCGTTCTGGCGGTGGCGCTGGTGCGCGACCCGCCGCCGCGGCCGGCATCGGCCAAGCCCGACGAGGGCCTGCTGCAAGGGCTTGCCAGCATTCTGGCGCTCAAGCCGCTCTGGCTGATCGCGCCCTTGACCATCACGGGCTATGCCATTGTCGCGACGGCGCGCGGGCTCTGGATCGGGCCGTTCATGACACAGGTCCATGGCTTCGATCCCGTCTCGGCCGGCCATGCCGCTTCGATCATGGCGGCGGCGATGATCGCTGGCGCCTTCATCTACGGCTGGCTGGAAAGCCGCACCGGCCGCGCCAAGGCGATCGTCACCTGGGGCACGCTGCTCACCGCGCTCGGCTTCGTCGCGCTGGCGCTCAGCGGCCAGCAATCGCATGTGACGGCGGTGGCGCTGTTCTCGCTCGTCGGTGCGGCCGGCTTTACCTATGCGATCCTGATGGCGCATGCGCGGCAGTTCTTCCCCGAGCATCTGATCGGGCGCGGCATGACCTTCGTGAATTTCCTCTTCATCGCGGGCGCCGGGGCGCTGCAGTCGGTTTCCGGCTGGTTCATCGCCGAGCAGCGCGCGGCCGGGCTCGACGCGGCTACGACCTTCGCCAACCTGCACTGGGCCTTCGCTGCGCTGCTACTGGCCTCGGTTGGGGTCTACGCGCTGTCGCCGGCCCGCCCGAAGCACTAGAGGGGTTTACGCCTCTCCCGGAGCCTTCGCCGCGATTGCAAGAGCGTGGACGCGGTCCGCCAGCTCCTGCGCCAGCGCCGTATTGACGAGGCGGTGGCGCTCCAGCCGGGACTTGCCGGAAAAGGCTTCCGACACGATATTGACGCGGAAGTGAGTCTCGCCGCCTTCGCGCCAGCCACCATGGCCCTGATGCTGGTGTGATTCGTCGATCACCTTCAGCTCCTGTGGCGCAAAGGCCTCGGTCAGCTTTCGCGTGATTCTTTCAGCGATTGCGGTCATGATCGCGCCACCGTTGCCATGATTGTTTCGTCGGTTCGGCGATGTGCTGCATCGCACTTGCCGGCCCTAGCTCCTGCGTCTCATAACCCGTCGATAATGAACATCAACTCACGCCTTTTCGACAGCATCAGGATCGGAGCTTCCGACGCGGAAGCGCCGCTGGAGAGCGACGCGCCGCGTTGCGACCATCCGGGCTGCGCGCGCGCCGGCGAGTTCCGGGCGCCGAAGGGGCGTGGCCGCGAAGGCCAGTTCTTCCTGTTCTGCATGGACCATGTGAAGGCCTATAACGCGACCTATAATTATTTCGCCGGCATGGATGACGAGGCGCTCGCTGCCTACGCCAAGCAAGAGGAGATCGGCCATCGGCCGACCTGGAAGCTCGGCGTCAATTCCAAGGCGGCGCGGATGTCGCAGCGCGGGCGCAAGGCCAATGGCGAGGCGAGTGCTGACATGCATGACGCCTTCAACCTGTTCGGTGCCCGCAACAAGCAGCAGGCGGCGCAGCCGGAATCGCGCGTCGGCATCGTCGCGCGCAAGGCGCTGGACACGCTGGGCCTGGACGACACGGCGGATTCCGCCGCGATCAAGGCCCGCTACAAGGAATTGGTGAAGCGCTTCCACCCCGATGCCAATGGCGGCGACCGCTCGCGCGAGGGTACGCTTCAGGAGATTCTGAAGGCCTATCAGCAGCTCAAGAGCGTGGGGATGGTCTAGCAGGGCAGGGCGCTGTCATCCCGTGCGCGGTGCAGCGCGAAGCGATGCGCCGCAGACACGGGACCGCATGACGAGAAGGTGCCTTATCCTGATGACGGTCCCGCATCTGCGCAGCAGCACTGAGTGCCGCAGCGCGTGCGGATGACCCGCTACCGCTTCGCCGCCAGCCCCGCGACATCGGCGATGATGCCGTCCAGCGCGAAATCCTTCGGTGTATAAACCCGCGCCACACCCATGTTGCGCAGCGCGTTCTCGTCATCGGGCGGGATGATGCCGCCGACCACGACGGGCACGTCCATGCCGGCGACGCGCAGGCGCGCCGTGACGTCGCGCACCAGCGGCAGGTGCGAGCCCGACAGGATCGAGAGCCCGATGATATCGGCCTGCTGCTCCCTGGCCTCGCTGACGATCTCCTCCGGCGTCTGGCGGATGCCGCCATAGCTGACGCTCATCCCTGCATCGCGGGCGCGCACGGCGATCTGCTCGGCGCCGTTGGAATGGCCATCGAGGCCGGGCTTGCCGACGAGGAAGCGCGGGGCGCGGCCGAGCCGCTCGGTCGCCCGCTCGACGGCGGCCTTGGCCGTGGCGAGGCCGGTAGCGTCGCCGAGCTTCGTCGTATCGACGCCGGTGGGCGCACGGTACTCGCCAAAAATCTCGCGCAGGGTCTGCGCCCATTCGCCCGTGGTGACGCCGGCCTTGGCGCAGGCGATAGAGGCCGGCATGACGTTGCGGTTCTCGCGGGCGCTGGCGGCGAGCTCGGCGAGCGCAGCCTCGGCCGCTTTCGTATCGCGGGCCGAGCGCCAGGCCTTGAGCCGGGCGATGGCCTCGGTCTCGACCGAATCCGGCACAGTGACGACGGCGCCGTCGCCAGCCGAGAGCGGGGAGGGCTCACTGTTGGTGAACTTGTTGACGCCGACGACGACCTGCTCGCCGCGCTCGATCGCCTCGATGCGGCGCGCGCCGTTTTCGACCAGCGCCATCTTCATGTAGCCGCTCTCGACGGCGGCGAGCGCGCCGCCCATGTCGTCGATCTTGGCAAGCTCCTCCAGCGCGGCGGCCTTGAGCGCTGCGACCTTGGCATCGACCACGGTCGAGCCGTCGAAGATATCGCCGAATTCGAGCAGGTCGGTCTCATAGGCGAGGACCTGCTGCATGCGCAGCGACCATTGCTGGTCGAAGGGACGGGGCAGGCCCAGCGCCTCGTTCCAGGCCGGAAGCTGCACGGCGCGGGCGCGGGCCTTCTTCGACAGCGTCACGGCGAGCATCTCGATCAGGATGCGGTAGACGTTGTTCTCGGGCTGCGGCTCGGTCAGTCCGAGCGAATTGACCTGCACGCCATAGCGGAAGCGCCGCATCGCCTCATCGGCGATGCCATAGCGGCCGAGCGTGATCTCGTCCCAGAGCTCGACGAATGCCCGCATCTTGCAGAGCTCGGTGACGAAGCGCATCCCGGCATTCACGAAGAAGGAGATGCGGCCGACCGTGCCGGGGAATTCCTCGGCCGAGACTTCCGGTCGGGCGCGGATCGAGTCGAGCAGCGCGATGGCGGTCGCCAGTGCGAAGGAGAGCTCCTGCACCGGCGAGGCGCCGGCCTCCTGCAGGTGGTAGGAGCAGACGTTCGTCGGATTCCATTTCGGCAATTCACTGGCCGTGAACACGACGATGTCGGTGGTGAGCTGCATCGAGGGGCGCGGCGGGAAGACATAGGTGCCCCGCGACAGGTACTCCTTGACGAGGTCGTTCTGGGTCGTGCCCTGCAGCAGCTTGCGGTCGGCGCCCTGCTCGTCGGCTACGGCGATATAGAGCGAAAGCAGCCAGGCCGCCGTCGCGTTGATCGTCATCGAGGTGTTCATCTGCGCCAGTGGAATCTGGTCGAACAGCGCCCGCATGTCGCCGAGATGGGAGATCGGCACGCCGACCTTGCCGACCTCGCCGCGCGCCAGCACATGGTCCGGGTCATAGCCGGTCTGGGTCGGCAGGTCGAAGGCGACGGAGAGGCCGGTCTGGCCCTTGGCGAGATTGCCGCGATAGAGCTTGTTGGATTCCGCCGCGTCGGAATGGCCCGCATAGGTGCGGAAGATCCACGGCTTATCGCGCTGGGCCGTTTCCCGGCCGCCCTTGTCCGTCGCGGTCATGGCGTCTCCCCGTATTGCAGAGCAATCTGAATGTTGCACTGCGGCGAAGATAACGCCAGAGCTTCGGCGATGTCCCGTGCGACGTTAGGCTGACGATGCCGGTCTTGCCCGGAGGCTAGACGCTTATCGCGAGGGCAGGCTGCCCCGGATGTCGGAAGCCTGCAGCAGCGCCACGCGGCGATCGTCCTTCGGCGGGGCGACGAGGGCGCGCAAGGGCGCCTTGGGCAGGTCGAGATCGAGCGGCCGGCCAGGCGGCAACGGGGCGTTCTTGACCAGCGTGACCAGGGGCGTCTCGAGCGCCGGCCGCTGCGGGGCCGGCATCTCGGGCGCGAAGGCGAGCGGCGCCGAGGCGAAGGAGCTCGCCGTCGTTGCCGACGAAGACGCGGTCGTGAGCGGTACGGCGGTGGTGGAGGCCGAGGCGAGCTGGATCGTCGGCTCCTCGATGCGGCGGCGCTCGGGGCGTTCACCCCGCACGTAGAAGGCGTTGCCGCCCGCCACAGTCACGTAATGCATGTTGTTGTAGCCGAAGCGCAGGCCGGCCATGTGGAAATGCTTGGCGGCGCCGACAGCCTCGTTGCGGCGGCCGTTGAGGATATCCTCGGCGATGGCCTCGACCTTGGGCAGGACCTTGTCTGTCATCGGACGGCTGAGCACGCCGGTGGCGAACTGGCGAGGGGCGCCGACGACGCCGCAAATCGTTTCGGGATATTTCGCCGATTCGACGCGGTTCATCACGACGGTGCCGACACCGAGCAGGCCGGATTCGCTCGACCGGTTCGATTCGAAATACATCGCGCGGACGAGGCACTCCTTCTCGCGCGGATCGGCCTTGGCCAGCGCGACCGCATGTCGGCGGGCCTTGGCGGGCTCTTTCGTGGCGGGAGCGGCGGTGGTGGAGGTCGCGGCCGTCTCGACCGGGGATAGGCTGCAGGCGCCGAGAACCGGCGCCGCGAGCACAATCAGAAGCGGGATCGCCTTGCTGCCATGCCGGATTTTCTCACCGGAACGAAGACCATGCGCAGCGATCGCGGTCCGCTTCATGCGGCAACCTCCTGAGTTCCGGACCCGTGATCGCCGAGGGCGGCAAACCGGGATTGCCGGCAAGGAACCGCGAATTCCTTAACAGAAAGTTAATCCGGGACGGAAGGGGGGAGGCGGCATCGGCGACCGTCGAGCGCCTCCAAGCCGGAAATACCGGGCCGATAGCGCCTTGTTACAAAACGAAAAAGACTCTGGCTTCGCGCGGAAAATTTTCGTTCGCGCCGACTCGCCTTGCATGTCGAAACCGTCATGTCGGCGACGACGAAAGTCATGGCGACCGCGGTTTCGTGATCAGGGCCGGCCCGAGAGCGCGTCAGTTCCCCGAGCCCGGCAGCCGCGGCAAAGGCAGGAACTCGACGCCCTCCTCATGCAGCATCCGGGCATCGTCCGGCGTCGCTTCGCCATAGATTGCGCGCTCTTCAGCCTCGCCATGATGGATCTTAAGGGCCTCGTCGGCAAAGCGCTGGCCAACATGCTCGGCATTCTCGCTGACATGCTGGTGCAGGGCCGCCACCATCTCGCGAAAGGCCTTCTCCTTCTCGCTGATCAGCGCAACCGGTGCGGGCGCTGCTGCCACTGGAGCGGAAGCTTCCACCGCCGGCTGCGGCGCCTTCGGTCCGAGATCGGTGCGTGCGACATTAGGCGCCATGACTGCGCGCTCGACCTTCGCGCTGTTGCAGACAGGGCAGGTCACGAAGCCGCGCTTCGCCTGTTCGTCGAAGCTGGCCGAGGAGGCGAACCAGCTTTCGAATTCATGGGCGTGGTCGCAGATGAGAGCGTAACGGATCATGTCGTCATAGATGGTGACGGGATGTCGGCAAGGCAAACGGGTCGCCGGGTGGCGTCAGGCGGCGAGAAGCTTGTCGAGCTCGCCGCGGGCATCGAGGGCGTGGATATCGTCGGAGCCGCCGACATGCTGCTCGCCAATGAAAATCTGCGGAACCGAGGTGCGCCCGCCGGCGCGGGCGGTCATGGCCTGACGCAATTCCGGCTTGCCGTCGACATCGATCTCGGTGAAGGCCACGCCCTTGCGCGTCAGCAGAGCCTTGGCAGCCTTGCAATAGGGGCACCAGGAGGTGGTGTAGATCGTGACCGACGGCATGAGGACGTGTCTCTCGTTGCAATGGGCTTCATGTAGTGACTTCGCGGCCATCCGTCACGACCCGCGCGAAGGTCAACACATCGACGGCGCTCGCGCCCGCCCGCAACAGCGTGCGCGAGGCGGCGTTGACCGTCGCGCCCGTGGTGAGCACGTCATCGATGAGCAGGACACGCCGGCCTTCGACCAGTCCGCGCGCGGTCGCGGAGACCCGGAACGCGCCTTGAAGATTGTCGGCGCGCTGGGGGCGCGTCAGCCCGACCTGCTGTCGCGTCCGCCTGATCCGCGCCAGGGCCGTCGTCACGAGCGGCAATCCGGCCTCACGGGAGACGATGCGGGCCAAAGCCGCGGCCTGATTGAAGCGCCGGCGCCAGAGCCGGGTCCGGTGCAGCGGAATCGGCACAATGAGGTCGGCCTCGGCGGTAAGCTCGCGCCCGGCTTGCGCCATCATCCGGCCCAGCGTCAGCGAGAGCTCGACGCGGTCGCCATATTTCAGGCGATGGACCAGTTCGCGGGCCGTGCCGTCGAAGCGGCAGACGGCGCGTGCCCGGGCGAAGACCGGCGGATCGGCGATCGCCGCCGGGGAGAGCAGGCCGGCGCCGAGATCGACGGGAAAGGGCGTGCCGAGGCGCTCGCAATAGGGGCGCTCGATGAAGCCGATGCCGCGCCAGCAGGCCGGGCACAGGGCCTGCGCCTCGCCGGTCGCGGCCTGGCAGGCGATGCAGCTCGGCGGATAGACGATGCCGATCAATCCGCGCAGGCCGGACCGGAAAGAGAGGCGGGCGCGCCCGACGGAGGCGCGCCACAGCTCCCTTGCCGAACGGGCGCCTTCAGCGACGCTCGTCGTGGATGGCGCGCGCATCCATTCGGGTGTGGCCTCGCCATCGGGCCTTTCGATCCGCCATTCCGGCATGGTTCTGTTGCCGTCCGACCATCTGGGCCGGCACATGCCGGCTTTGGGAAGCCAGCTTCGCGCGTCGCGCCGAGAAGAACAATCGCGGACACCGATCCGGTGATCGATGGGGCCTTGTCCGATTGTCGAAGGGGTCGCATCGTTGGGCCATGTTCGGGGAAACAGCTCGAAAGCACGATCGCAGTGCGATCCAGCGGCGTGGTCATCCGGGATTTCATTGCGTTCCAGGCGGCTTTCTCGGGGTTTTTCGCAAGGCAGGCATCTTTATGCCGTCGCTATGCAAAAAGCTGTTGCAGGGCCGCGGTTGTCCGACTACATAGGCGCCCTCGGCCAGCGCTGCTCCCTTCGTCTAGCGGTCTAGGACGTCGCCCTCTCACGGCGAAAACAGGGGTTCGAGTCCCCTAGGGAGCGCCATCACTTAGGCCGTACCGGCACTTCCGTTGCCTACAGGCCTTGCCTACAGGCTGCCGCTCTCGGTAGTCATGGGGCCATGACGCGCCCGAAGGCCACGCCCAGATCAGACACCCGCTATCTGCAGCTCATCGGTTCGCGCTGGTACGCCCGCATCCCCGTGCCGAACAAGCTTCGGCCTGAGATGGGGCCTTACTTCCGCAAGGCGCTCGACACCTCGGACATCAGTGTAGCCCGTGAGCGGCGCTGGGATGTGCTCTCTGCGGCCAAGGTGAGGTTCGCCAAGGCGCTCGACAAGGGAAAGCCTGTTGGGGCGATGACGGAAGCCGAGGCGTCCTATGCGGCCTTTCGCGCCAAGCTGCGGGAGGAAGTGGGGCCGGCCCTCGTCGTCAACGCGTTCGACGGTGAGGAGATGCGGAACCCCGCGCTAGACGCCCTTGTCGAGCGGCTGGAGGAGGAGGGCGTCACGAGCCGAGAGGTCTGGAGCGCTGTCGAGGATCACGCCAAGGAGCTGGACCCGCTCTCGGACACCTTGAAGGACTACCTAGCGGCCAACCCGAAGCGCAACGCTACGACCACCAAAAACTACGAGACGACGGTCAAGCTGTGGCAGGCCAAGCACGGAGACAAGGCGATCCACGGGGTCACCCGCAAGCAGGCCATTGAGTGGCTGGAGGGTGTCGCCGAGGGGAAGGCGAAGGACACCGTGAAGCGGTACGCCACGGTGATGTCGCATCTCTGGTCGTGGGCGCATCGGAAGGAAGAAGACCCGCCGCGTAACCCGTTCGAGGACCTGCAGAAGGCCGCGAGCACGAAGGGGCGGGAAGCCACTAGCCATGGGCACTACACTGACGATGAGCTGAAGCAGGCCTACGCCGCAGTTGCGGACGACGACGAACTGCGCCCCACCTTCCTGATCTCGATCTACACGGGCTTCCGTCTGGACGAGTGCCTGCGGGCCGAACGGGAGATGCTGCACGGCGTTGAGTGCTTCGTCCTGAAATCGGGGAAGACCGACAACGCCGCCCGAGTGGTCCCCGTTCATCCCAAGCTGAAGGACGTCGTGGCCCCGCAGGGTGTATTGTCGAGTGCCCTCTCGGTGCGCTACGGGCGGCTCATGCGGGACATCGAGATGCCCAAGGGTAAGACCTTCCATTCCCTGCGCAAGGCGTTCACGACCGCTCTGGAGCGGGCCAACTGCCCCGAAGAAATCGCCGCCCGGCTGGTAGGGCACGCTCCGCTCGGCATCACCTACCGGATCTACTCGGAGGGCAGGCGGGCCTCGGAGCTGAAGCAGTGGGTGGAGAAGGTGAGGCTCCCGGTCTGAGTGCCGATGCCGCTGGCAAGAACTCATCCGGCCAGCACTACGCCATGGCGTTGCCTGTACGTGCCCAGTGTGCGCCGCATGCCGAGCTGAGCAGTCGCGTGCTGTCCGCCCGGCTTACGGGAGCTTCAGGCTGTCCAAAATGGACGACCTAGGGAATGGTCAGTTGAACCGCCCCGGCTTCGCGGGAGGCCGTTTGGTTTGAGTCACGCCGCGATGGCT
>NZ_JANLGI010000011.1 GCF_024655635.1 Allobosea sp. 47.2.35 | reverse complement strand
ACGGGACGCGCGGGCGGCGCGCTGGCCGGTGCCGCGATCGGCGGCGCGAGCGGCGCGATCATCGGCGGCGCGGCGACGCGTCAAAGCTGCTACGGGCGGGACGAATGGGGCCGCCGCTACGTCTACGATTGCTGAGGCAGCATCCCACCCAACGAAGGCCCGCCCGACCGGCGGGCCTTTTCTTTTGTGCTCACGGCGTAACGCCCTCTGCCCTCAGGCGGCGCCGTATGGCCCGAAGCGCCCCACGAAGCGATGGCGGAAGCCGGGATAGAGCAACCGCACGGCCGTCACCGGCTGCGACTGGTTCCAGGTCCGGCGCTCGACCAGCAGACAGGGCTCGCCCTCCGCGATCTCCAGCAGGGCTGCCTGCTCCTCCCCTGCACCGATCGCGCTGATCGCATGCTCGGCCTGCGACCACAGGCTGTGCCGCAAGAGCCAGTCGCCGGGCGGCGTCTCGGCGAAATCCTCGTCCGCTAGCCCGCTCACGCCTGCAGCATGGATGACGCGCTCCTCCAGAACATGCGGCTTGCCGTCGGCACGATGCAGAACGAGGAGATGCGTGACCTTGTCGGAGCGTTTCAGGCCGAAGAGCTCCGCGACCTCGGGCGAAGGCCGGCCGTCGGTGCGCGCCAGCACCTCGTAAGCATAGCTCTGGCCGAGCTGGCGCACCTCTTCCGGGATCGAGAGGATGTCGAGCATGGCATGGCTCGCCGGCGGCGTCGCGACCACGGTGCCCGAGCGGCGGCGGCGGACGATCAGGCCCTCGCGGGCGAGCTGGACGAGGGCGCGATGCACGGTCATGCGCGAGGCGCCGAGCTGTTCCATCAGCGCATGCTCAGGCGGCACGCTGGTGCCCGGCGGCCATTCCCCGCTGACGACGAGATCGCGGATCGCCCGCCGGATCTGGTCATAGACCGGCCCGGCGCCGTCCAGTTTCACTGCGTCGAGCCGGGTTTCCGTCATTGTCGTCCCTGGTTATTCCGCTGCGAGCAGGCGCCGCATCACGCTGGCGAAGCGCTTGCGCACCGAATCGCGGGCGACATGCCGCCCCTCGGCCACCACCCTCCTGCCACCGACGACGACATCGCGCAAAGGCATGGCGTTGGCGGCGAAGATCGCGCTGTCGATAGCCTCGGCGCCGGACCGGCCGACAAGCGCCGGATGATCGGTGTCGAGTGTGATGAAATCGGCGCGATGGCCCGGCGCAATGGCGCCGATGGCGCGGCCGCAGGCGCGGGCGCCGCCGGCGCAGGCGGCCTGCCAGAGCGCGAGGCCGGTCGAGGCCGTCTCCTCGGCGAACAGCGCGCGGCGGCGGTCGCGCAGGCGCTGCGAATATTCGAGCTGGCGCAGCTCCGAGCCGGCATCGATCTGGATGTTGGAATCGCTGCCGACGCCATAGGCGCCACCGGCCTGCGCATAACGGATGCCGTCAAAGATGCCGTCGCCGAGGCTCGACTCGGTGATCGGGCACAAGCCTGCGACCGCGCCGCTGCGGGCGATGCCGTCACGCTCGGCATCGGTCAGATGCGTCGCGTGGATCAGGCACCAGCGCCTGTCGAGCGGGATCGTGTCCATCAGCAATTCAACCGGGCGCCTGCCGGTGATCTTCAGGCTGGCCTCGACCTCGGGCACCTGCTCGGCGACATGGATATGGACGGGGTCGTTCGGGCGCAGCGACGAGACCCAGCCGAGATCATCGAGCGCGACGGCGCGCAGCGAATGCGGAGCGACCCCGAGCCGCGCATCCGGCAGGTCGCGGATCGCGGCGGCGCTGCCCTCCAGCAGGCGCTGATAGGCGTCGCGCTCGTTGACGAAGCGGCGCTGGCCATGGACCGAGGGCGCCTGCCCGAAATTGCCGAAGCGATAAAGCACCGGCAGCAGGGTCAGGCCAAGCCCGGTTTCCTGCGCGGCGGAGGCGATCGCCTGCCCCATCGTCGCGATATTCGCGTAGGCCCGCCCGTCCTTGTCGTGATGGAGATAGTGGAACTCCGCGAGCGCGGTGAAGCCGCCCTCCAGCATCTCGACGAAGGCCTGCGCCGCGACGGCCTGGACGTCGTCGGGATCGAGCCGGTCGAGGAAGCGGTACATCACCTCGCGCCAGGTCCAGAAGGAATCCTCCGGCGCGCCACGGCGCTCGGAGAGGCCGGCCATGCCGCGCTGGAAGGCGTGGCTGTGCAGGTTCGGCATGCCGGGCAAGGCGATTCCGGCGAAGCTGTTTTGATCCCCTGCCGGCTTCACCCCTGCTTCGACGGATGTGATCGTGCCGTCGACGACGGTCAGCTTCACATAGCTGGCAAAACCTTCGGGCAGAAGGGCCTCGGCCAGATGCAGGGTCTCGGTCACCGTTTCGCTCCGTCGCTCATTGGCGTTTAATTGCATATGCAAATAACACTTGCTATTTGCATATGCAATTAGATATCATGGCTTCAGTTCAAAGAGTAGCGGGAGGACGCACGGTGGCGAAAGCGCCTGGTGAAACGATTGTCTGCGACAAGCTCTGGACGAATGCGCGATTGGCGACGATGTCGGCTGCGGTCGACACGCCCTATGGCGCGGTCGAGGACGGCGTCATCGCCGCCCGTGACGGACGCATCGTCTATGCCGGGCCGCGCCATGAGGCGCCGGTTTTTGATGCCGCCGTTTCGATCGATTGCGCGGGCCGCTGGATCACACCCGGCCTGATCGATTGCCACACCCATCTCGTCTATGGCGGCGACCGGGCGCATGAATTCGAGTTGCGCCTGCAGGGCGCGACCTATGAGGAGATCGCACGGGCCGGCGGCGGCATTCTCTCCACAGTCAAGGCGACGCGCGAAGCCAGCGAGGACACGCTCTTCGCCTCCGTCGATAAGCGCCTCGCGGCGCTGATGGCCGAAGGCGTCACCACCGTCGAGATCAAGTCCGGCTACGGGCTGGAGCAGCAGGCCGAGCTCAAGCAATTGCGCGTCGCGCGCCGGATCGGCCGCGAACGGCCGGTCACTGTCCGCACCACCTTCCTCGGCGCCCATGCCGTACCACCCGAGTATAAGGGGCGCTCGGGCGACTACACCGCGCTCGTCGCCGGGCCGCTGCTCGATGCCGTCGCGGCCGAGGGGCTGGCGGATGCGGTCGATGTCTTCTGCGAGGGCATCGCCTTCTCGCCGGACGAGACCAAAGCCGTGTTCGAGGCCGCCAAGGCCAAGGGCCTGGCAATCAAGATCCATGCCGAGCAGCTCTCCAACCTGCATGGCGCCAAGCTCGCGGCCGAGATGGGCGCGCTTTCCGCCGACCATCTCGAATATCTCGACGAGGACGGCGTCATCGCCATGGCCAAGGCCGGCACGGTCGCGGTCGTGCTGCCCGGCGCCTTCTATTTCCTGCGCGAGACGCAGAAGCCGCCAATCGAACTGATGCGCAAGCATGGCGCAGCGATCGCGCTGGCGACCGACGCCAATCCCGGCTCTTCGCCGCTGACCTCGCCGCTTCTCGTTCTCAACATGGCCTGCACGCTCTTCCGGATGACGCCGGAGGAGGCGCTGGCCGGGCTCACCCGCCATGCCGCCAAGGCTCTCGACCTTCAGGACGAGGTCGGCACGCTCGAAGCCGGCAAGCGTTGCGATCTCGCGATCTGGGAGATCGAGCGCCCTGCAGAACTCGCCTACCGTATCGGCTTCAATCCCCTTCACACCCGCATCTGGAACGGACAATGACCACGGTTTCGCTGAACCCGGGCGCAGCCCATCTCACCGACTGGCGCGCGATCCTCGACGGCGCCGTCGCCTCTCTCGGCGGCGAGAGCGCCAAAAACATCGCCTCCGGCCAGAAGATCGTCGAGGAGATCGTCGCCGCCGGCACGGTGACCTATGGCGTCAATACCGGCTTCGGGAAGCTCGCCAGCGTGCGCATCGCTGATGCCGATCTCGCCAAGCTCCAGAGCAACCTGATCGTCTCGCATGCGGTCGGCACCGGCCCTGCCCTGCCTGACGGCGTGGTCCGCCTGCTGCTGGCGATGAAGGCGGCGAGCCTGGCGCGCGGCGCCTCCGGCGTGCGCCCCGTCGTGATCGAGGCCCTGACCAATGCTCTGAAGGCCGATGCCCTGCCGGTGATCCCGGCCAAGGGCTCGGTCGGCGCCTCCGGCGACCTCGCTCCGCTTGCCCATATGACCGCAGCCCTGATGGGCTTCGGCGAGATCCGACTGAAGGGCGAGACCCTGCCGGCGACTGACGCGCTGAAGCGTGCGGGTCTTAGCACCCTTGCGCTCGGCGCCAAGGAAGGCCTCGCGCTGATCAACGGCACGCAGGTCTCGACCACGCTCGCCATGACCGGCCTTGCGGCCATCGCTCGCGTCTTCGACGCCGCGCTCGTTGCCGGCGCGCTCTCGGTCGATGCGCTCAAGGGCTCCGACACCCCGTTCGATCCGCGCATCCAGAACCTGCGTGGCCAGCCCGGCCAGATCAAGGTCGCCAAGATCCTGCTCGACCTGATCGCCGGCAGTGCCATCCGCGAGAGCCATCGCCATGGCGATACGAAGGTACAGGACCCCTATTCGCTGCGCTGCCAGCCGCAGGTGATGGGCGCGGTGCGCGACCTCATCGGCAATGCCGCCGCGACGCTCTCCATCGAGGCCAATGCCGTCACCGACAACCCGCTGGTGCTTGGTCCCGGCGAGATCGTCTCGGGCGGCAATTTCCACGCCGAGCCGGTCGCCTTCGCCGCCGACATCCTGGCCATGGCCGTCTGCGAGATCGGCAATCTCTCGGAGCGCCGCATGGCGCTCCTGGTCGATCCCGTCATGAGCGGCCTGCCGCCCTTCCTCGCCCGCGATGCCGGCCTGAACTCGGGCTTCATGATCGCGCAGGTCACCGCCGCCGCACTCGCCTCCGAGAACAAGCAGAAGGCCTATCCGGCTTCGGTCGACACCATCCCGACCTCGGCCAACCAGGAAGACCATGTCTCGATGGCGACGCATGGCGCCTTCCGCCTGATCGACATGGCGAAGAATGCCGCCAGCGTCATCGGCGTCGAATTGATGGCGGCGGCGGAAGCGATCGAGCATCACCGCCCGCTCAAGACCAGCGCGCGCCTTGAGCCTGTGCTCGCCCTGCTGCGCAGCAAGATCGCGCCGCTGACGGAGGACCGCTACCTCGCCCCCGAACTCGCGGCCGCGACCGAGTTCGTGCTCTCCGGCGCCGTCGGCAAGGCGGCGGGCCTCGACAGCTTCGCCGAGTGCAGCGCATGAGCGCCGAGATCGTCACGGTCCGCCAAGGCTCGTCCCCGCTGATCCTCTCGATGCCGCATCCCGGCACCGGCGTTCCGCCGGGGGTCGCGGCGCAGCTCAACGCGCGCGGAAAGCTGGTCGAGGACACCGACTGGCATATGCGCCAGCTCTACAGCTTCGCCGCGCCTTTCCAGCCGAGCATCGTCGAGGCGCAGCTCTCGCGCTTCGTCATCGACCTCAACCGCGACCCGGCCGGCGTCTCGCTCTATCCGGGCCAGGCGACGACCGAGCTCGTGCCGACGACGACCTTCGACGGCGCGCCGATCTGGCAGACAGCACCAGACACCGCCGAGATCGAGCGGCGCAAGGCAGCCTATTTCCAGCCCTATCATACGGCGCTGGCGGCCGAGATCGAACGGGTGAAGGCCGAGCACGGCTATTGCGTGCTGTGGGACTGCCACTCGATCAAATCGGTGATCCCGCGCCTGTTCGAGGGCACGCTGCCGACGCTGAATCTCGGAACGAATTCCGGCCAGAGCTGCGCCGGGAGCATCGAGGCCGCCGCCGTCACCGCGATGGCCGGCCAGCCTCTCACCCAGATCGCCAATGGCCGCTTCAAGGGCGGCTGGATCACGCGCCATTACGGGCGCCCCGCCGAGCGCGTCCACGCGCTCCAGATGGAAATCGCGCTCTCGGCCTATCTCTCCGAGGAGACCGCGCCCTGGGCCTTCGACGCACCGAAGGCCACCGCCTTGCAAACCGCCTTGTCAGCCATCATCACTGCCGCCCTGGACGCGGCCAAGACTCTCGAACGGAGCCGCTCATGACCCGCCTGGACAACACCCGCGTCATCCGCCCCGCCACCGGCACCGAGCTCAGCGCCAAGAGCTGGCTGACCGAGGCGCCGCTGCGCATGCTGATGAACAACCTGCATCCGGACGTGGCCGAGAATCCGCAGGAGCTCGTGGTCTATGGCGGCATCGGCCGCGCTGCCCGCTCCTGGGAGGATTTCGACCGGATCGTCGCGACCTTGCGCCAGCTCGAGGCCGACGAGACCCTGCTCGTCCAGTCCGGCAAGCCGGTCGGTGTCTTCCGCACCCACAAGGATGCGCCGCGCGTCCTGATCGCCAACTCCAACCTCGTGCCGCATTGGGCGAACTGGGACCATTTCAACGAGCTCGATAAGAAGGGTCTCGCGATGTACGGCCAGATGACGGCCGGCTCCTGGATCTATATCGGCACCCAGGGCATCGTGCAGGGCACCTACGAGACCTTCGTCGAGGCCGGCCGCCAGCACTATGGCGGCAATCTCAAGGGTAAGTGGGTGCTGACCGGCGGCCTCGGCGGCATGGGCGGCGCGCAGCCTCTGGCGGCGGTGATGGCCGGCGCCTCCTGCCTCGCCGTCGAGTGCAATCCCGACTCGATCGATTTCCGCCTGCGCACCCGCTATCTCGACGAGAAGGCCGAGTCACTCGACGAGGCGCTGGAGATGATCGCCCGCTGGACTGAGAAAGGCGAGGCGAAGTCGGTCGGCCTGCTCGGCAACTGCGCCGAGATCCTGCCCGAGATGGTCCGCCGCGGCATCCGCCCCGACATGGTCACCGACCAGACCTCGGCGCATGACCCGATCAACGGCTACCTGCCGAAGGGCTGGACCATGGGCCAGTGGAAGCAGGCGCGCGAAGCCAATCCGAAATCCGTCGAGACCGCGGCACGCGCCTCGATGCGCGAGCATGTCGAGGCGATGATTGCCTTCCAGGACATGGGCATCCCGACCTTCGACTACGGCAACAATATCCGCCAGGTCGCCAAGGAAGAGGGGCTGGAGAACGCCTTCGCCTTCCCGGGCTTCGTGCCGGCCTATATCCGCCCGCTGTTCTGTCGCGGCATCGGCCCGTTCCGCTGGGCCGCGCTCTCGGGCGATCCGGAGGACATCTACAAGACCGACGCCAAGGTGAAGGAGCTGTTGCCCGACAACAAGCACCTGCATAACTGGCTCGACATGGCGCGCGAGCGCATCGCGTTCCAGGGCGTGCCGGCGCGCATCTGCTGGGTCGGCCTCGGCGATCGCCACCGCCTTGGCCTCGCCTTCAACGAAATGGTCCGGAACGGCGAGCTCAAGGCGCCGGTCGTGATCGGCCGCGACCATCTCGATTCCGGCTCGGTCGCCTCGCCGAACCGCGAGACCGAAGCGATGAAGGACGGCTCGGACGCGGTCTCCGACTGGCCGCTGCTCAACGCGCTGCTCAACACGGCGTCCGGCGCGACCTGGGTCTCGCTGCACCATGGCGGCGGCGTCGGCATGGGCTTCTCGCAGCATTCGGGCGTCGTGATCTGCGCCGACGGCACTGATGACGCGGCCGCCCGCCTCTCGCGCGTGCTCTGGAACGACCCGGCGACCGGCGTGATGCGCCATGCCGATGCCGGCTACGACATCGCGCTGGACTGCGCCCGCGAGAAGCAGCTCAACCTGCCGGGTATTCTGGGCTGAGCACACGTGTCATTCCGGATTCTCCGCTTGCGCGGAGCCCCGGAATGACAACGGTGACCGCTTGAACTCGAAGGACTGTTCCATGCGCATCATCCGCGCCGCCGATTGCAAGGTCATGCCGTGGAAGAACGGCGGCGGCACCACGACCGAGATCGCGGTTTCCCCAGAGGGAGCCTCCTTGAGCCAGTTCGACTGGCGCATCTCGATGGCGCATGTGGGCGCAGACGGGCCGTTCTCGTCCTTTCCCGGCATCGACCGGACCTTGTCGGTGCTGACCGGCAACGGCATCCGGCTGGCTTTCGGCGACGGCGAGACAGTTTCGCTCGACCGCGCGACCGCGCCATTCTTCTTCGCCGCCGACCGAGGGGTGGATGGCGTGCTGGTCGACGGGGCGATCGACGATCTCAACGTGATGAGCCGGCGCGGTCGCTGGCAGCACCGGGTCGAGCGTTTGTCTGGCGCTGGTTCGCTCGCTGCGGGCCAAGGCTTGCTGGTGCTGGTCGCCCGCAAGGGCGATTGGCTGGTGAACGGCGCGAGCTTAGCCGCCGGTGACAGTGCAATCCTCAACGCGCCGGGACATATCGAGCTTACGGTGGTGAGCAGCAATGAGGCTGAGCTTTACGCGGTTTGGCTGACGGCGTCATAGACAGCCGCGGGGCCCCCTCTCCCGAATGGGAGAGGGGTAGAGGTGAGGGACCGCCGCAGATCATTGGAGCGCGACCGGGCCACTGAGTCTTCTGCGGATAAGGCAGGCCCTCATTCCTACCCTTCTCCCACACGGGAGAAGGGTTCCCCGCGCCCTGCTGGAACTTAAGCCGCCTGCCGCGGCTGCGGGCCGACATAGACCGATTGCGGGCGGATCAGCCGGCCGCCGGCGATCTGCTCCTTGGCATGGGCGAGCCAGCCCGTCGTCCGTCCCAGCGCGAAGACGCAGGTGAACGAATCCGGGGTGAAGCCGAGCGCCTCCAGCAGCAGCGCCGTGTAGAACTCGACATTGGTTTCCAGAGTGCGGTTGGGCTTGCGCTCGCGCAGGATGGCGAGCGCTGCCTGCTCGACGGCCTCGGCCAAAGCGAGGCGCCCGCTATCGGCGCCGAGCCGGCGGATCGCGCCCTTCAGAGCGTCGGCACGCGGGTCGCGCACGCGATAGATGCGGTGGCCGAATCCCATCAGCCGATCGCCACGATCGAGCGCCGTCTCCAGCCAGGTACGAGCATTGGCGGGTGCGCCGATCGCATCGAGCATCTCGATCACCGGGCCGGGCGCGCCGCCGTGGAGCGGCCCCTTCAATGCACCGATGCCCGCCAGCACGGCCGAGACCAGCCCGGCGCGGGTCGAGGCGACGACGCGGGAGGCGAAGGTCGAGGCGTTGAGGCCGTGGTCGGCAACGGTCACCAGATAGGTATCGAGCGCCGCTGCCTGCTGCTTCGTCGGCGCCTTGCCGGTCAGCATGCGCAGCGTATCGGCGGCCTGCGACAGCGACGGATCGGGCGCGACCGGTGCGAGGCCCTGACGCAGCCGCAGCGAAGCGGCGGTGAAGACGGCTGGCGCCGCCAGCAGCCGCAGAACAGTACCGACATCTTCGCCATCAGGCACGAGCGCGGTCATCGCACGGATCATCTCGACCGGCCCGAGCGTCACCGGGACGACGGCCTTCCGCACAACCGTCTCGAACAGCTCCTGCCGCGCCGCTCCCAGCGCCGCCGGCAGATCCTTCATGGCCGGCAGGTCCGGCACGAAGCCGTCGAGCATCAGCGCGGCCATCTCCTCGAACGAGGTATGGCCCGCGAGCTCATCAAGGCTGTGGCCGCGCATCACCAGCCGGCCCGCCGCCCCATCGACGTCCGAAAGCACGGTATGGGCGGCAACGACATCTTCAAGGCCATCGGACATGGCGGTTCTCCTCAACATCTGAGGCCTTGAAGATTGATAGTTTCATCGGTAGAATCAATCTTGAACAATATAATCAATATATTTTCCCATGACAGACTGGCTGACGGCGCAACAGGTGATGCAGCGGCTCGGGCTGAAGCCGCAGACGCTCTATGCCTATGTCAGCCGCGGGCTGATCGAGGCGCGCGGCGATGCCGACGACTCGCGCCGACGGCTCTACCGGGCCGAGGATGTCGCGCGGCTGGAGCATCGCAAGGCGCGGGGGCGGAAACCTGCCGCCATCGCCGAGGATGCGATCGCGTTCGGCGAGCCGATCCTGGCCTCGGGCATCGCCACGATCCAGCGCGGCAAGCTCTGGTATCGCGGGCAGGACGCCGAAAAGCTGGCCGAGACGGCAAAGCTTGAGGATGTCGCGCGGCTGCTCTGGGATTGCGGCTCGCAGCGCTTCCCGCCGCTGTTCACGATCGTGCCGGAGGCGCCGGCCCGGCAGCGGATGTTCGCGGTGATCGCCGCGCGCGCCGCCAGCGATCCCGCCATGGCCGGGCGCACCAAGAAGGCGCTCTACCTGGAGGCCGCCTCGGTCATCGACTCGCTCGTCGACGCCATCGCGGGGCGGCCGGGCCAGGGGCCGATCCATCACCGGCTCGCGCAGGCCTGGGGCTGCGACGACCGCGGCGCCGACCTGATCCGCCGCGCGCTGGTGCTGCTCGCCGATCACGAGCTCAACGCCTCGACCTTCGCGGTCCGGGTCGCGGCCTCGACGCGCGCCTCGCTTGCCGCCAGCATCCTGGCCGGAATCGCGACGCTCTCGGGGCCGCTGCATGGCGGGATGACGCCGCGTGTGCTCGGGCTGATGCGCGAGATCGCGAGCGAGGGCGTCGAGATGGCGGTCTCGGCCCGGCTTGCGACCGGCATGCCCCTGCCCGGCTTCGGCCATCCGCTCTATCCGGATGGCGATGCGCGGGCGCGAGCGCTGCTCACGGCCTTCACACTACCGCCGGCCTATGAGGAGACGCGCCGTGCGGTCACGGCGCTGACCGGCGAAGAACCGAATATCGACTTCGTGCTGACGGCGATCGCGAGTGAACTCGGGCTCGGGCCGGATGTGCCGTTCCAGATCTTCGCCGCCGCGCGCTGCGCCGGCTGGATCGCCCACGCGCTGGAGCAGGGCGAGACCGGACGCCTGATCCGGCCTCGCGCCCGCTATGTCGGGCCGGAGCCTGCCTAGGCCGGCTCGGCGATCTTCCGTCCAAGTTCGCCCTCACGCTCCGCGATATAGCCGCGCGTGATCGGCAGGCCGTCGAGCTTCTTGGCGAGCTGGAACTGGAAGACGACGAGGTCGTCATGCCGGAAGCTCGCCTCGCAGGCCGCGAGGTAGAATTCCCACATGCGGGCGAAGCGCTCGTCATACATCGCCACCGCCTCGTCGCGCCGGGCGAGGAAGTTCTCGCGCCAGATTTTCAGCGTCTCGGCATAGTGCAGGCGCAGCACCTCGACATCGGTGATGACGAGCCCCTCCTGCTCGACCGCCGCCGCCACCTCCGACATGGCGGGGATATAGCCGCCCGGGAAGATGTACTTGGCGATGAAGGGATTGGTTGCGCCCGGCGGTGACGAGCGGCCGATCGTATGGACCAGCGCCACGCCGTCATCGCTCAGCAACTCCCGGATCTTGCGGAAATACTCGCGGTAATAGCCGACGCCGACATGCTCGAACATGCCGACCGAGACGATGCGGTCGAAGGGCTCGTTCAGGTGGCGGTAGTCCTGCAGCCGGAACTCGACCGGCAGGCCGGATTCGGCGCCGCGCCGCTGGGCGATGGCGAGCTGTTCCTCGGAGAGCGTGATGCCGGTCACCGAGGCACCGGTCTCGTCAGCAATGGACAAAGCCATGCCGCCCCAGCCGCAACCGATATCGAGCACGCGCTGCCCCTGCGCCAGGTCGAGCTTGCCCATGATGTGGCGCTTCTTGGCGACTTGCGCCTCGGCCAAGCTCATGCCGGGTTCGGCGAAATAGGCGCAGGAATACTGCATGTCCGGATCGAGGAAGAGCCGGAAGAAATCGCTCCTGAGATCGTAGTGATGCGCGACATTGCGCCGGGCGAGCGTCGGCGTGTTGTGCTGGTGGAAACGCCGCACCGCCGTGCGGAGGCCTTCCAGCACCTTGCCCCAGCCTTTGGGACGCGCGCGATGAACGGCGGCGACCAGCGCGTCGAGCAGGTCATAGAGCGAGCCCTGCTCGACGACGACGCGCCCGTCCATCACGGCCTCGCCGAGGGCGAGCTCGGGATTGAGCGCAAGCTTCAGTTCCGTCGGGGAATCGACGATGCGCATCCGCAAGCGCGGCGCGGCACCCTGCCCGACCGACTGCAAGGTACCATCGGGAAATACGACATCGATACGTGGCTCGATCGCGAGCCGAGACAACATCCTGGCTATCAGCGAATGCATTGGCCCCACCTTCGGCAGCGCCCCTTTCGCTGAAGATGGCAACGCAATGCGCCGTCGTAACGGCCCCTCAGCGCAAGGCAGCCACACGCCTGCGACATGACAATGCAGGCGATGCGGTTCGGTTCCGCTAGGGAAGCATGGCCAGCGGCAGGTTAGTGATCCGCGGCGATGACCTCGGCGCGGATTTCCTCGACCAGGCGCTCCTTCAGGGTGACGAATTCCGGCGTCGTCTTGATGGTGTAGGGCCGCGGATGCGGCAGATCGACGGGGATATCGGCCTTGATCCGGCCGGGACGCGCGCTCATCACCACGACGCGGGAGCCGACGAAGATCGCCTCCTCGATATCGTGGGTCACGAAGAGCACGGTCTTCTGCTCGCGCTCCCAGATGCCGAGCAGCATTTCCTGCATCAGCGCCCGGGTCTGGTTGTCGAGCGCGCCGAAGGGCTCGTCGAGCAGGAGGATCTTGGGATCGTTGGCAAGCGCGCGGGCGATCGCCGTGCGCTGCTGCATGCCGCCCGAGAGCTGCTTGGGGAAGTGGTCGACGAAGCTGCCGAGGCCAACGCGCACCGCCCAGTCGCGGGCGATCTTCAGGCGCTCGACTTCGGACACGCCCTTCTCGCGCAGGCCGAAAGCGATGTTCTGCTGCACCGTCAGCCAGGGGAAGAGCGTATAGCTCTGGAAGACGAAGCCGCGATCGGCGCCCGGCCCGGCAACGGCTGCGCCATCCAGCAGGACGCGCCCTTCGCTCGCCGTCTCCAGCCCGCCGATGATGCGCAGCAAGGTCGACTTGCCGCAGCCGGAGGGGCCGAGAATGGTGATGAAGTCATTGTCGGCGACGCTGAGCGAGGTCGGCATCAGGGCGCGCGTCGGCTCACCGCCGCGTTGCGCCGGAAAGACCTTGCCGACATTCTCGACGAGAAGCTTGCTCATGTGCGCGCCCACGGGAACAGGCGCTGGTTGACCGCCTTGAAGAGGAAATCGGAGACGAGGCCGATGAGGCCGATCACGATGATGCCGAAGATGATCTGCCCGGTGTTCAGCAGCGCCTGGCTGTCGGTGATCATGTGGCCGATGCCGGAGGACGAGCCGATCAGCTCGGCGACGATGACATAGGTCCAGGCCCAGCCGAGCACGAGGCGGAAGATCTCGGCGATCTCCGGCGCCGCGTTCGGCAGCATGACGCGGCGCACCACCGAGCTGTCGGTCGCGCCCAGCGTATAGGCGGCATCGACGAGATCGCGCCGGATCGAGCCGACGGAGACCGCGATCATCAGGATGAGCTGGAAGACCGAGCCGATGAAGATGACGAGCAGCTTCTGCGTCTCGCCGATGCCGGCCCAGAGGATCAGCAGCGGGATGAAGGCCGAGGCCGGCAGATAGCGCGCGAAGGAGACGAAAGGCTCCAGGAACGCCTCGATCGGCTTGTAGGCCCCCATCAGGATGCCGATCGGCAGCGCGACGAGAACGGCGAGGATGAACCCGCCGACGACACGCCAGATCGTCATCATGATGTCGAAGCTGAAGCCGTAGCGGACCATCAGGTTGTAGCCCTCGCCGACCATGGTCAGCGGATCGGCCAGGAACAGGCGCTGGACATAGCCGCCGAAGGTCGCCACCGACCAGAGCGCGACGAAGAGCGCGAAGAAGGCCAGGCCATAGCCGATGCGGGCCGAGGCCGAGACGGGCTGCAAAGGTCTCATCGGGATAGGATTCCGGTCACGGCCATGGCCAGTTGCTTCCAGGGTTCGATCGACCAGAAGCCGGCAGCGGCGCCGGAGGTCGAGGGGAGGACGTAGATGTCGGCATCGGCCAGTCCATGCGCTTGCGGCCCGTAGGCGAGCCGCCCCTCGCTGATCCCGAGAGCGGCCTGCGCCGCACGCTTGCCGTTGAAGGCGAGGATGCGGGGCCGGTTCGCAGCGATCCTCGCCGTGAAGCCGGCCACGTCGAAATGGCCGCCGCGCAGCGCGGAATCCGGTCCCGATGTGCGCTTGGCGACGTCGGTCAGGCCGATGCCGTAACGCGGCAGGGTCCGGAATTCCTCCGGCAGGAGCCTCACCGGAACGAGCCCGATCTCATGAAGCACCGGCCAGAACTTGTTGCCCGGCCCGGCATAATAGGCGCCGCGCCTGGCCGAGGCAGCGCCGGCCTGCGTGCCGCAGAAGACGACGCGCAGGCCGGGCTCCAGAACATCCGGGAGGATGTCGCCGGTCACGCAGTCGCTGTTACTTGCCGGCGACGAACTTCGTGTCGACCAGCGTGGCGAGATCGGGCTTGGCCTTGATCAGGCCGATCTCGAGCAGCAGGTCGGCAGCCTTGGCCGAGAAGGCCTGCCAGTCGCCCGAGAAGAACTTCTTGTTACCCTCGGCATCCGACCAGCGCAGGTAGCCGGCCGACTTGCCGAACTGCTCGCCGGTCTGCTTCACGTCGGCGCCCATGATCTCGTAGGCCTTGGCCTGATCCTTCTTGATCATGTCCAGAGCCTCGTAATAGCTCTGTGTCAGCGCGGCCGCGGCCTTGTCGTTGACGAGGAAGGCAGGGGTACAGCCGAAGGTGTCCATCACCATCGGATAGTCGAGGGTCGTCGCGATGATCTTGCCGGCATCCGGCTTGTCGCGGACGCTGGAGAGATAGGGCTCATAGGTCATGGCGGCGTCATTCTGGCCGGCGATGAAGGCCTGTGCGGCCGGGCCGGGCTCCATGTTGACGACCTTGACGTCCTTCACCGAGAGGCCGTTCTCCTTGAGCATCCAGGCCAGCGCGAAATAGGGCGAGGTGCCGGGCGCGGAAGCCGCGACCGTCTTGCCCTTCAGGTCCTTGATCGCGGCGACATCCTTGCGCACGGCCATGCCGTCGGCGCCGTAGCTCTTGTCGAGCTGGAAGATCTGCTTGGTCTTGATGCCGGCCGCATCCCAGACGATCCAGGTCTCGACCGTGGTCGCGGCGCACTGGATGTCGCCCGAGGCGATGGCGAGGTGGCGATCCTTCTGCGGGATCTTCTTGATGGTCACGTCGAGGCCGTTCTTGGCGAAGATGCCGGCCTCCTTGGCGAGCACCAGCGGCGCGAAGCCGGTCCAGCCGGAAATGCCGATATTGACCTTGGTCTGCGCCTGGGCGCCGCCCGCCGCAAGAAGCGCCGCGAGGCCAAAACCGACCGCGGCGCCGGCGCGCTTGAAAACTGCCATGGTTGAAACCCTTCCCCTGTTTTTCGGCTGATGCCTCACCCAGACGCCTAAACGCCCTTCGTGCTGCGATGCAACCTTCGTTCCAGATCAACCTAATTGCATATGCAAACACGTCAAGCGGCCGATCAGCGCCGCTTGGGGAAGTCATGACATTCTCTCGTTTGACAGGGCAGAGGGAATTTCCTCCTCTTTCGCCCGCCGGCGCGCAGACGCCCTTATTTCTTTGAGTCGAGGTTTTCCGATGAACGGCGCCGACCGCCTTTGCGACACGCTTCTGATCAACGGCGTCGATACCTGCTTCGCCAATCCCGGCACGTCGGAGATGCATTTCGTCGCGGCGCTCGACCGCAAGCCGGAAATGCGCTGCGTGCTCGGCCTGTTCGAGGGCGTGGTGACCGGTGCGGCCGACGGCTATGCCCGCATGGCCGACAAGCCAGCGGCGACGCTGCTGCATTGCGGGCCGGGCATGGCGAACGCGCTCGCCAACATGCACAATGCACGGCGCGCCCGCACGCCGATGATCAATGTCGTCGGCGACCACGCGACCTACCATCTTCAGCATGACGCGCCGCTGACCAGCGATATCGAGAGCCTGGCGGAGCCGATGTCGCATTTCGTCCGCCGCATCGCGACGCCGGAGGATGTCGGCCCGGCGATCGGGGAAGCCTATGTCGCCTCGCTGACGCTGCCCGGCGTCACCACCGTGATCCTGCCGGCCGACTGCGCCTGGGGCAGCGTCGAGCCCGCCACGCTGAAGCCGACGGAACTGCCGGCGCTGAAGAGCGTCGAAAGCGCCACGATCCGCGAGGTCGCGGCCGGCCTGCGCAAGCATGGCGCGCGGGCTGCGATCATGCTGACGGGCCTCGCGCTCCGCGAGAAGCCGATGGAGATGGCCGCCCGCATCTGCGCGGTGACCGGCGCACAGATCTTCAGCCAGATGTCGAACGGGCGCATCCAGCGCGGCGCCGGCCGCGTCGCCATGCCGAAGGTGTTCTATCCGATCGACAAGGCGCTCGAGCAGCTCAAGGACGTCGATTATCTCGTGCTGGTCGGCGCGCAGGTCCCGGTCGGCTTCTTCGCCTATCCCGGCAAGCCCGGCCGCCTGATCCATGACGGCTGCGAGGTCGCGACGCTGTCGATCCCCGGCGACGACCTGCCGGCCTCAATCTCCGCGCTCGCCGAGGAGATGGGCGCGGCCAAGACCGCCCCGCTCTACATCGCCTCGACGCGGAAGGAGCAGCCCGGCCTGCCGACCGGCAAGCTCGATGCGGACAAGGCCTGCGCCATCGTCTCGGCCCTGCTGCCGGAGAACTGCATCGTCTGCGACGAGTCGGTCTCGTCCGGGCGCAGCTTCTATTACGACTGCCACAGCGCGCCGCAGCACGACTATATCCAGCTCACCGGCGGCGCGATCGGCGAAGGCATCCCGCTCGCCATCGGCGCGGCCGTCGCCTGCCCCGACCGCAAGGTCATCGGCATGCAGGCGGACGGCTCGGGCATGTACACGGTGCAGGGCCTGTGGACACAGGCGCGCGAGAATCTCGACATCGTCACCGTCGTCTTCGCCAACCGGACCTACCAGATCCTGCATGGCGAGATGCGCGCCGTCGGCGTCAACGATTTCGGCCGCAACGCCACGCTGATGCTGAACATCGACGAGCCGGCTCTGGACTGGGTGATGATGGCCAAGGGCATGGGCGTCGAAGCCGCGCGGGCGACAACGGCTGAGGAGTTTGCGAGCCTGTTCAAGGCGGCGCTGAGCCGGAAGGGGCCGTTCCTGATCGAAGCGGCGATCTGAAGCGCTTCAAGCTGCGCTGAAGGGTGTCATCCCGCACGCGCTGCGGCACGTCAGTGCTGCGGCGCAGATGCGGGATCGTTCCCCGGAAAAGGCGCCTTCTCGTTACGCGGTCCCGTGTCTGCGCAGCAGCGTTCTACGCTGCAGCGCGCACGGGATGACGCGTGTGGTCACGGACGAGATGTGGAAGAAGCAGGCGAGGTAGCGTGTCATCCCGCATCTGCGTTGCAACACGTAGTGTTGCAACGCAGATGCGGGATCGTCATCAGAAAGAGGCGCCTTCTCGTCACGCGGCCCCGTGTCTGCGCAGCGGCATTTGCATGCCGCAGCGCGCACGGGATGACACGCGTTGTCGCGAAGAGAGGCGTTACTTGAAGCCACCGAGGAAAGCGTCAAGGCAATCGCCGATCGCCTCGATAGCGTAGCCGCCCTCCTGCACCACCAGCGTCGGCAGGCCGAAACCCTTCACCTGTCGGCCGATCGTGCCGAAATCCGAAGCCTCCAGCTTCAACACGCCGATCGGGTCGTCCTTGTGGGCGTCGTAGCCGAGCGCAATCACCACGACCTCGGCACCGAAATCGCGGATCGCCTTGCCGGCCTCGGCGACGGCTGTCTCCATCGCGGCGCCACCCGCACCATGTGCCAGCGGCAGGTTCAGGTTGAAGCCCTCGCCCGGGCCGTTGCCGCGCTCGTCGGCATAACCGGTGAAGAACGGGTAGTAGTTGGTGGGATCGGCATGGACCGAGATCGTCAGCACGTCGTTGCGGCGATAGAAGATCTGCTGCGTGCCGTCGCCGTGATGGGCGTCGACATCGAGGATCGCGACCTTGCCGAATTTCGAGCGCAGGCGCTGGGCCGCAATCGCCGTGTTGTTGAGATAGCAGAAGCCGGTGGCGCGATCGGCACGCGCATGGTGGCCGGACGGGCGGCAGAGCGAATAGACGGCGCGCTCGCCGGCCAGGATCGCGTCGGCCGCGGAGACGGCGGTTTCCGAGGAGCGCAGCGTCGAATGCCAGCAATGCTCGCCGATCGGCACCGAGAGATCGCCGAGATACCAGCCGAGCTGGCCGATGAAGCCGGTCGGGCGGCAAGGCGGGCGGACATCCTCGTCCGGGCGGCCGCTCCAATAGGGGAAGGTGCTCGGCCAGACTTCCGGCCCGCGCTCGGCCGGCAGGTCCTGCCAGCGCGCCCAGGCGGTTTCGAGGAACTTGACGAAGCCGGCATCATGGATCGCCAGGACCGGGTCCGTGCCATGCGCCGCCGGCTTCTCCGGCGTGATGCCGTGCTTCCTGAGCGCGCTGAGCAAGCGCTCCGTCCGCTCCGGCAGGTCCTTGGGAGCCACGACCTTGCCGAAGCGCATATATTGCTGGGGATCGTGAAGGGCTTGGTCGGGGTGATAGAAGGCGCGCATCAGGCGAAGAATCCTCGTCAGATCGCGAGGCGACCATCAGCCCCGCGAAGGGATGCTAGCAACCGCCGCCGCGCCGGTCAGCCATGACGATGCCGTCCGCCCCTGCGTGGGAGGCGGGGCTGGCGCTCAATGCGGCGAGAGCAGCGCCACGAATTCGCGTGCGAGGGCGTCGATCGCATGGCGCTCCGGCCGGTACCAGTCGGTCGAGCCGTTGAGCGCGCCGAGCAGGAAGAGCCTGAGCACATCCGGCGAATTGCCAGCCGGCATGCCGCCCGCCTCCTGCCACTCGGCGATCAGGCGGCGCCAGACATCCTCATAGGCACGGCGCACGGCGCGCACGCTCTCCGGCACGGGCGCCGCGCCGAAGGTGAAGACCTTGATGCTGGCCGAGGTGTAATCGCCATGGCCGTGCAGCGCCGAGAGATGCGCGCGGATCGCCGCTTCCAGCCGCTGGCGCGGCGAGGCGCCCTCTTCCGCCGCCAGCGCCGCGACGACGGCCTCATGGACGAAGCGTACGCCATCGTTGACGACCTCCTCAACGATCTCCTCCTTCGAGCCGAAATGGTAGTAGAGGCTCGCCTTGCGGATGCCGACGGCCTCGGCGATCTCGCGCAAGGTGGTCTGATGGTAGCCGCCGCCGCGCAGCAGCCGCGCGGCATGGTCGAGGATCAGCCGGCGTGAGCCGCCTTCGGTGGTCGACCGGGCGGTGGTTGGGGCGTCATTCATAGGGTGTCATCCCGTGCGCGCTGCGGCATGTAATGCCGCTGCGCTGACACGGGACCGTCCTCCGGAAAGGCGCCCTCTCGTCACGCGGTCCCGTGTCTGCGCAGCGGCACTGCGCGCCGCAGCGCGCACGGGAAGACACTCTATGAGTGACGTTCCGATCACAGCCGCTTCGCCACTTCCTCGAGCATGACTTCGGTCGCGCCGCCGCCGATGGCCTGGACGCGGGCATCGCGGGTCATGCGCTCGATCGCGCTCTCGCGCATGTAGCCCATGCCGCCATGGAACTGCAGGCAGTCGTACATGACTTCGTTGACCAGCTCGCCGCAATAGGCCTTGGCCATCGAGACCTCGCGGGTGGCGTCGAAGCCCTGCGCGTCGAGCCAGGCGGCGTGGTAGACGAGCTGGCGGCCGGCCTCGACCTTGCCGGCAAGCTCGGCCAGACGCTGGCGGATCGCCTGCTTCTCCCAGAGCGGCGCGCCGAAAGCCTTGCGCGTCCGGACATAGTCCAGCGTCAGGTCGATGGCGGCCTGCGCCTCGCCCATCGCCATCGCGCCGATCACAGTGCGCTCGTTCTGGAAATTGCTCATGATCGCGTAGAAGCCGCGCCCTTCCTGCCCGAGCAGGTTCTCGGCCGGCACCTTGCAATCGACGAAGGAAAGCTCGGCGGTGTCCGAGGAGCGCCAGCCATGCTTGTCGAGGGCGCGCGAGACCGAGAAGCCCGGCGTGCCCTTCTCGACCACGAAGATCGAGACCGATTGCGAGGGCCGCCCCTGCGGGTCCGTCTTGGCGGCGACGCAATAGAGATCGGCATGGACGCCATTGGTGATGAACATCTTGGCGCCGTTGAGGACGTAATGGTCGCCCTCGCGCCGCGCCGTGGTGCGGATGCCCTTCACATCCGAGCCGGCATCGGGCTCGGTGACGGCGACCGCGACGATCTTCTCGCCCGCGATAATACCGGGCAGGTACTTGTCCTTCTGGGCCTGGCTGCCGGCATTGGCGATATGGACCGAGGCCATGTCGGTATGGACCAGCGCCGTGATCGCGACGCCGGAGAAGGTCGAGCGGCCGAGTTCCTCGGCCAGCACGACGGTCGCCATCGTGTCCATCTCGGAGCCGCCATACTCGGCGGGATAGCGGATGCCGAAGAAGCCGAGCTCACCCATCTTTCGCAGCACGTCGCGCGGGACGAAGCCGTCCTCCTCCCATTGCAGGGCGTGCGGCTTGATCTCAGTCTCGACGAAGCGGCGGACCTGGTCGCGCAGCGCCTCATGCTCCTCGGTGAAGTAAGGCGAGCGGCGCGCGCCCTCCGCGACAAGCTTTCCGCCCGATGACATCGCCTTCTCCCGTCTCCACGCAGCGCCATCGGCGAGCTACCTGCCGGACGGTAGGTGAATGACTCGCCGAGATCAAGCTACCCGCAGTTCGCGGCGCTGTCAGGCGACATCGTCCCAGTGGGCGACCATGCTGCGGCCCTTGCCGGCGCGCTTGGCGCCATACAGCGCCTGATCGGCCGCGCGCGTCAGCACCTCGGCCGTCCAGTGGCCGGCATCCTGCTCCGGCTTGACGGAGACACCGACGCTGGCACCCACCGTGACGAGTTGCCCCATCAGCATGATCGGCGCCCTGACGACCGACACTGCCCGATCGGCAACCTCGGAAAGTGCGACTGCATCCTCGACGCCGCGCACAAGCAGGGCGAATTCGTCTCCACCCAGCCGCGCCACGATATCGCCCGGCCGGACGACGCCCTTCAGGCGCATCGCGACCTGCTTGAGCAGGTCGTCGCCGGCCTGATGGCCGTAACGGTCGTTGATCAGCTTGAAGCCATCGAGATCGAGCAGCAGGAGCCCCAAGGCCTCGCCGCTTTCGCCGGCTTCGTCGAGAATGCGATCGAGTCCACGGCGGTTCAGGAGGCCGGTCAGCGGGTCATGGCTCGCGGCGAAGTCGAGTTCACGCCGCACCATCAGCAATTCCTCGAACTGGCCGATGATGTAATCGGAGCTTTCATAGATCGAGTAGAGATAGACCAGCAGCAGGACACTAAGCGCCTGATAGAGCGGATCGCCCGAGACCAGGAAGGCGACGACCAGCGTGCCGATCGCGATGGTCGAGAGCACGGCACAGATCCAGTAGCGAAGCGTGCGCAGATAGGAGCCGGCCGTCAGCGCCATGGTCAGCCCGAGACTGAGCACGAAGCCGCCGGCATGGTCGGCTGCAGCAGCGGCCAGGGTCAACGCGGCGATGACAAGCGTGAAGGCGAAGGCGGTATAGGCGTAGCCCGCCTCCCAGCGCCGCGCCTCTGTCAGGGTCAGCTTACGGGCGGCGTCGCGCCGCTTGAAGCCGACGATATTGGCGAGGCGCGCCAACGTTGTGAGGATACCAGCTCCGGTCAGCCACCAGAAGATTGCCTGGCCCGTCTGCACGGCCATGATGGCGGAGCCGACGATCAGCCCGGCCGCGATGCAGAGGATCTGCGGCAGGGCCGCGAAGAGACGCGAGATGATCTCGATCTCGATGTCCGCGGGCAACTGCGCGGCGCGTTTGCGGGGCCTCATCAGCAGATGCATGGCGCATGGCTCTACGCGCGAGGCTCTAAGAACCCGTCAGCCCGATCCCCGGCATTTTAAGGATCGAGCGCCGATGGCCGCCCCCGCCACAAAAAAGAGGGGCCGGCAAGGCCAGCCCCGTTCCAAGTTGCAGATGGAGAGGTCGGGAGCGGGTGGATCAGTTGCAGCCGCAGCCGTGACCGAGACCGCCGAGCAGGCCACCGACGATGCCGTTCTTGCTGACGATCGCCTTCACCGGGGCAACGACGCCGATCTTGTTGCCGTTGGCGATGCCGTTGCCGCTGAGGACGCTGACATTGTTGAGCGCATTGATCTTGACGCCCGACACCGCCGTCGTCACCGGAACGATGATACCGCCGAGAAGAGAACCGCCCCGCCCGCCCGCCATGGCCGGGGAAACGGCGAAAGCCGCAACCGTAGCGAGAATAATCGCGTATTTCATTGTGCTTCTCCCTGTCTTCGCCTCCGACGCGGAAGCGATAAAGCACGTATAAGTTGCAGAAACCGATACCAACAACCTTATCCCGACATTAACCATACCAGGTAAACTTAATCGACGCACATAAGTATATTTTCGCCGAATACACGAATTCACTGCCATTTCATTCGAGATTAGCCCTATTTCAAACTCAACAAATTTCGCATTATTCGTAAATTATTAACCAATATCTTCCATATTGCCGGAAGAATTGGTGATATCATGACGATTCTGACGCGCATCATCATCCTGCCTTCACTGGTCTTTCACGTCTCACTCGCCCTTGCGACAGAGAAAGCCGCCGAAGAGAAGGAGAGTTCGATCGCCGTCATCGGGCTTCGCGGCGGCTTCGACAGCAACCCGGCGGGTATCCAGGGGGCGAACGGCACACCCGTCGTCACAACCTATGCAACCTGGGATTATCTTCACGGCACGTTGCAGGACGGCTACGGCCTCAACCTGTCTCTGGTCGAAACACATTACGATCCGCGCGCGCTCGCCTCGGCCCGCGCCCATTCGCTGGCGCTCAAGCACGCCATCAGCCTCGGCGATTCAACCGTACTGCAATCCTCGGTCACAATGGGCGCCGAACAGAGTTGGTCGCGCCGGAGGAGCAGCCTCGCCTGGCGCGAGCGCCTCGATCATGGCATTGGCCCCTTCCGCCTCTTCGTCAGCGGCGAAGCGCGCATCACCGCGCTGAACGAGCGCAATGTCTTCAATCTCGGCGACTTCCTGCCGCGCGACGAGAATTTCGGCACGCTGGGGCTGACCACGGGCGCGGCCTGGCGCTCGGGCGAGACCGAGATCGGCCTCTCCTTCAGCGCCTCACGCATCCATTACATCGAAGGCGTCGACTATCTCGGCTTCCGGCGCGACCATAACCGCCTGCAGCCGAACCTGTTCTTCTCGACGGCGCTGGGCGGCGCCACAATCGAGGGCTCGCTCTCGCCGTTCCGCGCCTATTTCCCGGAGAAGGAGTTCGATGCGGTCGAAAGCCTGCTCTACACCGCGAAGCTACGCGTGCCCTATGAGCGCTTCACGCTCGATCTCGGTTCGGCCCGCATGGTGGAGGACACCACCCTGCCCTTCTCCGTCATCAACGTGACGACGGCGCATGAGGCGAAGCTGACCGCGCGGATCGACGACGACAATGCCGTCAGCCTCATCGCTCGGCGCAAAACCGACGATTATGTCGGCCTCGATGCCCGCTCGGACCAGAAGGGCATCGGCATCGACTACCAGCGTGGACTGGGAAAGGGCTTCACCGCCACCGCCTCCGGCGCCTGGCGCAAGACCAAGGAGACCGGGCTCACGCCCGTGACCTCGTTCAGCGTCATGCTCGGCCTGCAGAAGCAGATCGACCTCAGCCGCATCGGCAAGCCCGAGAAGAGCGGCGGATAGAGCCTTGGCCTGGCAGCCCCCTCGTCATTCCGGAGCTTCGCACAGCGAAGAACCCGGAACCTATGGGCGCGACCTTACTTCAGTTCGTCATGCTCGCCCTTGTGGCGAGCATCCACGTCTCAAGTCCAGCTCTCAACCAGCAAAGACGTGGACGGTCGGGACAAGCCCGACCATGACGCAAAGGTCGTGTTCATGTGCTCCGGATTCGCGCCTGCGGCGCGCTCCAGAATGACAAGCGTGGTCGCGCTCAGAACCGGCGAGTGCTCTCCGTCCCGAGATAGCAGATGCCCTCGCCGGGCTTGGCCTTGGGATTGGGGAAGATGATGAAGCCGTCGCGGGGCATCGTCACCACCGTGCCGTCGGCGCGGCGGGCGATCGGCGTGCCCTTCGCGACGCGGTCGCCGGTCTTCCAATTGCCCTCGACGCGATCGCCCTCGGCCTCGCAGATGACGAGATCGTCCATATGGACGACGACGCGCTTCTCAGGCGCCGGCGGCGCCTCGTCGGTCAGCCCGAGATGGGCAAGCCCATTGCGGATCGCCTTGTAGCCGACATCGACGGAAGCCGGATCCTCGTGGCGGCCGCATTCGAGCGTCACGCCATAGCCGCCGGCAAAGCGCATGAACTCGGTCGTGCCGAAGCCTTCGGTCACGGCGAGGCGCGGCAGGTTCAAGCGCTCGCGCGCCGCGATCAGCCGGACATAGATGTCGAGCCAGCCATGGATCATCAGGTCGACGCCGAGACAGGCGGCAAAGGCTGCTTCCGCCGCACCGTGGCGGAAGGGTTCGAGCGTGCCGCGATTGTCATCAGGCCCGAAGAAGACGAAGGGCACGCCCTCTCCGGTGAAGGAGTGGATGTCGAGCAGCATGTCGTGCTGGCGCAGGATGGCGGAGAGGGGGTTGCCGAGCCTGTCTTCGTTATCGACAGGCTGCGGCCGCTCGCGCAGATCACGGTTGAGGTTGCGGTCGCCCTCGCGGGTGTTCTGCCTGTAAGCCTTGGGATTGGCGACCGGCAGGAAGGTGACCTCGCCACGCTGGACTACGACACGGCCAGCCCGGCAATCCTCGATCACGCGAGCGATGGCATTCGGCCCGCAGGTCTCGTTGCCATGGACGGCGCCAAAGACGAGGAGCTTCGGCCCCGCCTTCAGCCCGTGGAAGCGGATGGTCTCGAGCGGCGGATCGATCAGGTCTGGGGTCGTCATAGTCTCTGCTGTCAGGCTTTGCGTAGCTGCGAATGCGGGTCGAGGATGTCGCGCAGGCCGTCACCCAGCAGGTTCAGGCCGAGCACGGTCATGAAGATGGCGAGGCCCGGGAAGATCGAAATCCAGGGTGCCGTGGTGATCTGGTCGCGCGCATCGGAGAGCATCGAGCCCCAGCTCGGGAAGGGCGGGCGGATGCCGAGGCCGAGGAAGGATAGCGCCGCCTCCGCCAGCACGGCGCCGCCCATGCCGAGCGTGCCGATCACGATGATCGGACCAGCGATGTTCGGCAGGATCTGCAGCAGCATGATGCGCAGGTTGCTCGAGCCGAAGGAGCGCGCCGCCTCGACATAGCCCTGCTGCTTGATCGACAGCGTCGCAGCCCGCGACAGCCGGCAGGTATAGGACCAGTTGGTCAGGCCGAGCGCGATCAGCAGGCTGGTCAGGCCTGGCTGGAGGATCGCCATGATGGCGAGCGCGAAGACCAGCGAGGGGATCGACAGCATGAGGTTGGTCAAGCCGTTGACGAAATCGTCCCACCAGCCGCCGAAATAACCCGCCGACATGCCCAGCGCCACGCCGATCACGGTGTTGATCAACTGCGAGACGATGCCGACCGTCAGCGAGATGCGCGCGCCGTAGAGCACGCGGCTGTAGATGTCGCGGCCCTGCGCGTCCGTGCCGAACCAGAACTCGGCGCCGGGCTGAACCTCGGCATTCATCAGATTGGCGTCCATGACGGGATCGGTATGCGCCAGCCAGGGCGCCAGCGTCCCGCCGACGACGACGGCGGCGAAGAGCACGCCGCCGATCCAAAGATTAGCTCGGAGTTTCATCGGTGCCCCGTCCCTAGGTGTACTTGATGCGCGGATCGATCAGAGCGCAGAGCACGTCCACGATGATGTTCACGACGAGGAAGAAAAGCACGAGCAGCAGGATGCAGGCCTGGACGACTGGAATGTCGCGCAGCGACACGCTGTCGACCAGGAGCGAGCCGATACCCGGCCAGGCGAAAAGCTTCTCGATCACCACGGCGCCGCCCATGATCGAGCCGAACTGCAGGCCGAGCGTCGTCAGCACGATGACCATCGCGTTGCGCGCCACATGCCAGCGCATCACCCGGACCTCGCTGTTGCCCTTGGCGCGGGCGGTGCGGACGAAGTCGGCGTTCATGACTTCGAGCACGGCGGCGCGTGTGGTGCGGGCCAGCAAGGCGAGCGGTGCCACGCCGAGCGCGACCGCCGGCAGCACGATATAGCGCGGGTTGCCGTCGCCATAGCCGAAGCTCGGGAACCAGCCGAGCACCAGCGCGAAGGCATACATCAGCATCAGCCCGAGCCAGAACTGCGGCAGGGACAGGCCCGACACGGCGACGAACATCGACTGCATGTCGAGCCAGCCACCCGGCTTCAGTGCCGCCAGGAAGCCGAGCGGAACGCCGAGGACGATCGCGAACGTCATGGCAGCGATGGCCAATTGAAGACTGGGCCAGATCCGTTCGACCAGTGAATTGATCACCGGTTGGCGGGTGCGGAACGAGGTGCCGAGATCGAACGTCGCAAGCTTCACGGCATAATTCGCGAAGCGAACATGGACGGGATCGTCGAGGCCGAATTGCTTGTTCATGCGTGCGACCTGCTCGGCATCGACGACCGAGCGGCCGTCGGACATCTGGGTCGATGCGAAATCGCCGGGAATGACGCTGAACATCACGAAGATCAGCCCGGCGACCGCAAGCAGGATCGGAATGGCCTGCAGCAGGCGGCGGATGACATAGGGCAGCATGGTCAACTCCTGATCGCCGCCGCGGGGCGGACTCAGGTCAAGGCTCGAAAATCGCCGTCACCCCGGACGGGCAGCATCGCCGCCGGTCCGGGGTACGGGTGTCATCGAGCTGGCGAGAACCTCCGCTGAGGCGCGCTTACTTCGCCGCAGGCGAAGTCGCGTCGACCCAGAGATCCTCGTAGCGCTGGAGCGCGAGCTCCGTCGCGTTCGCCTGCAGGCCATGCAGCCAAGGCTGATAGGCCAGCACCGCCTTGTTGTAGTTGAAGAACCAGACGGGAGCCTCGTCCTGCAGGAGGGCGTTGGCCTTCTTCAGCAGCTCGAGCTTCTTGGCAGCGTCCTTCTCTGCGGCAGCATCGTCCAGCACCTTGTCGTAGGCCGGGTTCTTGAAGCCGGTGTAGTTACAGGACGAGCGCGGCGTCGCCGAATGGAAGCACTTCAGCGAGGTCAGCGGATCCGGTCCGGACGTGTTCGACCAGATATAGGCCTGGAAATCGCCCTTAGCGACAACGCCACCGAGAGCCGAGGTTTCCACCGGCTTGACCTTCACCTTGATGCCGACCTTGGCGAGCATCGGGATCGTCGCCTCGACGATCGGGATACCCCAGCTCTCGTTCGGCGTAGCGGTCCACTCGAACTCGAATCCGTCCGGATAGCCGGCCTCGGTCAGGAGCTTCTTCGCCTTATCCGGGTCAAAGGCGTAGGGCTTGGCGCCCTTGTCGAAAGCCGGCGAAGACAGTGGCAGCCAGCTCACGGCGCGATAGGCCTTGTCCCGCACCAGGCGCTTGATGATCAGCTCGCTGTCGATGGCATGGTTGATCGCCTGGCGCACCCGCTTGTCGGAGAAGGGCTTGAACTCCGGGTTCATTCCCATGTTGCGGGTGAAGACTTCCGCGACCTCAAGGATTCCCTTGGAGAGGTTCGGATCGGCCTTGTAGGCGACATACTGAGTCGAACCCAGGATGGAGACGTCGATCTCCTTGTTCCGGAAGGCGACGTCGCGGGCCGCGGCCTCGCCCATCGGCGAGATCACGAGCTTGTCGGCGTAGGGCTTGCCGGCCTTGTAGTACTTCTCCCAGCGCTCGAAGACCATGCGCGAGCCGGGAACGTGCTCGACGAACTTGAAGGGGCCGAGGCCGATCGGCTTGTTAAAGAAGTCCGCCTCCTGCGCCTCCTTGGCCGGCAGGATCGCGGTAGGAGCGCTGAAGAACAGGAAACCCGGATCGACCGCGTCGGTCATCGTCATCTCGATGGTGCGATCGTCGATCTTCTTCAGGCCGGAGATTTCCTTCGCCTTGCCTTCGCGGACCTCGGCGCCGCCCTTGATGCGCGAGACGTGGCGCGCGCCGGGATAGCTCTTCGATCCGTCCACGAGGCGGGTGAACGACCAGATCACGTCATCGGCCGACAGTTTGCGGCCATTGTGGAAATAAGCCTCGCGTAGCTTCAGCGTATGCGTCAGACCGTCGGCCGAGGTCGAGAAGGACTCGACCAGCTCGGGCTCCGGCTTGCCGGTATTGGAATCCCAGCGGAACAGCATGCCGTGCAGCGCATAGCCGTAGATCTCGTCCTGGATCTGGTTCGAGACGTGGCTGTCATTGCTGACGAAGGAGGCGCCGTAGGGCGCCGTGAAGCGGATCGTTCCGCCGCGACGCGGCTCCTGGGCCTGTGCAGATACGGTGAAGGCTACCAGCGTCAGCGCGGTAGCGAAGGCCAATTTCTTCAACAACACGATCACTCCTCCCGTTTATCCGCTCCGGCTGATCCGGAGTTGTTTGCTTCCAAGTGGAACCATAGCGGCTTTGCCGCGCTTGTCTTCCCCTGCGCGGTCAAATCCGATCCTACGAACGTTCGAACACCACCTCGCCGCCGAGAATGGTGAGATCACAGCGCGTATCCTTGAGGATATCGGCCGGAGCAGCGCTCAAGAGATCGCGCGAGAACACCGCGACATCGGCCAGGAAGCCCGGCGCGAGCCGGCCCTTCACCTTCTCCTGCTTCTGCGAGAAGGCGCCGAACTCAGTATAGGCCTGCAGCGCCTCCTCGATCGAGACGCGCTGGCTCTCATCCATCACCGTGCCCTTCCAGGTCTCACGCGTCAGCATGGTGTGGAAATTCGGGAAGGGGTTGGGGTCGCAGACCGGGGCGTCGCTGCCCGTCGCCGGCTTCAGGCCGAGGTCGAACCAGGTGCGGAACGGATAGCTCGGCATCGCCCGCTCGGGGCCGAGCACCTTCACATAGGCATCGCCGAAATCATGGATGAAGACCTGCTGCGGGCAGGGATAGATGCCGGCCTTGACCATGCGCTCGTGCTGGGCCGGCGTCGAGAAGCCGCAATGCTCGATGCGGTGGCGCCGGTGCGGGTCGGGATAGGCGGCGAGCGCCTTCTCATAGGCGGTGATGAGTTGCTCGATCGCGGCATCGCCGATGGCATGGCAGACGAGCTGGTAGCCCTTCCTGTGGGCGTCGAGCACCATGCGCTCAAGCTCGGCATCCTCCCACATCCAGACGCCGGTGGTCTTGTCATCGCCGAGATAGGGCTCGGTCATCCAGGCGGTGCGGCCGCCGGCCGAGCCGTCGAGGAAGAGCTTGACGCCGCCGATCATCAACATCTCGTCGCCGGTGCCGGAGATCAGGCCGGCCGCATAGCACTCGGGCACGATCGAGCGGCCATCGTCGCCGAGCAGCGTCAGCCAGGTGCGGACCGGCAGGCGGCCGTCACGCTTGGCGCGATGATAGGCTGCGATCTCGCGGAAGCCGCCCTTCTGGCCGACGGCGGCATCCATGCAACTGGTGATGCCGAGCGAGAGCAGATACTGCCCGCCGCGCTCGATGCCGGCGATGATGTCTTCTTCTGTTGCAGCCGGAATCGCAGCCTGGACCGGAGCGCGGGCGTTCTCGGCGAGCAGGCCGGTGAGGCGGCCATTCTGCTGCTCGATCAGACCGCCCTGCGGCGTCGGGGACGTCTCGTCGATGCCGCCGAGGCGCAGCGCCTCGGAATTGCAGATCGCGATATGGCCGCAGGCGCGCACCAGCATCACCGGATTGTTCGGCGCGGCGCGGTCCAGCTCCTCGCGATAGGGATGGCGGCCGGTGTCGAGCTTGGTCTGGTCGTAGCCGCGCGAGAGGATCCATTCGCCGGGCTTCGACTGTGCGGCACGGGCCGAAATCGCGCCGAGCAGGGCTTCCAACGTCGGCGCGCTCTCGGGCTTGGAATCGACCCAGCCCATGGTCATGCCGAGCGAGACGAGATGGAGATGGGAGTCGTTCAGGCCCGGCGTCGCGAGCCGGCCCTTCAGGTCGATGACGCGGGTCTTCGGTCCGATCAGCGGCCTGATCTCGGCATCGCTGCCGGCGGCCAGCACCTTGTCCCGGAAGATCGCCAGCGCCTCGACGACGCCCTCCTCACGGCCGCACCAGATCGGTCCGTTACGCAGCACGATATCGGCCTGAATCGCCATGGTGTTCTCCTCAAGTCCAGTCGTCGCCGGCGCTTACGAGCGGCGGTCAGATATCGTCGAGCGGGAAGATCGGGCGGCGGACCTTCTTGTAGGGCCGCTCCTTGAAATTGCGGGTCGAGAGCGCGCCGGTATCGACCTCCAGCACCTCGCGCGCGATCGGCTCGAAGGCGGCGCGGAAATGCTGCATCGACTTGACAATCACCGTCGACTTGCGGGTCGGATCGACGCCGAGCGAGGTGAACTGCGCGAGATCGGTCGCCTGGCCGTTATGGGTGATGACGATGATCTCGACATCGTCGACGCGCAGCAGGGCCGAGAGCCCGTAATTGCGCCAGACACCGCCGGCCATCGGGCCGTGACAGAGGAAATAGCCGTCGGTGATCGCGACGACATGGGCGTCGAGATCGAGCGGCCCGCCGCCCATGGTCGGATCGACCTTGCCGCCGAGCCTGATCCGGCCGCGCTTGCCGACGCCGATCGCCTGAGCGGCCAGCACCACCTCGGGGTCGTTGATCGCATGGAAGCCGACATTCTTCAGCCCGGCATCGAGCACGGCACGCAGCAGATTGGTGGCGTCGCCATAGGCGCCGGAGCCGGGATTGTCCGAATAATCCGAGATCACCACCGGCTTGTAACCGGGCTTGCCCGCGTCGGCCTCGCCGGCCTTGGCGCGGGCCATGGCTTCAGCCAGCGGCGTGAAATGGATCGAGGAGAAGCGGCGCTGCTCCCAGGCATAGTCCATCAGCTCCTCGGCGATGGCCTGCGCCTTACCGCGATCATCGGCCGTGACCGCGATCGAGGGGCCGATATCGTGGACGTCGGCCGAGGAGAAACCGGCCTGGACGCTGACCACGAGCGCGTCGCCGGAGGCTTCCAGCGCATCGCCACGGCGCAGCAATTCGAGGAAAGGCGGCGAGGTCGTGCGCCCGCCATCAAGCGCGTAGAGGATCGGGCGGCGGGCGAGTGCGACCTTCGGCCTGATCTCGCCCTTGATCGCGCGCTGCAGCAATTCGGCCGCCTGCCAGGTCCGCTCGTACTGGTCGATATGCGGGTAGGTCCGGTAGGAGATCAGCGCATTGGCGTTGTCGGCCATGAGCTGCGTGACCGTCGCATGCAGGTCGAGCACCGCGACGACAGGCACGTCAGGGCCGATGCGCTTGCGCAGCAGCGCCAGCAACTCGCCCTCGCCGTCATCCGAGCTTTCGGTCGACATGGCGCCGTGGAGATGCAGCAGCACGCCGTCGACACCCGAGGCAGCATCGACGATCTGGCCGGCGAAGAGTTCGAAAGCGTGATCGGTGACGCGGCCGGACGGATTGGCGCCGGTCACCAGCGGATGGACGAGATTCCAGCCGAACTTGTCGGCCGCCTCAAAAGCCGCGCCCATCGAGGTGCGCGTGCCACGGAAGGCGCCGGGGATCTCGTTGTCGCGAAAGGCGCCATGGGCCCTGAAGGTAGCCTCGTCCGTGAGCTGAACACTGAAGGTGTTCGTCTCATGCATGAACTCGGCGATCAAAACGCGCGGCACCGTCATCTCCCCAAACATATCGTTCAATTTTTTTGACAGTTTTGGCGGGACACCTGCGTTCTGGCCACTGATTTTCGTGCATGCATCCCCAGAAACCTACGCGCTTGTCGTAGCGTGGTGAATATGCTCGACTGCGCGGAACCAATTCCATGGACCGCGCATTCTTCGCAGCAAATTGCTGCGAGCCCGCGTCATGCCGGTTTCCCGACACGCTAAACGCCCGTCCGCCGCGACGCGACTGCGGCGCGTTTCGTCCGACGAACTCACGATCCGCCGCGTCCGCCATGGCCGCTCCTTCGGCTATCGCGACGCGGCCGGTGGCAAGATCACGCAGGCGGAGACGCTCGATCGCATCCGCTCGCTGGCCATCCCGCCCGCCTATCAGGATGTCCGCATCGCCGCCGATCCGCGCGCGCATCTCCAGGCCGTGGGCCGCGACGAGGCCGGCCGTATCCAGCATCGCTACCATCCGGATTGGGAGAAGGTGCGCGAGCGACGCAAGCTCAAGCGGCTGGCACGCCTGATCGAGGCCCTGCCGGAACTGCGTGCTCGCATCGCGGCGGACGCCAAGGCGCGGACGCTTTCCCGCGACAAGGCCTTGGCCTGCGCCGCGACCATCATCGACCGCGGCCATCTGCGCGTCGGCAACGAGACCTATGCCAAAGCAAACGGCAGCCACGGCACCTCGACGCTGCTCAAGCGCCACGTCACGCTGACGGGAACGCGGATCGCGCTACATTTCCGCGGCAAGAGCGGCAAGGACATTTCCTGCGCCATCGACGATGCGCCACTCGCCCGCGCGATCGCGCGGATCGTCACCCTGCCCGGCCGGCGTCTGCTGCAATACCGGAACGAAGACGGCGTGGTCTCGCCGATCCACGCAGCCGAGATCAACGCCTATCTCAAGCGTGCCTGCGGCTTGCCCATCAGCAGCAAGGACCTGCGCATGCTGGCCGCCAACGCGGCTGCCGCCGAGCTTCTGCTCGCCGGCGAGGCGGTGGCGAGCGAGGCGGGGCGTAAGCGCCAGCTCGCCGACATCATGCGCTCGATCTCGGAGAAGCTGGTCAATACGCCGGCGGTCGTCCGCAAAAGCTATGTCCATGCCATCGTCATCGACGCCTATGCCAGCGGCCGCTTGCAGAAGAGCTATGCGAAGGCCCGCGCCAAGCCCGGCTGCTCGCGCATCGAGCGGGCGCTGGGGCTGCTGGCAGCCTGACGAAAAAGAGGGGGCTGCTGGCGGAACCGGAAAGACCGATTCGACGTTCCGTCGCCGCTGGATCGTCGCGGCGGAGGTGCAGATGGACGAGGAACGGATCACCCGGATCGCACGGGCGATGTGCCGGGCGGCGCGGCTCGACCCCGACAAGCCGGCCGGAAATGCCGGTCCCTATACGATGTCGATGCGTGAGCCGGGCCATGAGACGCCCCAGCCCGCCTGGATGCTGTTCCGCCGGGAGGCTGCGCTGTTCGCCTCGCGCCACCGCGAGGTCGCCGTCAGGCTCTGAACGTCGCCCGACCAGGCACCGAAAGCCCTGCACTCACCGAGCAGGCCGGACGTATCGGGGGCAGGACGGCTAGATCGATTTGAAGCTCGGATAATGGCCGCGATAGCTCTTTTCCAGGATCGCGACGCCGCCCTTCTCCTTCAGAATCTGCGCGACCGAGAGGCCGAGCTCGCGGGCGTGTTCCGGCGCCGCGCTCTGGTCGGCGACGACGCGTTCCGTACCCTCGATCGAGGTTACCTGCGCGTGCAGCGTCAATTGGCCGTCCCGCCATGTCGCGCAGGCGCCGACGGGCAGGCTGCAGCCGGCCCCGAGTGCATGCATCATCTCGCGCTCGGCCTCGGCCTCGGCGCGAGCCTTCGAGCATTCGATCGCCTGGAGCACCTCGATCACGGCGGTATCCTCGGCGCGAGCCTCGAGTCCTAACGCGCCCTGCCCGACGGCATAGGGGAACAGGCTCGGCGCAAGCACTTCCGAAGAGGCGTCGTCCAGACCGAGGCGGCGCAGGCCGGCATGGGCGAGGATGACGGCGTCGAGCGCATCCTCGCCGCCGATCTTGGCGAGGCGCGGGCCGACATTGCCGCGGATCGGGACGACGGTGACGTCCGGACGCAGGTTCAGGATCTGGGCACGACGGCGCAGCGAGCCCGTGCCGACACGCGCGCCCTGGCGTAGCGAGGCCATGGTCGAGCCGCAGAGCGCATCGCGCGGATCCTCGCGCGGCGGCACCGAGGCGAGGACGAGCCCTTCATGCAAGGTCGTCGGCAGGTCCTTCAGCGAATGGACGACAAAATCGACCTCGCGCTTGACCAGTTGCTGCTCGTGCTCAACGGCGAAGACGCCGACCATGCCGAACTGGTGGAACTCGGAGACGCGGTCGCGATCGGCGATGGTGGCGATCTGGCAGAGGGTGAACTCCGCCTGCGGGAACTTCTCCCGGATCAGGCCCATGACGTGGTTGGTCTGGGCCATCGCCAGCGGGCTGCGGCGCGTGCCGATCCTCAGATGCATGATCTCGAAACTTTCGGGTCCTGTCCGGCCGGGCCGGTTATTGCCGCGGTCTATAACAGGGGGCCGCCGGGCTGACGAGTGCAACGCGAGCCGAGACTGCGCTGGATCAATCGCGCGCGGCTGCCGCCCCGCCCCGCTGCCGCATGACCGCCATCGCCTGCCCGAGCACCTCGAACACGCGCGGGTCGCGCGACTGGGCGACATTGAAGCGCATGAAATGGCCAGCCGCCTGTGCGACGCTGAAGACGTTGCCCGGCGCCAGCACCACGCCCTGCATCACCGCCAAGCGAGCCAGCTCGGCGGAATCGATGTCCTCCGGCAGGCGACACCAGAGATAGAAGCCGCCGCGCGGCATCAGCCACGGGCGGATCCCCAAGGTCTCCAGCCGCGCCGCGACCTCCCGCCGCGCCTGCGCCAGACGACGGTGCAATTCCTCCATATGCTTGCGGTAGCTGCCGCCGGCGAGGACGCCCGCCAGCAGCTCCGTCGAGACCGGACTGGGGCCGCCGAAATTGGTCGCGACCTGCAGGTCGACCAGGCCTTCGATCCAATCGGCCCGCGCCGCGATATAACCGCAGCGAACCGCAGCCGAGAGCGTCTTGGAGAAGCTGCCGATCCGGATGACGCGCTCCAGCCCGTCGAGCGCCGCCAGTCGCGCCGATGGCTCGGGCTCGAAGTCGGCAAAGATGTCGTCTTCGACGATGACCATATCGTTGGCTGCGGCAGCGCTCAGCACGCGATAGGCGGCCTGCGGCGACAGGCCGGCGCCGGTCGGATTGTGCAAGCCGGAATTGGTCAGGTAGAGGCGCGGGCGCTCGGCCGCGACCACTGACTCGAAGGCCGCGATATCCGGACCTGTCGGCGTATAGGGTGTGCTCAGCACACGCACCTGATGCGCCCGCAGCAAGGCCTGGAAGTTGAAATAGCAGGGGTCGTCGACAAGCACGGCATCGCCCGGCCGGAGCAGGAAGCGGCAGATCAGATCCAGCGCCTGCGTGCCCGAGCCGGTCAGCATGAGTTGTTCGGGCGTCACGGCAAGCCCGGCCTCGGCGAAGCGCCCGAGCAGCAGACGGCGAAGCACGGAAGCACCGCGCGTGCCGCCGTAATCGGTGAGGATTGCACCATCGGCCCGCGCCAGCCCCCGGAAGCCGCGGCGCAAGGCCTCGTCCGGCATCCAGTCGGCCGGGAGCCAGCCGCAACCCGGCTTCAGCGCGCCGGGCTCGGCATCGAGCGACTGGCGCGAGACCCAGAAGGGGTCGACGACCAGCTCCTGCGGCGAGGCGGCTTGTGTCAGCGCCAAAGGTGGCAGGCCGCCGCCCGTCACATAGAAGCCGGAGCCTTGCCGGGCGCGGATCAGGCCTTCAGCCGCGAGGCGGTCATAGGCCTCGACGACGGTGGAGGGCGAAACCTTCATCGTCGCGGCGAAGCCACGGATCGAGGGCAGGCGATCCCCCGGCGCCAGCGTCCGTGCCGCGAGACGGCCACGGATCGACGCCATCACGGTCTCCGTCCGCGTCGCGGCAGGCTCGCCTCCGTCGAGTGTATGGATATCCATAGCCATACAGTTTGCCATGAATGTATCGGTCTGTCGCTGGCTTAGTTGGACAGCTGCGCCTAGAGCACGGCTTCCGGCGAAGCAGCAGGACGGATCGGATGTCGAACAACTGGGGTGGCAAAGGCTGGGGTAGCGGGCTGATCGGCGTGCTGATCTTCAGCGGTTCGCTGCCGGCGACGCGCGTCGCGGTGGCCGGTTTCTCGCCGCTGTTCCTGACCGGCGCCCGCGCCGCCATCGCAGCCCTGCTCGGCGCCGCCTGCCTGATGCTGCTGCGCCAGCAATGGCCGCAGAAGGCGGATATCCGCCCGCTCGCGATCGTCGCGCTCGGTGTCGTGCTGGGCTTTCCGCTGCTGACCGCGCTCGCCCTCCAGCATATTCCCTCGGCGCGCTCGATCGTCTTCATCGGCCTGTTGCCGCTCGCGACCGCGCTGTTCGGCGTGCTGCGCGGCGGAGAGCGACCGAAGCCCGTGTTCTGGCTGTTCTCGGGTCTCGGCAGCGCCACCGTCGTCGGCTTCGCGCTGGCCAATAGCGACAGCGGTTCGCTGACGGGCGACCTGTTGATGGTCGCGGCGGTGCTGCTCTGCGGGCTCGGCTATGCCGAGGGGGCGAGCCTGTCGCGCCGGCTCGGTGGCTGGCAGGTGATCTCCTGGGCGCTGCTGCTGTCATTGCCGGCGATGGCGGTGGTCGCGCTGCTGTTCTGGCCCACGACCTGGCAGGGCATCGGCACGCCGGCCTGGATCGGGCTTGCTTACGTCTCGGTCTTCAGCATGCTCGTCGGCTTCGTGTTCTGGTACCGGGGGCTGGCGATCGGCGGCACGGCGACGGTCGGCCAGCTTCAGCTGCTGCAACCCTTCTTCGGCCTGATGCTGGCAGGCTGGCTGCTCGGCGAGCCGATCGCCTGGACGATGATCGCCGCGACCGCCGTGGTCGTGCTCTGCGTCGCCGGGGCGAAACGCTTCGCCTGATCAGGAGCTCTTGGATTTCGTGCGACCCAAGGCCATCTTATGGGCGATGGAGGTTGCGTGATGGCAAGCGGATGGGCTCCGGACGGCGCGGTTCAGGACCAGATCGACGGCTCGATCTCGGACGCAGTCCGGTTGGCGCGCTCGCGATTGCCAAGCGGGCCGGGCGAGATCCATTGCCAGGAATGCGGTGAGGAGATTCCCGAAGCGCGGCGGCTCGCCATGCCCGGCGCCCGGCTCTGCGTCGCCTGCCAGTCCGGCCATGACCGCTCGGCGGCGCACTCCAGCTACAACCGGCGCGGCAGCAAGGACAGCCAGTTGAAGTGAGCCTTTACGCGCGGAAACGCGGTCGCACTGTGCTGACGGAATTCGACAATCGACGGCCATCGAAAGCGGTGGTCACGAAGCGCAGCGATGTCGGGGAAGGATCGTGGTGCCGCAAGAGGGATTCGAACCCCCGACCCCCTCATTACGAATGAGGTGCTCTACCAGCTGAGCTATTGCGGCAACGGGTGGCGCTGTACCAGCAGGCGCCGGGCTTGGCAAGCCGCAACCGCGCTGGTTTCACAGGGTTCGCCGGTTTCAATCCTTGCGCAGCTTCTCCGTCTCCGGCTTCTCCTGGCCGAGCGCGACGATGCCGCGGCGGATGGCGCGGGTGCGGGTGAAGTGCTTGTGCAAGGTCTCGCCGTCGCCATAGCGGATGGCGCGGGTGAGCAGGGCGAGGTCCTCGTTGAAGCGGCCGAGCATCTCCAACACCGCTTCCTTGTTGTGGAGGAAGACGTCGCGCCACATGGTCGGATCGGAGGCCGCGATGCGGGTGAAATCACGGAAGCCGCCGGCCGAGAACTTGATCACCTCCGACTGCGTCACCGCCTCCAGATCCTCGGCCGTGCCGACGATGTTGTAGGCGATCAGATGCGGCAGGTGGCTGGTGACGGCGAGCACGAGGTCATGATGCTGCGCGCTCATCACCTCGACCAGCGCGCCCATCCCCTCCCAGAACTGGCGGGTTTTCGCGATGGCCGCCGGGTCCGTACCCTCGGGCGGTGTCAGGATGCACCAGCGGTTGAGGAAAAGGCTGGGGAAGCCGGCATCGGGGCCGGAATTCTCCGTGCCCGCGACCGGATGGGCCGGCACGAAGGCGACGCCCTCAGGCAGATGCGGCAGGACGGCATCGACGACCGAGCCCTTGACCGAGCCGACATCGGAGACGATCGCGCCGGGCTTCAGCGAAGACGCGATCTCGGCTGCGACCGGCCCGCAGGCGCCGACCGGCACACAGAAGATGATGTGATCGGCATCGCGGGCTGCTTCCGCCGCCGTCTCGGCAACCGTGTCGCCAAGACCCAGCTCGCGCGCCCGCTTACGCACGGCCTCGTCGCGGTCGGCCAGTACGATCGTGCCGGCGAGGTTCAGCTCCTTGGCCGCACGCGCGATCGAGGAGCCGATCAGCCCGATGCCGATGATGGCGAGGCGGGCGAAGACCGGCTCGGAGCGGCGCGGCGCGAAGCTTTCCGCCATCTCGGTCACGCCTTGAGGAAATCGGCGAGCGCGGCGACGACGAGGCGGTTCGCCTCCTCGGAGCCGATGGTCATGCGCAGCGCATCCGGCAGGCCATAGCCGCCGACGGCGCGCAGGATGAGGCCGCGCTGGGTCAGGAAGGCATCGGCCTCCTTGGCGGTCTTGCCAGGCGTCTTGGTGAAGTGGATCAGCACGAAATTGCCGACCGAGGGCGTGACCGTGAGACCGAGCTTCTCCAGCTCCGCCGTGGTCCAGGCGAGCCACTTCTCGTTGTGCTCAAGGGCTGCGGCGACATGGGCCTCGTCGGCGACAGCGGCAGCTCCCGCTTCGATGGCTGCGCCGTTGACGTTGAAGGGGCCACGGATGCGTTCGAGCGCGTCGATGATATGGGCCGGGGCATACATCCAGCCGATCCGCAGATTGGCGAGGCCGTAGATCTTCGAGAAGGTGCGGGTCATCACGACATTCTCGCTCTCGGCGACGAGCTCGATGCCGGAGGCGTAGTCGTTGCGGCGGACGTACTCGGCATAGGCCGCATCGAGCACGAGCAGGACATGCGGCGGCAGGCCGGCCTGCAGGCGCTTGACCTCGTCGAAGGGCAGATAGGTGCCGGTCGGATTGTTGGGATTGGCGAGGAAGACGATCTTCGTCTTCGGCGTCACCGCCGCCAGGATGCCGTCGACATCGGCCGTGTAGTTCTTCTCGGGCACGACGACCGGCTTGCCGCCCATAGCGAGGATCGCAATGCGATAAACCAGGAAGCCGTACTGGCTGAAGATGCCCTCATCGCCCGCGCCGAGATAAGCCTTGGTGACGAGTTCCAGCAGTTCATCCGAGCCGTTGCCGCAGATGATCCGCGCGGGATCGAGACCGTAACGGCCGGCGATCGCCTGCTTGAGCTTGGTCGAGGTGCCGTCGGGATAAAGCTCCAGCTTGGCGGCGAGTCCTTCGAAGGCGGCGATCGCCTTCGGGCTCGGGCCGAGCGGCGTCTCGTTGGAGGAGAGCTTGTGCAACTTCACGCCAGCGGGCGCGGCGGATTTGCCGGGAACGTAAGCCTCGATATCGAGGACGCCGGGACGCGGGGTGGGACGGGTCGCCATGACGATTGACCTTGCAGCAGGAAACGGAGCGAGCCCGGTTCAGCGGGCGGATTTGACGGAGAAGCGGGCGGCGTGACTGCCGATCTCAGCGAAGTCGCTGAGGCCCGCCGGCACGAGCGCCTGGCGGATCGCGGCCTGGTCGACCTCGCCGGAAGCCGCGACGAGCAGCGACAGATGCGAGCCATCGGCGGCCGAGGCCGAGACCTCGGCCAGGTGCTCGGCGAGGCCATGGCGCAAGCTTTCAGACCAGCGCTCGACGCGGGCGGCATAGAGCACGATCTCGCGCACGGCGGCGTCCGCCAGCGGCTTGGCGATGCAATAGACCGGAGTTCCCGCCGGGTGGTTCGGACGCTCGATGAAGGGCAGCCGCGCGATGATCTTCGGAGCATCGGCCCCGATCAGGTCGCGCCACCAGATGCCGGCGCTGGCGCCCTGGTCCATGCGGAAGATGCCGAGATCGCCGGCCGATTCCGCCACCGCGCGAATGACGGAGCGGGCATCCTCATGCGGGATGTAGGGCACCGTGAAGCCGAAATGGAAGCGGGCGGAATCGCGCATTGCCGGGTCGCCGCCGGAGGTGTCGGCATGGACCGAATAGTTCGCCTGCACATAGGTGAAAGTGGCGATAATAATGCGCCAGACGCTCTCGACGGTGTCGAGCGGCAGCAGGCCCTTATGGCTGAGCGCGAGCCGCTTCATGATGTCGGCCTCGCGGCCGGGGCGGAAGGCGGAGCCCGAGGCCTGCGTCTTCTTGATCGAGATCAGCGTCTCGATAACCTGCGAACGCTCCATCAGCAGCGCGTGCATCGCGCTGTCGATGCGGTCGATTTCACCGCGCAGATCGGCAAGGGAGGTCGGGGCGGCTTCGGTCATGGCAACGCACTTTCCGGCAAGGCCACGCTCCTTAGCGCTCCCGCAACGCCTTGGCAAAGCCGGCTGCGCAGTCCTGCGTTGACAGAAGCGCTGCGGCGCGGCATCGCTAGAGTTCGATTTTCCGAACGCCTGGACCGGCAAGACAAATCCTACTGCCGAAGCGGACGACATGAGCGATCTCTCCCCCAGCCTGGCCGATCCGCAGAAGGAGGCGAACGAGCCTTCGAGCCCGGTCGCGCGCTTCGGGCCCGATACGCCGCTCTTGATGGATTGCGGCGTGGTGCTGGACCACTGGCAGATCGCCTACCAGACCTACGGCACATTGAACGCCGCAAAATCGAACGCGGTGCTGGTCTGCCACGCCCTGACCGGCGACCAGTATGTCGCGAGCCGCAACCCGATCACCGGCAAGGGCGGCTGGTGGACGGCGATGATCGGGCCGGGCAAGCCGATCGATACCGACCGCTTCTTCGTGATCTGCGCCAATGTCATCGGCGGCTGCACCGGCACCACCGGGCCGGCCTCGACCAATCCGGAGACGGGCAAGCCCTGGGGCCTGTCCTTCCCGGTCGTCACCATACGGGACATGGTGCGGGCGCAGGCCGCCCTTATCGACTCACTCGGCATCGAGACGCTGTTCTGTGTCGCTGGCGGCTCGATGGGCGGCATGCAGGTGCTGCAATGGGCGGCGAGCTATCCGAACCGCGTGTTCTCGGCGCTGCCGCTGGCGACCGGCGCCAAGCATTCGGCCCAGAACATCGCCTTCCATGAGGTCGGTCGGCAGGCCGTGATGGCCGATCCCGAATGGCGACGCGGGCGCTATCTCGAAGAGGGCACGCGCCCGGCCAAGGGGCTGTCGGTCGCGCGGATGGGTGCGCATATCACCTATCTGTCGGAGCAGGCGCTGCACCGCAAGTTCGGCCGCAAGCTCCAAGACCGGGCGGCTCCGACCTTCTCCTTCGACGCGGACTTTCAGGTGGAGAGCTACCTCCGCCATCAAGGGCTGAGCTTCGTCGAGCGCTTCGACGCCAATTCCTATCTCTACGTGACGCGCGCGATGGATTATTTCGACCTCGCCGCCGACCATGACGGTGTGCTGGCGCGCGCCTTCGCGGGTACGAAGACGCGCTTCTGCGTGGCCTCCTTCACCTCGGACTGGCTGTTCCCGACGGCGGATTCGCGCGCGATCGTGCATGCGCTCAACGCGGCCGGCGCCTCGGTCTCCTTCGTCGAGCTGGAGAGCGACAAGGGCCACGACGCCTTCCTGCTGGAAGAGCCCAACCTCTTCGCCACGACGCGCGGCTTCATCGGCGCGGCGGCCCGGGCACGCGGACTTTAGACCATGGCCTTCAGCGACAACCAGACCAACCGCATCGACCTCCGGCTCGTCGCAGAGATGGTGCAGCCCGGCACGCGCGTGCTCGATGTCGGCTGTGGCGACGGCGCCCTGCTCGCGCTGCTGGCCGAGACCCGCCAGGTCGATGCGCGCGGCATCGAATTGTCGCGCGAAGGCGTGGCCGATTGCGTGGCGCGCGGGCTCTCGGTGATCCAGGGCGACGCCGATACCGATCTCGCCGACTACCCGGACGACTCGTTCGACTACGTCATCCTCTCCCAGACGATCCAGGCGACGCGCAATCCGCGCCTTGTGCTGGAGCAGATGCTGCGCATCGGCCGGCACGCCATCGTCTCCTTCCCGAATTTCGGGCACTGGCGGATGCGCTCGCAGGTCTTCTTCCAGGGGCGGATGCCGGTGACGGATTCCCTGCCCTATGCCTGGTGGGACACGCCCAACATCCATTTCTGCACGATCCGGGATTTCGTCACACTGTGCGACCAGATCGGCGCCCGCAAGGAGCGTGCGGTCGCGCTCGACGCGGCCGGTGGCCGCGTCGGCGTCAATGCGCCTTGGTGGTTCTGGAACCTGTTCGGCGCACAGGCGGTATTTCTGCTGAAGCGGGGATAAGACACCAAAGAAAAAGGGCCGCTCACGCGGCCCTTTCCTCATCTATCGGTTCGGCGGGCGTCAGTTCAACGCCACGCCAGCCGGCCGCTTCTCCTTCACGCCGGGAACGGCCCCGAGCATCAGCGAGCCCGGGCCAACGGTGATCGGCACGTCCTCGCCATCGACGATGTCGCCCGCGAGGATTGCTTCCGCCAGCGGGTCCTGCACCGACTTCTGGATCACGCGCTTCAGCGGGCGCGCGCCATAGGCCGGGTCGTAGCCCTTGTCCGCCAGCCACTCGCGCGCCTCCTTCGAGAGCTCGAGCGTGATCTTGCGATCGGTCAGCAGCTTCTGGAGCCGGGCCATCTGGATATCGACGATCGCGTCCATGTCCTTCCGCCGCAGGCGATGGAACAGGATGATGTCGTCGATCCGGTTCAGGAACTCGGGCCGGAAGGCGTGGCGAACCACGCCCATGACCTCGTCGCGAACCGCATCGCTGTCCTGCCCCTCGGGCTGGTTTACCAGGAACTCCGAACCAAGATTCGAGGTCATGATGATCAGCACGTTGCGGAAATCGACCGTGCGGCCCTGGCCATCGGTCAGGCGGCCGTCGTCGAGCACTTGCAGCAGGACGTTGAACACGTCCGGATGCGCCTTCTCGACCTCGTCGAAGAGCACGACCTGATAGGGCCGGCGCCGCACGGCCTCCGTCAGCGCCCCACCCTCCTCATAGCCGACATAGCCGGGAGGCGCGCCGATCAGCCGGGCGACCGAGTGCTTCTCCATGTACTCGGACATGTCGATGCGCACGAGCGCCGTGTCGTCGTCGAACAGGAACGAGGCCAAAGCCTTGGTCAGCTCGGTCTTGCCGACGCCGGTGGGCCCGAGGAACATGAAGGAGCCGATCGGACGGTTCGGGTCCTGCAACCCGGCGCGCGCCCTGCGGACCGCGGTCGAGACCGCCTCCACCGCCTCCTTCTGCCCGACGACGCGGGAGCCGAGAACCTCCTCCATGCGGAGCAGCTTCTCCTTCTCGCCTTCGAGCATCCGGTCGACCGGCACGCCGGTCCAGCGCGAGACGACGGCGGCGACGTGATCGGGCGTCACCGCCTCCTCGACCATGCCGGCGCTCTCGCCCTTCTCCTCGATCTCGGCCAGCTTCTTCTCAAGCTGCGGGATCTCGCCATAGGCGAGCTCGCCCGCGCGCTGGTACTCGCCCTTGCGCTGCGCCTGAGCCAATTCGTTGCGGGCATTATCGAGCTTGGTCTTGATCTCCGCGGCGTGGCCGAGCTTGTCCTTCTCAGCCTTCCACTTGGTCGTGATGGTGTCGGAGCGCGTCTCCAGATCGGCCAGTTCGGATTCGAGCCGCTTCAGCCGCTCCTTCGAGCCGGCATCGCTCTCCTTCTTGAGCGCCTCCTGCTCGATCTTGAGACGGACGATCTCGCGATCGATCGAATCCAGTTCCTCGGGCTTGGAATCGACCTGCATGCGCAGGCGTGCCCCGGCCTCGTCGACGAGGTCGATCGCCTTGTCCGGCAGGAAGCGGTCGGTGATGTAGCGGTTCGACAGGGTCGCGGCCGAGACCAGCGCCGAATCCGTGATGCGGACGCGGTGGTGCTGCTCGTATTTCTCCTTCAGGCCGCGCAGGATCGAGATGGTGTCCTCGACCGTCGGCTCCTCGACGAAGACCGGCTGGAAGCGCCGCGCCAGAGCCGCGTCCTTCTCGACATATTTGCGGTACTCGTCGAGCGTGGTCGCGCCGACGCAGTGCAGTTCGCCGCGCGCCAGAGCGGGCTTCAGCAGGTTGGACGCATCCATCGCGCCATCGGTCTTGCCGGCGCCGACGAGGGTGTGCACCTCGTCGATGAACAGGATGACGCCGCCATCCGAGGACGAGACCTCGGTCAGCACGGCCTTCAGCCGCTCCTCGAACTCACCGCGATATTTCGCGCCGGCGATCAGCGAGCCCATGTCGAGCGCGAGCAATTCCTTGTCCTTGAGGCTCTCGGGCACGTCGCCATTGACGATGCGTAGCGCGAGGCCCTCGGCGATTGCGGTCTTGCCGACGCCGGGCTCACCGATCAGGACGGGGTTGTTCTTGGTGCGGCGCGACAGCACCTGGATGGTGCGGCGAATCTCCTCGTCACGGCCGATCACCGGGTCGAGCTTGCCCTCGCGCGCCGCGGCGGTGAGGTCGCGGGCGTATTTCTTCAGCGCGTCATAGGCCTGCTCGGCCGATGCCGAATCGGCGGTGCGGCCCTTGCGGATCGCCTCGATCGCAGCATTCAGCGCCTGCGGGGTGACACCGGCCTTGGAGAGCGCCTTGCCGGCTTCGCTGTCCTTCTCGATCGCGAGCGCGAGCAGCAGCCGCTCGACCGTGACGAAGCTATCGCCGGCCTTCTCGGCCGCCTTCTCGGCGGTGTCGAAGACGCGGGCGAGGCCCGGCGTCAGGTTGAGCCCGCCCGAGCCGCCCGAGACCTTCGGGAGCTTGGCCAGGGCCTGGTCGACGAGCTGCAGCGCGACGCGCGACTGGCCGCCGGCTCGGTCGATCAGACCGGCCGCCATGCCTTCATTGTCATCGAGCAGGGCCTTCAGAAGATGCTCGGGGGTGAACTGCTGGTTCCCCTCCCGCAAGGCGATCGTCTGCGCCGCCTGGAGAAAGCCCTTCGCGCGATCAGTATATTTCTCAATGTTCATTCAAGTCACTCCGCCCGCAGGTCACGCCCCGTAGCGACGCGAACCCGCTGCCCTTTCATCAGGATGGAGCGCCGCAATGGGCCGCCCCTCGCCCTCCAAGATAGTGTGGCTTTCACGCAACGGAAGAGGCCCGGCGCAGAATTGACCTGACGCAAAGGGCAGGCACAGATCGGGCATGGCCGGGACCAAGCGACAGCAGGCGATTCGCAAAGCGCTCAGGGCGCTGGCGCCCGGTATCCCGCTCTCCGACGCCGAGGCCGTGGTCACGCTGGCGGAGCGGCGCCACATGAAGGACCTGCCGCCCTCGACCGCGCTCTGGCTCGCGCTCGGCAGCCATGTCCGCCACGTCCATACCGATTACGAGCGGCTGCTGGGCGAAGGCTACGACCGCGACGCCGCCCGCTTCTTCGTTGCCGACGAGACCGATGCCGTGCTGGCCGGCTGGGGCTGCCAGCGCTCCGTCAGCGACGGCGAAGACGAATGATGCGGCATCGGCTTTCCCGAAAACCGGTTCCCACTTTTCGGGCCGATGCCGAGGACTGATCGAAACGGATACAAGATTTGATCTGTCAGGACCGCCTACTACGGCTATGGTCCGCGACCTTGCCTGAACGGACCCGCCCATGCGCATCGAGACACTCTACCGCTATCCCGTGAAGGGCCTCTCGCCAGAGCGGCTGAAGCGGGCGGCATTGCCGGCCGGCGGCTTCTTCCCCGGTGATCGGCTCTTCGCCATCGAGAACGGGCCCTCCGGCTTCGATCCGGCCGAGCCCGTGCACCAGCCCAAGATCAAGTACCTGATGCTGATGCGCAACGAGTCGCTGGCGCGGCTCAAGACACGCTACGACGATGCCAGCGGCGATCTCGTCATCCACGAGGGCGGGCAGGAGGTGCTGCGCGCGGCGACCACCAGCGACCAGGGCCATGCCGCGATCTCGCGCTTCTTCACCGGCTTCATGCCCGGGGAATTGCGCGGCGAACCGAAGCTGCTGACGGCGCCCTCGACCTATCGTTTCACCGACTCGCGCTCGGGCTTCGTCTCGATCATCAACCTCGCCAGCGTCGCCGATCTCGAAGGGCGTCTTGGACAGCCGGTCGATCCGCTGCGCTTCCGCGGCAACCTGATGGTCAGCGGGCTCGCGGCCTGGGCCGAGAACGATCTCGTCGACCGGGAACTGACCGGCCCCGGCGGCCTGCGCCTGCAGGTGATCAAGCGGATCGAGCGCTGCGCCGCGACCAATGTCGATCCCGAGACCGGCGCGCGCGACATGCAGATCCCCAAGGCGCTGATGAAGAATTACGGCCATGTCGATTGCGGCATCTATTGCCGCATTCTCGCGGACGGCACCTTGGTCGAGGGCGACAGCCTGACCGTCGCGGATGCACCCGCCGCACTCGGCATCGCCTGATCCGGGCAGATAAAGAAAAAGGGCCCGAAAGGGCCCTTTTCCATATCCAGTGGCTGATGCCGGGGCGGATTACTCGGCCGAGCTATCCGTCTCCGAGCCCAGCGCGTCCATGACCTCGCGGGGCGAGCGGCGACGACGCGTGCGTTTGGGAGCGGCTTCCTCCACAGGCTCGGCCGCAGCTACCGGCGCGGCTGCGGGAGCCTCGACCGGCTCCGGCGCAGGGACGCGCACGGGGTTGGTCAGGAAGGACGGCAGCGCGGCGGCGACGTCATCGCCCGCATCGGCCTCGACCTCGCGCTCACGACGCGGACGGCGCTCGCGCTGGGGACGCTCGCCCCGCTCGGGGCGCTCGAAGCGACGCTGTTCGCCCTGAGCCTGCTCGGGAGCAGCCTCGACGGCACCGCCTTCGCTGACCGGAATGTCCGAACGCGGCGCATCGGGGCGCGGAGCGTAGCCGCCGGGCGCGCCCTGGCCGCCTTCGGCGTTGCGGTCGAAGCGACGCTCGCCACGATCCTGACGATCGAAACGGCGCTCGTTGTTATTGTTGTTGCGGTCGTTGTTGAAACGCTCGCGGCGGTTGTTGCGGTCGAAGCGCTGGCCACCCTGCTGCTGGCCCTCGCCGCCTTCGCCCTCAGTGCGCTGGCCGCCGCCATGGCCGTTATAGCCATTGGGGTTGCCATAACCGTTGGCGCGCATCTCCGGCTGGGGGCCGGTGCCGGGCTGGAAGGACTGGCCCTCCTCGTCGCCCTCTTCCTCGCCCTCGTCCGCATCCTCGACGAAGGCGCGATTCGGCGGGAAGGAATGGCCGAACTGCTGAGCCATCTGCTCCTGCGCCGCGAGCAGGATGCGATAATAATGCTCGGCGTACTGGAAATAGCTCTCGGCAGCGACGGTATCACCCGAAGACTGGGCGTCCCGCGCAAGCTGCAGATACTTCTCGGCGACATGCTGCGCCGTGCCGCGAACCTTTACGTCCGGGCCGTTGGATTCGTAGCTACGCTGCAACGGATTGGGAGATTTGCGGTTGCCGTTATTGTTGCCGCCGCCGTTATTGTTGCGGCCGCGCATACGCCGGTTCTGACCTGGTCTCATTCGCGTCTGTCTCGCGCTTCTGTGTTCAAAGCAACCGTGGTGCCGTCATGCGCGTTGCGATGCACAGCGGGTTGCGACGCTGTGTCGGACGAAGGTGACCTGAAGGGGCGATACGCCGTTCCTGGTCTTCACGCGCTCTTTTCCAAAAAGGGGGTTTCAACCCCATGAGCCGATCGGCGCCACGCGCCTTCGGGGCTCCATCCGGCTTGTCAGCTGCACCGTCTCGGGAACACGCCCGCAAACGATGCCGAACTCGAGCAAATCCTGTACGATCGGGAACTGCCCAGAGGCCCGGCTCTGACGCCACCAGCTTCGGCTGGATGCTGCATAGCTGCTTTTGGCCGCTTCTCCAAGCGAAATCGACCAAAAGCCTGTGCATTCTCAAGCGAGCGTGAAGATCAACGCCCGCTCATGCCCTCCGAGATCGTTGCGGCTGCCACGGAATTCAAGTCCGCCCGCCCGCATCAGGGCGACGACATCCGGCCCCTGTCCCGCACCGATCTCGAAAATGATGACGCCGCCGGGCGCCAGCAGGGGCGGCAGGGCGGACACGAAAAGGCGATAGGGGCCGAGCCCGTCGGCACCGCCGTCCAGGGCGAGCAAGGGATCGTGCTCGCGCACCTCGACGGAGAGCGTCGCGATCTCGGCCGAGGGGATATAGGGCGGATTCGAGACGATGAGGTCGAAGCGGCCGCTCAGCCCCTCGGTCCAGCTGCCCTGCCGAAAAGTCACCCGCCCGTCAACGCCGTTGAGAGCAGCATTCGCCGCGGCAGTCCGGCAAGCCTCTTCGGACAGGTCGATGCCGAGGCCTCGCGCCTGCGGCAACTCGCTGAGGAGTGCGATCAGCAGGCAGCCCGTGCCGGTGCCGAGATCGAGCAGTTGCAGATTCTCTTCGCGGCGCCCGGCGAGCCGGGCCAGAGCCGTCTCGACGATAGTTTCGCTGTCGGGGCGCGGCTCAAGCGTCGCAGGCGACAAGCGGAAGGGCAGCCCCCAGAACTCACGCTCGCCGAGAATGCGCCAGACCGGCTCGCCCGCAACACGGCGGGCTGCGAAATCGTCCAACCGAGCAAGCGCTTGTGCCGTCAGAATCAGATCGGGGTCGGCGCTCTCAACGCCCAGACTGCCTTCGACCAGCAAACGCGCATCGAGCCCGGGGCTGGCCGAGCCCGCGCGCATCAAGCTTTGCGCAACAAGACGCCGCGCCTCCCTTACGGTCGGCACGGCGCCCTCCCCTCGTGCGTTTCCCGGAACGGCGACTAGTTGCCGTTCATCTTGAGATCCATGCAGGTCTTCATCTTCTTGTTGAGCGAGGCCTTGCTTTCGCGGCTGCCGCTCATCTCCATCCGGCAGGCCTTGCGCGCCTGCGCCTGGGTCATCGAGCCCTGCAGCGCGGCCGGCTGGCCGGCGGTGATCTTCTTGAAAGTGCGTTCCTGAGCCTGCGAGACGCCGCTCATCGCCAGCGCCATCAGACCGGTCACCGCTATCGTCGAGAACATCTTGATCATGAGAGGGTCCCCCCTTTGCTGGTGTCGATGTCCTATCAACGCGGGACGGAGCTTTTTGTTTCATCGCGCCCGCCTTACGCCATGCCCTCGGCCGCCAGCAGCTTGGCCTGATGCTCGGCGGTCAACGCGTCGATGATCTCATCGAGAACGAGACCCTGCATCATCTCGTCGAGCTTGTAGAGTGTCAGGTTGATGCGGTGGTCGGTGACGCGGCCCTGCGGGAAATTATAGGTCCGGATGCGCTCGGAACGATCGCCGGAGCCGACCTGCGAGCGCCGGTCCGCCGAGCGCTCGGCATCGATGCGCAGGCGCTCCATGTCAAAGAGTTTTGCGCGCAGCAATTCATAGGCGCGCGCCTTGTTCTTGTGCTGGGAACGCTCGTCCTGGACCAGCACGACGGTGTTGGTCGGGATATGGGTGAGGCGCACCGCCGATTCGGTCTTGTTGACGTGCTGGCCGCCGGCGCCGCCGGAGCGCAGCGTGTCGATGCGGATATCGGCATCGTTGAGGGTGACGTCGACATCGGTCGCGAGCGGCAAGGTCGCCACCGTCGCGGCGGAGGTGTGGATGCGCCCGCTCGCCTCGGTATCCGGCACGCGCTGGACGCGATGGACGCCGGACTCGAACTTCAGCCGCGCATAGACGCCGCGCCCGTTGATCTCGGCGATGACCTCCTTGAAGCCGCCGACCGTGCCCTCGCTCTCGGAGAGGATATCGACGCTCCAGCCCTTCTGGGCGGCGTGGCGCTGGTACATGCGCAGCAGGTCGCCGGCGAAGAGCGAGGCTTCGTCGCCGCCGGTGCCGGCCCGGATTTCGAGAATGACGCCGCGCTCGTCGGCAGCGTCCTTCGGCAGCAGGGCGACGAGGATTTCGCGGGCACGCGCCTCGATCTCGGCGCGGGCGGCATCGCGCTCCTCATAGGCGAGATCGCGGAATTCGGCATCGGTCGCGGGATCGGCGATCAGCGCCTCGGCCTCTTCCAGCGAGACCTGCGCCTGCCGCCAGGAGGCGATCGCCGCGACGACGGGATCGAGTTCCGCCAGTTCCTTGGCGAGTTCGACGGTGCGCGCCGCCTCGGTCGCATGGTTGATCTCGTCGGTCGCTGCGGCATGGCGCGCGACGATGACGTCGAGACGATCCTGAGGAAGCTGGAGGGACATCGGTGAACTCGTGGAACGAAAGGGAAAAGCGGCAGCGGACGCAAAGGGTAGCGTCGCTAGACCGGGACCTTGAACTCGGTCGCGAAGGCCGCAAGCTGCGGACGCAGATTGGTGGCGCCCTCCGGCGAGGCCAGCATCCAGTCCATGCGCTCGCGCAGCTTGGCCGTGTCGAGCGCGCGCAGCATCGCCTTGACCGGCCCGATCGAGGCCGCCGACATCGAGAAGCCGCGATAGCCGAGACCGATCAGGGCCATGGTCTCCAGCGGCTTGCCGCCCATCTCGCCGCAGACAGTGACCGGGCAGCCGGTCTCGGCGGCAGCCTCGACAATGCGCCTGAGCGCCCGCAGCGGGCCGACGCCGAGCGGATCGAAGCGATCGGCGACGCGCTTGTTCTCGCGATCGGCGGCGAAGAGGAACTGCATGAGGTCGTTGGTGCCGATCGAGAGGAAATCGGCCTCGCGCGCGATCTCCGGCAATTCGAACAGCAGCGAGGGCACCTCGACCATGACGCCGACCCGCAGGTCACGCGGCGGAGTCACGCCCTGCTTCTCCAGCATCACCTGCTCGCGGCGGATGATCATGCGGGCGCGGCGGAACTCCTCGGTGGTCGCGACCATCGGCAGCATGATCTTGAGGTCGCGGCCGGCGCCGGCCCGCAGCATCGCGCGCACCTGCGCCCTGAGCAGCCGCGGCTTGTCGAGGCCGATGCGAATCGCGCGCCAGCCGAGTGCAGGGTTTTCCTCCTCGACGCGCTCCATATAGGGCAGCACCTTGTCGCCGCCGATATCGAGGGTGCGGAAGGTGACCGGCCGCTCGGCCGCCGCTTCCAGCACAGCGGCATAGAGCGCCTGCTGCTCGCCAGTGGTCGGCATGTGCTGCGCCACCATGAACTGCAGTTCGGTGCGGAACAGGCCGATGCCGGAAGCGGCGGTCGCCTCGATATTCGGCATGTCGACGATCAGGCCCGCATTGATCTGCAAGGTGATGTCGACGCCGTCCCGGGTGACCGCCGGGAGTTCCTTGAGTTTCTGGTACTGCTTCTGCTTGCGGGCGCGCAAACGCGCCTTGTCCTTGTAGGCGTTCTCGACATCGGGCTGCGGGCGGATCTGCACCTCGCCGGCCTGGCCGTCGACGATGATGGCGTCTCCGCCTTCGACCAAAGCCGTCGCGTTGACGACCTCGCCGACAGCGGGAATGCCGAGCGCACGCGCGACGATGGCGATATGACTGGTCGGGCCGCCCTCCTCCAGCACGAGCCCGCGCAGATGGGCGCGATCATAGTCGAGCAGCGCCGCCGGCCCCATCGAACGCGCGACGAGAATGGCATTCTCCGGCAGGTTCTCGCGGGCGACGCCGTTGGCCTTGCCGACAAGGGTGCGCAGCAGGCGGTTGGCGAGATCGTCCAGATCATGCAACCGCTCACGCAAATAGGGGTCGGTCTGGCGCAGCATCTTGGCGCGAGTGTCGGACTGAACGCGCTCGACCGCCGCCTCCGCGGTGAGGCCGGTCATCACGACCTCGCGCATGCGGCGCAGCCAGCCCTGGTCATGGGCGAACATGCGGAAGGTCTCGAGCACGTCGCGATGCTCGCCGGTATGGGCGACGTCGCCGCGCTCGACCAGTTCGTCGATTGAGGCGCGCATCTCGCCGATCGCCGCTTCGAGGCGCCCGACCTCGGCTGCCGGATTCTCGGCGATGAGATTGGTGATCGCCACACGCGGCTCGTGCAGCACGGCATGGCCGAGGCCGACGCCATCCGCCAAGGCCACGCCGACGCCGTGAATGGGACGGTCGAGGCCGATCGAGGCGCCCGGAGCCGCCAGCGACTTGAGACCGCCCGCCGCGATCATCTCCGCCATCAGCATGGCGGTTGTCTGGAGGGTCTCGATCTCGTCTTCGGAATAGAGTCGCGAGGCGCGGTTCTGAATGACGAGCACACCCATCACGGCGCCGCCACGCAGGATCGGCACGCCGAGGAAGGAGCGATAGACCTCTTCGCCCGTTTCCGGACGGTAGGAGAAGGAGGGATGCGCCTGCGCATCCGAGAGCGCCAACGGCTCGGCCTCGCTCGCGATCAGGCCGACGAGGCCCTCGCCCGCCCGCATGGTCGTGAGGTGGACCGCTTCGCGGTTGAGGCCTTCGGTGGCGTACAATTCAAGGGAGCCGTCCTCGCGCAGGACGTAGACGGAACAGACCTCGGCGACGAGATTGCCGGCGATCAGCACGACGAGCCGATCCAGCCGCTCCTGCGGGCTGATCGATGCCGCCATGACCTCGCGGAGACGGCGCAACAGAACGCCCGGTCCTCCGAGAGCGCCTCGCATCGATCTCAGCCCTCCGCCCGCCTCCTCAGCCATCGACGATACGATGCCTGTCCGGACCCTGAGTCGCCCACTCCGATCCTGCTGCCTTCTAGCGACCAAAGACCTTATTCGGCAAGGGCGGAGAAGCGGGCGCGCAGCATCACCCCAAGATTTCGGTCGTTTCCCTGACCTAACGGCCAAGTCTCAAGGGCGCACAAGCGCGAGATGAGAGGCTCTCGCAGCGCCTCGCTTGCCGCGCGATCCTGCCGACATCTTGCGTACACCGGCTTCGGAAGGCCCCGATGACGCGGCCGATGCCTCGTTCCGAGCACCTCGCCGCGCCCCGGGGCGCGGCTCCTTGCGTGCGCCATCGACGGCCATGGCTTCGGATGTTGCGCCCTCTCCGGCCAATGCCGCGAGATATTGCCGCGTCCACCAGTCGATGTCGGTGGCTGCAATGATGGAATAAAGCCGCTCGAAGCGCCGGATGCGCTCCGTCTTCGGCATGGCCAGCGCGGTGCGGATCGCTTCCGCCACCTCGTGCGAATCGAAGGGATTGACGATCAGCGCCTCGCCCATCTGCTGGGCGGCGCCGGCGAAGCGCGAGAGCACGAGCACGCCGGGATCGGCTGGGTCCTGGGCCGCGACATATTCCTTGGCGACGAGGTTCATGCCGTCGCGCATCGGCGTGACCAGCCCGACCTGCGCGCGGCGGTAGAAGCCAGCCAGCGCCTTGCGCGAATAGGCTTTCTTGACGACGCGGATCGGCGTCCAGTCGAATTCGCCGAGCTGAGCGTTGAGGCGCCCGGCGACCTCGTCCGACTGGCGGTCGAGCTCGGCATATTCCGGCACGTCGCTGCGCGAGGGTGGCGCGATCTGCAACAGGCTGACCCGGCCGCGATCCTCGGGGTGGTTGCGCAGAAACTCACCGAAGGCTTCGAGGCGCTGCACGATGCCCTTGGAATAGTCGAGCCGGTCGACGCCGATGACGAGCTTGCGTTCGCCGAGCGATTCCCGCGTCGCGCGCAAGGGCGTCGCCGCCTGACGAACGGACGCGGCCGCGAGCTTGCGGAAGCCCTCGACATCGATGCCGATCGGGAAGGTCTGCACGGACGTCTCGCGAGTACCCAGCCTGATGCGCTTTCCGTGCGAGCGGGCACCGCAGAGTGAAACCAGCCCGCCGATCAGGTTGCGGGCATCGACCTCGGTCTGCATCCCTACGAGATCATAGGCCGCCATGGTGCGGATCAGGGTCGCGCTGAAGGGCAAGGCACCGACGACATCGGCCGCCGGCCAGGGGATGTGGTGGAAATAGCCGATCCGGTTGGTGACGCCGCGCCGACGCAGTTCCGCCGCCAGCGGAATCAGGTGGTAGTCGTGAATCCAGATGAGGTCGTCGGGCTTGATCAGCCCGGCGAGCGCACGGGCGAAGCGGCGATTGACGCCGAGATAGCCCATGTAGTCGCTGCGCTGGAACTCGGTCAGGCCAAGCCGGTAATGCATCAGCGGCCAGAGCGCCCGGTTCGAGAAGCCGAGATAATAGCTCTGGCGCTCGGCCTCGCTGAGATCGGTCACGGCATAGGTGACATTGCCGTGCTCGACCTGCCGGACCTGTGTCTGGGCGCTCTCGCTGACGCCGCCACTCCAGCCGAACCAGAGGCCGCCGCGCTGCTCCAGCGCCTCGCGCAGGGCAACCGCCAACCCTCCCGCCATCACCTTTTCATGGCGATCGGGAATCGTGACCCGGTTGGAAACGATGACAAGACGCATGGACGAGCATTCTCCGGCAGGGGCCGCCCGCATTTCGCCATCGGCGGCAGGAACAGAACGCTTCCGAAAGCGTAATGTTTCCGTGGTGCGGACGCGGTCACATGGCAGCGCTGTGGCAGCCGTGCGGTGAAATCGCGACCGCCATGGTAGGCTTTCGACAGATCGAGGCAACCCCTCGAACCCTATTTTCGACGCGGCGGCCGCCGCGCGATAAGACAGAAAAGGATGCCCCCGGCTGCTTGGCCGCGCTTCTGCCGCCTTCTCTGCCCAGATACGAGATGATGACCACCTTGATCGAACCCGACATCGCCGCGAGCTCTCACGAGATCGCTCCCATCGACCGCGAAATCGCTCTATTCCTCGATTTCGACGGAACGCTTGTGGAAATCGCGCCTTCGCCGGACGATGTCCGCCTCGACCGGCGGGTCGCTCCAGCGCTGACAGCGCTGCGGGCCCAGCTCGGCGGCGCGCTCGCCCTCGTCTCCGGCCGGCCGATCGGCTTTCTCGACGGCGTGCTGGCCCCGCACCGCTTCGACATCGCCGGGCTGCATGGCGCCCAGATCCGGGTCGACGACGAAATCCGCTCGCAGGCCGATACGCATGAGGGCATGCGCGCGACCCTGCGCGATCTCGTCCGCTTCGCCAACAGCCATGTCGGCATCATCGTCGAGGACAAGCGCATTTCCGTTGCGCTGCATTGGCGCCTCGCTCCCGCGCTGGAAGAGGAGGCGCTCACCCTGATGCGCGGCATTGCCGCGCGGATGGGGCCGGGCATGCGCCTGCAGGAAGGCAAGTCCGTCGCGGAGCTGGTTCCGGCCGGCGCCAGCAAGGGCAGCGCCATCGCCTGGCTGATGGCGACCCCGACCTATGCCGGGCGCCAGCCGGTCTTCATCGGCGACGACATCACCGATGAGGACGGATTCGAGGCCGTCAACGCCATGGGCGGCGTCTCCGTGCGCATCGGCGCGGACCGCGAGAGCCACGCCACCTGCCGGCTCGCCTCGCCGACGGTGCTGCGTCACATCCTTCTCGAAGCCGCCGAAAGCGGCCATCTTTCCGCTGCCAGCTTCAAGCAGGACTGACCGACCATGACCGTTACGACCTCGACTGCGGGGCATCACTCCGCCTCGCTCGACCTCGGCGTGATCGGCAATTGCTCGATCGCCGCGCTCGTCGACCGCCGCGCCCGGATCGTCTGGGGCTGCTTCCCGCGCTTCGACCGCGATCCAGTGTTCTGCTCGCTGATCGACAACCAGGCCGAGGATGGCGATGCCGAGCCCGAGAAGGGCTTCTTCGGCATCGAGCTCGTCGGCATGACGCGCTGCGAGCAGGGCTATCTCGACAACACCGCGATCCTGTCCTCCGTGCTCTCGGACGACCAGGGCAATGCGATCGAGATCCTCGATTTCGCGCCGCGCTTCGTGCGCTACGAGCGCTTCTTCCGGCCGCCGCAGCTGGTGCGGCGGGTCCGGCGCGTCTCCGGGCGGCCACGCATCCGTGTGCTGGTCAAGCCTAGCCTCGGCATCGGCGAGGAGCCCGATGAGATCACGCGCGGCTCCAACCATGTCCGCTATGTCGGCGCCGATCAGACAATCCGGCTGACGACCAATGCGCCGCTGTCCTATGTCGTCGAAGGCACGCCCTTCGCCGTAGACCAGGCCTATTCCTTCTTCATCGGCTCGGACGAGGCGCTGCGCGCCGAGATCGAGACGACCTCGCGCGAGTTCCTCGACAAGACCACCGACTATTGGCGCGACTGGGTGCGTTCGCTCTCGATCCCCTTCGAGTACCAGAAGGAGGTGATCCGGGCCGCGATCACGCTGAAGCTCTGTTCCTTCGAGGAGACAGGGGCCATCGTCGCGGCTCTCACCACCTCGATTCCAGAAGCGCCGGGCACGCAGCGCAACTGGGACTACCGCTATTGCTGGCTGCGCGACGCCTATTTCGTCGTGCATGCGCTGAACCGGCTCGGCACGACGCGGACGATGGAGGACTATCTCGGCTTCATCACCAATATCGTCGACACCTTCTCCGAGAGTGGTGCCGAGCACCTGCCGCCGCTCTATCCGATCACGCGCGGCGGCACGCTCACCGAGTTCGAGGCCAGCAACCTGTCAGGCTATCGCGGGCACCAGCCGGTGCGCTTCGGCAACGGCGCGGCGACTCAGATCCAGAACGATGGCTATGGAGCGGTCGTGCTGGCGGCGACGCATTCCTTCTTCGACCGGCGCTTGATCCAGCCAGGCAAGGAGGCCTTGTTCGGGCAGCTCGAACGCATGGGCGAGCTTGCCATCGCCTATTTCGACAAGCCCGATGCCGGCCCTTGGGAGCTGCGCGAGAAGGAGGCGGTGCATTCCTTCTCCAGCGTGATGTGCTGGGCGGCCTGCGACCGGCTCGCCCGCATCGCCGGCACGCTCGGTCGCGCCGACCGGAAGGAATACTGGAAGGGCGAGGCCAAGCGGCTGAAGGCCACCATCGCCGAGCAGATCTGGAACGAGGGCAAGGGCCATTTCGTCTCGACCTTCGGCGGCGAGGACCTCGACGCCACCCTGCTGCTGCTGGCCGAGCTCGGCTTCGTCAAGCCGGACGATGCCCGCTTCGTCGCCACCGTCGAGGCGATCGGCCGCGACCTCAAGCGCGGCGACCTCCTGCTGCGCTACGCCACGCAGGACGATTTCGGCTACATGCATACCGGCTTCCTGATCTGCGCCTTCTGGTATGTCGATGCGCTGAACGCCATCGGGCGCAGTGAGGAAGCGAAAGAGCTATTCGGGCGCATCCTGCAGCGACGCAACAGCTTCGGCCTGCTCTCGGAGGATGCCGACCTGAAGACCGGCGAGCTCTGGGGCAATTTCCCGCAGACCTATTCGCATGTCGGCCTGATCAACTGCGCGATGCGCCTGAGCCGGGATTGGGAAGAGGCGTTCTGATCCCCTCCCCGGTAGGTGATCGTTCAGCGCGGCGTACCGAAGCGGAAGGCGATCGGGATCACCCCATAGACCATCGCAAGCACCATCGGCGGCACGGCCAAAGCCGTGACGCCAAAAATGGGCCAGCCCGCGGTGAAGGGCGAGAGCAAGGCCAGCATCAGATTGATCGCCGCATAAGCCCCAACGGTCGCTACCATCAGGAAACGCAGGCGCGAGACAAAGCGGGACCAGAGTGAAAGAGCCATCGGGCTTCTCCATTTAACGAAACGTTTCGTTTCTATTTGTTGATTTAAACGGACCGTTTCGTTATGTCAAAGATCGAAGCGATGGACTGGCGAGGTTCGAGGGAATGGAGACGAAGCCAAAGCGCCGCGCCTCGATCGGCGCGCGTCGTAGCCCCGAGACCGAGGCAGCCGTGAAGGACGCCGCCAGAGCCGTACTGGCGGAGAAGGGCTATGCGGGCTTCTCGATCGAGGAGGTCGCGCGCCGTGCAGGCGCCGGCAAGCCGACGATCTATCGCTGGTGGCCGAACAAGGCCGACCTGTTCATCGCGATCTACGGAGCGAACAAGGATGCGGCCATCCCCGTCCCGGACGAGGGCTCGCTGCGCGCCGATCTGCTGCGCTACACGAGGGATCTCTGGCGCTTCTGGCGCGAGGATACCGCCGGACGCGTCTTCAAGGGGCTGATCGCCGAAGCGCAGACCAGCGACAGCGCGCTCGACGCGCTGCGCTTCAAGTTCATGCCGGAACGGCTGGCGGCTCCGCGGGAGATCTTCGTGCGTGCTGCCGAGCGTGGCGAATTCGAGCCCGATGAGATCGACGACCGGCTGGAGCTATGGGTCGCCTTCAACTGGCTGCATGCGCTGACTGACCGGCTGAACGAAGACGAGCCCTCGCTCAGCCGCAAGATCGACCTGCTCTGCCGTTAGTGCCCGGTCATTCCACCCTGGCTGCCGCGCGCATCACGGCAAGCGCCAACGTCTGCGCCGCCGGGACGATGCTCTCGACCTCCAGGAACTCGTCCGGGGTATGGGCCATGCCGCCGATCGGGCCGACGCTGCACAAGGTCGGGGTGCCTTGCGCGGCGGTGAAGCCGGAATCGGCGCAGCCGCCGGTGAATTCCGCGGTGACGCCGATGCCGAAAGCGGCCGCCGCCTCGCGGTAGGTGTCGTAAAGCGCAGCCGATTCCGAGGAGCGCTCCAGCGGCAGGAACTCGCCCTTGATCGAGAGCACGGCGCTGGTACCGGCAACTTCCGGCGCCTCGACGATTGCCTTGATCTTGCCGACCATCTCGTCGCGCTGGGCGGCGGTGACATAGCGCAGGTCGATCTCGCACCAGGCGCTGGGCGCGATGGTGTTGACGGTCTGGCCGCCGCCGATCAGGCCGACATTGACGGTGATGCCCTTTTCAAGATCGGTGAGGCCCTGGAGCTTCGGGATCTTGTGGCCGAGATCGACGATGGCCGAGGCGCCCTTCTCGTAATTCGCGCCGGAATGGGCCGGCTTGCCGGTGAATTCGGCGCGCATGAAGACGCCGCCCTTGCGGCCGCTGGTGACGGACTGCCTGTGGTCCTTCGCGAAATCGGTGCCGGCCGGCAGGCGGCTGGGCTCGGCATTGAAGACGCAGCGCGACTCGCGCGCGGCAGCCTCGATGACCGGGCGCGAGGACGGCGAGCCGATTTCCTCGTCGCTGGTCGTCAGCATCAGGAGCGGCGCTGCGAGGCCGCCGCATTCGGCAAAGGCCGCGGCGACGAAGGCCGAGATCATCACGCCCGCCTTCATGTCGGCTACGCCCGGCCCATAGGCGCGCGAGCCCTTGATGGTGAAGGGCCGACGCGTCGGCTCGCCCTGCGGGAAGACGGTGTCGCGATGGCCGAGCAGCATGACCGGGCGCTGGTCGTTGGCCGTTGGATTGGGCAGGCGCGCCCGAACCGCATCGCCGAAGCGGCTATCCGGCACGACCTCGACCTCGAGCCCGTTCGCCCGGTGGAAGCGGGCGACGACATCGCCGGCCCGGTCGACGCCGGCCTTGTCGTAGGAGCCGGAATCCGTATCGACCAGCTCGCGCAGCAGCGCGACCATGCCCTCCTTGCGGCTCGCCAGCCACTCGGTGACCTTCTTCTCCTCGGGGGTCAGGGCGCTCATCAGCTCACTCGCATTCGTTCCGGATGGGACAATACGGGCAGCTTATCGCCATTGCCGCGAGCGGCAATGGCGGGCGGCGGCGGCCATGCAATTCATGTTGCGCATGGCCTCGACCGAAAGCCTATTTCGGCGCGGCCATCCGCCGGATCAGGGCGTCGCGGGCGGTACGGGCGGCCTCACGGGCAGCTTCATCGAGTTGGCCGCGTGCCGGCTGCTCCAGCGCCTTGGCGTAGTAGCCGAGCGCGAGCTGGTCAGAAGCGATCCCCGCATAGAGGTCGCCCAGCCGCCTATTGGCCTGAACGGCGGCTTCCGACCTTGCCGCAGCAGCTTCGAAGGCACCGATCGCGCCGGGCACGTCGCCCAGCCTGGCCTTCAGCTCCGCACGCGCAAGCAGAAGACGGGGGTCCCCGGCCCTCGCCCCGAGCGCTGCCTCGACATCGACGAGCGCGGCCGCCGCATCGCCCTGCCCGAGCCGGGCATCGCTGCGCAACAACAGGGCATCGGCATCGCCGGGAGCTGCCGCAAGCCGGGCCGTCGCATCCGCCGCCGCCTCGGCAAAGCGCCCAAGGCCGAGCCTCGCCTTGGCGCGCAGCAGCAGCAGGTCCGCTTCCGGCGAAGGGGCTGCGAGCGCGGCGGTGGCGAAACGCTCGGCGGCGGCGGGATCACCGGTCGCGAGATTGATCCGGGCTGCCAGCGCCTGCCAACGCGGCTCGTTCGGCTCGATCCGCAGGGCCATCGCGATATCGCTCAGGGCGGCCGGATTGTCGGAGCGCAGGTTCAGCGCGGCCCGCTCGGCATAGGCGCGCGCCCGGTCCGGCGCCAGTTTGATCACCTCGGCGAAGTCAGTGCGCGCGGCATTGACCCGGTTCAATTGTACGCGAGCGATCCCGCGCCACAGGAAGAGGTCGGCGACATGGCCCGGAGTCAGGCCGGAGGTCCGGGCCCGGAAAGGAATGGGCACCGCATCGTCGATGACCTTGCTCAGGTCCGATTCCGCTTCGAGCGCATCGCCCAACCGGGCAGCGGCAAGCCCACGCACGGCCTGTGCCGCGATGTTCGAGCGGTTATCGGCAAGCGCGGCAGCGGCCAGTTCCCGCGCGGCCGCCATATCGCCCCGGGCCAAGGCAACGCGCGCCCTCAGGGCCTGCTCGGCATAGGCACCCGGCAAGCGATTGGTCCGCCAGTTGTCGAGAACTGTGACGGCCTCATCGAGCGCGCCGGTTTCGATGAGCGCCACGACGAGATCATCCTCGCCCTGCAGCCCTGAAGGCACGTCCGTCGGCAGACGCGCCCTCTCACGCAGATCCTCCAGCGCCTGAGCGGGCTTCCCAACCATCAGGAAAGCGCTGGCGCGGTCCTCGCGGTAGAACCGTGCCTTCGGATCGTTAGCGACGAGCTCGGTGAGGTCAGCAACCGCCGCCTCGTAGTTCCCCCTGCCCTGGGAGACGGCGGCACGCGCCAGCATGGCCTGCGCCCAAATGCCCTTGTCCGCCCCCGAACGCCGGACAGCGCTGTCGGCATCGGCCCAGGCCCGGTCGAAAGGCGTCAGGTCCTTGCCGTAGCGATAATCCTGCATATGCGCGTAGGCGCGGGCCAGCGTGGCCGGGAGATAGTCGGGCGCCGCCGCCACGGCCAGATCGAAATCGCCTATCTGACTGTCGAAAGGCCGGGCCTTGGCGCGCTCGATCAGCCTGTCCGCCTTGTCCTGCGGCGTCGTCGCGGTTTCGACGAGCCGGTCGCAGCTCTGCATGCGCAAGGGATCGTCGCGCGTCGCGCAGCGCTTCTTCAGCTCGGCCTCGTCGAGATCGGTGACGACGATCGGCTTCGGCTTGTCGAATTCAGCGACGCGAGTCGCATGGCGCTCCCGCGAGGCGATGTCATAGGCCATCTTCGCGTCGGTCCGCGCCGCGGAGCGGGCGAGGATCGCGCGCGCGCCAGGCTGATCGCCCGAGGCGAGCAGGATGTCCGCCTTGAGCTCATGAGCGTCGAACAGGCCGGGATCGAGTTCGATCGCCTTGTCGGCGTCGGCGGTGGCGGCGGCAATATCCTTTGTCGCGAACTTCACCGCGCCGCGCGTCGCATAGGCACGGCCGAAGCGCGGTTGAGCCTCGGCGACCACCTCCGCATCGGCGAGGGCTTCCGGCCATTCGCGGCGGGCCAGCCGCGCGCGGGCGCGGATTTCGATGAGGTCGACCTGCTTCGGGAAGGCGACGAGCCCCTCGGTCGCCTCCTTCGCGGCGGCTTCGAATAGGCCGAGATAGTACAGGCTGCGGGCACGGGTGATGAAGGTCTCGGAGGTGCGGAACCCGCCCTCGCGCCCCTTGTCGATATGCGCGACGGCATCGGTATAACGGCCGGTGGCATAGGCGAGCAGGCCGAGGAGATAGTCGCTGCGCGGATGCTGCTTCTGCCAGAACAGGCCCTTGCGCAAATCCTCGCCCGCGCCAGCGAAATCATATTGCAGCAGCCTGAGATAGCCGCGATTGGCATGGTTGTCCGGGTCGAAGGGATCGTTCTCGATGGCGGCGGTGAAATCCGCCATCGCCCCCTCGCGGTTGCCGAGGGTGAAGCGGACGCGGCCCCGATCCCGGTAGAGCGCCGCAAAGTTTGGCGCGAGGACCAGCGCCTCCGAGTAATCCTTCTCAGCCTCGGCCGGGCGGCCGAGCGACAATTGGGTATGGCCGCGCGCGACATGGGCCATCGCCTTGACCTTGCGATCGACCCTCCCCTTCAGGATGGCGTTGCAGGCAGCGAGCCCCTTCTCGGTGCGGTCATCCTTGCAGAGCGCGACATTTCCCGCCTTCTGGGCGAAGGCCGGCCGGGTGCCCACAGCGCAGAGCAGCGACAAGGCGAGGACAAGGAGCGCCATCCGCCAGAGCGAGCAAGGCATGCCGACCTCCCTGACAACAACGCTCCGATGACGGAATGACGTTTGGAGAGGCTACCATGCTGCAGGGATGGCGTCATGCCGTCCCCCGAATGAACGATCCGGAGACAGGAAGCCGCTCAGGCGATGCCGGCATACCAGGCGAGGACATAGGCGAGCGTGCCCGCCGCCATCGGCACGAGCGGATTGACCTTCGAGCGATAGGTGACGATCGCAGTCGCGACCGTGATCGCGTAGCCGGCGAGGCCGGCATCGGCGGCGAGCGTCGCGACCACGCCGCTCGCCAGCATCAGGCCGAGCGCGATCGGCACCAGCGCGAGCGTCATGATCCGGACGAGGCGGCTGCCGCCATAACGCTGCAAGCCGCGGCTGGAGGCCAGCGCCAGCAGACAGGACGGCAGCAGAAGCGCGGTCGTCGCGACCAGCAGGCCGGCCATGCCGGCGACATGCCAGCCGATGATGCTGCCGAGCATGATGTTGGGGCCGGGCGCGGTCTGTGCGATGGCGAAGAGACGGGCGAAGGTCGGCGCATCCATCCAGCCGAGGAGATCGACGACCTGGCGGTGGATTTCCGGCACGACCGCATTGGCGCCGCCGATCGCCATCAACGAGATCGTGCCGAAGGTTACGACCAGCTGGAGGAAGACACTGTGTTCCATCAGGCCCGCCGCACTCCCAGTGTTGCCGCGGCGAGGCCGAGTGGCACGAGGACCAGCAAGGTCGGCAGCATCGGCAAGCGCAGCAGGCCGACCGCGATAAAGGCGGCCGCGGCCATGATCCAGGCCCAGCGCGCGAGGCCTGCTTTCGTCAGGAGCCGGACGGCCGTACCGAGAATGAGCCCGGCGGCACTGGCAGCGGCGCCGGTCAGGGCGACCTGCGCCAGCGGATGGCTGGAGACCGCGTCATAGGCATTCGCGAGCCCGACGAGGCAGAGCAACGGCATCGCCATCAGCGCGAAGACGCAGGTCAAGGCGCCGATGCCGCCGCGGAAGCGATCGCCCAGCATCACCGCCGCATTGACGGTGTTGGCGCCCGGCAACGCCTGGCAGATCCCGATCAATTCGGCATAGCCGCGATCGTCGAGCCAGTTGCGCTCGGTGACAATGATGTGGCGCGCGATCGGCCCGACGCCGCCGAAGCCCATCAGCCCGATCTTGAGGAAGCCGGTGAACAGGTCCGACAGGCTCGGCCGGGGCGCTTCCGATGCGGTGTCGAGGCTCGACATTCGGGACGGCTAGCGCCGCGATTCCATCGCCATGCGCAGCGCAAAGCCGGCAAGCACCGTGCCCATGAGCCAGCGCTGGACCAGCGACCAGAAGGGCCGCGTTTTCAGGAACACCGCAATGCTGCCGGCGGCTGTCGCGATCAGGGCGTTGACGCTGCCGCTGATCGCGATCTGGACGAAGCCGAGCACGACCGATTGGGAGAGCACGTTGCCGGCGGCCGGATCGATGAATTGCGGCAGGAGCGCGAGATAGAACATCGCGATCTTCGGATTGAGCAGGCTGGTCAGGAAGCCCATGGCGAAGAGCTTGCGCGGCCCGTCATGGGGCAAATCGCGGACATGGAAGGGCGAGCTGCCGCCCGGCCGCACCGCCTGCCAGGCGAGCCAGAGCAGATAAGCCGCGCCGCCGAGCCTGAGCGCGTCATAGGCATAGGGCACGGCGAAGAGCAGCGCCGTGATGCCGAAGGCGGCGCAGAACATGTAGACGAAAAAGCCGAGGATGACGCCGCCGAGCGAGATCAGGCCGGCGCCCCTGCCCTGCGCGATCGAGCGCGAGATCAGGTAGATCATGTTGGGGCCGGGCGTCAGCACCATGCCGAGCGCGATCAGCGAGAAGGTGATGAGGGTCGTCGTCTCGGGCATGGACAAGCGCTCCGGCGGAACTCAGCGCTTGGACCATGGATCGCGATAGCCGGCAATCGGCTGCGCCATGGGAGCGGCTATGCAAACCGTCGATGCGTGCCCCCGCTTCTCCCGAACGGAACCCGCAGCTTCGCTGGAGGTTGTCGCCTGCAAAGCGGGTTGGGGGGAAGACATGACGCTGTTCAGCCGCGTTCTCTACACGGTCATCGCCTTCGCGCTGCTGGGCGCCTCGATCGCCCTGATCGGCGTCGCGGTCTGGCGGACGTCTCAAGGCTTCTGGACCGGCGAAGGCGCGCTCGACACGATGCTCGACGGGATCGGCCTCGTGATCATCGCGGTCGCGGTCGCCGATGTCGGCAAGTTCCTGTTCGAAGAAGAAGTCATCGCCGACCGCGAGATGCGCCACCCGGCCGAGGCGCGGGGATCGCTGACCAAGTTCATGTCGATCATGATCGTGGCGCTCTCGCTGGAATCGCTGGTGCTGATCGCCAAGACCTCGCGAGAGACGATGGGAGATGTGGTCTATCCTGCCCTGCTGATGCTGCTCGCCGTGCTGGCATTGATCGGGCTCGGCCTGTTCCAGAAGCTCAGTCAGAACGCGACCGCAGCCGTGCCGCCAGATCGGGAGAAAGACGATAGCCAAGATGCCGGCGATCGCCCGATCGGAGCGAAGAAGCCGGCCACGCGCGCTAGGCGCCGGAATGGCTTGCCCGCCGCAGAGCCTGCTTAGCGCGGCTCGTCGACGAGGAAGAGATCGGTATCGTCAGGCTTTGCGCCAGCCGCCGTGAGCATGGCGTGGATTTGGCCGCGATGATGGGTCTGGTGATTGAAGAAGTGCACGAGCGCGAAGGCACGCGGCTTGCCCATTTCGCGACCGGCTGCGCCTGAATACCAGATCAACGTGCCGCGCAGCCAATCTGCCGTAACGGTCTCCGCCCAGTCGAGCATGGCCTGATCGCGCATGCGACGACGCGCGCAGAACTGCGCCCAGCCCTCGAAATAGACAGCCGAGTCGCGACCGCCGACAGCCGGCTTCTCGCTGCCGATCAGCCGGCTCAGCCAGGTCTCGTCGGCCCAGAGGATGTGGTTGAAGGTGCCGTGGATCGACTTGAAGAAGGCGCCGCGATCGAGCTTGCGGGCCTCGTCCGTCAACCCGTCCGCAGCCGCGATCAGGCTGCGGTTCTGCCAGGCATTGTAGCGGGCCATGGTCTGGACGAAAGCGGGATCGACCATGGCGGCCTCCTCTCAAGCAGTCGGTTTACCGCATTTTCTTCATGCGAACCGGTATCCACTTCGCTCGAAAATGCTCTGGTCAGATGACGTTGGCCTCCTTGAGCGGCCTCCCCTCCACGATGCGCTCGTGGCCGAGATCGGCAAGGTCGAGCGAGCGATAGCGGCCATGCGCGATATGCTCGGCGAGGCCACGCCCGACCGCGGGGGCCTGCTGCAGGCCGTGGCCGGAGAAGCCGTTGGCGAGGTAGAGGTTGGGCAGGCCGACCGCCGGGCCGATGATGGCGTTGTGGTCGAGCCCGCACATGTCGTAGGGGCCGGCCCAGGCGCGGCCGGGCTTGATCTGCTCGAAAACCGGGATGCGGGTGGCGAGAGCGGGCCAGACCACTTCCTCGAAGAAGCCCCAGTCGACATCCTCGGCGGCCGGATCGTTCTCGATCCATTCGACATCCTGCTCCGGTGTCAAAGGCGAGCAACTGCCGATAAAGAGCTGGCCTTCCGCCGTGCGCTTGCCCTCCTGCCGGCACCAGGCGCCGGTCGTGTCGATCAGCAGCGGGCAGCCATCGACATCGCCCTTGCAGGTGAAGGAGAAGACATAGCGCTTCATCGACTTCACAGGGATCGAGACGCCCGCCGTCGCGGCGAGCCTGGCGCCATAGGTGCCGCTGGCATTGACTACAGCACCGCAGGCGATGCGGCTACCGTCAGTGAGCTCGACCGCGGTGACGCGGCCGCCTTCCGTGACATAACGGGCAACCTCGCCCTGCCGGTACTCGACACCGAGGCTGCGGGCCTTCTTGCGAAAAGCCTGGAGCAGCGCCCAGCCGTCGAACCAGCCCTCGCCGCTGACCCCGAAGGTGCCGCAGGCGAGGTCCTCGGTATTGAGCCAGGGGAAGCGCTGCTTCAGCGTCGCGGGATCGTAGAGGGCGATATCGGCGCCCTCAGCAGCTTGCAGCTTCTGGTTGGCTTCGAGGATCGGCGCGCCGGCCTCGCTCGCGAGATAGAGATAGCCGCCCTCGTGCAGGTCGATCGCCGGAACCTCGCCGTCGACAGCGAGATGCTGGCCGATACTGCGCAGGAAATCGATGCCGAAGAGCGAGATTCGGATATTCACCGCACTGGAGAATTGCTGCCGGATCGAGGCGGCGGAGAGCGCGGAGGCCGAGAAGCGGTAGGTCGGGTCCTTCTCGATCACCACGACCTTGCCGGTGAAGCCGGGATCGGCGGCGAGATGATAGGCGACGGAGGAGCCGATCGCGGCGCCCCCGCAGATCACGACATCGGCGCTTTCGGAGACGGGCGGCATGGCAGGCCTCGCGCAGCCGGCTTGGTCAGGAAAGCCGGGTTGGTGAATTTCGCGCATGAATGAACGAGCGCGAGGCGCTTGTCGAGAGGCGCCTCAGTTCGGCGGCGTGCATTCTCCGAGCAGCCAGTCGCGGAAGGCGATCACGGTCGGCAGATTGGCCTTCTCTTCGGGATAGACGAGATAGTAGCCGTCCTTGCCGGTCACAGGCCGGTCGATCGGGATGACGAGCGAACCGGAGCGCAGTTCCTCCTCGACCAAGAAGCGCGGCACGATGGCGAGCCCGAGGCCAGCCACCGCAGCCTGCGCGATCATGGCGAACTGCTCGAAGCGCGGCCCCATCAAGGCGCGCTCCGGCGCCAATCCCTGCTGCTCCAGCCAGTTCGCCCAGGCGCGCGGCCGGGTCGATTGCTGCAACAGCGGCGCACGCAGCATGTCAGCCGCCTCCGTGATCCCGATGCGCGCCAGCAGCGAGGGCGCGGCCACCGGCACAACCTCCTCGCCCATCAGGCGGTGGAGCCTTGCGCCGGGCCAGTTCTCCGCGCCGAAATGCACGGCGGCATCGACCTGCTCGCGAGCGAAATCGAAAGGCACCAGCCGCGTGGTGAAATTGATGGTGATGCCGGGATGCGCCTCGGTGAAGCGCGGCAGGCGCGGGATCAGCCAGCGCGTGCCGAAGGTCGGCAAGGTCGCGAGATTGAGCACGCCGGCGGCACCGCGAAAGGCCATGGCGGAGACGGTCGCGGCAGCAAGGCGGGACAGGCCATCGCGGATGTCGTTGGCATAGGCTGCTCCCGCCGCCGTCAGGCTGACGCGCTTCTTGACGCGCTCGAACAGGCTGACGCCGAGCACCTTTTCGAGATGCGCGACCTGCCGGCTGACCGCGCCTTGCGTCAGATTCAGCTCCTCCGCCGCACGCGTGAAACTGCCATGCCGGGCCGCGGCCTCGAAGGCGGCGAGCGAAGACAGCGAGGGCACCGAGAGGCGGCCGGGAACGAGCGCATCATCCATGATAAATTCTCATCAAGTCGTGAGAACATATCGGTTGCCGTCGCGCCATGAAAGAGGGCATTGTTCGGGCCTCAAGCGCGGCGGCCTCCGGTTCCCGCGCTTTTATGTCATGCGCCCTAGGGCATGCGCCCTTTGGCTCCCGCTCGCGACCGCTGGAAGACACAGATGGCCACATCCCTGCAGAAAGACACGCTCGCCCTGCTCAAGCGCCTCGGTGTCTCCGAAAGTGCCTATGCCGATGCCGGCCTCTCGGCAGGCTCGCCGATCACCGGCGAGACCGTCGTGACCCTGCGCGAGACCTCGCCGGCCGAGGCCGAGGCCGCGATCGGCCGGGCCCAGTCCGCCTATCTCGCCTGGCGCAAGGTGCCGGCACCGCGCCGCGGCGAGTTCGTCCGCCTGCTCGGCGAGGAGCTGCGCGCCGCCAAGACCGATCTCGGCCTGCTGGTGACGCTCGAAGCCGGCAAGGTCACCTCCGAGGGCCTCGGCGAGGTCCAGGAGATGATCGACATCTGCGACTTCGCCGTAGGCCTGTCGCGCCAGCTCTACGGCCTGACCATCGCCACCGAGCGCCCGAACCATCGCATGATGGAGACCTGGCATCCGATCGGCGTCGTGGGCGTGATCTCGGCCTTCAACTTCCCGGTCGCGGTCTGGTGCTGGAACGCCGCGCTCGCCTTCGTCTGCGGCGACAGCGTCGTCTGGAAGCCCTCCGAGAAGACCCCGCTGACCGCGCTCGCCGTGCAGGCCATCGTCGAGAAGACGATGAAGCGCTTTGGTTCGGAAGCTCCGATCGGCCTCTCCGAGGTCCTCGTCGGCGGCCGCGAGATCGGCGACATCCTCGTCTCCGACCACCGTGTCCCGGTCGTCTCGGCCACCGGCTCGACCCGCATGGGCAAGGAAGTCGGCCAGAAGCTCGCCGCGCGCTTCGCCCGCGCCATTCTCGAGCTCGGCGGCAACAATGCCGCGATCGTCGCTCCCTCGGCCGATCTCGACATCGCGCTGCGCGGCATTGCCTTCGCGGCGATGGGTACTGCCGGCCAGCGCTGCACCACGCTACGCCGCCTGATCGTGCATGAAAGCGTCTATGACGCGCTCGTGCCGAAGCTGATCAAGGTCTACGGCTCGGTGAAGATCGGCGATCCCCGCGAGGCCGGCGTGCTGGTCGGCCCGCTGGTCGACGAAGGCTCCTATCAGGGCATGCAGAAGGCACTCTCCGAGGCCAAGGCCGAGGGCGGCAAGGTCCATGGCGGCGAGAAGGTCGATGTCGGCGCTGGCGGCTTCTATGTCCGCCCGGCACTGGTCGAGATGCCCAAGCAGTGCGGCCCGGTCGAGCGCGAGACCTTTGCCCCGATCCTCTACGTCATGAAGTACAAGTTCATCGACGAGGCGATCGCGATCCAGAACGCCGTCGGCGCCGGCCTGTCCTCCTCGATCTTCACGCTCAACATGCGCGAGGCCGAGCTCTTCGTTTCCGACGAGGGTTCGGATTGCGGCATCGCCAACGTCAATATCGGCCCCTCGGGCGCCGAGATCGGCGGCGCGTTCGGCGGCGAGAAGGAGACGGGCGGCGGCCGCGAGGCCGGCTCGGATGCCTGGAAGGCTTATATGCGCCGCGCCACCAACACGCTGAACTACGGCACCACGCTGCCGCTGGCGCAGGGCGTCAGCTTCGATGTGGATGCGTGATCGGTAGTATCTAACAACATCCGCGTCGTCATCCCGACCGGAGCGAAGCGCAGAGCCGGGATCCATGCCTGAGCCGTTCAGGAATGGATCCCGGGTCTCCCTCCGGTCGCCCGGGATGACATCGCAACAGGTTCAAGGGAGACGAACACCATGGCCGGCAGCCACAAGCTCGCGAAGTTCACCTGGGACGATGCCTATCTGCTCGACGAGCAGCTGAACGAGGACGAGCGGCTGATCCGCGACACCGCCCGCGCCTATGCGCAGGAGAAGCTCGCTCCGCGCATCCATGACGCCTATCTCGACGAGAAGACCGATCGCTCGATCTTCAACGAAATGGGCGAGCTCGGCCTGCTCGGCGTTACCGTCCCCGAGGTATACGGCTGCGCCGGCGCCAATTACGTCTCCTACGGACTCGTCGCCCGCGAGGTCGAGCGCATCGACTCGGGCTATCGCTCGATGATGTCGGTGCAGTCCTCGCTGGTGATGTTCCCGATCTACGCCTATGGCAGCGAAGAGCAGCGCAAGAAGTACCTGCCGAAGCTGGGCTCCGGCGAATGGGTCGGCTGCTTCGGCCTGACCGAGCCAGATGCCGGCTCCGATCCCGGCGGCATGAAGACCCGCGCCGAGAAGGTCGCCGACGGCTACAAGCTGACGGGATCCAAGATGTGGATCTCGAACTCGCCGATCGCCGACGTCTTCGTCGTCTGGGCGAAATCGGCCGCGCATGACAACCAGATCCGCGGCTTCATCCTCGAAAAGGGCATGAAGGGCCTGTCCGCGCCGAAGATCGGCGGCAAGCTCTCGCTTCGCGCCTCGATCACCGGCGAGGTCGTCATGGACGGCGTCATCGTTCCCGAAGAGAACCTGCTGCCGAACGTCTCCGGCTTGTCCGGCCCGTTCGGCTGCCTCAACCGCGCCCGCTACGGCATCTCCTGGGGTGTGATGGGCGCCGCCGAGGATTGCTTCCACCGCGCCCGCCAGTACGGGCTCGACCGCAAGCAGTTTAACAAGCCGCTGGCCCAGACGCAGCTCTACCAGAAGAAGCTCGCGGACATGCTGACCGAGATCACGCTCGGCCTTCAGGGCTCGCTGCGCGTCGGACGCCTGCTCGACGACGGCAAGATGGCCCCGGAGATGATCTCGCTGGTCAAGCGCAACAATTGCGGCAAGGCGCTCGATATCGCCCGCCAGGCCCGCGACATGCATGGCGGCAACGGCATCCAGATCGAGTATCAGGTGATGCGCCACGCCGCGAACCTCGAGACGGTGAACACCTATGAGGGCACGCATGACGTCCACGCGCTGATCCTCGGCCGGGCGATCACCGGCCTGCAGGCGTTCTTCTGAGCCCTACCCACCCCCTCCGCGTCATCCCGGGCGACCGCAGGTCGACCCGGGATCCATTCCGGACCATCGCCGATTGGCGGTCAGGCATGGATCCCGGCTCTCTGCTTCGCTCCGGCCGGGATGACGGCGCGGATCGAGCCTGATGACTTCGACCTCTCCCCTCGCCGGTCTGCGCGTCCTCGAACTGGCGCGCATCCTCGCAGGTCCCTGGATCGGCCAGCTCCTGGCCGATCTCGGCGCCGATGTCGTCAAGGTCGAGGCGCCCGAGGGCGACGACACCCGCAAATGGGGTCCGCCCTTCGTCGAGGGCACGGGCGACGAGCACCTCTCCGCCGCCTATTTCCATGCCGCCAATCGCGGCAAGCGTTCGATCACGGCCGATTTCCGTACCGCCGAAGGGCAGGCGCTGGTCAGGCGTCTGGCGGCCCATGCGGATGTCGTCATCGAGAACTTCAAGGTCGGCGGCCTCTCGAAATACGGGCTCGACGCCGCCTCGCTGCGCAAGGAGTTCCCGCGTCTCGTCTACTGCTCGGTCACCGGCTTCGGGCAGGACGGCCCCTATGCGCCGCGCGCCGGCTACGACTTCCTCGTGCAGGGCATGGGCGGGGCGATGTCGATCACCGGCGAGCCGGCGGGCGCGCCGATGAAGGCGGGTTACGCCGTCGCCGACATCTATACCGGGCTCTACGCCACGGTCGGCATCCTCTCCGCCTTGCGCCAGCGCGATGCGACCGGCGAGGGCGCGACGCTCGATCTCGCCCTGCTCGACTCGCAGGTCGCCGTGCTCGGCAACCAGGCGATGAACTATCTCGTCGGCGGCAATCCGCCGCCGCGGCTCGGCAACGCCCATCCGAACATCGTGCCCTATGACGTGTTCCCGGTCGCGGACGGCCATATCATCATCGCGACCGGCAATGACGGGCAGTGGCGCAAGCTCTGCGAGGTGCTGGGCGAGCCGGCACTGGCCGACCATCCCGACTATCTCGACAACAAGTCGCGGGTGAAGAATCGCGTCGCGCTGACGGCGAAGCTGCATCTGCTCTGCCAGCGCTATGCCAAGGCCGATCTGCTCGCCGGGCTGGAGAAGGTCGGCGTACCCGCCGGCCCGATCAACGATATCGGCGAGGTCTTCGCCGATCCGCAGGTCGTCGCGCGTGGTGTGAAAGTGGACCTGCCGAGCACAGCCGCGAAGGCTGGCGCCATTCCGACCGTCGCCTCGCCGATCGTCATGAACGGCGTGCGGCAGGTGGCCGGACGCCCGAGCCCGCGGCTCGGCGAACATGCCGACGACATTTTGAACGACCCGGCCTGGGGAGGGCCGCAGCATGGCTAATCGCACTGGCGGGCAGATCCTCGTCGACCAGCTTCTGATCCACGGCGCCACCGACGCCTTCTGCGTGCCCGGTGAGAGCTACCTCGCCGTGCTCGACGCGCTGCACGACGCCTCGATGAAGGTCACCATCTGCCGCGCCGAAGGCGGCGCCTGCATGATGGCGGAGGCCGCCGGCAAGCTCACCGGCAAGCCCGGCATCTGCTTCGTGACGCGCGGCCCCGGCGCCACCAATGCCTCGCCCGGCATCCATATCGCCGACCAGGATTCGACCCCGCTCATCCTCTTCGTCGGTCAGATCGACGGCAGCATGCGCGAGCGCGAGGCCTTCCAGGAGCTCGATTACCGCGCCGTCTTCGGCACCATGACCAAATGGGCGACCGAGATCGACGATGCCGCGCGCATCCCGGAGATCATCAGCCGCGCCTTCCATGTCGCGACCTCCGGCCGCCCCGGCCCGGTCGTGATCGCCCTGCCGGAGGACGTGCTGACCGACCTCGCCGATGTCGCCGACGCCGAGCCTTATCAGGTCACCGAGCAGCACCCTGCCCCGGCGCAGATGGCCGATCTCGCCAAGCGCTTCGCGGCGGCCAAGTCGCCGATCGCGATCCTCGGCGGCTCGCGCTGGAGCCCGGAGGCGATCGCCGATTTCCAGGCCTTCGCCGAGCGCTTCGACCTGCCCGTCGCGGTCTCGTTCCGCCGGCAGATGCTGTTCCCGGCCGATCATCCGAACTTCGCCGGCGATCTCGGCATCGGCCCGAACCCGAAGCTGCTCGCCCGCATCAAGGAGAGCGACCTCGTCCTGCTGGTCGGCGGTCGCCTCTCGGAGATGCCGAGCCAGTCCTACACGCTGTTCGGCATCCCAAACCCGGGCCGGCCGCTGGTGCATGTCCATGCCGATCCGGAAGAGCTCGGCCGGGTCTATCGCCCGACGCTGGCGATCAATGCCTCGCCCGCCGGTTTCTGCGCCGCGCTCAAGACGATCGAGCCGCCGAAGGCTCCCGCCTGGAAGGGCGCCGGCGCTGCCGCGCATGAAGCCTATATCGCCTGGAGCGAGCAGCCGGCGCCCGTGCCCGGCGAGTTCCACCCCGGCGAGATGGTGCGCTGGCTGCGCAGCCAGCTGCCGGACGACGCGATCATGTGCAACGGCGCAGGCAATTACGCGACCTGGGTGCACCGCTTCCACCGCTTCAACAAGTTCGCGACGCAGCTCGCCCCGACCTGCGGCTCGATGGGCTATGGCGTGCCGGCCGCGATCGGCGCCAAGCGGCTCTTCCCGGAGCGCACCGTCATCGCCTTCGCGGGCGACGGCTGCTTCCTGATGAACGGCCAGGATTTCGCGACGGCCGTGCAGTACGACCTGCCCGTCATCGTCGTTGTGGTCGATAACGGGATGTACGGCACGATCCGCATGCATCAGGAGCGCGAATATCCCGGCCGCGTCTCGGCGACGACGCTGAAGAACCCGGATTTCGCGGCTTACGCCAAGGCCTTCGGCGGCCATGGCGAGCGCGTCGAGAAGACCTCGGAGTTCGCGCCGGCCTTCGAGCGCGCGGTGAAGAGCGGCAAGGCCGCGATCATCCACTGCCTGCTCGACCCCGAGGCGATCACCCCGGCCAAGTCGCTTTCGACGATCCGCGCCGAGGCTTTCGCGGCTCAAGCTAAAAAGTAAACGTCCCGGACGAGAATCTTAACCTCGTCCGTGAACCTGAACCGAACCTTTCGCGACCATTGAGCGTTGAGCTGGTGGTAGCGGAGGGCAAGGCGATGGCACGCAACAGGATGGCGCGGTTTGGACTCGCGGCAGCGCTCCTCGTAGCCGCCGCGCCTGCCGCGGAAGCCGCCGGCCTGTTCGACGATCTCGCCCGCGCCTTGTTCGGCGGCGGGCCACGCCTGCGGGCCTCCCCCATCTATGAGTATTATGACGACGAGCCGCGCGTGCGGGCGCCGCGCGCCCGGGCGCCGGAGGTATCCGCGAAGCCCAAGCCTCCTGTCGTCCAGCTCGATCCCCAGGCCGACAAGCAGTGGTACCTGAAGGACCCAACGCTGCGACGCGGCGACATCGTCGTCACGGCCCGCGGCGTTCTAGTCTATCAGGGCCGCGATGCCGACGCGACGCGCCCGACCGATTTCGTCGCGCTCGGCGGCAGCGATGCCAAGGGCTGGAAGCAGCAATTGCAGACGGCCGCCGCCGGCGGTCGCGCCCGCTTCAACGATCTCAGCACGCCGGCCAAGCCGGCCGTCACGGCTGAGGCCGCCGAGTAAGGGTCGTTTTTCGCATTTTCTTCACGCGAACCGGCGCCCACTTCGCTCGAAAATGCTTGGGCTTCAGCGCGGCTTCACGCCGTCGAACGTGGAGCGGATCGCGCGCGCCAGCGCGATCGCGGCCCAACCCTGGAAGATCAGCTCGATCGCGAAGAAGGTGCCGAGCACCCATAGGCTGGAGCCGGGCCATTGTGCCAGGACCATGCCGCCAAGCAGCAGCGAGAGCGCACCCGAAAGTGCGAGCCATCGCCAGGCCGGCAGTTCCCGGTTCTGGAAGGCGACGACGAGGCGCAGCACGCCGGTCGCGACAAGGGCCGCACCGGCCAACAATGTCAGCGAGGCCGTGGCCAGGAGCGGATTGGCGAAGGTCAGTAAGCCGACCGCGATGTAAAGCGCGCCGATGAGGATGTGCAGCAGGCGGCTCTTCCAGCCCTGATGCCGGAAGGCATCGATCAACACGACGACGCCGCCGACGAGGATCATCGCCCCGAACCAGATCGCGCTGGCGAGGCTAAGCACCGCGACGGCTCCAAGACCGACGACGCCGAGAATGATGAGGGCGACACCTGCCGCCATCAACCAACCCGAATTGCGCCGGAGCGGGACGAGATGAGTGGCGAGCGAGGAGCCCGAGCGGGGCGCGGATTCTACGGGGGTGGTCATGGCGGACTCCGTTTGGGCGGGCCGCGACAGCCGTGGCGGCCTCGTCAGGACAGGCCGCCATCAGAAGCCCGCGCGCCGGCTGCGTCAATGATCTGCAGCAAGGCGCGGCGTCAGTAGGTCGCGCGTCCGCCCGAGAGATCGAAGATCGCGCCGGTCGAGAAGCTGCAGCGCTCGCTCGCGAGCCAGGCGACGAGCTCCGCCAGTTCATCGACCGTCCCAAGCCGCTTCAACGGGCTCTTGCCGATCATGGTCGCGACCGTCTCCGCGCTCATCTGCTGGAGCAACTCGGTCTCGATCGCGGCCGGTGCGACGGCATTCACCAGCACGCCCGTCCCGGCCAATTCCTTGCCATGGGCCTTCGTGAAGGCGATGACGCCGGCCTTGGCGGCGCTATAGGCGGAGAGCGTCGGTGTGCCTTCCTTGCCGGCGAGCGAAGCGATGTTGACGATGCGACCGTAGCCGCGCGGTATCATCACATCAGCGACGGCCTGCGAGCAGAGGAAGGTGCCGGTCAGGTTGATCGCCTGCACCTTCTGCCATTGGGCCAGCGGCGTCTCCGCCACGGTCGTGGAGGGGCCGGTCAAGCCGGCATTGTTGACGAGTACGACGATGGGACCGTGCTCGCGTTCGGTCGCGGCCAGGGCCTGAGCGACCGAATTCTCATCAGAGACGTCACAGGCGAGATGAAGACGGCCGGCCGCAGCCGGAGCGGCGATGTCCCAGACGACCGGGATCAGCCCGTCCCGCTCCAGCCGCTCGGCCACCGCGGCGCCGATGCCCCTGGCGCCGCCTGTGACGACGGCGATCCGCCGCAGAGTCATGGCCTGCTCAGCCGAGCTTTTCGGTGACGAGCTTGCGCAGGCCGCGCAGGTCCTTGACGAAGCCGCGAATGCCTTCGGCCAGCTTCTCTGTGCCCATCGCATCTTCGTTCATGGCGAAGCGGAAGGCCTTCTCGTCATAGCCCAGCTTCTTGCTGAAGCCCGAGGCTACCTGCGGCGAGGAGGCCGGCGACAGGCGGCGCGGCAAGTCGCCGGTCGCGGCGGCAAGCTCGTCGAGCAAGCCAGGCCCGATGGTCAGGCGGTCGCAGCCGGCCAGCGCCTCGATCTCGCCGGTATTGCGGAAGGAGGCGCCCATCACCACCGTCTTGATGCCGAAGGTCTTGTAATAGGCGTAGATGCTCTTGACCGAGACGACACCGGGATCGGTATCGGCGGTGTAGGGGCCGCCGCCGGCCTTGACGTGCCAGTCGAGGATGCGCCCAACGAAGGGCGAGATCAGGAAAGCGTTGGCCTCGGCCGCCGCGACCGCCTGCGGCAGCGCGAAGAGCAAGGTCAGGTTGCAGTCGATGCCCTCGCCCTGCAGCACCTTGGCGGCCTGCAGGCCCTCCCAGGTCGAGGCGATCTTGATGAGGATGCGGTCCTTCTCAACGCCACGTTCCTTGTAGGCGGCGATGACGGCGCGCGCCTTCGCGATGGTCGCTTCCGTGTCGAAGGAGAGATCGGCATCGACCTCGGTCGAGACGCGGCCGGGGACGATCTTGGTCAATTCCGCGCCGAAGCTCACGGCAAGGCGGTCGCAGACGGCATGGACCGCCTTCTCGCCGCCGCCCTGCTTCTTGCCCCAACCGATCGCCTCGTCGACGATATGGGCATAGGCCGGCGTCTCCACCGCCTTGAGGATCAGGGTCGGGTTGGTGGTGCAGTCGACGGGCTTCAGGCGACGCACGGCCTCGATATCGCCGGTGTCGGCGACGACGGTGGTCATCTGGCGGAGCTGGTCGAGCTTGGAGGCGGTCATCAAATCAATCCTCGGCATGTCTTCTTGTCGTAACGCATTCACTGTGACGCCTGTTCATCGCCATTGCGAGAGCGATGAAGCAATCCGGCCATGCGGCGCGCTGACGCCGCGCGTCATGCCCGGGCTTGACCCGGGCATCTCATGAAAAGAGGGCGCTGTTTTCGGCCTAGCTCTTCACCGCGCCCGAGGTGAGCCCACCAACCATGTTCTTGCGGAACAGGTAGTAGATCACCGCCGGCGGAATGGCGTAGAGCAGCCCCGCCGCCATCAGCAGGTTCCAGGGCGCATCGTCGGCCGAGAGGAAGAGACCGAGGCCCACCGCGAGCGGAACCGCCTTCTCCGATGAGAGCAGCAGGAAGGCGTAGAGATACTCGTTCCAGGCGAGCAGCAGCGCGTAGATGCCGATCACCACCATCGAAGGCTTCATCAGCGGCAAATAGACCAGCCGGAAGAGCTGGATCGATGTGGCGCCATCCATCACCGCGGCCTCGTCGAGCTCCTTCGGCAATTTGTCGGAGGCCTGCTTCAACACCCAGATCGCATAGGGCGAAGCCAGCGCGACCATGGCGAGGATCAATGAGGCCTGCGTGTTGAGCAGGCCGTAGGAGCCCATCGCCTTGTACATGGGGATGGCGAGGAAGGCGGCCGGGATCAGGTAGGTCGCGAGCGCGAGGTTCATCATCGTGCGCCCGCCCCTCACCTTGAGGCGCGCGATGGCGAAAGCCGCGAAGGTCGCGACGAAGAGCGTGATCAGCCCCGTCGCGCCCGCGATGAAGAAGCTGTTGAACATCTGCCGCCAGAAATTGTGCAGGTAGTAGTGCTGCTGGGCGAAGACGATCTGGAAATTCTGCAGCGTCGGCTTGTCCGGCCAGAGCTTGCCGGCCAGCATCGATTCCTGATTGGAGATCGAGAGCACGAAGAGGTGGTAGATCGGCAAGAGCGTCCAGACCAGGACGGGGACAGCGACCAGCAGCAGCTTGCCTTCGTCGAGGAACTTCTTCATGCGTCCGGCCCCTTCGACAGGCGCTTCACCATCACGAAGACCATCGGCAGGATCAGCGGCATGGCGACGATGATCGAGGCGATGCCGAGATCGAGATTGTTGTTGCGCATGTAGCGGATGCCGAGCGTCGCCAGAACGTGGTTGAGATCGCCCGGCCCGCCGCCGGTGAGCAGGTAGACGCTGTTGAAATCGCCGAGCGTCCAGATCATCGAGAGCATGGTCGAGGTGACATAGAGCGTCGCCAGCGACGGCCAGGTGATGAAGCGGAACTGCTGCCAGCGATTGGCGCCGTCGACGCTGGCGGCCTCGTAGAGGTCCTGCGCGATGGCGAGCCGGCCGGTGATCAGGATCAGCGTCCAGAACGGCAGCGACTTCCAGATATGGACAAAGATCGAGCAGATGAAGGCGAGAGTCGGATCGGTGAGCCAGCCCGGCCCCTCCATGATGCCGAACCACTGGAAGAGCTGCTGGTTCAGCATGCCGTTCTCGGGATTGAGCATCACCCGGAAGGACAGGATGGTCGGGATCGAGGGCACCGCCCAGGGCAGGATGAACAGCACCAGCACGATGCGGATCCAGGGCCGCTGCTGCACGAAGAAGCCGGACAGCATGAGCGCGATCAGGAATTTCAGGTTCACCGCCACGAACAGGAAGATGATCGTGTTGACGACGGTGCGGATGAAGATCGGGTCGGCGAAGAGCGCCCGGTAGGAATTCCAGTTCAGGCCGAGCCAGAGGCCATAGGCCACCGGATAGACCACCATGACGGCGAAGACGAGCACATAGGGCGCCAGCATGATCGCCCCCCACATCGCGCGGTCCCGCGTGAACCCCGATGCGTCATCGCGCGGCGCCGCTAGCGGCGCGGTCATGGCGGCTGTGCTCATGGACTCTCCGTGACTTCATCACCCTGTGAAAGATACGCCGCGGCAATCCTTGCCGCGGCGGGTTCTCGATGCAAGCAGAACGCGCGGAGAGGTCAGCCGGCGATCTGCTTGATGCGGGCGATCATCTCGTCCACGGCCTGCTCGGCCGGGATCTTGTCCTGAACCACGCGGTTCACGGCCTTGGCCCAGACGTTCTCGGCGTTCACGGTCGTGAAATTGTAGTTGTAGACGAACTGGAACGGCACAGTGCCGTCCTTGTACTGCTTGTAGACGACCGCGCGATGCGGATCCTTGCCATCGGACCAGAACGGCGCGTCGATCGCCTTCAGCGTCGTGGGCACCCAGCGACCGGCAGAGCCTTCGACGAAGGGGCGCAGGTTCTCGTCCTTCATGAAGAAGGCCATGAACTCCTTGGCGCGCTTCTTGTTCTTGGCATCGGCGAAGATCACCGCGGTCTTGACGGCGGCGAGGTTGGTCATCTTGCTGCCGTCCGCCTTGAGCGGAAACTCGGCGGTGCGGATGTTGTCCTCGTAGTTCTTCTTGGCCGCGGCGCGCTGTTCGGCGGTGAGCGCCTGGTTGCTCATGTCGTCCATGTGCTTGCCGGCGATCGAGATCGTGGCGTTGTGCGTGGCGACCGTGGTGCGGTTGTGGAAGGCGACGTTGTTGTCGGGATCGAGCCAGTTGACCGAGGACGGCGGCGTGCAACCGCGCTGGAAGATGTTGGCGTAAGCCTTCACGGCCTCGACCATCGCCTTCTTGTTCTCGGGCTGGTCGAGCACGATCTTGCCGTTTTCGTCGACGACCTTGGCGTTATAGGCGTTGGCGAAGGTCAGGAACGAATAGAAGGTGTCGGACGCCGCGATGCCCATCGGGTGGCCGATGCCGTAGACGCGCTTGCCCTTGGCGCGCATCGCGCCCTGGACCTTGTCGCACCAGAAATCCCAGTAGCCGTTCCAGGTCTTCGGGATATCGGACTCCTTGAAGCCCGCTTCCTCCAGCATGTCCTTCCAGTAGGTGATGTGCATCATCTGCTGCTCGACCGGGAAGGCATAGTATGACTTCTTGCCGGCCTTGCCGTTCATCAGGAAGGTGGTCGAGAGCGCCATCGGCTGGAATTCGCCCTTCAGCGGCTCGATCACGTCCGAGACGTCCTCGAGCTTGCCGTCATAGGCCCATTTGCCGGTGGTGCGGAAATCATAGGTGGTGCAGAAGCCGACATCCGGCGGCGTGCCGGCATCGACGGCGCCGACCGACTTGGTGACGCAATCCTCGGTCGCGTAGAGCGAGAGCTCGACCTTGACGCCCGTCGCCTTCTGGAACTTGTCGACGACGGCGAGCAGCGCATCGTCCTCGCCCTTGTAGAAGCCCTTGGTGAACCAGGCCGTCAGCGTCTCCTGCGCCATCGCGGCGCCCGACCAGCCAGCGACCACCGCCGCGACAGCCGTTCCCATGGCAAAATGCCGTACAAGCTTCATCCGATATCCTCCCGTTTAAACCGTTTTAAAGCGACCTTATGGTCGTCTTGCCGCGACCCTAATCGAAAAGCCCCGCACGAAACAAGCCGGCGCGCTCGCCGAAAATAGTATTTCTAATTCCAGACTGCACAACCGTTCCACCGGAGAAACATTCGCCCATTTCATGGAACTGTCATGCGACGGGTCTACCGGCTGCGCCATCTCGCAACTGCGATCGAAAGATGGAGCTTCACATGCAGCGCAAGGCCCTGAGCGCCTTCATTCTCGCGGCCGGCCTTGCGGCCGCGCCGCAGGTCCTCGCCACCGAGGGCAAGTTGGTGCTCTATACCAGCCAGCCCAATACCGACGCGCAGCAGACCATCGACGCCTTCAAGGCGAAATATCCCAAGGTCGATGTCTCCTTCGTACGCGACGGCACGCCGCGCGTGATGGCGAAGCTCAAGGCCGAGTTCGAGGCCGGCGCGCCGCAGGCCGATGTTCTGCTCATCGCCGATGCCGTGACCATGGAAGGCCTCAAGAAGGACGGGCGCCTGCTCGCCCATGACAAGGCCGATCTCGGCGCTTATCCCGCCGGCATCCACGACCCCCAGAAGATGTGGTTCGCGACGAAGCTGATCACCACCGGCATCGTTTACAACACCAAGGCCACGATGAAGCCCGCGAGCTGGACGGACCTCGTCAAGCCGGAGGTGAAGAACCAGCTGGCGATGCCGAGCCCGCTGAACTCGGGCGCCGCGCTGATCCACACGATCACGCTGACCAGCAATCTTGGGGACGGTTGGGGCTTCTACGAGAAGCTCCGGGAGAACGGCACGCTGGCCGCCGGCGCCAATGGCGACATCCTGCGCCAGGTCGCCACCGGCGAGAAGCTCTACGGCATGATCGTCGACTTCATGCCGATCCGCGAGAAGGCCAAGGGCGCGCCGGTCGAGTTCGTCTTCCCGAGCGAGGGCGTATCCGCCGTCAGCGAGCCAGTCGCGATCCTGAAGAGCAGCAAGAACCCGGAAGCCGCCAAGGCCTTCATCGACTTCCTGCTCTCGAAGGAGGGCCAGGAGCTCGCGCTGAAGCAGGGCTATGTCGCGGCCCATCCGGATGTCGCCCTGCCGGCCGGCTATCCCGCTCGCAGCGCGATCAAGCTGATGGCGTTCGACGCCGCCAAGGCGCTGGCTGAGGAGACCGCTGCCCGCAAGCGCTTCGGTTCGATCTTCGAGTGATGACGAGCTTGCTGTCGCAGCGGCCGGCGCCATGACGCTGGCCCTTGCCCGAAACAGCCGGCGGGAGCCCGCGATCGCGGCCCCGCCGGCTGCACGTTTGCGCCTGCCGGACGGCTGGGGCCTGCCGGCGCTCGTCGTCGCGGTCGCGCTGCTGCTCGGCGGTCTGCCCTTCTTCCGGCTGGTTGCGGCTGCCTTCGCGCCCGGCTGGCAGTTCGCGCCGGGCGAAGCCTTCGCCGAGATGACGAGCCGCGCGGCTGTCACCGCGACCTGGCATACGCTGGAAACGGCCTCGCTCTCGGCGCTCGGCGCGCTTCTCGTCGGCGGCATCGTCGCTTTGGCGCTCGGCGTCACCGATGTCAGGGGCAAACGCCCGCTCGCCTTCGCCTTCGTGTTCTCGATGATGATCGCGCCGCAGGTGGCGGCGCTGGCCTTTCTCAGCCTGCTCGCGCCGAACTCGCCAATCCTGTCGCTGATCGGGCTCGCGCCGCCACCGGGCACGCCAAACCCGCTGCTCGGGCGCGGCGGCATCATCCTCGTCATGGCGCTGCATCATGCGCCGCTCGTCGCGATCACGCTCTGGACCGGCCTGCGCAGCATCCCGCAATCGCTGGTCGAAGCCGCGCAGATGGAAGGCGCCGCGCCCGCGACCATCACCACGCGGATCGTGATCCCGGTGCTACGGCCGCAGACCATCGCCGCCGGGCTGATCGCCTTCGTTGCCGGCGTCGGCAATTTCGGCATCCCTGCCCTGCTCGGCCTACCCGTGAATTACCTGACTTTGCCGACGCTGATCTATCGCCGGCTGTCGAGTTTCGGCCCGTCGAGCCTCGGCGAGACGGCGGCGCTCGCCGTGCTGGTCGGCGCTGTCGCCGCGCTTGGCATCGTCGCTGCCGCGCTCGCCGCCCGCAACCAGCGCGGAAGGGTCGAGATCGAGCGGCCTCTGGAACCCTATTGGCTGCTCGGCCCGGCCCGCCCGCTGGTCGCCGCCGGGCTCTGGCTGCTGCTCGCGCTCAAGCTCGGCCTCCCGCTGCTCGCCCTGCTGAGCGAAGCGCTGACGCCGGCGCTGGGCGTCGCTCTCTCCTGGCAGACGCTGACCTTCGACAAGTTCACGGAAGTTCTGTTCCGGCAGGCCGTGACCATGCGCGCTTTCCGCAATTCGCTGTTCTTCGCCGGCAGCGCCGCCTTGATCCTCGCGATCCTCGCTATCGTCTTCGCCTATGCGCTGGAAAGGCGGCTCGGCAAGCTCCGGCGTGCGGTCGAACTGATGATCGAGCTGCCCTATGCCCTGCCCGGCATCGTGCTCGCCATCGCCTGCATCCTGATCTTCCTGAAGCCGCTGCCGCTGATCGGCGTCAGCATCTACGGCACACCCTTCATCATCCTCTTCGCCTATCTCGCCCGCTTCCTGCCGCTGGCGCTGAAGGCGCCGGTCGCGGCGATGGCGCAGATCGAGGCGCATCACGAGGATGCCGCGAAGCTCGACGGCGCCGGTCTCACGCAGATGCTGCGCTTCATCGTCGCTCCGATCCTGGCGCCGGCTGCAGCGGTCTCGGCGCTGATGGTCTTCCTCGTCGCTTTCAACGAACTCACCGTCTCGGCGCTGCTCTGGTCCTCGGGCACGGAGACGCTTGGCGTCGTGCTGTTCAGCCTGAAGGAAGCGGGTCTCGCAGGCGAGGCGGCGGCGGTCGCGATCAGCGCCTGCGCGGTCATCCTCTTCGTGATGCTGGCGCTCGACCTGATCGGCCGCAACCGGCAGCACAATATCCTTCCGTGGCGGATTTGACGGGTCGCATAAGGCCTGACGGACAGATGTGACGGAAAATTAAACTTGCGAGCGCCCTAGATGGAGCATGGGTGCCCATCAGACATTGCAGGCCAGGCCGGAGCCCGTACCGGACGACCGCCAGATCCTCGTCATCGAGGACTCGCGGACCTTCTCGCTCGCGCTGCGGCAGATGCTCCAGGCCGAGACCGGGCTACCGGTCACGACCTGCGCTTCGCTGAAAGAAGTCAGCGACCTGATCGTCGCAGCACCCGGTGCCTATGCGATCGCGGTCGTCGACCTCAACCTGCCCGACGCGCCTCGCGGCGAGGCGCTCGACTGGACCGTGACCCACGGCATCCCCTCGGTCGTCTTCACCGCGACATTCGACCTCGCCACGCGCGGCCGGATCATGGAGCGGGAGGTCATCGACTACGTCCTGAAGGACAATGAATTCGCCCTTCCCAACCTCGTTGGCACAGTCAAGCGGGCGCTGAACAACCGCAACACCCGCATCCTCGTCGTCGATGACACCCGCACCACCCGCAAGGTGCTCGCGCGGATGCTGTCGATCCAGCAATATGCCGTGGTCGAAGCCGGCTCCGGACAAGAAGCGCTGACGATCCTGGAAAGCAATCCCGATATCCAGCTCGTCGTCAGCGACTACTACATGCCCGACATGGACGGATTCGAGCTGGCGCGACGCATCCGCCGCCATCATCCGGACGTGCGCGTCCTCGGCATCTCCTCCTCAACCGACCGACAGACCTCGGCCGGCTTCCTCAAGGCCGGCGCGCATGACTTCGTGTCGCGCCCCTTCGTGCTGGAGGAGTTGCAATGCCGCATCGCCTCCAATGTCGAGGTACTCGACCAGCTCCGGCAGTTGCAGGACCTCGCCGCGCGCGATTTCCTCACCGGCCTGTTCAATCGCCGCCATTTCTTCGCGCGCGGCCGGCAGCTCGTCAGCGAAGCCCGCGAGATGGGCCTGCCGATCTCGGTCGCCATTCTCGACATCGATCATTTCAAGCGGCTCAACGATCGGCATGGCCATGATGGCGGCGACAAGGCGCTGACGGCCGTCGCGCGGACGCTCGGCACCATGGCCGAGCGCGGCTTCAACCTGCTCGCCCGCATCGGCGGCGAGGAGTTCGCCATCATCTTCCCGGGCGCCGATCTCACCGAGGCCGAGCGCCTGTGCGGCGACATCCGGGCAGCCATTGCCGGCTCGCCCCTCGTCATCAACGGGGAAACGCTACCGCTGACGGTCTCGATCGGCGTCGCCGCACTCACGCCCGATGCCATGCTCGAGACCTGTCTCGGCCAGGCGGACGAGGCTCTCTACGTCGCCAAACAGGATGGGCGCGACAGGGTTCGCACCGCGGCCTGAGGCGTGACTACTCGGCCGCGATGCGCGGTTCTGGCCTGGGCTCGCCCATCAACAGGGCGCGCGAGGCCTTCACCTCGCGAACGACGAAGTCGACGATGGCGCGCACCCGCGCCACGTCCTTCAGGTCGGCATGGACGAGCAGCCAGAACGAGCGCGTGATCGAGACCGTCTCGGGCAGGACGGGCACGAGCCGCTTCTCGCCTTCCGCCATGAAATGGTGGATCACACCAATACCGGCGCCCGCCGTCACGGCATTCATCTGGGCGATGACGCTCGAACTCTGGACATGGGCGCGCAGGCCCTTGGCGACCTCATCGAGATAGTCGAGCTCGGGCGAGAAGATGAGATCGTCGATATAGCCGATGATGCGATGCTCGAAGAGATCCTCCGGCTTCGTCACCGGCGGCATCGAGGCGAGGTATTCCGGCGAAGCGTAGAGGCCGAGGCGGTAGTCGGATAGCTTGCGGGCGACGACCTTGCCTTCCTTTGGCGGAGCGAGCGTGATCGCGACATCGGCCTCGCGCTTCGACAGCGAGAGCAGGCGCGGCATGGCGATAAGCTGGATTTCGAGACCCGGATAGGACTTCGCAAACAGCGCCAGCCGCGGCGCCAGGAAGGAGGTGCCGAGGCCGTCGGGTGCGCCGATCCTGACCGTGCCGGACAGCGCCATGTCGGCGCCGCCGATATCGCTCTGGATCGCCAGCGCCTCGGTCTCCATGCTCTCGGCCTTGGCCAGCAGGCGCTCGCCATGGGCGGTCAGCGTGTAGCCTTGAGGGCGGCGCTCGAAGAGCTTGGCCTTCAAGGCCTCCTCGAGTGAGGTGATGCGACGCGAGACGGTAGCGTGGTCGGCGCCGAGCCGCCGGGCCGCTGCCGTCAGGCGACCCGAGCGCGCCACGGCCAGAAAGAAGCGGAGGTCGTCCCAGTCGAAGCGCTCCAAGGCTCTCTCCCATATTTGTTTTTACGCACGACCAGCGTTTCACACTCGCTATAGCCGTGCGCAAACGAGAATGGTAGGGGAGATGGCAAGATCAACACACCACCAATTCGTAGGGAGGGCGCAATGCGTCAGGTTGGGCATTTCATCGGCGGCAAGCATGTCGCGGGCACTTCGGGCCGCACGGCTGACATCTACCAGCCGATGGATGGCACGATCATCGGCAAGGTCGCGCTCGCCTCGACCGCCGAACTCGACGCCGCCGTGCAGAACGCCGCCGCGGCGCAGCCGAAATGGGCCGCGACCAACCCGCAGCGCCGCGCCCGCGTGCTGATGAAGTTCCTCGACCTGATCGCGCAGAACAATGACGAGCTCGCCGAGCTCCTCGCCCGCGAGCACGGCAAGACCATTCCCGACGCCAAGGGCGACATCCAGCGCGGCGTCGAGGTGATCGAGTATTCGCTCGGCGTCCCCAACCTGATGAAGGGCGAGTACACCGACGGCGCCGGCCCCGGCATCGACATCTACTCGATGCGCCAGCCACTCGGCGTCTGCGCCGGCATCACGCCGTTCAACTTCCCGGCGATGATCCCGCTCTGGAAGCTCGGCCCCGCGATCGCCTGTGGCAACGCCTTCATCCTGAAGCCCTCCGAGCGCGACCCGGGCGTGCCGATGCGCCTGGCCGAGCTGTTCATCGAGGCGGGCGGCCCTCCCGGCATCCTCAACGTCGTCAACGGCGACAAGGAATCGGTCGATGCCATCCTCGACCATCCCGAGATCAAGGCGGTCGGCTTCGTCGGCTCGACCCCGATCGCGGAATACATCTACAGCCGCGGCTGCGCCAACGGTAAGCGCGTGCAGTGCTTCGGCGGCGCCAAGAACCACATGATCATCATGCCCGATGCCGACATGGACCAGACGGTCGACGCCCTGATCGGCGCCGGCTTCGGCTCGGCCGGCGAGCGTTGCATGGCGATCTCGGTCGCCGTCCCGGTGGGCAAGGGCACGGCCGACGAACTGGTCAAGCGCCTGATCCCGCGCGTCGAGAGCCTCAAGATCGGCCCTTCGACCGACGTCAACGCCGATTACGGCCCGGTCGTGACCAAGGCGGCGATGGAGAAGATCAAGCAATATGTCGATGTCGGCGTCCAGGAAGGCGCCAAGCTCCTGGTCGATGGCCGCAACTTCAAGATGCAGGGCTACGAGAACGGCTTCTATGTCGGCGGCTGCCTGTTCGACAACGTCACCAAGGACATGCGCATCTACAAGGAAGAGATCTTCGGGCCGGTGCTCTCGGTGCTGCGCGCCGACACCTATGAAGAGGCGCTGAAGCTCACCAACGACCACGAATACGGCAACGGCACCGCGATCTTCACCCGCGACGGCGACGCCGCGCGCGACTTCGCCTCGAAGGTCCAGGTCGGCATGGTCGGCATCAACCTGCCGATCCCGGTTCCGCTGGCCTACTACACCTTCGGCGGCTGGAAGCGCTCCTCCTTCGGCGACCTGAACCAGCACGGCCCGGACTCGATCCGCTTCTACACCAAGACCAAGACGGTGACGGCGCGCTGGCCGAGCGGTATCAAGGACGGTGCAAGCTTCGTCATCCCGACGATGAACTGAGGCGCCACCGACGGAGGAGCCCATGGAGCGACCGCTGCGGGTCATCGCATCGTCGCTCCTGCTTCTCTACGGCCTGCTGCCGGCCCGGTCGGAGAGCCCCATGCCCGACGCCGCTCCTTCGGCCGAGGAATTGCTCTGCGATGCGGCCGCCAACGGCACCCTCAGCCTGCACGAAACGCAATTGGCCCGCTGCCGCCAGCTCTGGCGCCAGCGGGTCGATGCAGCCAGGACGCGAAGCCAGGGCTATGTCGACCGCATGATCGAGGACGGGCGGCTGCGGCGGGAGCTCCAGGCGAAGCTGCCTCCGCCCCCTCCCCCGCCCGTAACGGTCGAAACCTTCCTGAACGGCGGCGATCTCGCCTATGGCGACGTGGTGGTGACCGACAAGGGGCCGCGCGTCTTCATCGGCAAGCCCGGGGAGCCGGCGGGGCCTGAGGATTTCGTCGCCCTCGACTCGGCCCGGTCGCCGCACCGAGGCCGCGCCAAGGCCTATGGCGGGGCCTACCCGCAGCCGCAACCTCAGGCCGCGACGCCGCGGCCCGCCCCCATCCAGCAGGAGCGCAAGCCTTGAGCCCGTTTTCCCTGACCGAGGACCAGATCGCCATCCGCGACATGGCGCAGGACTTCGCCGCTGAAACATTGGCGCCTCACGCCGCGCGCTGGGACGAGGACAAGCATTTCCCGATCGAGGAAATGCGCGCCGCCGCTGCGCTCGGCATGGGCGGCATCTATATCCGCGACGACGTCGGCGGCTCCGGCCTGACGCGGCTCGATGCGGCCCTGATCTTCGAGGCGCTCTCGACCGGCTGCCCCACGGTCGCGGCCTATATCTCGATCCACAACATGTGCGCCTGGATGATCGACCGCTACGGCGATGACGAGCAGCGCCAGCGCTTCCTGCCGAAGCTCTGCACCATGGAGCATCTGGCGAGCTACTGCCTGACCGAGCCCGGCGCCGGCTCCGATGCCGCCGCGCTCAAGACCAGGGCCGTGCTGGACGGCGACCACTATGTCCTCGACGGGCAGAAGCAGTTCATCTCCGGCGCCGGCGTCTCCGACATCTATGTCGTGATGGCGCGCACGGGCGAGGCCGGCCCCGGGGGCATCTCGACCATCGTCGTCGAGAAGGACACGCCCGGCCTGTCCTTCGGCGCCAACGAGAAGAAGATGGGCTGGAACGCCCAGCCGACGCGGGCCGTGATCTTCGAGAACTGCCGCGTGCCGGTGGCGAACCGGCTCGGCCCGGAGGGCATCGGCTTCAAGATCGCCATGGCCGGTCTCGACGGCGGGCGGCTCAATATCGGCGCCTGCTCGCTGGGCGGGGCGCAGGGCGCGCTCGACCGGTCGCTGACCTATGCGAGGGAGCGCAAGGCCTTCGGCTCGGCCATCGCCGATTTCCAGGCCTTGCAGTTCAAGCTCGCCGACATGGCAACCGAGCTTGAAGCGGCTCGCAGCCTGCTCTGGCGTGCGGCCGCGGCGCTCGACGCCAAGACGCCGGATGCGACCAAGCTCTGCGCGATGGCCAAGCGCATCGCCACCGATACCGGCTTCGAGGTTGCCAATCACGCCCTGCAGATCCATGGCGGCTACGGCTATCTCGCCGATTACGGCATCGAGAAGATCGTCCGGGATCTCCGCGTCCACCAGATCCTCGAGGGGACCAACGAGGTGATGCGGATGATCGTCGCGCGCGGGCTGGTCGGCCGGTCGAAGGGGAATTGACGACCAGGGTGCCATCCCGGACGCCGAAGACGATCCGGGATCGCAAGACGAGAAAGTGCCTTTTCCTGATGACGATCCCGGGTCCGCTCTTCGAGCGGCCCGGGATGACACCAAGAACGACGAGAGGATACGACCATGACCAACATCGCCTTCATCGGCCTCGGCAATATGGGCGGCCCGATGGCCGGGAACCTCGTCAAGGCCGGGCATAGCGTCAAAGCCTTCGATCTCGCGCAGGCTTCCAAGGATGCCGCGGCCGAGATGGGTGTCGGCATCGCCGGCTCGGCGAAGGAGGCCGTGGCCGAAGCGGAGGTCGTGGTGACGATGCTGCCGGCCGGAAAGCATGTGCTTGGCGTCTGGGCCGACATCCTGTCGGCTGTGAAGCCCGGCACGCTGCTGATCGATTCCTCGACCATCGATGTCGAGAGCGCCCGCAAGGCCCATGCGCTGGCGGCCGAGCGCGGCTGCCTCTCGCTCGACGCCCCGGTCTCGGGCGGCACTGGCGGCGCCAAGGGTGCGACGCTGACCTTCATGGTCGGCGGCACGGAGGAGGCCTTCGCCAAGGGCGAACCGGTCCTCGCCAAGATGGGCCGCAAGATCGTGCATTGCGGCGGCGCCGGCAACGGCCAGGCAGCCAAGATCTGCAACAACATGATCCTCGGTATCTCGATGATCGGCGTGTCCGAGGCCTTCGTGCTCGGCGAGAAGCTCGGCCTGTCGCATCAGGCGCTGTTCGACGTCGCCTCGACCTCGTCCGGCCAGTGCTGGTCGCTGACCACCTACTGCCCGGTGCCGGGGCCGGTGCCGACCTCGCCGGCCAATAACGAGTACAAGCCCGGCTTCGCCTCGGCGCTGATGCTGAAGGACCTGAAGCTGGCGCAGGAAGCGGCGCAGGCGGCGGGCGCCTCGACCCCGCTCGGTGCGGCAGCGGCACAGCTTTTCGGGCTGCATAATGCCTGGGGCGAAGGCGGCGCGGATTTCTCCGGCATCATCCACCTCCTGCGCGGACGCGGGGAGGCGTGAGACGCGCTTGCGCGGCGGGGCTGAGCGGGTCTAGACCCGAAGCATGAACGACGCCCTGCCTCGCCGCGAACGCTCCTCCCTCACCGGCTTCGCGATCAACCGGCTCGACCGGCGCGAAGACCTGCGCAACAAGCCCGACGCGGTGACGGCCTTGCGCCACCGCTCGGATACGCGGATCGCGGTCGTCGCCGGCGAGACGCCGATCCTGAAGCGCCTCGATGGCGAGGCGCTGACGGTCTGGTTCAGCCATGGCGAGGCCGAAATCCTCGGCCCGGCCGCCGAGGAAATCTTCATGGGGATGACCGAGGACGGCACGCCCCGCTTCGGACGCCTGCTCGACAAGGCGCTGGCCGAGCCACTGAAGGAACGCTCCGAACTGTTCGTCACCGACCTGCGCTCGGTCGCGCTGAAGCGCATCGTGCCAGAGGACGAAGTCGGGCCGCTGGGCGAGGCCAAGGCCGTGCTCGACTGGCATGCCCGCCATCGCTTCTGCGCCCAGTGCGGCGGCTCGACCGTCGCCGGCGCCTCGGGCTGGCGGCGCGAATGCACGTCCTGCGGCGCGATGCATTTCCCGCGCACCGATCCGGTCGTGATCATGCTGGTGACGCGCGGCGATGCCTGCCTGCTGGCGCGCCAGGCCCGGTTCGCCCCGGGCATGTATTCCTGTATCGCGGGCTTCGTCGAACCGGGCGAGACGCTCGAAGACGCGGTCAGGCGCGAGAGCTGGGAAGAGGCGGGCTTGAGGGTCGGCAATGTCCGCTACCTCGCCTCGCAGCCCTGGCCCTTCCCCTCCTCAATCATGATGGGCTGCATCGCCGAGGCGCTCGGCGACGAGATCACGCTCGACATGACCGAGCTGGAAGAAGGCCGCTGGTTCCCGCGCGCGGAGGTGCTGCAGATGCTGGAGGGCAAGCATCCCGACGGCCTCGCCTGCCCGCAGCATATCGCCATCGCCAACACGCTGGTGCGAGCCTGGGCGCTCGAAGGCGAGCGAATCTAGCCCGATCCCTCCGTTGGAGAGCCGGAAATGACCTCCGAGCAGCATGCCATCGAGGAGCGCATCGGAGCGAGCTTCGCCAAGCAGGGCCTGATGGCAACGCTGGGGGCCAGCCTCGGCGCCGTCGCGCCGGGTTTCGTCGAGATCGTCCTGATCCCGGGCCCGGCGGTCTCGCAGCAGCACGGTTTCGTGCATGCCGGCGCGGTCAGCGCCATCGCCGATTCCGCCGCGGGCTATGCCGGCTTGAGCCTGATGCCGCCCGGACGCGGCGTGCTGACGACGGAATTCAAGATCAACCTCGTCGCGCCTGCCCTGGGCGAACGCATCATCGCGCGCGGCGAGGTCGTGAAGAGCGGCCGGACGCTGACGCTGGCCCAGGCCAAGGTGTTCGCCGAGACGGGCAGGCAAGAGAAGCTCGTGGCCCTGCTGACCGCGACATTGATGGCCATCGAAGGACAGGAAGGCGTCAGCGACTGACGCCTTCCCCGATATGCCGGGAAGCGCGCCTTACTCGCCGGCTTCCTCGATCGTCGAGCGGAAATCATTGGCGGGATAGACGCCCATGATCTTCATCTCCTTGGAGAAATAGGAGAGTTCGTCGAGCGCGCGCCGCAGCGCCGGGTCGTCGGGATGGCCCTCGACATCGGCATAGAACATCGTCGCCGAGAAATGGCCGTCGACCATGTAGCTTTCCAGCTTGGTCATGTTGATGCCGTTGGTGGCGAAGCCGCCCATCGCCTTGTAGAGCGCGGCCGGGATGTTGCGGACGCGGAACATCAGCGTCGTCACGGTCTTGCCGACGCCCTGGCGGGCATATTCCGGATATTTCGAGAGCACGACGAAGCGCGTGGTGTTGTGCTTCTCGTCCTCGATATCCTCCATCAGGATGTCGAGACCATAGACCTCCGCCGCGATGCGCGGGGCGATGGCCGCGCGCGTCATGTCATTGGCCTCGGCGACCTGACGGGCGGAGCCGGCGGTGTCGGCGGCGACCTCGGCCTTGAGGCCGAGCTTGCGGATGATCTTCCGACACTGGCCGAGCGCATGGATATGGCTCTGCACGGTCTGGATGGTCGCCAGCGTCGCGCCCTTCGCCGCCATCAGGTGGAATCGGATCGGCAGGAAATGCTCGCCGATGATGTGCAGGCCAGAGCGCGGCAGCAGATGGTGGATATCGGCGACGCGGCCAGCGATCGAGTTGTCGATCGGGATCATGCCGTAGCGAGCGGTACCGTCGCTGACGGCGGAGAGCGCGTCCTCGAAGGTGGCGCAGGGCAGAAGCTCGCAGTCCGGAAACACCTGAAGGGCCGCCTGCGAGGAGAAGGCTCCGGGCTCACCCTGATAAGACACGACGAAGGACATGGGACGACTTCAGGCTCCTCGGCTTCTTGTTATGACGCTGTCCGGCCGGTCCGGCCTCAGCGCGCTTTCAGGACCGCGCGGGCGCGATCGAGATCGGGGGGCGTGTCGACGCCGCGCGGCACATGGTCGATGACCATGGCGTCGATGCGCATGCCGTCTTCCAGCGCGCGCAATTGCTCCAGCTTCTCTCGCAGCTCCAGCGGCGATTGCGGCAGGCTGACGAAACGGTCGAGCGCGGCGCGGCGATAGGCGTAGAGGCCGACATGATGATAGAGCGGCCCTTCGCCGTAAGGCGCTGTGGCGCGCGTGAAATAAAGCGCGCGCATGTGGCCCGGTGAGATCTCGCTGCCGATGAGCTTCACGACGCTCGGCGCCGTCTTTTCCTCCTCGTCGTCGATCACGCCGGCCAGCGTCGCGATATCCACCGCCGGATCGGCGAGCGGCTTCACCGCCGCGGCGATGGCGGAGGGCGCCAGCGTCGGGAAATCGCCCTGCACATTGACAATGATGTCGTAATGGCGCTGCGGATCGAGGATGTCGGCAGCTTCCTTGATCCGGTCCGAGCCGGTCTGGTGATCCGCGCTGGTCATCACCGCCTTGCCGCCGGCCGCCTCGACCGCGGCCGCGATCTCCGGCGCATCGGTCGCCACCGCGACGTCTCCTGCCCCGGATTCGACCGCGCGGCGCCAGACATGGACGATCATCGGCTCGCCATGGATGTCGGCAAGCGGCTTGCCGGGCAGGCGCGTCGCCTGCATGCGGGCCGGGATCAGGATCAGCGGATGGGCCATTTTCTGAAGCGTGCTCGGCTGGGCCACCGCCGGTGAAAACCGGTGGCGGCAAAAAGTCTCAAAGAGTGCGTGCTTATACGAGTTGCAATGAAGCGCGCAAAGCGGTTAAGCAACGGCGGAAGCTGGAGCCTTTCAAGACTCCGGCCAAGCGCTATCTCGTCTCCCGCGCCCTGGGCCGCGGAGGGCACCAGGGTTCGGACACGATGAACATCGAAGCCAACAAGATTGCCGGCGCGGTTCTTTCCACGCTGCTCGTCGTGATGGGCCTCAACATGACGGCCGGCATCGTCTTCGCGCCGCGCAAGCCTGCCGTGTCGGGCTTCGAGCTGCCGAGCGAGGAGCCTGCCGCAGCGGGCGGAGCGGCCGCCGCCGTGGCGGAGGAGCCGATCGCCGTGCGCCTCGCCAAGGCCGACATCGCCAAGGGCGAAAAGGCCACCGCGGCCTGCAAGGCCTGCCACACCTTCGACAAGGGCGGCGCCAACAAGGTCGGCCCGCATCTGTTCGACGTTTATGGCCGCAACGAGGGCTCCGTTGCCGGCTTCGGCTACTCGGCAGCGATGAAGGGCCGCACCGACAAGGCCTGGGATGCCGACGCGCTCGACCATTTCCTGAAGAACCCGAAGGCCTATGTGCCCGGCACGATCATGGCCTTCGCCGGCATCGCCAAGCCGGAGACCCGCGCTGATGTCGTCGCCTATCTGAACAGCCTTGCCGACGCGCCGAAGCCGCTGCCGAAGCCCTGAGACAGCTCTGCCAACAGCCGTTCAGCGATCACGAAGCCGGGCTTTGCCCGGCTTTTTCATTTCCGCGCCTTGCTCCCGCCCCGCGCGTGCCCGCACAATCCGCCTCCTGCCAGCCATTGCCGTAACCTTGCGCGCAGGCGACACAGGACAACGGCGAATCAGACGGAGACGCGAAACGATGGCGATGCGCATCACACGCCGCAGATTGCTGGAAGCCGCAGGGGCCGCGACCGTCGCGGGCACCCTGCCTGCCCTTCCCGAAGCGGCGCTGGCGCAGGAAGCCGAATCGCACGGGCTCTCCACCTTCGGCGAGCTCGCGCTGCCCGCCGACTTCCCGCATTTCGCCTATGTGAATCCCAAGGCGCCGAAGGGCGGCTTGCTGACGATCCAGATCAAGCGCGGTGGCGGCAACCAGAGCTTCGACACCTTCAACACGCTCAACACCTTCGTGCTCCAGGGCGACGGTGCGGCCGGCATGGATGCCTGCTTCGACAGCCTGATGACCGGCTCCGGCGACGAGCCGGGATCGCTCTACGGCTTGCTGGCGAAGAGCGTCGCGATTTCCGCCGACAAGCTGACCTATCGCTTCCGCCTGCGGCCCGAAGCGAAGTTCCATGACGGCTCGCGGGTGACGGCGCGCGACGCCGCCTTCTCGATGAACATCCTGAAGGCGAAGGGGCACCCCTCCTATCGCCTGTTGCTCAACGAACTCGTCTCGTCGGAGGCGGAAAGCGACGACATCCTCGTCGTGAAGCTTTCACCCAAGCGCGGGCGCGACCTGCACCTCGTCGTCGCCGGTCTGCCGGTCTTCTCCGAGAAATACTGGTCAACGCGGGACTTCGCGGCGTCGACACTGGAGCCGCCGCTCGGCTCCGGCGCCTACAAGGTCGGGCGCCTCGAACAGGGGCGCTTCATCGAGTTCGAGCGCGTACCGGACTATTGGGCCAAGGACCTGCCGGTGAATATCGGCACCAATAACTTCGACCGGGTCCGCTGGGAGTATTTCCGCGATCGGCAGGTGGCGTTCGAGGCGTTCAAGGGCGGGGCCATCACCTTCCAGGAGGAGTTCACCTCGCGCATCTGGGCGACGGGCTATGATTTCCCCGCCGTGCACGAGGGCAAGGTCAAGAAGGAAACCCTGCCCAAGACCGAGCCGGTCGGCTCGCAGGGCTGGGTCTACAACACCAGGCGCGAGAAATTCGCCGATCCGCGTATCCGCGAGGCGCTCGGCCTCGCCTTCGATTTCGAATGGACGCGCAAGAACATCATGTTCGGCTTTTTCGAGCGGATGACCTCGTATTTCGAGAACTCGGATTCGAAGGCCATCGGCAAGCCCTCCCCCGAAGAGCTCAAACTGCTCGAGCCCTGGCGCGGCAAGGTACCGGACGAGGTCTTCGGCGAGCCCTTCCTGCCGCCGGTCTCGGACGGCTCGGGCAGCGACCGGAACCTCCTGCGCAAGGCGGACGAGATGCTGCGCGCGGCCGGCTGCAAGCGCGACGGCAACGTGCTGAAGCTGCCGAACGGCCAGCCCTTCGAGATCGAGTTCCTCGATTCCAACCCGGCCCTGCAGCCGCATACGCAGCCCTTCCAGGCCAATCTGAAGCGGCTCGGCATCAACGCCACCTCGCGCCTCGTCGACGCCGCGCAGTACCAGCGTCGCCTCGACGAGTTCGATTTCGACATCATCAGCCGGGCGCTCTCGGGCGGCGCGATCCCGAGCGACACGATGCGCATCGTCTATGGCTCGGAAGCGGCGAAGACCAAGGGCTCGCGCAATGTCGGCGGCATCAGCGATCCCGCCATCGACGCGATGATCGAGGCGATCGGCCAGGCCAAGACCTATGCCGACTGTATCGTCGCCGCGAAATGCCTCGACCGCCTGCTGCGCGCCGGCCGCTACTGGATTCCGATGTGGTGGAACGACGAGGAATGGCTGGCCTATTGGGACATGTACGACCGGCCGGCGACCAAGCCGAAATTCGCCTCCGGCGCGCCGGGCATCTGGTGGTACGACGCCGAGAAGGCCAAGCGGATCGGAAAGGCGTGAGCGGGGCATGCTGAGCTATATCGCCCGGCGCCTCGCGCTGATGGTACCGACCCTGTTCGGCATCCTGCTCGTTTCCTTCGTCATCGTGCAGTTCGCGCCGGGCGGACCGGTCGAGCGCGTGATCTCGCAACTCCAGAACCCGAACAGCGGTGGCGCGGCCGATCGCGTCGGCGGCGGCCAGATGGGCGATGCCGGGGCGCAGAGCGACGGATCGGCCTATCGCGGCGCGCAGGGGCTCGACCCCGCCTTCATCAAGGAGCTGGAGAAGCAGTTTGGCTTCGACAAGCCGGCGCATGAGCGCTTCCTGAAGATGCTCGGCGACTATGCCCGCTTCGATTTCGGCCGCTCCTATTTCCGTGACGCGCCGGTGCTCCAGCTGATCAAGGAGAAGCTGCCGGTCTCGATCACGCTCGGCCTGTGGATGACGCTGCTCTCCTATGCGATCTCGATCCCGCTCGGCATCCGCAAGGCGGTGAAGGAGGGCTCACGCTTCGACACCTGGACGAGCGCCGTCGTCATTATCGGCTATGCCATCCCGAGCTTCCTCTTCGCGATCCTGCTGATCGTGCTCTTCGCCGGCGGCTCGTTCTGGCAGATCTTCCCGCTGCGGGGCCTGACCTCCGACAACTGGGCGGAACTCAGCCTGTTCGGCAAGGCCAAGGACTATCTCTGGCACATCACACTGCCGGTGCTGGCGATGGCGCTCGGCGCCTTCGCGACCTCGACGCTTTTGACCAAGAACTCCTTCCTCGACGAGATCCGCAAGCAATACGTGCTGACCGCGCGGATGAAGGGGCTCAGCGAGCGCAGCGTGCTGTACGGCCATGTCTTCCGCAACGCCATGCTGATCGTCATCGCCGGCTTCCCCGGTGCCTTCGTGCATGCGCTCTTCGCGGGCTCGCTCCTGATCGAGACGATCTTCTCGCTGGACGGGCTCGGCCTTCTCTCCTTCGAGGCGATCGTCAACCGCGACTATCCCGTCGTCTTCGCCAATCTCTACATCTTCTCGCTGATCGGCCTCGTCGTGCATCTCATCACCGACCTGACCTATAGCTGGGTCGATCCTCGCATCGATTTCGAGAGCCGGGAGGCGTGAGCATGGACACGCTGATCGACGCTCCGCCGCCCGCCCTGCGCAGCGATATCCCGCTCGCGCCGGCCGAGGCCAAACAGGGCTGGCTCAAGCTCTCGCCGATCAACCGGCGCAGGCTCAACAACTTCAAGGCCAACAAGCGCGGCTGGTGGTCGCTCTGGCTGTTCCTGGCGCTGTTCGTGCTCTCGCTCTTCGCCGAGTTCATCGCCAACGACCGGCCGCTCGTCGTGCGCTACAAGGACGAATGGCTGTTCCCGGTCGCAGTGAACTATCCGGAAGAGAAGTTCGGCGGCTTCCTCGCCACGACCGACTACCGCGACCCGGTCATCGCCAAGGAGATCGCCGCCAATGGCTTCGCGATCTGGCCCCCGATCCGCTACAGCTATCGCACGCATAATCTCGACCTGCCGGTGCCGGCCCCGGCACCGCCGACCTGGCTGCTCAAGGACGAGCAGTGCAAGACGATAGCCGAACGCACGGGCGGCAAGACCTGCCGCGACCTCGAATGGAACTGGCTCGGAACCGATGATCAGGGCCGCGACGTCGTCGCGCGGCTGATCTACGGCTTCCGCATCTCCGTCCTGTTCGGCTTGATCCTCTGCGCCTTCTCCTCGGTGATCGGCATCACCGCCGGCGCGATCCAGGGCTATTTCGGCGGCTGGACCGATCTGATCTTCCAGCGCCTGATCGAGATCTGGACCTCGATCCCGGCGCTCTACCTCTTGATCATCGTCGCCGCGATCATCACGCCCGGCTTCTTCGTGCTGCTCGGCATCCTGCTGCTGTTCTCATGGGTCGCGCTCGTCGGCGTGGTCCGCGCCGAGTTCCTGCGGGCGCGCAATTTCGAATATGTCCGGGCGGCCCGGGCGCTCGGCCTCTCCAACCGCACCATCATGATCCGGCACCTGCTGCCGAACGCGATGGTGGCGACGCTGACCTTCCTGCCCTTCATCCTGAACGGCTCGATCACCACCCTGACCTCGCTCGACTTCCTCGGCTTCGGCCTGCCGCCGGGCTCACCATCGCTCGGCGAGTTGCTGGCGCAGGGCAAATCGAACCTGCAGGCGCCCTGGCTCGGCCTCTCCGGCTTCATCGTGATCGCGCTGATGCTGTCGCTGCTGATCTTCATCGGCGAAGCGGTGCGCGACGCCTTCGACCCGCGGAAGACCTTCGCATGAGCGCGCCGCTTCTCTCCGTCGAAGACCTCTCCGTCGCCTTCCGCCAGGGTGGGCGCGAGACGCTTGCGGTCGACCGCGTTTCCTTCTCGATCGCCAAGGGCGAGACCCTGGCGCTGGTCGGCGAATCCGGCTCGGGCAAGTCGGTCTCGGCTTTGTCGATCCTGAAGCTCCTGAACTATCCGGCGGCACATCACCCCTCCGGCAAGGTGCTGTTCAACGGGCAGGACCTGATCGCGGCCGACGAGGACGCGATGCGCAAGGTGCGCGGCAACGACATCACCATGGTGTTCCAGGAGCCGATGACCTCGCTCAACCCGCTGCACACGATCGAGCGGCAGATCGGCGAGATCCTCGAACTGCACAAGGGCCTGCGCGGCGAGAAGGCGCGCGCGCGCACGCTGGAGCTGCTCGACCTCGTCGGCATCCGCGACGCGGCAAGCCGGCTGGACGCCTATCCGCATCAATTGTCCGGCGGGCAGCGCCAGCGTGTGATGATCGCGATGGCGCTCGCCAACGAGCCGGAACTGCTGGTCGCCGACGAGCCGACCACCGCGCTCGACGTCACCGTGCAGGCGCAGATCCTGAAGCTGCTCAAGGAGCTGCAAGGCCGGCTCGGCATGGCCATGCTGTTCATCACCCATGATCTCGGCATCGTCCGGCGCATCGCCGACAGGGTCTGCGTGATGCTGAAGGGCAAGGTCGTCGAGCATGGCCCCGTGGCCGAGATCTTCGCCAACCCGCAGCACGACTATACCAAGCGCCTGCTTGCGGCCGAGCCGAAGGGCCGCCCTGCCCCGGTCCCGGCAGACGCTGCGACGCTGCTGGAGGCCGGGCCGGTCAAGGTCTGGTTCCCGGTCAAGTCCGGCCTGATGCGCCGCGTCTCCGGCCATGTGAAGGCGGTGGATGGCATCTCGGTGAAGGTGCGCGAGGGCGAGACACTGGGCGTCGTCGGCGAGTCCGGCTCGGGCAAGACCACGCTCGGCCTCGCCATTCTCCGGCTGATCGCATCGGAAGGGCCGATCGTCTTCCTCGGCGACCGGATCGACGGGCTATCCAGCAAGCAGGTCCAGCCCAAGCGCAAGGATTTGCAGGTCGTCTTCCAGGACCCCTATGGCTCGCTCTCGCCGCGCATGTCGGTGGCCGAGATCGTGGCCGAGGGGCTCGCCATCCAGCAGCCCGATCTCAGCTACCCGCGCCAGCGCGAGATCGTGGCGCAGGCGCTCGCTGATGTCGGGCTCGACCCGGCAGCGATGGACCGCTACCCGCACGAATTCTCGGGCGGGCAGCGCCAGCGCATCGCGATCGCCCGCGCGATGGCGCTCAACCCCAAATTCGTGGTGCTGGACGAGCCGACCTCGGCGCTCGACATGTCCGTGCAGGCGCAGATCGTCGAGTTGCTGCGTGGGCTGCAAGCGAAGCGCAAGCTCGGTTATCTCTTCATCAGCCACGACCTCAAGGTCGTCCGGGCGCTGTCGCATCGGGTGGTGGTGATGCAGAACGGCAAGGTGGTCGAGGAAGGCCCGGCCGAGGCGATCTTCGCAGCGCCGCGCGAGGCTTACACCCAGGCGCTGCTGGCGGCCGCTCTAAACCTCGATACCGCCAGCTCCGCCGCAGTGAAGGATTGAGCATGACGCGCGCGCTCCTGATCGTGCTGGATTCGGTCGGCTGCGGCGGCGCGGCCGATGCGGCAGCCTATGGCGATGCCGGCTCGGATACGCTCGGCCATATCGCGGAAGCCTGCGCCGATGGTCGCGGCGACCGCGAGGGCCTGCGCAGCGGGCCACTCCAGCTGCCGAACCTCGTACGGCTCGGCCTTGCCCATGCCTGCGAGGCCTCGACCGGCCGGCCGCTCGCCGGCGTCGCAAAGCCGGCCAAGCCAGAGGGGCGCTGGGGCTATGGCGTCGAGATCAGCCAGGGCAAGGACACGCCGTCAGGCCATTGGGAGATCGCTGGCTGCCCGGTGCCGTTCGAATGGGGCTATTTCACCGCTCTCGAGAACTCCTTCCCGCCCGAGCTCGTCGCCGGCATCGTCAAGGAAGGCGCCCTCCCCGGCATCCTCGGCAACAAGCACGCCTCGGGCACCGCGATCATCGACGAATTCGGTCTGGAGCATATCCGGACGGGCAAGCCGATCTGCTACACCTCGGTCGATTCCGTGCTGCAGATCGCGGCGCATGAGGAGCATTTCGGCCTCGACCGGCTCTATGCCCTCTGCAAGACCGTGCGTGGCCTCGTCGATCCGCTGCGGATCGGTCGCGTGATCGCGCGCCCCTTCGTCGGCTCAGCAGAGGAGGGCTTCGCCCGCACCGGCAACCGCAAGGACTTCGCCATCCCCCCACCGGACGAGACGATCCTCGACCGGCTGGTGAACCAAGGGCGCACGGTCGTCACCGTCGGCAAGATCGGCGATATCTTCGCCCATCGCGCCACCGGTACCGAGATTAAGCCCTTCGGCAATGCGGCAATGCTCGACGCCGCGCAGGAAGCTTGGGATGGCCTGCCCGATGGCGGCTTCTGCTTCGTCAATCTCGTCGATTTCGATACCGAGTTCGGCCACCGGCGCGACATCCCCGGCTATGCCGCGGCACTTGAAGCCTTCGACCGCCGCCTGCCGCATGTCGAGGCGGCGCTGCGGCCGGGCGACATCGCCGTCGTCACGGCCGACCATGGCAACGATCCGAGCTGGCCCGGCACGGACCATACCCGCGAACATGTGCCGATTCTGGCCTTCGGCCCGGGCATCGGTGCGGAGCCGCTCGGGCGTCGCGGCAGCTTCGCCGATATTGCGGCGAGCCTTGGCAGCTTCCTCGGCATCGGACCGGTCGGCCCCGGCCGCCCCTGGTGAGGATCAGGCCGTAGCCACCCGGCCGCAGAAGCTCGCGACGTCCTGACGAATGCCCTGAGCCTGCTGGGCGAGCGCGCTGGCGGCATTCTGCAATTGCTGGGCGGCGCCGTGGGTCTGGCGCGTCATGACCTCGAAGCCGCCGGCGACATCGGCGCTGCGCTGCGCGCCCTCGAAGGACAGCCTGACCTGATGAGCGATCTCGGCCGTGGCGCGGCTCTGCTCGTCGACGGAGAGCGCGATCGCGTTGGCTACGCTCTCGACATCGCCGATCGCCTCGACGATGTCGCGAATCGCCTTGAGCGAGCGCTGCGAGGCCTGCTGCATCGTGCCGATCTGGTGCGAGACCTCGTCGGTGGCCTTGGCGGTCTGGGCCGAGAGCGTCTTGACCTCGCTGGCGACGACCGCGAAGCCGCGCCCCATCTCGCCGGCGCGTGCCGCCTCGATCGTGGCATTGAGCGCGAGCATGCTGGTCTGGGCGGCGATACCGCGGATGATCTCGACGACGGCGCCGACATTCTCGCTGCTCTGGGCGAGATGCTCGATCTCGGCGCTGGCGCGCCGAGCGAGGTCCGCGGCGACCTTCGAACCATCGGCCGACTGGCCGGCATTACGGCCGATCTCGCCGATCGAGGCGACGAGTTCGGTGCTCGCGGCGGAGAGATGATCGATGCTGTCCATGGTGCCGGCGGCGGAATCGGAGACCATCGCGGTCTGGCGCCGGACATGGTCGGAGGTCTCGGTCAGAGCTCCGGCCTCCGTGTTCATCGCGGCAGCCGAGTGGTCGAGCACAGCCATCGCCTGCTCCATCTGCGCGCGGAAGCCGGCCACCACATCCTGCAGCATCTCGGCACGCCGGCCGAGCTCATCCGCCAGATTGCGTTCCTTCTCGCCGGCCAAGCGCTCGCGCTCGGCCACTTCCTGCGCCCGCGCGAGATTCTGCTCGTTCACGGCGAACATGCGCTGCAGAACCACGGCGAAGATCGCCAGGAACGCCGTCTCGATGATGACGATCACAGCGTGGAGCAGCACGCGCAGCAGGCTGCCGCCTTGGTAGAAGACTGCGGCCGGCAGGACATATTGCAGCACGAGATGGTGCGCGGCCGTCAGCACGGCCCCCATCAGGATCGGCCGCCAGTCGCAGAAGCCGGCGAGCAGCGCCAGCACCGCGAAATAGTACATGTGGATGTCCGGCTGCCAGGGATGCCCGGCGAAGCTGAATACCAGGATCGAGACCTGCCCGATCAGCATCGTGGCAATCACGAGCTGCGTCACGATCGCCGGGCCAGCCAGACGATAGCTCGCCATGGCCACGAGGACGACCAGCGCCGCCATCGCGACCGGGACTACACCGGATGCCCCATTGGCCCAGAAGCCAAGGGCGAGCAGAGGCACATGCAGCAACCCGAGGGCGAGCAGGGCCTGCGTGACCCTGTGGCGCACCGCTGACAGGGTCCAGATCATGAGGAGGCTTCCGTTTGGCCGGGGATATCGAGACATCCGGCGAGACCCGCGAGGACAAGGGAGAACCACGCGCCCTTCGGCAATGCAGGGGCCTGCCCGTTCAGCGTCGGCGCCACGACGACGATCGCGTTGAAACGGCCGCTGCGCAGGACGCGATGACCGGCGGCGAAGCTTTGTGCGATCGCCTCTGCGCCATCGGTCCAGGGTGGGAAGACGATAGCGACAGGAACAGCCCCATCCTTCGCACGCGGCAGGCTCGCGAACGCCCCGAGGCTGACCAGCAGGCAGACCAGCGCGACGAGGAAGCCACCGGCTGGTGACAACCGCTCCTCGCGAGCCGCGCCGGGTTCCGCAGGAGATATCGATGACATTGGCGGGGAATCACTCGGAGCTGCGGCGGCGTACCTGCGAAGCAATCCCAGCCGTGTAAAATTTTACTTAAGCCGTTCACCCGGGCTGAACTGCGATTGCTCGTCCGGCGTCGCATTTACTTTTCATCAAGAGGAGAGATTTACAACTTTTAGTTGTATCTACTTTTCGAGGAACGGCCATGCTGCCTGCCCTGTCCCGCTTCTCCCGAAACCAGCGCGCGACCACCGCCATCGAGTTTGCCTTCGTCGCGCCGGTCCTGCTGCTGCTGCTCGTCGGCATCATGGGCTACGGCTACGTCTTCGGCATCTACCACAGCATCCAGCAGATCGCGGCCGAGGCGGCGCGCTCGTCCGTATCGGGCCTGAGCGACACCGAGCGCTCCCAGATCGCCCGCGACTTCATCACGGCCCATGCCGGCTCCTATGCCTTCATCGACCCGTCGAAACTGAGAGTCCGGACCGGCCAGACCGGACCGCAGATGCAGAGCTTCGAGGTCGCGGTCGCCTATGACATGAGCGGCTCGGTCTATGACAGCCTCAGCCGAATGGTCTCACTCCCTCAACCCATGATTGAGCGCCGGGCCATCGTCCAGCGCGGCGGATACTGAACGCATTTTCGTGAACTCAAGGCGCGGGGGCATCCATGCTCAGGCTCAAGAACTTCACCCGGAATCAGAAGGGCGGCGCTGCCATCCTCTTCGCGGTCTCCGCGACGGTGATGATCGGTTTCGGTGCGATGGCCGTCGATGTCGGCAATTTCTTCTACGAGAAGCGCAAGCTGCAGACCGCCAACGATCTCGCCGCCCTCGCCGCCGCCAGCGATCTGCCGCGCGCGCAGGCCGCCGCCCAGTCCAGCACGACGCAGAACGGCTTCCCCGGGAGCACGATCCAGGTGTTGCAGACCGGCGTGTACACGCCCGATCCCAAGCAGGCGCCGAACGCACGCTTCGTCCCGAGCTCCGTCGCAACAGCCAATGCCGTCAGGATCGACATGCGGACCACCGCGCCGCTGCTGCTCGGCCGGGTCCTGGCGTCATCATCCACGACCACGCCCATGCCGGGCTCTCCGCCACGCCCCGGGGCAAGCACCGCTGTCGCAAGCATCAGCAGCGGCGATGTGCCGATCGGTTCCAGCGCCATCGCCTTCCAGGACGCGCAGGCCTCGTTCGCGGTCGGCTCGCGTCTGCTCAGGCTCGATGGCGGCCTGCTCAACAGCCTGCTCGGCGGCTTGCTCGGCGGTGGCGTGTCGCTGTCGGTCATGGACTATGACGCGCTGGTCAAGGCGCGGGTCGACCTGTTCGACTTCTCGAAGCGCCTCGCGACCCGCCTCAACCTGACGGCGGCGACTTATGACGACGTGCTGAAGGCCGATGCCCGCCTCGGCGACGTGTTGGCAGCCATCGTCGATGCCTCCCGCGACCATGATACGCGCAACCATGCCGCAACCCTCGCACTGAGCCGGCTCGCCGCCGCGTCGGCGAGCGGCCTGCCGGTCAAGCTGTCCTCCCTCGTCTCCTTCGGGCCCGCCGGCGACAAGCCGCTCTCCGGGCCGAAGCCGCTGGCGGCCTCGCTCACGGCCCTCGATATCGTCTCGGCGGTCGCGCAGATTGCCAATGGCAACCGCCAGATCGATGTCGGGCTCAATCTCAACCTGCCGGGCATCGCTGCCGCATCGCTCAAGCTCGGCATCGGCGAGCGGCCGGTCGGCACCAGCCTGGTGCGGGTCGGCCGCGCCGGATCCAGCGTCCATACCGCCCAGACGCGGTTGCTGCTGACAGTCGACCTCGTCGGCTCGGGAGCCGCTTCGGTGGTCCGGGTACCGCTCTATCTCGAACTCGCCTCGGCGACGGCCCGTCTGACCGGCATCCAGTGCGCTCCTGGCAACGTCTCGACCTCGCGGGTCACGCTCGGCGTGACGCCCGCCCTGGTCGATGCCTGGATCGGGCAGGTCTCGATGGCCGAGTTCAACAATTTCAGCAGGGCGCCGAACCCACCCGCCGCGACGCTCGTCAACGCCGCCGGGCTCGCCAAGGTCACCGGCCGCGCCCATGTGACGATGACCAATCTCTCGGAGGCCGCGGTCAGCTTCAGCTATCCCGAGATCCAGCGCGGCGACAAGAAGACCACCTCGACCCAGAATTTCGTCGCGACACTGCTCGGACGCCTCGTCGGCGACCTGGAGCTGCGGGTCGAGGCCCTTGGCCTTGGCCTCGGCCTGCCTGGCCTGGACGGGCTCGTCAGCGGCGTGATCGCCAACGCGGCGACGCCGCTCGACCAGATCCTGAACGGCGTGCTCGGCACCCTCGGCATCGGGCTCGGCCAGGCCGATAGCTGGGTCACCGGCGTGCGCTGCGGCGGGGCGGTGCTGGTGCGATGAATATCGTCAGCTCTGGAGACGCTGCTTGATCCGCTTGATCAGGCCATCCCGGACATCGCGATAGGCATCGAGCTTCTGCTCGCGCGAGCCCTGGAACACGGTGGGATCGACGGTCGGCCAGTACTCCACCTCCGCGGCGTGAGTCCGCGTCAGATCCAGCGCCTTGTGGTGGGCCTCAGGCGAGAGCGTGATGATCAGGTCGAAGTTGAGCCCTTCCCACTCCTCCAGTTCCTCGATCGATTTCGGCTTGTGCTTGCTTAGATCGATGCCGATCTCGTCAAGGATCGCGTGCACGAAGCCGTCCGGCTCGCCTTTGCGGGCGCCCGCCGACTGGACATAGATCGACTTGCCGAAGAAATGCTTGGCCAGGGCCTCGGCCATGGGCGAGCGCACGGCGTTCATCGCGCACATGAACAGCACGCTCTGCACCTTGCGCGGGGCCTCCAAGCGCGTCAGCCCTTCCAGTGCAGGGCGTAGATGAGCGTGAAGAGGCGGCGGGCCGTGTCGAAATCGACCTCGACCTTGTTCGCCAGCCGATCGGCCAGGATGCCGGCGGCCTCGTCATGCAGTCCGCGGCGGCCCATGTCGATCGCCTCGATCTGCGTCGGCGTCGAGGTCCGGATCGCAGCGTAATAGCTGTCGCAGACCAGCTCGTAGTCCTTGATGATGCGCCGGAACGGGCTGAGCGACAGGTGATGCGTCACCACCGGCGCGCCATCGGCCTGCTTGATCTCGAAGACGAGGCGCCGCTCGACCATGGCGAGATGCGCGAGATACGGCCCACCGTCATGCTCGGGGATGACGAAGCTGTTGCGCTCGATCAAGTCGTAGATCGCGACCGCGCGCTCATGCTCCTGATCAGGCGTGCCGCGGCCAAGGGAGTTCTCGTCGAGGGTCAGGCCAACCAGACGCTGTGTGGTGGCAGTCGAGACGTCGGACATCGCTCCTCCAGCCATGGCGCCGCCTTGTCGGACAGCACTCAGAGATTGAGCCTGATCGTCACGGATCGGCCGTGCGCCTGCAAGCCCTCCGCTTCCGCCAATTGCGTTGCGGCCGAAGCAAGGGCGCGCAGGCCCTCGGGGCCGCATTTCAGGAGCGAGGTCCGCTTCATGAAATCCCCGACGCCGAGGCCCGACGAGAAGCGGGCCGAGCGGGCTGTCGGCAGGACATGGTTGGGACCGCCGACATAATCGCCGATCGCTTCCGGCGTATGGCCGCCGAGGAAGATCGCGCCGGCGTTGCGGATCAAACCTGCGAGCCGGTCCGGATCGGCCGTCATGATCTCGAGATGCTCGGGCGCGAGCCGGTCGACCAGCGGCACGGCCGCTTCGAGATCGGCGACGAGCAGGATCGCGCCGAATTCCTGCCAGCTCCTGCCGGCAATCTCTGCCCGCGGCAGCGTCGCAAGCTGCGCCGCGACAGCCTTCTCGACCTCGGCCGCCAATGCGGCATCGTCGGTCATCAGGATCGACTGCGCGGAGACGTCGTGCTCGGCCTGCGCCAGCAGGTCGGCGGCGATCCAGTCGGGATTGGCGCTCCGGTCGGCGATCACCAACACCTCGGAGGGGCCGGCGATCATGTCGATGCCGACCTGGCCGAAGACCCGGCGCTTGGCAGCGGCGACATAGGCATTGCCGGGACCGACGATCTTGGCGACCGGCGCGATCGCGGCGGTGCCATAGGCGAGCGCCGCGACGGCCTGTGCGCCGCCAATGCGATAGACCTCGTCGACGCCGGCAAGCCGGGCGGCGGCGAGCACGAGCGGATTTGTCTCGCCGCGCGGCGTCGGTGCGACCATGACGATGCGCGGCACGCCCGCGACCTTGGCCGGAATGGCGTTCATCAGCACCGAGGAGGGATAGCTCGCCGTGCCGCCGGGGACGTAGAGTCCGACCGCCTCGATCGCGCTCCAGCGCCAGCCGGCGCCGACACCCGCGGCATCCTCGACCCAGGAATCGGCAGGCTTCTGGCGGCGATGATAGGTCTCGATGCGCTCGCGCGCCGTCTCCAGCGCCGCCAGCAATTCCGGCGAGCAGGCAGCGACCGCCGCGTCGATCTCGGCTTCCGAAACGCGCAGGGTCTCAGGCGTCAGGTCGAGCGCGTCGAAGCGGGAGGTATAATCGATCAGCGCCGCGTCGCCCGTCTCGCGGACATCGGCGACTATGTCGGCGGCGACGCGATCGACCTCCTCGGAGACCTCGCGCTTGGCGGAGAGCAAAGCGGCGAAGCCCTCGGCGAAGCGGGCATCCCTGTCGTCGAGCCTGATCGGCATCGCTGGTCCTTGGATATCGTCGAGAAAGGGCTGGAGGCTCAGGCGCCGTTGGGATGACCGGGCGTCGCCACGGCTTCCCAGACCGGGCCGAGATCCTTCATCTGGGCCTCGATGCATTCGACCGAGAGGCGGATCGCCGCTCCTTCCGAGAAATGCAGGGTCACCTCGCCGGCGGGGTCCTCGCTCAGATCGAAGGTGATGGCGAGCAGGTTGAGGACCTTGTCGGGATCGTTCTTGTCGAGCTTGGCGCTGCGCACGGACTGGACGCGGTCGAAATGCAGCGCCGTCAGGCGGCGACGGCGCTGGCCACGCTGGGCGCCTTCCCAATCGAAGCGGCGCAGCGCGAGTGCGAAACGCTGCTCGCGCGGCAGATAGATGAGGTCGGCCGCCTTCAGCACCGCATCCTGAAGATGGGCTGAGACAATCGCGAGATCATCAGCATCGAGTGCGATGAGCTTCAGAGGGTCGGCGGCATCGTCTGACATGAATTTGTTCTGACGAGCCGCCCCAAGAAAATCAACAGTCGAGAATCAACCGCTGATGCGTTCCACCAGCGCGCCGCAGCGGCTGAGCTTGGCTTCCAGTGCCTCGAAACCGCGATCGAGGTGGTAGACGCGGTTGATCGTGGTATCGCCTTCGGCGGCGAGCCCGCCGATGACCAGCGAGACCGAGGCGCGAAGGTCGGTGGCCATCACCGGCGCGCCGGTCAGCTTCTCGACGCCTTCGACATGAGCGACATCACCGTCGAGCCGGATCTTCGCGCCGAGCCGGGCGAGCTCCTGCACATGCATGAAGCGGTTCTCGAAGATGGTCTCGCGGATGCGCGAGGTGCCCTTCGCCCGGGTCATCAGCGCCATGAACTGCGCCTGGAGATCGGTCGGGAAGCCCGGGAAGGGATCGGTGTCGACATCGACCGCCGTCAGCCCATGCCCGTTGCGGCGCACGCGGATACCCTCATTGGTCGGATCGATCTCGACGCCGGCCTTGGTGAGCACGTCGAGCGCCGATTGCAGCAATTCGGGCCGCGCGCCTTCCAGGATCACGTCGCCGCCGGTCATCGCGACGGCCATTGCATAGGTACCGGCCTCGATACGGTCCGGCAGCACGGCGTGATGCGCACCGCCAAGGCGCGCGACACCCGTGACCACGATCCGCGGTGTGCCCGCGCCCTCGATCTTGGCGCCCATCTTGACGAGGCAGGCGGCAAGGTCGGTGACCTCAGGCTCGCAAGCAGCGTTCTCGATCACGGTCGTGCCCTGGGCGAGCACGGCCGCCATCAGCGCGGTATGGGTGCCGCCGACCGTCACCTTCGGGAAGACGATCTCCGCCCCCTTGAGGCCCTTGGGTGCGCGCGCCAAAGCGTAGCCGTTCTCGATCACGATCTCGGCGCCGAGTTTTTCCAGAGCCATCAGAAGCAGATCGACCGGGCGCGTGCCGATGGCGCAGCCGCCCGGCAGCGAAACCTTGGCCTCGCCCATGCGGGCCAGGATCGGCGCGATCACCCAGAAGCTCGCGCGCATGGTCGAGACCAGCTCGTAGGGCGCGCAGGTATCGACGATCTGGCGCGCGGTCAGCGCGATGGTCTGGCCGGTCTCGGCCGACTGGCCGATGCGCTTGCCGGCAACGGTGCGATCGACGCCCTGGTTCGACAGGATGCGCGAGAGCGCGGTCACGTCCGAGAGCCGCGGCACATTGGTCAGCGTCAGCGTCTCGTCGGTCAGCAGGCTCGCGATCATCAGCGGCAAGGCGGCGTTCTTCGCGCCGGAAATCGGAATCGCGCCATTGAGGCGCTGGCCGCCGGTGATGCGGATCTTGTCCATCGTCGGGTCCTGCTCGGCCGGCCGGGCACAAGGCCCGCGGCGCATGGGAGAATAAGGAAATTCAGGTCCGGGAAGTATCGGCCTGAGAGGGCGGCTCCGGCTCACGCGCTTGCGCCTCGTCCGAACGGCGAGCGCGAGCCTGGGCCTTGCGGCGCTTCAGGTTCTCGCGGAGCGCGGCGGCAAGGCGCGCCTGCTTCTCGTCTTCGGCTGTCTGGCGGGTCACGGCATCAGCTCGGTTTTGGGTGTTTGAACGCGGGAACGCGGCGAATTCGCGGCGGTATCGTTAGACCCTGAGACGCCCCCGGACAAGCGCCGGCGCCAGCTGACGCCACCTGCCCCATAGCGGGCCAGCATCGTGCCGGACGCGGCCAATTTCGACCTCCGCTTTTCGTACCGGTCACAATCATTCCCCAGCGGCCGGCCAGGCGATCCATTTGCTTCGCGTTCCCGGCCCTTCACGAAATTTTCGTTCCAGCGACGGCGGCGCGGCCCTTGCTCTGTCTCGGTTCGTGGCGGCACCAAAGGCTCCACCTGACGCTTGGTAAAGTAAAAATCCTTAATGCTATTAACCATTTCCGGCAGATTTCGTTTACACTTCGTTAAGAACGTTTACGCTGCCGGCATCAAGGAGTTTGTGGGGTAGCGTCATGTTGCAGTCCTTGAAGTTGGGAACAGGAAACCTCGCGCCGACCCTGCTGGAGAGCTGCGAAGTCATTGATGCGATCCGCTACAAGGCGGGGTTCCTACCGGAGGTGGAGATCGCCTATGAGCCGGAGATCAAGACGCTCTGGGTCACGATCCGGCCGGAGCTGAAGCCCGTCTTCACGCTGCAGCTGCTCGACAGCCTGGTGAAGATTCAGAGCGCGATCGTCGCGCTGTGGGGGGCTCCGGACCAGTATCACCGCGCTCCCGTGCGCTTCCTCGCCTTCCGCGGCGCAGGGCCGTTCTTCACGCTTGGCGGCGATCTCGATTTCTACCTGGATTGCCTCGCCAAGAACGACCGCGCCTCGCTGGCGGAATATGCCCGGCTCTCGGCGGAAGGCGCGATCTGGAATTCCGGCGGCCTCAACGGCCTCGTGGTCACGCTCTCGACGATCCACGCCAAGGCGATCGGCGGCGGCATCGACGCGCCGCGCTCATGCAACGTGATGATCGCGGAGGAACAGGCCTCGTTCGTCTACCCCGAGATCAAGTTCAACCATTTCCCGATCACGGCGGTGGCAATCCTGTCACGGCGCATGGGGCAGCGCGCGGCCGAGCAGATGCTGCTTTCCGGCGAGGAGATGAGCGCGCAGGAATTCATGGCAGCCGGCGGCCTCGAGGCTGTTGTCCCGACCGGCACGGGCGAAGACTGGATCCGCAAGTACTGCGCCGACTCGCTGCCCATCCATGCCGCGAAGACCGCGCTGTTCTCGGCCTTCAACCGCCGCTCCGGCGACCTGCGCGAAGAGCTCGGCCATCTCGGCCAGATCTGGACGGACTGCATGCTGCGCCTCAGCCCGAGCGCGATCTCGAAGCTGCAGCGCATCGCCCAGACGCAGGACCGGATGCTGGCCCGCGTCTACCAGCGCCACCTCGCGCCGGTCTGAGCACAGCGAAAAATCCGACCGAAAGGGTCCTTGCAAGTCTCCGGGGGAGATCAGCCCCCGGAAAACCACACGAAGCATTTACCTCTGCTCTCGTACAAACCTCGCATGATGCGCGACGTGCGGAATCCGCACATCGCACCGCGCGGGGCGGCAAAGGCAGGAGTAGATGGCAGGCGCGCTCAAGCGACTGATGACAGCTGGTGGGCGCGAGCAGGGCGAGAACATCGACCTGACCGGCTATACACTGCTGGTCAGTTCGCTGTTCTCGTCGCCGGCCTCGATCATTCCCGGTGGCATCGCCGGCATCCTGACGCCGTTCCTGTGCTGGATCTCCACCGGCATGGATATCTTCATGAGCCTCACCATCCTGGTGACGCTCATCGTCATCCTGCGCATCGTCACGGTGATCGCCTATCGGCGGCGCAACCACGCCAATGACAGCTATGCGCAGACCCGCCGCTGGGACCGCGACTATTTCCTCGGCGCCACGGCGTTCAGCGCTGCCCTCGGCTACAGCTGCTATGTCGCGCTGGTCCAGACCGACGACCCCGCTGCCCACATCACTTCGGTCGCCTCGACCATCGCGCTGGCCTCGGGCTATGTCGCGCGCAATGCCGGCCGGCCGAAATTCGTCGCGGTGCAGCTCCTGACCTTCTGCATCCCGATGGCGATCGGGCTGATCGGCGCGCATAACCCGTATTATCGCTATATCGGCTATTTCGCCTTCCTCTACGTGGCCGCCAATATCGCGATCACCAATTCGCTGCACCGAAACCTGCTCGCGCTCAGCGATGCCAACAAGCAGTCCAAGGCGCTGGCTTCAGCCCTGCATTCGCAGAACCTGACGCTCGACGCCGCGCTCAACACCATGATCGACGGGCTGGCGATGTTCGACCGCAGCCTCAAGCTCGCGGTCAGCAACGCGCCTCACAGCACGCTCTACGGTCTGCCGGAGACGCTCGCCCTGCCCGGCACGCCCCTGACGGCGATCGCACGCTTCCTGGTCGAGCGGCAGGTGATCAGCCAGGAGCAGTTGCGCGACATCCGCACGGCATTGACCGAGGTGCAGACGACCCAGCAGGCCACCAGCCGCGAAGTGGTGACGCGGGGTGGGCTCGTGCTGGTCGTCACGCTCGCGCCCGCGGCCGAAGGCGGCATCCTGATGCTCACGGAGGATGCCACCGAGCGCAAGGCGACGGAGGCGCGCATCGAGCAGATGGCGCGCTTCGACGAATTGACCGGGCTCGCGAACCGCTTCGAATACACCACGCAAATCAACGAGACCTTCGCCAAGCTCGAGCGCACGGGCGATGGCTTCGCGCTGCTCTATCTCGATCTCGACGGCTTCAAGCAGGTCAATGACAGCCTGGGCCACGATATCGGCGACCATGTGCTGATGGAGACCGCGAGCCGCCTGCGCGGCGCGATCCGCAGCAACGACATGCTCGCCCGTTTCGGCGGCGACGAATTCCTGCTGATCCTGCCCTCCGCCGACCATCTCGTCGTCACCGCCATCGCCCAGCGCATGATCGACGTGATGTCGAAGGCCTTCGATGTCGACGGCAAGACCGTCTACGTGACCGCGAGCATCGGCATCGCGATGGCGCCGCTCGACGGCGCCAATCCGGCCGACCTGCTGCGCCATGCCGACACCGCGCTCTACAAGGCAAAGTCCGCCGGCCGGAACATGCTGATGTTCTTCAACCCGGCCATGGCCGAGGAGATGATGGAGCGGCACGAAATCGAGGTCGATCTGCGCAAAGCCTGCGTCGACGGCTCGCTCGAACTCTACTACCAGCCGATCATCGACCTGAAGACCCAGAAGGTCGTCTCGCGCGAGGCGCTGATGCGCTGGCGCCACCCCACCCGTGGCATGGTGCCGCCGAGCGTGTTCATCCCGATCGCCGAACAATCCGGCCTGATCGCCGGCATGGGCGACTGGGCGATCCGCCAGGCCTGCCGCGACGCGGCAAGCTGGGAGCCGGGCATCGGCGTCTCCGTCAACGTCTCGCCGCTGCAGTTCCGCGAGCCGCGCCGGATCGTCGAGACGGTCAAGGAGGCCCTGCTTGCCTCGCAGCTCGAATCGCGGCGGCTGATGCTCGAAGTCACGGAATCGCTGCTGATCGAGGACGACAAGCTGGCCCTTTCGGTGCTCGACGAATTGCGGGCGCTGGGCGTGACCTTCGCGCTCGACGATTTCGGAACCGGCTATTCCTCGCTCGCCTATCTCTCGACCTATCCATTCGCGCAGGTGAAGATCGACCAGAGCTTCGCCCGCGAGGTCCATACCAACGAGGCCTCCAAGGCCGTCATCGAGGCCGTCTGCCAGCTGGCGCGCCGGCTCCAGATGAATGTCGTGGTCGAGGGCATCGAGACCGAGCAGCAGCGCATCGCCGTCCAGCTGCTGGGTGCCCATCGCGCCCAGGGCTTCCTGTTCGGCCGCCCGGAAGCGCTGGCCAGCATCAAGGGCCGCAACGGCAGCGGCAATCGCAGCGTCGCCTGAACCGACCAACCTTCCCTTTTAATTCCGCAACAGTCGCGCAACGGCCTTGATTCCGCCGGCCCGGCAACGCATCAGCGATCAGGGACGACAGCGAAACGGGATATCCGGTGAGCGACGGCACGGCCAAGGCGGCGAAACCAGCCGCGTTGACACCCGATATCTGCGTCATCGGCGCGGGCCAGAACGGCGTCGCGCTGGCGATCGCCGCGGCGGCCTTCGGCGTTCCCGTGGTGCTGATCGAGCGCGACGCCACCGGTGGCGACCAGGGGCCGCTCGCTATCCGAGCATTGATCGAGGTCGGAGGCCGTGCGCAGGCGCTGTGCGATGCCGGACGGCTTGGTTTCGCGGCAATCGAACCGCAGCCGAATCCGGCCCAGATCCACGATCATATCCAGCGGGCACTGGCAGCCGACCAGGCCAATCACGCGGCCGAACGACTGGCCACGCTCGGCATCAGCGTCATCCGGGGCGAGGCTCGTTTCACCAGCCGCAGCACGGTCACCGTCGAGGGACAGCCGATCAAGGCGCGCCGCTTCGTCATCGCCACCGGCGCACGCGCCGTCCCGCCTGCGATACCGGGGCTCGACACGGTTTCTGTCCTGCGGGAGGCCGATCTTGCCGGACTGACCCGGCTGCCGGAACGGCCGATCGTGCTGGGCAACGCGGGCGCTGCGCTGGCCCAGGCCCTGCGCCGGCTGGGCTGCGCCGCAACGCTGGTCGCGCCCGAGGGCCTGCTGGCGGGCCATGACGACGAAGCCGCGACGATCCTACGCCGCCGTCTGCTGCGCGAGGGGCTGACGCTGCATGAAAACGGAGAGCCGCTGCGGGCGGAGCGCACGCGCTCCGGCCTTCGCCTGATCCTGGCCTCGCCTTCCGGCGAAACCACGATAGAGGGCTCGCATCTCATCCTCTGCGGGCCGCGCCGGCCTGCGATCGACGCACTTGATCTCGACCTCGGCGGTATCCGCCACGATGCTTCCGGTATCATTGTCGATCGCAGCCTGCGGACGAGCAATCGCCGTGTCCATGCGCTGGGAGCCTGTGCCGGCGGAGCGGCAGCCACCCTCGCCGACCGCGCCGGCGACGACCATGTCGGGCTCGTGCTGCGCAGCATCCTGTTCCGCCAGCCGGTGAAGATCCACCCGGCCAGCGAGCCGCGTGTCGTCTGGAGCCGGCCGCAGGTCGCCTCGATCGGGCAGTCGGAGACTGAGGCTCGGAAAGCAGCTGGAACGATCCGGGTGCTGCGCTGGCCGTTCTCCGAGAATGCCGCAGCCCAGGCTGCGGGCGAGACCGAGGGATTCGTCAAGGCGATCGTCGATCGCAAGGGCCGCATCCTCGGCGTCACCATCGTCGGAGAGGCTGCTGGCGAACTGATCGCGCCCTGGTGCATCGCGATGCGCGCCGGGCTCGGCGTTGGCGACCTCGCCAGCATGCCGCTGCCAGCCGGTGCCCGTTCGGATGCGTCACGCCGCGCCGCCCTCTCCTTCCATGCGGCTTTGACGACAAAGCCCGGTTTGCGCCGCCTCATCGGCTTTCTGCGTCGTTTCGGCTAAGATCACCGGCGATGCATGCACCCAAGTCAGCCTTGTCGGTCAGCCAGCCGCGCGGCCTCACGCGCCTCGGCCTCTCGGCTAAGCTGCTGCTCGTCACCGTGCTCTTCGTCATGCTGGCAGAAGTGCTGATCTATCTGCCATCCATCGCGAATTTCCGGCGCAACTGGCTGCATGACCGGATTGCCGCCGCGCAGGTCGCGGCTTTGGTGCTGGAGGGCGCGCCTGAGGACGGCCTGCCCGAGGGCAGCGAGAACCGCCTGCTGATGGGCGTCGGCGCCCGCGCGATCGCGGCGCGCGTCGGCGGTGCGCGGCGCCTCCTCAGCCTCGATTCGATGCCGCCGCCCGAAGTGTCGCGTTCGGTCGACCTGCGCAATCTCAGCTGGCTGAGCGCGATCGAGGAGGCGCTCGCCGTGCTCGCCTCGCCAGCGACCATGCCGATCCGCGTGGTCGGCGAAGCCGTCGGCGGCGCCGATTTCGTCGAGATTGTCATCGACGAGGCGCCGCTGCGCCGGGCGATGCTGAAATTCTCCTGGAGCCTGCTGCTGATCTCATTGCTGATCACCGGCCTCACCGCGCTCGCCGTCTATATTGCGCTCAATGCTCTGATCATCGGGCCGATCCGGCATCTGGCGGCGAACGTGATGGAGTTCGAGGCGGACCCTGAGAACCCCCGGCGGATCATCGAGCCCTCCTTGCGCGCCGATGAGATCGGCGAGGCGGAACGCGCGCTCGCCCGCATGGAAGCGACGCTCGCCGACGAATTGCGCACCAAGAAGCATCTCGCCGAGCTCGGGCTCGCCGTCTCCAAGATCAATCACGACCTGCGCAACATGCTGGCGGCGGCGCAGCTCATGTCCGACCAGTTGATCGAGACCCGCGACGCCAAGATTCGCCGCTTCGCGCCGCGCCTGATCGCGACGCTGGGGCGCGCCATCGATTTCTGCCAGGCGACCCTCGCCTATGGCCGCGCCGCCGAGGCGACGCCCGCGATCCGCGACGTGCCATTGCGGCAGCTCGTCGCCGAACAGGCGGAAATGCTCGGCCTTGGCGAGGGCAAGCAGCCGCGCTTCGAGAACCGCGTGCCGCCCGAACTCTCAGCTCCCTGCGACCCCGACCAGATGGCACGCGTGCTGACCAATCTGATGCGCAACGCGATCCAGGCGCTGACGCGCGCGGGAGCCGAGGCCGGCGACCTGCCCGTGCTGACTGTCACCGCGGGGCCAGAGAACGGCTCGGTGGCCCTGCGCGTCATCGACAACGGCCCCGGCGTGCCGGAGCGGGCGCGGGCCAACCTGTTCCAGGCCTTCCGCGGCTCGGTCACGCCCGGCGGCACCGGGCTTGGCCTCGCGGTCGCGGCCGAGCTGGTCCGGCTCCATGGCGGCTCGATCGCGCTGGAACCCTCGACCACGGGCGCGGTCTTCGCTGTGATGCTGCCGGCGCGGCGCGCCAACGGACACTGACCGGCTGGCAGCGCCTACTGGCTCGCCCAGATCACCCGCGCCATGAAGGCGATCTCGGCATTGTTCAGCACACGATCGGCATGCTCCGGGTTGAGCGAGGCAAGCTCAACCGTCTTGGCCGTCTGGCGCTTGAGCTGCTTGGCCAGCACCTCACCCTCCACCGTCTTGACCACGACCCGGTCGCCACGCCTCACCGTCGCGGTCGGCGAAACGATGATGGTGTCGCCGTCGCGATAAAGCGGCAGCATCGAATCACCGGAGATTTCCAGCGCATAGGCCTTCTCGTCGGCGACGCCGGGAAACGCGACCTCCTCCCAGCCGGTGCCGACCGGAAAGCCGCCATCGTCGAAGAAGCCGCCCGAGCCTGCCTGGGCGAAGCCGATCAAGGGAATCGTGCGCGCCGGTGCCGGCTCGCGCCGCAGCACCACGCTCATGAACTCGTCGAAGGAGGCGCCGGTCGCGACCAGGATCTTGGAGATCGATTCGGTCGAGGGCCAGCGCTCGCGCCCGTCGGGAGCGACGCGCTTGGAGCGGTTGAAGGTGGTGGCGTCGAGCCCGGCCTTGCGCGCCAGCCCCGAGGCGGTGAAGCCGTAGCGCTGGGCCAGCGTGTCGATCGCCCCCCAGATCTGGTCATGTGACAGCATCGCTGAGGACCTCGCTTCGCTCTTGCCGTTCGGCGGGGATTGAAGATAGGAAATATCCCCTATCGTATAAGATTTCAATCCGAATCTCGCCACAATCAGACAACGGCTTGCGGAATCCTCCTGCCAGCGTTTAAGCGAGTGGCCGACATGCGTGCGCGAGATTTCCGGTGCCCCTGATCTACAAGATATGCCCTGCCGCGCTCTGGGCGGAAGCCGAGGCGAGGGGCCGTTTCGACGGCGCTCCGATCGATCTCGCCGACGGCTATATTCATTTCTCCACAGCCGCCCAGGTCGCCGAGACCGCGGCGAAGCATTTCGCCGGGCAGGACGGGCTCCTGCTCGTCGCCATCGACGACGGGCGCCTCGGCCCGGCCCTGCGCTACGAGCCCTCGCGCGGCGGCGCCTTGTTCCCGCATCTCTATGCCCCGCTCGATCCGAAGGTCGTCCGCTGGATCGCCCCCATGCCGTTGAAGGACGACGGCAGCCACATTCTACCGGAGACGCTCGCATGATCGGCGGCCTGTTCAACCTCGCCCGGCCTCTGATCCACCGCATGGATGCGGAGACCGCCCATCGGCTGACGGTCACGGCGCTGGCCACGGCGCCGGCCATGAAGCCGGGCGCGGACGACCCCGTGCTCGCGACAGAGGCGTTCGGGCAGTCCTTCTCCAATCCGGTCGGGCTCGCGGCCGGCTTCGACAAGAATGCGGAAGCCGTCGACGGCGCGCTCGGGCTCGGTTTCGGCTTCGTCGAGGTCGGTGGCGTCACGCCGCTGCCGCAGCCCGGCAATCCCCGCCCGCGCGTCTTCCGCCTGCTGGAGGACGAAGCCGTCATCAACCGCTACGGCCTCAACAGCGAGGGCATGGAGGCCGTAGCGAAGCGGCTCGGGTCCCGCCTGCGCCGCAATGGGCTCGTCGGCGTCAATCTCGGCGCCAACAAGGAATCGGCCGACCGCGCCGCCGATTACGCCACGCTGGCGCGGCGGCTCGCCCCACTCGCCGATTTCCTGACGATCAACGTCTCCTCGCCGAACACGCCGGGCCTGCGCGACCTGCAGGCGGAAAGCGCACTCGACGATCTCGTGGCGCGCACGCTCGCGGCGCGAGATGAGGTCGCGGTCGGCGGCAGGCCGACACCGATCCTGATCAAGATCGCGCCGGACCTGACCCTGCCCGAGCTCGACGGCATGATCGCCGTCGCCCGCAAGCGCAATATCGACGGGCTGATCGTCTCGAACACCACGATCGCGCGCCCGGACAGCCTGCGCAGCGCCAACAAGGGCGAGACCGGCGGGCTTTCCGGCAAGCCGCTCTTCACCGCCTCGACCCGCATCCTGGCCGAGGCCTTCCTGCGCGTCGAAGGGCAGTTCCCGTTGGTCGGCGTCGGCGGCGTCGATTCGGCCGAAACCGCCTTCGCCAAGATCCGCGCCGGCGCCACGCTGGTGCAGTTCTACTCGGCGATGGTGTTCAAGGGGCCGGGTCTCGCCAAGGAGATCAAGACCGGCCTCGCCACGCGGGCGCGCCGCGCCGGGCTGACGCGCCTCACTGCACTGATCGGGCGGGATGCAGCAGCGATCGCGCGCGGCGAAAGGCTGTAGGGCCTTACTTCCGCGCCGCGAAGAGCCGCATCAGCAGCCAGAGCGGCACGACGATCAGCGCGCCGGCGATAACCCATTGGCCGACCTCGCGGACCGCGCCGAAGCCGAGCCCGGTGATCGAGCGCAGGAAGCGCGCGGCGGCCTCATAGAGGCTCTGCGGGCTGAGGCCAAGGAAGGCCATGGCCGCGCCGACCAGCAGCGAGATGAAGATCAGGCGGACGAGGACGCTGAGGGGCGAGCCGCCGAGAAACCGTTCCATGGAAGCAATGGCCATCCTGTTGCGCCCCAAGCCAATCCGGGGCGCTTCCGCGCTGTCTTAACCTGAAACCCGCTGCGCTTGAATGGCGTCTGAACGGGCTGGGTCAGGCGGTCGCCGCGGCGCCTGCAGTCGCCCAGGCGGTGCCGGCGATCTTCGAGGCGGCTATCACGGCCTGCGTGCGGCTGTCGACGTCGAGCTTGGTCAGGATCGCCGAGACATGCGCCTTCACCGTTGCCTCGGAGACGCCGAGCTCATAGGCGATCTGCTTGTTGAGAAGTCCCTCGGACAGCATCATCAGCACGCGCACCTGCTGCGGCGTCAGGGTCGAGAGGCGGCGGACCATGTCGGCGACCTCGGCATCGACCGGCGCGGAGAGATCGACGCCGGGCGGGGTCCAGACGCCGCCGTCGAGCACGGCGCGGATCGCCTCGCCCATCTGCGCGACATCCGCCGTCTTGGGCAGGAAGCCGAGCGCCCCGAACTCGATGCAGCGGCGAATCACGGCCGGGTCGTCATTGGCGGAGACGACGATGACCGGGATCTCGGGGTGGTCGGCGCGCAGGAAGAGCAGGCCGGAAAAGCCCTGCACGCCCGGCATGGTCAGATCGAGCAGGACGAGATCGGCATCGCCGCCGCTGGCCAGCGCCTCGGTCAGGGCTTCGAGCGAGCCGACCTCGCTGACCTCGGCCCCGCCGATGGCGCTCGACACCGCCTGACGCAGCGCGCCGCGAAACAGCGGGTGGTCATCCGCGATGACGATCCGCGTCGAAGGCTGCTTGCTCATGGCCCCACTCCCTAAAGCCTGCCCGGCTCCATCCGACCCGGACATTTTGCCCCAGCCCGGGCGTGCATCACAAGCACTGCAAACGCAAGGCTGCAACCCGTCACGGCTCAACCATTGGTCGGCAACAGCGCTTCCAGCACCTCGATATGGTCGGCCTCAACAGGCGGCTTGTCCCAGCGGATGCGGTTGATCCGGGGAAAACGCATGGCGAGACCGGATTTGTGCCGTGTCGAGCGCTGCAGGCCCTCGAAGGCGACTTCGAAGACGAGACCGGATTGCGCGTCATGCGTGACCTCGCGCACCGGGCCGAAGCGGTTCAGCGTGTTCTTGCGGACATATTTGTCGATCTCGATCAGTTCCTCGTCGGTGAAGCCGAAATAGGCCTTGCCGACCGGGACCAGCTCCTGCCCGCCATCCTCGCCCACGCGCCAGACGCCGAAGGTGTAGTCGGAATAGAAGGAGGAGCGCTTGCCGTGGCCGCGCTGGGCATACATCAGCACGCAGTCGACGAGCCGGGCATCGCGCTTCCATTTCCACCAATAGCCCTTGGGCCGGCCCGGCAGATAGGGCGAATCGCGGCGCTTGATCATGCAGCCCTCGACCGCTTCCGCATCGGCGCCCGCCCCGGCTTCGGCCGGATCGGCACGCGCGGCCGTCAGCTCCTCCCAGAAGGCGAAGGGGATCACCGGTGAGAGATCGAAACGACTGCTGGCGAGGCGCGACAGGAAACCCTCCAGTCGCCGGCGCCGCTCATCCAAAGGCAGATGCCGGATATCCTCCTCGCCGTCGACGAGCAGGTCGTAGACGCGGATATGGGCGGGGAATTCGCCCAGCATCTTCGCGGTGACGGTTTTACGGTTGAGCCGCTGCTGCAACGTGTTGAAGCTCTGGACCGTGCTCTCGCGCATCACCAGCAATTCGCCGTCGAGCGCGCCGTCCAGCGTCAGTTCCTCGACGAGGTCGGGGAAGGCGGCGGCGATATCCTCGCCGGTGCGGGAATAGAGCCGGGTTACGCGCAAGCCGTCGGCCTTGCGGCCGCTGACGGCCTGGATGCGGATGCCGTCCCATTTCCATTCGGCCGAGAACTCGGCCGGGTCGAGCTTGTCGAAATCGCCGTCCTCGATCGGATGCGAGAGCATGACCGGGCGGAACGGCGCGGGGTCGCGCGCCTCGGGCCGCGCGCCCCTACCCTCCAGCCAGGCGAAAAGCTCGGTATAAGGCGGCTCCAGCCCGTGCCAGACCTGCTCGACCTCGTCAGGCGGTACGCCGCCGAGGCTGGCGGCGGCCGTCTTGGCGAGGCGGGCGGAGACGCCGATGCGCAAGGCCCCGGTGATGAGCTTGAGCAGGGCCCAGCGGCCGGTCTCGTCGAGCGCATCGAGCCAGCCGGCGACGAGGCGCGGCAGGTCGGTCTTGCCAGCTTCGCGCAGGCCCTCGACCACCTCAGGCAGATGCGGCACTGCATTGGCACCGTGCCGGGCCGGCCACATCAGCGCGACCGTCTCCGAGAGATCGCCGACATAGTCATAGGACAGCGCGAAGAGCACCGGGTCGGTGCGCTCGGCGATCAGCGCGCGGATCAGCCCGGCCTTGGCATTGCGGAAGACCAGCCCGCCCGTCATCGCCGCCAGCGCATAGCCGCGGTCGGGATCGGGCGTGGTGCGCAGGTAATCCGCGATCAGCGCGATCTTGGCGTTGCGGCGCGGCTCATAGGCGAGGCGATCGAGCAGCCAGGCGAAGCGGTTCATGCTGTCGCTCCCGCGCCACACCCGGCCGCTTCATTCATGTTGCAGCGCATCGTTCAGATACCGTTCATGAAGCAAACCTTAACGGCAGCGGAGTAGCCGGGAGAGACATGCCGATGCGCGCAGCGATGCGGTTTCTTGCCTTTGCCTTGCCTGCCATCGCTGCCACGTTCTCGGTCGGAGCCCCCGCACAGGCGGCGAGCTTCTCCTGCCGCGAGACGCCGATCGTGCGCTCGAACGCCGCGCTTGCGCCACTCTCCGCCAAGGTCTCGCAGGGCAAGGCCCTGACAATCCTCGCCATCGGCTCGTCCTCGACCGAGGGCGTCGGCGCCAGCGCCAAGGACAAGACCTATCCCGCCCGCTTGCAGGCACTCCTCGCCAAGTCCTGGCCGAAATCGCAGGTCGAGATCGTCAATGCCGGAATCGGCGGCGAGACCGCTCCGCAGACGCTCGCCCGCATGAAGGCCGCGATGGCTGCGCGTCCCTACGACCTCGTGATCTGGCAGGTCGGCACCAACGACGCCGTCAGGGGCGGCGACCTCGACGCCTTCAAGGCGATGATCGGCGAAGGCATTTCGCTCGTCCGTGACGCCGGCCCGGCACTCACCATCCTCGATCCGCAATTCTTCCCCTCGGTGCGCGATCCGCAGCGCTATGGCCAGTATGTCGAGGCCGTCGGCGAGGTCGCCCGGCGCGAGGCCGTGCCGGTCTTCGGCCGCTATGAAGCCATGCGCGAATGGCACCGCAGCGATGCCGAGGCCTTCAAGGCCGCGCTCTGGACCGACGGCTTCCACATGAGCGACGCGGGCTATGACTGCCTCGCCCGCGACATGGCCAATGCCATGCTCGGCATGGCCGCGCCGTCGCGCCCGGTCGTCGCCGCCTCGCGCTGATCGGAGCCTAGACAGAAGCCGCATCGGCCGCCCCCCCTACGGGATCGGCCTCGCCCTCGTCGCCATAGCCGACGAGGTGCAGCGGCTTGGCCTTCAAACCAGCCGTGCCGCACCAGTGAACGAGCGCATCGGCCTCGCCATGCGTCACCCAGATCTCACTGGCCTGAACCTCCTTGATCGTCGCAAGCAGGTCGTCCCAATCGGCGTGGTCCGAGATCACAAGCGGCAGTTCGACGCCCTTCTGGCGCGCCCGTGCCCTGATCCGCATCCAGCCCGAGGCGAAGGCCGTGACCGGATCGGGAAAGCGACGCGCCCACAGATCCTGCGTCGCGCTCGGCGGGCAGATGACGATCTCCCCGCCCAATGTCTTGCGGTCGCTCTCGGAAACCAGCCTGATCTCGCCGAGTGGGATGCCCTCGGCTTCGTAGAAGGCGGTGATCTTCTCGACGGCGCCGTGGATATAGATCGGCCGCCCGTAGCCGGCCTCGCGGATCAGGGCCATGACGCGCTGCGCCTTGCCCAGCGAATAGGCGCCGACGATATGGGTCCGTTCCGGGAAGAGCCTGACGGATTCAATGAGTTTGGCTACCTCCCCCGCTGCTGGCGGATGGCGGAAGACCGGCAGGCCGAAAGTCGCCTCGGTGATGAAGATATCGCAAGGCAAGGGCTCGAAGCCGGCGCAGGTCGGATCGCGCTCGCGCTTGTAGTCGCCTGAAGCGACGATGCGCAGGCCCCGGCTCTCGACGGCGATCTGGGCCGAGCCGAGGACATGGCCCGCCGGCATAAAGGTGAAATCGACCTCGCCAATGCGGGTAGTCTCGCCGGGCACCGCGACCTGCTGGGAGCCGGTGAAGCCCTCGCCATAGCGCAGCGCCATGATGGCCAGCGTCTCCCGCGTCGCCAGCACGGCGCCATGGCCGGCGCGGGCATGGTCGGAATGACCATGGGTGATGAGCGCCCGCGCCACCGGACGGACGGGGTCGATATGGATGTCGGCCGGCGGGCAATAGAGACCGGCCGGCGTCGGCAGCAGCAGTTCGGAGGGGCGCCAGCGGGCGCTTTGTCTGGCCAGCGTCACACTCCTCCGCTACATCGGTCAGTATGACCGATACAGGCTCGACCACGCATTTCGCCTCGTCCGGCGACCCCGTGCTTGACCGCCGCTATGGCTGGGCCGAGGCTGCGCTGAAAGACGGGGACGCGCAAGCGGCCGTCGAGATCCTCGACCAGACCTTGTCGCAGGCCTATCACTTCACTGCCGCCTGGCATCTCTATGGGCTGGCGCAGGAGGCGCTTGGCCACAGGGAGGACGCCGCCACCGCCTGGCGGCAATGCCTCGACCTCGATCCGAACGACCATTTCGGCGCGCGGCTCGACCTCGCCCGTATCGGCGCCTTGCCAGCCGAGCAGGCAACCTCGGAGAATTTCTCCGGCGCGCTGTTCGACGCCTATGCCGACCGCTTCGACAGCCATCTCACGCAAACCCTGCATTACAACGCGCCCGACCTGCTGAAGGCGGCGCTCGTCCGCTGCTGCAGCAACGCCGGCCGGCCATTCCGGTTCGACATCGTCTACGATCTCGGCTGCGGCACCGGATTGATGGGCGAGGCGATCCACGAGCAGAGCGGCTTCATCGCAGGCTGCGATCTCTCGCCGCGCATGATCGAGCGGGCGCGGACCAAGCTCGCGCCGGACGGCACGCCACTCTACGACAAGCTCGCCGTCGCCGGCCTGACGAGCTTCCTTTCCAGCCGTCCGGACGCCTCCGCCGACCTCGTTGTCGCGGCCGATGTCTTCGTCTATCTCGGCGAGCTCGCCCCCTGCTTCGCCCAGAGCGCGCGCGTGCTGGAGCCGGACGGGCTGCTCGCCTTCACGGTGCAGAGCCATGACGGCGAAGGCGTCGTGGTGGGTGATGACAGGCGGTTCGCGCATGCGGAAGGCTGGCTGAGGGAGCGGCTGGTGGAAGCCGGGCTTACCCCCGTACTCGTCGAGCCCGCCAGCACGCGGCAGGATCGCGGCACGCCGGTTCCGGGGCTGCTGGTGGTGGCCGAGAAGCGCTGAGGAAGAGTCCGTTCAGGGACGAATGCGGACAGAACGCTTCTCGCCTCGCGTTCGCTTCGCATGTTATCCAGTTTCGGATCGAAGCAGAGCTCACCTCTTTGGTGCGCATTTCGTCCTTGCAGCCATTCGCTAGATCCAGACCGTTCGGCCAAGCCCTTCGCAATCGTGACGCGAAAGTGTTGCCTCTGTCGGCTCGATCATTCTTTCCGTGTTGCCCAGAAGAAAGCTCGCGGTCTGCGGTTCGCGAAATTCGTCAATCTGCTGCCGGTTGGCTCCGGAATAGATGCCGCGCAAAATCCGTAGACAGCCACTATGTGTCACGACCACATGAAGAACATCATGATTGAGGCTGCGGACCCAATTGGAAAGGCGATCATACACCTCAACCTTGGTTTCCGCGCCTTCCATCCGAGAATTCCACGGGTCGGCCAAGTGAGCGTCATGCTCCTCCGGTCGCCTTTCCGCGATCTCGTCCTGCCTCATACCTTCCCAAACGCCATAGGATCGCTCCCGGAGAGCTGAAACCGTGTCGAATTTGTAGAATGGCAGAGACCACAAGCCAGACAGAAGCGAGGCGGTCTGTTGAGCTCTTCCGAGGGGGCTGCACCAGAAGTGCTTAGGCCGCGCTGTTGCGATTTCGGGAGCGAGAGTCTCGCCAACAGCGAGCACTTGCCTGACGCCGTTGAGTGTGAGCGGACTGTCGCGGTGGCCTTGCAGCATGGAACGGCTGTTCCAGTCGGTTTCAGCATGTCGGATGACGAGAAGTTCGGGCAGTTTGGTCAATCTTTGCTCTCCTATCCTCCCTCGCCTCAGCAATCCCTGGGCCATCTTTCGTCCCCCAAAATTTCTTAGTGTTTACAAGGACTGGACCGTAGAAAATGGGAAGAAATTTTCTCAACGGCCAGCACTGATGTTACCGTTCTTTCGCATCGGCAGAGATGCAGTCCGAGGGGGCGCGGCAAGAGAAACGGAAGCGGTTCTTTTGCCTTCACACAAGAATAGCGTCATCGGTCTGCTGCTGGCGGGTGACGTAGTTCGCTGATGTCTGCAACAGGTCGTGAGCAGACATTGCGGCACTCCGCAGGTTTCGGCTCTCGACTTTACCAGCGGCTATAATCACAAGCCCCTTTATTCCCCTTTCGTTCTCCCTCATCACCCCCTATCTTCGGCCGGCATGGCCGCTCCCTCTCCGCTCCCTCCCGCCTTCGAGGCCTGGTTCACTGGCCGCGGCTGGAGCGTGCGGCCACATCAGCTCGCCTTGCTGGAGGAAGCCCGCGCCGGGCGCTCGACGCTGCTGGTCGCGCCGACCGGAGCCGGCAAGACGCTCGCCGGCTTCCTGCCCTCGCTGGTCGAGCTGGCCGAGCGCAAGGGCAAGCATGACGGGCTGCACACACTTTACATCTCGCCGCTGAAGGCGCTCGCCGTCGATATCGCCCGTAATCTCGAAGCCCCCGTGCGCGAGATGGGGCTGCCGATCACGATCGAGACCCGCACCGGGGACACCTCTGCCGCCAAGCGCACGCGGCAGATCCAGCGCCCGCCCGATATCCTGCTGACGACGCCGGAGCAGCTCGCCCTGCTGGTCTCGCATCGCGATGCCGCGCCCTTCTTCGCAAACTTGCGCCGCATCGTGCTCGACGAATTGCATGTGCTGGTCACCTCCAAGCGCGGCGACCTGCTGGCGCTCGATCTCGCGCGCCTGAAGGCGCTGGCGCCGCAGGTCTCAGGCGTGGGCCTCTCGGCCACGGTGCGCGAGCCCGCCGATCTCCAGCGCTATCTCGGCGGTGCCACAACGCCGGCCGGGCTCGTCACCGTCGCAGGCGGGGCCAAGCCACGCATCGGCATCCTCGACACCGAACGGCGCCTGCCGATCGCCGGCCACACGACGCGGCATGCGATGGCCGAGGTCTATGAGGCGATCCGCACGCACAAGCTGACGCTCGTCTTCGTCAACACACGCATGCAGGCGGAGTTCGCGTTCCAAGCGCTTTGGAACCTCAATGACGACAACCTGCCGATCGCGCTGCATCACGGCTCGCTCGACGCCCAGCAGCGCCGCAAGGTCGAGGCCGCGATGGCGGATGGTCGGCTGAAGGCCGTGGTCTGCACCGCGACGCTCGATCTCGGCATCGACTGGGGCGATGTCGACCTCGTCGTCAATCTCGGCGCGCCGAAGGGAGCGAGCCGGCTGATCCAGCGCATCGGCCGCTCCAACCACCGCATGGACGAGCCCTCCGAGGCGCTGCTGGTACCATCGAACCGCTTCGAGTTGCTGGAGTGCCGCGCCGCTCTGGAGGCTGTCCACGAGGCGGCGCAGGACACCCCGCCCCCGCGCATAGGCGCTCTCGATGTCCTCGCCCAGCATGTGCTCGGCGTCGCCTGCTCGGACGGGTTCGAGGCGGATGCGCTCTACGAGGAGGTCCGCACCGCCGCTCCTTACGCCGATCTCACGCGCGCAGATTTCGACGCCGTCGTCAATTTCGTCGCGACCGGCGGCTATGCGCTGAAGAGCTATGAGCGCTTCGCCAAGCTCCGGCAGGACAAGGCCGGCCTCTGGCGCGCCAGCAACGCCCGCGTCATCCAGCAATACCGCATGAATGTCGGTACGATCGTCGAGGCGACGATGATGAAGGTCAGGCTCGGCCGGGCGCGTGCCGGCAAGCCCGGCCAGCCCGGCATGATCACGCGCGGCGGGCGCGTGCTCGGCGAGATCGAGGAGTATTTCGCCGAGACCATGGTGCCGGGCGATACCTTCGTCTTCGCCGGCGAGGTGCTGCGCTTCGAGGGCATCGTCGAGAACGAGGCGGTCTGCTCGCGCGCCGCCGCCGGAACCGATCCGAAGATTCCGTCCTATGACGGCGGCAAGTTCCCGCTCTCGACCTTCCTCGCCGCGCGCGTGCGCGCCATCCTGGCCTCGCCCAGCCGCTGGCACACCCTGCCCGAGGAGGTCTCGGCCTGGCTCCACGCGCAGAAGCGAATATCCCGGCTGCCGCAGCCCGGCGAGCTTCTGGTCGAGACCTTTCCGCGCGGTGGACGCTTCTATCTCGCGGCCTATCCGTTCGAGGGCCGCCTCGCCCACCAGACACTCGGCATGCTGCTGACGCGCCGGCTGGAGCGCGCCCGGATGCGCCCGCTCGGCTTCGTCTGCAACGATTACGGCATGGCCTGCTGGACGCTCGGCGACATGACGGCGGCGATCGCGCGCGGCGCGCTTAATCTCGACGAACTCTTCGCGCAGGACATGCTCGGCGACGACCTTGAGGACTGGATGGCGGAATCGGCGCTGATGAAGCGCACCTTCCGCTCCTGCGCCATCATCGGCGGGCTGATCGAGCGGCGCTTCCCCGGCCAGGAGAAGAGTGGCCGACAAGTGACGATCTCGACCGATCTCGTCTACGACGTGCTGCGCCGGCACGAGCCGGACCATATCCTGCTCAAGGCGGCGCGGGCCGATGCGGCGACAGGCCTGCTCGACATTCGCCGGCTTAGTGAGATGCTGACACGGATCAGCGGCCGAATCGTGCATCAGCCGCTCGACCATGTCTCGCCGCTCGGCGTCTCCGTGATGCTCGAGATCGGGCGCGAGGCGGTCTATGGCGAAGCGGCGGACGAGATCCTGGCGGAAGCAGAGGCGATGCTAACGGAAGAGGCGATGGCGTGACGGCGGCGGCAGCACTGACCGAGAGGTCCGGAGAGACGAGCGAGACCTTCACGCTGGGCCAGCTGGCGCTCGTGCCCGATCTCTCCGGCGCGCTCTGGCTGCCGGAGGAGCGTACGCTCGTCGTCGCGGACCTGCATCTCGAGAAAGGCTCGGCCTATGCGGCGCGCGGCGTGATGCTGCCGCCCTATGATTCGACGGCGACGCTCGCCGCGCTTGCCGCCGCGATCGGGCGCCACCAGCCGGTCCGCGTGATCGCGCTAGGTGATTCCTTTCATGACCGCGATGCGGAAAACCGCCTCGCCCCTGAGACACGCGCCGCGCTCGGCGCGCTGCAGCAGGGCCGCGACTGGCTCTGGATCGCGGGGAACCATGATCCCGCCATCAGCCGCGCCATGGGCGGCGAGAGCGCGGCGGAGATCGTGCTCGCCGGCGTGACCCTGCGCCATGAGCCGACCGCGTCGGAAGGCGGCTACGAGATCGCCGGGCATCTGCATCCGGCCGCGAAGGTCAGGATGCGCGGGCGGGCGATCCGGCGGCGCTGTTTCGCCTTGTCGGCGCAGCGCTGCGTGATGCCGGCGATGGGCGCCTATGCCGGCGGCCTCAACCTGCGCGATGCCGCGTTCCGGCCGTTATTCCGCTCGGGACTGAGCGCGCATCTGCTCGGCGACGGCCGGCTCTTCCGGATCGATCCACGGTTATTGTTGCCGGATTGATCGAGCGGGTTGCGTCCGTCACAAGGTTGTGGCATCAGGGCGCCGCTTCGGAACGACGCCAGCGCCCGCAACCGCCTCAGAGCAACCGCGAACGCATCGGCCGCCGGACCTGCTGCGGTAGCTCAGTGGTAGAGCACTCCATTGGTAATGGAGAGGTCGAGAGTTCAATCCTCTCTCGCAGCACCAGCATTCCCTGACAGATCTGCAAATTTTGACGGCGCGCTAAACCGTGCGAGCGCCGATGTCGGCGTTCGCCGAGGCGCAATCAGCAATCGGCCCGCCGCGCGCCATCAAGCGCGGGCGGGCCGACATAGCCCTGAAGGGCCGGGCAGCACCGGACCGGAATGGCTCAGTTGATCTCGCCGCGCTCGATCTGGAGCGTCTCGTCGGCAATGGCATCGAGCAACGCCGGCGTCGATTCCGTGACGAGGATGGCGAGGTCGGGCCGGTTGCGCCGGAGCTCGCCGAGCGTGCGGGCATATTCGAGCGCCAGCGCCGGGGCGAGGCCCTGGAAGGGCTCGTCGAGCAGCAGCGCCGTGCGGGCGACCATCAATGCCCGGCCCAGCGCCACCATCTTGCCCTGCCCGCCCGAGACGCCGCCGCCCGGCCGCTTGCGCATGGTCTTGAGCTGCGGCAGCAGCGCATAGACCTCGTCGAGCCGCCGGGCCCGCTCGGCCGCCGGCAAGCTGAGCGCCAAAGCCGGCAGCAGGATGTTGTCCTCGACGGTGAATTCGGGAACCAGCCTGCGATCCTCCGGCGCGTAGCCGATGCCCTGCGCCGCACGGCGATAGGCCGGCGTCGCGCCGATCTCCTCGCCGCCGAGCCGGACCGAGCCGCCCTGCACCGGCAGCAAGCCCATGATCGCCCTGAGCGTCGTGGTCTTGCCGGCGCCGTTGCGGCCGATCAGGATCGTCGTCCTGCCCGATGTCAGCCCGAGCGAGACCGAGCGCAACACCTGCACGCCGGCGATCGCGGCACTTACCCCTTCGATCCGAAGCATCACGCCACCCCCACGACGTTGCGCAGCACCCGCTCGTCCTTGAACACGACCGAGGGCGGTCCCTCGGCCATGACGCTACCGGAATCCCAGACGACGACGCGGTCGGCGTAGCGCTGCACCACGTCCATGTCGTGCTCGACGAAGAGTGCCGTGACCTTGGCCTGGCGCAAGGCGCCCATCAGCGTCTCCATCAGGGTGAAGCGCTCGATCGTGCTGACGCCGCTGGTCGGCTCGTCGAGCAGGACGAGGCGCGGCTTCAGGGCGAGCGCGATGACGATGTCGAGCAGCTTGCGCCGTCCTTCCGGCAGCGTGCCGGCCAGCTGCCCGGCCTCGCGGTCGAGCCCGACCAGGGCCAGCAGTTCCTCCGCCTCCTGGCGGCGCCCCTCGGCGCCGAGCGCCTTGAAGGGCACCCAGATGCCGCGCTTGGCCGCGACCGCGATCATCAGGTTGTCGAGCACCGTCTGGTCGAGGAAGAGCTGCGGGATCTGGAAGGCGCGGGCGATGCCGCGGCGGGCGATGGTGCGCGGCGCCATCGCCGTGATCGGCTTGCCGTCGAGATAGACCTCGCCTGAGCTCGGCCGCAGATAGCCGGTGCAGAGATTGAGGAAGGTCGTCTTGCCGGAGCCGTTGGGCCCGATGATCGCGAGGAACTCGCCCTCGCGGATTTCGAGATTGACGCCGTCGGCCGCCTTCACGCCGTAGAAGGCGATGCGCAGGTCCTTGGCCTGGAGGAGAGGCGTGGTCATGCCGGTTCTCCGCTGCGGCGCCGGATGAGGCCGTAGAGCCCGCTCGGCAGGAAGAAGATGACGCCGATCAGCGCGACGCCGATGATCAGGTTCCAGGCATCGGTGACGCCGACCGCGACCGTGTGCAGCACTTCGAGGAAGAGCGAGCCGATGAAGGGACCGGCGACGCCGCCGATGCCGCCAAGCACCGCGACCAGCACGAGATGGCCGGACGCCGTCCAGAAGGCGAATTCCGGCAGGATATGGCCGATCGCCAGAGCCGCAATCGCCCCGCCGATGCCGGCGAGCGCGGCCGAAACTGTATAGGCGATCAGCAGCACGACGCGGACCGGCACACCGAGATATTCGAGCCGGAGCTCGTTGGTATGCACGGCCGAGAGCGCATGGCCGAGCGGGCTCGCCAGATAGCGCTGCACGCCATAGCCGACGCCGACCATCAGCACGATGCCGGCATAGTAGAGCGCGGTGTCGAAACGCGGCTTGTCGAGCGTGATGCCGAAGAAGCTGGGCACCGCGACGCGCATGCCATCCGTGCCGCCGGTAATGCCGTAGAGCTTCGAGATCAGCGCGTAGAGCACCATCGACATGGCGAGATTGAGCATGGCGAAGAAGATCGCGCGGTAGCGCACCAGGAAGGCGCCGACAATGAGGCCGGCGATGGCCGAGGCCAGCGTCCCGAGCAGAAGCAGCAGGACGAACTCGTTCACCCCGGCCCGGGCGAGAAAGGCGATCGCATAAGCGCTGACGGCGTAGAACATGGCATGACCGATCGAGATCAGCCCGCCGCGCAGCAGCACGGCGACGCCGAGCGCGGCGAAGCCTTTGGCGATGGCGAGCGTCAGCACGAATTGCAGCCAGGGCGCGGCGACGGGCGCGAGCGCCAGCGCTGCCAGCGCGATGAGGAAGAGGGCAACGCGCATGGCGGTCAGATCCTCCGGGTCGCGGCCTGACCGAACAGCCCGTAGGGGCGGATCAGCAGCACGACCAGCATGACGATGTAGGGGGCGACGGCATCGAGCGAGGGCGCGAAATAGATCGCGAGCACGCGGGCGAGGCCGACGATGATCGCCGCCAGCGCGGCACCCTCGATCTGGCCGAGCCCGCCGATGGCGGCAACCGCGAAGGCGAGCACCATGGTCTCCGCGCCGAGGCCGGGCGCGGCGCCCGCCGTTGGCGTCGCGAGAGCCCCGCCCAAGGCCGCGAGGAAGACGCCAAGCGAGAAGGAGAGGATGAAGACGCGATTGGTGTTGATGCCGATGCTCTGCGCCATCTCGCGGTCGGCGACGACGGCGGTGACGAGGCGTCCGGTCCGGGTCTTGGTCAGCAGGACGCGCAGGCCGATGACGACAAGCGCCGCCAACGCGATCAGCAGGAGCTGGTAGTTGAGATAGACGACGCCGCCGATCTGGGTCGAGCCCAGCAATTGCATCGGCGTATCCTCGGCGAGCGAGGAGACACCGAAGACGATGCGCTGCAGGTCCTCGAGGATCAGGAACAGGCCGAAGGTGACGAGGATCTGGATCGCCTCCGACTTGCCGTAGGTCCAGCGCATCAGGCAGCTTTCGACCAGCGGGCCGAACAGCGCCGCGACGATCGCCGCGCTGAGGATCAGCGCCGGGAAGGAGAGCCAGGGATTGAGCCCGGCGCCGGCAATCCAGAGGCCGATCGAGGCGGCGACATAGGCGCCGATCGAGTAGAAGCTGCCATGTGCGACGTTGAGCACGCGGAGCACGCTGAAGACGAGCGTCAGCCCGACCGCGACGAAGAAGATCAGTGCCGCGCTGGCAAGGCCGTCGACGGCGAGCGGAATCAGGGTGTCGAGCATGGGCGGCACCTTGGACATGATGATGAGGGAATGAGCGGGAGGGCTTGAAGTCGCCCTCCCCGTGTCTGTTGTGCGCTTACTTGTAGCTGCCGGGCTTCGGCTGCGCGGCGAGGAAGGCCGGCGTCAGCGTGCCCACCCACTTGATCGCGTCCTCGCCCTGAGGCGGCATCAGCGCATCGCCCTTGTAGCGGACCATGCCGCCGATGACCGGGAACTTGTAGTCGGCCGATTTCGTGGTGACGCCGACGATCTGGTCGACGAGACCGTCATTGTCCTTGCGGGTCACGGTGGTGCCGGTCAGCGTCTTGACCGTGCTGCCGCGCATGGCCTCGGCAAGCTCGTCGCGGCTCGGCCATTTGCCGCCGTTCTTCTTCATCGCGGCCTCGTAGCCAGCCTTCATGTAGACGATGGCGTTGGCCATCTTCACCGACGGAAAGACCGGGTATTCGCCGTAGCGCTTCTGATAGGCCTCGACGAAGCTCTTGGTGTCGGGATTGGCCTTGGCGTCCGGCGACATCCACCAGCCGTCGCCGAGCACGCCGACGATCACGCCTTCCGGCAGCGCGACACGCTGGAGCACGGTCTCGCCCAGCGCCAGCACGACCTGGCTGGAGGTGAACAGCCCGCGCGGCTGGGCCTGACGGACGAAATTCTCGAGATCGGCGCCCCAGAGATTGGAGAAGACCACATCCGGGCGCGAGGCCGAGAGCTTCGAGATCTCGGTCTGGAAATTGGCCGAGCCGAGCTTCGGGAAGAGCTCCGCGACGACCTCGACATCGGGCTTCAGCGCCTTCATCGCGGTCTTGAAGATCAAGGCCGCGTCATGGCCGAAGGCGTAGTCGGGATTGACGATGGCGATGCGCTTCACGTCCGGCTTCTGCTGCAGCAGGTAGAGCGCATAGGCGACGAATTCGGGGATCGTGTTGCCGTTCGGGCGGAAGTAATAGCGGCTCTTGCCGTCGAGCAGGAGCTGGTGCGTGTCGCAGTTCCAGCCGATCGTCGGGGCCTGGAGTTGCTCGGCCAGCGGCGCCAGTGCGAGGCAGTTGGCGCTCGACAGCGCCGCGATCATCACCTGATTGGTCTTGTCATCCGCAAGGCGGCGGTACTCGGCGATCACGCCCTGCGTGCCTTGCGCCTCGTCGACATAGGTCGCCTTCAGCGGCACGCCGCCGATGCCGCCCTTGGCGTTTATCTCGTCGATCATCAGCTCGGCCGCGTTCTTGCCGGGCATGCCATAAGCGGCGGCCGGGCCTGACGTGAAGGTGAGCACGCCGACGCCGAGCGCAGCCGGCTTGTCCTGCGCGAAAGCCGGCGCGGCGAGCGCCCCGAGCGAAACCGCCAAGGCGGCCATCCAACCTGACTTGATCATCACTGCTCCTCTCCGTTTGCCGGCTGCCCGGTTTCGGGCTCCGCAGCCTGGGCCGCCGGCCTGCGACATCCCCGCGCCATTCCCGACGCTTGAAGGCATCATAAAAATCCTTGTGAAACTTCACAAGGATTTTTATGATGCAGCCCAGAACTTTTTTGTGGCCGGCTGCCTACGGAACAGGCGGCTCATTCCTGGAAGGTGATGTGATGAAGACCCTGGACCTGACCGTGGAGAGCCGCAGCGGCTCCGCGCCCCTCTCGGCGACGATCGACGAACTGGTGATCGGCGGCTGGGCCGGGCGCGACAAGGCCGCGATGGAGCATCACATGGTCGAGCTCGAGGCGCTGGGCGTGAAGCGCCCGGCCTCGACGCCCGTCTTCTATCGCGTCGCAGCCGCTCGCCTGACGACCGATTCCGTCATCGAGGATGTCGGCGCCAACAGCAGCGGCGAGGTCGAGGCCGTGCTCTTCGCCTGCGGCGGCAAGACCTATGTCGGCGTCGGCTCGGACCATACCGACCGCCAGGTCGAGACCTACGGCATCAGCGTCTCCAAGCAGGTCTGCGACAAACCGGTCGCGGACACCGTCTGGCCCTACGAGGAGGTCGCCGGCCATTGGGACGCGCTGATCCTGCGCAGCTTCGCGGTGATCGACGGCGAGCGCCGCAAGTACCAGGAAGGGCCGATCTCCGGCCTGCTCGCCCCGGCCGACCTGATCCGCGGCTTCAGCGAGAACGGCGAATTGCCCGAGGGCACGGCGCTTTTCGGCGGCACCATGCCGGCGATCGGCGGCATCCGCATGGCCAGCCGCTTCGAGGGCGAACTGGAGGACCCGGTGCTGAAGCGCAGCCTGCGTTTCGGCTATGATCTGAAGATTCTCCCCATCCGGGGTTGATCCGGCCCTCATCCGGAAGAACGATGCTGGCGACCTCTCCGACTCGGTGCAGAGACACGTGACGCTTCTGGATATGCACAAGGGCGCGCAGCGGCATGTCTCGCTGCGCGAACAGGCCTACAGCGCGATCAAGCGCCTGATCATCACCTGCGAGCTGAGGCCGGGCGAAATCCTGAGCGAGCCGGCGCTCAGCAGCCAGCTCGATATCGGCCGCACGCCGATCCGCCAGGCCATCGACCGGCTTCTCAATGACGGACTGGTCGAGGTGATGCCGCGCAAGGGCACGATCGTGAAGCCGGTCAGCCTCGACGAGATATTCAACATCATCGATGTGCGCGTCGTGAACGAGACCTTCTGCGTGCGCGTTGCCGCGGCGCAGGCGGGGCCGGATGTCGCGCTGCAGCTCAAGCGCAATCTCGACGCCATGCTGGCCGCCGCCCACCAGCGCGAGATCGAGACGATCGCCGGGCTGGACCAGCAGTTCCACGCGCTGATCGCGGGCTCGGTGCGCAACCCGGTGATGAGCGACCTGTTGCGAAACCTGCACGAGCGCTCGGCGCGGATGTGGTTCATCTCGCTCAGCGCCAACGAGCAGCACCTGCGCATCTGCGACGAGCATGCCGCTATCGTCGACGGCATCGCCAAGCAGGACCCCGACCTCGCCGAACAGGCGATGCGGGCGCATATCCAGTCCTTCCGCGCGAACATCACGCGGCAGGTCTGAAGCGCCCTCTTCGCCTTCGCTTAGCGACTGGCCAGCGCGGCTTCCGCTGCGGCCGCGATCGCAAACAGCGCCGCATCCTCGCCGCCGGCCCGGGCCAGCATCAGCCCGGCCGGAGCCTCGCCGGCACGGTGCATCGGCAGCGAGATCGCGCAGCCATCCATGACATTGATCAGGGTCGGGTTGCGCAGCATCAGCAGGTTGATGCGGGTGAAGGCCTCGTCGTCCTCGGCGAGTTCCGCGATGGTCGGCGCAATGGTCGGCACAGTCGGCATCGCCAGCACGTCGAAGGCGGAGACCTCCGCGCGCATCGCGGCGACGAAGGCGGCCCGCGCCTGGACGAGCTGGATGTAATCGGCGGCATCCTGGTTGCGGCCGCGCAGCACGCGCGTGCGCACGCGCTGGTCGTAGCCATCGCCCTTGGCCTCGATCAGGTCGCGGTGATGGGCATAGGCCTCGGAGGGGGCGAAACCGCCCTTGGCGTTCAGACGGGCGACCTCGGCGAAGCGCGTGAAAGGCACGTCGATGATGGTTGCTCCGGCCTTGGCGAGCAGATCCAGCGCCCGGTCGAAGCTTGCGGCGACATGGGCATCGAGCCCGTCGAGCGCGACCGTCTGCGGCACGGCAATGCGCAGGCCCTTGAGGCTCGACGGCCCTTCCTGCGCCAGCGTCGCGCCGCTCATGATCTCATGCAGAGTGCGGCAGCATTCGACGCTGTTGGCGAGCGGCCCGATCGAGTCGAGCGTCTGCGACAACGGGAAGGCGCCCTCGCGCGGCACGCTCGACGCTGTCGGCTTGTAGCCGGTGATGCCGCAGAAGGCCGCGGGGATGCGGCAGGAGCCGCCGGTATCGGAGCCGATGCCGGCGAAGGCCATGCCGTCCGCCACGGAAACCGCGGCGCCCGAAGAGGAGCCACCCGGAATCCGGCGCGTGGTGGCACGCTCGTAAGGAGAGGCCGGCGTGCCGTAATGCGGATTGAGGCCGAGGCCGGAAAAGGCGAACTCGGTCATGTTGGTGCGGCCCATCACGATGAAGCCGGCGCTGCGCAGCCTGGCGATCGCGGGAGCGTCGCGCTCGGCCGGCGCGGCATCCGCCAGCACCGTCGAGCCGGCCGTGGTCGGCTCGCCAGCAAGGTCGAACAGGTCCTTCACCGAAATCGGGATGCCGGCGAAGCGCGACGGGGCGAGCCCCGCCGCACGAAGCTTGTCCATCGCCTCGGCGGCGGCGAGCGCGGCCTCGCGATGAACCTTGATGAAGGCCAGTCTCCCCTCTCCGTCCGGGGCGTCGATCCGGGCGAGAGCCTCGCGCACGAGGGCAAGCGCGCTCGTCCGGCCAGAGGCGAGATCGTCGGCAAGGGCGGAAAGGGTGCGAGCCATGGGCGTATCAGACCGGGTCGAAGTAATGGATTTCGAGGAGCAGGCAGCCGCCCTCGGACTTGAACGGCCCATGTTTGGCATGCGGCGGACGAACCGCATAGGTGTGCGGCGGGAAAGCCGTCCCGCCATTGCCGCTGGCATCGTTCCCGACGGTCAGGTCGCCCTCGACCAGATAGACCTCCTCCCAATAGTCATGGGAGAACGGCGCGGTGGTGTAGACGCCGGGCTGGAAGCGCAGCAGGCGCGTGCGCGTGCCGCGATTGTTGACCTCGTCCAGCGCCCCCGAGAGGATCTTCTGCTGGATGCCGGCGGGATAGCCGGCCGGGACTTCCCAGCCGCTGGTCATGTCGAGCGTGTAGAACTCGTCGTGCTGCTTGTTGACGGGCATGGCTTTTCCTTTCGCGCTCAGGCGGCGGGCTTGCTGTCGAGATCGTAGGAATCCAGCATCGACTGCACGATGCCGCCGGCCTTGCCCCAGTCATAGGTGCGGAAGGAGTGGCCCTTCGTCACGAAGGTCGCCCCGGCATAGAACATCTCGTACTGGTGATGGCGCGAGCCGAATTCGGAGCCGACCGCATCCCAGGCAAGCTTGTAGAACTTCACCCGGTCATGCGAATTCGCGGCCGGCGACTGCTGGGTCTTCTCGATCATCGCGGCGATCTCGGGATTGGCGAAATCGGCGACCGAGGAGGGCAGCATGATCATGCCGCCGCCGGCGAGCTCGCGCAGCGAGTTCAGGATCTTCGGATACATCTGCTGGGTCAGCACCTGCGCCGAATAGAGCATGTGCCGGTCGGGCACGTAGTAGGCACCGACCTGCGTGCCCTAGGCCTCCATCGCGTTGACGAAGGCATCGACCATCGCGGCTTCCGCGGCGAGCTGGCCGAGGATTTCGCGGACCTGCGGGAACTGGGTGATGCCGTTGGTCTGGGTGGTGCGATGGGCGATGCCCATCAGGAACTGCAGCTTCACCTTGAGGCGGATCATCGCCTGGTAGTTCTGGTAGACATGCGCCGGGGTCGCGTGGAACTGCTTCTGGCACATCTCGACGCTGCCATCGATGAAGACGCGGTCCCACGGCACCTTCACGTCGTCGAAGAACAGCACGGCGTCGTTCTCGTCGTAGCGGCTGGCCAGCGGGTTGTCGAAGATCGAGCCGGCCTGCGCCTCGTACGACTTGCGCGAGAGCATCTTCAGGCCCTTGCTGTTCATCGGGATGGCGAAGGAGACGGCATAGCGCTCCTCGCCGGGCTGCATCGGCTGGATCGTGGTGACGAAGACCTCGTTGGCGACGACGCCGCCGGTCGCCAGCATCTTGGCGCCGCGGATGGTGATGCCCTCGGCATCACGGTCGACCACGCCGGCCGTCAGGAACGGATCGGCCTGCTCGGCCGCGTTCTTGGAGCGGTCGGCCTGAGGGTTGATGATGACATAGGTCAGGTAGAGGTCGTTGTCGCGGGCGTAGCGGTAGTAGTTTTCCAGAGCCGCGGCGCGCGCCGGGTCGTAGCCCTCGAAGACCGGCAGGCCCATGCGCATGCCGGAGATGCAGGAAGCGACATGATCAGGCGCGCGGCCGAGGAAGCCGCCATGGATCGCGGTCCAGGCCTCGAGCGCGCGACGGCGCTCGACGAGATCGGCATAGGAGGTCGGCAATTGCCAGATCCGGTTGGCCCGGCCGCCGGCCTCGGTCTCGAAGGTCATCAGCTCGCGGCGCGAGGCATCATTGGCGAAGTCGAACAGGCCGCCGACCGAGCGCGCCACATTGCGGAAGGCACGATGCGTGGTGACGTCCTCGACGCGCGCGCCGTCGATGAAGATCGAGCGGCCGTCGCGCAGGCTGGCGAGATGTTCCTGTCCCGTCTTGGTCATGGGTATCCCCTCTCCGGTTGTCGTGATGGTTCAGTAGTGGATGGGCAGCGGCCAGGACGGCTCGCGCTCGGTCTCGTCGACGAGGTCGCGGTAACGGCCGCGGAAGAAGATCAGCGGCGCCGGATTGCCCGGCCGCACCGCATGGCGCAGCACCCGCACCAGGAAGATGACATGGTCGCCGCCGTCATGATGGGCGTAGGGCTCGCATTCGAAATGGGCGAGCGCGCCGGTGATCAGCGGCGCCTGCGCGTGGCCGACCGTGCGCTTGACCTCGGCCCATTTGTCGCTCAGCGCTCGGGCGAAACGGTTGGAAATCTGCTCCTGCTCGCGCGCCAGCACATTGACCGCGAAGCCCTTGGCTTCGAGCATGGCCGGCAGGCTGTTCGCCCGCCTGTCGACGCTGAACAGGACGAGCGGCGGATCGATCGAAACGGAGTTGAACGAACTCATGGTCATGCCGATGAGATCTTCGCCGCTGCCCTGCGCGGTGATGACCGCCACCCCGGTCGCGAACTCGCCCAGGGATTGTCTGAAGGCCCTGCCGTCCATCGTTCCCTCCGGTTGCCATCCGCAACACTCATTTGCTAGATAGCTTTGTAATAAAGCTATCTAGCAAAGTCAACAACCCGAATGACGGACGAATCATGTCGATCGAGAACCGGCGCCTGACCGTGGCGAAGTCCGATTTGCTGGAGGGCGGGAGCGACGCGCGCTTCCGCGACATGCTCTATGACTTCTTCGCCTTCGGCAGCCGGCTGGAGGAAGCCCGCGCGCGCTTCGCCGGCTATATCGGCCTGACACCGCCGCAGTACCTGATCCTGATCGCGGTCGGCCGCGGCGCGCCCGACAACGAACTCGGCGTCGCGCAGGTGGCCGAGCGGCTGCATCTCAGCGGCGCCTTCGTGACCATCGAACTGAACAAGCTGGTGAAGAGCGACCTTGTCGAGAAGCGTCCGCATCCGAGCGACGGGCGCCGGGTCACGCTCACCGTCACGGCAGCCGGCTTCGCGAAGCTGGAGCAGCTGGCCTCACTGCAGCGCCCGGTCAACGACGCACTGTTCGCGCCGCTCGACCGCGAGGCCTTCGAGGCGCTGAGCGGCGTGATGCGCCGCCTCGCCTCCGGAGCCGAACAGGCCATCCACCTCGCGGACCACATCATCGCCAGCGAGACATCGCCGGGGACGCGGAGCTAGGCCGCATTCCTTCCCGCGTTTGCGGCCGCTAGGGTGAGCTTTCTTAGACGGAGCCTGCCATGCCCAAGCGCATCATCACCTCGGACCGCATCCACAAGGGCCGCCTGCCCTTCGCCCAGGCGACCGTCGCTGGCGGCTTCATGTTCGTTTGCTGCGTCGGGACCGACAAGGACGGCAAGCTCGCGATCGGCGATCCCCGGGCGCAGACCCAGCAATGCATCGACAATATCAAGGCGCTGCTCGAAGAGGCCGGCGGCAGCCTCGACGATGTCGTGAAATGCACGGTCTACGTCACCGACCGCGCCTATTGGGAGCCGATGAACGAGGTCTATTTCGCCAATTTCGCCGAGGCGACGCCGCATCGCGTCTCCTGTATCGTCAACGGGTTGGGCTCGCCGAACTGCATCGTCGAGATCGACGCGACCGCCTATCTCGGCGACAAGGCCTGATCGGCGTCCGGTGAGAGCCGCATCGCGCGGGCATAGCCGCGCGGCGCGAAGCGCAGCGCCATCAGCCCTGCCAGCAGGGCGCAAGCCAGATGCATCAGCCAGCCGGCGGTGAAGCTGCCGCCGGCATCGCGCAACAGCGCGACGATCCAGGGCGGGATGGCGGAGATCAGGAAGCCGCCAGCCTGCATCAGAGCCGAGAGCGCCCCGGCATTGGCGGGGTTGTCGAGATGATCGAGCGCCACGATCAGGAAGAGCGCGAAGCCGGCGCCGAGCCCGATGCCGATCGCCACCGCCCAAGCTGTCGGTGCGGCGAGCGGCCACCAGGCGAGGCCAGCGAAACCGACGACCTGACAAGCCAGCGCGAGCCAGATCCAGAAGCGGCGATCGGGATTGCGCGCCGCGAGCGCGGGAATGCCGAGCGCGGCCACGGCCTGGCTCGCCGCCATCCCCGCCAGCAGGCCGCCGCTCTGCGCACCTGACCAGCCCATCGCCTGATAGGCGGGCGCAAGCCAGGCGACGACCGAGGCATAGCCCCCATTCACCAGCCCGAAGCAGATCATCAGGAGCCATGTGCGCGGGCGCCGCAGCAAGATGAGCGCCGGTAAGCCGCCGCCCTGCCCCGATCGGCCGGATGGCAGCGTCACCGCCGAGACCAAAGCCGCCAGCGCCGCCGGCATGGCGATCCAGCCGAGACCGAGATGCCAGCTTCCGGTCTGTTGAGCGATCATCGGCGAGAGTTGGGCGCCGAGCGCGCCGCCGCCCATCAGCATCGCCGAATAGAGCCCCATCACCAGCGCGACGCGGCCGGGGAACTCGGCCTTGACGATGCCGGGGAAGACCGCTTGAACCACCGCGACGCCAAGGCCGCAGAAGGCGGCCGTCGCGATCAGCGCCTCGCCGCTCGTCGTGACCAGACGCAGCGCAGCCGCCGCGCAGAGGATGCAGAGCGCCCCGACCACGGCCATGCGTGCGCCCACCGCGCGCTGGAGCCACGGGCCGGCGAAGGCACAGACGCCCATCAATAGCATCGGCACCAGCGTGAACAGCGAGAGGCTACCAAAACCCAAGCCCGTCGCGGCCTGGATCTCCGCCGCGAGCGGGCCGATTCCGGTCAGGAACGGGCGCAGGTTCAGGCCGACCAGCACCACGGCCGCGAGCAGGAGCGCGCGCGACGCGCCGGATGGCGTAGGCGTCATAGGCTCAGGCCGGATTGGGCTGGCGCCGCTTCCACTCGGTATAGAGATCGGGCCCGGTTTCGAGACGGACGGGCAGATAGGCGATCTTCATCGACTGCTCGGCGAAGGGCTTTGCCAGATCGGCGTAGATCGCCGCCGTCGAGAGGCCAAAGGGCGCGCCGTCATCGTTGGAATAGGCGTAGTAGACCTCGCTGACGCCGGAAAGCCGCATCGCCGCCATGCACATCGGGCAGGGATGGCCACTGGCATAGACGGCGCAGCCGGCGAGGTTCGGCGAGCCGAGCTTGCGGCTCGCCGCGCGCAAAGCCGTCATCTCGGCATGGGCGGTGGGGTCATGGGTCGCGACGGCCTCGTTGACGCCGGTCGCAAGGACCTCGCCATTGCGGACGATCACCGCCCCGAAGGGCCGGCCGCCCTGCTCCATATTGGCCTGGGCGAGTTCGATGGCCTCGCAAAGGAAGCGTTGTGCCTGGCTCATGATCGCCTCCCGGTCAGCGACCGCCGGCAGCGAGCAGGATCTGCTGCATCTTGCTCTGACCGCGGCTGCGGGCGTGCTGGAGCGGGGTGACGCCGTCGCGATCGGCGAGGTTCACATCGGCGCCGGCTGCAAGCAAATCCTTGACGATCTGCTGATGCTTCTCGCCGCCATCGCTCAGGATGATCGCCTCCAGCAGGCCGGTCCAGCCGAGATTGTTGATATGGTCGACCTTGACGCCGGCCGCGATCAGGGTGCGGACCGTCTCGACATGGCCGCGCTCGCAGGCCGGGATCAGGGCCGTGCCGCCATAGCGGTTGGTGCTCTTCAGATCAGCGCCATGTTCGAGCGTCAGCTTGAGGATGGCGAGGTGGCCGCGCGCGCCGGCATAGAGATAGGGGCTGTCGTTCATCGCGTCCTTGGCGTTGACGTCGGCCCCGGCTTCGATCAGGGCGCGGGCGGCGTTGACGCGGTTCTCATGGGTCGCAGCCAGCAAGGCGGTGCGGCCACGCTCGTCGCGTGCATCGATCGTAGCGCCCTCAGCGAGGAGGCGCTTGATCGCAGCGACATCGTCCTTGGCTGCGGCGGCGTGCAATCTGGTGTCGGTCATGGCTTGTCCGAAGGCTGTCTGCGGGCCGAAGGCCAGCAGGAGAAGAACGAAGGCAAGGATCGGCGAAAATCGGGTCAATTCCGTCTCCTTCGGAGGCGCGGGCGGCATCGGCCGGCGCTGCGGCACCCCGTCGATCAGGCCAGGCAAGCTTGCCTTGATCTCTGGATAACGGCCCCGACGTCCATCTGAAAATTAAATATCTGGATATCGCTCAGTGGCTTTGCGAATATGATCGACATCCCCGCTTCACAGATGCGGTACCGGCCCGATGCTCGATCCCCGCCTGCTCCGCTCCTTCGTCGCCATTGCCGATACCGGCAGCTTCACCCAGGCGGCCGAGCGGCTCAACATGACGCAATCGACCATCAGCCAGCAGCTGGCGCGGCTGGAAGAGGCGGTCGGGCGCGGATTGATCGACCGTGTCGCCCGCCCGGTCCAGGCCACGGCCTCGGGCGAGCGCCTGCTCGGCTATGCCCGGCGCATCCTGACGCTGCAGCAGGAGGCGGAGACCATGCTTGGCGATTCCGCCGGCACCGCCTCGATCCGCATCGGCGTGCCCGACGATATCGTCACCGGCAACATGGCGCAGGTCTTCGCCGGCTTCATCCGGCAGCATCGCGAGGTGCGGCTCGACGTGGTCGCGGGCCTGAGCCGCGAATTGACGCGGCGCTACCGGGCCGGCGAGTTCGACGTCGTCATCGTCAAGGAGCCATCCGCGAGTTCCGACCACCGCGCCAGCTATCCGGAGGCGATGGGCTGGTTCGAGAGCACCGAGGCGCCGGAGAGCTGGCCGGAGCCGCTGCCGCTGGTCACCTTCCCGCCCGGCGGGCTTTATCGCGACGCGATGTTCGAGCGGATCGAGCGCGAGCGGCATCGCTGGTACATCGCCCTGTCGAGCAGCAATCTCTACAACGTCATCGTGGCGGTCGAGGCCGGGCTCGGGCTTTCGCTCCTGCCTGTCGGCACCACGATCGGCCGCCGGGTCAGGCCCTACGCAGCCTTCGGCGCGGAGCCGGCGATGGTCGTCTCGATCTATTCCTGGGAGAAGGGCGGCCTTATCGCGGAGCTCGTCGCGGCGATGAGCGCGGTGCTGGCCCAGCGCTACGCCATCCCCGGCCAGAGCTGAGCGGCGTCAGGCGCGGCGGGCGGGGATCATGATCGCTCCGGAAGCGGCGATCACGAGGCAGAGGCCCAGCCAGTCGGTCGGTGTCGGCCGCTCGCCGAGCAACAGCACCGAGCCGAGCACGCCGACCGCCGGCACCATCAGCGTGCCGAGGCTGGCGATGCCGGCTGGCAGCCGCGCCACCACCGTGAACCAGAGGAAATAGGCGAGCGCCTGCGCGCCGATGATGTGGAAGCTCAGCGCCACAGCCACGCGCGGCGAGAGCAGCTTCGGCACCGGCAGGCCTTCGAAGACGAGCATGCCGATGCCTGCGACGACGCCGCCGATCAGCAATTGCCAGGCGGCTATGGTCAGAGCCGGGGCCGAGACCGGCCAGCGCTTGGTCACGATCGTGCCGAATGCCCAGCTCACCGCCGCGAGCAGCGCCAGCATCAGGCCGAAGGAGAGCTGCCCGGCCAGGATCAATGGCAGGCCGAGGCAGACGAGGCCGGAGATGCCGAGCGCAAGCCCCGCGAGGCGCCGGCCGTCGAAAGCCTCGCCCAGCACGAAGCGGGCGAGCAACGTCGCCCAGATCGGCATGGTGAAGGTCAGGATCGCCGCGCGCGAGGTCGGCGCGGCGAGCTGTGCGAAGGCGAGCAGCACGTTGAAGGCGGCGATCGAAAGGAAGCCGGCGACGACCAGGCGCGGCCACTGCCCGCGCGGCACCGCGAGCGGAACGCCACGCGCCAGCGCGATGGCGACGAGCACCAGCCCGGCGAAGCTCATGCCGGCCGTGCGCAGGGCCCAGGGCGCGATCTCGGTCAGCGAGATCCGCACCGCCGGCCAGTTGAAGCCCCAGAGCAGCCCGAGCAGGGGGACGAGCAGCAACGCCCTACCCGGCTTGCCCTCGCTCACCCCTCGATGCTTTCGAGCCCGCACCATTCGGCGACGAAGAGCGCCATGGCGCCGGTGATCCGCTTCACCGAGGCGAGGCTGACGCGCTCGTCGAAGGCGTGGATGTTCTCGCCCATCGGGCCGTAGCAGAGCGCCGGGATCTTGTCGTAGAGCGCATGGACGCGGGTATCGAGATAGGCCGCCGTCATGAAGCTCTTGAGCGGCTTGCCGAGCGCCGCCTCATGGGCGCGGGCGAGCACGGCCTCGGCCTCGCTGCCGGGCTCCAGCACATAGCCCTCGGCCCAGAAGCCGTTGAAGGTCACCTTCGGCGGATTGTTCGCCAGGAAGGAATCGCTACGCGCCGCCTCGCGGATGCAATCTTCGATGCGCTGCGCCGTCTCCTTGGCGGTGACGCCGGGATAGAGCCCGACGCGGCAATCGACCCGGCACCAGCAGGGCACGGAGGAGGCCCAGTCGCCGCCCTCGATCTTGCCGATATTCAGGTTGATCGGGTGCGGATCGTCCTCGAAATGCTCGCGGCCTGCTTTCTCGAGGTTGAATTGCTCCTCGAGCTTGCGCAAAGCCGCGACGACGCGATAGGCGGCGTCGATCGCGTTGGCGCCGGTGCCCATCTCGCGGACATGGGCGGGAATGCCGCGCACCTCGAACTGGAACCAGAGCACGCCGGCATTGGCGCGGGCCAGCATCTCGTATTCCGGCTCGGGGATCAGCGCAGCCTCGGCGCGATAGCCGCGCAAATGCGTCATCAACGCGCCGTTGCCGGTCGATTCCTCCTCGACGACGGATTCGACATAGACCGTCGCCGCCGGCTGCATGCCGATGCGGCGGAGCGCATCGAGGCAGAAGAGATTGGCGGCGGAGCCCGCCTTCATGTCGGCGCTGCCGCGGCCATACATCCAGTCGCCCTCGATCACGGGATCGAAGGGCGAATGCTTCCACTGGTCGACGGGGCCGGCCGGGACGACATCGACATGGGCCTGCAGGATCAGCGAGCGGCCCTTCTCCTCGCGCGGGCGATGGATGCCGACGACGATCGGGGCTTCGGAATGCGTGTCGGAGAAAGGCGCGCCGCCGGGATGAGCCGCGATCAGCTCCTTGTCCATGGCGAAGCGGTCCATGGTGAAGCCGCGCTGCTTCATCGCCCGGAAGATGAAGTCCTGGACCGTGTGCTCCTGCCCGCGGGTCGAGGCGAAGCGGACCAGCTCCTGCGTATAGGCGACCTGCTCGTCGAAGCCCGCCTCGACGGCGGCGAGGATCTTGTCACGCAAGGTGGGATCGAGAGGCATGGGCAGGCTCCGGCTGGGTGTCGTCTATTAGTGCCCGAAGCGCCCGCCGCCCGGCACCGCCGCCAGCAGCTGCCGCGTATACGCGTGCTGCGGGTCGGCGAAGATCGCGGCGGTCGGCCCGCTCTCGACGATGCGCCCGCGCTGCATCACCGCGATCCGGTCGCAGATCTGCGCAGCGACGCGCAGATCATGCGTCACGAAGAGGATGGCGAGGCCGAGCCGGCTCTGGATGTCCTTGATCAGCTTGAGGATCTGGGCCTGCACGGAGACGTCGAGCGCCGAGACCGCTTCGTCTGCGACCAGTACGTCCGGTTCGAGCGCCAGCGCCCTCGCAATGCCGACGCGCTGGCGCTGGCCGCCGGAGAATTCATGCGGATAGCGATCGATGGCATTGGCGGAGAGGCCGACGAGTTCCAGCAATTCCTTCGCCCGCGCCAGCGCCTCCCTGCGCGGCGTGCCATGAGCGACGGGGCCGTCCGAGATGATGCGGCCGACCGTCTGGCGCGGATTGAGCGAGGCGAAGGGGTCCTGGAAGACCATCTGGATGCGCTTGCGCTGGCGGCGCAGTTCGGCGGGCTTCAGTTCGGAGAGGACGAGATCGCCGAGCGCGATGCGGCCGCGGTCGGGTTCGATCAGGCGCAGGCAGCAGCGGCCGACCGTCGACTTGCCCGAGCCGGATTCGCCGACGAGCCCGAGCGTCTCGCCACGGACGAGCGCGAAGGAGATGTCGTCGGCCGCCTTGACCTCGCGCGCGACGCCGAAGAGCGAGCGCTTGCGATAGGTCTTGCCGAGCCCTTCGACGCTGATCACCGGCGCAGTGTCCGGCAGCGGCGGCAACACGGCCGGCGTCAGCGAGGGCACGGCAGCGAGCAGCTTCTGCGTATAGGGATGTTGCGGAGAGCCGAGCACCTGATCGGCCGTGCCCTCCTCGACCAGAACGCCCTTCTCCAGCACGGCGATGCGGTCGGCGATCTCGGCGACCACGCCCATGTCATGGGTGATGAAGAGCACGGCCGTGCCGTGGCGATGGCGCAGGTTGTCGATCAGCTTGAGGATCTGCGCCTGCGTGGTGACGTCGAGCGCGGTGGTCGGCTCATCGGCAATCAGGAGCTTGGGTTCGAGCGCGAGCGCCATCGCGATCATCACGCGCTGGCGCTGGCCGCCCGACAGCTCGTGCGGATAGGCCTTGGCGAGGCGCGGCGGATCGGGCAGGCCGACCTCGGTCAGGAGATCGATGGCGCGGGCCCGGCGCGTCGCCTTGTCGTGCAGGCCATGCGCCTCGAAGGTCTCGACGATCTGGTCGGAGATGCGCATGACCGGGTTCAGCGAGGTCATCGGCTCCTGGAAGATCATGCCGACCTCGCGGCCGCGCACGTCCTGCATCGCCTGCTCGTCGAGGGCGAGGAGATCGCGCCCTGCGAGTTTGATCTGGCCGGCGACCGGCTTCACCGCCTTGGGCAAGAGCCCCATCACGGCATGGGCGATCATCGACTTCCCCGAGCCGGATTCGCCGACGACGCAGAGCGTCTCGCCGGGCTGGATGGCGAGCGTGACCTTTTCGACCGCGTTGGCGCGGTCGGCAATCGCGGGCAATGCCAGCGTCAGGCCTTCGATGGAGAGCGCGGGAGCGGTCATTCGCGCCATCACTCCCGCCCCCTGGCGAGACGCGGGTTCAGGGCATCGTTCAGCCCCTCGCCGGCGAGGTTGAGCGCGAGCACCGTCAGGAAGATCGCGAAGCCCGGGAAGAACGAGATCCACCAGGCATCGAGCAGGCGCGTGCGGCCGGCGCCGACCATGTAGCCCCAGCTCATCAGGTTGGGATCGCCAAGGCCGAGGAAGGAGAGCGAGGATTCCAGCAGGATCGCCGAGCCGATCATCAGCGAGCCCATCACGATGATCGGCGCGATGGTGTTGGGCAGGACCTGACTGAAGATGATCCGCGGCGTCGACTGGCCGATGGTGACGGCCGCCTGGACATATTCGCGACTTCGCAGCGAGAGCACCTCCCCTCGCACCAATCGCGCCACGGGTGGCCAACTGACCACGCCTATCGCGAGCACGATCGATCCCAATTGCGGCTGCAGGATCGCGACCAACACGATGGCGAGCGCGAAGGAGGGAATGGTCTGGAAAAACTCGGTGAAGCGCATCAGCGCGTCGTCGACGAAGCCGCCGGCATAGCCTGCGACCGCGCCAAGCGGCACGCCGATGACCAGCGCGACCAGGGTCGACACCACGCCGATCATCAGCGAGACGCGCGCGCCATGGACGAGGCCGGCGGCGAGGTTGCGGCCGAGCGTGTCGGTGCCGAGCGGGAAGCGCTCGTTGACGAAGGGCGCGAGGAAAGGCCGCGCCACCGGGCGCCAGGGCGATTGCGGATAGAGCGTCGGCGCCAGGACCGCGAAGGCGATGACGGCGAGCAGGATGACGATGCCGATGACGGCGCCGCGATTGCGGGCGAAGCGCTTGAGGAAGTTCATGCGTGCGCCTCGATGCGCGGATCGACGATCCGGTAGACCAGATCGGTCGCGATGTTGAAGCAGACGACCATCGCCGAGGAGACGAAGAAGACGCCGAGCAGGACGGAATAGTCGCGCTGGACCAGCGCATCGAACATCAGCCGACCGATGCCGGGCCAGGCGAAGACGGTCTCGGTGAGGACCGCGCCGCCGACGAGCTGGCCCGCCTGCAGGCCTGCCAGCGTCACCACCGGCAGGATGGCGTTGCGCGCGACATGCCGGCGCCAGACGCGGGGCTGCGACACGCCCTTGGCGCGCGCCGTCTTGACGAAATCGGCGCCCGCCACCTCCAGCATCGAGGCCCGCATCATCCGGGCATAGAGCGCGGTGAAGAACAGGCCGAGCGTGAGCGAGGGCAGGATGAGATGCTGGCCGATATCGAGCGCGCGGGCGAGGCCGGTATAGTTTGCGCCGATGGTTTCGTAGCCGACATTGGGGACGAGCCCGAGCTTGAGCGCGAAGACGATCTGGCTCATCAGCGCGATCCAGAACAGCGGCGTCGCGTAGAAGGCCAGAGCCAGCGTGGTGATCAGGCTGTCCGACCATTTGCCGGCGCGGCGCGCGGCGAGCGCGCCCATCGCCGTGCCGACGACGAGCGAGACGATGAAGGCCGCGCCGGTCAGCAGCAGCGTCGCCGGCAAGCGCTCCATGATCAGGCTGAGCACCGGCTGCTGCTGGCGATAGCTGAAGCCGAGATCGAAGGTGAGATAACCCTTCAGATAGATCCAGAGCTGGGTCAGGAAGGGCTGATCGAGACCGAAACGGGCGCGCAACTGCTCAAGGAGCTGCGCATCGGCGGCGCCCGCCTCGCCGGCCAGCACCTGCGCGGGGTCACCCGGTGCCGCCCGGATCAGCAGGAAATTCAGCACGGCGATGGCGAAGAGGACGATGACGCCCTTCACGAGCCGGCCGGCGAGGAATTGCGCGAGGTTCATTCAGGACTTTCGTGAAGCCTGTCATCCCGCGCGCGCCGCGGCGCGAAGCGCCACTGCGCAGACGCGGGACCGTCGTCAGGACGAGGCTGCCTTGTAGGCTAACCCCGATAAGACCCCGGATCGCCGCTTCGCGGCGTCCGGGATGACACGCGCGGTCACTCCTTCCAGGCGTCGCGGAAGCCGTCGTTCACGCCGACGCCGGTGGTGACGAGGTTCTTGACGTTGCAGCGGTAGATGGTCGGGAAATCCATCTCCAGCAGCCAGAGTACCGGCAATTCGTCGGCCAAAAGCTTCTGGACCTTGGTGTAGAGGTCCTGGCGCTCCTTGTCGGTCGGCGCGATCGCGGCGTCGGCGAAGAGCTTGTCGACCTCCGGATTGGAGTAGCCCCCGACATTGGCGAAGGGATTGCCCTTGGCGATGTTGGAGGAGATGTAGGAGCGGGCCACGCCCATGGCGGGGTCGCCGAGCTGGTAGAGGAAGTTGAAGTTCAGGTCGAAATCCCAGTTCGACGCCTTCTGCGTCCAGCCGGGCACGTCGGTGTTCTCGATCTGCACCTTGACGCCGACATCCTCGAAATTCTGCTTGATGGCCTCGGACCAGCGGCTCCAGGTCTCGCCATAGGGCAGGTTCAGGAGCTTGATCGTCTCGCCCTTGTAGCCGGAAGCCTTGATCAGCTCCTTCGCCTTGGCGGGATCGTAAGTGTATTTCGGCACGTCGCCCGAATAGAACTTGGTCTTGGACGAGATCGGCCCGGTCGGCAGCTTGCCGAGGCCGCCCCAGACCACGTCCTTCCCGAATTCGCGGTCGATCGCGTACATCAGGCCCTGGCGGAACTGCTTGTTGCCGAGGATGCCGTTGCGCACGTTGGGCGTGAGCCAGGCATGGGGGGCGAACATCTCCCAGCCCTTGGTCGTCATGCAGGTATTGGGCAGCTTGGAGAGGCGCGCGACGTCGTAGACATCGACCGAGCCACCGGTCAGCACATCGACCTTGCCCGTCTCATAGGCAACGGCGCGGGCGGCTGCATCGGGAATGATCTGCCAGTAGATCTCGTCGAGATTCGGCTTGCCCTTCAGCCAGTAGTCCTCGTTCTTTACGAGGTGGATATAGGAGCCCTTCTTCCACTCCTTGAGCTTGAAGGGGCCGGTGCCGATCGGCGTGTTGTTGGCCGGGTTCGCGCGGTAATCCGTGCCGTCATAGATATGCTTCGGGATCATCGGCGCGGAGGCGACCTCCTGCGTCATGATCATCGGGCCGAAGGGCTGCTTCAGCGTGATCTTCACGGTGAGATCGTCGACCTTCTCGATCTTCTCGACCTGCGCATTGACGATCGGGCGCCAGCGCGGATGGACGTCGCGCAGGAACTTGTCGAGGGTGAAGACGACGTCGTCGGCCGTGAACGGCTTGCCGTCATGCCATTTCACGCCTTCCTGGAGCTTGAAGGTGTAGGTCTTGGCGTCCGGCGAGATTTCCCAGCTCTTGGCGAGCGAGGGCTGCGGCTCGAGCTTCTCGTTGTAGCGCAGCAGCGATTCATAGATGTTGCCGGCGACCATGTTGGTCGGGCCGTTCTGGTTGAGGCCCTGCATCAGCATCGGCGGCTCGGGCTGGACGACGACATGGACCGTCCCGCCCTTCTTCGGCTCCTGTGCCTGCGCGGCGCCCAGAACGAAAACCGACGCAGCCAGCGCCAGACTCAACCGCAACCCCGTCATCCCACGCACCATCTGCTCGTTCCCCTGCCTCGTACCGAGATCGTATCGTTTGAATCGGGCCTCATAGGACCGGACCGGCGCCATCGCACCCGATCCCGTGTCTCTTGGCAAGCGCCGCGCCAACTGATCTCGCGCCCTAGCGAGCCATGCCCGCCAGCACGTCCCGCATCGAGGCGCTGGAAATGCCGAACAGGCCGCCATAATGCGTCTCGAGATCCGTGATGACGAACATCACCGTCGAGATCGAGACGATGCCGATCGCGAGCACGATCGCGGCGAGACGCTTGCGGGGTATCTGCAGGCCGAAGCTCAGGAAGACCAGCATCAGCCAGAAGGTCATAATGCTCGTGAACAGCGGCGAGACAGGGCCGCGCACGTCCTCGACCACGGCCCAGCGCCGCTGCTGCAGCCGCTGATAGGTCGCGCGGCACTCCGCCGCGACATTGGCATGGAGCGCGTCGGCTGGAGCCAGCGCGTTAATCGCCCGGCCGATGCGCGCGATCAGGGCGCCGAGCGAGGGATCGGCACCTTCGCGGGCCATGCCCGTCGTATCAGGATAGGAGACGCCTTCTTGCTTCGGCTCCAGCGGCCAGGTGCTGGCGATGACGCCTGCCGTGTAGCTGCGCAGGTCGAGACGGATCGGTTCAGCCCCTGCCCCGTAGGCGCGCAGGCATTCGTCGAGCTGCGCGAGCCCGGCCGCGTCGGCATTGCGGTCGCGATAGGCCTGGTCGAACGCGCCCTTGACGTTGGAGAGCTGCAGGCTGAGCACCAGAGCGGCAAAGGTGACGAGCAGGCTCGTCACCAGCCGGATGGCCTCCAGGGTGCGCTCGGACAGATGCTCCTCGGACAGCCAGCCGCGCAGCTTGATGCCAAAGATGGCACTGCCGCTCAGCAATGCGCAGAAGATGAAGGCTGCCAGCGTTTCGGTCATGGTCGCGGTCGCTTCGGGCGGACGCGGTTCTTATGCATCCTGACCCAGATGGGCGTGCGATCGCGAGCCCTGTCAACATCTCCGACGGCGATGAGCCGCCGCCTGCCACGCCCTCAGCGGAGTTCCTCGACATAGGTCGCGACGAAGCGGACGAGCTCGCTCTGCCGGGCGGTGCCAGTCTTGGCGAAGAGGCGCTGGAGATGGGTCCGGGCCGTGGTCGGCGCGATGCCAAGCCGCTTGGCGGCGATGATCGTGTCGAGCCCCTCGACCATCAGGGCGAGCATGCGCTCCTCGGTCGGGGTCAGGCCGCAGGCCTCGCTGACCCGGGCGATGTTGCGGTCGATCGCGCTCTCGGGGTCGTCCACCGTCAGCACGAACAGTTCGATGCTCGCCAGATGGACGGCATCGACGGCGATCTGGCGGCCGTTACGCAGCACCAGCGGCAGCCGCGTCTCGCCGGCGGCACTGCCGGAGCGGCAACGCTTCAGCCAGACCTGCAATCGCGCCATGAAATCCTTGTCGCTGGCCGTGAAGCGGTCGAGGCCGCCGAGCCCGTCGCGGGCGAGAGCTTCCGCACCGCGGTTGCCGAAGCGCTGGTTCAATTCGGCATCGATGACGAAAACCGGCCTGGAAGCCTTCCCGAAGGCATCGGAAGCTATGTCATGGCGTGGCGGAAACGGGGTGTAGCTCGTCCTGCCGACAATCGAGACATGAAGCGACATTGCAATATCCATCCTGCAATCCACGGACCGCCGCGCCACCTTGCCCGGGTCACCCGAGACTTGCCGGATACGGCTCCGTTCCTCTTGGTCGCGGCAGATCGCGGCGAGGTTCAAGGCCCTCGGGCTTTGGACTGTTATTGGATATTAAAAATGGAAGCCCGAAGCGGCTGCCCCTACCGCAGGATGTCAGGCGGTCAGCGTCAGCTTGTAGGTATAGGTATCGCCGCGGAACAGGCCCTCGACATATTCGAGCATGTCGCCGTCGGCGCCGTAGCTGCGTCGCTTGATCAGCAGGCACGGCACGGGAACCGCGAAGCCGAAGATCGCGCATTCATCGACGGTGGGCGCCGCCGCCTCGATGGTCTGGTCGCAACGCATCAGCGGCAGGCCGAGCGCCGCGAGACGGGCATAGACCGAGCCCGAGAGATCGCTCTCGGCCAGATCGGGGGCGCGCTCCAGATTGTACCAGGCGACCTCGCGCGACATCGGGATATCGTCACCCGAACGGATGCGGACCAGCTTGAGGAAGCGCGCATGCGAGGAGCGGCCGAAAATCGAGGCGATCGAGCGGTCATTCACCACGGATCGCTCGACGATCCGTGACGAAGGCACCCGGCCGAGCTCCTTCATCTCCTCGGTGAAGCCCTTGAGCCGATCCATGCCGGAATGCAGGCGCGGCCCCGTACCCTGGACGATCGAGCCGAGGCGCCCCTGCGCGCTCAGCAACTTTCGCTCGCGCAAGGCGTTGTAGGACCGCTGAACGGTGGCGCGGCTGATGCTGAGGCGCTCGGCAAGCTGACGCTCGGCCGGCAGCGTCGTGCCCGCCGGCAGAGTGCCGTCGCCGATCAATTGAGACAGCTGGTCTTCGAGCTGCTGATAGAGCGGCTTGGCGGTATCGCTGCGCAGCTCCAGCAGGTCCTGGAAGGGCGGCTTTGGGAGAAGCGGTTTAGGCACTGTCGTGGTTTGCATGTGCGTGTCACAACCCGCGTAGCAGTTCGTGAATGGCAAAATCAAATTCCCGGAGACTGCCGTGACCGGCAAACCCGTCTTTGTGCTCGGAAGCTTCGTCGTCGCCTGTTCGGCGAAGGTCGCCCGCTTTCCGCGCCCGGGAGAAGCGCTCGCCGCCGAGACGGTGACCATCGAACCCGGCGGCAAGGGGCTGAACCAGGCGATCATGGCGCGGCGTCTCGGCGCCAACGTGGAGGGCCTCCTTGCTGTGGGTGACGACCTCGCAGCCGCCTTCGCCCCGCCGGCGCTCGAACGGGCCGGCCTGCCGCCATCCATGCTGATCCGGCTCAAGGGCAGTACCGGAAGCGGCATCGGCTTCACCGATGCGAGCGGAGAAACCTGCGTCGCCATCGCATCCGGCGCCAATCTCGCTCTCTCGGCAGAGCATGTCTGGCAGCGGGCGCCGGCCATCACCGAGGCGGCGCTGGTGACGGCCCAGTTCGAGATCGGCGACGCGCCGATCGAGGCGGCTTTCGCCCTGGCCCGACAGGCCAGCGTCCCGACCCTGCTCAACCCCTCGCCCTTCCGGCTCATCCCGGAGGCGATGCTGGCGCTGACCTCGATCCTGATCGTCAACGAGACCGAGGCCGGCAACCTCGCGCTCTCGCTCGGTCTGGAGCCAGATGGAGCGACGGAGCCGCAGCATTTCGCAGCGGAGTTGGCGCCGAGGGTGATGACATGGGGGCCGGAGCTCATCGTCATGACGCGGGGCGCAGCCGGAGCGATCGCCGTTACAGCGCACGGTCAGGTCATTGAGCAGAACGGCTTCGCCGTCGAGACCGTGGATTCGCTCGGAGCCGGCGATGCCTTCGCCGCAACGCTCGGCGTCCGGCTGGCAACGGGACGCTCCCTGCCCGGCGCTCTGCGCGATGCCGCGATCGCCGGGGCGCTGACCACCACCCGAAATGGCGTCTTCGACGCGCTCCCGACGCTCGCTGCCATCGAAGCCGTAAGCGGCGAATAAAGCAGTCTTCAATCGATAAAAAACTTTGGATTGTTTTTGGACTTTTCCCGAGCGACCCATGCTGCTAGCTTCTGCGAGGTGCACCGCGCGTGCGCCTTCCGTGGCCAGCCGGGACTTCTCATGCCGCGCCTCGATGTCGATACCGTCATGTCCGCGATCGACCAGTTGCTGGCCGGTGCGATGGACGAAGAACAGATGCAGGCTGCCGCCGAAGCGATGCGGCTGTTGTTCAACGGCTCGAAGGCCTGCTTCGCCGGCTTCGGGCCGAGCCCGGAGGACTGGGCGTCCTATGCGACCAATCCCGATGCCGCGTTGCAGGAGCGCTGCTTCGGCGACCTCGCCTCCGACTTCATCGAGATGGGCGACGCGCTGCGCGACATCCCTCTCGGCGTGATCTACCGTGACAACGAGGTGTTCGGCGAGGAAGCCCTGCGCAGCACCCGCGTCTGGCAGGAATGGATGCGCCCGCAGGACATGTATGGCGGCATGGCCTGCCGCCTCGCCAAGACCGGGGAGGCCTTCTGGTTCTTCGACGTCCAGCGCGGCCGGCAGCAGGAGAGCTTCGACGCCGAAGAGGCTGCCCTGCTCGAAAAGCTCTATCCGGTGCTCCGGCGTGTCGTGGAACTGCGCCGCCATATCGGCCGGGTGACGATCCAGCGCGACGAGGCGCGCAGCGCGCTCGACCGCGTCGCCATGGGCATCGCCATTCTCGATCAGGACATGCGGATCGCCTATGCCAATGAGGGCGCCGACGAGATCCTGTCCGATCCGGATAGCGTGGTCGGGCTGCGGCAGGGGCGGCTCTTCGCGCGCCAGCCGGCCGACCAGCGCCAGCTCCGATTGCTGGTCGAGGGCGCGCTGCGCAGCGCGCAGGACCCTCTGGCCCCCACACAGGCCAGCATGATCCTGCATGGCGAGGACGGCTCTCATTCGCTTTCAGCCTGCGCCATGCCAGCGCCTCCCTCCCCGCAGGCACATGTGGCCGGCAAGGTGCTGATCGCGCTGCGGCGGCTTGAAACGGCGACCAATCTCGTGGCGTGCGCGCGCCAGCTCTTCGATCTCACAGACGCGGAAGCGAAGTTCGCCTCAGCGCTCGCAAGCGGATCATCCCTGACGGAAGCGGCCGAAGCCCAGGGCGTCCGGATATCGACCGCACGCACGCATCTGGCGCGCATCTTCCAGAAGACGAACACGCGCCAGCAAAGTCAGCTCGTTTCACTGCTGCGCAGCGCGGCGCTCCCCCTGCGCCCACGCTGAGACATCGACATCGGGGCTGGATCGGGACGCATTCGCGAGCCTTGCCCGGCTCGCCTGCCCGGTATCCCCTCCGTCAGGCCACGGAGGAGAGGTTAAGGGAACTCGCGTACGCCTTTCGTCATCCAAATGACGGATAAGACCTTAGCCCTGGCAGGCTTATTCGCCGGGCTGCGGGCCGTCATAGCCGCCGATGATGACCAGATCGGACTGGCCAGCGGCGCTGAGATGCTTCACCGCCTCCTGATATTCCGGCGAGGCGTAGCAGGCGCGGGCCGTCTCCTCGTCCTTGAACTCGATGACGACATTGTGCTTGCGCCCCTCGCCGCGGGCGAGCTTGTACTCGCCGCCGCGGACCAGGAACTTCGCCCCGTATTTGGCGAAGGCAACGGCATTGAGCGAACGGTACTTGGCGTAGGCCTCGGCGTTCTCGACGTCGACGCGCGCGATCCAGTAGCCTTTGGCCACGATCAGACGCCTTCGACCGCGACGAGATCGATCTCGCCGGCGCCTTCGCGCAGCTTGCGCGCCTCCGCATATTCCGGGGAGAAGAGATAGGCGCGGGCCGTCTCGAAATCCTTGAACTCGAGGATGACGTTGCGGGCGCGACCCTCGCCTTCTCCGACCGTCATCTGGCCACCGCGCACGACCGGCACGCCGCCATACTGCTTGATGACCTCGGAGGCCTTGGCGGCATAGCTCGCCCATTTGGTCGCGTCGGAGACCTTGGCGCGGCCGATGACATATCCCTTGGGCATGGTGCAATCCGTTCGCTGAATCGGGTCTGAGGCTATTCTTTTGTTCGGTCATCGGATTGATCCGAAAAGTGGACGCCACTTTTCGGTCCGATGCCCCCGGAGCTTACGAAGCCGCGACGATCTCGTCCATGACCGCGCCCGCCGCCGCACGCGGGTCTGCCGCGCGGATGATGGGACGCCCGACGACCAGATGGTCGGCGCCGATGCGGATCGCCTCGGCCGGAGTGAGCGTGCGCTTCTGGTCCCCCGCCGCGCTGCCGGAGGGACGGATGCCCGGCGTCACGATGACCATGTCCTTGCCAATGACCTCGCGCACGATCTCGGCCTCGGCGGCCGAGCAGACGATGCCGTCGATGCCAGCCGTGCGGGCCTGCTCGGCGCGCAGGCGCACGAGATCGCGCACGGCGAGCCCATAGCCGGCATCGCGCAGGTCGCCGTCGTCATAGGAGGTCAGCGCGGTGACCGCGAGCAGCTTGAGGGCGGCATCACCGCGCCCTTCGACCGCGCCGCGCATGGTCTGCGGATAGGCATGGACCGTGAGGAAGGTGACGCCCAGCTTGGTGAGCGAATCCACACCCTCGGTCACGGTGTTGCCGATGTCGTGCAGCTTGAGATCGAGGAAGACTTTCTTGCCTTCGGCGACCAGCTGGCGGGCGAGGTCGAGCCCGCCGGCGAAGGCGAGGCGATAGCCGATCTTGTAGAAGGAGACACCGTCGCCCAGCGTCGAGACGAGGCGATAGGCATCCCACACGGTCGGCACATCGAGGGCGACGATCAGGCGGTCGCGGACGTCGTTGATCTTCTGGTTCATCAACCGGCTCCCTGAGTTTCGAGGGAAGGCGCACGATTCGAGAGCGGATGCAAGCGCCAGCGCCACTGCCTGAATGCGTAGAACATCCTTCTGCGCATCGATGCCTTGCCAACAAAACTGTTCCCGCTTTCAGGCCAATCCTCTAGGCGTCACGCTCCGTTGTTCCGGAGACCCCGAGCATGTCCCTGGCTGCCCTGATCGGGTTTCTGCTGCTGACCGGCATGGCGGCCTATGTCCAGACCCTGACCGGCTTCGCCTTCGGGCTGATCACGATGGGCGGCGTCGGCCTGACCGGACTGCTCTCGCTGCCGGATGCGGCGATGCTCGTCAGCGTGCTCACGCTGGTCAACGCGACGCAGATGCTGCTCAAGGGCTGGCGCGATGTCGACTGGCGCAAGTTCGGGCTGGTGCTGATCGCGAGCTGGCCCTTTCTCTTCATCGGCTTCCATCTGCTGGAATGGCTCGCCGCCAGCCGTGCCGACCTGCTCAAGCTGGCGCTCGGCCTCGTGATCATCGTCTCAAGCCTGCAACTGGCGCGGAAGCCCGATCCGCTGAAGCAGCCATCGGGAGCGCCGAGCTACCTCTTCTTCGGCAGCATCGCCGGGCTGATGGGCGGGATGTTCTCCACCGCCGGCCCGCCGCTCGTCTACCACTTCTACCGGCAGCCGATGCCGCTCGTCGTCATCCGGGAAACGCTGGTCACGGTCTTCGCGCTGAACGCCCTGTTCCGCACGGGGCTGGTCATCGCCACCGACCAGATCCCCGCACCCGCGACACTCTCGGGGCTCTTCGCCATTCCGGCGGTGATGCTGGGCACGCATCTGGCGCGGCGCTATCCGCCGCCGCTTTCGCAGGCCGTCATGCGGCAGATCGTGTTCCTGCTGCTGTTCCTGTCGGGTGTCTCGCTCGGCGCGCCGGCCGTCGCGCATCTGCTGAAAGGGGCGTTCTGACGCCCCGACGCATCAGAACTCCGGCTCCTGCGGGACCTGCGCGGCGAAGACCTGCTGGAAGACCTGCGCCCAGACATCCGGCGGCTGCGCACCGGACACCGCGAGCTTGCTGTCGATGATGAAGAAGGGCACGCCGGTGACGCCGACCTTGCGGGCGTGATCCTCCAGCCCGACAACGGTCTCGCGCAATTCGTCATTGGCGAGCTCGTCGCGGGCAGCCTGCTCGTCGAAACCCTGCTCGACCGCGATCTGAATCAGCGTCTCGATATCGCCGATGTCGCGCCCGTCCTGCCAATAGGCCTTGAACAGGGCGGCCGTCATGTCGCCGCCGCGCTGCACGGTGGAGGCGGCCGCGACCAGCATATGAGCCATGCGCGTGTTGACGCTGCGCGTCACCTTCGTCCAGTTGAAGGTGACGCCGCTCTCCAGCGCCGCTTCCGACAGGCGGACTTCGATCTCCTTGCGCTTGCCGGGGCCGAACTTGCTTTCGAGATATTCGTTGCGGTCCATGCCCTCGGCGGGCATTTCCGGGTTCAATTCATAAGGCAGCCAGGTGATGGCGAAGCGCTCGGTCAGGCCGTAGCGCTCCAGCGCCGTCTCCAGCCGCGCGCGGCCGATGAAGCACCAGGGGCAGGCGATGTCGGAAACGATCGCGAGCGGCAGCTTGTCCTGCATATCGGTATCCTCAGGTATCAGGCGGGCGGGTAGACGTGCTGCCCGCCGTGACGATCTTCGGCGACCGCCTCCACGCCCGGCATCTCGCAGCCGGAGAGGAAGGCGGGGCCGACCGGAATCTTGCCGGCACCGCCGGGGATGTCGAGGATATAGGTCGGCTGGCACAGGCCGGAAAGGTTGCCGCGCAGGCTTTTGACCAGCGCCTGCCCCTCCTCCAGCGTCAGGCGGAAATGCGAGGTGCCGGGCGCGAGATCGGGGTGGTGCAGGTAATAGGGCTTGATGCGGTTCTCGACGAAGGTGCGCATCAGGGCACCAAGCGTCTCGACATCGGCGTTGACGCCCTTGAGCAGGACCGACTGGCTGAGCAGGACATGGCCGGCATCGGCCAGCGTCGCGATCGCCGTGCGGGCGTCATCAGTGAACTCGCGCGGATGATTGGCGTGGATGGCGATATAGCTCGCCTTGCCGGGAATGCGCAGCGCCTTCGCATAATCCGGCGTGACCCGGCCGGGATCGACGACGGGCACACGCGTATGCCAGCGCGCGACCTTGATATGCGGGATGCCGGCCAGGCGCTTCGCGACCTCGCGGACGCGGCGAGTCGAAAGGATGAAGGGATCGCCACCCGTCATGATCACCTCCCAGATCTCTGGCCGGGAGGCGAGATAGGCGAGCGCGGCGTCGAGCCTGGCGCCGGTCAGTGCATCGCCGCCAGGGCCGACCATCTCGCGCCGGAAGCAGAAGCGGCAATAGACCGGGCAGGCATGAACGAGCTTGAGCAAGGCGCGGTCGGGATAGCGATGGACAACGCCCTCGACCGGGGAATGGGCATCGTCGCCGATCGGGTCGGCCAGCTCCTGCGGCAGCGTCGTCAGCTCGGCCGCATCGGGAATGAACTGGCGTGCGATCGGATCGGCTGGATCGTTCGGATCGATCAGTCCGGCGACAGCCGGCGTCACCGAGACGGCATAGCGCTCCGCCACCCTCTGCAAGGCGTCGCGGCGCGCGGGCGCGGCCAAGCCGGCCTCGACAAGCGCGTCGATGCTGCGCAGCGGCTGGCCGCCAGGGGGCTGGTGAACGGTCATCCCCTTCCCCTGCCCGGTTCCGCGACCGGCGTCCAGAGCACATCCTCGATCCGGCGCGCGCCCACACAAAGCATGACCAGCCGGTCGAAGCCGAGCGCGATGCCGGATGCCGCCGGCATCAGCGCCAACGCCTCCAGGAAATCCTCATCGACAGGATAGCGCTCGCCATAGATGCGCTCCTTCTCGTCCATGTCGGCCTCGAAACGGCGGCGCTGCTCGGCCGGGTCGGTGAGCTCGCCGAAGGCATTGGCGAGCTCGACGCCGCAGGCATAGAGCTCGAAACGCTCGGCCACACGCGGATCGCCGGGCTTGGGCCGGGCGAGCGCAGCCTCGCTGATCGGGTATTCACAGAGGATCGTGGCGCGGCCTCGGCCGAGATGCGGTTCGATGCGCTCGGAGAGGACGCGGCTGAAGATGTCCGACCAGCTGTCATCGTCTGTAACCCGGATGCCGGCCTCGATCGCGTCGGCGGCCAACCCACCGCGATCGAGTTCCTGATCGGCTGTCACCGTACGCAGCAGGTCGATCCCGGCATGGCGCTTGAAGGCCTCCTGCAGGGTCAGGTGCTCGGGCTCGGCGAAGGGATCGACCTCGGCGCCGCGCCAGCGCAGCGTGGTGGCGCCGGCAGCGCGGGCGGCTTCGGCCATCAGCGCTGCGCAATCTTGCATCAATGCGTCGTAATTCTCCCCCACACGATACCATTCCAGCATCGTGAACTCAGGGTGATGCAGGGCCGTGCGCTCGCGATTGCGGAAGACGCGGGCGAAATCGAAGATGCGGGCCTCGCCGGCCGCCAGCAGCTTCTTGGCCGCGAATTCGGGCGAGGTGTGCAGGTAATAGGGATGCGGCGCGGCCGCGTTGTCGATCAGCGTCGTGCCGAACCCGTGCAGATGCGTCTCGTTGCCGGGCGAGAGCTGCAGGATCGCCGCCTCGACCTCGGTGAAGTCGCGGGCCTCGAACCAGCGGCGCAGCGCCGTCTTGATCCGCCCGCGCGCCAGCAGAGCCGGGCGGCGGTCGGCATGGACATCAGGCCGCCAGAACGGCGTCGGGGACGAACTCATCGAATCTCGCGTCGAATGCGTCGGAAAGCTTTCGTTTCGCGCGCGAATGCGGTAGTTGCGCGGCGACAGAATTCGCATAGAGCATCGCGCGAAAAAGTGGGAACCGGTTTTTCGCGAGAGCGATGCTCTGAGTTTTAGGTTTGGCGCGGGGGAACGCCGCGCACCAGCAAGGACATTCACGTGGTCAAGGTCATCGCCTCTTCCGTCCGCAAGGGCAACGTCCTCGAGCTGGACGGACATCTCTGCACGGTCATCTCGGCCGAGAGCTTCTTCCCGGGCAAGGGCACCCCGACGACTCAGATCGACATGCGCCGTATCTCCGACGGCGTGAAGATGACGCAGCGCTACAAGACGACCGAGCAGGTCGAGCGCGCCTATGTCGAGGATCGCGACTTCACCTATCTCTACCAGGACGGCGAGCAGTACGTCTTCATGAACCCTGAGACCTACGACCAGATCCCGGTCGACAAGGACGTGATCGGCGATGCCGCTCCCTATCTCCAGGAGAACATGAAGGTCTCGCTCTCGGTGTTCGAGGACAAGGCCGTCGCGATCGAACTGCCGCAGCGCGTCACGCTGGAAGTCGTCGAGACCGAGCCAGTGACCAAGGGCCAGACGGCCTCCTCTTCCTACAAGCCGGCGATCCTGTCGAACGGCGTGCGCAGCGCCGTGCCGCCGCATGTCGGCGTCGGCACCCGCGTCGTCGTGATGACCGCCGACGGCTCTTATGTCGAGCGCGCGAAAGACTAATCTGCTGGCGCAGAGCGCCGCGGAACATTCTCCTCTATAGCTTTACGCAGCGGGCCCTTTCCGGGCCCGTTGTCGTTTCCGAGGACATCATGACGCTCTCAGTCAAGGCAGCCGCCCTTTCCGGCTTCGTGCAGACGCTCAAGGCGCTCGACGCCATTCTCGACAAGGCCGTGGACCAGGCCGAGACCCGCAAGATCCAGCCGGAAGTGCTGCTCTCCGCCCGGCTCGCGCCGGACATGCTCGCCTTCACCCGCCAGATCCAGCTCTGCTGCGACTTCGCCAAGAACGCCGTGTCGCGCCTCTCCGGCGGCGAGAACCCGCGCTTCCCCGACGAGGAGAAGAGCTTCCCGGAGCTGAAGGAGCGCATCGCCAGGACGCTGGCTTTCATCGCCGCGGCGGATAGCGCCGTGCTCGATGCCGGGCTTGGCCGCGAGGTCACTTTCCCGCGCGGCCCCTCGGCGACCGTGACGATGACCGGCGAGGCCTACCTTACCCGCTTCGCCATCCCGAACTTCTATTTCCACGCCACGACGGCCTACGACATCCTGCGTCAGAACGGCTTCCAGATCGGCAAGCAAGACTTCCTGCTCGGCGTCTTCGACGCCTGAGGCCGACCCAAGGGCATGAACGCGGCGCCTGCCATCACGATCGAACGCTCCTCTCCCAGCGATGCCGGGGAGATCGCGGCGCTCTATCTGGCGTCGCGCGGGGAGGCACTGCCCTATCTGCGCCGCGTCCATAGCGACGACGAGGTGCGGGGCTGGATCGCGCATGTCAGGCTCGCCACCGGCGAGACCTGGGTGGCACGGGAGGCCGGGCGCATCCTCGGCTTCCTCTGCCTCGACGGCGAGGATCTCGATCAGCTCTATCTGATGCCCGGGCAGTTCAGGCGCGGCGTCGGCTCATTGCTGCTTGCGAAGGCGAAAGAGCGCAGCCCGGAGCGGCTCCATCTGTTCACCTTCCAGCGGAACCACGGCGCTCGCGCGTTCTACGAGCGCCACGGCTTCCGCCTCGTCGATCTCAACGACGGCGACCGCAACGAGGAGGGCGAGCCGGACGCGCTCTACGAGTGGCGCCGATCGTTTTCGGAAGAGGGCTTGTAATCGGGAAGAGCCATCCCCATTTGAGGTTCACGACGATGTCGAGAGCGTTCCACAGCTCTCCGTTGTCGCTGAAGACGGCCATGAGCCGAACGTGTGACGCCGGATGTACGCGCACCGTTCCGCTGCATGGCCGTTGGCATTTTCAGGCCCTATGACGCGGATGTGGCGCGGTTCCAGGGCATGCGCGAAAGAAGCATCGCCAACCCGCACCATCCGGTCGCGCCGGCGAAGGCCAGCATCGCGCCCATGATACCGGCAACGGCAAAGGCCGCCGTCAAGCCGGCGAACCCCGCTGCAACCAGGAGCGCGACCATCGCGCCGACGATCATCTGAACCTGCCGGAAGATCGACAAGCGCGGGCCGGCATTGCCGATAACGGGCAACCCTGCGGCCTGCCAGGCGGCGATACCGCCCTCGAGGCTGACGCTGTCTTCCCGCGTCGCGTCAAGCGCGCAGGCCCGGGCGCTTCGCATCCCGCTCTGACACTGGAAGATCAGCGTCCGGTCGCGCGGCAACTCCGACAATATCTCCGGCAAGTCGCCCAGCGGCAGGGAGACAGCCAGCGGGATGTGGCTCGCAACAAACTCGGCCGGCTCGCGAATATCGACCAGAAGGGCTTCGCCGACGGCCAGCCGGCGCGCAGCCTCCTGCGGGGACATCGAACGGGTCATCATGGCTGCCTTCCACAAAAATGAACGTAAAGCACCGCCATAAGCTCCATCACGGCTGGGTGGGCGATGAAATAGTGCAGAGTCCGGTGGTCGCGCCGGAAATCGACGATGCCTTCCGCCTTCAGCTTCGCCAGGTGCTGCGACATCGAAGTCGGCGCAATGCCGGTCTGGGCGATCAGTTCACCGACGCTGCGCTCGCCTTTCGAGAGGGCACAAAGCACGAGGAGCCGATGCGGGTTGGCGAGCCCCTTGAGGAACTCGGCAACGCTTTCGGCCTTCTCCGCCATGGCTTCGGCTAGCGGTTGCTCTTCTTCATAATTCATGTTTTTATGATATTATAAAAATATGAATCGTCAACCCATGGAGATTGCGATGAGCAAGAACTACCGTGCTCTCACTCAGGATATCTCGGCCTATATGCGTGAGCTGCGCACCCTGCAGCCGGAGGCGATGAAAGGCTTCAGCGCGCTGGCACAAGCGGCCGGCGCCGACGGATCACTCGACAAGAAGAGCAAGGAATTTATCGCGCTGGCGATTGGCATCACGCAGCACTGCGATGGCTGCATCGGCTTCCACGCCAAGGCGCTGGCGGGTTTGGGCGCCTCGCGGCAGGAGATCGCCGAAGTCGCGGCGATGTCAGTTTATATGGGCGGCGGCCCGGCGCTGATGTACGCCGCAGATGCCCTGCGCGCTTTCGATCAGTTTTCGGAGCATGCGGCCTGAAGCCGGCCCGGCTTCCTAGCCCTGCAGGAACGGGTTGTTCTGCCGCTCCTCGCCCAGCGTGCTCGCCGGGCCGTGGCCCGGCAGGAACTGAACGTCGTCGCCGAGCGGCAGGAGCTTGGTCTTGATCCCCGTAATCAGCGCCTCGTGGTCGCCATAAGGGAAATCGGTACGGCCGATCGAGCCGGCGAAGACGGTATCTCCCGCGAGCAGGAAACGCAGGTCCTTCTGGAAGAAGGTAACATGGCCCGGCGAATGGCCCGGCACATGCGCGACCGCGAAACTCAGGTCCCCGAGCGAGACCGTGTCGCCCTCGTTCAGCCAGCGCGTCGGCACGACGGCCTTCATGCCGAGGATGTCGAAGCGCAGGCCCTGCTCCGGCAAGGCGTCGAGCAAAGGCTTGTCGCCCTCATGCGGCCCGATGATCGGGATCGACAGCGCCTGCGCGAGTTCGGTCGCGCCGCCGGCATGGTCGAGATGACCATGGGTCAGCCAGATCGCAACCGGCGTGACGCCGAGCTCCTTGACGGCGCCCAGTATCTGCGGGACGTCGCCGCCGGGATCGACGATCGCGGCCTCGTTGGATTTCGGCTCCCAGACGATGGCGCAATTCTGCTGGAACGGCGTCACAGGCACGACGGCGATCTGAAGCGGCGGCTGCTGGTCGGTCATGGGAAGCCTTTCGATTGTCTGGGAAGGCTCTTACCGCCCGCCGCAGCGATTGGCGATCAGCGCGCGATAGTTCACCAGCTCGGAATCCATCTCCGCGACATTGCGCGCCCGCTCCGGCCCATCCTGGCAGGTGGCGAAGACCGAGCGGGCCTTCTGGAGATAAGCGACATGCTCGCGAAAGGTCCGGCACTGCGTCGCCTGGTCGGCGCTCGCCACGCCGGCGAGCCGCGCCTGCTGCTGGCGGAAGCCAGCCTCGTTCTGGAAGAGATCCCGCGAGCAGGTCGCCGGGCGCGGCTGCTGGGCCAGTACGGGGCCGGCCAACAGCAGCGCCGCGACAGTCAGAGCGAACCTCATCCGAGGTTCAGCTCCTTGAAGAAGTCGTTGCCCTTGTCGTCGATGACGATGAAGGCCGGGAAGTCCTCGACCTCGATCCGCCAGACCGCCTCCATGCCGAGCTCGGCATATTCGAGAACCTCGACCTTGCGGATGCAATCCTGCGCGAGCCGCGCGGCCGGCCCGCCGATCGAGCCGAGATAGAAGCCGCCATGGGCCTTGCAGGCCTCGCGCACCGCCGCCGAGCGATTGCCCTTGGCGAGCATCACCATGGAACCGCCGAAGGACTGGAACTGGTCGACGAAGGAATCCATGCGGCCGGCCGTAGTCGGGCCGAAGGAGCCGGAGGCGAAGCCCTCCGGCGTCTTGGCCGGGCCGGCGTAATAGACAGGATGGTTCTTGAAATAGTCGGGCATGCCCTCGCCGCGCTCCAGTCGCTCGCGGATCTTGGCATGGGCGAGGTCGCGGGCGACGACGATGGTGCCGGTCAGCGACAGGCGCGTCTTGACCGGGTGCTTCGACAGCGTGGCGAGAATCTCGCTCATCGGCTGGTTGAGGTCGATCTTGACCACGGAACCGCCGAGCGCCGCTTCGTCGACATCCGGCAGATACTTGGACGGATCGGTTTCCAGCGCCTCCAGGAAGATACCGTCCCTGGTGATCTTGCCCTTGGCTTGGCGGTCGGCCGAGCAGGAGACGCCGAGGCCGATCGGCAGCGAGGCGCCATGGCGCGGCAGGCGGATGACGCGAACATCGTGGCAGAAATACTTGCCGCCGAATTGCGCGCCGACGCCGAGCGCCTGCGTCATCTTGTGGACCTCTTCCTCCATCTCGATATCGCGGAAGGCATGGCCCGAGGGCGAGCCCTTGGTCGGCAAGGCGTCGAGATATTTGGTCGAGGCGAGCTTCACCGTCTTGAGGTTCTGCTCGGCCGAGGTGCCACCGATGACGATGGCGAGGTGATAGGGCGGGCAGGCGGCGGTGCCGAGCGTCAGGATCTTCTCCTTCAGGAACGCCATCATGCGGTCCTTGGTCAGGAGCGAGGGCGTCGCCTGATAGAGGAAGGTCTTGTTGGCCGAGCCGCCGCCCTTACAGACGAAGAGGAATTTGTAGGCGTCCTCGCCTTCAGCATAGATGTCGATCTGCGCCGGCAGGTTGGTCGCGGTGTTCTTCTCGTCGAACATCGAGAGCGGCGCGAGCTGGGAATAGCGCAGGTTGCGCTTGAAATAGGCGTCCGCCACGCCTTCGCCGAGCGCGGCCTCGTCGTCGCCGTCGGTCCAGACCTTGCGGCCCTTCTTGCCCATGACGATCGCGGTGCCGGTGTCCTGGCACATCGGCAGCACACCGCCGGCGGCGATATTGGCGTTCTTCAGCAGGTCATAGGCGACAAACTTGTCGTTCGAGGTCGCCTCGGGATCATCCAGTATCTTGCCGAGCTGGGCGAGATGGCCGGGGCGCAGCAGGTGGTTGATGTCGATGAAGGCCTGCTCGGAGAGAAGGCGAATCGCCTCGCGCGATACGCTCAGGACCTCGCGATCGCCGATCTTCTCGACGCTGACGCCCTCGCTGCCGAGCTTGCGGTAGGGCGTCGTGTCCTCGCCGAGCGGGAAGAGATCGACATGCGTATAGGCCATGACCAGCGGCTCCGAAACAGGGCGCGCCGCGTTCGGGACATGGAATACGCGGCGCCGATCCAGCCGGGGTCATAGCCCGTCGGCCGGAAACGTCCAAGCAGTCTTTAGTGCTTTTAAGTCTAGGCCGCCTGCGCGGCCGATTCGGCGAGGATCGCATAGATCGCCGAGGGATCGCGGACCTTGCGGACCTGTTCCAGAACGGACTGGTTGCGCAGCACGCGCGCGACGCGGGCCAGGGCCTTGAGGTGGTCGGCGCCGGCGCCCTCGGGGGCGATCAGGACGAAGATGATATCGACCGGCTGGCCGTCGAGCGCGTCGAAATCGATCGGCTTCTCGGTGCGGGCAAAGAGCCCGACGAGACGCTCGATTCCCGGCATGCGGCCATGCGGGATCGCGATACCCTCGCCGATTCCGGTCGAGCCGAGGCGCTCACGCTGGAGCAGGGCCTCGAACAGCTCCCGGTCCGGCAGGCCCGTCAGCGTGGCGGCATGCTGGGCAAGCTCCTGCAGAGCCTGCTTCTTGCCGTTAGCCCGCAACGGCGAAATCACCGCGGCGGGGCTCAGAAGATCGGTCAGCGTCATTCGCCCGTCCATGCATGTCCCGTGCCGGCCGAGATGTGTCGGCACAGGTCAGGTTCGACGGCCGGAGCGGATCGCCCGCCGGCCTTCAGGACAGCGATGCCGGCGGGTCGATCCAGCCGATATTGCCGTCGCCGCGGCGATATACGATGTTCATGCGGCCATTGCCAGCGTGCCGGAAGACGACGACCGGCGCGCCGGTCAGGTCGAGTTCCGCAACGGCGTCGCTGACCGTCCTGACATGCAGTGATTTGGTCGATTCCGCAACGATCACCGGGTTATCGCCAGCCGAAGCCCCGTCGAAATCCTCGATATCGTCATCGGGGGCCGCGATCACATAGCTGGGGATTTCGATTCCGGCATCGCGGCCATTGGCACTCGAACGGTCCTTCAGCCGGCGCTTGTAGCGTCGCAGCCGCTTCTCGATGCGTTCAGCCATCTTGTCGAGGCTAGCATAGGGATCGTGGGCGGTGGCGGAGGCTTCCAACGTGATCCCGGAGGAGAGGTGCAGGACGCCGTCGGTCCGGAAGGCTGTGCCGTCCTTGTCGACAGTGACATGGCCCTGATAGCCACCCTCGTAATATTTGCTGACCGCCGCAGCGACCCGCTCCTCGGCCTGGCCGCGGAGGGCCTCGCCGACATCGAGATTCTTGCCGGAGATTCGCAAGCTCATGGAGTGCTTCCCCTTGGTTTAGCCATGGCCCTGTTCGGCCATCCCTAGGAGCTAAGAACCGGGAGTCGGGGTTGTCAATGAGCCGGCGCAGTCATGGCGCGCATGCGCGGCACCTTTGGAACAATTTCGCTTAACGTTCCGCCGCCGCCATCGCGACTTTCTCGCGCCGCCGCTCCATCGAGGACGGGATTCTCAGGGATTCGCGGTATTTTGCCACGGTTCGCCGGGCGATATCGATGCCGCCGTCCTTCAACCGGGTCACAATGGCATCGTCGGAGAGCACCGCCGAGGGGCTCTCGTCATCGATCATCTGCTTGATCCGGAAGCGCACAGCCTCCGCCGAATGCGCCTCGCCATAGCCGGTCGCGGCGATCGCGGCCGAAAAGAAATATTTCATTTCGAAGACCCCGCGCGAGCAGGTCAGATATTTGTTCGAGGTGACGCGCGAGACGGTCGATTCGTGCATGCCGATGGCGTCGGCCACGGTCTTCAGGTTGAGCGGGCGCAGATGCTCGACGCCATGGGCGAAGAAGCCGTCCTGCTGGCGCACGATCTCGCTGGCGACCTTCAGGATCGTCCGGGCGCGCTGCTCCAGCGAACGGGTCAGCCAGTTCGCCGTCTGCAGGCATTCGGCAATGAAAGCCTTGTCCGCGTCGTTGCGGGCCGCCCTGGACACGCGCGCATGATAGGTCTGGTTGACGAGCAGGCGCGGCAGGGTGTCTGGGTTGAGGTCGATCAGCCAGGAGCCGTCAGGCGCAGCGCGGATGAAGACATCCGGTACCACGGTCTCGGCGGCCGAGCCGCCGAAGGCGCGGCCGGGCTTGGGATCGAGACGGCGGATTTCCCCGACCATGTCGGCGATATCCTCGTCATCGACGCCGCAGAGGCGCTTCAGCGCGGCGAAATCGCGCTTGGCGACGAGGTGCAGATTCGCCACCAGCACCTGCATGGCCGGGTCGAAGCGGTTGCGATCGCGCAGCTGGATGGCGAGGCACTCGGCAACGTCGCGGGCGGCGATGCCGGAAGGATCGAAGCTCTGGACGACGCGCAGGACCGCCTCGACCCTGTCCATGGCCACGCCGAGGCGCTCGGCAATATCGGCGAGGGGCTCGCCGAGATAGCCGCTGTCGTCGACCGCATCGATGATGTGGCGACCGATGATGCGGTCGGCCGGCGTCACGACGGCAAGGTCGAGCTGCGCCGCGAGATGATCGTGCAGCGAGGCATCCGCCGTCAGGCTGCTCTCGAAGCCTTCGGGGTCGCCGTCGAAGGAGCCGCCCGTCGCGCCATAGGCGCCGCCGACGATCGGCAGGCTGTCGGCGCCGTTCGCCTCACTGCGGGCGACTGTCGGCTGCTCGTTCTGGAAGACGTTGTCGAGGCCGGTGCCGAGCCTGCCCTCCATGCCCTCCTGCGTATGGAGGCTCTCGGCCCTGGCGAAACTCTCGGCATCGGCCGCGTGAGGGCTGTCGGCGTCATCGGCGCGCGCCGGCTGCTCCGGCCCCTCGTCGCGCTCCAGCAAGGGATTGCGCTCCAGCTCTCCCTCGACGAAATTCTGAAGCTCAAGATGCGAGAGCTGCAGGAGCTTGATCGCCTGCAGCAGCTGCGGCGTCATCACCAGGGACTGTCCCTGGCGCAGCTCCATGCGCGGCATCATCGCCATACGCGAAAGGCCCTTCCAGCTCGCGCGCCATCGGCACGCTTCTTGCTTCCGGAAGGGACACTAGCGCCGGCTCACCGCCGCGTCAAAGGCCCAGCCATGTCTGCGGCCGGAAAATTGATGCGCCGCAACAAAACTGCCTGCGCAAGCCAGCCGCAGCGCCTCAGAGGCGGAAATCCTCGCCAAGATAAACGCGCCGGACGTCCGGGTTGGCGATGATCTCGGCCGGAGAGCCTTCGGTCAGCACCCGCCCGGAATGGATGATATAGGCGCGATCGACGAGGCCGAGCGTCTCACGGACATTGTGGTCGGTGATCAGCACCCCGATGCCGCGGTCGGTGAGTTGCCGCACCAGCGCCTGGATGTCGCCGACGGCGATGGGGTCGATGCCGGCGAAGGGCTCGTCGAGCAGGATGAAGGAGGGCTTGCCGGCGAGCGCGCGCGCGATCTCGCAGCGGCGGCGCTCGCCGCCCGAGAGCGCGATCGAAGGCGCCTTGCGCAGGCGGGCAATGGTGAACTCTTCGAGCAACTGGTCGAGCTGGCGCTCGCGGGCCTTGCGGTCAGGCTCGACCACTTCCAGCACCGAGCGGATATTGTCTTCGACCGACAGGCCGCGGAAGATCGAGGCCTCCTGCGGGAGGTAACCGATGCCGAGGCGCGCGCGCTGGTACATCGGCAGGGCGGTGATGTCGTTGCCTTCCAGCGAGATGACGCCGGCATCGGCCGCGACGAGGCCCGTGATCATGTAGAAGATCGTGGTCTTGCCGGCACCGTTGGGGCCGAGCAGGCCAACCGCCTCGCCCTGGCGCAGATGAAGGCTGGCATCCGAGACGACGGCGCGGCCGCCATAGCTCTTGCGCAGGCCGGCGACAGCAAGGACCCCGGCGCCGCCGATCGCGGCAACGCCGGCAGGCGCCGGCCTGGCTCTCTCCTGATCGCGATGGCCGAACAGCCCGCGCAGGCGGCCGAATGCGCCCAGCTGCTGCGGGCGCGGAGCCGGCTGCACCGGCGCGGCCGAGGGACGAGGCGCTTCGGAAACGGTCACGGCAGCACGATCAGTTGGTGGGCTTCGGGGCCGGCTTGGCGCCGGGCTTGGCTGCGTCGGTCTTGTTGGCGTCGGCCGCATTCGGCACGAACAGACCCTGCACGCGCCCACCTTCGACATTGGCGACGCCGGTCACGGTGTCATAGGTCAGCTTCTGGCCGCGGGTGACGTTGGGCCCGTCATTCAATGCGACGTTGCCGGTCATGATGACGAGGTTCCTGGCCCGGTCGAACTCGGCATTGTCCGAGGTCGCCGCCTGCGTCTTGGAGACGACGGTCACCGGCCCCTTGCACAGGATGCGCTTGATCGAGCTGTCATTGCCCTGCCCGCCGGCGCCCGCCGCCGGAGCCGGCGTCGTGGATGCCGCGGCCGGTGCTGGCGTCGCCGGGCGACCAGCAGTCCCGCCCGGGCCGCCGCGGCCTTCGTAGAGTACGGTCATCACGGTGCAGCGCACCGTCGTCTCGCCCTGTACGGCCACGACATTGCCCGAGAAGACCGCCTTGTTTTCCTTGTCGACCACGTCGAGCTTGTCGGCATCGATCTTGATCGGCTCCTTGCTGTCGCCGCCGAGCCCACCCAGCGCCGACGAGGCGCCGCGCGGCTTGGCCGCGGACGCCTGCGCAAAGACCTCCTGCGGCGCACCGATCAGCGCGAAGCCCGCCGCAAGCAGCAGCGCGGCGTCACGGGCATGCGCGAAACGGAGCATCTGGCCAACCTTGCTCATGTCACTGTCTCTTCCCGTTGCCGGCTTCGCCCGCCGGCGCTGCATCTGCGGGGGGAACCCGATTTGCGTTCAGCAGTTCCGGCATCGGCGTGCTGCCCTCGCGTTCGGGGCCTGCGAGCGTACCTGCTGGCGCGTTCCGGATGAAGACCCGCACCCGCCCCTCGAAAGCGATCAACTCGCCATTGTTCTTCACGTCAAGTGTGTCGGCGTCGACAGTGGTTTCGCCGAGGCTGACCTTGACGGGTTCCTTCGAGACCACGGTGCCGGATTTGAAGTCGACATCGGCGGTTCTCATCTGCATGTCGTTACCGTTCTCGGTGCGTATCTTGACGTCGTCGACAAGGCGCAGCTTCTCCTTCTGCGTGTCGAAGAGGCCCGTCTTCGCATGCACCGTCACCCAGCCTTCGCGCTCCATCTGGATGCGCGCCGTGAGGGTCTGCAGCTCGACCTGAGTCGGGTTCCTGATCTCCTGAAAGGCATTCACGGCCGTGACCTGATAGGGCCGATTGTCCTTGCGATAGCCGGATAGCTTCGGCGTCTCCATCTTGACCTTGCCGCCGGTGATGCCGACGGAGCTGACCGAGACGTTGGCGAGCTTGCCGCCGAGCGGCGAGAGAAAGGGCACCACGACCAGCCCCAGCACCAGCACCACGGCTGCGACGGGAATCAGGCGGCGCAGGATATGCACCAGCCGCGTATGGCGACGCGCCGCGCCAAAAGCCGCGCGCCGGCGCAGCACCTGCGCGGACAGCCCCGCCGCCGGGTCGTTGAAGGTCATTGCCAAAGTCATGCCCCGCGCAATGGCAGCCGCTCACGGCATTTTCGTGTCACGGGACGGGCCGCATCGCGCCCTCGCGCGACTCGTCCAGAGGGGCAGGCGCACCACAGCGCGCCTTGCCCGCGCGGAGACTGACGCAAGAAGCCTTAGAAATTGTCAAGTGTGGGCGAAGATATCGGTCTCGTCCCAGCCCGCGAGATCGAGCTCGGCCCGGTAGGGCAGGAACTGGAAACAGGCCCGGGCGAGGTGCCGGCGGCCCTCGCGCGCCAGCATCGTCTCCAGCTTTTCGTGCAGCGCATGGAGATGCAGCACGTCGGAAGCGGCATAGGCGAGCTGCGCCTCGCTCAGCGCGTCCGCCCCCCAATCGGAGGATTGCTGCTGCTTCGACAATTCGACGCCGAGCAGCTCGCGCACGAGGTCCTTGAGTCCGTGCCGGTCGGTATAGGTGCGGGTCAGCTTCGAGGCGATCTTGGTGCAGTAGACCGGTGCGGTGACCACGCCGAAGGCATGCTTGAGCACGGCGACATCGAAGCGGGCGAAGTGGAAGAGCTTCAGCACCGCCGGGTCCTCGAGCAGGCGGATCAGATTCTTCGGCCGCTCGCCGCCCTTCGGGATCTGCACGACATCCGCGGTGCCGTCGCCGCGCGACAGCTGGACGACGCAGAGCCGGTCGCGATGCGGATTGAGGCCGAGAGTCTCGGTGTCGATCGCGACGCTCGACCCGGCGTCATAGCCGTCCGGCAGGTCGCCGCGATGAAAGCGGATGGTCATGCTCGAAACCTCACTGGGGCTGCGCGAACGCGCCCTTCGACTGCACTTCACGAAACGGGAAAAGACAGGCCGCGTGCCGACAGCGACGCACGCTTCGCAGCTAACGGCCAGCCCCGTGCCGTTCAAGCCCTTTTTGAGCCGGAATAAACTCTTATGCGCCTCATTAACCCTTTATTCACCATAGGCTTCAACCCGACAGCTGACCATGCGACAACCGTCCATCGGAGTTCGCCTGATGCCCCTGACCCGCCTTTTCAGCGATTTTGACGGCCGCATCGGGTTGCGGGCCTTCTGGCTCGGCAGCCTTACGGTCGCGCTGACGCTGTTTGCGATCCAGCGTGTCGCACCGCTGCTCGCCGATCATGACGACGCCCGCGTGATCGTCGCCTTCGCCAATGCCTTCGCCCTGTTTCCCTGGGCGGCCCTGGCGGCCAAGCGCGCGACCGACCGTGGCAGCACGCCGCTTTTCGGCATCCTGCTGATCTGCGCCATCGTGCTGCCCGAGCAACTCAGACCGTTCCTGTCGATCGGCTGGCGCCCATCGCTCGAGGCGATCTCGACCATGGCCTGGGTCGTCGCCTTCGTCGATCTCGGCCTGCTGCCTTCGGCGGCAGAGCGGGATGGGGTTGCGACAACGCCGGCTGGTGCTAAAGCGGCTGAATGAGCGCCGCACCGACCTCCTCCGCCCCTGCCCTGACTTTCGACTCGACGGACCCGGGCGCCCTGACGCAGGCTCTCGTCCGCTGTCCCTCGGTCACGCCCGAGGAAGGTGGGGCTCTCGCGCTGCTTGCCGCCGTGTTGTCAGCGGAAGGCTATGACGTGCATCGCCCGGTCTTCAGCGAGCCGGGCACGCCCGATGTCGAAAATCTCTATGCCCGTATCGGCAGCACGGCTCCCGTCTTCGTGATCGCCGGCCATACCGATGTCGTGCCCGTCGGCGATGCTGCCGCCTGGACGCGCGAGCCCTTCGGCGGGGCGATCGAGAACGGCACGCTCTACGGGCGTGGCGCCTGCGACATGAAGGGCGGGCTCGCCGCCATGGTCGCCGCAGCGATCCGCTACCGGCGCGACAACCCGGATGCACCCGGCTCGATCGCCTTCCTGGTCACCGGCGACGAGGAAGGCCCCTCGGTCAACGGCACGGTCAAACTTCTCGCCTGGGCCCATGAGCGCGGCGAGCGCTTCGACCATTGCATCCTCGGCGAGCCGACCAACCCGGCTGCGATGAGCGACATGATCAAGATCGGCCGGCGGGGGTCGCTGACCGGCAAGCTGACCGTGCAGGGTACGCAAGGCCATGTCGGCTATCCGCACCTGGCCGACAATCCGATCCGCGGCATGGTGCGCCTGCTCGCCGCCCTCGACGCCACGCCGCTCGATGGCGGCACGCAGCATTTCGACCCGAGCAATCTCGAAGTAACGACGCTCGATGTCGGCAATCCCGCGACCAACGTCATTCCGGCGCAGGCGAAGGCGGCCTTCAACATCCGCTTCAACGACACCTGGACGCCGGAGACGCTCGCCGCCGAGCTGGAACGGCGCCTGCGCGAGGCAGCCGGGAACAAGGTGCGCTACACGCTCGAGGTCCAGCCGACCAATGCCGTCGCCTTCCTGACCGAGCCCGGCCCCTTCGTGGCGCTCGTCGCGGATGCCGTCGAGGCCGAGACCGGCAAGCGCCCGGCACTGTCGACCACCGGCGGCACCTCCGACGCGCGTTTCATCAAGAACTATTGCCCCGTCGTCGAATACGGCGTCGTCGGCAAGACGATGCACCAGATCGACGAATGCGTCGCCGTCGCCGACCTCGTGTCGCTCCAGCGGATCACGCAGCGTTTACTCGCCAGCTATTTTGCAGCGCAACACCGGGCTTGACGCGCCGGAAACAGGGCCCATTATCTCTGTTAGACGAAAGTCTAACACCGCAGATGATGGAGACCGTGATGAGGCTGGCAGCCGATGACGTCGCGCGTTCGCTGCGCGGCTCCTGGCACCTGATGACCCGCGGGGCCGAAGCCCTGCCGGAACTCGACCTGACGCGGGACGGGTTCTGGCGCTCCTTCCTCGGCTTCGCGCTGATGCTGCCCGCGACGATCGCCATTCTCGCCGCCGTGCGGCTGACCGCCGGGCTGCCGAACAGCGCCGGCCTCTTCACCGCGCCTGCGCTGGTGTTGTCGGTCATCGCCGCGCTCGCGCTGGCCATCCTGGCGGTACCGGCCCTGCTCATCGCGTTGCGCCCGGAGTTCGCCCATAGCCCGCGCTTCACCAGCTTCGTCATCGCCTGGAACTGGGCCGGCATCGTCTCGGTCAGCCTGATGGCCATTCCCGCGACGATCTTCGCGATCGGCTGGGCGCCGCCGGCGCTGGCGATCGTGCAGTCGCTGTTCTTCGCCATGATCGTGCTGCGGCTGCGCTATTGCGTGGCACGGGCCGTGTTCGGACCAGAGAGTCGCGGCCTCGCCATGATGCTGGTCGTCGCCAGCGTCATGCTCGACTACGGCGTTACGCGCCTGTTCGGGCTGTTCTGAGAGGCCGGAGCGTCAGCCGGACGGCTCGACGTAGTCGACGCCCGCGAGATAAAGTCCGCAGGACGGCGCAAGCGCCGCACATTGCGATCGGTCGCGCGCGGCCAGCACCTTGCCGACCTTGTTCTCCGGCCAGCGCCCCATCCCGACCATCTTCAGGCAGCCGACGATCGAGCGGACCTGATGATGCAGGAAGGAGCGGGCGTGGACATAGACCACGATCTCGGAGCCCTCGCGGCGAACGTCGCAGCGGTCGAGCGTGCGGATCGGGCTGTTGGCCTGGCATTCGGCGGCGCGGAAGGTGGTGAAGTCGTGCTGGCCGAGCAGCGCCTTGGCCGCGCGGTCCATCGCCTCGTGATCGAGCTTGACCGGCACATGCCAGACCCGGTCGCGATCCAGCGCGGGCTGCGCCCGGCGGTCGAGGATGCGGTAGACGTAATAGCGGCGCCGCGCCGAGATGCGGGCGTCGAAATCATCAGGAACCAATTCGGCGCTGAGCACGGCGACCGGAATCCGCTTCAGCCGCGCATTGGTTGCATCGCGCACGACATCGGTGCGCCATTCCTTGTCGATATCGACATGGGCGACCTGATGGGTGGCATGAACGCCGGCATCGGTCCGCCCGGCACAATGCAGGCGGACGGGATGGCCGCAGAAGGCCTCGACCGCCTCCTCGACGCTCTGCTGCACGGACGGGCCATTGAGCTGGCGCTGCCAGCCCGAGAACGGCGTGCCGTCATATTCGATGACGAGCTTGTAGCGCCGCATCAGAGCTTGCCGCCGGCTCCGAGCCGGGCGCCGCGCAGGAACTCGGCCCCGCTCATCGGTGCCTTGCCGGCGCGCTGGACCTGCAGCAGCTTCACCGCCCCGACGGCGCAGGCGACGGTGCCCTCATCGTCGAGCAGCGTGCCGGGCTCGGCTGCGCCACCGGCACGGGCCGTGCGCAGGATCTTGAGCCGCTCCGGCCCCTTGCCGAGATCGATCTCGGCAAAGGCGCCCGGGAAGGGTGAGAGGCCGCGCACGAGGTCATGGACCTGCTGCGCCGGCAGCGCCCAGTTCAGCTTCGCCTCGGCATTGGCGATCTTGCTGGCATAGGTCACGCCCTCCTCCGGCTGCGGCGTGAACTGCAGGCCACCGCGCCCGAGTGCCGCGAGCGCGCGTACCATCAGGTCGGCGCCGAGCGGGCTCAACTGATCATGCAGCTCGCCCGCCGTCATATCCGGGCCGATCGCCAGCTTCTCGACCATGGCGACGGGGCCGGTATCGAGGCCGGCTTCCATCTTCATCACGCAGACGCCGCTCTCGCCATCACCTGCCATGATCGCGCGCTGGATCGGCGCGGCGGCGCGCCACCGCGGGACCACCGAGGCCTGGAGGTTGAGGCATCCGAGCTCGGGCACGTCGAGGATACCCTGGGGGAGGATAATTACGTATGCGACCACCACCGC
>NZ_JANLGI010000010.1 GCF_024655635.1 Allobosea sp. 47.2.35 | reverse complement strand
GCTGGCGCTTCAAGAACAGGCTCTGAGTTCCCCGCACACCACCGATCCGGAGCCGGCGCGGCTGCGCAATCCAGACCAGCTCCGCCGCGCCGCCTCCTCGCCGCGAAGCATACTCAAGGGGTCAACATTGGACGCCGATCGGGGGGCAACTTTGCGGGCCGTTTGACAGGCAAGCCAGGTCGAGGTCTGCGCGAATGTCTCCGAGGCACTGTCGTTCCTGGGCCGGACGACCCCGGATCTTGCGATCCTCGACGTCAATCTCGGCTCCGAAACCTCGGAGCCGATCGGGAATCGCCTGCGCGAACTCGGCGTGCCCTTCCTCTTCGCGACGGGCTATGACGATCTTGCGATCCTCGGCGTCGCCGAGGCGGCTACGCTCCGCAAGCCCTACAATCTCGCTTCGCTGGAGGCAGCGTTGCGCAGGCTTCCGAGTGTCGCGTAGCTCTTGAGCGTCCGGCGCGGTTCAGGCCGCTTCTGACGCTGGCGGTGCCAGGCCGGCGAGGGACAGCTTCATGATGGCCTGCGTACCGCGTCCGCCCGTATCTGCGTAACGCAACTCGGTCGCGAGGCTCTTCGCCATCGCGCGTACGATCTTGCTGCCGAGGCCGGTGCCCCTGATCGTGCCGGTTCCGCTCCAACCGATCCCGTCATCGGCGACCGCGAGCGTGACGGCATCGCCCTCGCGGGAGAGGCTGACACGGACTTCGCCCAGGCCGTTCGGATAGGCGTATTTCAGCGCGTTGGTGACCAGTTCCGTCGCGATCAGCCCGATCGAGATCGCCTTGTCGGTTTTGGCTAGGATCGGCACGGCCTCGAAGCGGAGCGTCGGCATTTGGCCGGAGCCGGCTAGCGACTGCGCGAACTCTTCCAGCAGGGAGCGGAGATAGCCCGCAAGCTCCACGGAGCGGACATCGTCCGAGGTGTAGAGGCTGCGATGCAGGTTGCCGATCGCCGTGATGCGCGCCTGCGTCTCGGCGAGCGCCGCCTTGGCGCCGGGGTCCTCGACCGAATTGGCCTGCATCCGCACGAGCGAACCGACCAGCGACAGGCTGTTGGCGACGCGGTGATTGACCTCGGCCAGCAGCGTCACGGCCCGGTCGCGCGCCGCCCTGACTTCCTGTTCGGCCTGTTCGCGGGCACGGGTCAGGCGCGTCTTGACGACGGCATGTTCCAGCGCGGCCCGCAGCAGCACCTCGAAATCCTCGCCGACCGTCTTGACGACATAGTCCATGGCGCCGGCCTTCAGCGCCGTCACGGCGATCGACAGCTCCGAGGAAGCGGTCACGTAGATGACCGCGGGAGAAGCCGCGTCCGAAGACAGCGCGGCGAGGACATCGAGTCCAGACGCCGTCCCGAGATCGTGGTCGAGGATGATGACGTCCATCCCGCCGGCTGCCGCGCGCGCGAGGCCGGCCTCGGCGGTCTCGACATGCTCCACGACATAGTTGTGGCGCGCGAGCATGCGCTGAACCAGGCGCCCGAGCGTGGCGTCGTCGTCGATATAGAGGACGTTGATGGGCCGGTTCGGCATCAGCGGCGGCCGCGCAAGCCGGTCATGGCGTTTCCGGAACCTGGATAACGGAGAAGAACAGCCCGAGCTGGCGGATCGCGTTGGCGAAGCCGTCATAGTCCACGGGCTTGGTAATGTAGACGTTCGCGCCGAGATCGTAGCAGCGCTGGATCTCGCGGCTGTCGTCGGTCGTGGTCAAAACGACTACCGGCGAGCGTTTGGTGTGCGCGTTCGCCTTCACCTTCTCGAGGATCGCGACGCCGCCCATGTCCGGCAGATTGAGGTCAAGCAGGATGAGCAGCTGCCGGCCGGCACTGACGGCGCCGGAACCGTCAGTGCCGAACAGGTAGTTCAGCGCATCCGTGCCGTTGGTGAAGGGGATGATCTCGTTGCTGACCCCGGCACGACGGATATTCTTCTCGATGAGGCGGGCATGGCCCTCATCGTCCTCGATCATAATGATCGAGACGGGCTTTCCATTGGTCACGCTTCGGCACTCCGTCTGTAGGCCGTGAGGTCGGGGGGCAAGGTCACGGTAAAGGTCGTGCCCTTTCCAAGTTCTGAGCGCACGGCGATGTCGCCGCCGAGATTGCGCACCATCGTGCGGACATGGGCGAGGCCGATGCCTTCGCCCGCCGTGTTCTGCGTGCCGGAGCGCCGGAACAATTCGAAAATGCGCTCGTGATCCGTCGCCGCGATGCCGCGGCCATTGTCCTCGATCTCAATCTTCACCCAGCCACGGCGCTCCCGGCGTGTGCGGACAGCGATCCGGATCGGACGCGCGGTCGCGCGGTACTTGATCGCATTGTCGAGGAGGTTGCCCATGACCTGATCGAGCGAGAGGCGATCGCTCGTGATGCGAGGAACCTGCGCGTCGATCTCGATCCCACCGCCTTCCTCCGCGCTGGCCTGATGGTGGACGGCCGCTGCAGCCGTCTCGATCAGCGCGGTCAGATCGACGCTCTCGGCACGCAATTCGCGTCGGCCCTCGCGGGAAATCTTGAGGATGGCGTTGATGAGCCCATCCATCTTGCGCGTCGACGAGCGGATGAAGCCGATTGCTTCGGCGACATCGACGCGCAGCGCCTCTTCGGCCGCCGCCTTCTGCTCCGGTGTAGCAGCCGCGCCGGCGCCGACATAGGCCTCGATCGGCTTGAACATCGCTTCCAACTCGCTGGTGAATCCCATGATGTTCACCAACGGCGCACGCAGATCATGCGTCACGATATAGGCGAAACGCTGGACCTCCTCATTCGCCTTGACGAGCGCATCCGTGCGCTCACGCACGCGTTCTTCAAGCCCGACATTGAGCGTTTCGACCTCGCGCCGCGCCGCGACCAGTTCGCGCGTATAGCTGATGATCGTCCAGCTCGCCGCGCCGGCCATGGCGAGGATCAGGATCGCGCCGATGATCGTGGTCCAGCGCAACCTCGTCGAGGCCGTGACCTGGGCGTCGATCGCCTCCCGCAGTTCTTTCTCCGAGACCGCGAGAATAGCGCTCAGATCGGTGCGCAATTCGTCCATGAGGCGCTTACCAGTCCCGCTACGGACAAGGTTCAGCGCGGTCTCGATATCGCCCCTGCGCGTTGCTTCGACGGTCGCCGCGAGCTCACCCATCTTCTGCTCGAGTTCGCTATTGACCCGCTGCAGGATTGGCGTGACCTCGGGCAGCCTCGCTGCGGCATGTTCGAGCCGAAGGCGTTGGTCTGGAACCCGGGAGGCCGCCGCGCTGTAGGGAGCAAGATAGCTTTCGTCCCGTGTCAGCAGGTAGCCGCGCTGGCCCGTCTCGGCGTCCTGTACGAGAGACAGCAAGTCAGCGGTTGCGCTTCGCACGGCGCGGGCTGCTGTCACTTCGCCGAAATAGCGCTCGCTCGCGGTTGTCAGCCAGAGAGATGTGGCGACGATGATGACCAATACGGCGATACCGATGGCCAGAAGTAGGGCGTTCGAGCGTTGAAAGAACGCCTGAGAGATAGGCATGCGGAGAACCTGGCGGTGAGGGTTCTCTCTTTGCGCCGATCAAAGCTTCCAGAGCAACAGCAAATGACATTGCAACGAATGCATCCATGTGCGGCGCGCGCGAAAACCTGATCCGCGGAATGTCCCGAGCTCGCATCGGCTTTTTGGAAGCCGCATGTAGCGGCTGACCTTCAACTTTTCCCGGCTCGTGTCGATGGCGGCAGGCCGTCCAGGCGCAAGCTGGCGATGTAAATCTCTGCGCCTTCAGCGTTTTTCACAGTGACCGAAAGCGACATGTGGTCGCCATTGGGCAGCTTTTCGCGATTCAATGCAGTCAGCAATTCCTTGGCGGCATTTCGAGCGCTTTGGTCGTCGGGCAAATCCGTGCCCTCCTCGTCGATTTCGAGCTTCTCTCCGTCGCGGGTATGGAAGAAGTAGCTGGGCATGTCTGCCTAATGCAGCCAGCGTCGAGCTGTTCCTCAAGCGCCTTCGATTTTCGCGACGCCGGGCTGGAGATGCAGATAGTCGGGATCAAAATCCGCCAGCTTGCAGAGCCCTTTCCAATCCAGAACCGTGAGTCGGTTGGCACGCAGCCGAATGAGCTTGGCCTCGCGGATTTCTCTCAGCTTCTTGTTCATGTGGACCGTGGATAGGCCAAGGGCATCGGCAATCTCCGGCTGCGTCAAAGGCAGATTGCAGGTCACGCCGTCCGACAAACCGATCGCGGTCATTTTGGTGATGAACTCGCAAAACAGATGAGCGATGCGGCTCGGTGCCGAACGACGCCCGATACCCACCATCCATTCGCGGTATATCGAGGCTTCGATGAGCGTTTCGCGCCAGAATGCCTCAGATATGCGATAGGACGCTCGCGTGAGCGCTCGGACGGCATCGTGTGCGATCAGGCCGACGACGGCGGGCGTCAGCGCTCCCAAGCAATGATCCATGCGCTCGATGAGCAGCGAGTGGATATCTGGAATGTCGCCGGGAAGATGAAGCGACAGGATTTGCCGCGCGCCGTCGCCGACGATCTTGTAGCGGCACACCAGCCCTTCGGCCACCAGACAGCATTGTTTGGTGAGTTCGCCCTCGCGAACGATGTCCTGGCCGGCTTCGAAGCGCTTCAGGGTGAGCGGCAGGTCAAGCAACTTCTCCCGCTCAGTCGAGGGCAAAGGGACATGGGTTTCGAGCTTGAGAACGAGGCGCTCAAGATAAAGCTGCTTATCCATTCGCTCCCCGCCATTCATGTGGCGCCACCCTAGGACGCACCACTCAGTTCCATGCGCATTTCAAATGCGTGCCTCGTGTAACGCAACCCTATGCCCTTCGGTGCCATCCCCACACCGCGACCCATAAGGACCATGGTCGAGGCAGGCCCGACACCGTTCGTTGTTCAGCCGGGAGACTGTTCGCGCAAAAGTCCTCGGTGCGCTCCGTGCCATTTCCCTGACATTGGGGGCTCAGGGGCCAAGGGCGCAGCGTGAACTCCTCTGGCACTAAAATTCGGCGAACTTGCCAGTTCGCTCTGTCAAATGACATCTCTTGCCGAGGTTGAGCCGACTACGAAGGCGTAATGACTACGCCTTCGATCGCTTTGCTGAACCTCTGTCCTTCTGTGCCGCTGTCGAACGCCGACACGATGACATTGGATGTGCATTGATGCGGCCCTTGTCGCAACTCGATGCGTTGGTCAGGAAGTTGGAAACGCGATCAAGGCTTTCCGCAGATGACACCAAAATTCTCCTTAGCCTGCCTATCTCGATAAGGCGCTACGAAGCGCGTCGAGACATCATTCTTGAAGGCCGCCATAACAATCAGTGTTGCATCGTTCTCGAAGGCTTGCTGTGCCGCTACAAGGTCGTTCGAGACGGCGGAAGGCAAATTCTCTCGCTGCATATGCCAGGCGATATCCCTGATCTTCAGTCGATCCATATCGATATGATGGACCACACAGTCGGGACGCTATCGCCAGCACTGGTAGGCTTCATCCCTCATGTTGCTATCAAGCATACGCTCCAGCAATCCTATGCGATTTCAAAAGCATTCTGGCTGGAAGTCTTGGTCGAGGCATCCATTCTCAGAGGCTGGACAGTTAGTCTCGGGAAGAGGAGCGCTCCAGCCCGTATCGCACATTTCCTCTGTGAATACGTGACGCGAATGAAGGCTATCGGGCTGTCGGATGGGGTGACATGCGGCTTGCCGTTAAACCAGCCTGAAATGGGCGATGTGCTGGGGTTATCGACCGTTCACACCAACAAGAAATTGCGAGAGCTCAAACGGGAACGGCTGGTAGAAGTCCGCGCGAATCTGATCCGTATTCTGGATTGGGAAGGTCTGTGCCAGCGCGCTGATTTCGATCCGAACTATCTGCATTTGAAGCAATACGACGAGTGATGTAGATTTCAGGCTCTCCAAGGAACTTGAGCGGGCGAGCGGCATTCTGCTGAGATGGCACGGTTTTACTTTGATACCGACGACGGTTTTGCTCCTGATACGGATGACGAGGGGGTAGATTTTCCTGACCCCGAAGCAGCAAAGCAGGCTGCAAAGACGATCCTGGCGGTCATGATCGGCGAGAAGCTATCGACCTCAGATCATATTGACCTTCGCGTCGTGGTTCGGGACGAAGCCGGTGTTCCCATCTATGCCGCGCGCCTGCGCCTCGACGGGACTGACGCGGAAGCTTCAGGCTTGGGGACGAGTGCATGCGCATAGGGGACGGCGCAGCGAACAGAGCCCTCTCGCGCGGCGCAATCCGCCCATCCACACGGATGAACTGGAATATCGCCAGCTAGCGCGAACCGCGATATTCGGGGATGCGGTTCTTGCTGCCGAAGAGCAGACTCTGAGGATCGCGGTTCACGCTTTCAAGGGTCCGGATAAACCCAGAGAGACTACCCTGCCCATTCGATGTAAAGCTTTCGACGCTTTTCAACCCAGCTCCTGTCAGCCGGATAACCTCAACAGTGGCCGCGGCTGAGCTGCGATCGAGACTGCTTGCAAGTGCACTCAAGGATCTCGCGGTTTCAGCAACCTCTGTAAACGCGCTCCGCCCATTGGTATCAACGGCGGCATTCAGGAAAGCTTCGGCTCCCTTCAAGACGCCATCGATGTCGTCACTGGCTCTGTTGAGCTTCTCGCTCACCGAAGCGGCTGTCTTGATGGCGCTTCTTACGTCGGGCGCTACATCGGCTAGAGTGTTGGTCAGCTGATCGAAATCGGCGATTATCGAGACGATCCAGTTCTTGTCGACCGTGCGCAGGGTATCCAGGTACTCGTCGCCGAAGGCTTTCAGTTTCTGCGGCAGCGGGGTGACTAACTCTGCAACAGTCGCAACGCCCTTCATCAGTTTCTCAACGGAGGACGAGCTATCGTTCAACGAAGCCGAGAAGCGCTCCACCTCCTTGATCTTCTCGGTTATCGGCCCAGCGTTGGCCTGGATTGCTCCCTCGATCGCGACAAGGGACTCGTTGATGCTCTTTGCAGTCGATCCGACCTTCTCGAAAATGCTCGCGGAGTCTTCGACCACGATTGTCGGCTGCATCTTTCCTGGAGCCGCGGTCAGCCGCGCGGCGTCAGGGCTGCCACCACGAAGCTGCACCGCGACGATGCCGGCCAAGCCCTGGCCCTCCAGGCGGGCAGTGGTATCGGCCCGCAATGGCGCGGATCGGGTGATCTTCAGGATGGCATAGATCTGCCGCGGATCACTGGGCTCGATCTCGATGTCAGTGACCTCTCCCACCCTCAGGCCGTTGAAGAGGACGCTGGAGCCTCGCCCCAAGCCCGAGACCTTGCCGTTGAAGGTCAGCCGTACGTCGATTGTATCGGTCTGTCCTCTGCTGAACCAGTAAGCGAGCCCGAAAAGCGCAGCTACGACAACCAGCGTGGTCAGTCCGATCAATGCATGGGCTTGCCGGGATAGCATACCTTGTTTCTATCCGACCCTGAGGCGAGCGTCATCTACAACCGGAGATCAGCGCAAACCCTGACACAGAGCGATGTTCGTACTGGCTTCAGGGTTGCTGCTTGGTATCTCGAGTTCGATCTGGCAGGGCGTCAATAGCTTCGTCTGCTCCTTAGTTTTTGTGGAGCACACCCTCTCGCAGGGCCCTTGTCGCCGCATCCGCTTTCTGTTTGGTGTCGGTGTGAAGCGGTTTGGTTTCGTGCGTTGCGTGAAGGCCGATCTCGCGAGGCTTCTTTCCGTCGTTGCGGGCGCTTGCTGCGAAAGTAGCCAAGGCTTCAGGTTGCTTTGCCATGAGCATGTCCTCCGAATAGGAGTGAAACAGGAACGGCTGATGAGTGTTCCGTTCGCTGTGCCTGTAGCCCGTTAGCTATCGCGTCCTGCTAATCTCTCGACGGAGTGGTTGACGATCAGCAGAACGATGGTGAGCAAAGTCGCAGTCAGCACGATTGCGAAGTCTCCCAGGCCAGCGGCGCAACCGAGAGCCGCAGTCACCCAGATCGCGGCAGCCGTCGTCAAACCCTGTGGGGTTGTTTCTCCTCGTTTCAGGACGATGACTCCCGCGCCCAGAAAGCCGATGCCGGTCAACAAGCCCTGTACCACGCGGCTTGCCGCATCGCCCTCGTCGGCTCCGCAAAATATTGTAGCTGCTGCGGCCGTGCCGAGCCCCACCAGACCGAACGTGCGCCCCCCCGCTGCTCGCTGCTTGTTAGTCCGCTCCCATCCCACGCGATCACCCTCTCGCGGCGCGGGCTGTGATCCGACCGGAGGATCTGCACGACCAGCCGTTCCTGCGGCTTGATTTCGACGAGCGCCTGTCCCGCGATCTCCATGCCGCCTTCGCCGTCGGTGGGGTGAGGCCCCGCGTCGTCGTGGACGTCGAGTATTCTGCAACCGTATGTGCTTTGGCCTCGGCAGCGGCAGGGATCGGCCTGGTCAATCCCGCTGCAATCCCGGCGCTCGACCGCTCAGGCTTCAAAGTATTGCGCTTCGAGCCAGCCCTGCATTTCCGCAAGCATCTCGCCTTTCCGCCAGGGCGCCCGCGGCCTCAGCTCGTTCGCGACTTCCTGACTGTGTTGGCGGAGGTGAGGAATCGATTTGCGCTCCAAGTCGACAACAGCTGAGAAGCGCCAGAGTTAGACATCAAGGCCCAGGCAACACTGGATCTTGCCGAAACTCGAACCGTTTCAGTCCAGCTGAGCGGGGTTGAGCTTTGCTTGCCGCGGGGGCTGTCATACCCTGCCTCGGCACCGGGGGCGCCTGCCGTCACGTGGAGGTCATGAACACCTTTCGAAACACCCGATGTCAAAACCCTAGTCTGAAATCGTTCTAAATCATTGTCATTGCAAGGAAATATCCGGTCATCTATTCACGGTGACCATGATGCCGAAGATTGCCTGCGTGATCTGAAGCCGTCCACAGCCACTTGGTCGCCCTGGCCCATGCCTCACGCCAGTCCATCCCTTGAAGACTCCCTGGATTGGGACCGAGCGCATCGGGAGAAGCTGTCCGGCCGCCCGATTTTGCGCGCCGCTGGCGTGGTGGGGGCGCGATGAGCTGGGACCTGCAGCACCTGTTCGTCCGCTACGCCCGCGACATCAACCGCTTCCTGCGCAGACGCGGTCACAGTCCCCAGACCGCCGAGGATTTGACCCAGGACACTTTCGTCCGGGTGCTTGCCGCGCCTCCGCCCGAAGCTGGGCTCAACCACAATCCCCGAGCTTATCTCTATCAGGTCTCGCGCAATCTCAGCATCAACCATCATCGGCGCGACGCGATCGTATCCTTCACAGACCTGCCGGCCGAGGATGCCGCGCAGATCGCCGACCCTGCGCCGTCGCCCGAGCGAATCGTCTATTCCCGCCAGTGCCTCGCGCAGACCCAGCAGGCGCTCGCGGAACTGCCCGAGCGCACCCGCCTGGCCTTCGAGATGCACCGGATCGGCGATTGCACGATCGCGGAGGTCGCCCGGGAACTCGGCCTGTCGAATGCCCGGGCCTGGGGGCTGATCCACGAGGCCTATCGCCATCTGCTCGCGCGGGTCGACGATTTCTGAACTTACGCGCGCCAGGCGAATTTTTCCGCTGCTCGTTTGTTATAGACGATAAGCAGGTGTCGCCGACCTTCGGCTGCCGCCTGCCGAAGGATGACGGATGCGCGAAACGGAACAGGACCAGGACAGGCTGACCGACGAGGCGATCGACCTCGTGATCCGCCTGCAGAACGACCCCGCCAATCCGGTGGCGAGCGAGATGATGCGCTCGTGGCGGGCGCGCAGCCCGGCGCATGAGCGCGCCTGGGCGCGCGTCGCAAGGCTGCATGGCGCTGCCGGCAAGGTGCTCGCCGAGCATGGCGAAGGAGCCGGGCCGAGCCGCCGGGCCCTCCTGCTCGGCGGCGTGCTCGGCCTCGGCGCTCTCGGCGCCAGCTATGCGCTGCTGCCGGAGATCCTGCTGCGGAACCGCGCCGACCATGCCACCGGCAAGGGCGAGACGCGGCAGCTCACGCTCGGCGACGGCACGAAGGCGACGCTCGGCCCCGACAGCGCGATCGCCGTCGATTATGGTGAAGCCCGCCGCAAGGTCGAGGTGCTGACGGGCATGTGCTTCTTCGAGGTGGCGCGTGAAACGTCGCGGCCCTTCATGGTGACGGCAGGCGATCTCGAGGCGACGGCGCTGGGCACCGCTTATGACGTCTCCTACGAGGCCGGCCTCGCTCAGGTCGCCGTCGATCGGGGCACGGTGCAGGCGGCCGCTGCCGGCCTTGCGCTGCCGGCCGACCTGAGGCTGGAGGCCGGGGACTGGATGAGCTTCGATGCGTCCTCGAACCGGCTGGAGCGCGGCCGGCTGGAGGCCGGGCAGGTCGCCACCTGGCGCGACCGGCTGATCATCGCCGAGAAGGAGGCCGTCTCGACGCTCGTCGCGCGGATCGGGCGCTGGATACCGGGGCGCATCGTCATGGCCGATCCCTTCATCGGCTCGCAGCGTGTCAGCGGCCTGTTCGACCTCAGCGACCCCGTCCGCGCGCTCGAAGCGGTCGTTCATCCGGCAGGCGCGCGCGTCCGCCAGGTCTCCTCCTTCGTCACGATCATCTCCCCGCTCTGAAAAAATTCGCAGCGAGGGTGAAAATCCCGCGGCCCCGATTGTAACAGTGATGGGGCCGGCGCGACCCGCATGATCGGATGCCGCCATCCCCGTGACGTACAAGCACGGAGTTGTTGGGATGGGTTTCGGGGCTGGAAATTCCGCCGCCGCAGTCAGGCGGAGGGCGGCGCTGTTCGCGGCGTTGACGATCACGGCGCTCGCCACCGGTGTCGTCACAACCCATCCCGGTGCCTTCGCCCAGAGCGCCGTCCAGTCGTCGTTCGACATCCCCGCCGGGCCGCTGAACCGCGCCCTGACCGCCTTCGGCCGCCAGGCCGGTATCCAGGTCACCTATCTCGCCAGCGTCGCGGCCGGCAAGACCTCGCCCGGCCTGTCGGGGCCGGCGACGCGCGAGCAGGCGATTGCCCGCATCCTGCAGGGGACCGGGCTGTCCTATCGCTTCACCAACGCCACCACCGTCGCGATCTCGCCGCAGGTCGCGATCACCGGCTCGGCCACGGGCGCCGGCTCGCTGCAGCTCGACACGATCGAGGTCCAGGGACGCAACGAGACTGCCTGGGGGCCGGTCGACGGCGTGGTGGCGCATCGCAGCGCCTCCTCGACCAAGACCGACACGCCGCTGCTGGAGACGCCGCAATCGGTTTCCGTCGTCACTGCCGCACAGGTCACCCAGCAGGGCACGCAAAGCATCGGCGAAGCCCTGCGCTACACGCCCGGCACCTATAGCGACATCTACGGGACGAACACGACGCGCGACCTCGTCCGCATCCGCGGCTTCTCGCCGAAATTCTATCAGGACGGGCTGGTTCTGCCTTATGGCATCGGCTCGCAGGGCACCCAGAGCGAGCCTTTCGGCCTGGAGCGCATCGAGGTCCTGCGCGGCCCCTCCTCCGTGCTCTACGGCCAGAACCCGCCGGGCGGCATCGTCAACATGGTGAGCAAGCGGCCGCTGGAGGAAGCGCGGCGCGAGGTCTTCGTTCAGGCCGGCAGCTTCAGCCGCCTGCAGGCGGGCTTCGACGTCAGCGGCCCGGTGACGGCCGACAAGAGCCTGCTCTACCGCGTCGTGGCCATGGGCCGGCAGAGCGGCACGCAGGTCGATTTCGCCGACAACGACCGCTCCTATTTCGCGCCGAGCTTCACCTGGAGGCCGACTGCCGCCACTTCGCTGACCGTGCTCGCCTCGGTCCAGCGCGACCGGACGGGCATTGCCGACCAGTATTTCCCGGCGGCCGGCACACTCTACCCCAACCCGAACGGGCGCCTGCGCACACGCACCAATATCGGCGAGCCCTGGCTCGACAAGCTCGACCGCAAGATCACCACGGTCGGCTATGCCTTCTCGCACGACTTCTCGAACAAGCTCAGCTTCCGCCAGAATGTCGGCTACAATTATGCAGAGGTGTTCAACGCCTCGACCTATGCGACCGGCATCCTCGCCGATAACCGCACCATCACGCGCCGCTTCAGCACGATCGACCGCACGTTGCGCTATTTTTCGATCGACAACCAGCTGATCGCGAAGATCGAGACGGGGCCGCTGCGGCACGAAATCCTTGTCGGCCTGGACCATCGCAATTCCAGCGAACTCGCGCTGAACGGCGGCGTCACCTCGGCGCCGAGCCTGAACATCTTCGCGCCGGTCTATGGCCGGCCGTTCAACGCCTTCGCCTACAACCAGAACTACCGGGACTTCGTCCGTCAGACCGGCATCTATGCGCAGGACCAGATCCGCTTCGACAAGTGGCTGCTGACGCTGAGCGGACGCCAGGACTGGTCGAAAGTGGGCCGCGATGCCTATTTCCCGACCCGCTCCAGGACCCAGGCCGAGGACAGCGCCTTCACCGGACGCGTCGGCCTGAGCTATCTCTTCGACAACGGGCTTGCCCCCTATGTCAGCTATTCCACCTCGTTCGAGCCCGTCACCGGCGCGACCTCGCCGGCGCGCGGCTCGGAGGCGTTCCGGCCGACGGAAGGCGAGCAGCTCGAGGCGGGAGTGAAATACCAGCCGACCTGGTTCGACGGCCTGTTCACGGCCGCGGTCTTCGACCTGCGCCAGACCAATGTCTCGACGACCGACCCGCTCGATACGCGTTACAGCGTCCAGACCGGCGAGGTGCGCGCCCGCGGCTTCGAGTTCGAAGCGCGCGCCAACGTCACCGCTTCGCTCAGCGTCATCGGCTCCTATTCCTACACGGATACCGAGGTCACGAAGAGCAATGTTGCAGCGCAGCTCGGGCGCGTGCTGCCCTCGACGCCGAAGGATCAGGCCAGCCTGTGGGCACAATACGCCTTCAAGGAAGGGCCGTTCAACGGCCTCTCGGTGGCCGGCGGCGTGCGCTATGTCGGCGCGACCTATGGCGATGCCGCCAATCTCTGGCGCGTGCCGGGCTATACCCTGGTCGATGCCTCGCTGACGCTCGACCTCGGCAAGGTCTGGCAGCCGGCCAAGGGGGCCACCTTCCAGGTCAACGCCAACAACCTCTTCGACAAGGAGGTCGTGAACGTCTGCTTCAACGCCTATAGCTGCATGGTCGGCCAGCGGCGCACCGTGCTGGCGACTCTGCGCTACCAGTGGTGAAGCCGGTCGGACCGACCCGCCGCCAGGCCGTGCTGGCGCTTGCTGCGGCGGGCATCATGCCCGCCGCCCAGACGCCCGCGGCAGCCGGCGAACCAGCGCGCGTCGCCTGTACCGACTGGACCGCCGCCGAGACGCTGCTCATGCTCGGCATCGCGCCGGCAGGCGTCATCGACAAGGCGGGATATGCCCGCACGATGGTGGAGCCCGCCCTGCCGCCGGCCGTGGTGGAGCTCGGGGCCGGCTGGGCCCCGAATATCGAGATGCTTCAGCATCTCGGGCCCGACTTCATCCTCGTCCCGCAATGGACGGTCCGGCAACCGCATTTCCCGCGGATCGCGCCCGTTATCGTTCTGCAGAATCGCAGCGCGGCGCTCGACGCGATCGAGACCGCCAAACGACAATTGCCGGAACTCGCCGAGCGCTTCCGGGCGCCGCGGTCTGCGATGGAAATCGCCACGCGCTTCGACGCGGATCTGCAGGCAATCCGCGATGCTCGCGGTGCCTGGGATGACCGGCCGATCGCCTATCTCAACCTCAACCCGGATGGCCGGAACGTCTCGATCGCCACGGCGACCTCGCTCTTCGAGGACGTGGCGCGCCGGCTCGGCCTGAAGAACGCATGGGGGCGGCAAGCGCATATCTGGTCTTTCTACGTGACGGGCGTGGAGCAATTGGCGAGCATTCCCGATGCGCGGCTGATCTATGCCGATCAGGGGCCGCGCACGGATGCGGCGCTGCGCCGGCTGGCGGAGAACCGGATCTGGAACAGCCTGCCGGCCGTGCGCGAGGGGCGGGTCACACGCATCGCTGCGACCTATCCCTATGGCAGCCTGCCTACGGCCCTGCGGCTGGCGCGCATGCTCGCAGAAGCCGTCAGCCGCCCTGCCCCGCCGCAGCCCGGACCGGTCCATGGCTGAGGTCGCGACCATGTCGCGGCCGGCCCTCCGTCCGCATCCCTGGCTTCCGGCCGCCTTGCTGCTCGTGCTCGCCGGCGCGAACACCGCGATCCTGCTGTCGCGGCAGGCGCCGTCAGCGCACTGGCTCGCCGCGCTGTTGCAACCGCAGAAAGCCGCGATCGGTGACCTGCTGATCGCCTACAGCCTCGCGCCGCGCGCGGCGATGGCGCTGCTTTGCGGCGCGGCGCTCGGCCTTTCCGGCAGCATTTTCCAGGCGGTGTTGCGCAACCCGCTGGCGGAGCCGAGCACGCTCGGCGTCTCAGCCGGTGCCAGCCTGACGCTGGTGAGCGCCACCCTCTGGTTCCCCGAATGGCTCGCCTGGGGGCAGGAGGCGATCGCGCTCGCCGGCGGCGGTCTCGGCTGTCTCTCGGCCTTCCTCATCGCGCGGCGGCAGGGCATTGCGCCCGCCGCGCTGATCATGGCTGGGCTGGTGGTCAGCCTCTATTGCGGAAGCCTTGCCGCGCTCGCGGTCCTATACAATCAGGACAACCTCACCAACCTTTTCATCTGGCAGTCCGGCGCGCTCTTCCAGAGCGGATGGAGCAGCGTGCATTACCTGCTGCCGCGCGTGCTGCTCTGCGCCATCCTGGCATTCGCGGCATTGCGCCCGCTCGCCCTGCTCGAACTCGGCGATCAGACGGCCACGGCAAGCGGGCTGAAGGTCGGACATGTCCGGGCCGGCATCCTCGTCATCGCGATCGCACTCGGCTGCTTCGTCGTCAGCGCGGTCGGCATGGTCAGCTTCATCGGACTGGCTGCGCCGAACCTCGCCCGCTTCTGCGGCGCACGCACAGCCCGCCAGCGCCTCGTCTGGGCGCCTCTCATCGGTGCCGGCCTGCTCTGGTCGGCAGACAGCCTCGTCCAGCTTCTCGGCCTCGTCATGCGGGAGCTGCCGACCGGCACCGCGACGGCGCTGCTCGGCGCGCCCTGTCTCCTCATCCTCCTCGTGCATAGCCGGCAATGCATCCTGCCTGCCGTCAGCGAGGCAGGGCTGCCCCGCGCGTCGCGAACCGGCGCCGGGCTGCTCGGCCTCATGATCCTGCTCGCGGTCGCGGTTGGTGTCGCGCTGTTCATCGGCCGCGGTCCAGATGGCTGGGAAATCACCCTGCCATTCGCCGACGCCACAGCGGTGCTGCAATGGCGCTGGCCACGCGCGCTCGGCGCGCTGGCTGCGGGAGGCTTGCTGGCGATCGCGGGGACAGCCTTGCAGCGGCTCACCGCCAATCCGATGGCAAGCCCCGAGGTGCTCGGCCTGACATCGGGCGCGGCGCTCGGCTTCATGGTGCAGATCATGCTCCTGCCGGCCCAGGCGGCCGGGGCCGGCCTTGCGGGAGCCGGTATTGGCGCAGCGCTGACACTGGCCGTGCTGCTGCTGATCGGATCGCGGGCCCACGGCGGCCCGGATCGCAGTCTTCTGGTCGGCATCTGCCTGGCAACGTTGTGCAGCGCGGTCGTGACGGTGCTGCTCTCGACCGGCCATCCGGCCTTGCGCGGACTGCTCGGCTGGCTCTCGGGCTCGACGGCCGGCGTCACGCCGCAGGCGGCACTCGGGGCGCTGGCAGCGCTACTCGGCGCGCTGCTGATCCTGCCGGCCCTGTTGCGCTGGCTCGCGATCCTGCCGCTGGGATTGGCGACGGCAGGCGCTATCGGGGTGTCCGCAAGGCCCGCCCGTGCGCTCATCCTCACCTATTGCGCCGTCGCCACCGCAGCCGCGACCCTGCTGATCGGGCCGCTCGGCTTCGTCGGCCTGATGGCGCCGCATATCGCCAAGCGCTTCGGCTTCACAGCACCAAGCAGCCAGTTCCTCGGCGCTGTGCTTGTTGGGGCCGCGTTGCTCGTCGTCTCCGACTGGATCGGGCGCGTCGCGATCTTCCCCTGGGAGATCCCGGCCGGGCTTGTCTCTGCCTTCGTCGGTGGACCTTACTTCATCTGGTTGATGCAGAGGCGCGGGCCATGACGAGCTTCGGCATAACCCACAACCCCGGCCGCGGGACATTCCGGAGGCTGCAGGTGCTGCGCGCCTGGCGTGTTACACCGAACATGCGCCGGATCGTCCTTACCGGCCCGGAGCTGGCGGGCTTTGCGTTCTACCGGCAGGGCCTCGGACCCTATGTGAAGCTGCTCGTGCCCCCCGCCAATTTCAAGGATCCGGGCTGGCCGCGCTTCGACGCCACCGGAGCGATCGAAGGCGCTACGGATCAGCGGCCGGTCGTGCGGACCTACACGGTTCGGGATTTCGACGAGGCTCTGCAGGAACTTACCATCGATTTCGTGCTGCATGGCGACCGCGGCCCAGCCTCGCGCTGGGCCATCCTGGCGGAGCCCGGCGACAGCATCGCACTCCTCGAACGCGGCTTCTCACAACCCCATGGCGTGGACCGCTATATCTTCATCGGCGACCATACGGCGCTGCCGGCCATTGCCCAGAGCCTGGAGAGCCTGCCGGACGACAGCAAGGGACAAGCGATCATCTACCTGCATGATGCAGCCGACAAGCAACCGCTTTGCGTCCCGCCCGGGATGTCGCTGACCTGGCTGATCGACGAGAGGCCGGTCGGCTTCGCTGCCGTGATGCAGGCATTGTTACGCCCCCTCAACGTCACCGACGAACGTCTATTCCTTTGGGTCGGGGCCGAGGCCGGCCTCGCGAGATCGCTGCTGGCCCACGCGAAGAATGAGCTCGGGCTGCCCCGGGATCAGCACTCGATCCTCAACTACTGGCGCCAGGGATTTGCGGAGGGAGCATTCGAGCGCGGCAGCTAGATTGCCCATGTTGTGGTTGATCAATCCTCCCGACATTCCGCTCGCAGCCGGCTCAGGCGGGAAGTACAGATCGATATGCGCCATTTGCCGACGTTAGCCGCGTGCCTGGAACCCGACATCCGCGCTCGGCACGAAAGCGATTTCTTGTTGGCCATGCCGGGATGGGGGGAGGTTCGATCGCCTGATCGTCCCTACCTTTCGCGGAAGACGCGCTCGGCGTGGTCCATGAGCGGCTTGACGAGATAGGACAGCGCCGTGCGCTCATCGGTCGAGATGAAGACCTCGACGGGCATGCCGGGCAGCAGGCGACGCTCGCCGAGCGCGATGGCGGCTTCCTCGATCTGGACCTCGCCGACATAGAAATTCTGGCCGCTAACGGGGTCCTTGGTGGTCGCCGGCGAGATATGGGTCAGCTTGCCGGAGACCTCGGGAGTGGTGTTGCGATTGAAGGCGGAGAAGCGCATCCGCGCCGTCTGCCCGAGATGGACCTGATCGATATCGTTGGGCGCAATGCGGACTTCGACGACCAGCTTCGCGCTCTGCGGCACGATCGTGGCTAGCCGTGCCGCAGGCGTTATGACGCCGCCGACAGTGAAGATCATCAGCTCGTTGACCGTGCCGGCGATCGGGGCGCGGATTTCCATGCGTGCGAGCCTGTCCTCGTTGGCGACGCGGCGGTCGCTCAGCTCGGAAACCTTGGCCTCGACCTGGCGCAATTCGCGCTGGGCCTCGGTCCGGGCCGTCTCGTCGATGGCGATGATCTGTAGGCGGGCGTCGCTGATACGCAGCTTCGCGCGCGCCAGCGTCGCGTCAATCTCGCCGCGCTCGCCCAGCAGCCGCGCCCATTCGCGGTTGATGTTGAAGACCTTGACGCCGTCGATGAAGCCTTTCTGGAAGAGGCTGAGATATTTGGCGCGCTCGAGATCGACGAGCCTGAGTTCCTCGACCTTCGCGACCTGCCGCGATTCCAGCCCGCGCATCTCCTCGCCCGACTGGACGATCGAAATCTCCAGCTGCTCCTTGCGACTGTCGCGATTGGCCTTGTTGCCCGTGAAGAGACGGGTCTCGCCTTCGTGGATATGGTCGACCTCGTCGGACAGCGCCGTGAGCTCAGCCGGGAAGGTGACGCTTGCCAGATTGTCGCGCTCGGCGATGAGCCTGGCCTTGCGGCCGAGATTCTCGGCAAGCTGGGAGCGGATGATCGACAGTTCGGCCCGGGTCTGGACATCGTCGAGCCGGAAAAGCACCTGACCTTCCTCGACGCGGTCGCCCTGGCGGACGGCGATCGACTGGACGATGCCGCCGTCGCGGTGCTGCACTTCCTTAAGGTTCTGGTCGATCTTGACGGCGCCCTGCGTGACGACGGCGCCATTCAGCGCGGCATTCGCCGCCCAGCCGCCGAAGCCGAGAACCAGCAGGAGAGCGATCGTGGCACCGGCGACGACGTGGCCGCGCAGGCTGAAATTCACCTGGCGGGCTCGGGCCTTCTTGCCGAACTTTCCCGAAGTGGCGGCGAAATCATGATTGTGGGCGTTCATCGGCATTATCCCCTCGCCGGCCGTTCATGCAGCCGGTCCCTGCCTCAGACGTAATAGAGCTTGTGGTTGCCGTAGATCTCGACCGAGAAGTCCGTGGCGTCGCTCTCCTCGACATAGACGTCGACATAGGTGCGTTCGTCCTCGCCGATCTTCTCGATGCGGAAGCGGAACGGGCGATCATCGCCGCTGTCGCCATAGGCGCGCTCGAAGCCGTCGGAATCTTCGCCCTCGTCGCCGTCATCATCATCATCATCGTCGCGCGAACGGAGCTGGTATTGCTTGATGACGATACGATCGCCGGCCTCCAGATCGAGGATCTGATGGACGAGGTCGTCGGTGCGCGTGGCATCGTCATCCACGGCGAAGACGAAGCGGTCATTGCCGCCGCCGCCGGTGAGCGCCGTGGCCTTCTCTCCGACGATGAGGCAATCATCGCCGCTGCCGCCGAGGATGGCCTCGAAATCGATCACGGTGTCATCGCCGATCTCGATGCCGACGGCCTTGCCGCGCTTCAGGTCGACGATGACGCCATGCTCGGTCGCCGAGAGGTCGAGCGTGTCCTGTCCCTCGCCGCCATCGTAGCAGTCGGCCGCGACATCGCTCGTCGCCACGATCCAGTCGTTGCCCTCCCCGCCAAAGACGCGGTCGCTGTCGGCACCGCCGTCGAGCACGTCGTTGCCGGCCTCGCCGTATAGCTCGTCACAGCCCGCATCGCCGAAGACACGGTCGGCTCCAGCGCCGGCCCTGACTTGATCGTTGCCTGCCCCGGCCGCGACGACGTCATTGCCGGCGCCCAGGTCGATATGGTCGTCGCCCGTGCCGGCGAGGACGGTATTGTCGCCGTCGTCGGCCTTGACGATGTCGTCGCCGTCACCGGCATCGACGATGTTGTTGCCGGGGCCGGCATGGATGACATCATTCCCCGGTCCGGCATCGACGATGTCGTCGCCGGGGCCAGCGTCGATGAAGTCGTCGCCAGCCTCGCCGTAGATCGTGTCGTTCCCGCCGCCGCCGTACAGACTGTCATGGCCGGCGCCGCCGCGGATGACGTCGTTGCCGGCGCCGCCGAAGACGATGTCGTTGCCGGCGCCGGCGTCGATTTGGTCGTTGCCGGCCCCACCGACGATGTGGTCGTTACCGGCTCCGGTCACGACGATGTCGTTGCCGCCCCGCGCATCGACCACGTCGTCGCCGCCGAGGCCCGCGATGCGGTCGTTGCATTCGCTGCCGAGCAGCATGTCATCGCCGGGCGTGCCGGTAACGTCGAGGAATTCCAGCACGCGCAGCGTCGCCGTCTGGCGCACGAGAGCCTCGCCGTCGCTGATCCAGTAGGTCAGCGTCACCGTGCCGTGCCAGCCGCTCTGCGGCTTGAAGACCCAGCCGCCCTCGGTTGCGGTCAACTGACCATGGGATGCCTGAACCCCGACGATGGAGAGCGGGTCGGCATCGGCATCGGTCGCGCCGGCCAGCAGGGCGAGGCTGGCGATCATCAGCGTCTGGCAGCCACCGATATCGACGAGCTGGACGGGGCCGGAGACACGCGGGGCGCGGTTGCGCGGCTCTTGCGGCGTTTCGTCGTCATCGTCATCGTCGCCCGGCCCGCCGGGCTCGTTCCCGCCACTCGGGCCGGAACCCGTCGACGAGCCGCCATCGGATGCGCCGCCCGAAACCGCGGTGAAGGAAAAGCCACGCCCACCATTATCGTTGTTGGCCGAGAAGCCCAGCCCCGCCTCAAAGATCGGCGAGGTGTAGCGCGGAAGGGGCAGCTGTTCGTAGTCGATCAGCCGCGAGTCGATGTTCAGGAAATCCGGCAGTCCCTGAACGCCAGGGCCGGGGCCTCCCGTGCCGATGGCCTTGGCCGCGGCAGGCTCCTTGTTCACGGAACCGGTCTCGTCGACGTCCTTCTCCCCGTCCGGCCGCTGCTCCTCGCCTTCGGCGACATTCGGCTTGCGGGGGGCTTCCCCGGCCTGGGCGGTGTCCTCTGCGGCGGGGGGCGCCGACGCATCGGTCTTCGCCTGGCCGGGGAACAGGCTTTTGAGGTAGAGCACGACCGCCGTGAAGGCGAGGGCGAACACGCCCGGCCAGCGCGGCGCCGAGGCCGGTTCATCCTGGAGCTTGCGGTAGATCTGCGCGGCGTCGGGAAGCTGCGGCTCCGCAGGTTTGGTTGCCTTGATCGTGATCATGCCGGCACCCGACGATTAAGGACGCCCGGATATTCGCCAAGGCCGATGGCGCGTGGCATGGAGACGCCGCGGTTGCCGTCAGAGGGAGGCGAAGCCGCAGGGGGAGCAGCCGGGGCCGCCGGATTCGGCGCGGACGCGGCTCCAGCTCGATGTTGGGCCGGCGCGAGGATCTTGTCGCGGGGGCCGAAGGCGACGAGCCTGCCACCCTGGATCAGGCCGACATCGTCGACCGCCTGCAGCGCGCTGGGGCGGTGCGCAACGATGAGGACGATACCGCCGCGTGCCTTGACCTGCTCGATCGCGGCCGTGAGCGCTGCCTCTCCCTCGCCGTCGAGATTGGAGTTGGGCTCGTCCATGATGAGGAGGAAGGGATTGCCGTAGAGCGCCCGCGCCAGGCCGATCCGCTGGCGCTGGCCGGCAGAGAGGGCCGTGCCTTGCGGCCCGAGCTGGGTCTTGTAGCCCAGCGGCAGGCGCAGGATCATCTCATGAATGCCGGCGGCGGTGGCCGCCTCGACGACCTTGGCGGGATCGGAGGTCTCGGCCAGGCGCGAGATATTCTCCTCGACCGTGGCGTCAAGCAGCGCGACCTCCTGCGGGAGATAGCCGAGATGGCGCCCGATCGTCTCCTCCGGCCACTGCTCCAGCTCCGCGCCATCGAGCCGGACGGCGCCGCGCAGGATCGGCCAGATGCCGGTGATCGCCCGGACGAGCGTGGTCTTGCCGCCGCCGCTCGGCCCGATGATGCCGACCGCCTTGCCGGCCTGAACGTCGAAGCTCGCATCGCTCAGCAGCACCTGGCCGCTGCCCGGCGCGGCGACCGTGATCTTGTCGATCTTCAGCGACTGGCGTGGCGCCGGCAGCTCCATCGGCTCGACTGCCTTGCTCAAGGCCGTCATCGTCTCGCGCAGGCGCTGGAAGGCCATGCGCGCCGCGACGAAGGGCTTCCAGTTGGCGATCGCCTGATCGACCGGCGCCAGCGCGCGCGAGGAGGCGACGGAAGCCGCGATGATCGCGCCGGCCGAAAGCTCGCCTTTGATGGTGAGATAGGCGCCAAGCCCCAGCGTCGCCGATTGCAGGATCATGCGCAGCACGCGCGAAATAGCGCCGAAGGTGCCTCCGAGATCGCTGGAGCGGGTCTGAAGGGCGAGGTGCTCGCGATTGACCTCGTCGAAGCGCGCGACCGCGCGCGGCGCGAAGCCCATCGCCTTCAACACCTCGGCGTTGCGGGCGTTGCTGTCGGCGATGGCGCCGCGCGCGACGGCCGCTTGCCGCGTCTCGCTGTTGATGCGGCGGGTCAGGACTTCGCTGAGTAGCGTCAGCGCGGTCAGCACGACCGCGCCGGCCAGCGTCAATCCGCCGAGCCACGGGTGCAGGAAGTAGACGAAGGCGAGATAGAGCGGAATCCAGGGCAGGTCGAACAGGGCGCCCGGACCCTGGCCGCCGAGAAAGCTGCGGACGGTATCGACATCGCGGCCGCGTTCCATCGCCTCCGCCGTCGAGAAGCCCAGGCGCGGCATGTCGATGGTGACGCGATGCGCGATCGGCGCGATCTGGTCGTCGAAGCGCGCGCCGACGCGAACGAGAACCTGCGAGCGAATGACGTCGAAGCAGCCCTGGAACAGATAGAGGCCGATGGCGAGCGCCGAGAGCGCCGCCAGGGTCTGGATGCTGCCGCTCGTCAGGGCGCGGTCGTAGACCTGCATCATGTAGAACGAGCCGGTCAGGGCCAGCAGGTTGATGAGGCCGGAGACCACGAACAGGAAGATGGCGATGCCGCGCAGGCCGCGCGTCAGCCTGGCGGCGTCGCGCTTGCGGGCGGAGAGAAGCGTCTTGGACGGTGCCATTCTGGCCCCCGTAAAATGCTGGTGATGGAGATGGATCGGGTGGGCGGCCCCCTCGGTCCGCCCACCCGCCGCCGGTTCGATCAGACGATGAAGCTGTTGGCCGTCAGGTTGTGACTGCCCTTCAGGTTGATCTGGAACTCGGCATCCGTCGCCGCATCGACATTGCCCTTGACGATGGTGTACTCGCCGTCGGCCCGGGTCTCGTAGGTGACCGTCAGCTGGCCTGCCGTGGTGAAGCTTCCGCCATTGGCCAGAGTGAAGCTCTGGTTGCCGGCCTGGCTGGCATCCGCGTCGACGGCGCTCAGGTCGAGGCGATCGCCCGGCTGGAAGTCGAGGATGGTGTCGCCATCCGCGCCGACCGTGCTGAGGAAGCGGAAGGTATCGTTGCCGGTACCGCCCTCCATCACGTTCACCGCGTCGCTCGCCGTGATCACGTCGCTGCCTGAGCCGGTCGCGACATTCTCGATGCTCCACAATGTGTCGCTGCCGCTCTGGCTGCTCGCCGCGCTGCCGCGCCCGCCGAGGCCGTTGCCGAGGTCGACGGTGAGGTTGGCCGTGATCGCCGAGTAGTCGAGCGTATCGATGCCGTTGCCGCCGTCGATCTCGTCACCGAAATAGGTGTCGTCTCCGTCGCCAGCCGCCGCGACCATGAGATCGTCGCCGCCGCCTGCAACCACCGTGTCGTTGCCGGTGCCGGCATCGATCAGATCGTTGCCCGCGCCGCCGAAGATCCGGTCGTTGCCGGCCTCGCCGTAGAGCATGTCGACCCCGCCGCCGCCGAAGACCTGATCGTCGCCAGCTCCGGCGAAGACGACGTCGCGCCCGTCGCCGGCATCGATGAAGTCCGCTCCCTCGCCAGCCGAGATCGCGTCGGCACCTGCATCGCCGATCAGGGTGTCGTCGCCGGCAAGGCCGATGAGGTTGTCGGCATTGGCCGTGCCGATCAGGACGTCCGCTGCGGCCGTGCCGGTGCGCAGGGCGCCGCCGGTCGACGGGTTCGGGTTGGGTGCCGGCGTGCCGGGGCTGTCATCGTCGTCATCGTCGTCGCAGCCGCAGGACGGATCATCATCGTCCTCGTCGTCGTCACCCTCATCGTCGTCATCGTCATCGTCATCGTCATCGTCGTCGTCGTCTTCGTCGTCGTCTTCGTCGTCATCGCCGGGATTGGTCGGCGTGTCGTCGTCGTCCTCATCGTCATCGTCGTCATCCTCGCCGCCGTTGCCGGCGTCGTCCTCGTCATCCACCTCGAAGATGTGCTCGGCCAGGTCGGTCAGGCCGGTATTGCGGGCGACGATGTCGGAGAATTCCTGACCGTCGATGAAGGCCTCGTAGAAGTCGAAGGCCTCCAGCCGGTCCTTGTAATAGAACCGATCGGCTTCCTGCAGGCGGTCGAACTGCTCGTGCAGGACGACCCAGAAGGTCTGGCCGACGATGCCGCCATTGACGTGCTGCTCGGCGAGGCCGCCCAGCCAGAAATCGACCCGGTCAATGCCCTTCACGGTGTTGCCGTTGACGAGCTGGATGTCCGGGTTGGCGCCGACGAAGGCTGCCAGCTTCTCCGGCGTGTCGAGTACGAGGTCGGGATAGGCCTGCTTGAACTGGGCGATGACCGCATCGCTGAGGCCGTTGCGCTGCTGGAAGTCTTCCCAGGACTGGTAGGCCGACATGTTGCCGGCGAACCCGACCGCTTCCCGGACATAGGAGTTCGTCGAGGTCGCGAGGTCGTTGCGGATCTGATTCAGCGTTCCCAGGCCGACATCGCGGCCCCGGGCCAGGTTGAAGGAGAACAGGTCGGCCTGGATGCGGACGAGGTCGTTGCGGACAGCGTCGACGATGTTGAAGTCGACATCCTCGGCCGGCTGCGTCGCGACCCCCTGCAGGATCGCCCCGACGCCATACTGCGCGTAGCCGGGCTGCGGAACGTAGCCGGGAGGCAGCGGGTTCGGGAAGGCCGAGGCGTCGTTGGTCGGGTTCAGGAAGGCGTCGACAAGGCTGACCTGCTTGGGCTGGCCGTTGGCGTCCATCACCGTCAGGGTCTGGCCGATCAGCGAATGGCCGAAGCGGAAGGCCGCCGCAGCGAACTCGTGGCTGACGCCGGCATCGGCATCGGCATTGTAGCCGTCATGGCCGTGGTCGCCGCCGCTGCCGTCGCGAGACCGCAATCCGCCGAGCAGGGTGTCGGCGTATTCGTTGAACACAACGCGCTGGTACTCGGCTTCGTTGATGATCTTGGCCGCGTCGAAGAGCTCCTGCGCCGTACCCTCGAAGCCTGCGGCTTCGAGCTGGTCGGCATGGAAGTTGTGGTTCCGCGCCCAGATCGTGTGCATCGAGGTCAGCGCGAAGTTCTCGTTGGTGCGGCCGTCGCCGGCCACATAATGGTCGAGCAGGCTGATGAAGGGGTTGCTGTCGAGCAGCAGGGCCTGGCCCGAGCCCATGAAGTCGGACGACACCGACTGGACCATGGCCGGGTTGATGGCGCCGCCGCCATCGACCAGCCCGGCGAAATAGTCGCGGAATGCGATCTGGCCGCCGGGCAGGGACGGGTCGTGGAAGACGGTGTTGTTTGCCCAGTGATGCTGAATCGCCTCGCGCAGCGTCGGCAGCAGGCTGAAGGTCGGGTTCGACGGGTCGGGCACGCCCTTCAACAGATGCGAGGTCAGGCCGCCATTGCCGTCGCCTTCGCGCAGGAACTGCGTGACGAGGTTATGCGAGCCATAGGCCTGATTCTGGTCGACATAGGCAGAGGTCTTGTTGAGGTGTTGCGGCACGCCGCCCTCGATGGCGTAGACCTCGCCACGTGTCAGGTCGGCCGGGTTGCCCTGGCCGGGATGGCCGGTGCCGGGCGCACCGATCTGGATCGTGCCGTTGGCGGCGCTCTTCGGCAGGAAGTCGAGGCCGTGATCGACATATTGGCCGAAGGCCATGAAGAAGATGTTGGCGTCGTTGCCGGCATGCGGCAGGCCTGCTTCCTGGGCACCCAGGATGTTCGAGATCGCCCGGGGGTCGAGCCCGTCATAGATCGGGTTGAGGCCGCGGTTGCCGATCGCGGCGTCGGCCGCGCCGTAGCGCGTATCGGTGAGCCGGATGAAGGGCGTGTCGGCCTGTCCGAAGGACGGGTTCTCCTCGTTGTTGCCGTTGCCGGAGACCTCGCGCGGTCCAAGCGCGCCTTCGGCATCGTCGTCGTCGGGGAAGGGCAATTGGCCGTTGACCAGCTTCTTCAGCCCCTCCAGGTCGCGCGCGGTCATCTCGAAGGCGCCGCGCGGCGTGCCGTCCGGCTCTTCGCCGATCGTCGGTGTTCCCGCCGTCGCGTAGGTGATCGAGTGCGTGCCGTTCGACAGCGTCGTCGTACCGTTCGCATTCACCGTCGCGACATAGTCGGCGAGGTTCGTGCCGTCGGCGACCTGGATCTCGTCCTGCGTGCGCAGCGTGCCCAGGATGGTGTCGTTGCCGCCGTTGGACTTGAAGACGACGCGATGGGCCGAGAGCAGCGAGGACACATCGACCTGATCGTCGCCGGCGCCGCCCTCGATCGTGATCGTGCTGGTCAGCAGGCTGGTTCCGGCGAAGGTGCCGATCGGGATGAAGGTGTCGCCGCCGCCCAGGCCATTGACTACGATCTCCTCGATATTGTCGAGCTCGGCGATGATCGAGGCGTTGTTCGTGCCGTTCCGGGTGATAACGATCTCGGTATTCGCATTGAGACCGGTGATGCCGGCGTTGGTCGCCTCAGTACGGGAATAGATCCGGAATATCTCGGCCGTGGCGTCGCCCATGATGTGGACGGTGTCGACCGTCCCGGCGATGTTGGCAGCGGCAGTGTCCCCATTGATGATGTCGCGGCCATCTCCGACACGCCAGAGTATGAGGTCGTTGCCTGCACCACCGCTGATCGTGTCGTTGCCTGCGCCGCCGACGAGGATGTCGTTGCCGCCGGCGCCGTTGAGGGTATCGGTGCCGCCATGCCCCAGGAGGATATCGGCGCCTGCGGTGCCGTTGGATGTAGCGGCGCCGTTCGTGCCGTTAACCAGAGCGTAGGTTGTACCAGCAAAGCGGAGTTGCTCGATAGTGGTCAGCGTGTCGATGCCTTCGTTGTTAACGCCGGCCACGAGGTCGGTAATGACGAGTTGTCCGGCGCCGTTGAGGCCGAAACCGAAGCTGCGGGCCGTGCCGGCATAGGCGGCGATGTCGCCGTTGCCTGCGCCGCCATCGAGGCGATCGTTACCCGTGCCGCCATTCAGAGTGTCGTTACCGCCATCGCCATTCAGCGTGTCGTCGCCGCCGTTGCCGTTGAGGGTCTCGGCCGCGCCGATCCCGAGGATGCCGTTGCTGCCGGTGGCGATGTCGTCGCCCTCGGTGCCGTTGAAGGTCGCGCCTGTCAGGAGGCTGCGGTTCCACACGTCGCCGACAACGCCGGTGGGGGCCGAGAAAACCGTCTCGAGATTTCCGGCACCGTCAGTGAAGCTGACGGCGACGCGGAGGCGGTCGCCAACCTGCCCGAGACCCAGGAGGTCCACCGGCGTGAAGGTCGGTCCGGTCGCGAGCAGGATGTTGGCCCAGGTCGTGCCGCCGTCCTCGGATACCTGCCACTGAAACGTGAAGGCACTTGCGATGCCGTTGCCGTCCGAGATGCCGCCTGCGGAAGCCGTCAGGGCCTGGCCCTCGGTCGGCGTCAGGTCGTTGATCGTCGGCACGCCCACGGGAAGCTCGTTGAAAAGCTGGCTGATGGCGAACTCGACGGTGCCGCCATCGCCGTCGGAGAAGCGCAGCCGCTCGATGTTCCAGAGCTTGTCGAGGCCGTCGGAGACGAAGTTGGCGCCGTCAGGGACGTTAGCCTGGTCGAAGCCGGTATGCTCGACGAGATAGGAGCCGTCCGCTCCGCGGGTGAAGGTATAGTTGTCGACCACGTCCCAATAGACCGCGACGTCGGTCCCCAGGGCAGCATTGGGACCGCCGGTGCCGTGGTCGAGGATTTCGCGGACGATGTTGAGCTGGACCGGCTTGATGGCGCCGCTCACCATCAACTCGCTGAGCGCCTTGCCGTTCCACTGGTTGTAGAACGGGTGGCCGGTCGGCAAGGAGATTGCCTGCGCCAGGCTGTCGACGGTGGCGAGCTCGTTCCCGGCCGTATCCCTGATACTGATGCGGACATTGAGCCAGGCGTCGCCATCGATGATGTCGTCGCCGCCGCGACCCTCGATCACGTCGCTGCCCTTGCCGCCGAGCAGGATGTTGCCGCGGTCGAAGGCTACGCCGCCCTCGAAGGCTGTCGTGACGGTGGGATCGGCGAAACCGCCGATGATCGGGCGCAGGCCCGTGATCCGATCGACGCCGCCATGTGTCAGCTCATGGCCGGTCATGGTGTTCTCGGCGCCGGCGAGGGCGGGAACCGCCTCGATTTCGCCCGCACTGATATCGCCGCGATTGTCGCCTTTCAGCGAGTCGTTCTTGTCCCAGCCGGAGAGCGCCTCGACCGCGTCGAAGCGGTCACGCAGGATGTCCTGCGCGTCGGTCGTGAAGATCGGGACGAGGAGGTCCGAATCCGCGGCCTGCGGGTTGCCCTTGTGGATCGCCCAGTCGAAGCCGAGCATACCCTCGTTGCGCATCACGCTCTCGCCCTGGACCATGATGTCGTCGCCGGACTCGGCGTCGAAATCATGCTCGTCGGTGCCGGCGAACATCACGTCGTGGCCAAGGATGGTCGAGTTGAAGAACAGCTCGGAATTGTCGCCGGCCGTCGTGTCGAAGCCGCCGCCGCCCTCGATCCAGTCGTCGCCCTCGTTGCCGAGCAGGAAGTCGACGCCCTCGCCGCCGAGGATGAAGTCGTCACCGAGCCCGCCGAAGGCTTCCTTGCCGTCCGGACCGGTGATCAGGACGTCCTTGCCCTCGTTGCCGAAGATCAGCGCCATGCCGCTGCCGCCGTGGATGACGTCGTCGCCGGCCTCGCCATGCAGCATATCGACTTCGCCGATATCGGTGCCGCTATTGGTGATGATGTCGTCGCCGTCGCCACCATGGATCTTGTCGACGCCGTAGCCCGCCTCGATCCGATCGTCGCCGCCGCGGCCCCAGACGGAGTCGTCGCCGCCGCCGGCCACGATGATGTCGTTGTCCATCGTGCCCTGGATCAGGACATGATCGGCCGTGTTGACGCGCACCGAGCGTGCGATCTGCCCGGAGCCGAGGCTGCCGACGGCGAGTACAGCGTTGCCGGCGGCATCCTTGACGAAGGTGCCGTCCGGGTTGCGCTGGTATTCGATGAGGTTGCCGTTGGCGTCGCGGCGCTCGACGAAGGCCGAGAGCGCCTGGAGGAACGGGTCCTCGTGAACGGCCTCGGGCACCCCGAACTTCGCCTGGTCGCGAGCATCCATATAGATGATGTGGTCAGGAACCGAGAAGATATCGCCCGGCAAGGCGTAACCCGTCGCGCCGAGATCGGTGTTGTTCAGCACCATCTTGGCGAAGGAATTGTTCTCGAGTTCGTTGAGGAAGTTCAAGCCCTGGACGCGCGACAGGTAGTAGAAGCGGTCGCCATTCTGCAGGTTCTCGAGCTGCAACTCGAACACGAAGGAGAAGGTCGAGCCGAGCATGCCGCCGAAGGGCATCTTCTTCTCGGCAAGGCCACCGACCCAGAGATCGACGTCGTTCAGGCCGCCGAGCTTCGCGGCGTATTGCCCACGGCCGTTCAGGAAGTCCTGCCGGTCAACCTCGTTCAGCGACGCGTCGCCGAAGACGAGCTTCATCGCCGCGTCGCGCTTTGCGTCCGAGGTCGTCGCGTTCGTGATCGTCTCATGCGTGCCATAGGCCGCGATGAAGTTCACGACGGAGGCGGGGTTCTTCAGGTTGAGGGCGAAGTCGGTCCAGCTCGTATAGGGGTCGAGCTGGCTGTCGCCGTTGGCGATCGCCTTGAACTGCGCGCGCGCCTCGTTCAGCGAGGGGATGCCGGTGTCGCGACCGCGGGCGATATTGATCGCGGCGAGGTCGAGCGGGATGCCGACGAGCTGGTTGCGCAGGACATGCGTGACGAACTCATCGATTTCGTTGCCGACCTGGCTGGTCATGCCGCGCACGATGGCACCGGCCGCCTGGTCGTGATCGAGCACGATCGGCTGACCGTTCGCGCCGAGGATCGGGGTTCCGTTCGCGTCGCGCTGCACGCCGCCGAAGGCGAGCGGATTGAGGAATGCGTCGAACAGGGCGAGGTCGCCCGTCGTGCCGTCGGCATAGGTCTGGGCGACGTCCTCGCGCAGCATAGAATGGCCGAAGCGATAAATGACATGCGCGAACTCGGCGAAAATCGCCGGGTTGATGTCGGTCGAGGGATTGAAGACGAAGGCGTCGATATCCGGCTGGACCTTGCGGGCGAACTCCTCGAAGACGAGGTGCTGGTACTGCATCTCGGTCGTGAAGCGGGCCGCCTGGAACAGGCGCTCGCCGTCCCATTGCAAGGCGGCGATCTCGGCCTGGGTCGCCGGAAGCGCGGTCACGTCGACGCGCAGCCACTCGTTCAGGAAGGTGCGGTCGTTCGCCTCGAGCGCCCTTTGCTTGATCTGCTCGACCATGTGGTTGTGTTCCGAATGGAACACGTGGTGGACCGCCGAGAGGCCGATATTCTCGTTGCCGCGCCCGTCGCCGGTGACGTAATGCGCATCGAGCAGCTCGTCATCATAGGTGAGAGCCACGCCAGCGGCGTTGGGTATGATGGCGTTGCCGGCGACATCGTCTTCGTCGGGTAGCTGCATCACGGAATTGGGCGTGCCGGGATTCCGATCGGGATCGACGAGGCCCTTGAAGACGGCGTTGTGGGCGATGTCGTCGATGAAGGCGTGGCCGGTGCGCAGCGCTCCGGTCGTCGGAACGAGCAGGAGGGGGTTACCCTCGACGAGGACATCGTCGCCGCCACCGAAGGCGCCGTCGCCGCCCAGCCCCATGACGATCTGCGGGAAACCGTTGGCCCCACGCAGAAACTCGCCATACTCGTCCATGGCGAAGAGCGGGATGTTGCCGACATCGGCATCGGTCAGCTCGAAACCGAGCAGCTTCGCCTGATCCTTGACGTCCTTCCAGGTCGCTAGCCCGCTCTCGCCGGAGAGCAGCTTGCCAGTCGCGAGCGGCACGCCCGTCGAGAAATCATACTCGCGCATGAACAGCTGCTTCGACGCCGTCGAGCTGTAGGTCTGGTTCTGGTCGACGAAGGGCGTCGTCAGGTTGTCGGCGCCGGGTGTGGTGCGCGTCAGAACCATGAAGTTGGTCTGGGGCGAGGCCGGGTTGTAGAGCGGGTCGTCCGGGCTCAGCGGGATGTAGATCGTGCCACCCTGCTTGGCGACCAGATCGAGGCCGTGGTCGAAGAACTGGCCGAACAGCGTGAACCAGGAATTGAAGGGCGCCGACAGGCCTTCGTCCGGCGCAACGTTCGGCAGGATGATGGTGTGGGTCGTCTCCTCCATCTCGATACCATAGCCGGCGACAAGGGTCAGAATCCCCGGCATAGCGACGGAGGCAGCTGCCTCGGCGGCGTCGGCCGCGGCATCGAGCGTGGCATCGTTGGGCGCTGCATTGGCCGCCGCCCGCGCGGCCGCTGCGTCCTTGACCGGCTGGTAGGCAGTGTTGATCGCGGACAGCGCCAGGCTGAGCGCGTTGCCGCTCAGGCCGGCATGCGCGAGGGCGGCGTAGACGGCTGCGGGATTGCCGAGGGTCTGATCGACGATCAGGTTCGAGATCAGCCGCGGATCGGCGTCGACGACGGAACCGGAGGAACCATAGTTCGTGTTGGTGAGGAGCGGGCCATTCTGGCCGAGAGGAATGCTGTCACCGTCCAGGTCGTTGCGATAGGATGGGTCGGTCAGGTGGACGAAAGGATTGTCGGCCGCGCCCCATTGGTCGCGGCCCGCGACCATGTTGTTGTAGCTGCCGTCGATAGTCCGCAAGCCGAAGGGTGCGAGCGGGTGGCTGATGGCCAGGACGGATCCAGGAGTCCCCTGAGGCACGACATTGCCGCTGGCGTCGACGTAGACCTGGTCGAGCGGAGTTCCGCCCGAATGCGCCTCTGCGATCTTGATCTGGCGCAGGATGAACTCGAGATCGTGCCTGACGATATTGACCATAGCCTTGATCCTCAAAAATCGACGCACAAAGACTGGCCACGGAAATCATTTCCCGCAGCGATGTCGTGAAGACAATCGACAAAAGATTCTGTATTGATGCCTTTCAGGCGGCATCTAGCCTTGCGTAGTCAGTGCGTAATGATGACGGCGGTTCCCCGGTTTAATCATTCGTTAATCATCAGAGTGCCTGCGCCATGCCAACCGCGGTAGATGGAAAGGTCGAGGAAGAATCAGCGGCAAAAGACAGGGCTGCCGCATCGACCTTGGGCTGGGCCGGATACGGACCAAGGTCGGTACGCTTCCTTGACGGCTTACGGGCGCGCTGGGCTGTGCAGAGCCTGGAGCGCCGCTTCACCATCGCCGCATCGCTCGTCGTCGGGCTGTCGATGCTCACGCTGGGGTACTGGGTCGAGCGCCGCATCCGCATCGGCTGGGAACAGGGCATGGCCGAGATCGGCGCCCATTATCTCCAGGCTCTCCTGGCTCCGCATGTCCTCGAACTCGAACATGCCGATACGCTGTCGGAGGACAGCAAGAACAGGATCAAGGCGCAGATCACGGATAGCCGCCTCGGCCAGCGCGTTACAAAGATCAAGATCTGGAGCCGGACGGGAAAGCTGATCTACAGCACCGACAAGGCGAAGGAGGGCGCGCAGCTTCAGCCGTCGCGGCTCGAACAGCTATCTCGAGGGCAGGTCGTCGTCTCTCCGCATGGCAACAGTCATGACGATGAGGAGCCCGGCCAGCACTCGCTGGAAACCTATGCACCTATCCACAAGCCGGGCACAAACACGATTCTCGGCTTCGGCGAGTTCTATGAAGTCAGCCTTTCGCTCGACCGTGAGATTCAGCAACTGCGCTATGCGACCTGGTTCCTGATCCTCAATGTCGCGATCATCATTGGATTCCTGCTCTATCTGACGATCCGCCGCGCCAGCCACATCATCAGCTCCCAGCAAGCAGAGCTTGAGGCCAACCTCGCACGCGCATCGGCGCTGGCAAAGCGCAACAACACGCTGCGACGCGCGGCCGATCGGGCCCGGCTCGATGCCGCCGTCTCGAACGAGATCTATCTCGCCCGCATCGGAGCCGACCTGCATGATGGCCCCATCCAGATGCTGAGCCTGCTGATGCTGCGGCTTCCCGACGAGCCGGCGGAACTCCGAGGCCAGCTGGAGCGGCTGATCCAGCAGACCTTGGCCGAGCTGCGCAATCTCTCGGCCGGCCTGGTTCTGCCCGAGATCCGGGATCTCTCGCCATCCGACACGATCGAGGCCGCGATCAAGCGGCATGAGCAGCAGACCGGGACGGGCGTTATGCGCAGCATCGGCATCTTGCCGGACCAGATGCCCGAAGCGATCCGTTTCTGCGCGTTTCGCGTCGTCCAGGAGGCGTTGATGAACGCCTACAAGCATGCGCACGGCCGTGGCCAGCATGTCGCGACCCGCTTTGCCGCAGAGACGCTGGAGATTCTCGTTTCGGATGACGGCCCGGGAGGCGAGGCAGCGCCGCCGGACGTGCCGCAGCCGCGGCCGCGCCTGGGTCTTCGGGGTCTGGAGACCCGCGTGAAGGCCTTGCGCGGCAGCCTGACGATCACGCAACAACCGCAGGGCGGTTTACTCCTCACAGTGTCGCTGCCCGTGCGCCGTCGCTCTCTGCGGACGAAGGTGGAGTGAGCTGTACTTTCGGCAGCGCCTGTTTCAGCGGCCGGTGGAGGAGAAGTCGGTCGGCTTCAGTTTCTGTGCGGCGATGACGACTTCAAGCCGGTTGCGAGCGCGGAGCTTGGTCATCAGGTTGGTCATATAGCTTTTGACCGTCTTCTCGCTGAGATCGAGGCTGTGCGCGATCTCGCGGTTCTGCTTGCCGCAGAGCAGCAGACGAACGATCTGCTCCTCGCGGACGCTCAGCTTCGTGCTGATAACCGCTTGCTTTTCCGTCGCCTTGTTGTTGAGGGCGCCGATCACCTTCGCGGCGAAGGATGGCGTGATGTAGACTTCGCCGCGCAGCACCGCATCGACCGCCTCGATCAATTCGCCGGCGCTGCTTCCCTTCAGCACGTAACCGGCTGCCCCGGCGCCGAGCGCCTTGACGGCATGCTCCGTTTCGGTCGAGGCAGTGAAGACCACTACCCTGCAGGCTGGCGCAGTTTCCCGCAACTCCGCGATCGCGGCGAAGACGTCGCCGGGCATGTTCAAATCGGCGATCATGACGTCGCAAATCCGCCGGACGGGAATACCGGCGACATCCGCGGCGCTTACGCCGGTTTCGACAACAGTATAGTTGCTGCGGCGCAACAAAACTGTTGCGATCCCTTCCGCTAGGAGCGGGTGGTCATCAACGATAGCGATGCTGATATGATGGCCGCTTACACCTTTCATACCCTAAACGTCACTCATATTAGAACTTGAGTAAATACACGTCTTAAGGAATAGTTAATAAACAGGGACCTGTCGATCAGCATGCGCTTGAGACCGTAAGCTGTGATGATGCGGGCCGAGCTGGCTCGGAAAGTTGGACAGTCCGGATACGTGGAGCTTCTGCCTGAGGGCGGCATGATGGCCGCGACAGGAGAGCCCATTGCGAAACAACCGCGGCGAAGCCACACGCTAGCCTTCAAGGCGAAGGTAGCCCTTGCAGCGTGAGAGGCGAGAAGACGATCGTTGAGCTGGCGTAACAGTTTGACGCGCCCCCGAACCAGATCACGCAATGGCGCAATCAGCTTCTCGAACGCCTCTGGAAATCAGTGGAATACGAGGAGGTCTATCTAAGCGCCTGCGCCAACGTTTCGGAGCCTGTACCTCGATTGGCCGGTGTCTCGAATTCTTCAACACCCTTAGGTCTCACCAGGGCCTGGGACGCCGGACGCCCGGCCAAGCTTGCTTCAACGCGCTGCTGCAATCCCGGCGGCGGCATAACCAAGTAGGAAACCTGTTTAGCGACAGCGCCAAAACTGTTCAGATCACCCGATCCGGCTCTGCAGGGCCCGCCTAGGCGAGAGGATGCGCTCTGATTGCTCCAGTGCATGTCGCGCGCTCCTAGGCTGCTGTGCTCATTGCCCAACAGCGGACGCTCCAGACGTCAGGAATGGGCCAAGATCGGACGCTATAGACGTTGGCTAGGGACCATTTTTAGCGGCTGGGCCGCTGTTGCGCCCGGTCGAGCGTATTAAGCGCAGAAGTTCGCTGGGCTCGACACTCAAGGCGTCCGCGATGCGGCCAAGGATCGTAACGCTCACAGAAACGTCTGCTCGCTCAACAGCTCCGACGTAGCGGCTACTGATCGCTGCTCGTTCGGCGAGTTCCTCCTGCGTCAACCGCCGTTCATGCCGCAGGCGGCGCAGATTCGCGGCCAGGACGTCTTTGAGATCCATGCCACCACAAGCGGCGCGCAGGAACGATCGATCTAGGAACGATCATTCCTATTCGCCGTTCGGCATGATATTCCTTTTGATCAGCGATCTTCCAACGCTCGACCGCGGACGCAGTACCTCATGACGAGTTGCCTCTATCGGAACAGCAAAGGACTGCCTGGAGAGTGATGTGGCATTGAATGGCTGGCACCGCCTTGGGATCGTCATGGCGATCGGATGGGTGATCGGCGTGATTAGCTTCGCCATGCTGGAGCATAACGGCACGCAGGGTGAGCTCCGCGATGGCTTCTTCACATGCGGGGACCCCATCCGCCCGCCAATGCCACCCACATTACGCTATTGGGATCGCGACTGCGGCCTATTTCCGCGAAAATGGGTGGCCACGGATCTGTTCGATGGTCTGCCTCCCTATCAACGGCACCTAAATTTCTCACGTTTCCTGCTGGTATTGCTTGGCCCAATCGTCTTCGTCAGTCTATGCATCGCGGCGGTTTGCTGGATCGCGAGCGGCTTCCGATTGGAAGCCATGAGAAGCGACGGTTCTGAGCCGAAGGCCGCGAGCCGGCCGCAGCTGGCGGCTCAGTCGGAACTGCCTTCGCTGAGCCATACCGACCGATGGCTTCATCAATTGCGCCGACGGTGGGCGCGCAATGTCGCGATCGGTGGAGGAGCGCTGGCGGCACTCTCGATTGTGCCCCTGCTATCGACAAGTGATGCTTCCTCTACCGCGCTCATGCTGGTCGGGCTTGCCGTGGTCGCGCTCGGTACCGCCGGAACGGGATACGTCTGTGGCCGATGGGCGCGTTACAGCCTGAAGGCCCCGTTCCTGTTGAGCCCGACATCTGCGGTCACTCGGATAATGCCGAATTGGCTGACCGGGGCCATCCTGCTCGGGGCGATCGTCCTCGCCTCGGACGTCCTGTTCGGTTGGCGGAGGACCGACTTGAAGAGAAGAAGCGGCGCCGGGCGCGGGGGCTCAAGGATTGAGCTGGACGCCATGCCAAGCGCGCATGGCCGTCAACCGCTCCTTGTCTGAATTGCCTACGACCGCCCGCCAATAAGATCGGTGTCAGCACCTTCGCTGACGGAAAGAGAGACGCTCAGGTGCCCCACAATCTCAAGACGAACATCGCCTACATCGAGAACGACCGCTTCCACGCTCTGGTCGAAGCCCTGAAGAAGATCGACGAGAACGACGACGAGCCCCGCGACAAGGCCATTGCGAATGCCTTGGTTGAGATCGGTGGTGTTACTCCGGCTAGCTGGAAGCCGATGCACGAAGCGAGCCGGAGGGCTTACCCCGGCCATGAAGCCGCTTCGAATGTCATTCCCCTTCGCGACGCCGCGTCCCGAATGAGCTTCGAAGAGGCGGAAGCTGAGCTTCAGCGGCTTGAGGCGGAAGCGGCGACGCAGCACACCGCCTGAGGCCCAGGGCGATTTGCGACAATGGCCCGCCGAGGAGATCGGCGGGCTTATTCGTCTTCGTCGCGGTCGGGGCGGTCGAATGCGTTCAAGCTGACTTCACGCAGATACTCGCCCTCCCGCAAGCCCAGCGCTTTAAGAGGGGCCGGATCGTTCCCACGGTCGAAACTGACAAAATAGCCGTAGTGCGCCCCATCATGCCCATCGCGGCTCTGAAGCTCCCAGTGAGCGGAGTTTAGGAGATCGACTTCAACGCCCCATTCCTTGGCGATGGCGTCAGCCTCATCCTCGCCGTCATACATCGCCTCGCCACCCATTATTTCCTCCCGGTGCAGCCCATTCGGCCCCATCGCCGATCCATCTAGCGGCCGAATCGCTGTATTTCTCCAGCCGAAGCAGGTGATTTGATGGATCGGATCATGGCGCTTCCGCCTCTCTACAAGTATTTTGATGCGCGCGGGGCCAAGCTCACACTCGGCAACGGTCGATTCAGGCACGCGAAGCCGTCAGACTTCAACGACATTGAAGACTTTACGATCCGCAGCCTATTTTCAGAGCCCCTAGAGGAGGCAGGGCGAATATCGCAGAATTTCCACGAGATTCTTTATGAGAATAGGCACCGGGAAATTCGGGCCGATAACGCGACGCTGCGTAAGGCGGCAGTTATACAACACGCATTTCGTGTTATCCTCGACGCAATAAGGGTCTTGAGGGAAGAACTTGTCAATGTAGACGAAGTCGCGCTCGAATTAGATAGAATGTCTGCATTTGCTCAGGCTCAAGTGGACGATTTCAATCGTCAACTTCAAGGATACAGAGCTCTTTATGTCACCACAGAATTCAACTCAAAATACATGTGGGACAATTACGCAGCAAAAAACACTGGAGCCATGGTAAGAATTTCCCCGTTATACGAGAAAGACTCAAAGTTCAAGCTTTTCAAACCAGTTAAGTATTCAGAACGACACCCGTCCCTTTACGATCACGCTGATCAATTCGTATTTGACGCCCTATTCGGAGATAGGGAAAATACAATGTCTGAGATACTTGATCGAGCAATTTATTCTAAAACCAACGAATGGAAGTTCGAGTCGGAGTACCGATTGGCGATACCGATATTCGAGCATGAGGAGGCATGGGATACTCTGCCGTTTCACCCTGAAGAAGTCGATCAGCTCTACCTAGGGCACGCGATGACAGCCGCAGATGCGGAGGAGATAATCGCCAAGGCCATACGACTCAATCCAGCGATCGAGATTTATCGCCCCAATGCAAATGGGAACGGCGACTTCAACCGCGTCTAACTGCCTTCGAAGCCGAACAGCGCGCCGTGAAGCCTATCGAAGCTGATAGCCACCGCCGATGTTACCCTTATGGGGTTACACTGCTGTTACACCTTGTCTACCCCATACCATTATAAGATGATGATATTGCTAAGATATTTTTCGTGTCGCGGTTTCCCTACCGTCTCCGCCACTTCCCCTCTTGGCATTCTGAATCCGATCGAATGTCCAAAGGCTTAGGCTCGCGCAGCCGCGCTCTCGGCTCTCGGCTCTCGGCTCTCGGCCATATCCGGCCTGCCACTGACCTGAGGCAATGTGAACCCACGGCAAGGCGCAACTCCAAAAACCAAGAGAATCGCCCCCACCCTTGTCGCATTTCGCCGGGCCTGCTGCCTGGGCTCGCCGCTTGCCTCAATCTCGTCCGTGTTGCGCCTGGGCCGGCCGGGTATATCTATGGCCGATGGTCGCGATCCCCTTCGATAATTCCTATGCGCGCCTGCCTGAGCGCTTCTACGCCACGGTCGCCCCAACGCGGGTTCCGGCGCCGCGTCTGCTGCGGCAGAACGAGCCGCTGGCCGCGCAGCTCGGGCTCGACGCGGATTGGCTGAAAAGCCCGGACGGCATGGCGATGCTGGCCGGCAATGACGTGCCCGCCGGTGCCGCCTCGATCGCCACGGCCTATGCCGGCCACCAGTTCGGCGGGTTCAGCCCCCAGCTCGGCGACGGCCGCGCCATCCTGCTCGGAGAAATCCTCGACCGGGACGGCAGGCGCCAGGATATCCAGCTCAAGGGCGCGGGCCCGACGCCGTTCTCGCGCCGGGGCGATGGCCGCGCCGCGCTCGGCCCGGTGCTGCGCGAATATATCGTCAGCGAGGCAATGGCGGCGCTCGGCATCCCGACCACGCGCGCGCTGGCCGCCGTCCTGACGGGCGATTGGGTCCGGCGCGAGACGCTGCTGCCCGGCGCCATCCTCACCCGCGTCGCCTCCAGCCATATCCGGATCGGAACCTTCCAGTTCTTCGCCGCGCGGGGCGATCACGAGGGCCTGCGCCTGCTCGCCGACCATGTCATCAGCAGGCATTATCCAGCCTGCACCGGCGACGCGCGCTATCTGGCCCTTCTGGAGGCGGTGATCGCCGCGCAGGCCGCGCTCGTCGCGCAATGGATGACGATCGGCTTCATCCATGGCGTGATGAACACCGACAACATGTCGATCGCCGGCGAGACCATCGATTACGGCCCCTGCGCCTTCATGGATACCTATCACCCGACGACGGTGTTCAGCTCGATCGACGAACGCGGGCGCTATGCCTATGCCAACCAGCCGCCGATCGCCCGCTGGAACCTGACCCGCTTCGCCGAGACGCTGCTGCCGCTGCTGGCCGAGGACCAGGACAATGCCGTTGCGATCGCGCAGGAGGCGATCGACCGGTTCGACCCGCAATTCCAGGCCCGTCTGATCGCCGGATTCCGCCGGAAGCTCGGCCTTGCGAGCGAGGAAGCGGAAGATGTCGATCTCATCAGGACGCTGCTCGAGGCGATGCAGCAGGGCGAAGCCGATTTCACGTTGGTCTTCCGCCGGCTGAGCGAGGCGGCCGGGTCGGCGAACAATTCCGATGCCTGCCGCAGCCTTTTCGGCAGTCCTTCCGCCTTCGATGCCTGGGAAGAGCGGTGGCGCCAGCGCCTGCTGCGAGAGGCGGAGCCTCCCAAGGCGCGGCAAGATGCGATGCTGCGCGCCAACCCCTTGTTCATAGCGCGTAACCACCAGGTCGAGGCGGTGATCGAGGCCGCCGTCGAACGCAACGATCTCGCGCCGTTCGAGACGCTTCTGGAGGTCCTCGCCCGGCCCTTCGACGCGCAACCCGGCCGTGAGGACTATGCGCGCCCGCCGGCCCTGCATGAGCGCGTGCTGGCGACGTTCTGCGGGACCTGAAGCCGATGTTTCTGTTCGATGGCCCCGAGCAGGCCGAAGTCACGATCCTGCTGGCGCATGGAGCCGGCGCGCCGATGGACTCGGCATCGATGACCGCGGCGGTCAAAGCGCTGGCCGGGGCCGGCTTTCGCGTCGCCCGCTTCGAGTTCGACTACATGGCGGCGAGGCGAACCGGAACGGCGCGCACACCGCCGCCAAAGGCCGAGAAGCTCAATCCGGAATATCTCGCCGCGATCGAGGCGCTCGGTGCCAAGGGCACGCTTGTCATCGGCGGCAAGTCGATGGGCGGGCGCGTCGCCAGCATGGTGGCCGATTCCCTGTTCGAGGCCGGACGCGTCCAGGGCCTGCTCTGCCTCGGCTATCCCTTCCACCCGCCCGGCAAACCCGCGCAACTGCGCACCGCGCATCTCGCCAACCTGAAGACACCGGCGCTGATCGTGCAGGGCACACGGGACGAATTCGGCACGCGCGAAGAGGTCTCGGCCTACACGCTTTCACCGGCGATCGCGCTACTCTGGCTGGAAGATGGCGATCACGACCTGAAGCCACGCAAGCGGGTATCCGGCTTTTCGGCCGCCGACCATCTCAAGACCGTGGCCGAGGCCGTCTCCAGCTGGGTCGGAAAGCTCGGTGCTCACCCGACTGGCAGTGCGTGAAGCGGCGACACAGCGCCCCGGCAAAAGAGATATGACGACAAAGCCCCTGCCCGGACATTCCCTTTCACCGCCCGTCATGCCATCGGAGTCGGTGATGGCCCGCGCGCGGATGCAGGCAATCCAAAGCGTAACGGCGTGACGAATTCCCTACGGGATTCGAACCCCGCATAAGAAACGATTCGACAGGGGGCGGGGATGTTCCTGAGCGTATTCGACGTCTTCAAGATCGGCATCGGTCCGTCGTCCTCGCATACGATGGGGCCGATGACGGCGGCGGGGCACTTCCTCGAACTGCTGCGACAGGCCTCGTCGCGCGACCGCGCCGCGGCGATCCGCGCGACGCTCTACGGTTCGCTCGCCTTCACCGGAAAGGGCCACGCCACCGACCGCGCGGTGGCGCTCGGCCTGCTCGGCTGGACGCCGGCCGCCTTCGATTTCGACGCGGCCGAACGTGGGCTCGACGAGCTCGGCCGCAGCCATCTCCTGCGCCATGACGGCCTGCCGCCGCTGGTCTTCGACCCCGCGACCGACATCGTCTTCGACTACGGGCCGCCCCTGCCCGGCCATGCCAACGGGCTTGTCTTCAGCGCCCGCGATTCCGCCGGGGCGGAGCTTCTCTCCGAGACCTATTATTCGATCGGCGGCGGCTTCGTGGTGACAGCGCAGGAGCGCGAGGCGCCGGCCACCGCGACCGAGGCGGCGTCCTGGCCCTATCCGTTCGCCAATGCGGCGGCGATGCTGCGCATGGCCCGGGAAAGCGGCCTCTCCATCGCGGAGATGAAGCGCGCCAACGAGGTCCATCGCCTGTCGCCGGAAGAGGTCGATAGCGGCCTCGCGCGGCTCTGGTCGGTGATGAACGACTGCATCGAGCGCGGCATGAGCCAGGAGGGCGAGCTGCCCGGCGGCCTGCGCGTGCGGCGCCGGGCGGCGCGCATCCATCAGCAGCTGGCGGCGGAGAAGCTTGCCAATCGCGCCCAGCCCCATGCCTCGACGGACTGGCTCAGCGTCTATGCCATGGCGGTGAACGAGGAGAACGCGGCCGGCGGCCGGGTGGTGACCTCGCCGACAAACGGCGCGGCCGGCGTCGTGCCTGCCGTGCTGCGCTATTATCTCGACCATTGCACCGGCGCGGAGCCGGAGAAGGTCGCCGATTTCCTGCTGACCGCTGCGGCGATCGGCGGGTTGATCAAGCACAATGCCTCGATCTCCGGGGCCGAGGCCGGCTGCCAGGGCGAGGTCGGCTCCGCCGCCGCCATGGCCGCGGCCGGGCTCTGCGCCGTGCTCGGCGGCACCCCCGCCCAGATCGAGAATGCCGCGGAAATCGCGCTGGAGCACCATCTCGGCATGACCTGCGATCCCGCGGCGGGCCTCGTCCAGGTGCCCTGCATCGAGCGCAACGGCATCGGCGCGATCAAGGCGGTGGCGGCCGCATCGCTGGCGCTGCGCGGCGACGGCTCGCATTTCATGCCGCTGGATAATTGCATAGAGGCGATGCGCCAGACCGGCGAAGCCATGAATGAGCGCTTCAAGGAGACCAGCCTTGGTGGGCTCGCGGTCAACCTGCCGGAATGCTGAGCCCTCCCCCGTCAATTTTGCATGATGGCTCGGGCAAGTGCCGGATAGTGTGGCCGCATAGCCCGCAAGGATCGGATCGATGATCGTGGATGATTTCCGCTCGGATACGGTGACGCGCCCCGGCGAAGGGATGCGCGCCGCCATGGCGGCAGCGGAGGTCGGCGACGCCGTCTATGACGATTGCCAGACGACCAAGCGGCTGGAAGCCATGACCGCCGAGCGGCTCGGCAAGGAAGCCGCCCTGTTCTTCCCCACCGGCACGCAGGCCAATCTCGCCGGGCTGATGGCCCATTGCGAGCGCGGCGAGGAGTACATCGTCGGCCAGATGGCTCATACCTATCGGCTGGAAGGCGGCGGCGCGGCCGTGCTCGGCTCGATCCAGCCGCAGCCTTTACCCAACGAGCCGGACGGCACGATCGCGCTCGACGCCATTGCCAATGCGATCAAGCCGAACGATTTCCATTTCGCGATGACGCGCCTGCTGGCGCTGGAGAACACCTTCAACGGCCTCGTCCTGCCCGATGCCTATCTGGAGGCCGCGACCGGGCTCGCCCGTTCGCGCGGGCTCGCCACCCATCTCGACGGTGCCCGCCTGATGAATGCGGCTGCGGCGAGTAACCGCGACGCGGCCTGGATCGCCGGGCAGTTCGACACGGTATCACTCTGCCTGTCCAAGGGGCTGGGTGCGCCGATCGGCTCCATCCTCGTCGGCCCGAAGGACTTCATCGCGAAGGCCCGCCGCATCCGCAAGATGCTCGGCGGCGGAATGCGTCAGACCGGTGTGATCGCGGCGGCGGCGATCTACGCGCTGGAGCATAATGTCATCAGGCTTGGCGAGGATCACCGGCGAGCCACGGCGCTCGCCGAGGTGCTCGGGCGTTTCCCGGAGCTTGGTGCCGGGCCAGCTCGCACGAACATGGTGTTCATGTCGCCGAAGGCGCTCGATACCGCAGCGTTCGCCGCCTTCCTGCGCGAGCGCGGCATCTCCGTCAGCGGGCGCTACGGCACCTTGCGCTGGGTGACCCATCTCGACGTGAACGACGCCTCCGTGGCGCGCGTCGCCGAGGCGTGCGAGCGCTTCTTCGACAAGCGGCAACAGGCTGCGGAGTAGCGCCTTAAACTGAAGCGCCTTTCCGCGGCTCGGCCTCGATCAGGTATTCGATGTGACGCCGTCCGGAGGCTCCCGGGCGGATCGAGACCGCGACGCCGAAGATGCGCTGGATCGCTTCGGCCGTCAGGACATCCTCCGGCGCACCGGCTGCCTGTAGGCGTCCGTCATGCAATAGCGCGATCTCGTCGCAGAACATGGCGGCGAGGTTGAGATCGTGCAGCGCCATGATGCAGGTGATGCCGAGGCGGCGGACGAGGCTCAGGATCGAGAGCTGATGCTGGATGTCGAGATGATTGGTCGGCTCGTCGAGGATCAGCTCGCTCGGCTCCTGCGCGAGCGCACGTGCGATATGGACACGCTGGCGCTCGCCGCCTGAGAGCGTGTGCCAGAACTGGTCGTGGCGCTCGGTGAGGCCGACCCGCGCCAGCGCTTCGTTGACCGCGGCTTCGTCGGCATCGTTCCAGGAGGCTAGCGCGGCGCGGTGCGGCGTGCGGCCGAGGCGAACGACATCGCAGACGGAGAGCTGGATGTCCGTCGTCGCCTGCTGCTCGACGAAAGCGAGGCGGCGGGCGAGCTCGCGGCGCGGCACGGCGGCGATGTCGTTGCCGTCGAGCGTGACGACACCGCTCGCGACATTGCGCAACCGGCAGAGCAACCGGAGCAGGCTCGACTTCCCGGAGCCGTTGGGGCCAATCAGGCCGAGCACCCGGCCGGGCGCGGCTTCCAGCGTCACGCCATCGACGATCATCCGGCCGCCGGCACCCCAGCGAACCTCGCGGGTCGCGAGCGTCATGCCGGCCTCCGGGCGCGATAGAGGATGAGCGCGAAGACCGGCGCGCCGAACAGGGCCGTGACCACGCCGATCGGCAGGATCTGCTGCGGGATCAGGATGCGGGAGAGGATGTCGGCGAGGATCATGAAGATCGCGCCGATCACGAGGCACGCCGGCAGCAGGCGGGCATGGCCGGAGCCGACGAGGAAGCGCGCCGCATGGGGAATGATCAGCCCGACGAAGCCGACCGTGCCGACGATCGAGACCATCACCGCCGTCATCACCGCCGTCGTCGCGAAGAGCACGACCTTCACCCGCTTCACCGCGACGCCGAGCGAGGCCGCGGCATCGACGCCGAAGGCGAAGGCGTCGAGCGCCTTGGCGTGCAGCATGCAGATGCCGAAGCCGATGAAGGCGACCGGGGCCGCCATCCAGATGTCGGGCCAGCGCACGCCACCGAAATTGCCTAGAAGCCAGAACATGACGCCGCGCGCCTGCTCGGCACTGGCAAGCGTGGTCACGATCGTCGCGGTCGCGGCGTTGAAGAGCTGCGAGGTGGCGACACCGGCGAGAATGACGCGATCGCTTGCTCCGCCCGCCCCTGCCGCCAGCAGGGCGACGACGACGAGCGCGGCGCAGGAGCCGATGAAGGCGCCGGCCGAGACCGAGAGCACCGCGCCGCCGATGCTGATACCGAGGATCAGCACCGCGACGGCGCCGGTCGAGGCGCCGGCCGAGATGCCGAGGATATAGGGCTCGGCCAGCGGATTGCGCAGCAGCGCCTGCAGGATCGCCCCCGACAGGGCGAGCGCACCGCCACACAGGCCCGCCATCAGCGCGCGGCTCAGGCGATAATCGAAGATCACGCCCTGCTGGATCGCGCTGACGGGAAAGTCGAGATCGAACAGCCCGTTGCCGAGCGCCTTCAGGGCCGTGCCGAACGGGATGCGCATCTCGCCGATCGTCACCGCCAGCGCGACCGAGACGATCAGCGCCAGCAGCGAGGCCAGCGCGATACCGATCCGCGCCGGCCAGTTCGGCCCATGGGCGGCGTGGCTCAACGCGAGATCCCGAAGCCGGCGATCGCCTTGGCCAGGGTCTCGATGCCGTCGACCGTGTCGAGCCCGGCGCGGGTCGCGCCCACATCCAGGATGACGACGCGGTTGTTCCTGACCGCATCGAGCTTGCTGGCGACCGGGTCGGTCTTGAGGAATTCCAGCTTCTTCTCGATATCGTCAGCCGGGAAGCGGCGGCGGTCCATCTTCACGGTGACGATCACGGCCGGGTTGGCGGCGGCGATGCTCTCCCAGCCGACCAGCGGCCATTCCTCATTGGTCGCGATGATGTTGCGGGCGCCGAGCTTGGACAGGATATAGGCGGGCACGCCGTTCTTGCCGGCCATGAAGCCGTCGCCCTTGATGTCCTTGCTGGAGAACCAGACGACGACCGGCACGTCCTGCGCCTTGAGCTTCGCGACCTGCTCGACGGCCTTGTCCTCGCGCGCCTTGAGCTCGGCGACGAGCTTCTCGGCCCGGTCGGCGACGTCGAAGATTTCGCCGAACTCGCGGATGTTGCGATAGACCAGATCCATCGTGAACATCTGGGTGCGCACGCCGTCGCCGGCACCGGAGTTGTCCTTGCCGACGCAATCGGTCGGGGAGACGTAAGCCGGCACCTTCACCTTGGCGAACTGATCGCGCTTGCCGACGATGCCGTTCGGTCCGACATGCCATTCGAACATCGCGGTGACGAGGTCGGGCTCCTGCGCCAGCACCGCCTCGAAACTCGGATCGTTGTCGGCGAGGCGCTTCACCTTGGCATTGACAGCCTCATAAGGCTTGGCCACCGGCGAGAACCAGACCGCCGTGCCGACGAGGCGGTCGCCGAGGCCGAGCGCGTAGAGGATTTCCGTCTGGGTCTGACCGATCGCGACGACGCGCTTGGGCGCGGCGTTGAAGGTGATCGTCTCGCGGCAATTCTCAAGGGTCAGCGGATATTTGGTTGGCGCCGCAGTGGCCGTGCCGGCGGCGAGAGCGCCGAACAGCGCGGCGGCCGAGAGGCGAAGCAGGGAATTGAACGGGCGCGCAGCCGGCATCGAGGCCATCCGAAATGTAACAATGTTGCATTTCTGATAGAGTGTGCGACAGGCGGCCGTCAAGCCGCCCCGAGCGGCCTGTGTGTTGGTCTTCGTGAACATGGGTTTCATCGCTCCCCGAGATGACGGCCGGGGCAGCTTTGGGCATGTGAGGCGGACAAGCGGCGCAGGGCCGCCATCGACACACAGCTTCGGAACACCCCGTCCGAAAGACGTCTTCGACGACCGGGGCAGGTCTCCTGGCTCGCGGGTCAATGCCGCTTCCGCCCGGCCTTCCCGGCGCGTCGGGCGCCAGTGGACGATGGGTGGAGAGCTCGCCGCTTACAGTTGCGGGGGCAGCCTCGGCTTTGATGCGGGTCGCATCTCACCGAATTCCCTCTTAGCTCCGGGAGCAAACCGGAGAACCTCGATCGGCGCACACCCTATAAGGGCGCGGCGCGCCGTCAAGCGGACATCGCGTCAGAGGCTCGGCGTGCTGTAGAGCCGCTTGCCGCCGACCGAAATCTCGACCTCCTGCAGATAGCCATGCAGCGCCGTGGTCGCGACCGCGATGCCGAGGCCGGGAGCATCGGGCGCCGCGACCTGCCCATTCGCGTCGCGCTCCAGATGATTAGCGGAGATCGCGGTCGCGAGCGGCTTCGGCATCGCCGGATATTCGCAGATCTCATGGCCGGCCAAGCCGGCATAGGGCTGGAGCGAAGCCGACAGCGCCAGATGCGAGGTGAAGGTGTGGTTGACGAAGGTCACGCCCTTCGCGACCGCGTAATCCGCCACGGCCTTGGACGGGCCGATGCCGCCGATCCGGCCGCAATCGATCTGGACATAGCCGATGCCGCCATAATCGATGAGCTGCCGGGCCATGGATTCGTTATGCGCGCCCTCCCCGCCGGCCAGCCGAACCTTGGGGCTGCGTTTGGCGAGCGTGCCATAGGCTTCGAGCGCGCTGGCGTGGAACGGCTCCTCGAACCAGAGCACATTGGCCTTTTCCATCGCGGGCAAGCGGGCGGCGGCGCGCGCGACATCCTCGATGAAGATCTGGCCGGTATCGACCAGCAGGATACCGTCCTGCCCCAGCCCTTCGCGGGCCGCGACGAAATGCTCGGCATCGGCTTCGACGCTGCCGCGGCCGATCGGCCCCCAACCGAACTTGGCGGCGCGGAAGCTGCGCTTTCGGGCATCGCGGGCGCGTTCGAGGGTTTCCTGCGCCGTGTCCCCGAAGAGCACCGAGGCATAGGGCGTCTTGGGATGGCTCTTGCCGTAGCCGAGCAGATGCCAGACCGGCTCGGAGCGCATCTTGCCGAGGATATCCCACAGCGCCATCTCGACACCCGAGAAGGTATGCGGCGCCTGCAGCAGGTCCATCGAGTTATAGGCGACGGCGGCAGCGATGCGAGCGATGTCCTCAGGGCTTTCCAGAGTCTGGCCGAGCACGGAATCGGCCACCGGCCGGCAGACGCCATGCGACATCGGGCAGATGAACGCGGCGATGGAGGGCAGCGGCGCCGCCTCGCATTCGCCCCAGCCGACATGGCCGCCAGCGGCGACCCTGACCAGCAGCGCATCCTGGCTGCCATCGGCCTCGTCGGTGACGACGGGCATGGCGAGATAGAAGAAATCGACGGCCTCGATCCTGGGCACAGGTCCTCTCCTCACAGTTCGTAGATCGTGGCGAGGGGCGTGAAGGTGACGCCTTCGTCGAGCGGGTAGATCGGCCGGGCGCAGATGGTGTGGCCGAGGCTTTTCAGGTTCGCGGAGGTCGCGCCGGGCGCGTCAATATTGAAGTTCCGCGCGCACCACTGGTCGAACATGTGGAACTCGGTGTGCGGCGACTTCACCACGATCAGGTCGAAATCGGTCGGGTCGATGCCGTTGGCGTAGTACATCGCGCGGTCGAACAGGCTGACCGAACGGCTCATCACGACGACGGTGACGTTGTCCCAGGTCAGCACCGCGGTCGGCCCGGCTCTCAAGGGCGCCTTCATCGTCTCCAGCGCGGCCTCGCCATCGGAGAGCAGCTTGACCTTGGCTGTCACCTTCATCGGCGGGAAGCGGGCGGGATCGATCGAGCCGCCGAGCGTGACCGAGATCGTCGCACCGACCCCGGCCTTGTGCGCGGCGGCGGCAGCCGGTGCGTCGACGATCTGGGCCAGCACCCGCTTGCCGTAGCCGGCCGCGCGCAAGGCCGCGAGGATCACGTTGCTGTCGCCGGAGGCGCCGGAGGAGGTCGCGTCGGCGGCGTCGGTGAAGATCACCGGGCCGTCGATGCTGCGGGCCTGCGCGATGGCACGATCGAGCGGCACGAGCTTGCCCTGCATGCGGAAGCGTAAGGGCCAGAATTCCTCGGCCAGCCGGATCGCCTCGCGCTCGGCCGTCGCCTTGTCGCCATCGGTGAGGATCAGCACCTGCGAGCACAGCTCGGGCACATCGGTGAAGGGGTTGCCGATCATGATGCCGGCCGCGAGCGCCCGCCCCTCCTCCTCCAGCCGGCGGCATTCGGCCAGAAGCTCGCCGTAGCAGCCGGTCTTGGTGATCAGTTCGTCGCCGCGCACCAGAGCGGGAATGACGACGCGGGCGGCAACGGGCTTGATCCCGCCGGCCATCAGCTTCAGCAGCAGTTCGGCTGCGCGCCGGCCTGTATCGGCGAAATCGACATGCGGATAGGTCCAGTAGATCGCGAAACCGTCGACGTTTCGGAGCATGCGGTCGGTCAGGATGCCGTGCAGGTCGAGCGAGATGACGATCGGCATGTCCGGGCCTACATGCTGGCGCAGCCTCTCCAGCAGGTAACCTTCCGGATCGAGTTCGCCATCGGCGCCCATCGCGCCATGCAGCGAGACATAGATGCCGTCGATGCAGTCGAGCTTCGCGAAGATCGCGGCGAGGATTTCTTCGGAGAGCTTCTTCCAGCCTGCCGCCGAGAGCGGGCCGGCGCTGCCGGAGCGTGCGCAGATCGTCGGCACGATCTCGATATCGGGCCTCGCCTCGAAGACGGCGAGCGCGCCGCCCAGTTCCTGGTTCTGGCCGCGCTGGACGTAGAGCCCGTCGCCATGGTGGATCAGGAAGTTCTCGTAATGCGACGGCAGCGGATTGAAGGAGGAGATCTCCTGCTTGCAGTCGGCGATCAGGATTCGCTTCATCGGGAGGCTCCTAGAATTTCAGGCGGGGGTCGAGCACGTCGCGCAGGCCGTCGCCGAGCAGGTTGAGGCCGAGCACGCAGGCGATGATCCCAAGGCCCGGAAACACCGTGATCCACGGGGCTTCGCGCATGAAGTCGCGCCCCTGGGCGATGATCGAGCCGAAGGAGGCCGCCGGCGGCGGCGGACCGGCGCCGACGAAGGAGAGCGCGGCCTCGGCCAGAACCGCGATGGCGAAGACATAGGTCAGGCGCACGATCAGCGGGCCGGCGACATTGCGCAGCACATGCTTGAACAGGATGGTCCATTCGCCGACGCCGATGGAGCGGGCGGCGGCGATGTATTCCTGCTCCTTTTCGAGGAGGACCGAGGCGCGGACGATGCGGGCGGTGTGCGGCGTCGTGGCGATGGCGAGCGCGATGACGACATTGGTGAGCGAGGCGCCGAGCACCGCCGAGACGACCATGGCGAGCACGATCGAGGGGAAGGCCATCAGAGCGTCCATGATCCGCATGATCGGCTGGTCAAGATGGTAGAAATAGCCGGCGATGGCACCGCTCAGCGTGCCGGCGATGCCGGCCAGCACCACCGTGAAAGCACCGATCGCGAGCGAGATGCGGGCGCCGATCATGACGCGGGAGAGGATGTCGCGGCCGAAATGGTCGGTGCCGAACCAGTGCACGGCGCTGGGCGCCGCGAGCCGGGCGCGGACATTGCTCTTCAGCGGATCGAAGGGCGTGAGCCAGTCGGCCGCGAGCGCGACCGCGACCATGAGCAGAACCAGCACGGCCCCGATCACGAAGGAGCGGTTGCGCAGCAGTCGCGCCCAGACGGCGCGACCGATGAGTGGCGTGCCCTGCATCAGGCCAGCCTCACCCGCGGATCGACCACGGCGTAGAGGATATCGACGACGAGATTGATCGCGAGATAGACGACCGCGAGGAAGAGCAAGCCGCCCTGCAGCACCGGGAAATCGCGCGAGGCGATGGCGCCAACGATCAGGCGGCCAATGCCGGGGATCGAGAAGACCTGCTCGACGATGACGGCGCCGCCGAGCAGAGCGCCGGAGACGATGCCGATGACGGTGAGGATCGGGATCATCGCGTTCGGCAACGCATGGCGCAGGACGACATGGAGCTTGGCCAGCCCCTTGGCATCGGCCGTACGGACATAGTCCTGCGAGAGCGTATCCAGCATCGAAGCGCGCGCCATACGGGCGATGAAGCCGACCTGCACCAGCCCCAGCGTCAATGCCGGCAGGACCATGCCGCGCAGCCATTCGGTGGGCGATTGCAGGAAAGGCGTGAAGCCGCCGCTCGGCAGCCAGCCGAGCGAAACCGCGAAGACCAGCACCATGACGAGTCCGAGCCAGAAATCCGGCACCGAGAGGCCGAGCAGAGCCGTGGTCATCACCGCCTGATCGGGCCAGCGGTTGTGATTGACCGCCGCGACGATGCCGGCCGCGACGCCGAAGAACACGGCGAAGGCCAGCGCCAGCGCAGCCAGCGAGAGCGTGACCGGCAAGCGCTCGATCAGGGCTGCGGTGACTGAACGGTTGAGCAGGATCGACTGGCCGAGATCGCCGCTGAGGATGCGACCATACCAGCCGAACATCTGTTGCGGCAGCGAGAGGTCGAGGCCGAGCGCGCTGCGCAGCTTGGCGACCTGATCGGGGGTCGCCGAGGCATCGAGGAATGCCGCCGCCGGATCGCCCGGCACCAGCCAGATCAACGCGAAGGACATCAGCGAGACCAGGACGAGCACGAGAAAGGCGCCCGCGAGCCGGCGGATCAGGAAATGTCCCATGCCGCTCCTCGTCGAGTGAAAGGTGAAGGCGCCGCCGCCGGACGGCCCGCAGGATCAGACCCGCGGGCCGGGTTTCGCCTCTGGGCTCAAGGGTCCAGCCAGACACCCCACATGCGGGGGATACGGTAGGGCTTGAAGTTCTTGAGCTTGGCCGTGGAAGCCTGGAAGATGCCGTAATTGCCGGCCTTCATCGCCACCGCCGCATCGTACATATGCTTCTGGAAGGCTTCGAAGAGGGCCTTGCGCTTGGCTTCGTCCATCTCGGCATTGAAGGCGGCAGCGATGCGGTCGATCTCCGGGTCCTTCGCCTGCTGCGAGAGACCGTTGACCCAGGGCGCCATCACCGAACCCGGCCCCTCATAGGGCTCGATGCCGAAGCCATGCGTCCAGAAGGTCCAGCCGGTGGGCGTGAAGCCGATCTTCGAGACGGTCGGCCAGTCGGCGACTGAGATATCAACCTCGACGCCGATCTCCTTCAGCTTCTGCTGGACCAGCGTCGCAGTGTCGACATTGGGGCGCAGGTTGTCGGTGATGAAGGTGATCTTGCCGCCCTTGTAAGAGGATTTGGCGAGCAGCTCCTTGGCGAGCTTGATGTCGGACTTGTTGTACTTGTCGCTGCCGACGGTCGAGTGGAAGGCCGCGCCCGGATAGAGCCAGCTCGGGTCCATCTGGTAGATATCGGCATAGGAGATCGCCATGATCTCCTCCATGTCGAGCGCCGCCTGGACGGCGAGGCGGAAGTTCACGTCATTGGCCGGGGCCTGAGCCTGGTTGAACTTGATGACCTGCAGGCCGAACGGCACCATCTTGTGGATGGTGAAGCGGTTGTCGGTGCCGAGCCGCTTCGCGGTCGGGCCGTCGACGGTCTCGTTGAACTGGATCTGGCCTGCTTCGAGCGCCGCCGTGCGGGCGCCGCCCTCCGGCATGAAGCGGAAGGTCACGGTGTCCAGGAAGGCTTCCTTCTTGCCGGCGAAGCCGTCGCGGCCGGTGCCCTTCGGATTGGGGGCGTAGCCGTCATAGCGCGCCAGCTTGACGTGACTGTCGGGCCTGTACTCGACGAATTTGTAGGGGCCGGTGCCGATGACCTCGATCTTGCCGGCTTCCTTGGCGGCCTCGCTCGCCGGATAGATCGCGATCGGCGCACGCGGCGAGGAGAGATTGTCGAGGAAGGTCGATTGCGCCTGCTTCAGCGTGACCGTGACCTCGTGCTCGCCGCTCGCCTTGATCGTGTCGATGGCGGCGACCAGAGCCGGCGAGGCGCCGATCTTGCGGTAGCGCTCCAGCGAGGCGACGACATCGGCCGCATCGAGCTTCTTGCCGTTATGGAAGGTCACGTCCTTGCGGATCGGGAAGACATAGGTCTTGCCGTCGGGCGAGACGGTCACGCCCTCGGCCAGTTCCGGCACGGGCTTGGCGTTCTCGTCGCGGGCGTAGAGCGTCTCGAAGATATGAAGCGTGACGTTGCGCGAGGCCTGCGCCGAGGTGATCTGCGCATCGAGCGAGGGCGGCGCCTGGCTGATGCCGATGACGACGTCGCCGCCCTTGCGCTGGGCCAGCGCGGACTGCGCTCCTCCCAGCATGAGCGCCGCCGCGAGCGCGGCGCCGAAGATGATGTGCTTTGCCATGTTCTTGTCCCCTCAGGATTGATGGTCAGGCACGTTGTGGTTCAGGCGTAAGCTTGGTCAGGCGGCAGCGCGCACCGCGTCGTAATCCTCCATCAGCACGGCAACCGCGTCGCCGCGCTGGACGCGGCCGGGGCCGGCGGACATCCAGAGCACACCGTCGCGGCGGTAGCGCACCTCCAGCGGGTCGCGGTCGATGTCCTCGACGAAATGCAGGTAGCCGGCGAGATCGCCCGCCCGGCAGATGTCGCCGACGACGTTGCGCGGCTCGAACAAGCCGCCGGCCGGCGCGAAGGAATAGCCGTCGGCATCGCGCACCATCATGTGGCGGGTGCCGGGCGAGCCGTCGCGCTGCGTCGTGTCCGGCTTGCCGTCCATCAGGCCGCAATGCTTGAGGATGTTGGTCAGCGCCCGATCGGCGATGCGCACGCCCTCGACATTGACCCTCCCCCAGCCGCCGAGCTCGGTGCCGAGCGAGAGAATGCCACGTCGCTCGACCGAGGATGTCAGGGTCGCGCCCTCGTCGACACCCCAGAACACGACATTGTAGGGCGCCCCGAAGGCGGCCGCCGCCGCCATGGTGCGCTCGCGCAATTTGGCGTCGGCGACGTAGTGCATGTTGGTCGAGAGCGCCGAGTCGCCGGAATGCCCGGCGGTGTGGAGATCGACGGAGACATCGACCAGCGGCAACACCACCGTATCGACGAAATGCGCCAGCATCTCCGAGAAGGTGCCGCGCGGATTGCCGGGGAAGCAGCGGTTCATATCGCGGTTGTCGACCGGCGAGAGCCTGGTGTCGTTGAGCACCGCCGGCATGTTGAGCGCCGGGATCATGATCACCCTGCCCTGCACCTTGGCCGGATCGAGGCTGCGGGCGAGGCGCGAGACGGCGATCTGGCCCTCGTATTCGTCGCCATGCACGCCGCCGGTGAACAGGATCGTCGGGCCGGAGCCGTTCTTCACGCTGATGACGGGGATTTCGACGACGCCCCAGCCGGAGGTGTTGCGCGACAAGGGCGCCCGCAGATAGCCGGCCTGCCGCCCCGCTGCCTCGAAGTCGATCTCGCACCGAACCCGACTTTCCGACGCCATGGCGAACCCCTCTCGCTCTTGCGTTTCGTATGGTTGTATACGATCATACGACCTGTCAAGCGAAGGGCAGAGAGCCGGATGACGGATACGGGCGAGCGAGTGCGGGCAACCGAAGCAGTGGCGCAGGAGCGGGCAAAAGGCTCGGGGCCCGACTGGCAGCCCTTGCAGCCGCAGACGCTCGTCGACCATGCCATCGAGGCGATCATCGCCGGCGCCGCGGCGGGGCTGATCCTGCCAGGAGACCGGATCGTCGAGGTCGATCTCGCCCGCAAGCTCGGCGTCAGCCGCGTGCCCGTGCGCGAGGCGTTGCGCCTGCTGGAAAGCCAGGGCGTCGTGGTCAGCGAACCCTATAAGGGCATTCGGCTCCGCCCCGTGACGAACGAACGCGTCTCGGACCTGATCGAGGCGCGCATCGCGCTCGAAGCCAGCGCCGTCGTGCGTGCCGTCGCCGCCGGGCGCAACCGCGGCGCCCATCTCGACGAGTTACGCGCGGCCGTGGCGGAGATGGAGCTGATGGCGGCGCGCGGCAGCGCCTATGGCGTCGCCGTCGCCGATACCGGCTTCCACCGCGCGCTCTGCCGGCTCGGCGGCAACAGCGTCACCTTCGACCTGTGGGAGACGCTGGCCCCGCAATGCACGATCATCTTCGGCCTCGCCACGTTCGGCAAGCCGATGGCCGGCGTGGTCGAGGAGCATGTCGACCTGCTCGCAGCCTTCGAGGCCGGTGATATCGCGGTGATCACGCGCACGCTCGACGAGCACATCACCGTCATGAACCACGCGATGGATTACGAGGCCATCGTCACCCAGCGCCGCAGGGAAAGGGACATGCCGTGAACGATCAGCCCATCCAGACACGCGCGGCCGGCCGCGCGGCGGGGTTGCCGCCCTTCCGCATCACCCGCATCGAGGCCGCTCCCCTCTTCGGCGAAAGCCCGAAGGGCGGCTGGTCGGCCGAGATCCGGCCGGAGGATTCGATCCATGCGCTGATCGCGGTGCATACCGACCAGGGCCTGACCGGCTATGGCAGCGTCTTCACCGATGGCCGCCTCGTCCAGGCGGGCCTCAAGGTGCTGGAGCCGCTCTTCCTCGGGGCCGATGCGCTCTCGCCCGATTTCGTCAGTGAGAAGCTTCATCAGAACACCTTTTGGATGGGCCGCGGCGGCACGCTGACCCATACGATCAGCGGCATCGACATCGCGCTCTGGGACATTCTCGGCCAGGCGACAGGCTTGAGCGTCGGGCGGCTGCTCGGCGGACGCTATCGCGAGCGCGTGCAGCCCTATTGCTCGCTGCTGATGGAAGAGCCGGCGGCGATGAAGGATGTCGTCGCGAGCTACCGCGACAAGGGCTTCAGCGCCTTCAAGATCGGCTGGGGGCCGTTCGGTCGGGCGCTCGACGTCAAGCTCGACGAGGCGATCGTGCGAGCCGCGCGCGAGGCGGCGGGCGAGAAATCCAGGCTCTTCGTCGATGCCGGCGCCAGCGATGCGCTCTGGCCACATGGGCTGAAATGGGCCAAGCGCACAGCCGAGATGCTGGCCGATTACGAGGTCGGCTGGTTCGAGGAGCCGGTCAGGCCCGATGCCATCGACGATTATCGCGAGTTGCGTCGCTCCTCGCCGGTGCCGATCGCCGGCTGCGAGGTCCTGACCCGGCGCCAGAGCTTCATTCCCTGGCTGACGACCGGCGCGCTCGACATCGTCCAGCCCGACGTCACCAAAGTCGGCGGCATCTCCGAGCAGCGTCGCATCGCCTGGATGGCCTATGATCTCGGCATCAAATATGTCGGCCATGGCTGGAACACGGCGCTCGGCCTCGCCGCCGACCTGCAGATGGCCGCAGCCTTCCCGGATGCCGATCTCGTCGAGTTCATCGGCGGCAGCCCCTATGTCGACGGCATCCTGGCCAGCCCCTTCGCGCTCGATGCCGAGGGCTGGCTGACGATTCCGGACCTGCCGGGGCTCGGCGTCACGATCGATCGCGACAAGCTGGGGCGGTATACCCCTGATCCGCAGGCGTTGTTCGGGTGAGCCTCGCTCACTCCGCTATCGCATAGGCGGCCCGATCGATGCCGTGGCGGGTGAGCTTGTCGTAGAAGGTCTTGCGGGGGATGCCGAGCATCTCCAGCGTCGCGCGGACATCGCCGCGATTGGCCTCCAGCGCCTCGCGGATCAGGTTGGCCTCGATCGCATTGAGGCGGTCGGGCAAGCTTGCTACCGGGGCATCCGCGCGGGCCGATTGCGCCGGCAGATCACTGGACAGGCCGAGCGCGACACGTTCGGCGAAATGGACGAGTTCGCGGACATTGCCCGGCCAATCGTTCTCGACCAGATGGCGTTCGACGGCCCGATCCAGCGCGGGTACCGGCCTGCGATATTTCTCGGCTGCGCGTGCCAGGAAACGGGTGAACAACAGCGGGATATCGCGGCGGCGCTCGCGCAGGGGCGGGATGCGCAGCGTCACGACGTTGAGTCGATAATAGAGGTCTTCGCGAAAGTCGCGGCGCTGGGCGGGGTCGCCGAGATCGGCCTTGGTCGCGGCCACGACCCTGAGATCGACGCGGCGCAGGTCGTTCGAGCCGAGCGGCGCGATCTCGCGCATTTCCAGCACGCGCAAGAGCTTGACCTGGGCGGAAAGCGGCATGCTCTCCAATTCGTCGAGGAAAAGCGTGCCGCCGCTGGAATGCTCGATGCGGCCGATCCGCTTCTTCTGCGCGCCGGTGAAGGCGCCGGGCTCGTAGCCGAACAATTCGCTCTCGATCACGCTGTCGGGCAGCGCGCCGCAGTTCAGCGCGACGAAGGGCTTTTCACGGCGACGCCCGAGCCGGTGCAGCAGGCCGGCGACGACCTCCTTGCCGGTCCCGGTCTCGCCGAGCACGAGCACGTCGACATCGACATCGGCAAGCTCGCGGATCGTCTGGCGCAGGCGCGTGATCGCGGCGGTCTCGCCGATCAGCGCGGTCTCCTCCACACCCTGCCCGGCCAGCGCCCGCAGACGCCGGTTCTCGAGAACGAGCGCACGCTTTTCGGCCGCACGCCTCAAGGTCTCGACGAGGCGCTCGCCGGCATAGGGCTTGGCGATGAAGTCATAGGCGCCCTCGCTCATCGCGCCGACGGCGGTGGCGATATCGGCATGGCCGGAGATCATGATCACCGGGATGTCGGGATCGAGCGCCCGCAGGCGCCGGAACAGTTCGATCCCGTCCATGCCGGGCATGCGAATATCGGTGACGACGATGCCGGCGTAATCCGGCCCGATCCGCTCCAATGCCGCCTCCCCCGACGGCAACGCCGCCGCCCGGAAGCCGGCGAGGCGCAAAGCCTGGACATTGGCGTCGCGCAGGTCAGGATCGTCATCGACGAAGGAGACCTCGATTGCGGCGATGGAGTCTGCGGAATCGCTCATGCCGCCGCCCTTTCGAGAGTGATGACGAAGCTGGCGCCGGCGCCGGGGACGCTCGTCGCGGTCAAGGTACCGCCGAAGGAGACGATCATGTCCTGCGAGATCACCAGCCCGAGGCCGAGCCCCTTGGGCTTCGAGGTGCTGAACGGAACGAAGAGCTGCGCCAGCGCCTGTTCCGACAGGCCGGGGCCGCGATCCTTGATCGCGATCTCGACGCGCTCGTCGCTTGGCGTGACCGTGATAGCCAGCGCAGGCTCGCCACCTTGCCCGCCCTCCATCAGCGCCTCGATGGCATTGCGCAACAGGTTGACGAAGACCTGCTCCAGCTCGATCGGACGGGCGATGACATGGACCGGCTCCGGCGGAACGGTGACGAGCGGCGTCACGCCGGCCTGATGCAAGGGGCCTTCGAGCAAGGTCAGTGCGCCGTCGATGATCGTACCGATCGGAACCGGGGCGGGCGGTTCCTTGCTGCGGCGGGCGAAACCGCGCAAAGCCTCGGTGATCGCGCCGATCCGGTCCGTCAGCGAGACGATGCGGACCAGCGCCCCGTCGGCATCCGCAGGCTCGCCGCGCTTGAGGAAGGTGCGGGCGTTCTCGGTATAGGTGCGTAAGGCAGCGAGCGGCTGGTTCACTTCATGCGCGACGCCGGCCGTGATCTGGCCGAGCGTCGCGAGGCGGTTGGCCTTGGCCAGTTCCTCACGGAGATTGGACAGCCGCTCCTGCGCGCGGGTGCGCTTCGCCATCTCGGCGACGAGGCGCTCGTTGGCGCCGGCCAGTTCCGCGGTGCGCTCGGCGACGCGCTCCTCAAGCTCGGCCTTGGAGCGGGCGTCGGCCTCCTGCCGGACGAGATTGCGTTGGCGGCGATAGAGCGCGAAGCCGGCCAGCGCCGCCCCCGGCATGAGAAGTAACGCGGCCAGCGCCTGCGATTGCGAGCGCCCCGCCGTGATCGCGGGATCGACAGGCTGGAGCACTTCCAAAAGCCAGTCAGTCGTCGCGACAGGCTGGCGGATGCGGACGTAGCGGCCGGCGAAGGCGCCTGTGCCCTGAACAAGATCGCCGCGTTCCTGCAAAGGCAGCATGGTCAGCGGCGCGGTGCCGAACTGGAGCGAATCCCGGATCGTGGCTATGGTGGCCGGATCGAGCGGCGTCTCGACGCGGAAGCGCCAATCCTCGACCGTCGAGAGCAGCACGACGCCGCGCTTGTCGATGACATAGGTCTGGCCGCCGAGCGCGCGCCAACCCGCCTCGACACGGTCGAACTCGGCCTTGACGACGACGACGCCGAGGCTGCGGCCGCCCTCCTCGATCCGCCGGGTGATGTAGAGACCGGGGCGCTGGCTGACCGTGCCAAGCGCGAACTGCTCGGCCGCACCATTGGCGACGGCGCCCCTGAAATATTCGCGGAAGCTGTAGTCGCTGCCGACGAAGCTCGTCGGCTCGCTCCAGTTGCTGGCCGCGATCGCGACGCCGTCCGGGCCGAGCAGATAGATCACGGCCGTGCGGGCTTCCTTCGCGATCGCCTCCAGCTTGAGGTCGAGCCCGTGGCGGCTGCCGCCGGTCAGCGCCTGCCGCACGTCAGGATCGCGGGCCAGGATGACCGGCAGCGCGCGCTGCTTCTCCAGCTCGCCACGCAGGATAGCGAGCGCCAGCGTGCCGCCATCGGTCGCACGGCTTTCGGTCGCGGCGACGGCGCGGCTGCGGCCGATCTCACCGGCGGCGAAAAGCGAGGCGACAGCCAGCGCCGCCACGACCAGCCCGAAGACCAGCCAGCGCTGCGTCGCGGCATTCTTCCATGGATCACTCCCGGAACGGCTCATCTCCGAAGTCGTTGTGCGGAATTCCGCACAAGTCAAGAGGCAGCGTGCGGAATTCCGCCCGACACGTTCGCAAACTGATTCAGCTGGGAATCGCAACTCATTGGTTTCGTTTGATTTCTGTAGTTCCGGCCGGTTGGCACGCCGGTTGCGAAAGAGGGGCAGCGGTTTCGAACAAAACCAAGACGACCGCCGACCCAAGGAGCAGAACATGGCGACCCCGATCGACATCGCGCCCGCTCAGCCGGCGCGCCCGAAGAAGTTTTACCAGCATCTCTATGTGCAGGTGCTGTTCGCCATCGCGGCGGGCATCCTGCTCGGCCATTTCTGGCCGGAACAGGGCGCCGCCCTGAAGCCGCTCGGCGATTCCTTCATCAGGCTGGTGAAGATGATCATCGCGCCGGTGATCTTCCTGACGGTCTCGACCGGCATCGCCGGCATGACCGACATGAAGAAGGTCGGGCGCGTCGCCGGCAAGGCAATGATCTATTTCCTGTGCTTCTCGACGCTGGCGCTGATCGTTGGCCTCGTCATCGGCAACCTGATCCAGCCCGGCGCCGGCCTGCACATCAATCCCGCCAGCCTCGACGCCAAGGCCGTGCAGGGCTATGCCGCCAAGGCGCATGACACCAGCATCGTCGGCTTCCTGCAGAACATCATCCCGGAGACGATCGTCGGCGCCTTCGCCTCGGGCGACATCCTGCAGGTGCTGTTCTTCTCGGTGCTGTTCGGCCTGTCGCTGGCGATGGTCGGCGAGCGCGGCAAGCCGGTGCTCGACTTCCTGCAGGCGCTCTCGACCCCGATCTTCAAGCTGGTGGCGATCCTGATGAAGGCCGCCCCCATCGGCGCCTTCGGCGCGATGGCCTTCACCATCGGCCGCTACGGCATCGGCTCGGTCGCCAATCTCGCCTTCCTGATCCTGACCTTCTACATCACGGCGGCGGTCTTCGTGCTGGTCGTGCTCGGCGCCGTCGCCCGCTACAACGGCTTCTCGATCCTGGCGCTGATCCGCTACATCAAGGACGAGATTCTCCTCGTCATCGGCACCTCCTCCTCGGAAGCGGCGCTGCCGAGCCTAATGGAGAAGATGGAAGCCGCCGGCTGCAAGCGCTCAGTCGTCGGGCTCGTCATTCCGACCGGCTATTCCTTCAACCTCGATGGCACCAATATCTACATGACGCTGGCGGCGCTGTTCATCGCCCAGGCGATGGATATCCATTTGCCGCTCGGCGACCAGATCCTGCTGCTGCTGGTCGCGATGCTGTCCTCGAAGGGCGCGGCCGGCATCACCGGCGCGGGCTTCATCACGCTCGCCGCCACGCTCTCGGTCGTCCCGGCCGTGCCGGTCGCCGGCATGGCGCTGATCCTCGGCATCGATCGCTTCATGTCGGAATGCCGCGCGGTCACCAACTTCATCGGCAATGCCGTCGCCACGATCGTGGTTGCGCGCTGGGAAGGCGAGCTTGACGAGAACCGGCTGAAGGCCGCGCTCGCCGGCGAATTGCCGGATTTCCTCGACGAGCCCCTGATGGCCCCGGCCGAATAAGCCGGACAGCACCAAACAGAAAGCCGCCGCCGGCATCCCGGCGGCGGCACTTGTGTTTCCGAACGCTGCGTTTTCAGAGCGTCGAGCGGCGCACGGTCAGGTCGGAGCGCTCGTAGACGGCCGGCAGCAGGTCGATGCCGAGGCCCGGCGCCTCCATCGGATAGACATAGCCGCCCTCGATGCGCGGCATCTCGGTGACCAGTTCCAGATACCAGCCGCGATAGAAGGCGCGCACCGATTCCTGGATCAGCGTGTTCGGCTGGCTGAAGGAGGTATGGACCGCCGCGACGAAGCCGACCGGGCCGATGCAGTCATGCGGGGCGAAGGGGCGGTGCCAGGTCTCGGCCAACGCCGCGATCTTGCGGCCTTCGGTCAGGCCGCCGGTCCAGCAGAGATCGACCATCACGACATGGGCGGCGTCGCGCTCCAGCATGTCCTTGTAGGGCCAGCGCGAGCCGAGCGTCTCGCTGGCGCAGACCCAGACATCGGTCGAGCGGGCGTATTCGGCCAGCGCCTGCGGCGAGTTCATCCGGATCGGATCCTCGTACCAGGTCGGCTTGTAGGGCTCGAGCACGCGGGCGATCTGCTTGGCGGTCGGCAGGTTCCAGAGCGAGTGGAACTCGACCATGATCTCCATCTTGTCGCCGACGGCCTTGCGAATCTTTTCAAAGGGCTCGACCGCCTTCTTCATCTGCTCGGCGGTGATGTAGAGGCCCTGGTTCTCGATCGCGGGCGGATCGAACGGCCAGATCTTCATCGCGGTGATGCCCTGCTCCAGCAGGTTCTCGGCCAGCGCGTCGGCGCGGTTCATGAAGCCGTCGAGATCCTCATAGGGGCTGCCCTCGTCGCCCAGGCTCCAGTTCGAGACCGGTTTGATGTTGCTGGAGCGCACGTAACGGGTGCCGGCGCAGGTGTTGTAGATGCGCTGCTTGTCGCGGCAGAGCCCGCCCAACATCTGGTGCACCGGCAGGCCGCAGACCTTGCCGAAATGGTCCCAGAGCGCGATGTCGATCGCCGAGGTCGCGCGGGATTCAGCCCCCGTCGAGGACTGCGCCATCGGCAGGTTGGTCATCTCGCGATGCAACGCCTCGATATGCAGCGGGTTCTTTCCGAGCAGGCGCCCGGCCAGCGTGTCATGGATATGCGCCTCGACGGATGCAGCGCCGTAGAAGGTCTCGCCGAGCCCGATATGGCCGGAATCGGTGTGGACGCGGACCCAGAGCACGTTGCCGAACTCCTCGGCGCGCAGGGTTTCGATGGCGGTGATCTTCATGGCGTTTCGTCCTGTTCAATCTGTTCGGGCGCGGGCGCGAAGCCCCCTCGCCGCTTGTTGGTTCTTGGGGCTCACAGCACCGAGATCATGCCGCCATCGACATAGATGATCTGGCCGCTGACATAGTCGGACGCCGAGGAGGCGAGATAGACGCAGGTGCCGGCGAGCTCGCCCGGGCGGCCCCAGCGGCGGGCCGGCGTGCGGCCCTTCACCCAGGCATCGAAGCTCGGGTTCTCGATCAGCGCCTGGTTCATGTCGGTGAGCATGTAGCCGGGGCCGATCGCATTGGCCTGGATGCCGAGCTCGCCCCATTCGGCCGCCATGGCCTTGGTCAGCATCTTGATGCCGCCTTTCGCCACCGTATAGGGCGCGACGGTCGCACGGGCGAGTTCGCTGGTCAGCGAGCCGATATTGATGACCTTGCCATGGCCGCGCTTCGCCATGCGGCGGGCGGCCTCGCGGCCGACCATGAAGGCACTGGTCAGGTTGGTGTCGAGCACGCGGCGCCAGTCGGCCGTCTCCAGCTCCAGCATCGGCTTGCGGAACTGGATGCCGGCATTGTTGACGAGAATGTCGACCGCGACGCCCTCGGCATCGAGCGCGGCAAATGCGGCGACGACCGCCTGCTCATCCGTCACGTCGAAGTTGAGGCCGCGTGCGGTATGGCCGGCCGCGCTCATCGCCGCGACGGCCTCGGTGAGGCGGCCGGCGTCGGCGCCGTTGAGGATGATGCTCGCGCCCGCGGCCGCGAGCCCTTCGGCCATGGCACGGCCGAGCCCGCGCGAGGAACCGGTCACGAGCGCGGTGCGCCCCGAGAGATCGAAGGGAGAGGTCAAGCTTGAAGGTCCTATTTCGGCGTGGACTGAAGGGCCGGATGGGCCGGCATCGTGCCGCTCGCGGCAAGCTGAGCGGCGTAGCGGCGATAGGATTCGCCGATATGCTTGCGCATCGCCTCGCCGGCGCCGGCCGGGTCGCGGGCGCGGATACGGCCGAGGATGGCGGCATGGTCGGCGCGGCGGATCGCGATGTTGGAATCCTCGCCGCGATCCTTGTCGCGCATGCTGCGGATCGAGTTGAGCAGCGGGCTCGATACGAACTGGAGCACGGTCAGGAAGAGCGGGTTGTGCGCGGCCGTGGCGATGGCGAGATGGAGCGCGAGATCATGGGCGGCGCTGTCCTCCCCCGCATCATCGGCGGCGTTGAGCGCGGCCTCGGCCGCGTTCATCCGGGCGAGGTCCTCCGGTGTATGGCGTAGCGAGGCCAGTTGCGCGGCCTCGACCTCAAGCCCGAGGCGGAATTCCAGGAATTGCAGGATCGACTGCTCGGAGGCGGCGATCTCGGCGCGGCGCAGCCGCAGGGAATCCTGCTGGTTGACGAAGAGCCCGAGGCCGCGCCGGCTTTCGACGATGCCGTCGGCCTTGAGATAGGCGATCGCCTCGCGCACCACCGGCCGGCTGACGCCGAGCTGGCGGGCCAACTCCGTCTCCGAGGGCAGCCGCGCGCCCGGCTGCAAGGCGCCCGAACGGATCGAGGTCGCCAGCGCGGTGGCGGCATCGCTCGCGAGATTGGGCCGTGATCCGATGGATGAGAGCTGCATGGCGGGTTCCTGCTGGGTCATCATTGTCACGTTGTCAGTTGTTTGACAACCTGACTTCTACCGCGTTATGGGTGCCGCAACGGCGCCCGCCCCCAGAGCGACACAATGCGCCAAGCACAGGGAAGGCTCGATATGTTCAACGGAACCCGCCGGACGCTGCTCGCTGCCGGAGCGGCGCTTGCCGCCACAGGCCTTGCGCCCGCAAGCGCGCAGGGCGTGAAGACCGCCAAGCTCGGCCACTCCTTCGCCGATTCCCATCCCCGCGCCACCGCGATGCGCCGCTTCGCGGAAGAGGTCGCCAAGGCGACGAATGGCAGCGTCAAGATCGACGTCTTCGCCAATGCCGCGCTCGGCTCCGAGGAGAAGATGCTGATCGCGACGCAGGCCGGCACGATCGACTTCTACATGGGCGCGCTCTCGCCGATCGCGGCGCGCAAGAAAGAGCTGCAGATCTTCGATTTCCCGTTCCTGTTCGCGACCGATGCCGAGGCTGCCGCCGTGCTCGACGGTCCCGCCGGCAAGCGCCTGCTGGACGGGCTCGCCGACATGAACCTGCAGGGCCTCGCCTGGTCGGGCGGCGCCTTCCGCAATCTCTCGAACAGCAAGAGGCCGATCGCGTCGCTCGCCGACATGAAGGGCCTCAAGGTCCGCGTCATGCAGAGCCCGATGGCGCTGGCGAGCTTCAACGCGATGGGCATGAACGCCGTGCCGATGGCGTTTACCGAGGTCTACACGGCTCTGGAGACAAAGGCGCTCGACGGCTACGAGCACCCGTTCGTCGACATGTACGCGAACAAGATGTTCGAGGTGCAGAAGTACCTGACCGTCACCAACCACGTCTACACGCCGGTCGCGCTGGTGGCCTCGAGGAAGTTCTGGGCCTCGCTTTCGCCCGAGCAGCAGGCGGCCGTGCAGAAGGCGGCCGAGACGACCCGCGCGTTCCAGCGCGAGGCGGAGCTGCGCGAGGCGGGCGAGGTGCTCGGCGAGCTCAAGGCCAAGGGCATGGCGACCACCGAGATGCCGGCAGCCGAACTCGACGCCATCCGCAAGGCGATCCAGCCGGTGATCGAGAAGAATACAGAGACGATCGGCGCCGCCTTCGTCAACGACTTCTACGCCGAGATCAAAAAGAACCGGAAATGAGCCCCTGCCCTCGGCGGTGGAAAACGCCGCCGAGCGGTTGAGCCTGCCTTCGTTCGATGACACATCCCGCAGCAACTGTTCCGGAGACGAGTATCGTGACCAAGACCCATCCGACACGCTTCGCTTTCATCGCCGCGCTGACAGCAGCCCTTCTGGGCTCGACGGTGGCCATGGCCGAGGTCAAGGCCAAGATCGGCCATGCCATGCCGGACACGCATCCGCAGGCGACCGCCGTCGCCAAGTTCGCGGAGCTCGCCGGCACCTACACCAATGGCAACGTCAAGATTCAGGCGTTCCACTCGGCCATGCTCGGCAGCGACGAGAAGCAGCTCCAGGCGACCCAGGCCGGCACGCAGGAATTCTACATCGGCACGCTGGCGCCGCTCTCGACCCGCGTGAAGGAAGTCCAGGTCTGGGACCTGCCCTTCCTGTTCCAGAACGAGAAGGAGGTCTACGCGGTCCTCGACGGCGCCTCGGTCAAGAAGATCTTCGACAAGATCGAGCCGAGCGGCCTCGTCGGCCTGACCTGGACCGGCATGGGCTTCCGCAACCTCTCGAACAGCCGCCGCGCCGTGAAGACGGCCGAGGACGTGAACGGCCTGAAGCTGCGCGTGATGGCGAACCCGGTCGCGCTCGACACCTGGAAGTCGATCGGCGCCAACGCCGTGCCGATGGCCTTCTCGGAGGTGTTCACCGCGCTCGAGGTCAAGGCTCTCGACGGGCAGGAGAACCCGCTCCAGCACATGTGGGCGAACAAGATGCAGGAAGTGCAGAAGCACATCTCCATCACCAACCACGTCTACACGCCGGTGGCGCTCGTCGCCTCCAAGAAGTTCTGGGACTCGCTCTCGGCCGCTGACAAGGCCGGCGTCCAGAAGGCCGCGACCGAGGCTGGCCTGCTGCAGCGCAAGCTGCTCGACGAGGGCGACCGCGACGTCATCACCAAGTTCAAGGCTGCCGGCGTGTCGGTGGACGAGGTCTCGGCCGACGACCTGCGCAAGGTGCAGGCCAAGGTTCAGCCGGTGGTCGACAAGTTCAAGGGCCAGATCGGCGAGGAGTTTGTGAACGGCTTCGTCGCCGAGATCGAGAAGGCACGCGCCGCCAAGTAAGGCACGCGACGGCAGCCGGCCCCAGCGGCCGGCTGCCTTTTTCGTCTACCGGCGCCGAGCCGGCGTTCCCCTTCACAATGCCGCCGGCGAGGTGACCGATGACCAGCCTGCTCAAGATCGCGACGGACGGTTTCTACCGTCTGATCGAGATCATCCTCGTGATCTGCATGGCCGTGATGCTGGTCATGGTCTTCGGCAACGTGATGCTGCGGATATTCTTCAACACCGGCATCGACCTCTCCGAGGAAATCCCGCGCTTCGCCTTCGTCTGGATGACCTTCCTCGGCGGCATCATCGGCCTGCACCGGCGCAGCCATCTCGGCGTCGACATGGTGGTCCAGGCGCTGCCCATCCTCGGCCGCAAGGTCTGCTGGGCGATCAGCCAGGTCATCATGCTGATCTGCGCGCTGCTCATCTTCTACGGCACTTACCTTCAGCACGACATCATCGCCGGCAATTCCTCGCCGGTCGCGCAGCTCAGCATGATCTGGGTCTATGGCGTGAGCTATGTCACCGGCGCCGCGATCGCGCTGATCTGCCTGTCGAACCTGATCCGCCTCGCGCTGGGGCAGGTTGCCGACGACGAGCTGATCGACGTGCATGAAGAGGGAATGACTGAGGGCCTCGAAGCCGAGCGCGACATGAAGGCGCAGGGAGCCAAGCCGTGATCGTTTTCGTCTTCATCACGTCGCTGCTCGGCCTGATGGCGCTGGGCATGCCGGTCGCCTTCGCTCTGATCGGCTGCGGCCTCGCCATGATGCTCTACATGGGCATCTCGGACCCGCAGATCATCATCCAGAACATGTGGGACGGCGCCAATTCCTTCCCGCTGCTGGCCGTGCCCTTCTTCATGCTGGCCGGCGAATTGATGAATGCCGGCGGAATGACACGCCGGATCATCACCATGGCGATGGCCTGGATCGGCCATATCCGCGGCGGCCTCGGCTATGTCGCGGTCATCGCCGCAGTCATCATGGCCTCGCTCTCGGGCTCTGCCGTCGCCGACACGGCCGCGCTCGCCTCGGTGCTCGTGCCGCTGATGCGCAATGCCGGCTACGACATCAATCGCTCCTGCGGCCTGATCGCCTGCGGCGGCATCATCGCGCCGGTGATCCCGCCTTCGATCGGCATGATCATCTTCGGCGTCACCGGCGGCGTCTCGATCACGAAGCTGTTCATCGCCGGCATCGTGCCGGGCGTGATGATGGGTATCGCGATCATGCTGGCCTGGCGCTGGAGCATCAAGCGCGACAATCCTCGCGTCGAGCCCAAGCGCAGCATGCGCGAGCGGCTGGTCGAAACCCGCAATGCCGGCTGGGCGCTGGTGCTGCCCGTGGTCATCATCGGCGGCCTCAAGGTCGGCTGGTTCACCCCGACAGAAGCGGCGGTCATCGCTGCCGCCTATTCGCTTTTCGTCGGCGTCTTCATCTACCGCGAGATCAAGATCCCCGACCTGTTCGGCCTGATGTACCGGGCGGCCGAGACCACCGCCGTCATCATGTTCCTGGTCGCGGCGGCCGGTGTTTCGGCCTGGCTGATCACCACGGCCAACATTCCCCAGCAGGTCGCCGACATGGTCGCGCCCTTCATGGAGAACAAGATCCTGCTGATGGCCATCCTGATGGTGATGGTCTTCATCGTCGGCACGGCGCTGGACTTCACGCCGACGGTGCTGATCCTGACACCGGTGCTGATGCCGGTCGTCAAGCAGGCGGGCATCGACCCGGTCTATTTCGGCGTGCTGTTCATCATGAACAACGCCATCGGCCTGGTGACGCCGCCGGTCGGCACCGTGCTGAACGTGGTCTGCGGTGTCGCCAAGGTGCCGATGACAGGCGTGATCAAGGGCGTGACGCCCTTCATGGTCGCACAGCTCATCGTGCTGACCCTGCTGGTGATCTTCCCGCAGATCGTGATGTGGCCGCTGCAGATGATGTCACGCTGAGACGCGCGACGCGCGGGGGCTAGCTGGCCCCCGCTCCCTCCGTGATGTTGCGGATCGCGATGCGGTCAAAGAACGGCTCGCGATCCCCTTCCTGATCGACCGCGATCTCGCCGTCCCTCACACGGAAGCGGATGACGGTCGCCCCAGCGCCGCGCCAGTCGGCGGTGTCGCCGTCGTCCTCGTAGAGCTCGCCCGACGCCCCCTCGACGAGGCCACAGACCAGGATCTCGCGGAGATCGTCGATGCCCTCGGGGTTGCCGAGCGGGATCAGCGCGCCGGCCCGGACGAAAACGGGAAGGCGGCCGAGCGGGGCCGCGACCGTCACGACCACGCCGCCGTCGACATGCCGGCCGGTATGCCAATCATACCAACCGCCATCATGCTCCGGCAGATAGACGCTGCGCTCGCGGGCGCCCTCCTCCAGCACCGGCGCGACCAGCACGTCCGGCCCGAGCATGAAGGCGTCATCGGTCTTCACGGCGGTGGCATCCTGCGGGAAATCCCACAGCAATGGCCGGATCGCCGGCGTGCCGTCGCGGCTCGCGCGCCACATCAGCGTGTAGAGATAGGGCATCAGCCGGTAGCGCAGCGAGATCGCCTCGCGCACCTGCGGCACCATCTCCGGATACATCCAGGGCAGGTTGACGACGCCATCGTCGTTCCAGGAGTTCATCACCATGCGCGGCCAGAGCGAGCAGAACTCGTTGAAGCGCACGAAGAGCTCGGGGCCGGGCGTCGGGCCGTGGAAGCCGCCGACATCGTGGCCAATCGAGAACATGCCCGACAGGCTCATGTTGAGCCCTTGGGTCAGGTTGTAGCGCAGCGTCTTCCAGGCGGTTTCGTTGTCGCCCGACCAGGTCTGGGCATAGCGCGAGATGCCGGCGCAGCCGCCGCGCGTGATCGCATATTGGCGCTTGCCGGGCTGGCGATCGGCCTGCGCTTCATAAGAGAGCTTGGTCATCAGGAGCGGCTGGGCCGGGCGCGCCAGGGCCTGCCGGAACGGGCGGCCGTCGCCGTCGCAAAGCGCGTCCTCGTCCCAGATCTCGTACTCGTTGTTGTCGTTCCAGACGGTGGTGAAGCCATAATCGAGCAATGCGGTCTCGATGCCGTTCCGCCACCACGCGCGGCCCTTGGGGTTGGTGTAGTCGAGATGGAAGCCGAGCCCGTCCCAGAACTGTGCGACGGCCGGCTTGCCGCTGTCGCCGTCGCGAACGAGGAAATCGCCGTCGAGCGCCTCCTTCAGGCGCGGATGGTCATCGAGCAGGCAGGGCTTGAGGTTCGCGACGGTGAAGATGCCGACATCGTTCAGGCGCTGCATCGTCGCCTTCGGGTCCGGGAACTTCTGCCGGTTCCAGTTGAAGGCGTAGCGGCGATGGCCGATCTGCGTATAGCCCGAACCGAAATGGAAGCTATCGCAGGGAATGCGATGCGTCGTGAGCTTGGCAATGAAATCGCTGATGCGGGCATCGGCATCGGGCGCATCGGCGATCGCCATCGAGGTGACGCCGAAGCCGAAGGACCAGAGCGGCGCGAAAGCCTGCCCGCCGGTCAGCCAGGAGAAGCGCCGGACCACATCCGGCACGGTCGGGCCGGCCATGACGTAATAATCGAGGTCGCCATCATCGCCTTTCCAGGAGCGGAACAGGCCATGGTAATTGTCGAGCGTGCAGCCGAAATCGACGCTGCCCGTCGAGAGGTTGTCGTAATAGACGCCGTGGGCTCCCGCCGGCCCGGCGACGATGAAGAAGGGCAGCATCTTGTAGAGCGGATCGGAGAGTTCCGCGTCGAAGCCGCAGGGGTCGACCGCGTCGATGGCGAAGCGGCGGCCGGTGCGATCGAGCGGACCGGCCTTGTCGCCGAGGCCGTAGTGGCGCTCCGCATAGTCGCGCGCCATGAAATGGGCGAGCGCGCCAGTGCGCGGCGAGACGAGATAGGCCTGCGTCGTGCGGTCCTGCAGGAAGGGCTTGTCCTCGCCGTCGCGGCGCCAGGCGATACCGAAGGGCGAGAGCGTGACTTCAGCGATCAATCCGCCAGCGGCGATGACGACCTTGTCGGCACCCGCCCGGATATCCGTCTTCGGGCAGGCGAAGCCGTCCAGGCTGTCGCGCGGGCGCCCTTCATAGGGCGGCTCCAATCCGCCCGGCGCGATCGACCAGCCGCGGTCGAGGCGGTAGCCATCCTGCGGCTTCAGCGTGACGCGGCCGATATCGCCGTCGAGGATGCGCACGGTGAGCGTATGGCCGAGCCCGAGATCGAACAGGGCGGCTTCGCCATCGCGGCCGAGATAGCGGCCTTGGCTGAGGGCTTTCATGAAATCTCTCTCGGCAGTCGTTAAGGCCGGATCGCCCGGCCCGTTTCGTCGAACAGGTGCAGGCTCTGCTGCGGGAAGGCGAGCGCGACGCTATGGCCGCGCTCATGCTCGCTCTGGCCGTCGAGCCGTAGCGTGATCTGGGGCAAGCCGGCGGCGGTCCCGTAAAGATAGCTCTCGCCGCCGAGCCGCTCGACGAGGTCGATGGCAAGCGACAACCCCTGCCCTTCCGGCGCCAGCGCCAGATGCTCGGGGCGGATGCCGAGCGTGACCTTGCTGCCAACGGCGAGATGACCGGTGGCGCAGGCGACCTCATGACCGCCCTCGCCCAGCTCGACCTTTCCGGAAGCGGTGACGCGACCGGGCAGCAGATTCATGCGCGGCGAGCCGATGAAGCCGGCGACGAAGAGGTTGTCGGGCCGGTTGTAGAGCTCCAGCGGCGTGCCGACCTGCTCGATCCGCCCGCCTTGCAACACGACGATGCGGTCGGCCAGCGTCATCGCCTCGACCTGATCATGGGTGACGTAGATCATCGTGCCGCCGATCTCGGCATGGAGCGCGGCGAGCTCCTTGCGGGTGGCGACACGCAATTCCGCGTCGAGGTTCGAGAGCGGTTCGTCGAACAGGAAGATTTTCGGATCGCGCACGATCGCGCGGCCGATGGCGACGCGCTGGCGCTGGCCGCCGGAGAGCGCTTTGGGCTTGCGCTCGAGATAATCGGTGAGGCGCAGCATCTCGGCCGCGCGCTTCACGCGCCTGTCGATCTCGTCGCGCTTGAATCCCATGTTCTCCAGCGCGAAGGCCATATTCGCCCGGACGGTCATATGCGGATAGAGCGCATAGGACTGGAAGACCATCGCAAGACCGCGCTCGGAGGCCGGCAGATGGGTCGCGTCAGCGCCGTCGATCGCGATCGTGCCGCCGGTGATCTCCTCCAGCCCCGCGATCGAGCGCAGCAGGGTCGACTTGCCGCAGCCGGAGGGGCCGACGAAGACGACGAACTCGCCATCGGCGACGTCGAGATCGATGCCGTGCAGCACGGTCGTCGCACCATAGGCCTTGCGGACCCCGGAAAGCTTCAGGCCGGCCATTATTTCATTCCCGTATTGGCGATGCCGGTGGTGATGAAGCGCTGCAGGAAGACGAAGACCAGCGCGACCGGCAGCAGCGTCACCACCGTCATCGCGAGCAGATAGTGCCACTGCGTCTGCAACTCGCCCTGGAAGGCGTTGAGGCCGATCTGCAGCGTGTAGGATTCCGTCTTGGTCAGCACCGCCAACGGCCAGAGGAACTCGTTCCAGCGCCACATGATCGAGAAGATCGCGAGCACGGCCAGAGCCGGCATGGCGAGCGGCATGACGATGCGCCAGTAGATCTGCCATTCCGAGGCCTTGTCCATGCGCGCGGCCTCGATCAAGTCGCGCGGCAAGGTCAGCATGTATTGCCTCAGCAGGAAGACGCCGGTTGGCGTCGCGGCGCCTGGCAAGATCACCGCCCAGAGCGAGTTCACCAGCCCGAGCTTGGTAATGACGAGATAGACCGGCACGAGGATGATGGTGATCGGGATCATCAGCGTGCCGATGACCATCAGCATCACCGCCGTCTTGCCTTTGAATTCGTAGATCGAGAGCGCATAGGCCGCCATCGAGTTGATGATCAGCGTAATGATCGTCGCGACCAGCGTGACGAAGACCGAGTTCCAGAGGAAGCGCGTGAAGGCGAAGCGCTCCAGCGGTTCGGTATAGTTCTCGGTCGCGAGCTTGAACTCACGCACCGGCGTGCGCTTATCGATGGGCACACGGATCGTCTCGCCGGGCTTTTCCGGGTCGATCATCTGCGCCTGGATGCCGACGCGGCGGACCTGCGCCAGCACGCGCTTGGTGCCGTCGGGCATCTCGACCTCGAAGAGCGGCAGCTTCTGCGACTGGCCGGGCACCGCCACCTCCTTCTGCGACATCGGCAGCAGCGAGGGCGGAAATTCGAGCAGGCCGGCCTGCGTCTTGAACGAGGATAGGCCGAGCCAGAGCACGGGGCCGAACATCAGAACGACGCCGAACGCGAGATAGGCATAGGCCGCGATATCGGTCCAATGCCAGCGGCCGGGCCTGCGGCGGGCGGTCATCATGCGTGTCGCGAGACTCATGCGGCCCCCTTGCGGTGGCTCGCCGCGAGCTGGGCCAGCGTCAGTGCGAAGAGCACGATGCCGAGCACGACGGAGGCCGCCGCCGCCAGGCCGAAATTCTGGACCTGATTGGCGAAGGCGGTCTCGTAGATGTAGTGCACGATCATCAGCGTCGCCGTGCCCGGTCCGCCGCCGGTCAGCACGAAGACCTCGTCGAAGGTCTGCACGCCCTTGATCAGCGCGAGCACGATCACGACGATCATGTTCGGCCAGAGCAGCGGCAGGGTGATGCGCCAGAACACGCGCCAGCGCGGCGTCGCATCCATCTCGGCGGCTTCGTAGAGATCGGCGGGGATCGCCTGCAGGCCGGCAAGCAGGATCAGCGTGTAGAAGCCCATATGGGCCCAGACCGAGACGAAGACGATCCAGAACATCGCCCAGCTCGGATCGACCAGGAACAGGATGCGCTCGCCGCCGATCGAGGTGATCGCTGCGTTGAGCAGGCCGTCGCGCTGGAGAATCCATTTCCAGGTCAGCGCCACCACGACCGGCGAGAGCAGGACCGGGAAGAAATAGACGGCGCGGAAGAAGCCGCGCGCCCGGATCTTCATGTTGAGGACGATCGCGGTCAGCAGCGAGAACAGCACCATCGCCGTGACCTGGAAGACGGTGAAGCGGGCGGTGTTGGACACGCCTCGCCAGAAATGATCCTCGCGGCAGGAGGACGGTTCGAGGAAGGAGCCGCAATCGAAGAGATAGCCGTATTGCTGCGCCCCAACGAAAGGCCGCTCGCTTGGGAACAGCCCTGCCCCGCCCGTCACCGAGAAGACGACATTGATGACGAGCGGCAGGAAGACGAAGAGCGAGAAGAAGGCGAGGTTCGGCAGGATGAAGACATAGGCCATCCGCCGCTCGCCGATCAGGCGCTGGAGCGCCCGCATCGGCCCGTCGACGAGGCGCATCAGGAGCGCGAGCGGCGCGGCGAGAAGGCCGGCGACGCCCGCGCCTTCCGGCTGCGGCTTTGTCTCGACGGAGGCCATCGGCCTTACTTCTTGCGCTCGGCGATCTGCTGGGCGATGTCGGATTCGATCCGCTTATAGGCCTCGTCGAGCGTGCCCTCGCCCGAGATCGCCTGGCCGAGCCGGCTGATCACCGCGTTGAAGATGACGCGGTTATTGACATAGCCCTGCAGCTTGTAGGCGACCGGCGAAAGCTCGGCGACCTGATCCGAGAAGACCTTGAGCGCGGCCTTGGCCTGCGGGCCCGCATCCTTGTAATCGAGTCCCTTGGCGGCGATGCCGAGATGGCCGGGCACGAAGAGCGAGCGGGCATAGAACTCGCTGAGCACCGGCTCGCTGGCGAGGTAATCCATCACCTTGGCGACGGCTTCCGGGCTCTTGGTCGTCTTGATCGCGACGAGGCCGGCACCGCCCGGCATGCCCGAGCAATTGCCGACGCCGCAGGGCGACGGCACAGCCACCCAGTCGAAGGCATCGCCGACGGTCTTGTCGAACTGGGCGATCTGCCAGGAACCGGAATGGTACAGCACGACCTGGGCGTTCTTGAACTCGTCATTGGCGCCGCGATAGGCCGTGCCGGAGACCGAGCCCCAGAGTTCCTTCTTCATCACGCCGCTCTGGTGCCAGTCATAGACCCGTCTGGCGGCGCGCTTGAAACCGTCGTCGATGACGGCCGGCTCGCCCTTGTCGTCGAGCACCTTGGCGCCTTCCGAGACCGCGACCGAGAAGAAGCGGTGACCGGAGCGGTCCATGGCGAGCGGAAACGGCGCCTGCACCTTGGCCGCGACGTCCTTCGCGGCCTTGCCCCAGTCCTCCCAGGTCGCCTTGGCGCCGGGCATGGCGATGCCGGCCTGCTCGAACAGCGTCTTGTTGACGAAGGGGCCGGTGACGGTGAGCTGCGTCATGAAGCCGGTAATCGCGCTGGAATCGCCCTCGGGCCGCATCCAGGGCAGGAAGGGTCCGAAATTCTTTTCCCAGTAGGCGGCGTCCTTGAGATAGGGCCGCATGTCGAGCGCATAGCGCGCGATGCCGCCGAGATCGACGACGCGGGCAATGTCCGGCCCCTGCCCCGAGGCGAGCTGGACGGGCAGGTTCTCGGTGATCGCCTTGTAGGGCACCTGGTCGAGCACGACCTTGATGTCCCTGTTCTGGGCCTCGAAGCGCTTGAGCAGGTCGGAGACGACCTCGCCCTCGTTGCCATCGGAATACCAGGCGATGCGCACCGTCGTCTGGGCGAAGGCCGCGCCGCCGATAGTGAGGCCAGCCGTCAGCGCGAGCGCGGAAATCCAGTGCTTCCCCTGCATCTGCGTTCCATCCCTGTAACAGTCACGGCGCCTCATCGAGCGCCTTGACAATCACTAAGGCAAACGTTTGCCTTACTTGTCAACGGGCAGGCGAACCGGCATGGCTGCACCATAGTCTTTTGAGCCGGCTTCGGATTCACCGGATTGGCGCGGCACCCTGGGGAGGGCCATGACGGCAAAAGCCGCAAGACCGCCGAAGGACGGCGTTTCGCTGGCGACGGTCGCGCGGGAGACCGGCGTATCGGTCGCGACCGTCTCGCGCATCGTCAACGGCAAGAGCGGGCGAGCCTCGCCGGATACGGTCGCCCGCGTCGAGCAGGCGATCGCGCGACTCGGCTACCGGCCCAACCCGGTGGGGCGCGCGCTCAAACGCCGGGCCAGCCGGGTGGTGGCGATGCTATCGCCCAATCTCGACAATCCCGCGATGGCGGCGATCGCGGTCTCGACCGAAGCGGCGCTGCGCGACGCCGGCTACGTCATGATCCTCTGCGACACGCATGACCGCGCCGACCTGCAGGACGACTACTTGCGCGCGATGCGCGACCAGTTCGTCGCGGGCTACGTCATGGTCAGCGCCGTCGCCAGCGCCGGCCTTGCCGATACGCTGTCGCGCGGCGATCCGATGGTCTTCGTCGCAAGGCGCAATCCGCTCGGCGGCGGCGCCTATGTCGGCATCGACAACCGCAAGGCCGGCGCCGACGCCGCCGACCACCTGCTGGCGCAGGGCATCAAGCGCCCGGCCGTACTGATGGCGACGCAGAACGCCTCCAGCACCGCCGAGCGGGCGGAGGGCTTCATCCGCCGGCTCGTCGCGCAGGGCGTCCCGGAAGCCGATATCCGCCAGGCGAGCGCGCCCGGCCTGTCGCATATCGAGATCGGCTACGCGGCCGCGAAAAGCCTGGAGGAGAGCTTCGGCTGGCCCGACGGTGCCCTCTGCGTCAGCGACATGATCGCCTATGGCGCCTATCGTCGCGCCACGGAAGCCGGCATCGCCATCCCCGAACGCAGCACCCTCGTCGGCATCGACGGCAACGCCATCAACCACTGGATCGCGCCCTGGCTGACCTCGATCCGCATTCCCTATGAGAGCTTCGGCCGGCATGTCGTCGCCCAGCTCTCATCGGCCTGGGGCGGCGGCGCGGCCGCCGATATCAACGTGGCCCATGAGCCGCTTGCGGCCGCCCCCGTGCCGCCCCTTCGCGGCTGACCACCTCGCTGCGGCGAACCGCGCAAGGCCGCACCAATCGTAGATCGAAAGTCTAAGAACCCGCCGGTCCGGCCGCGGGGACCGCGCCTTGACGCCCCCTGCCTAGAGTTTCACTATTCCAAATCGAACGACGCTTCGTCGTCGCCTGGGAGGTTGAGATGCTGCATGAGCTCTCGCGTCGCCAGTTTCTGAAAGCCGCAGGTGCGGGTGTCGCCGGTTCTGCCGTCGCCGCGCTTGGGTTTGGCGGTGCCGAGGAGGCACTTGCCCAGGCCGTGCGGCCCTTCAAGCTGGCCCGCACCACGGAAACACGAAATACCTGTCCGTACTGTTCCGTCGCCTGCGGCGTCATCATGTACAGCCTGGGCGACAAGTCGAAGAACGCCCATCCGGCGATCATCCATATCGAGGGCGACCCGGACCATCCGACCAATCGCGGCACGCTCTGCCCGAAAGGCTCCGCCCTCCTCGACTTCGTCCATTCCGAGACGCGCACCAAGGTGCCGCAATATCGCGGCCCGGGCGAGAAGGCCTTCCGCCAGATCAGCTGGAACGAGGCGCTCGACCGCATCGCGCGATTGATGAAGGACGATCGCGACAAGAACTTCGTCGCCAAGAACCAGGACGGCGTCACGGTCAACCGCTGGCTGACCACGGGCTTCCTGGCCGCATCGGCCACCACCAACGAGACGGCCTTCCTGACCTACAAGGTCGTGCGAAGCACCGGGATACTGGCGTTCGACAACCAGGCGCGCGTTTGACACGGACCGACGGTGGCCAGTCTGGCCCCAACATTCGGTCGCGGTGCGATGACCAACTCCTGGACGGACATCAAGAACACCGACCTCGTCATCATCATGGGCGGCAACGCCGCCGAAGCGCATCCGTGCGGCTTCAAATGGGTCACTGAGGCGAAAGCCCAGCGTGGCGCCAAGCTGATCGTCGTCGATCCGCGCTTCACGCGCTCGGCCTCGGTCGCGGATTTCTACGCGCCGATCCGGCAAGGCACCGACATCGCCTTCCTGCTCGGGGCGATGAAGTACTGCATCGACAACGACAAGATCCAGCACGACTACGTGCGCGCCTTCACCAACGCGCCCTATATCGTGAAGGAGGGCTTCGGCTATCAGGACGGCCTGTTCACCGGCTATGACGAGGCCAAGCGCGACTATGACCGTTCGAGCTGGGAATACGAGCTCGGGCCGGACGGCTATGTCCAGATCGACGAGACGCTGCAGCATCCGCGTTGCGTCTACCAGCTCCTGAAGAAGCACATCGCGGCCTATACGCCGGAGATGGTCGAGCGCATCTGCGGCACGCCGAAGGACAAGTTCCTGGCGATCTGCAAGATGATCTCGGAGACCTCCGCGCGCGACAAGGTCATGACCTCGATGTACGCGCTCGGCTGGACGCAGCACTCCAAGGGCTCGCAGAACATCCGCTCGATGGCGATGCTGCAATTGCTGCTCGGCAACATCGGCGTGCGCGGCGGCGGCATGAACGCGCTGCGCGGGCACTCCAACATCCAGGGTCTGACCGATATCGGCCTGATGTCGAACCTGATCCCGGGCTATCTCACGCTGGGGACCGACAGGGAGGTCGATTTCCAGACCTACATGTCGACGCGCGGCTTCAAGCCGCTGCGGCCGAACCAGATGAGCTACTGGCAGAACTACAAGAAGTTCATGGTGAGCTTCCTGAAGTCGATGTGGGGCAAGGCCGCGACGCCGGAGAACGACTTCTCCTACCAGTGGCTGCCGAAGCTCGACGTGCCCGGTTACGACATGCTCCGGTACTTCGACATGATGCACCAGGGCAAGGTGAACGGCTATTTCTGCCAGGGCTTCAACCCGCTGCTCTCCCTGTCCAATCGCGGCAAAGTCTCAGCATCGCTGTCGAAGCTGAAATTCCTAGTGGTGATGGACCCGCTGCAGACCGAGACCGCGCGGTTCTGGAAGGACGAGGGCGTCCATAACGACGTCAAGCCCGAAGCGATCCAGACCGAGGTCTTCGAGCTGCCGACGACCTGCTTTGCCGAGGACGAGGGCTCGCTGGTCAATTCCGGCCGCTGGCTGCAATGGCACTGGCCGGGACAGGAACCTCCGGGCGAGGCCAAGCCGGACACCTGGATCATGGCGCAGATCCATCAGCGCCTACGCGCGCTCTACGCCAAGGAGGGCGGGGCCTTCCCGGACCCGATCCTCAATCTCCACTGGCCCTATCGCCTGCCGGACGATCCGCAGCCGGACGAGATGGCCAAGGAGATGAACGGCTATGTCGTCTCGACGGTGACCGACCCGGTCGATCCGACCAAGGTGCTCCTGGAGAGGGGCAAGCAGGTCGATACCTTCGGGCAGTTGCGCGACGACGGTTCAACGGCCTGCGGCTGCTGGATCTATTCCGGCAGCTGGACCGAACGGGGCAACATGATGGCCCGGCGCGACACCAACGACCCGGCCAATACCGGCGCCTATTCCAACTGGGCCTTCTCCTGGCCAGCCAACCGGCGCATCCTCTACAACCGCGCCTCGGCCGATATCGACGGCAAGCCCTGGGATCCCAAGCGCAAGCTGATCGAGTGGAACGGCGCGGCCTGGACCGGCTACGACGTGCCGGACATCGCGGTCACGGCGAAGCCGCAGGATGTCGGCCCGTTCATCATGAACCCTGAGGGAACGGCGCGGCTGTTCTCGCGCGGCATGATGAAGGACGGCCCCTTCCCGGCTCATTACGAGCCGTTCGAAAGCCCGGTCGCCAACGTCATGGCGCCCAAGATCCGCGGCAATCCCGCCGCGCGCATCTTCAAGGACGACCTCGCCGCGCTCGGGACCTCCGACAAGTTCCCTTATGCGGCGACCTCCTACCGCCTGACCGAGCACTTCCATTACTGGACCAAGCATGTCTGGGTGAATGCGGTGCTCCAGCCGGAGTTCTTCGTCGAGATCAGCGAGCAGCTGGCCGCGGAGAAGAACATCCAGAAGGGCGGCTGGGTGAAGGTCTCCTCGGCCCGCGGCACGGTCTATGCCAAGGCGGTGGTGACCAAGCGCATCAAGCCGCTGATCTGCGACGGCAAGACCGTCCATGTCGTCGGCATCCCGCTCCACTGGGGCTTCACCGGTGCGGCACGCAAGGGCTTCGGCCCCAACAGCCTCACCCCGTTCGTCGGCGACGCCAACATCGAGACGCCCGAGTTCAAGGCGTTCCTGGTGAATGTCGAGCCGTCCAACGGTCCGGCGACGAGCTAGGAGGGCGATCATGGGACTGCAGAGTCAGGATTTCGCCCGCATCTCGGCGACCAATTTCAGGCCGCCGGATGTCCGCCATGATTTCGAGGTGGCGAAGCTCATCGACGTCTCCAAATGCATCGGATGCAAGGCGTGCCAGGCGGCCTGCCTGGAGTGGAACAACCTGCGCGAGGAGGTCGGCATCAACCGGGGCGTCTACGACAACCCGCATGACCTGACGGAGAACAGCTGGACGCTGATGCGGTTCACCGAATGGGAGAACCCGGAAAGCGGCAATCTCGAATGGCTGATCCGCAAGGACGGCTGCATGCATTGCGCCGATCCGGGCTGCCTCAAGGCCTGCCCCTCCCCCGGCGCGATCGTGCAGTACAATAACGGCATCGTCGATTTCGTCTCGGAGAACTGCATCGGCTGCGGCTATTGCGTGAAGGGCTGCCCCTTCAACATCCCGCGCATCAGCAAGGCCGACCACAAGGCCTATAAATGCACGCTCTGCTCGGACCGGGTCTCGGTCGGCCAGGCACCGGCCTGCGCCAAAGCCTGCCCGACCGGCGCGATCGTGTTCGGCACCAAGCAGGCCATGCTCGACCATGCCCAGGGCCGCATCACCGACCTGAAGTCGCGCGGCTTCAAGAATGCCGGCATCTACGACCCGCCCGGCGTCGGCGGCACGCATGTGATGTATGTTCTGCATCACGCCGACAAGCCACAGCTCTATGCCAACCTGCCGAACAATCCGCGGATCAGCCAGGTCGTCGAGCTCTGGAAGGGGCTGACCAAATATGCCGGCATGGCGGTCGTGGGCTTCGCCGCCGCCTTCGCCTTCGTCCATGCGACGGTGGCACGACGCAACGATGTCAGCCGCGCCGAGGATCGCGAGGCCGAGCATCTGATCGACGAGGAGGCTTCCCGTGGCCGTCAGGCGTGAAGAGGAGCGCACGACCGTCGACCGCTATCCCGGCCGCGTGCGCGTCAATCACTGGGTCACCGCGATCTCGCTCATCCTGCTCACGCTGAGCGGGGCCGCGCTGTTCCACCCGTCGCTGTTCTTTCTGTCGAGCCTGTTCGGCGGCGGCTCCAACACGCGGGCGCTGCATCCCTGGATCGGCGTCGTGCTGCTGGCGAGCTTCGCGATCCTGTTCGTCCAGATGGTCAAGTACAATTTCTGGACGAAGGCCGACACCAAATGGATGGGCCATATCGGCGAGGTGATGTCGGGCCGCGAGGAGAACCTGCCCGAGATCGGCAAGTACAACGGCGCTCAGAAGATCGTCTTCTGGCTGATGACCCTGCTCATCATTGTCCTGTTCGGGACGGGCATCGTGATCTGGTACGAGTATTTCGGCGCGAGCTTCACCATAGAGCAGCAGCGCCTCGGCCATATCGTCCATGCACTGGCGGCGATCGCCATGCTGCTGATCGTGATCGTCCATATCTATGCCGGCTTCTATGTCCGTGGCACGATCAGCGCCATGACCGAGGGCAAGGTGACGGGCGGCTGGGCCTTCCGCCACCACCGGCTCTGGCTGCGGCAGGAGGCGCGGGAGGGCGTGATCGACGAACGCCAGACGCCGCCGCGCCGCCATAGCCCCGGCCCAGCCGAATGAATTCGATGGCCTGCGGTGCGGCCCCGGCCACGCCGCCTCCCGTGACCCGTGCGGTTCGAGAGGACACGAGATGAGTGACGATCCGGGCTTTGCGGCCCTCGAAGAGGTCGGCATTGCCGAGCGCGACAAGCCGCCTTTCGTGCGACTGCCGGACCCTGCGACACTGTTCGACCGGCGGGCGGCGCGGTTCGCCGCGCTCGCGCCGGGCCATCAGCTCGAAGCCTATCTCGCCTTCCTCGGCGGCGTGAGCCAGGCGCAGGCGACGCTCGCGGCAGTGGTCGGCGCCCCCGATATGCCCTCCCCCGGCGATCTCAGGGTGCGTGCCGGCAATGCGATGCCGCTGCTGCCGCGCGAGGAGCTGGCGCCCGATCCCGCCGTTTCCGAGGCCTTCGACAGGCTCGCCATGCTGCTGGCCGATGTCGCCATGCCGGATCTGGCGCGCGAGGCCCTCGCCCGCGCCGTCGCAGCGGGCCCGGAGGTGCGGCAAGCGATGCTCGCCGCCGTGCTGGCCGATGCGGTCCCTGTCGAAGCCGTCGCCGAGCACATCTTCGCCGCCGCCGCGCTGCAGGTCGTCGCGGCGCGGCGCAGCGCCCTGCTCGACCCCGCCCTGCCCCAGCCGGTCGCCGACGGCGTCTGCCCCTGCTGCGGGGGGCCGCCGGTGGCTAGCGCTGTGGTCGCCGACCTCCATGTCGAGGGGGTGCGCTATGTCCAGTGCTCGCTCTGCGCCGCGCAATGGAACCATGTCCGGGTGAAATGCGTCTCCTGCGGCTCGACCAAGGGCATCGCCTATCAGGAGATCGAGGGCATCGCCGACACGATCAAGGCCGAGACCTGCGACGAATGCCGGACCTATGTGAAGATCATGAACCGTCGCAAGGCGCCCGAGCTGGAAGCCGTGGCCGACGATGTCGCGAGCCTCGGGCTCGACCTCTTGGTGACGGAAGCCGGCTGGCGGCGCGCGGGAGTGAACCCATTCCTGCTCGGATACTGATCAAGCGTCTCCCGGAGGGAGCCTGATGAACAAGCCCGAACGCTTCCGCCCGCCATCGGTCGATACGGTGTTGCGCAGCGCCAACGGCGAGCTCGCCATCGCGCGCCATGGCCGGACGGCCGCGACCGATGCGATCCGGCAAGCGATCGAGCGCTTGCGTGCCGGTGGCCAGCCGGCGGCCGCCTCCGTCGAGCAGGTCGGCCGCATGGCGCTGGACCGGCTCGAAGAGCGCGAACGCCCTTCGCAGCGCCCGCTGATCAATCTCACCGGCACGGTGCTGCATACCAATCTCGGCCGCGCGCTGCTGGCCGAGGAGGCGATCGAGGCCGTGGTCGCGGCGATGCGCGCGCCGACCAATCTCGAATACGAGATCGAAGCCGGGCAGCGCGGCGAACGCGACGCGCATGTCCGCGATCTCGTGCGGGAACTGACCGGGGCCGAGGATGCGATCCTCGTCAACAACAACGCCTCCGGCGTGCTGCTCGTGCTCAACACCCTCGCGAGAGGCCGCGAGGCCATCGTCTCGCGCGGCGAATTGATCGAGATCGGCGGCGCCTTCCGCATGCCGGATATCATGGCGCGAGCCGGCGCGAGTTTGCGCGAGATCGGCACGACCAACCGCACCCATCTAAAGGACTATGCCGAGGCCATCGGCCCCGAAACCGGCCTGCTGATGAAGGTCCATACCTCGAATTATGTGGTGCAGGGCTTCACCGCCGAGGTCGAGCCGGCGGAGCTCGCGAAGCTCGCGCGCCAGCATGAGTTGCCGTTCGTCGACGATCTCGGCTCAGGCACGCTGATCGACCTCTCGCGCTGGGGCCTGCGCAAGGAAAAGACGGTTCAGGACGCGCTGAAGGGCGGCGCCGATCTCGTCACCTTCTCCGGCGACAAGCTGCTTGGCGGGCCGCAGGCCGGCATCGTCGCCGGCCGGAAGGATCTGATCGCGAAGCTCGTCAAGAACCCGCTGAAGCGGGCGCTGCGTCTCGACAAGCTCCGGCTCGCGGCGCTGGAGGCAACGCTCAGGCTCTATCGCGACCCCGACCGGCTGGCGCAACGCCTGCCGACGCTCCGGCTGTTCACGCGGACGGCCGACGATTTGCGCGCGCTGGCGGAACGCCTTCAGCCGCAGGTCGCGGCTGCGCTCGGTCCAGATTGGGTCGTCGAGATCATCGATTGCGCCAGCCAGATCGGCTCCGGCGCCCTGCCGCTGGAAACGCTGCCGAGCGCGGGTCTCGCGCTGCGCCCCGCCGGCAAGGCGACCGGCTCTGCGGTCGAGAAACTGGCGGCGGCCTTCCGCGCGGTACAGGTGCCGATGATCGGGCGAATCGCCCAGGGCGCACTCGTCTTCGACCTGCGCTGCCTGGAGGACGAGGCACTATTTGCGGCGCAGCTTGATGCCCTGAAACCCGAGCGGCCCGATGCGCTGGCTTGAGCGCCTTTTCGGTCGGGATCAACCTGCCGATGACGGTGTCTCCGCCAAAATGGCCGCGGCCACGGCGGCGGTCGAGCGCGGCGATCACGTGGCCGCGCTCGCGCTCTGGGGCCCGCTCGCCCATGCCGGTATCGGGCGGGCGCAGAACAATATCGGCGCCTGCTTCGCCGAGGGGCTCGGCGTCGAGCGCGACCCGGCCCTGGCCCTGCGTTGGCTGAGCCTGTCTGCCGAAAGCGGCGACCCGGTCGGCCAGCGCAATCTCGCGGCGCTGCATTTCAAGGGCGAAGGCATCGAGCAGAGCGATGCCGAGGCAATGCGGCTCTATCGGCTCGCCGCCGAGCAGGGCGACGCTCCCGCGCAGGACATGCTGTCCTGGATGCTGCTGGAAGGCGGAGACCCTGCCGACCGGATCGAGGCCCTGCGCTGGGCGCAGGCCGCCGCCGAGGCCGGCATCGCCACCAGCATGACCCGGCTCGGCATGATGCATCACGATGCGCTCGGCGTGGATCGCGATGCCGACACGGCCGCGCAATGGTGGCAGCGCGGCATGGCGGCCGGCGACCCGGATTCCGAGGCCATGCTCGGTGCCGCGACCTTGCTCGGCCAGGGCGTGCCTGTTGATGCGGAACGCGCGCTGGCGCTGCTGCTCTCGGCCGAAGGCAAGGGCAGCCCGCTCGCGGCGCCCTTCATCAAGGCCGCGCGCGCGGCAGTCTCTCCCGCAGGGACAGCGCCATGATCATCGGCACCGCCGGCCATATCGACCATGGCAAGACCTCGCTGGTCCGGCGATTGACCGGCGTCGATACCAACCGCTTGAAGGAGGAGAAGGCGCGCGGCATCTCGATCGCGCTCGGCTTCGCCTATTGGCCGCAAGTGGACGGCTCGGTCGTCGGCTTCATCGACGTGCCCGGCCACGAGAAATTCGTGCACACGATGCTGGCCGGCGCCGCCGGCATCGACCTCATGCTGCTGGTCGTCGCCGCCGATGACGGCGTGATGCCGCAGACGCGCGAGCATGTCGCCATCGCTCGCCTGCTCGGCATCAGCGAGGCCGTCGTCGCGATCACCAAGGTCGATCTGGTCGAGCCTGCGCAGATCGAGGCGGTCGAGGGCGAGATTGCGGCGCTGCTCGCGTCCGGCCCCTTCACCGGGGCGCCGATGCTGCTCGTCTCGACGCTGACCGGAGAAGGCCTGCCGGAGCTCGCCGATCTGCTCGCGTCGCGCGCACGGGATTCACAGACACGGCAAGGCGACGGCGCCTTCCGGCTCGCGGTCGATCGCTGCTTCACCTTGCAGGGTGCCGGGACGGTGGTGACGGGGACCGTCCTGTCCGGCAGCGTGGCAGTCGGCGACAACGTCATCGTTTCTCCGAGTGGGCTGCCGGCACGGGTGCGCTCGATCCATGCCCAGAACCGCCCGGCCGAGCAAGGCCTCGCCGGCGAGCGCTGCGCTCTCAATCTCAGCGGCCCCGGCGTCTCGAAGGAGGCGGTTCGGCACGGCGACATGGTGGTGGCGCCGGCGCTGCATGCACCTACGGCGCGGATCGATGCGGAGGTTTCGCTGCTGCCCGGCGAGAAAGCGCTGACGATGTGGCAGCCGGTGCGGCTGCACCACGCTGCAGCGGAAATCGGCGCACGCGTCGTGCTTCTCGGCGATGACATTGCCGCCGGCGCGGATGGATTGATCCAGCTCGTGCTCGACGAGCCGCTCGCCGCCGCAGCCCTCGACCGTTTCGTGCTGCGCGACGCCAGCGCCTCGCGCACGATCGGTGGCGGGCGCTTCCTCGACCTGCGCGCGCCGGAACGCCGGCGCCGCAGCCCGGAGCGCCTCGCCCAGCTCGCCACACTCCGCCTGCCCGATCCTGCGGAGGCGCTGCAGACCCTGCTCGCGGTGCCGCCTTATCACGCCGATCTCGACGGCTTCGTTCGCGACCGCGCACTCGGTCCCGGTGTGGCGGAAAACCTTACGAACCGGCTGGACCTCGTCAGGATCGGCCCGCTCGCGCTGCTGCCCGCGCATTGGCAGGCATTGGCGCAGGCCGCGACCGAGAGGCTCGATGCGTTCCATGCCGAGCACCCGGACCTGCCGGGGATCGGGCAGGCTCGGTTGCGCTTCGCCATCGCGCCGCGCTGGCCGGCGCCGCTGTTCCGGCAGGCGCTCGCCCGGTTCGAGGATGACGGCGTGCTGGTGCCGGCCGGATCATGGCTCAGGCGGCCCGGCCATGAAGCCCGGCTCCTGCCTGAGGATGAGGCGCTCTGGGCCAGGGTTTTGCCATTGATCGCCGGGAGCGAGCGCTTCCGCCCGCCGCGCGTGCGCGATATCGGCCATCTACTCGGGCGGCCCGAGGAGGAAATCCGGCGCCTGCTGCGACTCACCGGCCGGCGCGGCGATGTCCATGAGGTCGCGCTCGACCATTTCTTCCTGCGCGACACGCTGGCCGAGATGGTCGGCATATCGGCCGCGCTTGCGGGGCTGCATCCGGCCGGCTTCAATGCGGCGCAGTTCCGTGACAGGCTCGACAACGGCCGAAAGGTCGCTATCCAGATTCTCGAGTTCTTCGATCGCCATGGCGTCACCATCCGCCGCGGCGACCTGAGGCGCATCAACCGGCGGCGGCTCGACCTGTTTGGCCCGCCGCCCGGCTTGAGCGATGGAGGAGAAACGTCCCCGGTGGGGCGTCCGGACTTCAAATCCGGGAGGGGCCGTCAGACGGTCTCTGGTGGGTTCGACTCCCATTCTCTTCCGCCAGTTCACTGAGGGTCGTATGACGGACGCCGAAACAGCCGCCATCGACCTGATCGCCCGCTTCGAACAGGCAGCGGACGCCGCGCGCGAGGCCGAGGATGCCTATCGCCGAGAGGCTGCAGGGCGGATCGAGGCCCTCGCGCAGGCGCGCAGCCGGGCCTTCCGGCGCCTCAACCTGCTGCGACAGGCAAGCACGACACTCGCGACAGCCGAGGAGCCGAGCGAGGCGATCGCGCGCGCACGGCTCACCGTCGCCCAATCGCTGGGCTGGGATGAGATCGGGCCGCGACAGGAGCTGGTCCTGACACAGCTGACGCCTGTCCTCGAAGCCCTCCAGGCCGCCATGGACGATGATCGCAACAACCCAGACGCCGTGGAGGAGGCTCTCGTCGCCTTCGAAGACTGGTACGGCGCCGAGACCGGCAGCGATTTCTACGCCCTGTTCGACCGCTACATGCCCGAGACGCCGCGTGTCGACTTCTAGGGGGCTGGGCACCGATTTCGACCGCTGGCTCGGCAAGCTCTTTCGCAAGGGCCCGTTCACGGCGCTGATCGTGCTGGTGAAGATCGCCGAGCCCAAGGTCGAGCCGCTGCGCTCGACCTTCGTCCATGTCGTCGGCAACGAGATCGACTGGGGCGACATCGTGCTGATGCTGCGGGGTGCCGGCGTCAGCTGGGACGGCGCTGCCTTCTTCCCGACGCGCGACGACGATGGCGGGCTCGTGCCGGACGCGACCGCCCGCAGCCGCCTGCGCGAGTTGGAAGCGGCACTGCGCGAGGACCGGCTCACCCTCAACAAGGGCGCTTTTTTCGACGTCTGGGGCCGGAATCTCGAAGTGCAGGAGACGCGTTGACGCGTCTCAGCTCACCACGACCTGCACCGGCCCGGCCTCGACTGAACCGATGATCCGCGCCGCCGGACAGCCGGCCGCCTTGATCTGCGCGAGCACGGCCTCGGCCTGCTCCGCCGCGCAGGAGACCAGCAGCCCGCCCGAGGTCTGCGGATCGGTCAAGAGATGGCGCTGCCAGTCCGGCAGCCCCGCAGGCAGGACCGCGCCCTCGCCATAGCTCGCCCAGTTGCGATGGGAGGCGCCGGTCACCCTGCCCTCCTGCGCGAGACGCTCGGCCTGCGACAGAAACGGCAGGTCGGCGAGCCGGAGCTTCAACGTGACCTCCGAACCGCGTGCCATTTCAAGGCCATGGCCGAGAATGCCGAAGCCGGTGACGTCGGTAATGGCGTGGATGGCCTCGTCCTGCGCCAGCTCGGCACCGATCCGGTTGAGCAGCGTCGTCGAGGCGATCATCTCGTCATAGGCGGCGGTAGAGAGTTCGCCCTTCTTAAAGGCGGCGGAATAGATGCCGACGCCCAGCCCCTTGGTCAGGATCAATGCATCGCCCGGCTTCGCACCACTGTTGCGGCGCAGATTCGCGGGCTTGAGCAGGCCGATCACCGCGAGCCCGTAGATCGGCTCGGGCGCGTCGATCGAATGGCCGCCCGCGACCGGGATGCCGGCCTCGGCGCAGATCGAGGCGCCGCCCGTCAATATCTCGCGGGTCACCTCGATGGGCAATTTGTCGAGCGGCATGCCGAGGATCGCCAGCGCCATGATCGGCTTGCCGCCCATCGCATAGACGTCGGAGATCGCATTGGTCGCGGCGATGCGGCCGAAATCGCGGGGATCGTCGACGACCGGCATGAAGAAATCGGTGGTCGCGACGACGCAGGTCTCGTCATCGACCTGCCAGACGGCGGCATCGTCTCCGGTCTCGGTGCCGACGAGAAGCTGGCTGTAGGGGCCAGCAGCGGGGTGCCCAGCCAGCAATTGCTGGAGCACGGCCGGCGCCAGCTTGCAGCCGCAGCCACCGCCATGGGCCAGGCTGGTGAGGCGCAGCGGCGCAGCCGCCTCCACCGCGAGCGGACTCGTCTGGTTCATCGTCGAGGACTCCTGGGAATCGAGGCTTGGCGGCGCTGCGGCAAAGCGGGAGCGATCACGCGAATGCGTTCACACCATCCTCCCGGCCGATAAGGACCCCGGCACGCGGGAGCCGCAGCAGCAAGCATGGCCCATCGTTCCCGCATCGGCCGGCGGCGTCAACGCCGCGTTTCGCACAGCGGCCGTCGTGATCGCGCCGCGCTTGGCGTAGCCGATCGACGATGAGCGTCGAAACCAAAGATGAACCGCGTTTGCCGGCTGAACTTGCCTGATCCGGCCGAGACGCCGATCGCGCAGGATTCGGAGAAGCGAGCGGCTTCTTTGCGCGTATCACGTCCATGGAAAGAAGCGACTAACCAAAGGGCAGTCTTTCCGCTGCCGCCCGCGCGTTTCGATGGTAGTCTGACCTCTGGCTGACCGGGGCAACCTCCTTCGAAGGAGCGGCGATGGCTGACTGTATCCAGGACCTGCTCGCGCGCGACATCGAGACGCTGCGTGTCGATGTGCTCAAGGCCGGCGTCCTCAATGCCAAGGCCCTGCAGGAAAGCGCGGAAATCCATGTCGCGCATCTCCACGATGTGCTGCGTGCATCGAGCGAGCTGCAGGAGGCCTCGTTCCATGTGATGAACAACGTGATCGGCTTCGCCAGGCTGCTCTACAGCCAGGCGGCAATCGCCGAATCGGAACGCGCCCGTCATGCAGCGCTCACGGCCATCGATCGCCTGGCCGCCGTGCTCGGAGACTGCGAGTCGCGGCAGGCGGCGGCGTCCTGAAGCGCTTTCGTGCGATGCGTGGCGCCAGGTTGAGGGGGCTTCAATCCACAGGTTCAGGGCCAGTTGACGCCGCGATGAAGAAAGCCGGCTGAAGTGACTGGACAGGCCGAGCGCCTGCCTCTATATCGCCCCCACCAACACGGACGGTCTCGCGCCGCTCCCGGTTCGCCCAGGTAGCTCAGTTGGTAGAGCATGCGACTGAAAATCGCAGTGTCGGCGGTTCGACTCCGTCCCTGGGCACCATTCTTCCTTCCAAGTGGCCAGTCACACGAACAAGCCAAAATGACCTGCGCCTCCTCGGCCGGCAGACGATGCTTCATCGCGGCTCGCGTGACCCTGCCGGATCGCGCTGCGTGATGAGGCGGGCGCTGCGGTGGCCGCTGACATAGATCCAGAGCCAGTTGAGCGCGACGGCGAGCCGGTTGCGCAGGCCGATCAGGAAGAAGATGTGGGCGATGCCCCAGATCCACCAGGCCAGGCGCCCGCGCAGCTTGATCCAGCCGAAATCGACGATGGCCGCGCGCTTGCCGATCGTCGCGAGATTGCCGGCATTCCGATAGGCGAAAGGCGGCGGGGCTGGCTTGCCTCCTAGCCGCGCCTTGACGAGATCGGCGACATAGCGCCCCTGTTGCTTGGCCGCCGGCGCGATGCCTGGCACCGGCTTGCCGTCCGCGCCCGCGACGAAGGCGGTGTCGCCGATGACGAAGATATCGGGCTCGCCCGGCACCGTGAGATCGGGCTCGACACGGAGGCGCCCCGCACGATCGGCCGAGGCTTCAAGCCATTCCGCCGCCGGTGAAGCGGCAACGCCCGCCGCCCACAGGGTGGTTCGGGCCGGCAGAAGCTCGCCGCCAAGCACGATGCCGTCGGCGCGGCATTCGGAGACCGGCTGCCCCAGCCTGACCTCGACGCCGAGGCGGTTCAGCGCCCGCTCGGCATAGGCCGAGAGATCCTCGCTGAAGCCGGCGAGGATACGCGGGCCGGCCTCGACCAGGATCACGCGGGCGCTGCGCGTGTCGATATTGCGGAAATCGCCGCGCAGCGTGTCATGCGCCAGTTCGGCGATGGTGCCGGCGAGCTCGACGCCGGTCGGTCCCGCCCCGATGATCACGAAGGTGAGCCATTGCGCGCGCCGCTCCGGATCGGTCTCCCATTCCGCCTGCTCGAAGGCCGAGAGGATGCGGCGCCGGATGCGCGTCGCATCCTCCAGCGTCTTCACGCCCGGCGCATAGGGCTCCCATTCGTCATGGCCGAAATAGGCGTGGCGGGCGCCGGTCGCGAGGATCAGCGTGTCGAAGCCGATCGGCCGCTCGCCCTCCAGCAGCACCTGCCTGTTCGTCCGGTCGACGCCGATGACCGTGCCGAGCAGGGTCGTGACGTTCTTGTGGCCGCGCAGCAGAAAGCGGATCGGCCAGGCAATCTCGGAGGTCGGCAGCGAAGCCGTCGCGACCTGATAGAGCAGCGGCTGGAACAGGTGATGGTTGCGCTGGTCGATCATTGTGATCCGAACCGGCACGTCAGCGAGATTGCGCGCGGCTTCGAGCCCGCCGAAGCCCGCGCCGACAATGACGACGTGATGTTCCGCCGGGGCGGTCATTTGCTCTGCGGCGCGAGCGCGACAGCAGCCTCGGCGGTGAGCATGCGGAAGGTGAAGCTCTCCTGCAGGTAGAGATCGACCGTCGTCGCGCTGTGGCTGAGATAGCCGATCGAGATGTCCTGGCCGAGATCGAGCTCGAAATCGCCGCCGCGCGTGGTCACGAGGACGCCGCCCTCGATCGCCGGCGCCCAGATCACCCCGCCATCGACGATTCGCTCGAGATGATGGAAGATCGGATAGCCCTCCTCGTTGCCGCCGCAGGCGGCCCGGTAGGCATCCTCGCCCAGCACCAGCGCATAGGGGCCGTTGCAGCCGGCAAGCTTGAGGTCGTTCAGAGCCCTGGCGACCGCCTCGGGATAATCGTCGAGATCGGCCGGCAGCGGCACCGCGGCGTTGCTGCTGCCTTCACGGATACCGGTGATCCCGGCTGCGGCATAGCCTTCGAAGACGGCGCGATCCTCGGCGAAGGCGATCATCTTCGCGGCATCCTTGAGCGGCTGCCAGTCGGAATCGTCCGAGCCGCGCTCGACATCGTCGATCGCCTCACGCGTCAGCGTGAAGGGCACGCGCAGTTCGACCAGCGGCTGGGCTTGGCGCAGCAGCGAGCGGATACCCTCGCCCGGCGCCTCGATCGGGCGGGTATGGCCAGTCCCGACAGCCGAGAAAGCAGTTCCCTTCGGTCCGTCCACGTCAACGATGCGGCGCGCCGCGAGGTAGCGCTTCAGCGTGCGCGAGGCCTCTTCCTCGATCTGCGCCCAGGCGGCATCCGAGATGGGAGCGAGCTCCCGGTGCAGATTATTCATGGCCTGCCTCTTCCTTCAGGGAGCCGATGCCGAGCGAGCCGTCACCGGAAAATCTGGATGGAGCCGATGCGACCGGACCGGACGTCGCGGGAGCCTGTTCCATCTCGGCCTTCTCCGGCGCGACGCCATCCAGGAAGGTCGCGCTCGGCACGAAGAACAGCGAACCCGTGACAGCGCAGCTGAAATCGAGCAGCCGGTCGTAGTTGCCCGGCGGGGAGCCGACGAACATATTCTCCAGCATGCGCTCGATCCGACGGGCGGTGCGCGAATAGCCGATGAAGTAAGTGCCGGCCTCGCCTGTTCCAGCCTGGCCGAAGGGCATGTTGACGCGCAGGATGTCCACCGGCTCGCCATCTTCGGTGATGCTGGTCAGGACGTTGTGGGCATAGGGCTTCTTCAGCGCGTCGGGCTGCTCGATATCGGAGAGCTTGTAACGGCCGACGATGTTCTCCTGCTCCTCGACCGGCACTTTGTCCCAGCGCGCGATGTCGTGCAGGTATTTCTGGACGATGACATAGCTGCCGCCCGCGAAGGCGGCATCCTCGTCGCCGATCAGGGTGGCAGCGGCAGGGTCCGGCCCGGCCGGGTTCTCGGTGCCATCGACGAATCCGATCAGGTCGCGATCGTCGAAATAGCCGAAGCCATGGACCTCATCGACCGTGGTGACCGCGCCGTCGAGCCGGGCCATGATCTGCCGTGCCAGCTCGAAGCAGAGGTCCATCCGGCTGGCGGCACGGATGTGGAACAGCAGGTCGCCCGGCGTCGAGACCGCATGATGCACGCCACGGATCTCGCGGAACGGGTGCAATTCCCTCGGCCGCGGTCCGTCGAAGAGACGATCCCAGGCTTGCGAACCGATCCCCATGACGCAGGACAGGTTGCCCTCGAGATCGCGGAAGCCGACGGCCCGCAACAGCGACGACAGCTCGGCGCAGAGGGCCCGCACGGCCAACTCAGGCCCACTACCGGGACTGATCGTCACGACCAGGAAGATCGCCGAACGCGTCAGCCCCGCCGCGACCGGCTGCGAGACGATGGAGGGCATGCCTGTATCCATGGACGACCGTTCGATAGCCTCGACGCGAGCCTGCAACCGTCCGGCGCCAGGCAGGCGCCCCAGCTTGCACTGACGCAGGGGTGGAACTCAATCCATGTCGTGGCGCTTCAGTCCTCGCGTTCGCGCTGTCGCGGGGCGCCCTCTTCCGCCTCGTCGACAGGTTCGCCGGGGATCACGTAGCTGCCCTTGAGCCAGCGGCCGAGATCGATATCGGCGCAGCGCGACGAGCAGAACGGCTTGAAGCGCGCGACCGCCGGCTTGCCGCAGATCGGGCAGGGTTTTGCGGGCGGCGGTGCGTTGTCGGTCTCAGTCATATTTGAGCGTGATGCCTCCATCGACGACGAGCTCGATACCGGTGACGTAGCGCGCCTCGTCGCTGGCGAGGAAGAGCGCGGCATTGGCCACGTCCCAGGCCTCGCCCATATGCCCCATCGGGACCTGCGCGGCCCGCGCAGCCCACATCGCATCGACGTCACCCTTGCCGTAGACGTCGGCGAGGCCGGCCGAATGCTCGACCATCGGCGTCTTCATCAGGCCGGGCAGGATCGCGTTCACGCGGACCCTTTGCGGGGCGTATTGCACCGCCGTCGTGCGGGTGAGCTGGTTCAACGCCGCCTTGGTCGCGGAATAGCTGGCATAGGGCACGCCGGTGTGGCGGATCGAGGCGATCGACGAGATGTTGATGATCGAGCCGCCCTCGCCCGCCTCCTCGAACTGGCGCTGCATCACCGGGATGACATGCTTCATCGCCAGGAAGGCGCCGGTGAGGTTGACCCGGAAGACCCGCTCCCAGATCTCCTCGGAGAGATCGACGACGCTGCCGACCTCGGCGATGCCGACATTGTTGTCGAGGATGTCGATTCGGCCGTAGCGGCCGAGCGCCTGGGCGACGAGCCCGGCGACCTGCTCCGCCTTGGTGACATCCGCCTGCAGGGCGAAGGCCTCGCCGCCCTCGTTGCGGATGATTCCGGCGGTCTCCTCGGCTGCGTCGCGGTTGATGTCGGCGCAGACGACCCTGGCGCCCTCGCGGGCAAAGATCGTCGCCGTCGCCTTGCCGTTGCCCCAGCCCGGCCCGATCGACCCGGCTCCGGCCACGATCGCGACCTTGCCGCTCAGACGTCCCGTCATCTCAGCTTCCCTCTCATCGACGCGTTTCCCGGCCGCAAGATCAGCCGCGAGGCGCGATCAGGCAACCCGCATCGGCGCCGTGTCAGGCTGCGTTCATCCAGCCGAAGCGGATGGGGAAGCCTTCGCCGCCCAGGAGATTGACCGTCTCGTAGAGCGGCAGGCCGACGACGCCTGTATAGGAGCCGACGAGCTTGACGACGAAGGAGCCGGCAATGCCCTGCACAGCATAACCGCCGGCCTTGCCGCGCCATTCACCGGAGGCGAGATAGGTCTCGATGTCCTCGGTGGAAAGGCGCTTGAAGCGCAGGCGCGTCTCGACGATGCGGTCCCGGATCGCGCCCGAGGGCGTCACCAGCGCGACGCCGGTATAGACGCGGTGCGCCCGGCCCGAGAGCAGGCGCAGGCAAGCGGCGGCCTCATCGACGATCTCGGCCTTGGGCAGGATGCGCCGGCCGACGGCGACCACCGTGTCGGCGGCGAGGATATAGCAGCCTTCGAGATCGGCGCGGGCCTTGGCGCCCTCGCGCGCGGCCTGCGCCTTCTCGCGCGCCAGCCGGCGAGCGAGGTCGCGCGGGCGCTCACCCTTCAGCGGGGTCTCGTCGAGATCGGCGGGCAGGAGCGCGTCCGGCCTCAGTCCCGCCTGCTCCAGCAAAGCGAGGCGGCGCGGCGAGGCCGATGCGAGAACCAGCATCGGCCGCCAGCCGGGATGCTTGGGAGAGGAGAAAAGGCTCAACAGGCTGCTCGACAGGATTGGGGCGCCGGGATCGGCACCGGATCAGCCTTTAGAGCATTTCCGCCGCCCGATAAATCCACCCGGAAACACGGAGCCAACGAAGTGCTCCCCATTTGAGCAGCCGGCCGGGCTGCCTGAAATCCGTGCGGGTCACTGGTATACCAGGCATTGCCAAGCCGCGCCGTTGACGGCAGACTTCCCTCCCCTCGGCGCTCCGCTCTCTGGTGGCGCCGATCTACCGGAGTTTCCCTCAATGGCCCGCACGCGCAAATCGACGGGCTCCGCCCTTGCGACCGGGGCGGAGGCGCAGGTTCTCGCGGCCCGACTGATGTCCATGCATGCCGACGCCGGGCTGACCATCGCGATGCGGATGCCGCTGCTGATGAAGGGTGCCTTCGGCGACAGCCGCGGTCAGCGCGAGGCGACCAAGGCCGTGACGGAAAAGGTGTCGGCTGTACTCGAGAGCAGCTTTGCCGCGACGCAGGCGACGACGGCCTTCTGGTGGGGGCTGGCCCTCAACCCGCTTGGCCAGCTCGATCTCGCGACAGCGGCCGTCAAGGCCGCCGACAGCACGCTGGAGCCCTTCGCCCGGCGCACCCGCGCCAATGCGGCGCGCCTCAGCGGCTATCGCCGCTAAGCTTCAGCTGACGATCAGATCTGGCTTTCGGGCGCGGTTTCCGTCGCGGGAACCGGCGCCTGCTGCGCATGCGCGCGCTCCAGCTTGCGGTAGCGCGCGACACTGACCGGAATCAGCGCGAGATAGGCGATCACGACGACCGCCAGCACTTCGAAGGTGTAGGCGAAGAGCAGCCCGGCGACGATCACCACAGCAACGAAGATCGGCAGGACCTGATTGCGCGGAACACGCGTGCCGAGTGTCTTGCCGGCATAGCAGGGGATGCGCGAGATCGTCAGGAAGGCGATGAACAGGATGTAGATGCCCACGGGCAGCGCGCCGTATTCCTGCACGGGCACGCCGATCATGTGCAGATAGACCGGCAGCATCGCCGTGATCGCGCCGGCCGGGGCCGGCATGCCGACGAAGAAATCCTTCTGCCAGTCGGGCCGGTCGGGATCGTCGATCATCACGTTGAAGCGCGCGAGCCGAAGCGCCATGGCGCAGGCCAGCGTCAACACGATGATCCAGCCGAACGATTTCAGATCGTGCAAGACGAAGATCCACAGGACGTAGCCGGTGGCGACGCCGAAATTGACGAAGTCGGAGAGCGAATCGAGCTCGGCGCCGAAGCGCGAGGTGCCCTTGAGCATGCGCGCCAGACGGCCGTCGACGCCGTCGAGCGCCGCGGCGATCAGGATGCAGATCGTCGCCGTCTCCAGCTTGCCCTCGACGACGAGGCGCATGGCGGTGAGGCCAAGGCAGAGCGCCAGCAGCGTGATGACGTTCGGCGCCAGCAGCCGGAAGGGAATCGGCTTGAAGCGGGCGCGCTTAGATTCGGCGCGCTCGGGCTCGAAGGGAGGAAACAGGTCGCTCATGTCAGCCGGAATACGCGGTTTTGGGGGCGCAGGCTAGGCGCCCATGCGTGTCATCCCGCACGCGCTGCGGCACAAAGTGCCGCTGCGCAGATGCGAGGTCGTTGTCAGGAGAAGGCGCTTTTCTCGGCGCTATTCGAGAAAGAAGCCCCTTTCGGGGGACGGTCCCGTGTCTGCGCAGCAGCATTTCATGCCGCAGCGCGCACGGGATGACACCGCCTCTCAGGCGCCCTTCAACCCTCAGATGTCGCGGAAGCTGCGCGCCACCGGCTCGTTGCCGGTCAGGTCGGCCAGCACGGTCTCGCCAGCGATCGCGGTCTGGCCTTCGCCGACCAGCGGCACGACATGGGACGGCAGGTAGACATCGACGCGTGAGCCAAAGCGGATCAGGCCGAAGCGCTCGCCGGTGCCGAGCACATCGCCTTCCTTGACGAAGGGCACGATGCGGCGCGCGATCAGGCCCGCGATCTGGACGACGCCGACGATGCCGGACTTGGTTTCGATCGCCAGCGCATTGCGCTCGTTGTCGTCGCTCGCCTTGTCGAGCTCGGCATTGAGGAAGAGGCCGGGCGTATAGGCGATCTTGGCGATGCGGCCGGGCACGGGCGCGCGGTTCACATGGCAGTCGAAGACGTTCATGAAGATCGAGATGCGGGTCATCGGCTCGGCCGGCAGCTCAAGCTCCGGCGGCGGCAGCGACTGCGCGATCTGACTGATGCGGCCGTCGGCCGGCGAGATCACCAGCCCATCCCGTTGCGGCGTGACGCGGACGGGATCGCGGAAGAAGTAGCAGATCCAGATCGTGATGATCGCGCCGATCCAGCCGAACGGCGACCAGAGATTGGCGAGGATGATCGTCGACACGAGGCCGATCGCGATGAAGACATAGCCCTCCTTGTGGATCGGCACGATCACCTTGCGGACGGAATCGACGAGGGACATGAGGCGGTTTCCGTTGGGCTGCCGGCGCCGGGCGCACGGGAATGGCATGGTCGCCGCCGAAGACCGGCTGCGAACGTTGCGCTGATTTAGGAGGTTCCGGCGCGAAGGGAAAGCCCCGCCGCGCGCCGGTCATCGGCGCGCGATGTCGCGGCCGGCCCCGTCAGGCTGTCCGGTGCGGCACCTGGACGAAGCGGACAGCCGCCTTCCAGGTCAGCAGCGCGAAGACGACGAGGACGATGCCCTGGGCGATGCCGAAGGGCGGCTCGGACTGCGTCGGCGCCAGCGCATGCAAGGCCGGGACTTTGCCGAAGAGCTGCGCGACGAGCACGAAGATCAGCAGGTAGAAGGAGAGCACGGCCATGATCGCGTAGATGCGACGCCAGCTGCCTTCAAGCCGTTGCCCATAGAGCGCGTAGGCCGCGATCGCGACCAGCACGATATGGATCGCGCCGACGACGTGGGAGGGCAGCACGCCGTTGAACGGAAAGCCGAAGCCGGTCGCGCTGGTGGCGAAGGCCGTGGAGAGGAAGGTTCCGGTCCAGCCCGGCCGCGTATGCCCGTGAAGCAGCCCCATCGTGACCGGAAAACCGGCGGCGATGGCCACCAGGCTCAGCCAGGTGTGAAAACCTACGAATGTGGTCGGATCGAACATGGCAGCCCCCCAGCTTTACCCTGCCGGCGCAGCATGGAGGAAACGGATCGCAGTTGCGAGCGGTTTCAAACTGGCCGACAAGTGCCGCCGGCCGGGCTTCTACGACAATGTCACCCGGACGCTCTCGCCCTCGGCCTCTGTCGCGCGCTGGAGCGTGGCCTTGGCCTCGTCGACCTCGCGCTGGCGGTTCCACATCGCGGCGTAGACGCCGTTCGCCGCCAGCAGGTCGCGATGGTGGCCGCGCTCGACGATCTGGCCCTTGTCGAGCACGATGATCTCATCGGCATTGACCACGGTCGAGAGCCGGTGCGCGATGACCAGCGTGGTGCGGCCCTCACTGACCCGGTCGAGCGCGTCCTGGATTTCCTTCTCGGTGAAGGAATCGAGCGCCGAGGTCGCCTCGTCGAGGACGAGCACCGGCGGCCCCTTCAGGATGGTGCGGGCGATGGCAACGCGCTGCTTCTCGCCGCCGGAGAGCTTCAGCCCGCGCTCGCCGACCGAGGTGGCATAGCCTTCCGGCAGCAGGCGGATGAAGCGGTCGATCTGGGCGAGGCGAGCGGCTTCCTCGACCTCGGCCGTCGTCGCCTCGGGGCGACCGTAGAGGATGTTGTACTCGATGGTGTCGTTGAACAGCACGGTATCCTGCGGGACCATGCCGATCGCGGCGCGCAACGAGACCTGCTGGACATCGGCGATAGGCTGACCGTCGATCAGGATGCGGCCTGCCTGCGGCTCGTAGAAACGGAAGAGCAGCCGCGAGATCGTCGACTTGCCGGCACCGGACGGGCCGACGATGGCGACGGTCTGCCCCGGCAGGACCTTGAACGAGACGCCGCGCAGGATCGGCCGCTCCGGCACATAGGCGAAATGCACGTCCTCGAACGCGACTTCGCCGGCCGAAACCGCGAGCGGCAAGGCGCCGGGCTTGTCCTGAATCTCGGGATCGCGGCCGATCAGCGAGAACATCTGGGCGATGTCGAGCGTCGCCTGCTTGATCTCGCGATAGACCGTGCCCATGAAATTCAACGGCAGGTAGAGCTGGATCAGCATGGCGTTGATCAGGATGAGGTCGCCGACCGTGTTGGTGCCGGCCTGGAAGCCGCGCACCGCCATCACCATCGACAGCGTCAATCCCACCGCGAAGATCGCGGCCTGGCCGAAATTGAGCCAGGCGAGCGAGGTGTAGGACTTGATCGAATTGCGCTCGTAGCGCGCCATCGACTGGTCGTAGCGCGCGGTTTCGCGGGCCTCGGCGCCGAAATACTTCACGGTCTCGTAGTTCAGCAGCGAGTCGATCGCCTTGGCATTGGCGTCGGTGTCGGACTCGTTCATCGCCGAGCGGATGGCGATGCGCCACTCCGTCGCCTTGATGGTGTAGGTCATATAGGCCGTGACCATCGTGACGAGCACGACGACATAGCGCCAGTCGAACAGATAGAGCAGCACGGCGATGATCAGGGCGACCTCGATGATCACCGGCACAAGCTGGTTGAGGCCGAGGCGCACCATCTCCTCGATGCCGTTCCGCCCGCGCTCCAGCACGCGGGTGAGACCGCCGGTCTTGCGCTCCAGATGGAAGCGCAGCGAGAGATGGTGGAGATGGCCAAAGGTCTGGAGCGCGAGCGTCCGCACCGCATGCATGAAGACCGGCGCGAAAATCGCGTCGCGCATCTGGACGAAGGCGGCCGCGCCGACGCGGGCGAGGCCGTAAAGCACCGTCAGTGCCAGCGGCGCGCCGACGAGCCAGGGCAGCCATTTCTCAAGGTTCGAATAGGAACCGGCCAGTGCGTCCGTCACCCATTTGAAGGTGAAGGGCACGCCCATCAGCACGAGGCGCCCACACACCATCAGCGCAAAGGCCGCGACGACGCGGCCGCGCAGATCGGCACGCTCCGCCGGCCAGAGATAGGGCCAGAGCGCGTGGAAAGTGGCGAAGAAGCCAGAACCCGGCTGGATCACGGCAGAGCGATGGAAACTCGGCGCCGGGGGCGGCGCTGACGGCGCGGACATTTTCAAACGATTCCAGTTAGAGCGCCCATATAGACGCATTCAAACGCCGTTGCATGGGAATGTCGTTGCGTGGGGAGCATGCGGCAGGCTGCCCGAAAGCTGCCTTGCCATCGCCCCATCACGGGTATCTGATCCCCAGCAGAGCGCGCGACGCTCGAGATGGGGAAGGAAATATCATGAAGGTTCAACAGCTTGCAGTTGCCGGGACCGGCATTGCCGCCGCGCTCCTCCTCGCCCTGCCCGCCCTGGCGCAGAGTTCCCGGCCGCATCCTCAGATCACGATCACCAATCAGCGCACCGTGCCGCTCAGCAATTTCGCGATCGCGACGCCGGGCGACCAGCCCCGCCTCGTCGCCAAGCTCGCCAAGCCGCTGGCGCCCGGCAAGAGCGTCGCGCTCAAGCTCAACAAGCCGCAGGGCTGCGCCTATACGGTGCAGGCGCGGTTCGACGATGAAGCCGAGAGCGACGCCGATATGGATCTCTGCAAGGACCGGGTGATCCGCCTGACGGAGTGAGCGGATTTCCCTTCTCCCCTCGGGGGAGAAGGGCAAGATCAAGCCGTCGCGCCGGCCTTGACCAGCTTGTAGGTGATCGAGTCGACCAGCGCCTGGAACGAGGCGTCGATGATGTTGGCGCTGACGCCGACCGTGGTCCAGCGCTCGCCGGTCTCGTCGCCTGACTCGATCAGCACGCGCGTCACCGCATCGGTGCCGCCCTGAAAGATGCGGACCTTGTAGTCCACGAGGCGCAAGCCGCCGATCAGCGACTGGTAGCGGCCGAGATCCTTGCGCAAGGCGATGTCGAGCGCGTTGACCGGGCCGGCATCGCCCTCGGCAGCCGAGATCAGCAGGTCGTCGCCGACCTTCACCTTCACGATCGCCTCGGAGAAGGTGACGAGTTCGCCCAGCGCATTGTAGCGGCGCTCGACATTCACGGCGAAGCGCTCGACCGCGAAATAGTCCGGGACCTCGCCGAGAATGCGCTTCACCAGCAGGAAGAACGAGGCATCGGCACCCTCGAAGGCGTAGCCCTGCGCCTCCTTGTCCTTGACCTCCTGCAGCACGCGGTTGAGGCGCGGATCGTCACGGCCGAGCGTGACGCCGATGCGCTCCAATTCGGCGACGAGGTTCGACTTGCCGCCCTGGTCGGAGATCAGCACCTTGCGGGTGTTGCCGGTCGCCTCGGGGGCGACATGCTCATAGGTGCGCGGGTCCTTCAGCACGGCCGAGGCATGGATGCCGGCCTTGGTGGCGAAGGCCGAGGCGCCGACGAAGGGCGCGTGCCGGTTCGGCGCGCGGTTCAGCATCTCGTCGAGCGCGCGCGAGACATGAGTGAGCTCGCCGAGCTGATCCTCGCTGACGCCGAGCTCGAAGCGGCCGCGATAACGCTCCTTGAGCTTCAGCGCGCCGATCAGCGTGACGAGATTGGCATTGCCGCAGCGCTCGCCGAGCCCGTTGAGCGTGCCCTGGATCTGGCGGGCGCCAGCCTCGACCGCCGCCAGCGAATTGGCGACGGCACAGCCGCAATCGTCATGGGCGTGGATACCGAGATTGCCGCCCGGCACGGTCTTCGCGACCTCGCGCACGATCGCGCCGACCTCGTCGGGCAGCGTGCCGCCATTGGTGTCGCAGAGCACGACCCAGCGGGCGCCGGCCTCGTAAGCGGTTCGGGCACAGGCGAGCGCGTAGTCGGGATTGGCCTTGTAACCGTCGAAGAAATGCTCGCAGTCGAGCATCACCTCGCGGCCGGCCGCCTTCGCGGTTTCGACGCTCTCGGCAATGCCGGCGAGGTTCTCCTCCAGCGAAATCTCCAAGGCGACATGGACGTGATAGTCCCAGCTCTTGGCGACGAAGACGATGGCGTCGGCCTTCGCCTCCAATAGCGCGGCGATGCCGGGATCGTTGGCGGCCGAGCGCCCTGCCCGCTTGGTCATGCCGAAAGCAGCGAATTTCGCCTGCTTGGTCGCCTTCTGCTCGAAGAAGGCGGTATCCAACGGATTGGCGCCAGGATAGCCGCCCTCGACATAGTCGACGCCAAGCCGGTCGAGCAGGCTTGCTACCGCGCGCTTGTCGTCGAGCGAGAAATCGACGCCCGTGGTCTGGGCGCCGTCGCGCAGCGTCGTATCGAAGAGATGGACGCGTGCCGCGCTCATCGCTCCCGCCTCAATTTGAAGCGGACGACGCGCGGCACGACCATGGCCAACATGACCAGCTTGATGGCGAAGGAGAGCGAGCCCGCCGGGCGGATCTTCGGGCTCATCGCTTCACCTCCCAGCTGGTCGTCGGCTCGCCGGTCGCCGGGTCCTTGCCATCCTTGAGCGCGATGCCCATCGCCGCGAGTTCGTCGCGGAGACGGTCGGACTCGGCGAAGTTCTTCGCGCGGCGGGCGTCGAGGCGGGCGGCGACCAGACGCTCGACCTCGGGCGCGACGACGGCAGGCCCCGCCACCTCCGGCAAGGCGATGCCGAGCAGGTCGAGGCCGGCCAACAGCGCCGACAGGTCGCCAGCCTTGCGCAGGGCATGCAGCTCGGCCAGCACGCGGGCGGTGTTGAGATCGTCCGCCAGCGCGTCGAGCAGTTCGGCCGAAGGCTGGGATGCCTTCGAGCCCTGCGCGGCTTCCGCCCAGTCCTGCAGCGTCTTCTCCGCTTCCTCCAGCGCCTTCACCGTCCAGTCGATCGGCTGGCGGTAATGCGTCTTGAGCATCGCAAGGCGCAGCACCTCGCCCGGCCAGGTCCGGCCGCCGAAGACATCCGTCTGCAGCAGTTCGTTGATGGTGACGAAGTTGCCGAGCGATTTCGACATCTTCTCGCCTTCGACCTGCAGGAAGCCGTTATGCATCCAGATATTGGCCATGAGCGGCTGCCCCTCGCCATCGCCGAAGGCGCAGCAGGACTGGGCGATCTCGTTCTCGTGGTGCGGGAAGACGAGATCGATGCCGCCGCCATGGATATCGAAGGCATTCTTCTCGGGGTCGTCGCAGGCGAGCCCGCCGCCGAAGGGGGTCAGCAGCTTCGCCATCGACATGGCGGAGCATTCGATATGCCAGCCGGGGCGGCCGGGCGTCGCGATGCCGGCCGGCGACGGCCAACCGGGATCGATGCCGTCGCGGCTCGGCTTCCACAGCACGAAATCCATGGCGTCGCGCTTATAGGGGGCGACATCGACGCGGGCGCCGGCCAGCATCTCGTCGAGCGAGCGGCGGGCGAGCGTGCCGTATTTCGGCACCTTCTTGAGATGGGCGACGGCCGGGACGTGGAAGAGCACATGCTCCTCGGCGACATAGGCGACGCCGCGCGCGATCAGGCGCTCGATGATCGCCCTCATCTCCTCGATATGCTCGGTGGCGCGCGGCTCCGTCGAGGGCCTGAGCGTACCGAGCGCGTCGATATCGGCGTGGAATTGCGCCGTCGTGGTCTCGGTGACCTTGGCGATCGCCGCGTTCAGCGGCAAGCCGGGATAGTCACGCGCCGCGCGGGCGTTGATCTTGTCGTCGACGTCCGTGAGGTTGCGGGCATAGGTGACGTGTTCGGCGCCGTAGATATGGCGCAGCAGCCGGTAGAGCACGTCGAAGACGATGACCGGGCGGGCATTGCCGATATGGGCGTAGTCGTAGACCGTCGGGCCGCAGACATACATGCGGACATTCGACGGATCGATCGGCACGAAGTCCTGCTTCGTCCGCGTCAGCGTGTTGTAGAGCCTCAGGGTCGGCGACATCGGGGCTAATTCCTGGGAAACGAACGGCAAAATACGAAAGGGCGACCTGGCCGCTGGCCGGGGGCGCTTTTGTCGGTTCGTTTTTCAGGACGAGGACGTGAGCAGCCGGCCAGCGAAAGCTAGCGGCAAATAATGCAAGTGCTGTTGATGGCGGCTCGCGTCATGGTCCGACCTGATTGCCTTTCCGCGGGCTTTCCGTCAAGAGGGCGCCCGATTGCTGCAACGCAGCATTGCCTCAAGGTTGCCGCGGTTCACTCAAATTTAACCGGCCGGAACCATCCTCCCGATTCGCGGGTTCTGCGCCCGCAACCCATCAGGAAACAGATTTCATGCGCCGCGCCGTGGCCCTCGTCGGACTGTTCGGGATCGCCGCCGCCGGCATCTCGCTGTCGATCATGCCGACCAGCCGCTCGATCGCGGCCGCCAACGAGCCCCGCACCTTCCTGATCCCGGCCAGCGACGGCTACGGCGTGGCCGACTGCATCTCGACCAAGGCCGAATGCGGCAAGATCGTCGCCAATGCCTGGTGCGAATCGCAGGGCTTCGGCAAAGCGGTCGCCTTCGGCGTCGCCGCTCGCGAGGACTTCACCGGCTCCGTGACCAAGCAGAGCCCGGCGCAGGCAGCCGAGCAGCCGCTCAGCATCACCTGCGGCGAGTAGCTTTCAGGCTCAGCGAATCCATTCCGAGCATTTCGGCGGCTCGCTCGATGTGCCCCAGGGCATGATCGGGACGGTCGAGGTCGAATTCTGCGGCGAGCCGTCGATCAGCTTGTCGGTATAGACGAGATAGACCAGCACGTTGCGTTTGGCATCGCAGCCGCGGACGATCTGCATCTTCTTCCAGATCAGCGAACGGCGCTCGCGGAAGACGACATCCCCTTGCTCCGCCTTCTCCTTGAACTTGATCGGGCCGATCTGGCGGCAGGCGAGCGAGACCTCGGAAACCTCCTCGGCCAAGCCGAACATGCCGGAAACACCACCCTTCTCGGGCACGGTGTAATGGCAGGCGACGCCTTCGACGATGGGATCATCGACGCCGTAGACGGCGAGCTTGTCGTTCGGCGTCAGCATCTTCCAGACGGTCGATTTCCTGAAGATCAGGTCTTCCTGCGCAGAGGCCGGCGACAGCATCATTCCCGACAGGGTGAGGGCCAGCGCGGCCAGGACCCGACGACGAAGCAGCATTCCCATTCTCCAGGCGCGTTCCAGCTTGGCGCCGGTCAGGATATGGGAAGCCGAACGGCGGCGCACCAGAGCTTTGCGCCGCACACGATCGATTTTCGGATCATGACCGGGACGAGCCACGCCATGCTGCCGGAACTGGAGAGCGAAAGGCTGCTGCTGCGCCCGCGCAGTCTCGCGGACCTCGACGCCATCGTCAGCATGAATGCCGATCCGCAGGTGATGAAGCATATCGCCGCCGTCGGCGACCCTGCGATGGGCCGCGACGCCGTCGCGGCACGCAGCTTCAGCCATGTCGATCGCGGGCTGGGCTACTGGTCTGTGTTCGCGAAGGCCGAGCCGACCAGCTTCCTTGGCTATGTCGGGCTTATTCCTGACGGCGACTCGGCCGAGGACGTCCAGCTCAGCTACCGATTCATCGTCGCAAGCTGGGGCCAGGGGTATGCGCGGGAGGCTGCGGCGCGCCTGCTCCGGCATGGCTTCGAGACGCTCGCGCTGCCAAGCATCGCCGTGACCACGCATCCGCTCAATCTGGGCTCGCTGCGTCTCGCCGAACGACTGGGTTTCCAGCCTGCGCCGATGGACCCGACGATCCTGATCGGCGAGCCGACCGTGATCGCCACGCGTTTCCGCCTGACCGGCGAAGCGTGGCGCGGCCTCAACCCGCCAGCGGCTTGAAGACGAGATAGGCGGCGACAAGCGCGCCGATCACACCGAGCGCAAACAGGACAAGCTTCAACCGCGTCATCGTGCTGGCGAAGGCGACATTGCCGCCATCGACCTGCGGATAGCGGTCGAGCATGCGCGCCAGCGCGAAATTCTCGGCCACGTCGCAGAGCCCACCGATGAGCCAGCCGCCGCCGCAAAGCGCAGCCACCCACCAGGGCTGACCACGCATCGCGAGACCGGCGACGATCAGCGCGCCGACGATCGCATAGGTGAAAGCGCAGGCGACATCGGCCGGCAGCACGCGGTTGCGATAACGCGCGCGCTTGTCCTCGCCATAGATCGTGAAGAGCTTCTCGACATCGGCGACATTATAGCCGTCCCAGTCGCCTTCCAGCATGCGCGGCACGCCCTGCCGGTTCGACCAGAGGCCGACCGCCCAGAACAGCAGCACCACCAGCACCGGCCCCCAGACGAAGAAGGCCAGCGGAATGGCAGTGGAATAGAACGGCACGGTCTCGGTCATGGCGTCTTGAGTCTCGCGTCTGGCGTCGGCGCTTCGGCGATGACGTTATCCGGCCGCCCGGCTGCCGCCAAGCCGCCGGTCAGCGTCAGGCCTGCGGCAGGATCTCCTGCTCGATCGCGCCGAAGATCGAATGCCCGGAAGCATCCTTCATCTCGATGCGGACGGTGTCGCCGAAGCGCAGGAAGGGCGTCTTCGGCTGGCCAGCCCGGATCGCCTCGACCATGCGCTGCTCGGCGATGCAGGCATAACCCTGCCCGCCATCCGCAACCGACCGGCCCGGCCCGCCATCGGCATCGCGATTCGAGACCGTGCCGGCGCCGACGATCGTCCCGGCCGAGAGGCGGCGCGTCGCGGCGGCATGGGCGATCAGCGTGCCGAAATCGAAGGTCATGTCGGTGCCGGCATCGGGCTTGCCGAAGAGCGTACCGTTGACCTGCGCGAGCAGCGGCAGATGCAAACGGCCGTCGCGCCAGGCGGCGCCGAGTTCGTCCGGCGTCACCGCAACCGGCGAATAGGCCGAGGACGGCTTCGACTGAACGAATCCAAATCCTTTCGCCAATTCGCTGGGAATCCGATTCCGCAAGCTCACGTCGTTGACGAGCATGACGAGGCGGATCGCCCCGAGCGCCTCCTCGCGGCTCGCGCCCATCGGCACGTCGCCGGTAACGACCGCGATCTCGGCCTCGAAATCGATGCCGTCCTCCTCGCTGCGGGCCTGCACGGCCTGGCGCGGGCCGAGCGAGGCGTCGCTGCCGCCCTGGTACATCAGCGGGTCGGTCCAGAAGCTCTCCGGCATGGTGGCGCCCCTCGCCTTCCGGACGAGATCGACATGGTTCACATAGGCCGAGCCGTCGAGCCACTGATAGGCGCGTGGCAGCGGCGCGGCGCAATCGTGCTCGTGGAAGCGGAAGGACGGGACCGAGCCGTGCTCCAGCCCCTCGGCGAGATCGGCGAGGCGCGGCGCATTCCGCTCCCAGTCGTCGAGGGCCGCCTGCAGCGTCGGGACGACAGGAAAGGCATCGGTGGCGCGGGTCAGGTCCCGCGAGACGACGACGAGGCGGCCGTCACGGCCATGCGCGAGCGAGGCAAGCTTCATGTCTTTTCATTCCTTCCCGGACGCGCCAATAAGGGCATAAAGGCATAACAATCCCTCGGGAGAAAACCATATGGAACGTCGCAGCTTTTTGAAATCGGGGGCGCTGGCCGCCGCCGCGACGACCGTCGCGATGCCTGCGGTCGCGCAGTCGCAGCCCGAGGTGAAATGGCGCCTGACGTCGAGCTTCCCGAAGTCGCTCGACACGATTTTCGGCACGGCGCAGCAGTTCTCGAAATATGTCTCCGAGGCGACCGATGGCAAATTCGAGATCCAGGTCTTCGCGCCCGGCGAGATCGTGCCCGGCCTGCAGGCGCTCGACGCGGTCTCGTCCGGCACGGTCGAATGCGCGCATTCGCCGACCTATTTCTATGTCGGCAAGGACCCGACGCTGGGTCTCGGCACCGGCATCCCGTTCGGGCTCAACGCCCGCCAGCAGCATAGCTGGTGGTATTTCGGCGGCGGCGAGCAGATCGTGAACGGCGTGCTCGACCGCTTCAACGCCTATTCGATCCCGTGCGGCAATTCCGGCTGCCAGATGGGCGGCTTCTTCCGCAACGAATTGAAGAGCGTCGATGACCTCAAGGGCCTGAAATTCCGCATCGGCGGCATGGGCGGCGCGGTGCTGTCCAAGCTCGGCGTGGTGCCGACCCAGATCGCGCCGGGCGACGTCTACCCGGCGCTGGAGCGCGGCGCGATCGACGCGGCCGAGTTCGTCGGCCCCTATGACGACGAGAAGCTCGGCTTCATCCGCGTCGCCAAGTACTACTACTATCCCGGCTGGTGGGAGGGCGGCGCGATGCTACACCTGATCATCGGCAAGGACGCCTGGAACAAGCTGCCGAAGCACTATCAGGCGATCGTCCAGCATGCCTGCGAGGCGGCTAATAACTGGATGCTGGCAAAGTATGACGCGGTCAATCCGGGCGGCCTGCGCCGGCTGGTGGCGCAGGGCGCGCAATTGCGCGGCTTCCCGCTGCCGGTGATGGAAGCGGCGCTGAAGGCGGCGGAGGAATACTACGCCGAGACCAGCGCCAAGAGCCCGGATTTCAAGAAGGGCTACGATTCGATGGTCGCCTTCCGCGGTGAGAACCTGCTCTGGTGGCAGGTCGCGGAGTTGTCCTACGACTCCTTCATGAACAGGCTGAAGGCGCGCTGAGGCGCGCCTTTCTCACCGTCATGACGAAGAAGCCAGCCACCGACACGCAAGACCAGGCGCTCCATCTGGAGCGCTTCCTGCCCTATCGCCTCAATGTCGTCGGCACGCTCGGCGGCCGCGCGCTCGGCCGCATCTATGGCGAGCATTTCGGGATCGGCATCCCGGAATGGCGCGTGGTGGCGCAGCTCGGCGAGTTCGGCAAGCTAACCTCGCGCGATATCGGCGAGCTCGCCCAGATGCACAAGACCAAGGTCTCGCGCGCCGTCGGCGAGCTGGAGAAGCGCGGCCTCGTCTCGCGCTCCGAGAACCGGCAGGACCGGCGCGAATCCTTTGTCACGCTAACGGCGGCGGGCAAGCGCATCTACGACCAGATCGTGCCGCTGGCGCTCGGCTTCGAGGCGCGCTGGATCGAGGGCATCGCGCCCGACGAGCTCAAGGTGTTCGAGCGCGTGCTCTCGACGCTGACCGAGCGCGGCCGGCACCTCGCCGGGAATTATCGCGAGGAAGACGGGGCCTGAGCGCCCCGCCCCTCAGAAATACGTCGCCAGATTGCGCCGGATCCGCTCAGCCGGGTCCTCGCCCTTCGGTGGAAAGGCGAACGGCGCCCCGGTGATCGCCTCATAAGCCCGCACATAGACCGCAGAGGTCTCGTCGATCAGCTCCTGCGGGATCGGCGGCAGGTCCTGCGTATAGGGATCGCAGCGGGCGACGACCCAGTTGCGCACGAAATCCTTGTCGAAGGATTCGGGCTTGCCGCCGGCGGCGAAACGCTCGGGATAGCTTTCGGCGAACCAGTAGCGGCTCGAATCCGGCGTATGGATCTCGTCGGCCAGCACGATCCTGCCCTCGGCATCGGTGCCGAACTCGTATTTCGTGTCGGCGAGGATCAGGCCACGCTCGCGGGCGAGCTTCTGGCCATGGGCGAAGAGAGCCAGCGCGTAGGTCGAGACCTCGTCCCATTGCTTTTGAGTCAACAGCCCTTCGCCCACGATCTGTGCGGCCGAGAGCGGCTCGTCATGGCCGCCATCGAACGCCTTGCTCGTCGGAGTGATGATCGCCTGCGGCAGCGCCTCGTTGTCGCGCAGGCCGTCGGGCAGCATCATGCCATACATCTCGCGCCGGCCCTGCTTGTACATCGTCAGGATCGAGGTGCCGGTCGTGCCGGCGAGATAGCCGCGCACCACCATCTCGACGGGCAGGATCTCCAGCCGCTTGCCGACGACGACGTTCGGGTCCGGATATTCCAGGACATGGTTGGGACAGATATCGGCGGTCTGCTCGAACCAGTAGCGCGCCGTCTGCGTCAGCACCTGGCCCTTCAACGGAATCGAGGCGATCGCGCGATCGAAGGCCGAGAGCCGGTCAGTCGAGATCAGGATACGGCGGTTGTCGGGCAGGTCGTAATTCTCGCGGACCTTGCCGCGATAATAGTTCGGCAGCTCCGGGATGACGGCTTCGTGAAGAGGCAGATAGTCGGACATGGGACGGGCTTGCCTCTTTGGCGCTGCACGGAAGGCCGGCGCGGACAGGCCGCTGCCGCAGGTCTTCTAACCAAAGCGGAAGTTTTCCACCACCGGCGCGGCGCATGCGTCCCCGGATTGCTGCGCTCGGCCGGATGTGGCATGCGATGCGCTCGCGATGGAGCATCCGCGCGGCCTGCCAGAAGCGCGGTTCCGCTCCATAGTTCCGTCGTGTTTGGCGGGTGTTCTAGACCACAGCTCCCGAACAGAGCCGGCCCGCCGGCGCGACTATGGATGACGTGACCCGACCTGCGATGATGCTGCGACTTACCAGACGCTTCGGCATGGCCCTCGTGATGCTGGCGGCCCTCGGCGGCACCGCCCTCGCGCAGTCGGCGTCCTGCAATGCCTGGCGCGCCGAGCTCGACAGCCTGCAGGGCCAGAGCGGCAGCGATCCGCGCGCGGGCCAGGCCGCGCAACGCGTCGGCGCGCAGCTCGCGCAATTGAGCAACCAGTATCGTTCACTGGGCTGCGATCGCGGCTTCAGCTTCTTCGATTCGCCGCCGCCTCAGTGCAACTTCATGCGCCAGCAGCTCGGCCAGCTGCAGAACCAGTACGGCGCGCTGCAACGGCAGGCGCAGGGCGGCGGCATCGAGCAGCGCCGGGCTCAGCTCGTCGCCGCGATCAACACCAATTGCCGGGCACAGCCGCGCGGCTTCTTCGATACGATCTTCGGTCGCGATCCCGCCCCCGGCACGCTTGATTCGACCCTGCCCGAGCTTGATCCAGAACAGCCGGTCGAGCCGGCGAAGCCGCGCCTCGGCGGCCCGCAGACCGTCTGCGTGCGCACCTGCGACGGCTACTTCTTCCCGCTCGCCAACAATGCCGGCAATGGCGACGAGATGTGCCAGGCGCTCTGCCCGGGCACCGAGACGCTGGCCTATGGCATGAGCGCGGGCGGCGACATCCAGAATTCAGCCTCCCGCTCGACCGGCCAGCCTTACTCCTCGCTGGCCAATGCCGGGAAATACACCCGCAGCTTCGACGCCGCCTGCACCTGCCGTGGCCAGGGGCAGAGCTGGTCGGCCGCCCTCAAGGACGCTGAATACCTGCTCGACAAGCGCAAGGGCGACGTCATCCTGACCGAGCAGCGCGCGGCCGAACTGTCCCGCCCGAAGGCCGATCCCAAGCGCAAGGGCGCCGCGACCCAGACGGCTGCACCGGCGCCGGTTCCGGCGGTGCCTGACGAGAAGCCGATGCCATCGGAGGATTCACCGACGGCAGGCACCGAGTCGGCCGGCGTCGGCCCCGATATCGTCGGCGAGAAGGTGCTCGACAAGAAGGACGGGCTGAAGAGCGAATCGGGCAGCGCCTCGGGTGAGCGCCGGACGGTGCGGATCGTCGCGCCCAATCTCGCACCGAACCTCGGCCCGCAGGCCGCGCGGCCCTAAGCGCGACCTGCCACCAGCCGCCATTCGTCATGGTCGCGCGCGGCGAGCATGACGAGAGCTGGAACAAGCGCGAGGCGGTGAGCTCAGGCGCTCTCGCCACCCAGCCGCTTCAGCGCCTTCTCCCGGCCGATCAGCGGCAGCAGGGCCGCCAGCTCCGGCCCGTGATCAAACCCCGTCAGGGCCTGGCGCAGCGGCATGAACAGGGCCTTGCCCTTGGCGCCCGTCGCGGCCGAGACGGCCTGCGTCCAGCTCTTCCAGGTCGTCGCGTCGAAGGGCTCCGCCGGCAGAAGACCGGCCGCACCCGCGGCAAAGCTTGGATCGGCGATCACGGGCGAGAGCGGCCCCTGCACCACGCGCCACCACTGAACCGCCTCATCGAGCTTGGCGAGATTGCCGCGCACGGCCTGCCAGAACGCTTCGTCGGCCGCGACGCCAAGCGCCGTCAGCCGCTCCGACACCGCCGCTAGCGGCAACTGATGCAGCGTGCGGGCGCTCAGCGTCTCCAGCTCGTGCTCGTCGAACTTGGCCGGGGCGCGCGAGACATGGGCGAGCTCGACGAGGCCTGCGAGCTCGTCGAGGCTCGCGACCGGGCGCACGGCGTCGGAGGTACCGACCAGCGTCGCCAGCGCCGCCACGGCCAGCGCCTCGACACCGGTCTCGCGCAGGCCCCGCAGCGAAAGATGGCCGAGACGCTTGGACAGCCCCTCGCCGCTCGCGGTGGTCAGCAGGTTGTGGTGGCCGAAGGTGGGCAGGCCCGCGCCCAGCGCTTCGAAGATCTGGGCCTGCACCGCCGTGTTGGTGACGTGGTCCTCGCCGCGGATGACATGGGTCACACCGGTCTCGATATCGTCGACGACGGAGGGCAGCGTGTAGAGATAGCTGCCATCCTCGCGGACCAGGACCGGGTCGGAGAGCGATGCGCAATCGACATGGGAGGCGCCGCGCACGAGATCGTCCCAGGCGACCTCGCGCGGCTCCAGCAGGAAGCGCCAATGGGGCTTCCGCCCCTCCGCCGCGAAGGCCGCCTTCTGTTCGTCGGTCAGCTTCAGCGCGGCACGATCATAGATCGGCGGCAGGCCACGGGCGAGCTGGCGCTTGCGGCGGCGATCCAGCTCGTCGGCCGTCTCGTAGCAGGCATAGAGCCGCCCTGCCCCACGCAGCTTGTCGGCAGCGGCGTCATAGATCGCGAGGCGCGCGGACTGCTTGATCACCTGATCGGGCACGATGTCGAGCCAACCCAGGTCCTCCGCGATGGCATCGGCATATTCCGCCTTCGAGCGGGCGATGTCGGTATCGTCGTAGCGCAGCAGGAAGCGACCGCTATGCCGGCGCGCGAACAGCCAGTTGAACAGCGCCGGCCGGGCGTTGCCGATATGGAGATAGCCGGTGGGCGACGGCGCGAAGCGAACGAGTGGCGAGGTCATGGCCCGGCTTATGGCGCGTTTGCCGGCAGGCGACAATCATGCCGTTGCGCCTGGAGCCTCCTCGGTCTTCCGCCGCCCTGACGCAGCTCCTACAGCCTGGCCGCGCAAGACAGGGCCAGCGTGGCTCCCTGCCCACCGACATAGTTGCTCGCCGTCGCCGCCTGGTAGTCGATCAGCTTCCCGTTCCTCGCTCTCGGCAATTCACGCGGCACCTCGCCCGGCGAGGCCACGACCTCGATGATCTCGTCGAAATGCCCGTCCGTGATTCCGACCAAGGGCGTGCCGACGCGGATGCGCACGATGCTCCCTTTCCCGAGATGCTTGCCGGGAGGAACGACCGCATTGCCTTCATGCCAGGAGATGTCGTCCATCGCGCAGCTGACGCGAACGAGATCCCTGGCCGTCAGGCTGCGGTTCGGGTAGCGCGCCCGCGCCGCGGTGAGCGCTTGCGCCGGGTTCGATAACTCGGCGGGCCCCTTGACCCAGGCGATCGCCGTGCTGCCGACCGGGGGCGGAAGAGAGCCGCAGGCCGCAAGCCCAAGCGTCCCCGCCGCGACCAGGAGCCAGAGCCACACCCGACCAAGGGTTGCACACATGCTTGTTGCCTCCGTCAGCGCGCGGCAAAAACTGGACCGCTCTCGCAGATATGAAACAGCCGAGCCGGCAAGGACCCTCCGGCGTTGTCTCCATCAAGGCGCCCAGGCACCGATAACATAAGCTGCGACGGCAATGGCGCCGTTAACCCGACATTAGGGTTACCAAGGCATGAATTGTCCCCAGAGCGGGGTGAAACGGGTGGAACCGGACCGTCGCTCGGGGAGATCAGGATGCGCATCCGTTCCATCGCGCTCATGCTTGGGTCGACGGCCCTTGCCACCAGCCTTTTTGCCGCGCCGACACTTGCGGCCGACTATCCCGTGCTGCGCGGTTCGCAGGTCGAGGACGCACCGCCGGCGCCCGACAGGTTTTCGTGGGACGGCTTCTATGTCGGCGGCTTCGCCGGGCAGGCGCAGTCCCGCTTCGAGCGGGACCGCAGCGTCGATCACCTCGTCAACTATGCGCTGCTGAACACGACGATCGCGGCCACCGCCAATGTCCGCGATATGACGATCACCATGCCGCGCCGTGACAGCGGCAGCATCTTCGGCGGCTATGCCGGCTATAACTGGGCCTTCGGCGAGGTGGTCGTGGGCCTGGAGGCCGACTATTCGCGCATCGACCAGGAAGCGATGTCCTCCCGCATCGAGTCACGGCGCATCGGCAACGAATTCCTCACCGTCGGTTCGACCCAGAACGCCCGCATCAACGACTATATCTCGCTGCGGGCGCGCTTCGGCTATGCCTATGGCCGCCTGATGCCTTATTTCACGCTCGGTGCCGCGGCGGGGCGCTTCGACACCAATGTCTCGATCTACACCGACTGGGGTCCGACCGACGTCAACGGCGTGGCGCTGGGCAGCTATGTCGGCTGGCCGCGCACGGTCGGCGGCCCGAAAAAGGATGTCTGGGGCTATGGCGGCGTGATCGGCGGCGGTATCGAAGCGGCGCTGACCGACAACCTGATCGTCCGCGCCGAATATCTCTATACCCGCTTCAACGATGTCGAGGGCGTCACCACGAGCCTCAATCAGGCCCGCGTCGGCGCCGCCCTGAAGTTCTGACAGACAGCGACAGCAAAAATGAAAAGGGCCGGTGCGGATTGCACCGGCCCTTTTCATTTTGCTCAGGGGCGACGCCGATTTACTCGGCCGCCTCGACCTCGGGCCGCACCCGGCCGGCGCGCTGGCGCTTGACCAGCTCGGCGACGATGAAGGCCAGCTCCAGCGCCTGCTCCGCGTTGAGGCGCGGATCGCAGAAGGTGTGGTAACGGTCGTTGAGGTCCGCATCGGTCATGCCGCGCGCGCCACCGGTGCATTCGGTGACGTTCTTGCCGGTCATCTCCAGATGCAGGCCGCCGGCATGCGTGCCCTCGGCCTGATGGACGGCGAAGAAGTTCTTCACCTCGCCCAGGATCAGGTCGAAGGGTCGGGTCTTGTAGCCGCTGGCGGCCTTGACCGTGTTGCCGTGCATCGGGTCGCAGGACCAGACGACATTGCGGCCTTCGCGCTTCGTCGCCCGCACCAGCGCCGGCAGATGGTCGAAGACCTTGTCGGCACCGAAACGCGCGATCAGCGTCAGGCGGCCCGCCTGGTTCTGCGGATCGAGCACGTCGATCACCTTGAGCAGGCCGTCGATCGTGGTCGAGGGACCGCATTTCAGGCCGATCGGGTTCTTGATGCCGCGGAAGAACTCGACATGGGCATGGTCGATCTGGCGCGTGCGATCGCCGATCCAGAGCATGTGGCCTGAGGTGTCGTACCACTCGCCGGTCGTCGAATCCGTGCGCGTCATCGCCTGCTCGTAGCCGAGCAGCAGCGCCTCGTGGCTGGTGTAGAAATCGGTCGTGCGCATCTCCGGATGGGTCTCCGGGTCGATGCCGATGGCGCGCATGAATTCCAGCGCCTCGGTGATGCGCTCGGCCACCTCCTGGTAGCGATGCGACTGCGGTGAGTCCTTGACGAAGCCGAGCATCCAGCGATGCGCGTTGTCGAGATTGGCGTAGCCGCCGGTCGCGAAGGCGCGGATCAGGTTCAGCGTCGCCGCCGACTGGCGATAGCCTTCGAGCTGGCGGCGCGGATCGGGGATGCGCGCCTCGGCCGTGAACTCATTGTCGTTGACGATGTCGCCCTTATAGCTCGGCAGCTCGACGCCGCCGATCGTCTCGGTCGGGGCCGAGCGCGGCTTGGCGAACTGGCCGGCGATGCGGCCGACCTTCACCACCGGCGAGCCGCCGGCGAAGGTCAGGACGACCGCCATCTGCAGGAACAGACGGAAGAAGTCGCGGATATTGTCGGCCGAATGCTCGGCGAAGCTCTCGGCGCAATCGCCCCCCTGCAGCAGGAAGGCCTCACCGGCGGCGACCTTGCTCAACGCCCGTTTGAGCTTGCGCGCCTCGCCTGCAAAAACGAGCGGCGGAAAGCCGGCGAGCTGCTGCTCGACCGCCTTCAAGGCTGCCTGGTCCGGATATTCCGGAATCTGCTGGACGGGCTTGGCCCTCCAGCTCTCTGGCGTCCACCGCTCGGACATGGGACTACGTGCTCCTGACTGTGAGATCGCGCATCGTTAACCTCTTGGTAGCGCGAAGGGGCGGCTATACACCTATGAGGGGGGAATGGCCACCGTCCGAGGGAAGCCCTCGCAGCGGGTCGCCCTACCCGCCGCCGCAAGCTATCGAAAAGCCGATTTCCGGCAACGGGATAGCGGCCATCGTTGCGCTATCGCGGCAACGACCTGCCATCCTGATTCAAGCGCTTCACAGGCTGATTCAACGCACGCAGCGTCAGCTCGCGCGCGGCGTTCGCATCGTCACCAGCTCCTCCGCCGCGCTCGGATGCAGCGCGACGGTGCGGTCGAAATCGGCCTTGGTCGCGCCCATCGTCACGGCAATCCCGACCGCCTGGACGATCTCGCCGGCATCGTGCCCGAGGATGTGGACGCCGAGCACCTTATCGGTCTGAGCATCGACCACGAGCTTCATGTAGATGCGCTCCTGACGGCCGGAGATCGTCGCCTTCATCGGGCGGAAGCCGGATTCGAAGACTTTGACCTCATGGCCGGCAGCAACCGCCTGCGCTTCCGACAGGCCGACGGTGCCGACCTCCGGCGTCGTGAAGACGGCCGAGGCGATGGTGGCGTGATCGACCGTCCAGTTGCGGCTGCCGAAGGTCGTGTCGGCGAAGGCATGGCCCTCGCGGATCGCGACCGGCGTCAGGTTGACCCGGTTGGTGACGTCGCCGACGGCATGGATCGAGGGCACGCTGCTCGCTGATGCCGCGTCGACCTTGATCTCGCCGAGCGGGCCCATCGCGACGCCGGCCTTGTCCAGGCCGAGCCCCTTCGTATTGGGCCGGCGGCCGGTGGCGACGAGGATGACGTCGGCATCGATCGGCTCGCCCTTGGCGCAATGGGCGCGGCGGGTGCCATCGGCCAGCTCCTCGATCCGGTCGATCGTGCAGCCGAGCCGCAAGGTGATGCCGGCATGGAGCAGCGCGTCGCGTAGGCGGGTGCGGATATCCTCGTCGAAGCCGCGCAGGATGTTGTCGCCCCGGTGCAGCACGGTCACCGCGACGCCGAGCCGCGCGAAGAGGCTGGCGAATTCAAGCGCGATATAGCCGCCGCCGACGACCAGAAGGCGCTTCGGCAGCGCCGGCAGGTTGAAGACCTCGTTCGAGGAAATGCCGAGTTCGCCACCTGGGATCGGCGGATCGAAGGAAGGCCAGCCGCCGGTCGCGACCAGGATATGGCGGGCGCGGGCCACCTCCCCGCTCTTCACCAGCCGGACCTGATGCGGGCCTTCGACAACGGCGCGCTCCTCGCGAATCTGGACCTTGGCGCCCTCGAGCCCCTTGCGATAGAGGCCGGAGAGGCGGGTGACCTCGTTGGCCACCGCATCCCGCAGGGTCGCCCAGTCGAAGACCGGCGCCTGCGGCAAGGTCCAGCCGAAGCCGGCGGCGTCCTCGAAATCCTCGGCGAAGCGGCTGGCATAGACGAAGAGCTTCTTCGGCACGCAGCCGCGGATCACGCAGGTGCCGCCGATGCGGTCCTCCTCGGCGATCATGACGCGGGCGCCGTGGCCGGCGGCGATGCGCGCGGCGCGCGTCCCGCCAGAGCCTGCACCGATGACGAAGAGATCGACGTCGAACTCAGCCATGATACCCTCTCAACCGTCCTTGTCGGCGGACGACAAGCCGCAGAACAACCAGATGGACGCCAGCGCCAGCGCGGCGATCCACCATCCCTGCCAGGCCCCATGCGCCACCGTGGCGACACCGAAGGCACTGGCAGCCAGCGCCAGACGTGGCGCGAGATCGCGCGCCGCCAGATGCCTCAGGCGCCACAGGAGCATGAGACCGGCCAGCGTCAGCAGCGCCGCACCGACGACGCCCGTCTCGACCCAGGCCTGGACGGGCGCGCTGTGCGGGTGACCGACCGCGAGCAATTGGCGGCGCGGCGGCGAAACTTCAAGCGCCACAGGATGCCGATCCAGCGTGGGCGAAGTCCCGAAGCCGGAGCCCAGCAGGGGCCGCGCGCGGATCGCCTCGCCGAAGCTCAGCCAGATATCGATCCGGTCGCGCGAGTGCGAATTGGCGAGGCGCTCGTGCAGCGATTGCGGCAGCGCCTCGTCGCCGAGGCGCCCGATCACCGGTGCGAGCATCATCGTCGCGACGAAGCCGAGCGCGACCAGCACGAGCATCAGGCGCGGCAGCAGCCGGGCCGCAAGCCAGGTCAGCGCAAGAATGAGAAAGCCGAGCCCGGCCGCGCCGCTCTCGGAATCGAAGGAGATTATCGCCACGGCGACGACGCAGACCGCCGCCAGCAACCAGTCCAGCGCGCCGCCCTTTCGCCGTAGCGACAGGCCCGCAACCGCCGCCGGCAGCAGCACGAGGCAGACCAGCACCGGGCGGTTGAAGATGTAGGTGACCTGCTTGCCGATATCGAGCGCGATGCGCAGGGAGAGGCCTGTGGCCAGTTCGGCCATCATGAACACGGCCGCAAGCGCTATCGCGAGCGCCAGCGCCCGACTTTCCGATCGCCCCGGCTGGAAGCGACCGCTCGCGGCAATGGCGAAGCCGCTGGCCGTCGGCAGGGCCAGTTCGCCCCACATCGACATGCTCGCTCCGATGCGATGGCTCCAGGCTATGGAGATCAGCGACCAGAGCAGGAAACCACCGAGCGCCAGCCCGATGGGAGTAGCGATGCCTTTCCGCAGGCGCTGCAGAAGCGGCGCCCAGCCCTCGACCGCAACCGCCGAAGTGAGGAAGCACAGGGCAGCCAATCCGAGGAAAAGCGGCGCCGAGCGATTGGCAACCCACATGCCCAGAGGCAATGCGATCAACAGGCCCATGCCAAGTCGAGCGAGACGCCGAGGCAGAATCGGCTCAAAAGACAGGGTGCCTGAGGTGGTCGGGTCGCTCATGTCCTGCGCTTACGCGATCACGCCGGACGCGGCCAGTGGCGGACTGGAACATTCGAGCGAGTCGTAGAACCAAAGATATAGAAGATGCGGCGAAAGCGGCCTGTCGTCGAAAATTCTTGACTTCCGATTATGCAATCAGGCGCAATTGACGACCGGCGCGGCAAGGTGCCACAGGCGAACCGCCCAAGAAACCCGTGGGCCAAAGCCCGCAAGCGGAGGAATTCATGCTGACATCCATCCTGAAGCGCACGGCCCTGACAGCGGTGGCGCTGGCTGCCCTCTCCACCGCCGCCTTCGCCCAGCTCAGCGAGCTGAAGATCATGGCTCCCGCCGCGCCCGGCGGCGGCTGGGACGGCACGGCCCGCTCGATGCAGCAGGCGCTGACTTCGGCCGGCATCGTCAAGAGCGTCCAGGTCAACAACGTGACCGGCGCGGGCGGCACCATCGGCCTCGCCCAGCTGATCGGCGCCAAGGGCGCCGGCGACCAGCTGATGGTCAACGGCTTCGTCATGGTCGGCGCCATCCTGCTCAACAAATCGCCGGTCAACCTGACCCAGATCACGCCGATCGCGCGCCTGACCGCCGAGGCCGAAGTCATCGTCGTCCCGACGGAATCGCCGCTCAAGACCGCCAAGGACCTGGCCGAGCGCCTGAAGGCCGACCCGGCCAAGGTGACCTGGGCCGGCGGCTCGGCCGGCGGCACCGACCACATCCTCGCCGCGCTCTTCGCGCAGGCCGTCGGCGCAGATGCCAAGAAGATCAACTACATCCCGTTCTCGGGCGGCGGCGAGGCTCTGGCTGCCATGCTCGGCGGGCGCGTCACGGCCGGCGTCTCCGGCTATGGCGAGTTCGAGGGCCAGATCAAGGCCGGCAAGCTGCGCGTGCTCGCCGTCTCCTCCTCGAAGCGCCTCGCGAACGCCCCGGACGCCCCGACGCTCAAGGAGCAGGGCATCGATCTCGAGCTGCTGAACTGGCGCTCGGTCGTCGCCCCTCCCGGCCTCTCGGCCGACCAGACCAAGGCCCTGATCGACACGGTCGAGAAGATGGTCAAGTCGAAGGAATGGCAGGAAATCCTCAAGGCCCGCGGCTGGGACGACTCCTTCCTGGCCGGCGCCGCCTTCGACACCTTCCTGAAGGCCGAGATCGAGCGCGTCTCGAAGGTGATGACCGAAGTCGGGCTGGTGAAGTAAGCCAGCCAGAACGCTACAATCTGCAGGGGTCGGGAAACCGGCCCCTTTTCCGACCGCCAGAAGCGCCCCAAAGGCGCCGGACAAGACTGCGGGAACGCCATGACCAACGACACACGCACGCAAGGTGCCAACAAGCCGGCCCTGGTGGTGGGCATCCTGCTGCTGATCGTCGCCTTCCTCGTCGGCTATGACGCCTCGCAGCAGACCATCACCTCAACCTACGGCGTCGGCCCGACGGCCATGCCTTATGTCGTGGCGGCGGGCCTCGTGATCCTCGGCCTCTCGCATTTCCTGGTCGCGTTCCGCGAAGGGCTGCCGCAGCCCGACGAAGCCGACAACTCCGCCCTGCTCTGGATCGCCGGCGGCCTGATCTTCCTGATCGCCTGCATTGGGCTCGGCGGCGGCTTCATCATCGCAATCGCGGCCGTTTTCGCCTGCACGGCCCGCGGCATGGGCCGCCGGGCCCTGGCTGTCGATGCCGTGATCGGCTTCGTGCTCGGCCTCGTGATCTATCTCGTCTTCGCCAAGCTCCTGACGCTGATCCTGCCGTCGGGCCCGCTCGAGCGCCTGTTCCTCTGAGGAGAGCACGACCATGGATACCCTGCTCTCCCTCGTCCAAGGCTTCGGCGTCGCGCTCGAGCCCTCCAAGCTGATGTTCTGCCTGATCGGCGTGTTCCTGGGCACGGCCGTCGGCGTTCTGCCCGGCATCGGCCCGGCACTGACCGTCGCGCTCCTGCTGCCGGTCACATTCAAGCTCGACCCGGCGGGCTCGCTGATCATGTTCGCCGGCATCTACTATGGCGGCATGTATGGCGGCTCGACCACCGCGATCCTGCTCAATGCGCCCGGCGAAAGCGCCTCGCTCGCCACAGCGCTCGAAGGCTCCAAGATGGCCAAGGCCGGCCGCGGCGGGCCAGCGCTCGCGACCGCCGCGATCGGCTCCTTCGTCGCCGGCCTGATCGCGACGATCGGGCTCGCCTTCCTCGCGCCCTGGCTCGTCCAGATCGCAGTGAAATTCGGACCCTGGGACTATTTCGCGCTGATGATCGTCGCCTTCGTCACGGTCTCCGCGACCTTCGGCGACTCGCCCTTGCGCGGCCTCACCAGCCTGTTCCTCGGCATCGCGCTCGGCCTCGTCGGCATCGACAAGCTGACCGGCCAGGCGCGCCTGACCTTCGGCGTGCCGGAACTGCTCAACGGCATCGAGGTCACGACGCTGGCGGTCGGCCTGTTCGCGGTGGGCGAGGCCTTCTACGTCGCTTCCAAGCGCACCCGCGATCCCGAGGAGATCATCCCGATCAAGGGCTCGCTGTGGATGAACAAGCAGGACTGGAAGCGCTCCTGGGCGCCCTGGCTGCGCGGCACCGCCTTCGGCTTCCCGATCGGCGCCCTGCCCGCCGGCGGCGCGGAAGTGCCGACCTTCCTGAGCTATTCGACCGAGCGCAAGCTCTGCAAATACCCGGAAGAGTTCGGCAAGGGCGCGATCGAGGGCGTCGCAGGTCCAGAGGCCGCCAACAACGCCTCGGCCGCCGGCACGCTGGTGCCATTGCTGACGCTCGGCCTGCCGACCTCGGCAACCGCGGCGATCATGCTCGCCGGCTTCCAGCAATACGGCCTCAACCCCGGCCCGCTGCTCTTCGCCGAGAAGCCGGACCTGGTCTGGGGCCTGATCGCCTCGCTCTTCGTCGCCAACGTCATGCTGGTGATCCTGAACCTGCCGCTGATCGGGCTCTGGGTCCGTCTGCTGGCGATCCCGCAGCCCTGGCTCTATGCCGGCATCCTTGTCTTCGCGACGATGGGCACGCTCGCGGTCAACAGTTCGCCGGTGGAGCTCGGGATGCTCTTCGCCTTCGGCTTCATGGGCTATCTGATGCGCCGCTACGATTATCCGGTCGCGCCGATGGTGGTCGGCCTGATCCTCGGGCCGATGGCGGAACAGCAATTGCGCCGCGCGCTGCAGATCAGCCTCGGCGATCCGATGATCCTGCTGGAGAATCCGATCTCGGCGACGCTGCTCGGCATCGCCTTCATCGCGCTGGTCGCGCCCTTCGCGATGAAGGGGCTGAACAAATTCAAGGCTGCCGAGGACTGACCAGTCCGAGCCGAATGAGGCTCTCGCCCGTGGCGACGAGAGCCTCCGCCGCCGGGCGCGGCTGCCAGCCGAGCATGGCCTGCGCCTTCGCGCTCGTCGCCGTCTTGCTGCGGCCGAGTTCGGGCGTCGCCGCCTGACGTGCAGTTGCGCTGAAGCGCGCGGCAAAGCGCATCAGCCAATCCGGCAACACGCGGGTCGAGACCCGCTCCGCATTCGCGCCGAGGCCGTCCTTCAGCGCCTGGGCAATCGCCTGCATCGTCATGAAGTCGCCGGCCGTGGCGAGGAAGCGCTCGCCGGCCGCCGCCACATCGGTCATGGCGCGCAGGTGCAGCTCGGCGACGTCGCGCACGTCCACAACCCCGAACATCAGGCGCGGCACCGCCCAGAGCCTGCCGTCCAGCATGGTCTTGACCAGCAGGATCGAAGCCGAGAGATCTGGCCCCAGCAAGGGGCCGAAGATGCCGACCGGGTTCACGACTGAAAGCTCCAGCCCCTGCCCTTCGCTATCGACGAAATCCCAGGCCGCGCGCTCGGCCAGCGTCTTGGATTTCGGATAGGCAGCTAGATCCGGCGCGTCCGCATTCGTCCAGTCACGCTCGTCATAGGGGCGCTTCACCACCCGGCCATAGCCGATCGCAGCGAAGGAAGAGGTCAGCACGACGCGCCTCACCCCGGCCCGATGCGCAGCGCGCAGGACGCGCAGCGTACCCTCCCGCGCCGGGCGGATCAGCTCGTCCTCGTCCTTCGGCGCAGCGGCTGCGAGCGGTGACGCGACATGAAGGACATAGGCGCAGCCGGTCGCTGCCTCGTCCCAGCCCTCGTCGCGCATCAGGTCGGCGACAACGACCTGCAGCCGGTCACCAGCCTCCGTTCCGGCACCGCGCAGGGCGTCCCTGAGCGCGCCTTCGCGGGCCGGATCGCGCAGCGTCGTGCGGACATCATAGCCCGCGGTGAGCAGTGACAGGATGCAGTGCCCTGCGAGGAAGCCAGAGCCTCCGGTCACGAGAACAAGGTCACGGGTCATGTCGCCGGCTCCGCCATTTCAGTTCAGCCGTCCGGCCATAGCGTCGGTTTCGGCATGACGCCAGTGCGCGGCAGACGGGTGGACAGAGCAGGCCAGCCAATGAACAATTGCGGCGGAACTGTGTTGTCCCAGAGCCGGCATCGGCAGCGATGCCGCGGCAAAGGGAGACTATCGATGAGCGATACCATGCTTGGCGGGCAGGCCGGCACCGGTCAGCCAGCCGCCGCAGAACCCAGCCTGCACCGTGTCATGGGGCCTTGGCTGCTGCTTCTCTTCATCGTCGGCGACATCCTCGGCACGGGCATCTACGCCCTGACCGGCCAGGTCGCCAACCAGGTCGGCGGCATCGTCTGGCTGCCCTTCCTCGTCGCCTTCGCCGTCGCGATGGTGACGGCCTTCAGCTATCTCGAACTCGTCACGAAATATCCGCAAGCCGCCGGCGCCGCGCTCTACACGCACAAGGCCTTCGGCGTGCATTTCATCACCTTCATCGTCGCCTTCGCGGTGATGTGCTCAGGGATAACCTCGGCCTCGACCGCCTCGCGCGCCTTCGCCGCCAACATGTCCAACGCCTTCGGACTCGGCCTCTCCGGCGGCGTCGGCATCACGCTGATCGGGCTGGGCTTCATGGCGATCGTCGCGATCGTGAACCTGCGCGGCGTCGGCGAGAGCGTGAAGGCCAATGTCGTGCTGACCTGCGTCGAGCTGACCGGCCTGCTGATCATCATCACCATCGGCATGATGGCGATCGCGGCCGGACAGGGCGACGTCTCGCGCGTCATGCAGTTCAAGACGACGGCGGATGGCGGCATGTTCTGGCCGGTGATCGCGGCGACGACGCTCGCCTTCTTCGCCATGGTCGGCTTCGAGGACTCGGTCAACATGGCCGAGGAGACCAAGGACCCGAGCCGCATCTTCCCGAAGATCCTGCTCATCGGCCTGTTCATCACCGGCGTGATCTATGTGCTGGTCTCGATCTCGGCGATCACGCTCGTCCCGCCCGAGCAGCTCGGCGAAGGCGAGACGCCGCTGCTCAAGGTGGTGCAGGCCGGGGCGCCGAACTTCCCGATCTGGATTTTCGGCTTCATCACCATGTTCGCGGTCGCCAACAGCGCTCTGATCAACATGCTGATGGCGAGCCGGCTGGTCTATGGCATGAGCCGCGAGCATGTGCTGCCGCCCATCCTCGGCAAGGTCCACGCCACGCGGCGCACGCCCTATGTCGCGATCGGTTTCACCAGCCTGCTCGCCTTCGCGCTGATCACCTTCGTCGGCGAGGTGCCCGCGCTCGGCGGCACGACGGCGCTGCTGCTGCTTTGCGTCTTCACAGTGGTTAACATCGCCGTGCTGGTGCTGCGCAAGGACACCGTCGGCCACGAGCATTTCCGCACGCCCACCTTCCTGCCGATCATCGGCGCCCTCTCCTGCGCCTTCCTGGCCGGTCCCTGGACCGGGCGCGCCTCGGTCCAGTACACGATCGCCGGCGTCCTGATCGGCATCGGCGTGCTGCTTTGGGTTGTCACGGTCATCGTCAACCGCAGGACCGGCACAGCGCTCAGCGACCCGCTGATGGAGGACATCGGCGGGCGCGGCCCGGTCAACTGACCGCAACCAACGCAGAGGCAACAAAAAAGGGCCGGCGAACGCTCGCCGGCCCTTTCCGAGACCCTGAAGCTCAGGTGGCGCGTCGGCTCAGAAAGTATGGCCGCGCTTGCGCATTTCCTGCGAGAAGCGGTCGAAGAGATACTGGCTGGTCTGGACGGACCAGGGCTGAAGGACGTTCAGCAGGTCGTCCATCGCCTCGCGCCGCAGCGTGTTGTAGCGCTGACCGACCGGGGACTTGAAGAACGTGGCGATCTCCTTGAGATCGGCTTCGGTCATCTTCCGGGCGAAGACCTCGGTGGCCGTCCGGGTCATCTCCTCGGCGCGCTTGTCGGCCTCCGGCTTCAGCGCCGCGACGACGGCGTCTGTGTCCTTCTTCATCTCGGGCCGGGTCGCGATGAGCTCCTGCACGCTCTTCTCGAACTCGTTGTAGATGTTCGTGATGCCAGACGTGATGCCGGTCGCGTCCGCGACCTCGCGCGCCACCTGAAGATGGCTCTGCGTCAGCGCCGGCGCCTGGGCGAAGGCGGGAGCGGCGCAGACGAGCGCCAGACCAAGGGCGGCCCGGACGAGAGAACGACGGATCATGCGTTGAAACCCCTTTATCAGCGAGCCGCTGGCCGGAGGCCATGACGGATCGGTCATTGTGGCGCGTTCCTTAGCGTGTCTTGCGCCGGAATGGAATCATTCGATCCTGCCGATGAGCTTGAGGCCATCGGCCCCCGCCAGGATGGCGCCGGTGGCGAGCCCGATGAACAGACCGTGCTCGACGACGCCGGGCACGATGTTCAGCGCTTGCGCCAGCAATTCCGGGCGTTCGATCGTGCCGAGATGGGCGTCGAGGATGTAATGGCCACCATCGGTGACCAGTGTCGCACCGTCAGGTCGCTGGCGCAGCGACAACTTGCCTTCGGCCCCGGAAGCAACGATGGCCGCTGCCACGGCCCGGCGCGTCGCCTCCAGCCCGAAGGGCACAACCTCGATCGGCAGCGGGAAGCGGCCGAGCGCCTGCACCAGCTTGCCGTCATCGGCGATCACGATCATGCGCGCGGAAGCGGCTGCGACGATCTTTTCGCGCAGCAGCGCCGCGCCGCCGCCCTTGATCAGGCGCAGTTGCGGATCGACCTCGTCGGCGCCATCGACGGTGAGGTCGAGTTCCGGCGTCTCGTCGAGCGTCGACATCGGGATGCCCAGCGAAACCGCCTGAGCCTGTGTCGCCTCGGAGGTCGAGACGCAGAGCACTTCGAAACCGGCGGCAACCTTGGCGCCGAGCAGATCGACGAAATGCTTCGCCGTGGAGCCGGTGCCGAGGCCGAGCCGCATGCCCGGCTGCACGAGTTCGAGCGCGCGGGCGGCAGCCTGCTTCTTCAGGTCGTCGGCATTCATGAGATCTGTCCGGCTCAGGTTGTGGAAAACGCCTGCCGCCCAGGCCGGACGACGGCGCTCTCCTGCCCCGGCAAGGCCGGCGAGTCCAGCGCGCGGAGGCCTTCCGGGGTCATTTCGTCTGGGGCGTGCACACCGTCTTGTCGTCGAAGACGTAGCAGATGCTCATCTCGCCGGTGCGGATATTGACCCGGAAGATGCCGCCCTCCTTCTCATGGCGCGATGGCATCAGGCCGTAATCGCTCGGCGCCTGCGGGCCGGCCCCCTCGCCCGACGGGAAGCAGACGGTCAGGCCGACGCCGCCCTCCTTCAACTGGAACTGGCAGGCGCCAACCTCACCCGTCGCCTTGTCGATCCGATAGACGCGATTGAGGTCGGTCTGCGGCGCAGGCGCGAATTCGAACGGTCCGGCCCAGGCCGGCACCGCACCCGTCATCGCCAGCAACAGCCCTGCGATTCCCGCCCGTCTTCCGATGAAATTCGACATGATGATCTTCCCTGCCGCCGGCCGCGCGACGAATCGTGCGCACGATACCACCTCGCGCGGCAAATTTGGGGAGGCGCACGCGCGGGACTTGCCAGCCCGGCCGCAACGACCTTTAACCGAATCTCGCCCGGCCGAATCACCCCGAAGGTCCCGACCATGAGTCTGCCCCCGATCGTCGTCTTCGATCTCGACGGAACCCTCGCCGAGACCGCGCCGGACATCATGCGGGTCCTCAACCTGATCCTGGTTCGCGAGGGACTGGCGGCGCTGCCGCTCGAGCGGGCGCGCGAACTCGTCGGCGCGGGGGTGCGCGTCCTGATCGAGCGCGGCTTCAAGGTCTCCGGCCAGCCGCTCGATCCGGAAAGGCTGGAGCGGCTCTTCCTGGAGTTCATGGATATCTATGCGCAGGATACGGCCGGCAGCAGCCATCTCTATGACGGCGTGCTCGGCGCGCTCGACGTGCTGGCCGGGCAAGGCTACGCGCTCGCGGTCTGCACCAACAAGCCGATCCTGCACACGCGGCTGATCCTCGACCATTTCGGCATCGCGGACCGCTTCGCGGCGGTGGCCGGGCGCGACAGCTTTCCCTATTTCAAGCCCGATCCGCGCCATCTCACCCTGACGATCGCCGCGGCGAAGGCCGATCCGGCGCGGGCCGTGATGATCGGCGATTCCCGCACGGACATCGCGACCGCGCGCGCGGCCGGCATCCCCTCGATCTGCGTGCCCTTCGGCTATACCGACGTGCCGATAGAGACGCTGGAGCCGGATTTCATCATCCAGCATTTCGACGAGCTGGCCGGCGCGGTCGACCGCGTGTTCAAATCTCCTCCCCGGACGTCCTTGACGGCATGAGGCGCGCCGACTAGGAGAGGCCGGGTCCGGGCGATTAGCTCAGCGGTAGAGCACTCCCTTCACACGGGAGGGGTCACAGGTTCGATCCCTGTATCGCCCACCATTTTCCCGGATTTTCCAATCGTCCTGACACGCGAGCCCGCAATCTGGCGCAGCTTGCTGGAACAGCGCGCCTTCCGGCTATGCCAACTTGCTTGGAAAGGGAGCGCACCGCCTCCCAACGGTGCGCCCCCTTCCCGCGGGTGCCAGCCCGCATCGCGCCGAGTGCCATGTTCTGCTGGCCCATTCCGAGGCGAGTGAACGGGCTTTATCCGGAAGCGCCCCGCGAACCGATTACGGGCGGATTAAGAGAGCGACAGACAGGTCAGGCCGCGCCCAAGGAATGGCGCCGCAGCGACCAGCCACACCGCCTCATCAGGGCGTTTCGCTGCCTGCGTCAGCGCAGCACGACCGCCGCGCCATCGTCCTGCGGCGCGCCACCCTTACCGATCCGGGCGAGCTCCTCGCCGAAGCGGGCCGCGATCGCCAGCCGGAAATGCAGCGGGTCCCAGTAATTGGCGTCCTGCGAGGTGATCGGCGAGGCATGGGCGTAGTCGACCACCGCCGCACCTTGGCGGCGCGCCAGCGCAGCGATCTCGGCTTTGCAGCGGGCATAGCGCTGCCAGGCAGCCGAACCCTCGCGCGGATAGGCCATCAGATGGGCGGGCGGCAGGACCAGCATCACCTGCGTGGTCTTGGGGAGGGCCGCGATGTTCTCTTCCAGCCATGACAAGGCCGGGAATCGCCAGCCTGCGCTCTCGGCCGGGGCGACGGCCGCCGGTGGCGACAGAGGCGCAAGGTCGGGAATGACCCCGCCATTGCTGGCATAGATGTGCCAGCGCGCCCGGGCAAGATCGTAGCTCCCCTCCGGCGGCGTGAAGACCTCGTAGCCGTCGCCGCGGATGCGTTCGCGCGACCAGCCAAGCCGATGGGCCATGAGCCGGCCAGCGATCTCCAGGTTGGTCAGATTGAGGAGCTTGGGCCAGTCGCTCCAGCCGACCTCGCGGGACAGCCATGCGGGCACCGGGCGCGGCGTCAGGCGCTTGGTCTCATCGGTGGCGTCGGCCTCGCACCAGGTCGTGTCGATGCCCCAGATCAGGCGTTTCGGCGCCGAGACATGCTCCCGGACGAGCCGCGCCATCTGCGTCTGCTCCCAGGGCGTCGCAGCGTTCATCGCGAGATTGACGAAGCGGGCATCAAGACCGCGCGAGAGGAGTTCGGGATCGAGCAGGCGCATCGTCGAGGTGCCGATCACCGCCGCGTCGAAGCGCCCGGAGCGGACGAGCTGCGGGTACATGAAGCGCTGGTTGATATCCATGATCGGCCGCGCCGCCTGCCCGGCATGGACGCGCATGCCGAAGGGGTCGAGCACCGCGACGAAGGCGAAGAGCAGGCCGGCACTGATCGCCGCCGCCCCGACAAACCATCGCGACCACTTGTTCCAGGCTTTCGCCATTCCCGCCTTCCGCTCCGACGCCTGATCCAACCGAGACGCGGCCACCGATGAGCCGGCGGCGGCGCGGCGTCCTCATCGCACAGGCCGGCGCTTCGTCACAACGCGAAAGGCACGGCCGCATGGCCGCAGGCCACCGAACATGGCAGAGAAGGCCGATGATGCCAGGCCGCGTCCACCACCCCATCAGCCTGCTGCAAGGGCTTGCCGTGCTGCTGCTCGGCCTCGTGTTGTCCGCCCCGGCGCAGGCGGCGGAGGAGCCGATGCCGGCCTCGTCGGGCATTCAGGATGCGCTCTGCAAGCTGATCGACGATGCGGCGAGAGCCGAGGGCGTACCCGCCGCCTTCCTGACCCGGTTGATCTTCCAGGAATCGAGCTTCCGGCCAGGCGTCACCAGCCCGGCCGGCGCGCAGGGCGTCGCCCAGTTCATGCCCGGGACGGCGCGCGAGCTCGGCCTGATCGACCCGTTCGACCCCGAACAGGCCGTGCCCAAGGCGGCGCATTTCCTGGCGGAACTGCGCGACCGCTTCGGCAATTGGGGCCTTGCAGCGGCCGCTTACAATGGCGGGCCGAACCGCGTCGCGGGCTGGCTTGCGGCGCGCAAAGCCGGACAGACGCGCTTCCTGCCGAGCGAGACCGAGAACTACGTCCTCGCCATCACCGGCCGGACCGCGGACGACTGGGCCGAAGAGGCGATCGACCGCGCCAATGGCGACGGGCGCTCGCCGCCCATACCACCGGCGACCAGCGACGGCGATCCGCAGGCGAGTTGCGCGCCGACGCTCGTGGCGATCCGTCAGTCGCGCCCTGCCCTGCCCGCGATCGCGGAAGCGCCCTTCGCGCCCTGGGGCGTGCAGCTCGCCGGCAATTTCTCGAAGGCACGGGCGCTCGCCACATTCCAGCGAGCCGGCGCACGCCATCGCGCGATCATTGGGACGCTGCCGCCGATGGTGATCGGAACACGCCTGCGCAGCCGCGGCACGCGCGCCTTCTACAGGGTGCGCCTGCCGGCGGCGACGCGCGCCGAGGCCGCCGCCTTATGCCGCCGCATCCAGGCGGATCGCGGCGCCTGCGTCGTGCTTAGAAGCTGACGGCTCGGGAGCGATGTTGCATGCGCGCAACGCAGCACGGCAAAGCTCGACCGCTCCCGGCGATGTGATTGCGGCTGGATTGCACGACCCTGGGGAAGCTGACAGGACGTTGAGGAGACGTTGACTTTTCTGCGTCATTTTCGCGACCAGCCGTCCCGACCTGCCCGAGGTTCCTCCGATGATCCGCTCCACCCGCCTGGCCTTGCTCGCCGGCCTTGGCCTGCTCGCTCTGGGCTCCGCCGCCCGAGCCGAAATCGACCCTCTGACCCGCCAGCCGCTCGTCCAGTACGTGGACCCGGCCAAGGCGCAGGCTACCGCCATTCCGCGTGAGATCGTCGACTATCCGACGAAGCAGAGGCCCGGCACGATTGTGATCGATTCGACCGAGCGCCGGCTCTACTACGTCATGCCGGACGGCAAGGCGATGCGCTACGGCGTCGGCGTCGGCCGCCCCGGCTTCGACTGGGCGGGCACCCAGACCATCTCGCGCAAGCAGGAATGGCCGACCTGGACGCCGCCGGCCCAGATGCTGAAGCGCCGCCCCGACCTGCCGCGCTTCATGCCCGGCGGCCCGGACAACCCGATGGGCGCCCGCGCGCTTTATCTCGGCTCGACCCTTTACCGCATCCACGGCTCGAACGAGCCGGAGACGATCGGCCAGGCCGTATCCTCGGGCTGCATCCGCATGCTCAACGAGGACGTGATCGACCTCTACGAGCGCGCCAAGGTCGGCACCCGCGTCGTCGTCGCGCGCTGAGCCATCCAAGATATTCCGATGACAAGGCCGGCGGAAACGCCGGCCTTTATCGTTGGAGCGGTATCGCCTGCTTGGCCATGGTGCCGATGCCTGACTAAGCTGCCGAGCGGCCCGCATGAGGAGCGAGGCCCGCACGGCTTGCGGCAGGGGGCAGGAATGGAACTGGCATCGCTCAACACAGCAGCACTGACCGCCGAAATGATACGACGCGACGCGGCCGACCCGCTGCGGCATCTGCGAGAGCGTTTTCATGTCCCCGCCGGCATGGTCTATCTCGCCGGCAATTCGCTCGGCCCGGCACCGGTCGCCGCCTTCCGCGACATGGAAGCCGCGATGCGGCAGGAATGGGCGGAAGGGCTGGTGAAGAGCTGGAACGATGCCGGCTGGTTCGCGCTGGTCGGCACGCTGGGCGACCGGCTCGGCCGTCTGGTCGGCGCCGCGCCCGGCCAGACCGTGGCCTGCGATTCCGTCTCCGTGAACATCTACAAGGCCCTGCACGCCGCGCTGGCCTTGCGCCCCGGCCGCAACGCGATCGTGGCCGAGGGCGGCAGCTTCCCGACTGATCTCTATGTCGCCGAAGGGGTGGTCGCGGGGAGGCCCGATCTCGCCCTGAAGCTTGAAGGCGTCGATGCCGCGAGGATCGAAGACCTGATCGACGAGGACACCGCGGTCGTGCTGGTCAACCATGTCGACTACAAGACCGGCACCCTGCGCGACATGGCCGCGCTGACCCGGCTGATCCACGACAAGGGCGCGATCGCGGTCTGGGACCTCTGCCACAGCGCCGGCGTCGTGCCGGTCGATCTCGATGGCGCGAAGGCCGATCTCGCGGTCGGCTGTACCTATAAATACCTGAACTGCGGCCCCGGCGCGCCGGCCTTCATCTATGCGGCGGCACGCCATCACGATGCCCTGAACCAACCGCTCTCAGGTTGGTGGGGCCATGCCGCGCCCTTCGCCTTCGAGCGCGGCTATCGGCCGGCGCGCGGCATCCAGCGCCTGCTCTGCGGCACCCAGCCGATCCTCTCGATGCGCGCGATCGATGCCGGGCTCGGCGCGATCGAGGACGTCCCGCTCTCTGCGCTTCGGGCCAAGAGCCTCGCCCTGACCGATCTGTTCATCGAACTAGTCGAGCCCGTCTGCCAGGCCCATGGTGCCACGATCGTGACGCCGCGCGACCATGCCGCGCGCGGCAGCCAGGTCTCGATCGCCTTCGAGAGCGGCTTTGCCGTGGTCCAGGCCCTGATCGCACGCGGCGTGATCGGCGATTTCCGGGCGCCGGACATCATGCGCTTCGGCTTTGCGCCGGCCTATCTCGGCCATGCCGACGTCCAGCGTGCCGCCGAGGCCTTCAGCGAGGTCCTGACCAGCGGGCTGTGGCGCGACGAGCGCTATATCAAGCGCCGCGCGGTCACCTGACGGGAGCGGCTCAGCGCTTCCGCTCGCGCGACAGGCCCTTCTCGGCCAGCGCCGCGAGATAGACGCGCATCTTCTCCTCGCCCTGCTCGCCGAGTTCGCGCAGGTAGTCCCAAGCGTAGATGCCGGTCTCGTGCATGTCGTCGAAGCCGAGCCTGACGGCGTAGTGGCCGACCGGCTCGACCCGGAGGATCTCGACCTCGGCCTTGCCGGGAACGATGGTCTTCTGGCTGGGATGGTGGCCCTGGACCTCGGCCGAGGGGCTTTCGACGCGCAGCAGCTCGGCCGGCAGTGCGAAGCTCGCGCCGTCCTCGAAGGCGACGTGCAGCGTTCGGCGGTCCTTGGAGAGGCGCAGTTCGGTCGGCCAGGATGACATGGGCGGTATTCGTCCTTCGCAGGCTACCATGATCAGGCGCTTGACCTTCACGGGCGTAGTGCCAATGTCATGCTATAGCAATGTGAAGGCGCGCCCGCATCCTGCGCGGACCGGCCGCTCCACAATGCGGGAACGTGAGGCAGACGTGCTGCTCGACGACATGAAGCCGCTGACGCGGTCGCCCCTGGTCGACCCGTTCGGCCGCAAGATTTCCTATCTGCGCATCTCGGTGACGGATCGCTGCGATTTCCGCTGCGTCTATTGCATGTCCGAGGACATGAAGTTCCTGCCGCGCAAGGAACTGCTGACGCTGGAAGAGCTCGACCGGATCGCCAGCGCCTTCGTCGCGCGCGGCACCCGCAAACTGCGCCTGACAGGCGGCGAGCCGCTGGTGCGCCGCGACATCATGAGCCTGTTCCGCTCGCTCTCGCGCCATCTCACCTCGGGCGCGCTGGACGAATTGACGCTGACGACCAACGGCTCGCTTTTACATCGCTATGCCGCCGAGCTCGCCGGCTATGGCGTACGCCGCATCAACGTCTCGATCGATACGCTCGACCCCGACAAGTTCCGTGAAATCACCCGCCGGGGCGATCTCAAGGTCGTGCTCGACGGCATCGAGGCGGCGCGCAAGGCCGGCATGCGGGTCAAGATCAACGCAGTGGCGCTCAAGGGCGTCAACGACGACGAGATCGAGCACCTGATGCTGTGGTCGCACGGGCTCGGCATGGACCTGACCCTGATCGAGGTCATGCCAATGGGCGAGATCGAGGCCGGCCGCGTCGACCAGTACCTGCCGCTCTCGGTGGTGCGCGGGCGCCTGATGGACAAGTACACGCTCGTCGACGACCCCTACCGCACCGGCGGGCCGGCGCGCTATGTCCGCGTCAAGGAGACCGGCGGGCTCGTCGGCTTCATCACGCCGCTGACCCATAATTTCTGCGAGAGCTGCAACCGCGTGCGTCTGACCTGCACCGGCACTCTCTATATGTGCCTCGGCCAGGAGGACGCCGCTGACCTGCGCGCCCCGGTCCGGGCCTCGCAGGACGACACCCTGCTCTTCCGCGCCATGGACGAGGCGATCGCGCGCAAGCCGAAGGGGCACGATTTCATCATCGACCGCCGCCATAACGGCCCGGCCGTCGGGCGACACATGAGCGTGACCGGCGGCTGAGCGCCGCTCCACACCGGCACTCGCTTGACCCTCCGGCCGAATGCGGTCACCGTCCGCCGCGACGGGTGGAGTTGCATGCGGTCACAGTTCAAGGCGATGGCCCGCCGGATCAAAGCGGCCGCGAGCGCGATCGATGATGCCATCAGGCAGACCCATGCGGCGCGGCTCGCCATCATGGCTGCGAAGCTGCGGCGCGCCCTGCCCCTGATCGCCATGCTGCTTCTCGCGACACTGCTGCTCTGCCTGTTCCTGGCCTGGTCCTCGGCGCGCGGTGTCTTCCTGGTGCTATCGCCGGCCTCCCCGACCGGAATCATGTCCTGCATCGCCGCTGTCGTCGCCGGGATCGCGGTGCTCGAGCTCTGCGCGGCCTTCGCCATCACCATCATGACCGCGGCCCTGCAACTCGCCTACGATACGGGGCGCCACTGCGTGCTCGCCCTGCTGGCCCTCGCGAGCGCGCTGGGACTCGCGTTGATGGTCTTGCACCTGTCTGCCGAGGGAATGCCGGCTCTTGCCGGTTCGCTCTTGCCCACACTCAGCCTCTGCGGGCTCATCGTGCTGACGCTCTGGTTCAAGCGCGCCTATCTCCGCCCGGCCTATCCCGGCTTCCGCGATTTCTGGGCCGATATCGTCGAGGCCCGCCATTTCCTGATGCGAGCCGCCCATGGCGAATGACGACGGCGCAACATCGCGGGTCGTCCGGATGACGCCTGCTCCGACCGCTCATCATCTGGCCGAGTCGGTCAAGGCCGGGCATCACGGCGCCAGTGACGCGGTCGAGAACCAGCCGCCGGCGCATGCGACGATGCTGTCGCAGACCGAGCAGACGCTGATCGCCCGGGCGCGCGAGCATTTCGCCACGCTGCGGCAGGAGGCGGCGGCAAGCCTCAACGCCATCCAGGCCGAGATCGTCAGCCGGCGCGAGCTGTTCACGCAGCAGCGCTTCGAGGGCCGCGTGCGCGGCGTCGAGGCGACCATGCGCGCGATGCTGAGCAAGCATGGCGGCGAGCTGGAGCAGCGCGTCTACGACGCGCTCCGGGCCAAGCGCGAATACGCTTTCTTCAATTACGAGAACAAGCGCCGGGCCGACCCCAAGCTCGACAAGTGGCAGTTCATCCTGTTCTTCCTGGTCGTGCCGCTGGTGATCGAGAGCCTGCTCAACGGCAACTTCTTCGCCGAAGCCAGCGATTTCGGCCTGGTCGGCGGCGCTGCGACCGCCGTCATCATCTCCGCGCTCAACGTCGCGCTTGGCTTCTTCATGGGTGTGGGTCCGGCGCGCTACTGCCAGCATGTGAAGAGCTCGCACCTGTTCTGGGCGCTGCCGGCCTATGCCGGAATGATTGCGCTGATCGTGCTGTTCAATCTCGCGGTCGGACACTACCGGGAGATGCTGATCGCCAATCCGGATGCGCGCTCCTTCCAGGTCATGCCGCGCATGATGGAAAACCCCTTCGCGATCTACGACATCAAGTCGGTCGCGCTGGTCATCATCGGCTGCCTCGTCGCCTTCGTCTCGGCGACGAAGGGCTATACCGCCTTCGGCACCTATCCCGGCCATGCCACCGCCTACAAGCGCTGGCGCCAGCGCTGGAGTGCAGTCGAGGAAGAGCGGCGCCGGCTCGACGCCGAATTGCTGCCGGAGCTGGAGGCGATCCGCACCCAGGTCGACGGCTTCCGCGAGGATTGCCGCGACGAACTCGGCAAGCTGCAGGGCGTGAAGGCGGCGGCCGAGAAGGCGCGCGACCTCTATCTCTCGCGGCTGGGGCAACTGCGGGCCGCCAAGGACGCCGCGATGATGCAGTATCGCGAGGCCAATCTCCGGGTTCGCACCGATCTCGCCCCGGCCTATTTCACGCAATCGCTCAATCTCGCCGAGATCGACCAGCCGGCGGAGCTGCCGGAATATGTCGCGGCGCGGCGCCAGATCGATGATTTCGAGCAGCAGCTCACCAGCATGCCGGCCCTGATCGAGGCCAAGCTCCGGGATCGACTGGTGCTACTGCGCGGCATCGATCTCGCCGGCGAGATCGAGCAGGTGAAGCTCAGGGCGGCACAGGCCGGGCGCGAAGCCTTCGAGCAGGACGAAGCGGCGCAGAAGCAGGCGGCGGAGGATTTCGCCGCAATGAAGCGCTAAAGGCTGACGGATGAAGACCGAGAACTGGGCGATCGTCGCCTCCGTGCTCGCCGGGCTTGGCCTTGTCGGCTTCTTCGCGGCGCCTTCCCTGCTGCGCGGCCCGCCGCGCGACCAGGAGACCCTGTGCCCGAAGACCGGGCCTGTCGGGCATACCATCATCCTTGTCGACAAGAGCGATCCGTGGAGCGAGGTGCAGGCGAAGCGATTGAAGACGCTGGTCAACCAGGTCGGCGATGAATTGCCGACCGACCGGATGCTCTCGATCTACGTCTTCAACGACGTGTTCGAGCCCGGCTTCCCGTCGCTGGTCTCGCTCTGCAATCCCGGCAAGACCGCGAGCGAGCTGATCGGCAATCCGCGGCGCGAATACGTCAAATGGGTCGAAAAATTCGGCCGGCCGCTCGATGAGGCGCTGACCGTGCTGACGCAGCCCGGCAAGGGCAACCAGTCGCCGATCGTCGAGGCGATCGGGGATGTCGCCTCGCGTCGCGAGAACCGCGTCCCGACCGGCGACCGCAAGATCATGCTCGTCTCCGACATGCTGCAGAACTCGAACCAGTTCACGATGTTCGGCAATGCCGCCGGCGCGCGTGACCCGGAGCGCCTGCGGCGCCTGCTCGGAAAGGTCTGGCAGGATTCGGGCGCCTCGGGCTGGGAGCTGAGCGTGCATCAGGTCCAGGGCGTGTACGACGCGGCGCGGCTCGAACAGGCGGCCACGTTGTGGAAGCAGGCGTTCCAGAAGCTGAGTATCAACGTGGGCTGGGATCGGTTGTAGAGCAGCACCGTCATCCCGTGCGCGGTGCAGCGCGAAGCGGTGCGCCGCAGACACGGCACCGCATGACGAAAAGGCGCCTTCTTCGGAGAACGGTCCCGTGTCTGCGCAGCGGCATTGCATGCCGCAGCGCGCACGGGATGACACGCGTCAGAGCCGATACGCCATCCGCACGCCGCCCCAATGACGCCCCCGGACGCGCAGCGGCGCGTTGACCTCGCTCAGCAATTCGCTGCGGCCGTCCTCGCTCTCGTGCCGGCTGACCTGGACGAGGAAGGGCCGGATCGAGCGACCGGCGCTAAGGCCTGCACGGCTGTCGATGATGCGCCGGTTGCGAGCATAGGCCGCATTCCAGGCGGGATCACCGGTGCGCTGCGGCAGGGACCATGTCGGGTGATGAACCGGCACATAGCCGTTGCGGTCGCTCGGCAGGGCGAAGACCAGGCGCGGATCGGAAGCAAGCGTGCCGGCCAGCAGTGGCGGCAGGACGGCTTCCAGCGCGGGTAGGCTGGGGCTCAGGTATTGCCTCGGCTCGCTGTCGAGCACCGGGACGTAACGCAGGTCGAAGAGATCGTTCTCGGAAAGCAGGCCCCGCTCGATCGCCTTCTCCATCGCGCCCGAGACCTCGCGGGCGAAATCCTGGGCGCGCTCGATCAGCGGGCGGTAGGAGCGCTCGATCTCCTCGATCATGCCCGCCAGCGCGCCGCAGCCGGCGGCGGCATCGCCCGCGAAGGCGAGGTGCAGGCCGAGATCGCTGGCGCCCGTCATGCGGCACGGCAGCGGCGGCAGGCCCTCGATCGTGACCACGCCTGCACCGCCGGTCGGCAGCCGGACCTGCGACGAGCCGGCCAGCAAGGCGCCGCCGCGGCCGAGATCGACCAGCCGACCGGGCACATCGACGCTGCCGATAACGAGATGCGCCTTGCGCGCCGTCGGGAAGCGGTCGAAACGGCGCCGGTCGGCGAAGGCCGAGTGGCGCAGCACGGGCTTGAAGCGCCTGAGCATGTTGCCGACGAGGCGGCTGCCCTTCTGCGTCGCCCGCCGGGCGCGTTCACTCTCTGCGACCGTATCATGGGCGATGCGGTCGATCTCGTCGGCGCGCCGTGCGACGCCCTCGACGAAAAGAGCCGCTTCCCGCGCATTGCGCGAGAGCTCCGCGGTGGAGCTTGCCTGTTCCTGCGAAGCGCGCCCGATCGTCACCATGATCGGATTGACGTCGCGTACGATCTGCAAGGTGTCGTTGACGATGCCGGTCGAGCCCTGCGCGGCACGTGTCAGACGGTCGACGCGCTCGCGGATATGGCCGACGGCCTCGCTGACCTCGACCGAAAGGGACTTCACCTCATGCGCGACGACGCCGAAGCCGCGGCCGGCCTCGCCGGCACGAGCAGCCTCGATCGCGGCGTTGAGCGCGAGAAGATTGGTCTGGCGGGCGATCTCGGCGATCGAATCGACGATGCCCCTGATCTCGCCGGTCGCGACGGCGAGGCCATCCAGCATCAGCGCCGCCTCGCCGGCGCGTGACACGGCGGCGTCGAGCTTGTCGCGGACATCGACCATCGCGCCGTCGACCTGCTCGGCAGCCTGCGAGACCTGATGGGTCGCGGCGGCCAAGGCGGACGCGTTCTCGCTGGCGGCACCGACGGCCATGCGCATGCTGCCGGCATTCTCCAGAATGGTGCGCGAACCGCTCTCGGATTCGGCCGAGCGTTGCTCGACCTCGCCCAACTCCTTCGTCAATCGCTGCATCGCGAGCAGGATGTCGCGTTCGATATCGTCGATGGCGTCATGGGCAGAGGGATCATAAGGCAGGATCGCGGCCGGCCGGGGCGTAGCCGCCGCCGGAAGCGGCGCCGCGGGGATGTCCTCCACCGCATGTCCGGCGCCCAGCCAGCGTCGTATCCTGCCTCGCATCCCCAGCCCAGTCTCACCATAGGTCAAGTCTTGCGTCCGGTTATGGTCCGGGCCCGTTAACAAAGGCTTCCACGCCGCCGCACGTCGCCCTTGCCGGAGACGCATTGGACCCCCGCCGCCAGCCCCTGTATGGCTGGGTCTCACGCGCCATCGGGACAGGCAGCCATGAGCCAGCACAGCTATGACGTCATCGTCGCGGGCGTCGGTGCCATGGGGTCCGCCGCCTGCTGGCATCTGGCGCAGCGCGGGCTCAAGGTGCTCGGGCTGGAGCGCTTCGATCTCGGCCATGCGATGGGCTCGTCCCACGGGCTCACCCGCATCATCCGCCTCGCCTATTTCGAGGGCTCGCATTACGTGCCGATCGTGAAGCGGGCGCACGAGTTGTGGGCGCAGACCGGCGAGCAGGCCGGCATGAAGCTGCTCCACGTTACGGGCTCGCTCGATCTGGCCCCGAAAGGTGGCGGGCCAGTCGAATCCTCGCTGCAATCCTGCCTCGACCACGGACTGAAGCACGAAGTGCTGGAAGGCTCCGAGGTGACGCGGCGCTTCCCGGCGTTCCAGCTCCCGGAAGGACATATCGGCCTGTGGCAGCAGGATGGCGGCTTCGTCGCCTCGGAGAAGGCGATCTATGCCCATGTCGGGCTGGCGCAATCGCGCGGCGCCGAGATCCGCACCAACGAGCCCCTGCTCGACTGGACGCCGACGGCGCAGGGCGGCGTGATCGTCCGCACCGAGCGCGGCACCTATTCCGCCGGGCGGCTTATCATCACCTCGGGCGGCTGGATCGCCGACGCGGTGCCGGCGCTCGCCAGGCAGGTCAACACGGTGAAGCAGACGATCGGCTGGTTCACGACGCGCCGGCCGGAGCTGTTCCGCGAAGGCGCCTTCCCGGTCTTCATCCTCAGCGTCGAGGAAGGCAATTTCTACGGCTTCCCGCTCTACGAGCACCCCGGCTTCAAGCTCGGCGGCCCGCATTTCGGGCGCGAGCCGATGGACCCGCGCGACCCCGACCGGACGCCAAGCGCCGCCCAGGTCGCACGCATCCGCGAATGCCTGGCGCGCTATATCCCCGATGCCGCCGGCGAACCGCTGACAGTGAAGGGCTGCATCTACACGGTCTCGCCGGACGAAGGCTTCATTATCGACACGGTGCCGGGTGTGCCGCAGGCGGTCTTTGCCTCGGCCTGCTCGGGCCATGGCTTCAAGTTCGCCAGCGCGATCGGCGAGATCCTCGCCGACCTCTCGACCGTCGGGCAGTCCCCCTTCGACCTGAAACCGTTCTCGCTATCGCGCCTGCCGGCCTGAAGCCTTCCGAACTGGATTCCATCCCTTGGCCAGTGCAGCCGAAAACCGCCGCGGCATCATCTTCATGCTCGCGGCGATGTCGCTTTTCGTCGTCAACGACGTGTTCATGAAGCTCGCGCGCGAGACTTACCCAGCCGGACAGGCGATCGCGCTGAGGGCCTGCTTCGCGGTGGTGATCGGGTTCGCGCTCGTCTTCCTCGCCCGCGAGGGCGACCGGCTGCGCCTGGCGTTCCGTCCTCGCGTGCTGCAGCGCGGCGTCATCGAGGCCTTCGGCGCGCTGACCTTCGGCTGGTCGCTCGGATTAATGCCGCTCGCCAATCTCACCGCGATCAACATGGCCTCCCCGCTGCTGATCGTCGCGCTGGCGGTCCTGCTCGGCATGGAACGCGTCGGCTGGCGGCGGGTGGTGGCGCTGGCCGTCGGCTTCGTCGGCGTGCTCTGCGTGGTGCGCCCGGGTGCCGAATCCTTCAATGCCGCCGCGATCGTCGCCGTGATCAGCGCCATCCTCGTCGCCGGTCGGGACCTGACGACCCGCACCATCGGCGACGACGTGCCCTCGACCGTGGTGTCGCTGACCACGACCATTCTCGTCGGTGTCGTCGCCGTGGCCTATGGCTTCACCGAGCAGTGGCTGCCCATCTGGCGCGTGGAGACCATCTATGTCGGGCTCGCCGCAATCCTGGTCACGGCCGGCACCTTCTTCATCATCAGTGCCTTCCGGCGCACCGATGTCGGCGTGATCTCGCAATATCGCTACGCCATCGTCGTCTTCGCGACCGTGCTCGGCTATCTCGTCTGGGGCGACGTGCCGGACCTCTACGCCTTCATCGGCGTCGCGCTGATCGTCGGCAGCGGGCTCTATACCATGCACAGGCAGCGCGTGCGGCCCGATTCCAACCTGAAGCTCACCCGAAAGCCCGCGGCATGACCGGGGCTGCGGTCAAGCCCACGCTGGCGATTCTGGTCGCGATCTCGGCACTACAGCCGATCGCGCTCAACCTGCTCGCCCCGGCGACGCCTGCGCTCGCCCGGCATTTTTCCTCGAACTACGCCACGATCCAGCTCACGCTGACGCTGTTCCTGGTCGCCGTCGCCCTGACGCAGCTGGTGATCGGGCCGCTCTCCGACCGCTTCGGACGCCGCCCCTGCGTCAATGCCGGTACCGCCCTGTTCGTGCTGGGCTCGGTGCTTGGTGCGCTCGCCCCCACGACGCATGTCCTGCTGCTGGCGCGGGTGCTGGAAGGCGCCGGCGGCGGAGCTGTCTTCGCCCTGTCGCGTGCCATCATCCGCGACACCGCCGACCGCGACCATGCCGCGAGCCAGATCGCCACCGTCACCATGGTGATGGTGGTGGCGCCGATGATCGCGCCCTGGCTCGGCGGGCAGATCGAGACCGCCTTCGGCTGGCGCGCGATCTTCTGGCTCATGACATTGTTCGGCGCGGCCGTGCTCGTCTTCACGCTGGCGCGCCTGCCGGAGACGGCGCCCAATCTCGGCCAGCAGAGCTCGCTGCTCGGCATCTTCCGCGTCTTTCCGGAACTGGTGCGCAACCGCGACTTCATGCTGAACGTCGCGGCGGGCTCGTCGGCTTCGTCGGCCTTCTTCGTCTTCATCGCCGCAACGCCCTATATCGTCGTCGAAACGATGGGGCGCGGCTCGGACGTCTACGGCACCTATTTCATCCTGAACGCACTCGGCTACATGGTCGGCAATTTCGCGATGTCGCGGCTGGCGGTGCGCGTCGGCACCCAGACGATGGTGCGGCGCGGCCTGGTGATCTCCTTCGTCGGGACCGCGGTGGCGCTTGCCCTATCGTTCTCGTCCTGGTGGTCGCCGCTGACGCTGTTCCTGCCGCTGGCCCTCAACGCGGTCGGCAACGGCATGACGATTCCCGGCGCGACGGCCGAGGCGCTCTCGGCCCGGCCGGAGCTGGCAGGCTCGGCGGCCGGGCTACTGGGCGCCACCCAGCTCGGCTTCAGCGCGATACTCACCGTGCTGATCAGCTGGCTCGTGACGCTCTGGCCGCAATCGATGAACCTGTTCGTCTGGCTTCTGACGACGGCGGGCCTCGCCGCCGTCTATTTCGTGCGGAAGCATCCCGACCCGGCGGCCTGAGCGCGCCGGCTCGGCACGACCTCAACCTTCGAGACGGGCGATCAGGCTCGACGTATCCCAGCGATTGCCGCCCATCTTCTGGACCTCGGCATAGAACTGGTCGACCAGCGCGGTGACCGGGAGCTGCGCGCCATTGCGGCGGGCTTCGTCGAGGACGATGCCGAGATCCTTGCGCATCCAGTCGACGGCGAAGCCGAAATCGAACTTGTTCTGGTTCATGGTCTTGCCGCGGTTCTCCATCTGCCAGGAGCCGGCGGCGCCCTTGGAGATGACCTCGAGCATGGTCTCGACATCGAGCCCGGCGCGCTTGGCGAAATGGACGCCCTCGGACAGGCCCTGGACGAGGCCGGCGATGCAGATCTGGTTGACCATCTTGGTGAGCTGACCGGAACCGGCCGGGCCCATCAACTTGCACATGCGCGCGAAGCTCGCGATCACCGGCTCGACACGGGCATAGGTCTCGGGCTCGCCGCCGCACATCACGGTCAGCACGCCGTTCTCGGCGCCGGCCTGCCCGCCCGAGACGGGCGCATCGACGAAGCCGAAGCCGCCCTGCTTCGCAGCTTCATAAAGTTCACGCGCGACATTGGCGGAAGCCGTGGTGTGGTCGACGAAGACCGCGCCCTTCTCCATCCCGGCGAAGGCGCCGTTCTCACCCGTCGTCACCGAGCGCAGGTCGTCATCGTTGCCGACGCAGCAGAAGACGATCTCCTGGCCCCTGGCGGCATCGGCCGGGGTCGGCGCCGAGAGGCCGCCATGGCGCGAGACCCATCCCTGCGCCTTCGTCGGGTTGCGGTTGTAGACGGTGACCTCATGACCCTTGGCCTTGAGATGGCCGGCCATGGGGAACCCCATGACGCCGAGACCGATGAATGCGACTTTGGCCATGCCGAACTCCCGCTTTATCTCCGAAGATGGTCACGCTTTAGCGTGCACGCGCCGGACGGGAAAGGCGATTGCGCGCCATCCGCCCATGCGGCTTTTCCCTTGCGGGCGTGAGGCGCGCGGCTTAGCTCCGGCGCATGACGATATCGAACGACGACGAATTGCAGGCACTGAAGGAGATCGGCGGCATCGTGGCCCGCGCGCTTGCGGCCATGGGCAAGGCGATCGAGCCGGGCATGACCACGGCCGAGCTCGACGCGATCGGCCGCGGCTACCTCAAACGCCATGGCGCGCGCCCTGCCCCGGAACTGGCCTATGAATTCCCCGGCGCGACCTGCATCAGCGTCAATGAGGAGATTGCCCACGGCATTCCCGGTGCGCGGCGCATCCTCGCGGGCGATCTCGTCAATATCGACGTTTCCGCCGAGAAGAACGGCTTCTTCGCCGATACCGGCGCGTCCTTCGCCGTGTCGCCCGTCAAGCCGAAGCTGGAGAGGCTGTGCCGCGACGGCCGGCGGGCGCTCTGGGCCGGCATCGGACAGGTCGGCGCCGGCAAGCCACTGGCCGGGATCGGGCAGGCCGTCGGGCGCTTCGCCCAGAAGAACGGCTATACGCTGGTGCGCAATCTCGCGAGCCACGGTGTCGGCCGCTCGCTCCACGAGGAGCCGACCGAGATCGCGACCTGGCCGGACCGTAAAGAGCGTCGGACCATGACGAACGGGCTCGTCTTCACCGTCGAGCCGTTCCTGTCGCTGGGCGCGGACTGGGCGGAAAATGCCGATGGCGATCGCTGGACGCTCTACAGCCACCCGTGTGCGCCGACCGTCCAGTACGAGCATACCGTCGTGGCGACGCCGCGCGGAGCGGTCGTGCTGACCCTGCCCGGCTGAGGCCAGGTCAACGCAATACCATGTGCCGGCTCAGCCTGATCTCGAGCCTGTCCCAGACGCGGCGGATGATCTCGACCAGCACGAGATAGATCAGCGCCGCGTAGAGATAGATCGTGAGGTCGAAGGAGCGGGCGAAGGCGAGCCGCGTCGCGCCCATCAGGTCGAACAGCGTCACCAGCGAGACGATCGCGCTCGACTTGATCATCACGATCAGTTCGTTGCCGAGCGGGCGCAGCGCCAGGATCATCGCCTGCGGCAGCACGACGAGGCGCAGCGTCGACCAGCGATGCAGGCCGAGCGAGAGCGCGCCCTCGAACTGGCCGCGCGGGATCGCCTGGATGGCGCCGCGCAGGATCTCGGCCTGATAGGCCGCCGTGTTGATGGTGAAGGTGAAGAGCGCGCAGAAGAACGGCTCGCGGAAGAACCACCACAGGCCGATGCCCTGCCAGAACTCGCGGAACTGGCCGAGGCCGTAATAGACGAGGAAGAGCTGGCAGAGCAGCGGCGTGCCGCGCAGGAAGGTGGTGTAGCCGCTCACCGCCATCCGGGCCCAGCGCGGGCCGTAGAGCCGGGCAATGGCGAGGCCGAGCGCCAGCGCGAAGCCGAGGGCGACCGAGATCGCGACGAGTTCGAAGGTGACCCAGAGGCCGTTCGCCATCCGGCAGCCGTAGTTCTGCAGGACCTCGCTGCCGACGAGATAACCGGGATATTCGCACCAGTTCATCGCGTCGCTCCGCCGAAGGCGGCCTGGCCGCGATTGGTGCGCTGTTCGAGCTTGTCGATGCCCCAGGCCGAGACCAGCGAGAAGAAGAAATAGAGCAGCATCGCGGTGCCGAAGAACAGGAACGGCTCCTTGGTCACGACATTGGCCCGCGTCGCGATGAACATGATGTCCTGCAGGGTGATCACCGAGATCAGCGAGGTCTCCTTCAGCAGCACCATCCAGTTATTGCCGAGGCCGGGCAGCGCCACGCGGATCAGCTGCGGGAAGACGACGAGCCGGAAGGCCTGCGCCTTCGACAGGCCGAGTGCGGCGGCGGCCTCGCGCTGGCCCTTCTGGATCGAGTTCAGCGCGCCGACCCAGACCTCGCTGGAGAAGGCGGCGAGCACCATGCCGAGCGCGACCATGCCGGCACCGAAAGGTGGAATCGAGAAACCCGACCAGACCTGCTGCACCAGAATCTGGATGCCGAAATAGATGATGTAGAGCGTGAGGAGCTCCGGCACGCCGCGGAACACGGTAGTGTAGATCGTCGCCAGCGCGCGCAGCAGGATGTTGTCGGAGCGCTTCAGGAGCGCGATGACGAGGCCGAGCCCCAGGCCGAATGGCAGGGTTGCGAGCGCGACCGAGAGCGTCGTGGCGGCGCCCTGAAGCAGCGCCGGCCCCCAGCCGGAAGGGCCGAAGCCGAGCAATGCGAATTTTTCGAGCATGGGGTGCCGTGCGGGAGAGAATGCTCGCCGGCGCGAAAGCGCCGGCGAGGGTCAGGCGTTTGCAGGCGTCACTTGGCGAATTTCAGCCACTTGTCCTGGATCTTCTGGTTCGAGCCGTCGGCGGTCGTCTCGGCGATCGCCTTGTCGAACATCGCCTTAAGCGCAGTATCGGACTTGCGGATAGCCGCACCGACACCCGGGCCGTGAATGGCGTCATCGCGCTTCACCTCGGCGACGAACTTGCAGCAATCCTTGCCCTTGCCGGTCAGGAAGTCCGAGAGGGCGAGCGCGTCGGCGACGATGTAGTCGAGCCGGCCGTTGATCAGGTCGAGATTGGCCTCTTCCTGGGTCGGATAGAGGCGCGGCGTCGAGTCCTTGTAGTATTTCTCGAGATAGTTGGCGTGGATGGTCGAGCCCTGGGCGCCGATCGACTTGCCCTTCAGCGCCGCCGGCGAGATGTCGTCCGACTTGGTGCTCTTCGGGCCGATCATCCAGATCGGGGTCTTGTTGTAGGGCGTGGTGAAGTCGACCTGCTTCTTGCGCTCATCGGTCGCGTTCATGCCGGCGATGATGACGTCATACTTGTTGGCGAGCAGCGCCGGGATGATGCCGTCCCAATCCTGCACGACCCAGGTGCATTTCACCTTCATCCGCTCGCAGAGCAGGTTGCCGTAGTCGATCTCGTAGCCTTCGAGCTCCTTCTTGGCGTTCAGGTTGTTGAAGGGTGGATAGGCGCCTTCCGTGCCGATCCGGATTTCCTTCCACTCCTTGGCCTGGGCGAGCGCCCCTGTCGCGCCGACGACCGTCAACGCCGCCGCCGCGATGAAACGAACGAAACTCTTCATGGGACCTCCGCAGTTCAGCCGGCCGGTCTTGCTGTTATCCCGGTCCGGTTCTGTGGCGACAGATTGGGCGCAGTTTCGTTCCGCTCGCAAGAGGGAGCGATGCAGCTTTTCGCAGCTTGCACGCCCAAACCGACGGCTGGCGCCCCAAAGCGGCCCAGACCAAAGGCTGAGAGGTTCTGTCCGGGCGGAAGGATCGGCGCCCGGCTCAGCGGCGGGCGTCGAGCACCGCGACGATCCAGATCGCGAGACCGCCGAGCGCCAGCGCCGCGCCGACCCAGCCGGTCGAGGTCCAACCGTAGCCGGCCGCGATCGCCATGCCGCCGAGCCAGGGGCCGAGCGCATTGGCGGTGTTGAAGGCGCTGTGGTTCAGCGCGGCAGCCAGCGTCTGGGCATCGTCGGCGACGTCCATCAGGCGGGTCTGGAGCATGGCGCCGAGCCCGCCGCCGCTTCCGATCATGAAGATGACCAGCGACACCGCCCAGATATTGCCGGCCGCGAAGGGAAAGGCCGCCAGCCAGAAGGCGCTCCAGAGCAGCATGGCCGCCGTGGCCGGAACGAGCGCACGATCGGCGGCCCAGCCGGCGACGAGCGTGCCGGCGGTCAGGCCCATGCCGAAGATCGCGAGCACGACCGGCACGAAAGCGGGCGAAACCTCGGTCACCACCATCAGAGTCGAGGCGACATAGGTATAGACGGCGAAGAGGCCGCCGAAGCCGATCGCTCCCGTCGCCAGCGTCAGCCAGACCTGCCGGCGCTTCAGCGCGCCGAGCTCCCTCAAGGGGCTCGCGCCCGGCTGGACGGTGTCGCGCGGCGCGAACAAGGCGATCAGGACGACCGTCAGCAAGGCGAGGCCAGCGACGATGGCGAAGCCCGAGCGCCAGCCCAGCACCTGCCCCATCCAGCTCGCGGCGGGCACACCAAGGATCGTCGCGACCGTCAGGCCGAGCATGACGCGCGCCACCGATTGCGCCCGGCGATTCGGCGCCGAAAGCGAGGCCGCGACCAGCGCCGCGACGCCGAAATAGGCGCCATGCGGCAGACCGCTCAGGAAGCGGAAGACCAGCATCCAGTGATAGGTCGGGGCGAGCGCGCTTAAGCCGTTGCCAAGCGCGAAGAGGCCCATCAGCCCGATCAGCAGCGTGCGTCGGGGAATGCGTGCCGCCAGCACGGCGATCAAGGGCGCGCCGACGACGACGCCGAGCGCATAGATGCTGATGACATGGCCCGCCGTCGGCTCATCGATGCCGAGCCCCGCTGAGAAATACGGCAGCAGGCTCATCGCCGCGAACTCGGTTGTACCGATGGCGAAACCGCCCATCGCGAGCGCGAACAGCACGAGCCCTGCCGAAACAGGCGCATGGGCGGACGTGGATACGTCCAGGCTGCGATCATTCGCGGCGAGCGTCATAGCGGGGCTTTCGCGGAAGGGCAGCGAATTGCTGCGTCGCAGCATGAAATAGCCATGCATGACTGAACGATCAACGCCGCCCATGGCGATATTTCATGCAATCAACGCATATCGTTTTGGCTGCCGGGCGTTCACGCCCGAATGCGCTATAAGGCGGCATCCCAGACAGGCGAGAGCAACGTGATACCCTGGACCACCCTCGACACCGCAGCCTTGCCGGATGGCAGCGGCGACCTCCGGCTGAGGCAGCGCGGCACCGAGTTCTCGATCATGCTCGGCAGCAACGAGCTGATGAACAGCCGCCTCAGCGGGTCGGAAGAGGCGCTGGCGACCCTGGTCTGCGAACGCCTCGGGCAGCGCCGGCAGCCGAGCGTCCTGATCGGCGGACTGGGGATGGGGTTCACGCTGCGGGCGGCGCTTGCCCATCTGCCTGGTGATGCGCAGGTGGAGGTGGCCGAACTGATCCCCGCCGTCGTCGCCTGGGCTCGTGGACCGATGGCGGCGGTTTTCGCCGATTGCCTCGACGACCCGCGCGTACAGATCAGCGTGACCGATGTCGCCGCGGCGATCGCGGCCGGCAAGGGGCGTTACGACGCCATCCTGCTCGATGTCGACAACGGCCCGGAAGGGCTGACCGTCGCCGGCAACGACCAGCTTTACGGCGCTGCGGGCTTGCAGGCCGCCAAGGCCGCGCTGCGGCCGGGCGGCATTCTCGCGGTCTGGTCCTCGGGGCCGGACCACGGCTTCACCCGGCGGCTGCGCCACGCGGGCTTTGCCACCGAGGAGGTGACGGCGCGCGCCCGCCGCACCGGCGGCGGGGCTCGGCATGTGATCTGGCTGGCAACGCGGCCCTGAAGGCCGCCGAAGAGCCGCTCAGTTGACGAGGCAGAAGCCCTCGCACGGCGCGGCCGCCACCGCCGTAGCAAAGTCAGAGATCGCCTTCTGCGCCTCCGGCTTCAGCGAGGGGCGGACCTGCTGGAGCGCCGAGACGAGCGCGTTGCGGTCCGGCGGAGCGAGCGCGGAAGCGATGCCGGCAGCGTTGTCGGCGAAAGCCTGCGCGATCAGCTGACGATTCGCATCGCGCAAACCGGGGGCTCGCAGCGCCAGAGCCGAGCCGACGACGATCTCCTGCAGGCCGAGCCGCATCTGCCGCAAGCCCTGCGCCCGGGCCTCGGTCTTGTCGTCGTCCTTCAACCTGAACGAGAAGTCGTTGATCGCCGAGAGGGCGCCGCCGGCGGCCTGGAGAAGGAAGACGCGTGCGCGGGTCAATTCGTCCTGGAATTCGACCGCATTCGCCGCCTGGTCAGCCTCCTTGCGGCCCGGTTGCGGCGAGAACAGCGCATAGACCTGCAGGATACCGGCCTGCTTCTGGACGATGTCGAGCAGCGTCGGGAGATCGTTGGCACCATAAGGCGCCTTGCCGAGGATGGCCGGCGCGTTCCAGACATCGGCCAGCACCTTGCCGTCGACTGGGTCCGACAGACGCGGCGGGGTCGGCTTGCCCTCGTAGAGCTTGAACAGCGACTCGACGGAGGCGAAGGCGGCGTCCAGGTAGACCTTGCCGTTCGCCGGCACCTCGGCGCGGGCAGCGGATGCCAGCAGGCAGAGCCCGCTTATCGCGGCAACCCGTGCGATCAATCGAATCCGAATCATGGTCTTCCTTTTCCCGAAGCGCGCGCCTCAGCCAACAGGCAGAGCTCGGTGAAGAGCACCTGCGCCGCGCACTGCGCCGTGTTGCTGGTCGCGTCATATTGCGGGGCGACTTCTACGACATCCGCGGCGACGATGTCGCGCCCCTTCAGCGCCCGCAGGATCGCCAGGGCCTCGCGCGGGCTCAAGCCGCCGACTTCCGGCGTCCCCGTGCCGGGCGCGAAACCCGGATCGAGCGAATCGACATCGAAGGAGACATAGGTTGGCCCGTCGCCGATCACGGCCAGCGCCTTGGCGATCACCGCATCGATGCCGAGATCGTCGACCTCGTTGGCGTGGATCACGGTCATCCCGGATTCGTAGGAGAACTCCCAGAGATATTCGGCGCCGCCGCGGATGCCGATCTGGATCACGCGCTCGGGATCGAGCACGCCATCGAGCACCGCCTGCCGGAACGGCCCGCCATGATGGAACTTCGACCCCTCATAGGGGCCGGAGGTGTCGCAATGGGCGTCGATATGGACCATGCCAACCGGGCGCTTCGCGCCGACAGCCTTCAGGATCGAATAGGTGATGGAGTGGTCGCCGCCGACGGCGAGCGGCGAGACGCCGGCCTCGACGATCGTCCTGAAGGTCGCCTCGATATCCTCGTGGCAGCTCTCCAGCGAATAGCGCGAGCGGAACGGAACATCGCCGATGTCGGCGGCCTTCAGCATGGTGAAGGGCGCGGTGCCCAGCGCATGGTCCATCGGCCCCATGCGCTCGATCGCGCGGACGGCGCGTGGGCCGAGGCGGGCGCCGGCGCGGTTGGTGACGCCAAGGTCCATGGGCACGCCGATGATCGCGACATCAAGCCCGCCGAGCCCGGGCGCCGTCAACGCGTCGGGGCGATAGGGAGCGCCGACGAATGTCGCGACATCCGCGAAGGGCCATTTGCGCTTGTCGCCGGTGAACTGCGCTGCCGCCACCTTGGCGAAATGCGGATCGTGAATATCGCCGCCTCCGGCCCCGGCATAACGCTGCCGCAGCTTCGCGAGCTTGCCCTGATCCATGCCAGCCTCCGCCTTACGCCTTTCAGCCGGGGATGCGTTCGAGCATCACCACCGGCCCGTTCTGATACTCGACCTGTCCGAAGCTCTTGTAGCCGAGCTTGTGCGCCACGCGGAAGGAGGCAAGATTTTCGGGCGCGATGATGCAGACGCTGCGGCGCTCGCCATGGGTTGCGGCGAACCAGCGATGGGCGGCGGCGGCCGCCTCCCCCGCATAACCCTTGCCATGCGCCGCGCTCGCCAGAATCCAGCCGGCTTCGGGGGCGTTGTCGAAATCGGAAGACAGGCCCCGGCAGCCATCGAACAGCCCGACTTCGCCGACGAGGGCCCCGCTCCGCTTCTCGACGACCGCGAACATGCCGTAGCCGCGCAAGGTCCAATGGCCGACGATGCGGGTCAGCCGGTGCCAGGCCTCCTCGCGATTGAGCGGACGGCCACCCAGGAAACGGACAACGTCGCGTTCGCTGCGCATCGCGTGGATCGCGTCGAGATCGTCGATCTCAGGGCGGCGCAACAGCAGGTTTTCGGTCTCGATCATGGCCGCTTTAACCACCCGGGCAGAAGCGCGCCAAGACGGGAGCGGAAACTAGCCGAAAGTCGCAAGAATCGACGATGAAATCCCTCGCGCTTCGAAAATCCATTCGCTACAACCCGACTCCGAACGCCGGGCGGCAGAACCTGTTTCGAAACGCCCGCATCCCCCCAGACATCCGAGGAGAGTGCCTAGATGAAGCGTCGTCAGTTTATCCAGACCGCCGCGGCCGGTGCCGCCGCGACCGCCGTCGCCATGCCGGCCGTCGCCCAGTCGAGCCCGGAGATCAAATGGCGCCTTGCGTCGAGCTTCCCGAAATCCCTCGACACGATCTATGGCGGCGCCGAGGTCATGGCGAAGATGGTCTCCGAGCTGACCGACGGCAAGTTCCAGATCCAGGTCTTCGCGGCTGGTGAAATCGTCCCCGCACTTCAGGCGGCGGACGCCGTGACCAACGGCACCGTCGAGATGTGCCACACCGTCTCGTACTACTATGTCGGCAAGGACCCGACCTTCGCCGTCGCCGCCTCGGTGCCGTTCGGCCTCAACGCCCGCCAGCAGAACGCCTGGCTGTTCCAGAACGGCGGCAACGAGCTGTTCAACGAGTTCTACAAGAAGTTCAACATCTACGGCCTGCCCTGCGGCAATACCGGCGCGCAGATGGGCGGCTGGTTCCGCAAGGAGATCAAGTCGGTCGCCGATCTCCAAGGCCTCAAGATGCGCATCGGCGGCATCGCCGGCTCGGTGCTGAGCAAGCTCGGCGTCGTACCGCAGCAGATCGGCGGCGGCGACATCTACCCGGCGCTCGAGAAGGGCACGATCGACGGTGCCGAATGGGTCGGCCCCTATGACGACGAGAAGCTCGGCTTCTCGAAGGTCGCGCCCTACTACTACTATCCGGGCTTCTGGGAAGGTGGCCCGTGCGTTCATGCCTTCGTCAACCTGGAGAAGTGGAACGCCCTGCCCAAGGCCTATCAGGCCGCGCTGACCGCCGCCTGCACCTATGCCAACACGCAGATGGCGGCGCGCTACGACGTGGTTAACCCGCCGGCGCTGAAGCGTCTGGTCGCGGCCGGCACCCAACTGCGGCCCTTCCCGCAGGACGTGATGGAAGCGAGCCTGAAGGCCTCGAACGAGCTTTATGCCGAAATCTCGGCCAAGAACGCTGATTTCAAGAAGGCGATCGACGCCATGGCCGCCTTCCGCTCCGACCAGTATCTCTGGTGGCAGGTCGCGGAGCTCAGCTTCGACGTCTTCCAGGTTCGCACCCGCGCTCGCTGATCGCGCGGACGCCACGACGGTTCATCGACGCAAGGCCCGGCTTTCGCCGGGCCTTGTTGCATTTCAAAGCCTGCTTCTGCCCCCTGCTCTCACATGATCGATCTGTGAAAAACGAGCTTCGGCGCCGACTCATGACGAATTTGCATGATTGCCATGCAAATGGCTCTTGCGCCCGCGGACAGACTGCTTTCCTCTCAGACGTTCGCGACGACCGGAAAACCGGCGTGCATTGCCTTTGAGGGAGGGCAGATTTTATGAAGCGTCGTCACTTTTTGAAGGTTGCCGGGGCCGGGGCCGCAGCGGGGACAATAGCAAGTCCGGCAATCGCGCAATCCATGCCCGAAGTGAAGTGGCGCGTCACATCGTCTTTCCCGAAATCGCTCGACACGATCTACGGCGCGTCCGAAGTGCTGGCGAAGGCGGTCTCGGAGGCGACGGACGGCAAATTCCAGATCCAGGTCTTCGCGGCCGGCGAGATCGTGCCGGCCTTGCAGGCCGCGGACGCGGTGACCAACGGCACGGTCGAGATGTGCCACACCGCTTCCTACTACTATGTCGGCAAGGACCCGACCTTCGCCTTCGGCACGGCCGTGCCGTTCGGGCTCAACGCCCGCCAGCAGAACGCCTGGTTCTACCATGGCGGCGGCAACGAGCTTTTGAACGAGTTCTACAAGAAGGCCAATATCTATGCGCTGCCGGGCGGCAATACCGGCTGCCAGATGGGCGGCTGGTTCCGCAAGGAGATCAAGACGCCCGCCGACCTGCAGGGCGTCAAGATGCGCATCGGCGGCTTCGCCGGGCAGGTGATGAGCAAGCTCGGCGTCGTGCCGCAGCAGATCGGCGGCGGCGACATCTATCCGGCGCTGGAAAAGGGCACGATCGACGCCGCCGAGTGGGTCGGCCCGGCCGATGACGAGAAGCTCGGCTTCAACAAGGTCGCGCCCTATTACTACTATCCCGGCTGGTGGGAAGGCGGCGCCTCGCTGCATTTCTTCATCAACACGAAGAAATGGGACGAACTGCCGAAGACCTACAAGTCGCTGCTCACCACGGCGGCAGCCCATGCCAATATCGACATGCAGGCGAAATACGACGCGCGCAATCCGGCCGCGCTGAAGCGCCTCGTCGCCGGCGGCGCACAATTGCGGCCGTTCTCGCCCGAAATCCTCGAAGCCTGCCTGAAGGCCTCGAAGGAGGTCTATGCGGAAACGTCCGCCAAGAATCCGGACTTCAAGAAGATCTACGATTCGATGTCGGCCTTCCGCGGCGATGCCTATCTCTGGTTCCAGATCGCCGAATACACCTTCGACAATTTCATGATCCGCTCGCGCATTTCGAATCAGCTCTGATCCAACGGAGCCCGTAGCGCGAGGGATACTCACCCCGGCGAAAGCCGGGGTTTTTCCGTTGCGGTGGCCGCGGTGCCGGCCTTGCCACAACTGCGCCTTGCTGGCTCACTAGCAAAGATGATCGCCACGGAACCCAGCCATGCTCCGCATCGCCCTTGCCCTGCTTCTGACCGGCCTTGCGACGGCCGCTGTGGCGCAGTCGATCGGCGAGCCGTTGCCGCGCAAGGCCTCCCCGTATGAATCCTCCGCCAAGCCCGCTCCCAAACCGGGCGCGGCGGCCCGCCCCTGCCCGGAATACGGTGCGGGCTTCGTCCGGATGGAAGGATCGTCGGTCTGCGTGCGGCTCGGCGGCGGCGTCCGCGCCGAGTTCGGTAAGAGTTCCCGCAACGGCTATGGCAGCCGGGCCGACGGCATGGTCTATCTCGAAAGCCGCGGCCAGACCGCGCTCGGCCCGGTCCGTTCGGTGGTCAGCGTGCGCGGGCAGATGAATCGCGGACTCGATTCCGGCCCGTTCCGCTACTGATCACCCGCATTACCGCAGCAGCCGCGCGACCTCGTCACGCAGCACTGGCAGCAGCTCCGACTCGAACCACGGGTTGCGCTTGAGCCAGGCATTATTGCGCCAGGACGGGTGCGGCAGCGGCAGGACACGTGGAAACACCGGCCGGGCAAGGATTTCGCGCCAGTTCGCGACCGTCACCGAGAGGTTGGCGGCTTCCTTAGGACCGAGATGCCAGCTCTGGGCATAGCGGCCGATCGCTAGCACGAGTTCGATGCGTGGCAGCGCCGCGAAGACGCGGGTTCGCCAGACCGGCGCGCATTCCCGCCGCGGCGGCTTGTCGCCGCCCTTGGCGTCGAGGCCGGGAAAGCAATGGCCCATCGGCACGATCGCGACCTTCGCCGCATCATAGAAGGCCGTCTCGTCGGTACCGAGCCAGTTGCGCAGGCGCACGCCCGAGGGATCGGTGAAGGGCCGGCCGCTGGCGTGGACACGCGTTCCGGGCGCCTGGCCGGCAATGCAGAGCCGGGCAGTGGCTGCTGCCTGGATGACCGGACGAGGCTGATGCGGCAATGGCGGCAGGTAAAGCGGCACATCGCGGCAGATGCGGCAGGCGCGCAGCTCGGCCAGTACCTCGTCGAGCGCCTCGGCGGCGCTCATCGGCGCGCCAGCTTCGACCGCCCCGGGACCTGCGAGATCAACCCGTCGCAGACCCAGTCGGACCGCTTCGCGGCATAGCTGTAGGGATCGCCCTTCTCGACTCGAGCAAGGCCGTTGATCCGGCCGCTCGGGCGGCTGCGGATAACGATGAGCTCGCCGCTGGTCTCGATCGCGAAGCAGTAGGTGCGGCGCTTCTCCTGCGGGCCATAATAGTAGCAGACGGAGTCCTGCGTCGTCGTCCAGCAGGCATCGGTGTTGGTTAGATGGCGATTATGCCCGCTCGCCCGGCCGTCCGGGTGATGATACTCGCTGAACGGCAGGTTGCTGCCGGAGTATCGGCCCGAGACGGTGTTGCCCTCGAAGAGCTGCTTGATCTGATCGCCGGTCAACCGCTCGACCGCTGATGCCTGGCTCGCGGCAAGCAGGCCCAGCATGAGCATCACGGTGCGCGCGAGCCGGGACATCAGCGCCGCGCCAGCTTCCGGCTCATCGGCGGCTCGGGCGCCCGCGAGATCAGCCCGTCGCAATACCAGGGCGTGCCGTTGTCGGTATGGTTGCGCGGGTTGCCGAGTTCGATCTTGGCGAGCGCATTGACCATGCCGTTGCCGCTGTTGCGCAGGACGTAGAGATCGCCGCTCATCTCGACCGAGAAGCAATGCACCGTCCGGTCGGTCTGCGGGCCGTAGTAGTAGCAGATGCGATCCGGCTTGGTGATCCAGCAGGCATCGGTATTGGGCTGCCAGCCGTTATGCCCGAGCGCCTGGCCATTGGGATCGTGATACTCGGTGAAGAAGCCGCCATTGGTGTAGCGACCCGAGACAGTGTTGCCCCGGAAGGCGCGCTCGATCGCCTCGCCGCTCAGCCGCTCAGCTGCTGGCGCGAGCGTCGGAATCGCGAGAACGGCGAGCAGGGCCAGGACGAACCGACGCATCAGACCTTCCAGCTCGGCCGGCCGGACAGTTCGCCATGCCAGCGGCGGATATGGACGAAGTCTTCCGGCAACGGGATGCGCGACGGCTTCATGAAATCGATGGCGATGCCGGCGGTGATATCGGCCACCGTCATGACCTCGCCGCAGACGAAGGGATTGGCGGCCAGCTGCAATTCGAGCAGCCAGAGATGGTCGTCCATCTGGTCGCGATTGGCCTCGGCCCATTCCGGCACCTGGTCTTCCAGCTCCGCCATCGAGGGATGGCTGTGGCGGAAGACGGCAGCGACGCTGGCGAACAGCCCGAGCTCGACGCGACGGTTCCACATCTCGATAGTCGCCTGCTCCTTCGCGTCGCGTCCGAAGAGCGGAGGCTGCGGATGAAGCGCCTCGACATAGCGGCAGATCGCGATCGTCTCGGCCAGCGCCGTACCATCGTCGAGTTCGAGGACCGGCAGGCGCTGGGCAGGGTTGATCCGAGTGAAGGCCTCGGTCTTATGCTCCTTCTTGGCGATATCGACCGGCACGAGCTCCGGCAGCGGCACACCCTTCTCCGCGAAGAAGATGCGAACCCGTCGTGGATTCGGCGCCCGCCCGCCGTCATAGAGCTTCATCAGATGTTCTCCGTCTTCGGCCGTACCCGATCACGGCCCACGCCGGAAGGTCAACCGGATTGCCGGCGCTTCATGACGCGATCATGGCGGAAAGCCTCAGCGCGATTGGCTGCGGCGCCAGGCTTCGGGACGCTCGAACTGCATGGCCCAGATGCCGCGGCCGGCAGCCCGGGCCTCGTCCTCCTCGGCGCGATAGGCGCCGTAGGAGACCGCATGGCCCTCGCGCACCATAATCGCGTTGATATCGGTGTCGCCCTGCCGGCAACGGGCGAGCCCGCGGCCATAGCGATCGGCCTTACCGATCTCGCAATGCGTCACGCCGCGCGCCAGCATCGCCTGCAAGGCGCGACGGGCCTCGCGTCCGCAGGCGACCGACCTGCCGTCGCGCGCCATGCAATTCTGCCGGTATTCGGGCGCGTCGATGCCTTCCAACCTCAGCTCCTCGCCGAGCAGCCGGACCGAATCGCCGTCGATCGCCTGGGCCGTGCCGACGAGTTCCCGGGCCGGGCCGAGCCGGTATTGCAGGATCGCACCAGCCAGTCCGAGAAAGCCAAGCAGGCCGAGCGCCACGACGAAGTCGACCGGCCGGCCGACGCGGCGCCAACCGAAGGGTCCATAGCGGGAGCGACCGAATCCGAAGGGTGCCATCAGGAAGAGCTTAACGATTTGGTGTCCATGATGGCGAGCCGGCCGCTGCATGCCGCAGCGGCCGAACGAGGATACACGCTCCCGATCATGACGGAAGTGACGGCCGAACAGGTGCAGCGCGGGCGCGGGCCCGACCCCTCGGCCGTGGCGCGCCGGAAGCTGGTCACGCGCGAGGTCAGGTCGGCGCGCGAACGGCTGACCTCCTCCACCGGGCTAGAGCGCGCCTTCGACAACGAATTGCTGCGCGTCTTCGCGCAATACCGGATCTCCGGCTCGGCCGGCACGCTGGTCCTGGCGCTCGGCATCGCCGCGGCCGCCTGCCTCTGGCTGCCCACGCCGCTGGTCGCCGTCTGGAGCGGCATCGTGCTGCTCACCACGATGATCATCGTGCTGATGGCGCGGCGTTTCCTCGCCAAGGCTCCCGACGAGGTCCGGCTGAAACTCTGGCGCCGGCTCTTCGCCTTCGCGGAGGGGATGCATGGCATGGCCTGGTCGCTGCTGCTGCTGCTGTTCGTCCAGGTCGATGCACCCGGCGCCAAGGTCTTCGTGACCACCGCCCTGCTGGTGGTCAGCGCACTCACCGTCATGCTCTCGGCCACGATCCCGCTCGCGGTCTATACCGGGCTGACCCCGATCATCCTCGGGATCATGGTCTTCTTCTGGGACCGGCGCGACATGGACAGCGTCACCATGGCGCTGATGGCGGCCTCGGCCCAGCTCTTCTTCATCTTCCTCGCCAACCGGCTCTATGCGAGTTCGGTCGCCTCGATCGTCTTCAGGGCCGAGAAGGACGCGCTGATCGCGGAGCTGGAGACCGCCAACGCCAATTCGGACGAGGCCCGGCGCAAGGCGGAAGAGGCCAATCTCGCCAAGTCACGCTTCCTGGCGACGATGAGCCATGAATTGCGCACCCCGCTCAACGCCATCCTCGGCTTCTCCGAGGTGATGAAGAACGAGATCTTCGGCGGGCACGCCAATGCCGCCTACAAGGAATACTCGGCCGATATCCACGGCTCGGGCCAGCACCTGCTCAACCTGATCAACGAAATCCTCGACCTGTCGCGCATAGAGGCTGGCAAATACGAGCTGAACGAGGAGGCACTGTCCCTCCCCAGCATCGTCGACGAATGCCAGCACATGCTGGCGCTGCGCGCCAAGGCCAAGGGCCAGAGCATCCGCGCGCTGGCGGAGCCCAGCCTGCCCCGCGTCTGGGCCGACGAGCGCGCCATCCGGCAGGCCGTGCTCAACGTGCTCTCGAATGCGATCAAGTTCACGCCCCAGGGCGGCGAGATCACCATCAAGGTCGGCTGGACGGCCACGGGCGGGCAATATGTTTCCGTGAGCGATACCGGCCCCGGCATACCCGAGAACGAGATCCCGATCGTGATGCAGAGCTTCGGGCGCGGTTCGCTCGCGATCAAGACGGCCGAGCAGGGCTCGGGGCTGGGCCTGCCGATCGTCAAGGGGCTGATCGACCTGCATGGCGGCGGCTTCCACCTGAAATCCAAGCCGCGCGCCGGCACCGAGGTGACGATCACATTGCCGGCCGAGCGCGTGATGGACACGCTTGCCGCCCTGCCCGAACCGAAGGCGAAGCCGCGCGCCGCCTGATCCAGCCGCCCGAATCTCGCCTCATCGCTCGGCGACATCCTGTCACAGCCTCGTTCAGGCATTTCCTCCAGCCTCTCGGACCATCGGACCATGAACCGGAAAACGCGCGTCGCCGTGCTCTATGGAGGTAAGTCGGGCGAGCATGAGGTGTCGCTGAAATCAGCGGCTTCCGTCCTGCGCTCTATCGACCGCGACCGCTTCGAGCCCGTGCCGGTCAGCATCGACAAGCAGGGCCGCTGGCAATGCCACGACCTGCGCCGGATCGAGGCGGCCAATACCGAGAGCCTGCCGATCCCGACGGATTCGCCGATGATCCGGCTGGAGCCGCAGGGCGAGCACACCGCGATCCTGCCGGCTGACAGCGCGGCAGCGGCGATCGCGCCGGTCGATGTCGTGTTCCCGGTGATCCACGGTCCGCTCTGCGAGGACGGTGCCGTGCAGGGCCTGCTGGAACTGGCCGGGGCAGCCTATGTCGGCTCCGGCGTGCTGGCCTCGGCGGTCGGCATGCACAAGGACATCGCCAAGCGGCTGGCGGCCCTCGCCGGCCTGCCGGTGGCGCCCTATCTCGCCCTGTCGCGCCGCGATTGGCGCCGCGATCCGGCAGGCTCGGCCAAGGCCGCGCAGGCAGCGCTCACGCTCCCCATCTTCGTCAAGCCCTGCAACATGGGCTCCAGCGTCGGCGTGCATAAGGTGAAGAGCTGGGCGGCCCTCGGCGCCGCGCTCGACGATGCCTTCCAATACGACACCAAGGTTCTGGTCGAGCAGGGCATCAATGCCCGCGAGATCGAGGTCGCGGTGCTCGACGGCGATCCGCCGGTGGCGAGCGTCGCGAGCGAGCTCAATGCCGGCCCGCAGCACGAGTTCTATTCCTACGAGGCCAAGTATATCGACCAGGACGGCGCCAGCGTCGACCTGCCGGCCAAGCTCGACGCCGAGCAGATGGCGCGCGTGCGGCAGCTCGCGATCGACGCCTTTCTCGCGCTGGAATGCAGCGGGCTGGCGCGCGTCGACTTCTTCCTCGATCGCCAGAGCGGCGCCTTCTACTTCAACGAGATCAACACGCTGCCGGGCTTCACCGCGATCAGCATGTATCCGAAGATGATGGAGGCCTCCGGCCTGCCCTACCCCGCGCTCATCACCCGCCTGATCGAGCTGGCGCAGGAGCGCCATGCCGAGCGGGCGGGCCTGAAGACGGATTACGCGGGCTGACGCGCTCGCTGTCGTTCCGGGGCGCGCCGCAGGCGCGAACCCGGAGTGACAAAGGGCCTCAATCCTTCCGCGCGACCTGGGCCTGCTCGAAGGTCGCCATGCCCGAATGGACCGCTGCCGCCGCCTTGACGAGGCCGGCGGCGAGTGCTGCGCCCGAGCCCTCGCCCAAGCGCATGTCGAGCGCCAGCAGCGGCACCTTGCCGAGGCGGGCCAGCACGTCGGCATGGGCACCTTCGGCCGAGAGATGGCCGGCGATGCAGTGGTCGATGGTCGAAGGCTCGATCGCGTGCAGGATCGCGGCGGCCGCCGTCACGACATAGCCGTCGAGGATCACCGGGATGCGCTGCGAACGGGCGGCGATGATGGCGCCGCAGATCGCGGCCACCTCGCGCCCGCCGAGGCGACGCAGCACTTCGAGCGGGTCCTTGAGATGGGCGCGATGCAGGGCGAGACCCGCTTCGACCGCCGCGAGCTTGCGCTTCAGGCCCTCGTCGTCGACGCCGGTGCCGCGGCCGCACCAATGCGCGGCATCGCCGCCATAGAGCGCCGCATAGATCGCCGCCGCCGAAGTGGTGTTGCCGATGCCCATCTCGCCGAGGCAAAGCAGGTCCGTGCCGCCGACGAGCGCTTCCATGCCGAAGGCCATGGTGGCGACGCAGGCGCGCTCGTCGAGCGCATCGCCTTGCGTGAAATCGCCGGTCGGCAGGTCGAGCGCGAGGTCGAAGACCTTGAAGCCGAGATCATAGGCCGCGCAGATCTGGTTGATCGCCGCGCCGCCGGCTGCGAAATTCTCCAGCATCTGGCGCGTCACCGCTTGCGGATAGGCCGAGACGCCCTGCGCCACGACGCCGTGATTGCCGGCGAAGACGCAGACCAGCGGTCTCCGCACCTCGGGCGGGGCCTTGCCCTGCCAGGCGGCGAGCCATTCGGCGATCTCCTCCAGGCGGCCAAGGCTGCCGGCCGGCTTGGTGAGGTTGGCGTCGCGGGTGCGTACCGCATTCGCCGCCGCCATGTCGGGGCCGGGCATCTGCGCGATGAGGTCGCGGATATCGTCGAAGGGCAATCCGGAGGCGGCCATGGCTGTTCCGTCTGGCAAGGGGGCTGCGGCCGGCGCGAGAGCGTGGCGGCAAAGTCTGCGCTGCTGCTATAGGGTCGGGAGCGTGAAGACAATCGAGCGAGACGACGCGGCAGGCATGGCAGAGGCCGAAACCACGACCGAGACGCGGCCGCCGGACTGGCCGGGCTGGGGAATCGCGACCGCGATCTGCCTGCGCTTCTGGTCGCGCCTGCCGGTGCCATTGCTGCCGGGCGAGAGCGACGGCCATGGCATCCCGGACTTCCGGGAGGTGCCGCGTGCCCTGCCCTTCGCGGCGCTGGTCATCGCCGCGCCGGCCGCGCTCGTCGCGCTGGGCGCAGGGCTGGCGGGCCTCAGCGGGTTCGTCGTTGCGGCGCTCGCGCTGACCGCGATGGCGCTGACGACCGGTTCCTTCCATGAGGACGGACTGGCAGACACCGCCGACGGGCTCTTCGGCGGGCATACGGTCGAGCGGCGGCTGGAGATCATGAAGGATAGCCGCATCGGGTCCTATGGTGCGCTGGCGCTGGGCCTGTCGCTGCTGCTGCGGGCGAGCCTGATCGCGATGATCCTCGACCGCTCCGGCGCCTGGGCGGCGGCTGCCGCGGTGCTCGTCGCGGCGCCCTGGTCCCGCGCCGAAGGGCTGTTCATGCTGGCGACCCAGCCCGCCGCGCGCAGCACCGGCGCGGCCGCGGCCGTCGGCCAGCCGACGGTGCTCACGGCGCGGATCGCGCTGGGCCTCAGTCTCTTCCTCGCGACCGGGATCGGGCTCGCGGCGCAATTGCCGATCGCCGGTTTGCTGATCGGCTTTGCGATGGCGCATGGCGCCGCGGCGGTGCTGTCGCGCATGGCGCGGGGGCTCATCGGCGGGCAGACGGGCGACATCCTCGGCGCCGCCCAGCAACTCGCCGAGATCGCGATCTATCTCGGCCTCGCGCTGGCACTCGGTTGGGCCGGGCGATGACTGCCGTCTCGACGCCCTGCATCAAGATCTGCGTGATCGATCCCGTCAGCAAGCTCTGCAAGGGTTGCGGCCGGACACTCGCAGAGATCGCGCAATGGGGTCGGCTGAGCGAGGCTGAGCGGCTCGCGATCATGGCGGTTCTGCCGAAACGACTGGCCGATCGCAGGGCCTGACGATCAGTCTTGATCCGCGCCGGCCAGCTCGACCAGCGCATCCCCCGTCAGGCGATAGAACACCTTCTTCGGGTACGGGACCGCGCCGAGGCCATCATAGAAACGCAGCAGCGACGCATCGTCGGCGTCGGCCGTCCAGTCGATGCGGCGATGGCCGCGCTCCAGCGCGAGCTCCGCAAGCGCCGCCATCAGCCTGCGACCGAGGCCGGCACCGCGCGCCGCATCCGCGACGTAAATCTCCTTGAGGAAGAAGCCTGTCTTCAGGCCCGGCCCCGGATAGAGATTGCAGGCGGAGGCGAAGCCGAGAACCGCCCCGCCCTTCATCGCAATCAGGATATCGACACCGGCCGGCAAGGCCGCGAGCCCGGCGAGAATGTCCTGCACCGGCGGACACGGCACGCTGTAATGCCCCTGCATCTCGACCATCAGCGCCGCCAGCGCCTTATGGTCTTCGGGCTGCAGCAGCCGGATCGCGATCTCGCTCATGGCCGAGGGCCTCAGTGGATGAGCGACCAGATGAAGCGGCTGGCGACGAAGAGCAGGAAGATGCCGAATGCGACTTCGAGGCGCCGCTTCGAGAGTTTGTGCGCGAGGCTGGCGCCGATCGGGGCTGTCCAGATCGAGGTCGGGATGAACAGAATCATGCCGATCAGCGAGACATAGCCGAGCGAGAGCGGCGGCAGGATCGCCATCTTCGGCCAGCCGGCATAGATGAAGCCGAGCGCGCCGGGGATCGAGATCAGCACGCCGAGACCCGACGAAGTCGCGACCGCCTGATGGATCGGCCGGCCATAGAAGGTCATGAACAGGCTGGAGAGCTGGCCGCCGCCGATGCCCATCAATGCCGAGAGCACGCCGATGACGCCGCCATAGGCGACCATCAACGGCTTGCCGGGCATGTCCTCGCCGAATTTCCAGCGATCGGCGGCGAAGAGCAGGCGGATGGCCGAGATCAGCGCGACGATGACGAAGATGATCTTGAACAGGTCGGCCGGCGCATAGCGGGCGATCCAGCTGCCGAAGATCACGCCGATCACGACGGGAACGGCCCAGACCTTGAGGATCGAGAGATCGACCAGCCCCTTGGCCCGGTGCGCGTTGAAGGAGCGGATCGAGGTCGGGATGATGACGGCGAGCGAGGTACCCACCGCGAGCGGCATGCGCACCTCGTCGGCGACCCCGATGACGCGAAAGACCTCGTAGAGCACGGGCACGATGACAGCACCGCCGCCGACGCCGAAGACACCGGCGAGAAGCCCGGTGACGGCACCAGCCAGCACGAGCGAGACGGCGAGGAAGGCGAGATCGCCGAGGGGAATGCCAGCAAGCATGACGAGAGATCCGGTGAAGCAACCCGATCTCTCGGCCATTTGGCCGGCGGGGGCAAGATGCCACCCCCGCATGGCCGCCGTGTATATGAGAGCCGCCCGCCTCAGCCGCGCGCGGTGTCGAGGATCGGCGCGAAGCCGCCATAGACGACGCGCTTGCCGTCGAAGGGCATTTCCAGCGCCGCCATGCGCGGGTCTTCCATCATCTTGCCCCAGGCGGCGGCGCGCACCTCCCTGGACGGCCACTCAACCCAGCTGAACACCACCGTCTCGCCGGTTTCGGCCTTCACCGCGCCCTTGAAGTCGGTGACCTTGCCGTCGGGCACGTCGTCGCCCCAGGCATCGACGACGCGGCGGGCGCCGTATTCCTTGAACAGGGCCGCGTGATTGGCCGAGAAATCGCGGTAATCCGCCTTGCGCTCATCCGGTACGGCGACGAGGACGCCGTCGAGATAGCCCATCGAACCGCCCTCGCCTTCGTCGAGGATCGAGGCGAAGCCACCATAGATCATGCGCTTGCCGTCGAAGGGCATGGTCTCTCCCCATTGCTTCATGCGTGGGTCGTTCATGATCTTCTGGTTGGCGGCATCGCGCGTCGCCCGGTCGGGATATTCGAACCAGGAGAAGACCACGACCTCGTCCGGCGTCGCCTTCACAGCGCCCTTGAAGTCCGTGACCTTGCCGTCCGGGACGTCGTCGCCCCAGGCCTCGACATGGCGCCTGACGCCGAATTCCTGGAACAGCGGCGCCGCATCGGCCGCCATCTTGAGGTACTCTTCCTTGTTCGCGGCGGGCACCGCGACGACGAAACCATCGACATAGGCCATTGCACATCTCCCTGTTCGCGGCTGCCGGGCGCAGCCCCTTCGCAAAATGTTGATATCAACGCGATCGACCCGGAATGGGTCCGTGAAATCGCCTTCAATCGCAGCAGGAACTCACCGCGAGCTCGGGCTGGAAGCTCGCCGCGCCGAGCGGCTTGCTGGGATAGCGATCATGATGGCGGACCCAGTCCATGATGCCGACCTCGTTGCGTCCCTTCGGGGTCATGTCGAGGAAGTTATGGGTGCCGATCAGGATGTCGCCGCCGCGGGCATAGGTCGAGTAGGTGTGGAAGATCTCGCCGGCTTCGTTGCGATAGAAGACGCTGAAGCCCGGCATCTCGCCGCCCTGCCCGTCATGCAGCGCGTAATTGTACTCGTAGCGCCCGGCCGCCCGCTCCTCCGGGCTCGGCGAGACGTGGAAGTCGTAGTTGAAGTCGCTGTTGGCCGAGGAGACCCAGGGGAAATCCCAGCCCATGCGGTGCCGGAAATTCTGGAACTCGGCGTAAGGAGCCCGCGAGACCACGACAAGGCTGACATCGTGATGCCTGAGATGCCGGTTGGCGCCGTCGAAATGATCGGCGAGGAAGGAGCAGCTCGGGCAGCCCTCCCGGGCGCCGGGCCCGAACATGAAGTGATAGATGATCAACTGGCTGTTGCCGGCGAAGAGATCGCCCAGCGACAGCGCGCCATCCCAACCTTCGAAGGTGTAGGTCTTCTCGATCCTGACCCAGGGCAGCGCGCGCCGCTCGGCCGAAAGGGCGTCGCGGCGGCGCGTCAGCGCCTTCTCGTTGGCGAGGTGGACCTTGCGCGCGGCAAGCCACTCCTCACGGGATACGATCCTGTGTTCCATCGTCTCCTCTCCTCCAATTCCCACCGGCACCGGGCCGGCGGCTGCTTCAGCGCGGCGCGGATCATGCCGCGGCGCGTGGTCGCTCAGGCGAAATAGGCCTCGAGCTTGACCATGGTGCCCGTCCAGCCATGGGTGTGGCCGCGGACGGCGGCATCGTCGGCGAGCTTCTCGTGCAGGAGCGTCAGGATCGTGCCGTCGCCGTCCGGCTTGAGCGTCACGGTGACACGCGAAACGCGCTCCGGCGTGGTGATCCAGGACCAGCTGAAGACCAGCCGCTCGTTCTCCACCACCTCGAGATAGCGGCCGAGAACCTCGTGGCGCTCGCCGGTGTCCTCGATCATGACGACCCGATAGGCCCCATCGACGCGCGGGTCGATCTGCGCCTCCTGCGCCACGACATTCTCGGGGCCGAACCAGCGCACCAGCAGGTCAGGATTGGTCCAGGCCTCGTAGACCTCCGCCGGCGACGCGTTGAGGCGGCGCTTCATCGTGAGGCTCGGTGTCACCGGCTGATGCATGTGCCCTCTCCCGCCCTCAGCCTTCGCCCTTGCGCCGCGCTTCGAGCAGCGCCTCCAGCGCGTCGAGCCGCTCGGTCCAGAAGCGCTGATAGCGCGCCAGCCAGCCCATCGCCTCCTCCATCGGCTCCGCATTCAGATGGCAGGACACGGTGCGCCCCGCCTTGGTCCGCGTCAGCAAACCGGCATCCGTGAGGACGTCGAGATGCTTCATGATGGCCGGGAGCGAGACCGGAAACGGCTTCGCCAGCTCGCTGACCGACAGCCCGTCCTCCCGCTCCAGGCGCGCCAGCAAGGCCCTCCGCGTCGGGTCCGCCAAAGCGGAGAAGGTCCGGTCGAGCTGCGCGTCTTGAAACTTAACCATTGAGTTAAGTGTAGACGACAGCATCGACGCCTGTCAAGGCAGAGCAAACCCACCCTGACCGACGCCTCCGTGCGCGGACCATGTGAAGAGCGATGGAGCGTTACGAGGCGGCGGCCTCACAGCCCGTAAGTCTCGGCAAGGGACCGCGGATCGGTCGTCAGCGCGAAACGTGCCGAGGTCTGGGACAGGTTGGGATTGTAGAACGGATCGCGCCCGACCGCGCTCGCCCACTGGCGGTTGAACCTGTCGAGCTCGCCGGCTTCTGGCTCTGGCCGGCTGACGGATTCGTGGTGCTCAAGGCAGGCATAGGGCGTGAACACGAAATGCCCGCCGGTGTGGACGTTGAGGCGCATGCAGAAGTCGATGTCGTTGTAGTTGATCCGATAGGCCGGGTCGAAACCGCCGACCGCCAGGAAATCCGTGCGCCTGACCATCATGCAGGCGCCGGTCACGGCGCTGTAGTCACGCGGGACGACGGCCGAGCAGACCTGCCCGATCTCCGAGGCAGGATGCAGGTAATAGGGATGCGACGGCCCCTGGCCGAGCAGCAGCACGCCGGCATGCTGAATCCGCCCGTCGGGGAAGAACAGCTTCGCGCCGACGCCGGAGATGCCGTCCTGCTGGCACCACATCAGCATCTCCTCGATCCAGCCGCGCGAGATGATCCGCATGTCGTCGTTGAGCAGGAGCAGGATGTCGCCCCGCGTCGCCTCGGCCAGCCGGTTGATCTTGTCCGAGAGGTTGAAGACCTCGCTTTCGTAGCGCACCAGTCGCGCGCCGAGATCGCGAAGCGCCTGTTCCAGCTCCGGGGCAAGATCGCCATTCTCGGCCACGACGATCTCGATATGCGCGTATGTCGTCAGCGCGTGGATCGACCTGATGAGGTCGAGCACATACCAGCTCCGGCCATCGTCGCTGCGGTAACCCGCCGTGGGGATCGCGATCGAGACCAGCGGTTCACCGGCAATGTCGAAGCGGACGCGATGCGTGCCGGGCAGCGGGCCGGGCAAGACCGAGCCACGATGCGGACCGTGATCGACGAAATCCTGCACCGCCCGCCGGGCTGCCAGTTCCGCCTGCGGCTTGGCCTCGCCACCCGAGGCGGTCGACTGCGGCAGCGTGCGCCAGTGGTAGAGAATGTCGGGTATATGGACGATCTGCTGCGTCGCTCCGGCAAAACGCAGCGCGAGGTCATAATCCTGCGCAAAATCGTAATCCGGGCGGAAGCCGCCGAGCTGCCGCGCCAAGCTCGTGCGATAGACGCCGAGATGGCATGAATACATGCAGGACAGGAGATACGCGGGCGACCAGTCCGGCTTGAAGAATGGGGCCGAGCGGCGGCCGGCCTCGTCGATCTTGTCCTCGTCCGAATAGAGCCAGTCCGCCTGCGGATGCCGGTTGATCGCCTCCGCGAAGGCGTGAAACGCGTGCGGCGCCAGCATGTCGTCATGGTCGAGCAAGGCGATGTAGTCCCCGCTCGCCTGCGCGAGGGCTGCATTGCTGGCCCGCGCGATGCCGCCATTCACGGGCAGGAAGGCCGGCCGGATGCGCGGGTCGCGGGCGGCGAACTCCCTGAGAATGCGATGTGTCGCAGGATCGGTCGAGCCATCGTCGACGGCAAGCAGCTCCCAATCCGGGTAGGTCTGCGCCAGCACGGATTCGACCGCCTTTTCGAGGAAGGCGGGCGGCGAATTGAAGGTGGGCATGATGATCGAGAAGCGCGGCCTGATCGAAAATTCAGTGGCTTTCGCGACGAAGCGATGGCGCAGCTCCTCGGTCACGGTTCGCTGGCGCTGCCAGTGGCCGTAGGCGGCCGCTTCTCCAGCCGCGCCCGAGGCGAGCCGCTGGCGCAGCGCCTGCCATTCGCCGCGCAGCAGCATGCCACCCGCCCGCACCAGCTTGCGCGCGAGCACGCCCCGCCGATGCAGATCCCGCAGCTGACCGAGTAGCGCGAACGAGCGCCGTTGCGGCACGGCGAGCGAAGACAGCGCCAGATCATGCAGCGCGAAGCGGCAGGGCGCCTCGCTGGGGTCGATGCGGAAGGCGCGGGCCGGAGCCGGCAGATCGATGATCGTGGCGATCTCGATCCTGCCGCCGCCCGTCGGGATGGCGACGCTGTCCTCCTGGCGGAAACCCTCGCCGATATCGAAGTAAAAGCGCCAGCAATCCCCGTGCTGCGCGTCCGCGTCTGGCAGGGTTGCGGAGAAGCGGATGGAGAGAAGGCCGGCAGGCGCGTGCTGGGGCACATAGAAATAGCAATCGAAGCCGTCGCTGCGCCAATGGCCTGCCATCGCGTCGGGGCGCAAGTTGCCTGCCGGGTGGAAAGGCTGACCGGCCTGCCGCTTCAGGAATGCGCGCAGCGAACCGAAGGCGCCATGCATGCTGGGCTCGGCGCCGTCCTGGCCGGCCGCCGTGGTCTCGATATCCGTCATGTCTTGATCCGTGCTCCGGAAAGGGAGGTCAGGCGCAGTGGTCGGGCCAGGCCGCGTCGCGCGCATTCAGGCGTGGCGCCGGGCCAGGCCAGTCGATGCCGAAGGCGGGGTCGTTCCAGCGCAGGCCGCGCGCCAGATCGGCGCGATAAGGCGCGCCCATCATGTAGAAGACCTCGCTGTCCGGCTTAAGCGTCTGGAAGCCATGGGCGCAGCCTTCCGGCACGAACAGCGCCCGTCCGTTTGCCGCATCCAGCTCGACGCCGACCCATTCGCCACGGGTCGGCGAAGCGTCACGCAGGTCGACCGCCACGTCGAAGACCGCGCCGCGCGTGCAGCGCACGAGCTTGGCATCCGCCTCCGGCATCGCCTGGTAGTGCAGTCCGCGCAGCGTGCCCCTGTGCGGGTTGAAGGACAGGTTGCACTGTGCCGGCGCGAAGCGGATGCCGTGCCGAGCGAAGACATCGGCGCAGTAGCAGCGGGCGAAATGCCCGCGTTCGTCCACGAGCGGCGCGAGATCGACGACGAAGACGCCGGCGATGCGGGTTTCGGCGAGGATCACGCGAGCACTTCGACTTGCGGGATCGGGACGACGAAACGCCCGCCCCAATCACGCAAAGCCGCCATCTGCTGCATGATCTCGCCCTTGAGGTTCCACGGCAGGATCAGCAGAAAGTCCGGCTTTTCCGCCAGGATCGCATCCGGGGACTTCACCGGGATGCGCGTGCCCGGCAGGAGCCGGCCCTGCTTGTGCGGGCTGCGGTCGACGGTGAAGGCGATGAGTTCCGGCCCGACGCCACAATAGTTGAGCAGCGTATTGCCCTTGGCCGGCGCGCCATAGGCCGCGACCCGTTTCCCTGTCCGCCTGGCGTCGATCAGGAAATCCAGCAGGGCGCATTTGGTCCGGGCGACCCGCTCGGCGAAGCCTGTGTAGGAATCGATCCTGTCGAGGCTGAACGCCTCCTCCTCCCGCCGCAGCGCCAGCACCGCTTCAGAGGGAATGCGCCCCGCGGCGCCGGCATGGCCGGCATAGACACGAAGCGAGCCGCCATGCGTCGGCAGCCGCTCGACGTCGAACATGGCAAGGCCATGCGCGGCGAGCACGCGCTCGATCGCGAGGAAGGAAAAATAGGAGAAGTGCTCGTGATAGATCGTGTCGAACTGGTTCTCGACCAGCATCCGCAGCAGATGTGGGAATTCGAGTGTCAGCACGCCCTCCGGCTTCAGCAGGAGCTCGAACCCGGCGACGAAATCGTTGAGATCGGGCACATGCGCGATGACGTTGTTCGCCGCGATCAGGTCGGCCTGGTGGCCCTGCGCCGCCAGTTCGCGCGCCGTCTTGCGGCCGAAGAAGCGTACCTGCGTCGGGATGCCCCGCCGCTGTGCGACAGCCGCGACATTGGCTGCCGGCTCGACGCCTAGGACCGGCACGCCCGCCCGCTGGAAATACTGAAGCAGGTAGCCATCATTGCTGGCGACCTCGACGACCTTGCTGGCGTCAGAGAGGCCGAAACGTTCGACCATCGCCACGGCATAGCGCTCGCTATGGTCGAGCCAGCTCTGGGAGAAGCCGGAGAAATAGGCGTAGTCGCTGAAGATCGCGCCGGGCGTCTCGACATCGCGCGCCTGCACCAGCTTGCAGGCATCGCAGACAAAGACCTGCAGCGGGAAGAAGGTTTCGGGTTCGGATGCATCGTCCCGGGCGACGAAGGCGTTGGCCAGCGGACTCATGCCGAGATCGGCGAAGACCGTGGTCAGGGGCGCGCTACAGAAGCGGCATTTGCAGGAGTTCATGAGCGAAAGGCTCCGCTTTCATAGGATTCGATATCGGCGGCGATCAGGTCGGCCGCCGGCGTTCCCAGGCGATGGCGCTGGTACCAGCATGCGGTCAGGGTGAGCGCCGCCTCGAAATCGAGGCGCGGGCGCCAGCCGAGATGCTGGCGCGCCTTGCCGGAATCGAGCGCAAGCCGGTTCGCCTCATGCGGGCCGAATGCCCCGTCGCTCGTCCAGGAGGCGCCATCGCCCCAGAGCCGGGCGAGCGTTTCGAGCACTGCCGCGACGGGCCGTTCGGCGCCGCTGTCGGGCCCGAAATTCCAGGCGTCCGCTAACCGGCCGTCACCTGTGTGAAGCCGCTCCGCCAGGAGCAGATAGCCGCAAAGCGCGTCGAGGACGTGCTGCCAGGGCCGCGTCGCCTGCGGATTGCGCAAGGCGAGCGGCTGGCCAGCGGCAAAGGCCCGGACGGCATCGGGCACCAGCCGATCCTGTGCCCAATCGCCACCCCCGATGACGTTGCCGGCGCGCACGGTTGCGATCGCGATCGGGCGATCCAGCGAGGCCGCGAAGGAATTTCGCCAGGAGGCGGCGAGGATCTCGGTGCAGGCCTTGCTGGCGCTGTAGGGATCATGCCCGCCGAGCGGGTCATTCTCGCGATAGGCCCAGGGCCATTCGCGGTTCTCGTAGCACTTGTCGGTGGTCGCGATGACCATGCTGCGCACGCTCGGCTGGAGGCGAACCGCCTCCAGCAGATTCAGCGTGCCCATGACATTGGTCTCGAAGGTCAGGTGCGGATCGCGATAGGACCGGCGCACCAGCGGCTGGGCAGCAAGATGCAGCACGATCTCCGGCGCGAACTGCTTCAGAGCCGCCTGCACCGCCTGCCCGTCGCGGATGTCGCAGGCGACGCCCGGCATGATGCTGCCCAGGAAGCCGAGCCGCTCGCCTTCCGCCTCATCCTGCGTCGGCAGCGACAGGCCAAGCGGCACGGCACCGAGCCGCGCCAGCCAGAGGCCGAGCCAGCTTCCCTTGAAGCCGCTATGCCCGGTGACCAGAACGCGCCGCCCGTACCAGAAATCGGGATCGGGATTCACCAGACCCGCCATGGTGCCTCGCCGGTTTCCCAGAGCTCTTCGAGGCGGCGCTTGTCGCGCAGCGTGTCCATAGGCTGCCAGAAGCCGTCATGCGGATAGGCCATCAGCTCGCCGTCGCGGGCGAGGCCCTCCATCGGGCCGCTTTCCCAGACGATGTCGTCGCCGGCGATCCGATCGAGCGCGTGCGGCTCCAGCACGAAGAAGCCGCCATTGATGAAGCCTGAATCGCTTGCCGCCTTCTCGCGGAAGCCGCTGACGCCGTTGCCGTCGAGATCGAGCACGCCGAAGCGGCCGGGCGGGCGCACCGCCGTCACCGTCGCGGCGCGGCCATGGCTTTCATGGAAGGCGACCAGCCGGTCGATTGGCACGTCCGAGACGCCGTCGCCATAGGTCAGGCAGAAGCTTTCGCCTTCCAGATAGGGCTTCACGCGGGCAAGGCGCCCGCCCGTCATCGTCTCCTGGCCGGTATCGACCAGCGTGACCTTCCACGGCTCGGCCCGGCCGGCATGGACGGTCATGCCGCCCTGCGTGAAGTCGAAGGTCACGTCCGAGGAGTGGAGGAGATAGTTCCCGAAATACTCCTTCAGGAAATAGCCCTTGTAGCCCAGGCAAACGACGAACTCGTTGATGCCGTAGCGCGAATACAGCTTCATGATGTGCCAGATGATCGGCCGTCCGCCGATCTCGATCATCGGCTTCGGGCGATATTCCGATTCTTCCAGGATCCGCGTGCCGCGCCCGCCAGCCAGGATCACTGCCTTCCTGATCTTCATCATCCGCTTCCGCCTTCGTACCTGACACCAGGCATGCCCGATTGATGTGAGAAATATTCCCACTCGATGTTGACGTGGGAATTATTCCCACTTATTCAACCTGTCAACCCGCCACTGCGTCGTTTCCCGCGGCTCGCGACAGGCGGGAGGTCCATTCGAGGAGATTGGCGGGTGTCAGCCCCTGCGATGCTTGTTCACGATGCGCGGTCGCGCGGCCGCCACCCCTGGCGCGGCGCGATCGCCGACGCCACTGAGGCCCTTAGGCTCGTCGAACTCTGGCTCACGATGGGCTGGTACGATGTCCGCCAGCGCTACAGCCGTTCGGTCTTCGGCCCGTTCTGGGTGACGATCAGCCTTGCCGTCTTCGTCGCCGGGCTCGGCGTCACCTATGCCGCGCTCTTCCGCGTGCCGGTCGTCGCCTATCTGCCCTATGTCACCGTGGGCATGGTGCTGTGGTCGCTGATCACTGCCCTGCTCAACGAAGGCGCGGCAACCTTCACGGCCGCGACGGCCGCGATCAAGCAGATGCCGGCGCCGATCGGCATCCATGTCCTGCGCGTCGTCTGGCGCAACCTGATCATCCTCGCCCATAACGCGGTGATCGTCCTCGTCGTCCTCGCCGCCTGCGGCGTCAGGCCTGGCTGGGCCGGGTTCGCCGCCCTGCCGGGCCTCGCGCTTCTCCTGCTCAACGGCATCGGCTGGAGCGTGACGCTCGGCCTCGTCGGCGCGCGCTTTCGCGACATGATGCCCCTCGTCGCCAACGCGACGCAGATGCTGCTCTTCGTGACGCCGGTGCTCTGGCGCGCCGACGACCTCGGTACGCGGCGCCTCCTCGCGGAGCTGAACCCGCTGTTCCACCTGATCGAGATCGTGCGCGCGCCCCTGCTCGGGGCCGGCGTCCCGATGGAGAGCTTCGTCGTCGCGGGCGGTGTCACCCTGCTCAACCTTGGTATCGCCTTCGTCCTCTATGCGAGGCTGCGCTGGCGCGTGGCCTATTGGCTGTGAGGCGGCGATGAGTTCGATCCGCCTCGACCGCGTCAGCGTGCAGTTCCCGCTCTATGGCGGCAGCGCCCGCTCCCTGCGCAACCGTATCGTCAGCAGCGCCACCGGCGGCCGCATCGGCTCCGACGCCAGGTCACGGACCTGCGTCGAAGCGCTGAGCGGCATCGATCTCACGATTGCCCATGGCGAGCGCGTCGCCCTCGTCGGCCATAACGGCGCCGGCAAGACGACGCTGCTGCGCGTGCTCGCCGGTATCTATGTCCCGCAAAGGGGGCGCGTCGCCGTCCATGGCAAGATCGCGCCGCTCTTCGATATCGGGCTCGGCATGGATGGCGAGGCGAGCGGCTACGACAATATCCGCCTGCGCGGGCTCTATCTCGGCCTGAGCCGCCGCCAGATTGAGGGCCGCATCGACGAGATCGCCGCCTTCACCGAGCTCGGCGGCTTCCTGGACATGCCGATCCGCACCTATTCGGCGGGCATGCAGACGCGCCTGTCCTTCGCGATCTGCACCAGCGTCAATCCCGAAGTGTTGCTGCTCGACGAGGGCATCCTCGCGGGCGACGCCGCCTTCATGGCGAAGGCGCAGATGCGTCTGGAGGCTTTCGTCGCCCGCGCCGGCATCCTCGTCCTCGCCTCGCATAGCGATAGCCTGCTCGCCAGCCTCTGCACGCGCGCGCTGCGGCTCGAACATGGCCGGCTCGTCGCCGACGGGCCGTTGCAGGACGTGCTGTCCCCTTCCCTTTCGTCTTCCCTCAGGAGAATCCCGGCATGATCGACCTCGCCGAAAGCCGGACGCGCTGTGTCGCCGGCATCGTGATCTATCGCCCGCAGTTCGAGGCGCTGGAGCGCCTCGTCGCCTCCCTCGCCAACGACGTCTCGACGATCGCGGTTTACGCGAATTCCCCCGTCAGCGGCGCGGAGCAACAAGCGCTTGAGGCCGCCGCCGGCCGGGCTGAACTCGTCGTACTGCGGCCCGGGCTGAACCGGGGGCTCGGCGCCGCCTACAACGCCCTGCGCCAGCTCGCGGAGGCCTGCGGCAGCGAATTCCTGCTCCTTCTCGACCAGGACAGCCAGCCAAGACCGGGGCTCGTCGGTGCTCTCGCCGCGACCCATCGCGATCTCGCGGCGCGAGGCGAGCGCGTGGCGGTCGTCGGGCCGCAACCGGTCGATGCCGCAGGCGAGGCCATGCGGCTTTCGACCGTAGAGGCGCTGCCGCACGCGCAGGCTGCTCCGGTCCGCACGCGGTTCGTGATTTCGTCGGGCTCGCTGATCCGCCTCGACGCACTCGCCGCCATCGGCGATTTCCGCAGCGACTATTTCATCGACGCCATCGATATCGAATGGTGCCTGCGCGCCGGGGCAGCCGGCTATTCGATCTGGGTCGATCCGGCGGTTTCGATGCCGCACCAGCTCGGCCGCGGAATCATCCGCCTGCCACTCGGGCTCCTGCTCACCGATCAGCCGGCGCGCCGCCTCTACACCTATATCCGCAACCAGCTCGCCATGCTGCGCCTGCCGCATGTCCCCATGTCGCACAAAGCCAAGTTCGTGGTTTCTCTGCCCGTCAGGCTCGCGGCCCATCTCGCCCATCACCGCTTCTCCCGCGATTGCGTGGCCGCCCTGCTCAACGGGCTGGCCGACGGAGCACGCAACCGGCTGGGGCCGCCCGACCGGGCGCTGATCCCGTGGTGGGGCCGCAGCACGCGCTTTCCTCGGGCGACCAATGCCGCAGGTTCCGCCCCTGCCGCAGACGGGCGGCACGCAGCATGAGCAAGCCGACCATTCTGGTGCTGGGGCGCTCCGGACAGCTCGCCACAGCGCTTGCCAATTGCGGCGGCGACAACGTCGTGACTGCGGGGCGCCCGGATTTCGATCTGGCGGAGCCGGGTGCCGCCGAACGGCTTCTCGATCGGCACCATCCGGCCATCGTCATCAATGCCGCTGCCTATACGGCGGTCGACAAGGCGGAAAGCGAGCCGGCCGCAGCATTCGCCCTGAACCGGGATGGCCCGGCCACACTGGCCAGAGCCTGCGCCCGCTCCAGGCTGCCGCTGATCCATGTCTCGACCGATAGCGTCTTCGATGGGGAGCTAGATCGCGCCTATCGGGAAAGCGACACCCCCCGACCGATCAATGTCTACGGCGCCTCCAAATATGCAGGCGAATGCGCCGTGCTGGATGCGCTGCCCTCCGCTCTGGTCGTGAGGACGTCGTGGATCTTCGGAGGTCACGGTGCGAGCTTCGTCAGCCGCCTGTTGAGCTGGGCCGAAGGGCGCGACCGGCTGACGATCGTCGGCGACCAATATGGCAGGCCGACCTATGCCCCGGCGCTCGCAAAGGCGCTGCTGATGCTGTCATGGCGGCTGCGCGACGGGGTGATGAGCGGCGGATTGATGCATCTCGTCGGAGGAAGTGTCCTGAGCCGGGCGGAGCAGGCCCGGATCATCCTGGAGTCGGCCGCCCGACGCGGGCGCGGCACGACCGAGGTCATCGCGATTCCGTCGAGCGCTCACCCCACGCCAGCGAAACGCCCGCTCAATGCGGTTCTGGACTGCGGCTTCGCCGAACGGCAGGGCGTTACGCTCGGGCCATTCGAGGCTGATCTCGACGAGACGCTCGACAGGTTGCTTGGACCGGCCACACCGGGGCGAGCCGCCTCCTGATCGCGCAAAGCGGCGTCAGCGGCTCGGACCGCCGCCGCCTCCTGGCCCGCTGCCGGGCCCACCCAGGCCGCCCGGACCACCAGGCCCTGCGCCTCCGGGACCCATTCCAGCAGGGCCTCCGAAACCAGCCGGACCGCCACCGCCTCCTGGACCTCCAGGGCCGCTCGGCCCGCCGCCGATCATGCCCGGGCCGAAGCCGTTCGGCCCGGGGGGTTGCGGGCCAGTGGGGCCACCGATACCCCCGGCACCTTCGCCATTCGTGCGTGCCAACCGCAGGTTGTCGATGCTCGGGATGCCATCGGGGCCGATGCGGCCATCCAGCACCGCACGCACATCCTGCCAGGGCGAGAACGCGTAACCGAAAGCCTCGCTGCGAACGGCGAGGCCCGAGCCGAGCAGAAGCTGGCCTTCGCCGCCGCGCACATAGCTCTCGACCGAGAAGGCACTGCCTGCCGGCAAGGGCGAGGCCTGCGCGATATCGTTCGGGCGGAAACCGCCTTTGGCGATCCGCCCCGCCACCGCGATGCGACGACCGATAAGAGCCGGATCGGCCTCAAGCAGCTTGAGGCCGCCGATCCAGAGACCGTCATCATCCTGCTCGACGACGCCGGTGACGCGCATGGCTTCCTTGCCGGAACGTTCGACCAGGCTGGCGACGATCGTTCCGTCCAGCCGGCGCAGGCCGCTGATTGCGACGTGCTCGCCCTTCCGCCAGCCCTTCGTCGGCTCGCCGGGGCGCATCTGGACGGCCTGGCCCAGCACGTCGATGCCGTCGCGGTAGACCGCGGTGACCGGCCCGACCACCTCTCGCTCGACGGCAATGGTGTTCGTGACGAGCCCGCCGGCGTCCGGCCGCGCAACCACACGCACGACATGGCCGATGCGAAGATCGCGGGCGCTGCGAACGAGGCCGTCGATGGTGACCGGCACATCCTGCGGATAAGCGATCCGACTGTCATTGACGATGATGCTGCCGAAGCGCTGGATCGTCCCGACGAAGCCGGTGCCACCGATGCCGCGATCCGAGCCGGAGCTGCCTTCCGGTGCGAAGCCGGTGCCGCCGATCCCGACATCGCGCGGCCGCTCCGGCGCAGCAACAGCCGGGCGCCAGGCCACAGCGCAGCCGAGAGAGGCCAGCAGCGCCCGGCGCGTCAATGCGAGGCGGCCGCTCATCCCTGGCTATCCCCGGCAGGAGCTTCACCGGGAACCTCCTCGCGGAAGACATAGACGCCGCAGTTCCAGCGATGATCGCCGCCCGCATCGCTCTCGCAGGCGGCGTTCGCCTCACGGTTGAGCTGCTGCAGCATCTCGAGGGCAAGCTCGCGCGAGCGTGCCTCCAGACGTTCGGCCAGCTCGGCCGAGAGCCCGTCATAATGCACCGAGCGTTCGACGAAAGGCGGCTTGCTGGCCAGCACATTGGCGACCGAAGCGGCGAGATGGTCGTGCAGGTTCCGGCCGAAATAATACAATTTGTCGTCGTCGCCATGCTGGGGAATGAAGGCCGCCTCGGCCAGTGCGATCCGGTCTTCGGCGTCGATTGTGACGATTCGGCGGTCGATCCATTCGTCGAGCACGGCGCGGGGACGCAGGTCGCGCGTCACCGACGCCACGAGTTCCTCGAAGGAGGGCTGCCCGGCATCCGCCGTGCGCGGCAGGGGGGCGGGTGTCCCGGCCGCGTCGCAGTAGCGCGGCGAGGCCAGCCAGCGCGCGATGATCGCGCCCGTGCGCGAGACCGAGGCCGGCACGGCATTGACCGGCGCGCCGGCGCCACGCAGGCGGCTGACCTCCTTGCGGTGGATCCCGGTCAGCAGGCTGACGCGGCTGTCGGTCTGCTCCTTGCCCGGCAGCGCGAAATCATACTCCGCCACATTGACGTAGAGTTCCCGGAGCAGCTGGCACAGCGCCGGAAACGTCATCCCGGCGCGGATACAAAGCCGCACGAGCGGGCGCAGCAGCCGCGCCAGCGGCGGATAGAGCTTCTCGGCGGTGGGGTCCTGGGCTGCGTCCGACATGTGGCGACATTTAGACTTTTCCAATGTGGGATACAATCCCACAAATTTTTACCCCACCCCTTGCCGCGGAGAGAAAGGCGGTTTATGTGGGAATAATTCCCACTAAATGAAACACCCTCTCACATGACGCTCATCTCCGCCCTGTCCCGGCGATCCCGTTTCATCACGTCCTTGCGGCGTTCCGAACTCGTTGTCGCGACCAGCCGGGCCCTCTGCTGCGTGGTGGCAATGTCTGTGCCCTATGCCCTGTTCGTGATCGAGAACGTGCTGCATCCATGAGCAGCCTAGCCGCCTCCAAAAACGCTGCGGAGACGCTCGATTCCCGCAAGGCCAAGACGCCTGGCGAGCGTCTAAGCGTTTCCGTTCCGCGCCTTGTCGGCTGTGCGTTGCTGATCGCGCTGGGGTTGATGATCGCCTGGCTTCTGGTTGCATCGGAAACGACGCGCGAGCGCGAGGCAGGCTGTCAGCACAGCAGCTATCGCGACCCGGTGACGGGGCAGCAGGTGATGCGCCCCTGCCGGGCCGTGTGAAGATAGCCGCGTTGCTTCAGGCGGTGTGATCGTCCGCCGGCATGACCTCGCCACCAAGCAGACAGCCGACGGGCCGGCCGTTGGCAAAGCCGATCCTGACGCGGATTTCCGAGAGCGCGTTCATCGCCCGGCCCTGCAGGATGGTGATACGACCGCTGTCGCGGGGAACGAGATCGTTCTTGAGCAGACCGAAGGCCAGCGCCGCCGCGGCGATGCCGGTCGCCGCGTCTTCCGGGTAGCCGGAGGATTTCGGGAACTGCCGCGCCTCGAAGACCCGCTCGGCCTGATCGGCGACGGCGTAAGGATAGAGCCCGGTCGAGGCGATGCGCTCGCAGCATTTTTCGGTGAGGGCCATGTCGGTCGTCAGCGCCTGAAGATGCGCGACGCTCTTCATCGGGATCAGCGTCTTGACGCGCGAGGTCACCGCATTCTGGATCGGCAGGTCGAGCAGGTCGCTGCGTGAAATCCGGAGCGTCGCGAGCACATCCTCTTCCTGCGCACGCTTGAGGTCGACGACCTTGCCGACCGGCTGGCTGATCTCGACAGACGGATTCTTGGACGTAAGGTTATCGACATAGCCGGTGACGGAGCCGCTGCGCGTCTCGATCCGCATCTGCCCGGCATCGAGACGACCCGCCGTCGCCAGGCACCAGAGCGCGCCGATCGTGGCGTGGCCGCACATCTCCATCTCGTGGCGCGGAACCCAGAACCGGAAGGTGAAATCGGAATCGGTGCCGGAGGGCGGCCGGACGAAGCCGGATTCGTGGCCGTAGCGGGCGGCGATCGCCCGCATGTCCTCATCCTGCAAAGCCGCCGCGTCGACCACGATCGGACAGGGATTGCCGCCCTGCCCCTGATGCGTGAACACGTTGACCAGCCTGATCCCGTCCTGCGCCATCGCCCTGCCCGTCCCGTCGAAGCTGGAATCGCCCCCCCCTGCTCCGAGGGGCCAGCCACGACTTCGCAGCAAATCGCGCTTCCCGCAACGAACCGGCGCGATCAGGCCGCGGCTGCGGCCTCGTGGCGCGACACATGGGCGATGGCGGCGCGCAGGTCGTCCAGCGTCGCCTCGGCGCCGACGCAGCGCTCGGCGAGATGGCGGCGGAACATGCGTGCGCCCGGACGGCCCGGGAACAGGCCGACGAGGTGGCGGGTGAAGGCATGCACGCGCCCGCCCCGCTCGATATGCGCAGCGATATACGGCTCCAGCGCCTCCAGCATGGCGAAAGCGTCCGTCACCGGCGCCTCCTGCCCGAAGAGCAGCGGATCAACCTGAAGGAGAATCTCGGGATTCTGATAGGCCTCGCGGCCGATCATCACGCCATCGAGCTTCTCCAGATGGGCAGGCCATTCGGAGGGCGCCTTGATGCCGCCGTTGATCGCGATCGGCAGGTCCGGATTGGCCGCCTTCAGGCGATAGGCGCGCTCGTAATCGAGCGGCGGGATCTCGCGGTTTTCCTTGGGCGAGAGCCCCTGCAGCCAGGCCTTGCGAGCGTGGACGGTGAGCGCATCGACACCGGCGGCGCGCACCGAAGCGGTCAGCGCATCGAGCGCGGCTTCCGGGTCCTGATCGTCGACGCCGATGCGGCATTTCACCGTGACGGGGATCGACACAGCCGCCTTCATCGCCGCAACGCAATCGCCGACCAGCGCCGGCTCGCGCATCAGGCAGGCACCGAAGGCCCCGCCCTGCACGCGGTCGGAGGGGCAGCCGCAGTTCAGGTTGATCTCGTCATAGCCGAAATCGGCACCGATCTTCGCCGCTTCCGCCAAAAGCTTCGGGTCGTTGCCGCCAAGCTGGAGCGCGACGGGATGCTCGACGGCGTCGAACCCGATCAGCCGCTCGCGATCACCGCGGATCACGGCCTGCGCCGTCACCATCTCGGTATAGAGCAGCGCATGACGCGACATCAGGCGGTGGATGACGCGGCAATGCCGGTCCGTCCAGTCCATCATCGGCGCCACGGAGAAGCGCCAGAAGCTCGCTGCGCGACCGGCTTCGGTTGTCGGGATTTCTGCGTTCAACTCTCGGCCTGCCGATGCCTGATTGCGGTGATGCGTCGTCGCCAGATAGGCCGCTCCCGGCGTCAAACGACGCCCAAACGGCAAAGCTGCGGCGTATATGGCGCAAATCGCCCCAACACGCGAGGGGCACGGCGAAAAATCCGAGCTCTACCCCGTTCTAACTGCCTCCGTAAGCCCATGGAACCGTGCCGCCGGGCTGCCGGTTGGAAGGGATGGAGGCTGCCTGTCGCAAACCTTTTCCGAATGGCGGCGGCACCTGAAAGGCGGAGTAGCATATGACCGAGGCTCCGCGTGTTTCACGCCGCTCCCGCATGCGGCAGTTCTTCCGCATCGCGCTGCGCTACTGGCGCGGCAGGGCGCGCTGGCAGGCGTGGGGGCTGACAGCCGCCGTCTTGATCTTCATCGCGGCGCAGACGGCCAGCGCCGTCGGCATCAATCGCTGGAACCGCTGGTTTTTCGACGCGCTCGAAAAGCGCGACGTCGAGGCCGTCTGGGCGACGACCGGCTGGCTACCCTTTCTCCTGGCAGCTTCCGCTCTCTCGGTTTCCGGCCTCGTCGTCAGCCGCATGCTGCTGCAGGTGCGCTGGCGCGAGAACCTGACGCGCCGCCTCGCCGGCTGGTGGATCGCCGATCAGCGCTATTATCGCCTGGGCTTCCTCTCCAAGAAGATGACCGCACCGGAATACCGGATCGCCGAGGATGCCCGGCTCTCGATCGAGCCGCTCGTCGAACTGGCGATCGGACTCATTACCGCCTTCGTCACGGCGGCGACCTTCGCCGCGATCCTCTGGCAGGTCGCCGGCTCCGCCGAATTCACGCTGGGTGGAACCACGATCGTGATCCCCAGCTATATGGCGGTGGCGGCAGTGGTCTATGCCACGATCGCCTCGCTCGCGGCCTATCTCGCGGGGCGCCCACTCGTCGCGCGCGTCGCCCACAAGAACGAGATGGAGGCGCAGTTCCGGGCCGAGATGACGCGTTTGCGCGAGAATGCCGAGAGCATCGCGCTGATCAAGGGCGATGCCGACGAGCGCAGTTCGGTCGGCGAGAATTACGGGCGCGTCGTCGCGGCCTGGCTCCGGATCGTGCGCCAGCAGGGCGTTATCGCGCTGGTGCTCAACACCAATGGCGCGCTGTTCCCGATCGTGCCGCTCCTGCTGATCGCGCCGAAATTCCTGGCCGGCGGCGTCACGCTCGGTGCCGTCGTGCAGGTCGTCGCGGCCTTCAGCGCCGTGCAGGCGGCGCTGATCTGGTTCGTCGATAATTTTGTGCGGCTGGCGGAATGGTTCGCCTCGGTCACCCGCGTCGACGAACTGGTGGAGGAGCTGGAGGCGCTGGATATCGGCACGATCATGGAGAAGGACGAGCAGATCGCGCTGGGCGAGAGCGACGATGGCGCGATCCATCTGGAGAACCTGTCGATCGCCCATAGTAATGGCCGTGTCGTGCTGGCCGATGCCACGGTCTCCATCCCGCAGGGCGCGAAGGCGCTGATCGCGGGCGAAAGCGGCTCGGGCAAGAGCACGCTGATCCGTGCGCTCGCCGGCATCTGGCCCTGGGGCTCAGGCACGATCCGCGTGCCGTCCGGCCAGACCATCGCCTTCGTGCCGCAGAAGCCCTATCTGCCGCGCGGCGCCTTGCGCGGCATCCTGCTCTACCCGGATTCAGACCGTGCCGTGCCGGACGAGGCAATCACGGCGGCGTTGCAGCGCTGCGGGCTGGGCTATCTCGCCAAGAAACTCGATGTCGAGGAAGAGGATTGGGACCGCATCCTCTCCGGTGGCGAGCGCCAGCGCGTCGCCTTCACGCGGCTGCTGCTGCAGAAGCCCGACATCATCGTGATGGACGAGGCGACCTCGGCGCTCGACGAGGAAAGCCAGGCTTCCTTGCTCAGCCTGTTCGACGAGGAGCTCGCCGAGGCGACGCTGATCAGTGTCGGTCACCGGCCGGGGCTGGAGGATTATCACGACCAGAAGATCACGCTGGAGCGGCGGCCGGCCGGCGCGCACCTGACGTCGAGGCGCCTACGCAAATCGCTGTGGCGGCTGTTCAGGAGCCGTAGCGCCGCCAATGAGGACGAGCGCCCGGAAACCTGAGAAAAGTGAGGGCGGCGCTCGTGGGAACGCCGCCCGACCTGGTTACCGCTTGGCGCGGGCGACGATCTGCGTCGGGTTGACGAAGCGCAGCGCGATCACGAGCCAGATCAGCGTCGTGACCATGTAGATCACCGCCATGGCATCGATCGACTGCACCGCGCGGACACCGGCGGCAAAGACTGCGTAGTAGAGCGCGACGACCAGCGTCTGGCTGGTCGGGCCGGCCGTGAGGAAGGTCAGTTCGAACATGGCGAGCGTCCTGACCAGCACCAGCAGCAGCGCCGCGAGGATGCCGGGCATGAGCAGCGGCAGCAGCACATGCACGAAGAGCTTGAAGGTGTTGGCGCCGAAGACGCGCGCCGCCGCCTCGATCTTGGTGTCGATCTGCTCGATGAACGGGATCATCACCAGGATGACGAAGGGCACGGTCGGCACGAGGTTGGCGAGCACCACGCCTGACATCTGACCGGCGAAGCCGGTCTGGTAGAGCACCGTCGCCAGCGGAATGCCGAAGGTGATCGGCGGCACCAGCAGCGGCAGCAGGAAGAGCAGCATGACGAGCTTCTTGCCCGGGAAATCCCGCCGCGCGAGCGCATAGGCCGCGGGCACGCCGATCAGGCCGGAGAGCGCCACCACCAGGAAGACGATCTGGAAGGTGACGAGCAGCACGTCATAGAGCTGGAATTCCGCCCAGGCGGCCGAGTACCAGCGCGTCGTCCAGCCGGCGGGCAGCCAGGTGCCGAGCCAGCGAGTCGAGAAGGACGAGGTCACCACCGTCGCGATCATCGCGAAGAGGTTGACGATGAAGAAGCCGATCAGCGTCCAGTTGGCAGCCGCCCAGAGCTTCGTCGAGAGACGGGTGTCTTTCACCATCGGATCAGCCCTTTCCGCCGCCGGCCGGGCCGCGATACAGCATGCCGCGTACGGCCAGAACCACGACGACGATGCTGAGCTGAACCACGCCCATGATCATCGCGACGGCCGAAGCCATGGAGTAGTCGTATTCCTCGAAGGCCGCCTGATAGGCCGCAATCGAGATCACGCGGGTCGGCCCCGAGGGCGCGCCGAGCAGCACCGCCGAGGGGAAGACCGAGAAGGCCTGCACGAAGCTCAGGCAGAAGGTGATCGCGAGCCCCGGCAGCAAGAGCGGGAAGAGGATGTGCTTGAAGCGGTCCCACGGCCCCGCGCCCAGCGTCGCACCCGCCTGCTCCAGCGCCGGATCGATGCCGGAGAGGTAGGACAGCGTCAAAAGGAAGGTGAAGGGGAAGCCGGTGATGACCAGCGAGAGCATCACGCCCCAGTAATTGTGGAGCAGCTTCACCGGCGAGGAGATGATGCCGAAGGTCATCAGCACGCGGTTGAACCAGCCCTGCGGCCCCAGATAGTTCAGCAGGCCCTCGGCGACGAGCACCGTGCCGAGCGTGATCGGGATCACCAGGATCGTGGTCAAGAGGCGCTGGTTGCGCATCAGCCGGACGCGGAAGGCGATCGGGATCGCCAGCAGCAGCGTCGCGATGGTGACCGGCAAGGCGAGCCAGAGTGTCGTCGCGATCGTCCCATAGAGAAAGCGATCGGAGAAAAAGCGCTGGTAATTGGCGAAGATGCCGCCCTGCTTCGGCTCGAAGGACAGGAAGAGCCCGTAGAAGAACGGGTAGATGAACAGCGCCAGCAGGAACAGCACCGCCGGCAGGACGAGCAGCGTCAGCCCGTCGAGCCCGCGCGCCGCCAGCCGCTGCTTCAGCGGGATGGAGGAGGTGTCGGTGCTCACGCCGCCCCTCCATAGACGAGGACGCGGTCGGGATCGGCGGCGAGCGTCACCGCCTCGCCCGGCGAGAGCTTGTCATGGGCGAGGAAGGACAGGTCGGTTCCGTCAGCCATGCGGGCGAAGCCGACGAATTCGCGGCCGCGGAACTCGGTCGAGACGACCTGCGCCTTAAGACCGGGCTGGCCGGCAGCGACTGGGTGCAGGTCCTCCGGGCGGATCGCCAGATAGCCGTCGGCGCCAGCGGAGACCGCCTCGCGGGCACGGCCGGAGAGCTGCGCATCGCCGACCGTGACGGCCGCCTTGCCGTCGCTGACCGAGGCGACCTTGCCCTTCACCTTGTTGCGGAAGCCCATGAACTCGGCGACGTCGAGATGGTCCGGCCGCATGAACAGGTCTTCCGGTGTGCCGACCTGACGAACCTGGCCGTCGCGCAGCACGACGATGCGATCGGCGAGCGAGAGCGCTTCTTCCTGATCGTGGGTGACGTAGATCGTGGTGGCGCCGAGCGTGTTGTGGATGCGGCGGATCTCCGCGCGCATCTCAAGACGCAGCTTGGCGTCGAGGTTCGAGAGTGGCTCGTCCATCAGCACCAGTGGCGGCTCGACGACGATGGCGCGCGCGATGGCGACGCGCTGCTGCTGGCCGCCGGAGAGCTGGCCGGGCAATTTCTCGGTCTGGCCCTGCAGGCGCACCAGCGCGGCGGCCTCGGCGACGCGCTTGTCGATCTCGGCGCGCGGCAGGCCGCGCATCTTCAGGCCGAAGCCGATATTCTTGTTCACGCTCATATGCGGGAAGAGCGCATAGCTCTGGAAGACCATGCCGAAGCCGCGTTCTTCCGGGCGCAGCGGATCGATGCGCTTGTCGTCGAGCCAGATGCCGCCGCCGGTCGCCGGCAGCAGACCCGCGATCAGGTTCAGCGTCGTCGACTTGCCGCAGCCGGACGGGCCGAGCAGCGCGATGAACTCGCCCTTGCCGATCGTCAGCGAGACGTCCTTGAGCGCGTTATGGGTGCCGAAGTCACGGCTCAGACGGTCGAGCCGAAGCTCGCGGAACGAGGCTGCGTTGATGGTCATGGCTTCCGGATGGATCTGAGAAACGGGATCGAAACGGCAGGCGGCGGGGGGCGGGGCCCCCCCCCCCCCCCCCCCCCGC